>JOEL01000001.1 GCA_000720995.1 Streptomyces celluloflavus
CACCGAACAGATCTGACCAACCATCAGCTATCTCATCCACCACGAAGCAAGCAACGACGACGACCGCATCGAGTCACGGAGTGTCGTTGCAGTACTAGGGTGGCGGATACGAATCGGGAGGACGGTGAGGATCCGGTGCGGCGACGGCAGTTGCTGGCGAACCTCGCGGTCACGGCCGCCGCAGCAGCCGGTGCCCCGCTGACCTCCGGCGGCAAGCCCCCGGTGCACGAAGCCGCGCTCGGCGACGTGCTCATCGGCCGACTCCGCGACGCGATGCTCGGCCTGCACCACGACATCGCCGTCCCGCCGGCCGCCGCACTGCACACCGAGCTCGCGCGCGCCCTCGCCGACTTCCACACCTGCCGCTACGGCAGCCTCGCCGTACGCCTGCCCCGCCTCATCTGCGCGGCCCACGCACGCGCCACGGACGGCGACGGTCTCGAACACGGCGGACTGCTGGCCCGGAGCTACCTGCTGGCCACGCGCATGCTGATCAAGCTCGACGAGCAGCAACTCGGCTGGATGGCCGCCGACCGCGCTCGTCAGACCGCCGATGCGAGCGGTGCCCCCTTGCTGGTCGCCGAAGCCGCCCGTCAACTCGCCGTCCTGGCCCGCAAGGCGGGCTGGCACGGTCAGGCCATGTCCCTCGCTCTCACCGCCGCCGACCACCCCGGCCTGCGCAGTGGCGGACCGGCCTGCGCGGCCGAGCGCGGTCTGCTGATCCAGTCCGCCGCCTACACCGCGGCCCGCGCCGGGGACGCGGACGGGATGCGTGAGCTGACCGACGAGGCCGCCGCCATCGCCGACGAGCTCGGCGGCACCACCTTGCTGCGGGACCACGGCGGCGGCTTCAGCCCCATCACCGTCCAACTCCACCTCGTCTCCGCCGAGAACTCCGCGGGTGATCCCTCCGCCGCGCTCGCCGCAGCCCAGGCGGTGGCGCCGCGGAACCTGCCGAGCACCGAACGCCGGGCCCGCTACTACACCGACATCGCCACGGCATTCGCGCGGTGGAACCGCCGGGACGAGTGCATCCGCGCGCTGTTGGCCGCCGAGCACCATGCCCCCGAGGAGACCCACGCCCGCCCCGCGGTCAAGTCCCTGGTCTCCGGGCTGCTTGTCTCCGGGCGGACCACCACCGAACTCCGCGGGCTCGCTGCCCGTGTCGGCGTCCTCGCCCGATGACTCGCTTGGCGCGTACGGCCGGGACGGCTCGGCATCTTCGCCGTACGCGCCAGACAGGCCCGCGGACCGACTTCCCGGGCCGGACGCAGTCCTTCTGCTCCCCCGGTGGGCTCGCCGTGCCGCATGGGCAGAGGACAGGGGGCCAATCCAGTACCACACCGCCCGCTTCCGCCTCGTGCCGCAACTCGCCAGGGCCCTCAACGTGCCGACCCGCCTCGTGTACAAGCCGGGCTCGGCCCGGATCGAGCTGCCCCGGCCCGCGAGTGCCGGTAAGTCGGTCGGGCGTGTCCCGGCCGATGACGTCATGCTCTCCTGAGTTTGTGGGCGGATCCGCGACCCGCCGCGCACGAGGCGGTCGAACGCTGGATGAAATTGGCGCGAACACGTCAAAAATCTTGAGGAGTCTGCCTTGCTCTCTTCAGGGGTGCGTGTCTCAATGGGCAGCGATTCAGGTCGCTGACCACCCATCAGATCCGGGTGTGGTCGGCACGGGGCCCGAGCCGCGGTCCCCGCGTGGCCGCCTGCCGCACCGTCTCTCCGACGGCCACGAGCCTGTCCCCCCACCAGAAGGCGGAACCCTCATGAAACACGGCAAGCTCGGAATCGGCGCGGCGCTGGGCGTCGGGGTGGCTCTCGCGGGCACCCTCGCGATGGCGCCGGCCGCGGTCGCGGTGACGCCGACCACCGCCACCATCACGTTCGACTGCGGTCTGTACGGCTCCGGTACGGCGACGCTCACGGCGAGCCAGAACGGGACGGCCGCGACCATCAGCCTGTCCACGTCGGCGATCACCGCGCCCATCGACGTCGGGGCGAACTCGGTCAGCTCCAAGCTCACCCTCACCAAGAACGGCTCCGGGACGACAGTGTTCAGCGGCAACTCCAACCCGGCGATCCCGTCCGGCAGCGCGGTCTCTACCGGTCCGCTCACCGGTACGGTCGCCGCGGGCGACAGCCTGACGGCGAAGTCGCTTCAGGTCGTGGTGTTCGGCGTGACGGCCACCTGTAACGCCACCTCCGCGCAGTCCCCGGGCCCGTTCGTGTTCTGACGGCCGGCGGGGCGGCCGAGGTGCGGGGCCGTACGGCCGTACGGCCCCGCACCGCACCGGGCGGGCCCCGGCGCGGCCCGGCCGGGCCCGTACGGCCCTCAGGACCCGTCGCCCTCCCGGTCCGGTCCCGCCAGCTCGGAGCGGCGGTAGGAGTACGTGAAGTAGACGACCAGGCCGATGACGAACCACACGGCGAACCGCACCCAGGTCTGCCACGCCAGGAAGGTGATCAGCCAGAGCGAGAAGACGACGCCGATCGCCGGCACCACCGGCATCCCCGGCGTCCGGAACGTCCGCGGCAGCTCGGGGCGCTTGTAGCGGAGCACGATCACCGAGATACAGACGACCACGAACGCGAGCAGGATGCCGATATTGGTCAGCTCGGCGGCCTCCCCGATCGGCAGGAAGCCCGCGATGGCCGCCGACGCGACGCCGACGATCCAGGTCACCCGGGTCGGGACCTGGTGCCGGACGCTCGTCTTGGCGAACCACTTCGGCAGCAGCCCGTCCCGGCTCATCGAGAAGAAGACCCGGGTCACCCCGAGCATGAACGTGAACATGACGGTCAGAATGCCGATGATCGCGCCGACCGCGATGACATCCGCCAGCCGGTCCAGGCCCACCGACTTGAACGCCGTCGAGAAACCGCTCTCCGGGTTGATGTCCCGGTAGTTCTGCATGCCCGTCAGTACCAGGCAGGCCAGGACGTAGAGCACCATCGAGATCGCCAGCGAATACATGATCGCCTTCGGCATATGGCGCCGGGCGTCCCGGGACTCCTCGGCCGCGGTGCTCATCGCGTCATAGCCGAAGACCGCGAAGAAGACCGTGGCCGCACCGGTGAACGCGCCGCCGACCCCGAACGGGAAGAACGGGTGGTAGTTCCCGGTGTCGACGTGGAAGAAGCCGACGCCGATCACCACCAGCACCACCAGGACCTTCAAGCCCACCACGATCGTCTCGAAGCGCGCGGCGTTCTTGATGCCCAGGGTCAGCAGATAGGCGACCAGGAGACAGAGCGCCGCCGCGAAGAGGTCCACCCGGTGCCCGGGACCGGTTCCCGGCGCGCCCAGCAGCCACGCGGGCAGGTGGAGCCCCATCTCGCCGAGCAGAAAACTGAAGTAGCCGGAGATGCCGATCGCCACCACCGCGACGATCGCGGTGTACTCCAGCAGCAGATCCCAGCCGATGAACCAGCCGGCCAGCTCGCCGAGGACCGCGTACCCGTAGGTGTAGGCCGACCCCGCCTTCGGGATCAGCCCGGCGAATTCGGCGTACGAGAAGGCGGCCGCCGCGCTCGCCACGCCCGCGATGAGGAAGGACAGCAGGACCGCGGGCCCGGCCTTCCCGTTCGCGACCGTACCGGCCAGTGTGAAGATGCCCGCCCCGATGATGCCGCCGACCCCGATGGCCGTCAGCTGCCACAGGCCCAGGACGCGGGTCAGCCGCGGGCCCGAGCCGCCTTCGGTCTCCTCGATGTGCTCGATCGGTTTACGGCGCCATACGCCCTGTCCCGCGCGCAGCCCCATGCGTGATCCCTCCGTACCCTCCGGCGTGGTCCGACGGCGGCTCATCATGGTCCACCGGACGCGTCCGAGGAAGGCGCTGCGCCGGTCCGCGTCGCGCGCGCCGTCGGCCTCCGAGGGCGGGCGGTGGCCCCGGGGCCGCGTCCGGGGGCGGGTTCGCGGGTCGCGCGGGGTGTCGTTGTGAGGCACGGTAGGGAGAAGGGGATGCCCCGGTCGGCCCCACTGACGCAGGAGACCCTGTATGTCGAACCACACGTACCGAGTGACAGAGATCGTCGGAACGTCTGAGGAGAGCGTGGACGATGCGATCCGGCGCGGGGTCAGCCGCGCGACACAGACGCTCAGGGGCCTGGACTGGTTCGAGGTCACACAGGTCCGCGGGCACCTGGTGGACGGCCGTATCGGCCACTATCAGGTCGGGCTGAAGGTCGGTTTCCGGCTGGAGGACGGGAAGTCCTGAGACCGCCGCCGGGTACGGACGCGGGGGCGCGCTCGGGGCGGCGAGCGGTCCCCCCACAGGCGCGGGCCCGGCGCCGTTACGGGACGACGGTCACCGGCCAGCGCCCCGCCTTGACCAGACGGACCGCGACCGACCCCATGATGCGGTGCCCGGCCGACTCCGAGGCGCCGACCACCACCGCGTCGGCCGTCAGCTCGTCGGCCATCTGGACCATGCCGTTGTACGGATCGCCCCGCAGGGTGTGGAACTCCCAGCGCACGTCGTATATCCCCTGGAGTCGCTCCGTCGCCTTGCGGATCTCGGCCATCAGCTCCTCGGCCACCTCGCTGGTCGCGTCCACGACCGGGGCGCCCATCGCCGCACCGGCCGGCAGCACCGGCTGGACGTAGACCAGGACGAGCTTCGACGCCTGGCGCCTGGCCAGGCCGGCCGCGTACGCGGCGGCGCGCCACGACGAGTCCGAGCCGTCGATGCCGACGACGATGACCTTCGGGCCGTCCGTTCCGCGCTCGAAAGGCGCGGGCGAGTTCTGCTCCACACCAGGGAGGTTATCCGTACACACGTGCTGGATGCCTCCCGGGCCGCGCGGGCGTGCGCCGCGGGTGTGCCGCGGGCCGTTCGGCGCGTGCCGCCGGGACGCTCCGGCCTAGGCCGGAGCCGGCGGCCAGCTGTCCGGGGACAGCACGCCCAGTACGTACGCGCGGGCGACCAGCGCGGTGCGGCCCTGCACCCGCCAGCGGCGGGCGAGCCGGGTGAGGTGGTAGTTGACGCCGTCCACCGTCAGGCCGAGCGCGCCGCCGATCGCCGCCGTGGTGGCGCCGCCGGCCGCCAGCGCCAGAATCCGGGCCTCCACGGGGCTCACCGTGGCGGGCGGCGGGGGAGCGGCGTCGCGGACCCGCAGTAACGCCAGCAGCGCGGGCGGCCGTTTCGCCGGGTCGCCGACCGGATCGATCGTCAGCTCCCCTTCCCGTTCGCCGCCGTCGCCCCCGCTCCGCCACCGCACCTCCACCGGATAGCGCGAGCGGTGGCCCAGCCGCAGCGCCTCGGTCAGCCGGTGCAGCTGTGCTCGCGCCCGCGGGCGGAACAGGTCCAGCAGATTGCGGCCGCGCAACTGGCCGGGGACCGTGCCCCACTGCGCGGCCATCGCCGGATTGGCGACCAGCACCTCGCCGTCGGCCCGGCACACCGCGATCGGGGTGGGGATCCGGTCCAGCAGGATCAGGAAGTAGTTGTGCCAGGCGCTGTCCGGCTGCAGGCCGAACCCGTCCAGCGGGCCCCGCGCGGCGGGTGTCCCCGGCACGGTGGGCGCGCCTTCGTCCGCCGTGCCGCCGTCCGCCCCGTCGCGCATGTTCCCTCCCCGGCCCGCCCGCAAGAGCGGACGGTGAAAAACCACTGCACAATCATGCAGTTGCCGCGGCGGGCGGGGCACACCGGGCCGGTCACGCTGGAGACATGACCGACACCATCGCGCTCCCCGCGGACGAACGCGCCGCCGACGGCATACCGGTCGCCGATATCTCGGCGACGGGTCTCACCGCGACCCCCCTCCAGCAGACCATGGACCTCGCCCGGATCCACGGCCCGGTCTTCCGGCGCCGGTTCGGCCACCGCGAGACGCTCTTCGTCTCCTCGCTGGACCTGGTCACCGAGGTCGCCGACGAGCAGCGGTTCGCCAAGGGCGTGCCGGCCGTGCTGGAGTACGTCCGGGAGTTCGCCGGGGACGGGCTGTTCACCGCCTACAACGACGAGCCGAACTGGGCCAGGGCGCACGCGGTCCTGATGCCCGCCTTCGCGCTCGGCTCGATGCGTACGTACCACCCGGCGATGCTGAAGGTCGCCCGCCGGGTCATGGCGAGTTGGGACCGGCGGGCGGCCGACGGCACGGCCCTCGACGTCGCGGACGACATGACCCGGATGACGCTGGACACCATCGGGCTCGCCGGATTCGGCTTCGACTTCGAGTCGTTCGCCCGCGAGAGCGTGCACCCCTTCGTCGAGGCGATGGTGCGCTGTCTCCAAGGGAGCATGAAGAAGTTCAGCCGCGATCCCGACGCCGATCACACGGCGGAGGACGCGGCGTTGCGGGCCGACGCGGACTATCTGGCCTCCGTGGTCGACGAGGTGATCGCCGCCCGGACCGCGAGCGGCGAGACGCACGAGGACGATCTGCTGGGGCTGATGCTCGGCGCCCGCGCGCAGGACGGCGGCGCCGCGGACGGCGGTCCCACCCTCGACCTGGCCAACATCCGCAACCAGGTCATCACCTTTCTGATCGCCGGGCACGAGACCACCTCGGGCGCGCTCTCCTTCGCGCTGTACCACCTGCTCAAGGACCCGGCCGCGCTGCGTATGGCGCAGCGTGAGGCCGACGCGCTGTGGGGCGACACGGCCGACCCCGACCCGTCCTTCGAGGACATCGGCCGGCTGCCGTTCACCCGGCAGGTCCTCAACGAGGCGCTCCGGCTGTGGCCCACGGCCGCCACCTTCAGCCGCCAGGCGCGTGCGGACACCCTGCTCGGCGGCCGCTATCCGGTGCGGGCCGGGCAGTTGGTCTCGGTGCTCACACCGATGCTGCACCGCGATCCGGTCTGGGGCGACAACCCCGAGCTGTTCGACCCGGCCCGGTTCGGCCCGGAGGCCGAGGCGGCCCGCTCGCCGCACGCGTACAAACCGTTCGGCACCGGTGAACGAGCCTGTATCGGGAGGCAGTTCGCGCTGCACGAGGCGACCATGCTGCTCGCGCTGCTGGTGCACCGCTACCGCCTGACCGACCACACCGACTACCGGCTGCGCATCAAGGAGACGCTCACCCTCAAGCCCGAAGGATTCACGCTCACCCTGACCCGGCGCGGCCCCGCGGACCGGGCCGCGGTCCGCGCCGCGCTGGCCGTACTCCCCGGCGCCGCCGCGAGCGCCGACGACACCGCGGACGAAGCCGGTCTGCCGGCCCGTGTCCGGCAGGGCATCGGACTGCTGCTGGTGCACGGCAGCAACTACGGCACCTGCCGCGAGTTCGCCGAGCGGCTCGCCGACGGGGCCGCCGGCCTGGGCTTCGCCGCCGACGTGGCGCCGCTGGACGCGTACGCGGACGGGCTGCCCGCCGACCGGCCCGTCGTCATCGTCGCCGCCTCCTACAACGGGCAGCCCACCGACGACGCGGCCGCCTTCGTGCGTCGGCTGGCCACCGCGCCGGAGGGCGCCGCGGCGGGTGTGCCGTACGCCGTCCTGGGCGTCGGCGACCGCAACTGGGCCGCGACCTACCAGCGGATACCGACCCTGCTGGACGAGCGGCTGGCCGCGCTCGGCGGCGAGCGCCTGCTGCCGCGCGCCGAGGCCGACGCCTCCGGCGATCTCCCCGGCACCGTCAAGGAGTTCGCCGCCGCGCTCCGCACCGAGCTGCTGACCCGCTACGGCGACCCGGAGAGCATCGGCGCGAGCGACCCGGCCGCCGCGGACACCGGCTACACCGTCACCGAGATCAGCGGCGGACCGCTGGACGCGCTCGCCGCCCGCCACGACCTCGTCGCGATGACCGTCACCGAGGCCCGCGACCTCACCGCGCCGCGGTGGCCGCGGCCCAAGCGGTTCCTGCGGATCGCGCTGCCCGACGGCGTGACCTACCGCACCGCCGACCACCTCGCCGTGCTGCCGGTCAACGCGCCGGCCGCCGTCGAGCGGGCCGCCCGCGCCCTCGGGGCCGACCTCGACACCGTCCTCGCGCTGCACACCCGCCGCCCCGGCCGGGACGCCCTCCCGGTGGACCGGCCGCTGACCGTACGCGAACTCCTCACCCACCACCTGGAGCTGGGCGCCCGCCCGGCCCCCGGACAGGTCGCGCTGCTCGCCGCGGCCAACCCCTGCCCGCCGGAGCGCGCGGCCCTGGAAGCCCTCCCCGAGGACGATCCGCGCACCCTGCTCGACCTCGTCGCGGCCCACCCGGCGCTGGCCGGCGCGCTGAGCTGGCCGGTGATCCTGGAACTGCTGCCGCCGCTGCGCATCCGGCACTACTCCCTGTCGTCCTCGCCCGCCACCGACCCCCGGCACGCCGATCTGATGGTCGCGCTGAAGCCCGGCGGCACCGGCTCGGGGTATCTGCACGGGCTGCGGCCCGGTGACACCGTCCTGGCCCGCGTACAGCCCTGCCGTGAGGCGTTCCGGCTCGACCCCGCCGACCCCACCCCGCTGATCATGGTCGCCGCCGGTACCGGTCTCGCGCCCTTCCGCGGCGTCGTCGCCGACCGCCTCGCCGCGGGCCCGAGCGGACCCGCCCGGCTCTACTTCGGCTGCGACGACCCCGACGCCGACTTCCTGCACGCCGCGGAGCTCGCCGCCGCCCAGGAGGCCGGGGCCCTCTCCCTGCACCCCGTCTTCAGCGCCCGCCCCGAGCACGGCCACCGCTACGTCCAGCACCGCATCGCCGCCGAGGCCGACCAGGTGTGGGAGCTGCTGGAAGCCGGTGCGCGGGTCCATGTCTGCGGCGACGGCAGCCGGATGGCACCCGGCGTCCGGGCCGCCTTCCGCGCGCTGCACGGCGAGCGCACCGGCGCCTCGGCGCAGGAGTCCGAGGCATGGCTGCGCGAGCTGACCGCCGCCGGCCGCTATGTCGAGGACGTCTACGCGGCGGGCTGAGGCCGCCCCGGGTTCCGGCGGGCGCGGGACTGGATCTCCGTGCCCGCCGGGGCCAAGGTGGCAGTGCGGCCGACGGGGCCGCACCGCCCGGCGGCGACGCCGGCGGCCGACCGGGGGGGAGACGATATGACCAAAGCCCTGATCATCGGAGGCGGCATAGCGGGGGCGGTGACCGCGATGGCCCTGCACAAGGCGGGCATCGACGCGGAGCTCTTCGAGGCGTACCCCACCGGCGCGGACGACGTCGGCGCCTTCCTCGTCGTCTTCGCCAACGGCCTCGAAGCGCTGCGGGTGATCGACGCGCACGGCCCGGTGGTGGCGGCCTCCTTCCCCGCGCAGCGGGTACGCGTCCTGGACGACCACGGCGAGCAGCTGGGGGAGCGCCCCATCGCGGGCACCGGACAGGGCACCGGCCTCGGCCCGCGCACCCTGCGGCGCGCCACGCTCTACCAGGTGCTGCACGCCGAGGCGGCCCGGCGCGGTATCGCCGTCCGGCACGGCAAGCGGCTGACCGGCGCCGAGACCGTGCACACCGCGCACGGCACCAAGGTGGTGGCGGCGTTCGCCGACGGCAGCCGCGCCGAGGGCGATCTGCTGATCGGCGCGGATGGCGTGCACTCCGTCACCCGCGGTCTCCTCGACCCGGCCGCGCCGCGCCCCCGCTACACCGGCCGGAACACCGTCTGCGGTTACACCCGCGACACCGCCGCGCAGCTCGCCCCGGACACCTACACCATGATCTTCGGCAGGCGGGCGTTCTTCGGCTGCACCCGCGCCCCCGACGGCGAGATCTGGTGGTTCGCGAACGTCCCGGGCACCGAGCGGGACGCCGGTTCGGGGGCCGTCCCCGCCGCCGAATGGCGCCGCCGGACCGCCGCCCTCTTCGCGGACGACGACACCCCGGCCGCCGGTCTGGTCCGCGCCACCGACCGCGTCGTCGCCTCCGGGGCCTACGACCTCGCGACCACCCCCACCTGGTACGACGACACCATGGTCATCCTCGGCGACGCCGCGCACGCGGCCGCGCCCAACGCCGCCCAGGGCGCCTCGATGGCGATCGAGGACGCCCTCGTCCTCGCCATCTGCCTGCGCGACCGGCCGGATCCGCGCAGCGCCTTCGCCGCGTACGAGGAACTGCGCCGGGAGCGGGTGGAGAAGGTCGTCGCGGCCAGCGCGGGGATGGCCGCACTCGCCGCGCCGGGGCCGGGCGGCCGCCCGGCGCGCCCGGCGCCGCCCGAGCGCCGTACGGCGGACGGCAGCGCGGGCGCCGACGACTGGCTGACGGGCTACCGCATCGCGTGGTGAGACGGCGGCTCGGCGGACGGCCCGCCGAGCCGCCGGACCGGGTCCGGCAGGTGGACGACCAGCAGCGCGATCCCGGCGACGGTGAGGTTCCGGGTCGCCGCGTCCAGCCCGTTCCACTGCTTGGACTGCCACATCGCGAACCACTCGCCGCCGACCGCCAGGAACCCCGCCCCGAACAGCAGCAGCACCATCAGCAGCCCGGCGGTGGCCGTCTGCCGGGCCCGGCCGGTGCCGCCGCCGCGCAGGGCGCCGCACCACCGCACGGTGGCCAGGCCCAGCACCACCGCGGCCACCGTCTCCCAGGCGATGACCGCCACATACGCGGCGTCCTGGAGGCCGGGCGAGGTGACGGCCCGCCACATCAGGTGCGGGTCCCGGAACGTGGTGTCCATGGCCAGCACATGGCGGACGAACTCCCGGTTGGTGCCGAAGTCGGTGAGGTTGCCGAAGGCGATCAGCGCCATGGTGAGCGCGACCGTCCCCGTGAGCACCGTCGCCGCGAGCGGCAGCGCCCGGGACGCCTCCCCGGTACTCGTCCGCCCTCCCGGGCGCGGACCGCCGCCTCGTCCGTCCGGCTGCCTGCCCGTCTCCGACTCCTCAACGCCCATGCGCCGTCCCTCTCCTGATCAACTTCGCCGGCAACTCCCGTACGCTGCTGCCCACTCGGCCGGTGCGCGAACCGACGCGGGACCGGGCCGGCCACCGAACCAGGGGAGAGCGGGGCAGATGAGCGGAATACGGAGCGTGGGGACGGTCGCCGTCGCGGCGGCGGCGATGATGGCGGTGACCGCGCCCGCGAGCGCCGAACCGGCCGGTCCGGCCTACGACGCCGCCACCTCGGTGGGCGTCCACAACGCCTACGAGAAGGGCAAGTACCCCTATTTCGCGGACGCGTTGGACTCCGGCGCCGCGCTCGTCGAACTCGACGTCTGGACCAACGGCCTCGGCTCGTCCTGGCGGATATCGCACAGCAACCCGTTCGGGAACAACAGCAACTGCGTGAACGCCTCGACCGCGTCGGAGCTGCGCACCAACAAGCGCGACCAGGGCCTCGGCGGCTGCCTCGCCGATATGAAGGCATGGCACGACGCCCACCCCGGCCACCGCCCCGTCGTCGTCAAGGTCGAGATGAAGGACGGATTCAACGCCAAGGGCGGCCGCGGGCCCGCCGAGTTCGACGCGCTGGTGCGCGGGAAGCTGGGCGACGCGGTCTACGGCCCCGGCGACCTGACCGCGGGGCACGCCACACCGGACGAGGCGGTGCGGGCCGGCGGCTGGCCCACCCGCGACCGGCTCGCCGGCAAGTTCCTGTTCGAGCTGATCCCGGGCACCGTCGAGGAGCACAACCCGTTCGACGACCTGTGGACCGACGTGGAGTACGCCACCCATCTCAAGGAGCTCGCGGCGCGCGGCCGGCTGGCAGGGGCGGCCGCCTTCCCCGCGGTGCACGGCGCGGCCGCCGGCGACCCCCGCGAACGCTACGCCGATCCGGCCCTGCGCCCCTGGTTCGTGGTCTTCGACGGGGACGCGGCGACGTATCTGAACGGCGGTATCGACACCGCCTGGTACGACGCCCGCCACTACCTCCTGATCATGACGGACGCGCAGAAGGTCCCGCCGGTCATCGACGGCACCCGGCCGACCGAGGCCCAGGCGCTGGCCCGGGTCGCCCAACTCGCCGCCGCGCACGCCAGTTTCGTCACCGCCGACTGGTATCCGCTGCCGTCCGTCCTCAAGACCGTGCTGCCGCGCGGCGCCTGAGGGGCGGCCGGCGGGGCGGCGCACCCGGCTACCCGGTGGCGCGCCGGTAGAGCGCGGCGATCTCCGCGCCGAACCGGCTGCTGTAGGACGTGGTGTCGTCGCCGCCCCCGTCCAGTCCGCCGACCACCCCGATCAGCGAACCGGTGCCGGTGGCCCGGTCGAGGTCGGTGAGCATCGGCCCGCCACTGGTCCCGTTCGGGAAACCCGCGCAGGCGAACCGGAGCTGGGTCGGGCTCTGGGCGTCCGCGGTGTGCCGGCAGCCGACCGGCTGCTCCAGATCGTTGGGGTAGCCGGTCAGCTGCGCCGGGCGGCCGGCCGGCGCGTCGAACCGGATCCGTTCGGCGCCGGTGACGTCCTGGATCCGGGGGCGCGCCCCGCCCGCCGCGCGGACCCGGAGGAACGCCACGTCGTAGTCCGGATCGCGGTCGTTGACCCAGCGCGGATCGATCTCGATCCGGGTGGGCACCCACAGGCCGTACGGCACGACGCCGTCGTGGTAGCCGGGCGCGAACACCAGCCGGGTGCGGAAGCCGCCGTCGTGGACGCAGTGCGCGGCGGTGACGACGAGGTCCCCCGCCGGGGAGTCCACCACGCTCGCGGTGCAGTGGTGCGGGGCGTCGCCGTCGTCGCCGGGGGCGAAGAGCGCGCCGATCGGCGGTGCGGCGGCGGTCGGCGTCGCGGTCAGCGGCCGGGACGCCGGCAGCGGGGCGGACGTACCGGCCCGGGACGCAGCCACCGGCGGGCCCGGCCGTTCCGTGTACGGTCCGGCGCGCACCGCGGCGGCGGCCGCGTCACCGTCCGCCGGCCGCGCGGTGTAGGTGCCCCGGACGGTGTCCCCGGACGCCAGGAACTCCTCGGACGCCAGGGTCCGCACCACGAGCAGCACGCCGCCCGTGACCGCCGTCACGAGCGCGAGGGCGAGCACGGTGCGCAGCGGGCGGCCGGCGCGTTCGTGCCAGGGGCCGGCCGGCCCGGTACCGGTCGGCGCCGGGGACCCGGCCGCGTCGCGCCCGTGCTCCATGGGGGCGGGCTCACGCTCGCTCGTATCCACCAGCCGCCGCCCTCGCCGCATCAGCCGGCGCGGGCCCGTCGGACGGCCGGGGGCGGCACCGGAGTCGGATATTCCTTTTATTCTGATGCATTCCGGTGCATAAGGGTTGGCTGGTGACCGGTGCCGCGGCGGAACGGGGGACCGGGGCGCGGGCGCCGGTCCGCCGTCCGGAGCGGTCCCGCGGCCCCGCGCCCCCGGTCACGCACCCGGAAGCCGGCCGGTCCGGCGGCCGCGGTGCGCCCGCCGATGTCACCCGGTCGGCCGATCGCCCGGACGCCCCAATGACCCGGCCGGCCGGGCCCTGGTGTGCTTCCTACGCCGCCAGGTTGTGCCGGATCAGCGTCTCGGCCAGGCCGAACTCGTTGGGGAAGTCCATCGGGACGATGCCAAGGCCCGTCCAGCCGCTCGCCCCCGAACCCGCCAGCAGACTCTTGACCTGAGGGTTGAGCCGGTCGGCGTTGGAGCGGGGCGGCAGCAGGGCCGCGGTGCTGACGTAGTTGACGAACAGCTTGCCGGGCTGCGCGACGGCCTTGCGGAACTGCGCCTCGATCTTCGGGTACTTCCCGAACGGCTCGGTCATGTAGTCGTCCTGGATGTCGAAGAGCTCCGGATCGGCGTACCGGACGCCGCCCAGCCCGTCGGAATCCGCCAGCAGCACCACCTTGCCGCGGGCCTGACCCAGCGTCGGCAGACCGCCCTCCAGCCGGAACAGCGACCGGTAGCCCTTGTCGTCCAGATAGATGTCGAAGATCCGGCGGAACTCCTCGGCGGCGACCTCCGAGTACTCCTGCTTGACCCGCATCAGCACCGTTTCCGACGGGTGCGCCCGCAGGAACGCCCGGCAGGCGTTGAGGACGTCACCGAACATCAACTCCTGGTAGAAGGCCCCGTGGTGGATGGCGAAGACGCTCTCGATGGCCCGGCAGCGGACGTCCAGGAAGCGGATCCCGCTGTTGAGCTGGGCGTCGATGGCGGTGTTCTGACAGGCGACCCAGGGGCCGCCGATCCGGGCGCCGGAGTCATGGGTGCCGGGGATGGACAGTCGCTGTACGGGGGTGGCGTCGCCGAGTCCCGCCATCCAGTCCTGGACGGACAGGACGGTCGGCCCGCGCCCGGTGGCCCCCGCGGTGAACTGCCCGCTCCCGACGCCCGCCAGCACTCCCGCGGCCGACAGCACCGCTGTGCTCCGGAGGAAACTCCGTCGATCCAGCCCCATGGCGCAACCCCTGCCCCTCGTGTCGGCGCGCCGCACGGCTGCCCCGGTGCGAACGCGTGATCGGAGCATCGAACCATACGCACGCCGGACGCGGCACCCGGCCGCCGGACCTCAGGGGCCCACCGGCCGGGACCGGCCATACCAGGGGCCGTTATCGGCCGCCGCCCGTCAGTCGCGGAAGGCGAGCGACAGCGCGAAGCGGTCCTTGTCGTCCGTCCACCAGTGGGCCAACGTCAGCCCGGCTGCGGCGAGTTCGGCACGTACGCCGCTCTCGCGGAACTTGGCGGAGACCTCCGTCCGCAGCTCCTCGCCCGCCGCGAAGGTGACTGCCAGGTCCACGCCGGGGATCTTGACGGTCAGGTCCCTGCGGGCCCGCAGCCGCATCTCGATCCACTCGTTCCCGGCGTCCCAGAGCGCGATATGGGCGAAGTCCGCCGGATCGAAGTCGGCGCCCAGCTCCCGGTTGACGACGTGGAGGACGTTCTTGTCGAACGCGGCCGTCACGCCCCGCGCGTCGTCATAGGCGGCGACGAGCGTGGCCTCGTCCTTGACCAGATCGGTGCCGAGCAGCAGGGCGTCGCCCGGGGAGAGCAGATCGTGCACCGCGCGCAGGAAGACCGACCGCTCCCGGGGCAGCAGATTGCCGATGGTGCCGCCGAGGAAGGCGAGCAGCCGCGGACCGGGTACCGCGGGCAGCGGGATGCCCCGCTGGAAGTCGGCGACCAGCGCGTGCACGGTGAGACCGGGATACTCGGCGAGCAGCGCCTCGCCCGCGGCCGTCAGCGCGGACTCGCTGACGTCGACGGGCACGTAGGTGTGCAGCTCGGGCAGTGCGCCGATGAGGTGGCGGGTCTTGTCGGACGAGCCGGAGCCCAGCTCGATGAGGGTGCGCGCGCCGGTGGCCGCGGCGATCCGGGCGGCGCGGGCGCGCAGGATCTCCCGCTCGGCGCGGGTGGGGTAGTACTCGGGCAGCGTGGTGATCTCCTCGAACAGCTCGCTGCCGCGGGCGTCGTAGAACCACTTCGGCGGCAGCTGCTTGGGCGTACGGGTCAGCCCCTGGACGACGTCGGCGCGCAGTGCGGCCGTGGTGGCGTCGGCGGGGAGGGTGCGGGTGATGCTGAGGGGGCTCACGTGGCGGGCTCCTTGAGCGGGGTGAGCTGGACGTCGGTGCCGGTGGCGCGGAGCAGGGTGCCGTTGGGGACCTCGGTCCAGTGGGGGGAGTCGTCGTACGGCTCGGAGGCGATCACGGTGCCGCCGCCGGGCACGGACCGCCGGAAGAGGGTGTCGCCCCAGGTGGTGGCGGCGATGGAGGTGCCGTCGGTGAGCAGCAGGTTGAGCCGGGAGACCGGTGCCGCCGCCGCCACGGCCGTCACGGTGGCGGCCAGCGCCGCGCCGGGGTCGGCACCGCTCGCCATCCGGTGCTGGACGAGCGCCCACAGGAACGCCGCGTCGCAGCGGGCCTCCATCCGCAGCAGCTCCACCGGCGGCAGCTCGGCCGCCAGGCCGGCGAGCGAGCCGGGCCAGCCGCGCACCGCGCCGTTGTGGCTGAAGAGATACCGGCCGGCGGCGTACGGTGCGGCCGCCGCCTCGGCGTCCGCGCCCGCCTCGGTGGCATCGCGTACGGCGGCCAGCAGCGCGCCGGTGCGCACCACCCGCGCCAGGTCGGGCAGCGATTCATCGGCCCAGATCGGCCCGGCCCTGCGGTAGCGGGCCGGCACCGGGTCGCCCGGCGCGTACCAGCCGACGCCGAACCCGTCCGCGTTGACCGTGCCGTGCGCCTGGTGGCGCGGCGCCCAGGACTGCCGGTACAGGCCGTCCGGCGGGTCCAGCACCACCTCGCCGAACGGTATCGCCGGCCCGATGTATGCGATGTGGCGGCACATCAGCGCTCGGCCTCCTCGGGCGTGCTGCCGCGCTCCGGCCGGCGCCCCGCGGGCCGGTCCGGTCCGGCCGCGGGCCTCATACGCCCGCCGCCGGACCGGCGTCCCGGGCGGTGCGGAACCCGGCGAAGATCTGCCGCCGCACGGGCAGGTCCCAGTTGCGGAACGTGCCCCGGCAGGCGACCGGATCGACGGCGAACGACCCGCCGCGCAGCACCTTGTGCGCGGGGCCGAAGAAGACCTCCGAATACTCCCGGTAGGGAAACGCGGCGAAGCCCGGATAGGGCAGGAAGTCGCTCGCCGTCCACTCCCACACATCGCCGATCAACTGCCGTATGCCCAGCGGCGACTGGCCCTCCGGGTAGCTGCCGACCGGGGCGGGCCGCAGATGCCGCTGGCCGAGGTTGGCGTGCGCCGGGGTCGGGTCCGCGTCGCCCCACGGGTAGCGCCGCGCCCGCCGGGTGGCCGGATCGTGCCGGGCGGCCTTCTCCCACTCGGCCTCCGTCGGCAGCCGCCGCCCCGCCCAGCGCGCGTACGCGTCCGCCTCGTACCAGCTCACATGGAGCACCGGTTCGTCCGGCGGCACCGGCTCGGTCACCCCGAACCGGCGGCGCAGCCACCGGCCGCCCTCCTGCCGCCAGAACAGCGGCGCGCGCAGCCCGTGCTCCCGCACCTGCGCCCAGCCCGCCCCGGCCCACCAGCGGGGGTCGTCGTAGCCGCCGTCCTCGATGAAGCGCAGGTAGGCGCCGTTGCTGACCGGTGTGGTGTCCAGCAGGAAGGCGGGCAGCAACCGGCGGTGCGCGGGCCGCTCGTTGTCCAGCGCCCACGGCTCGGTGGAGGTGCCCATGGTGAACGGGCCGCCGGGAACCAGGACTTCGGCCGGCAGGATGCCGTCGGAGGTGACCGGCGGGTCGGGCGCGCCCAGCACGGCCGGACCGCGGCGCAGCTGATGGGTGATGAGCATGGTCTCGTCGTGCTGTTGCTCATGCTGCGCGATCATGCCGAAGGCGAAGCCGGCGTCCAGCAGCGGATCGCCGCGCAGCGGGGTGCGCGCCAGGATGTCCAGCACCCGGCCGCGGACCTCACCGGCGTAGCCGTGGGCCTCGGCGGGCCCCAGCAGCGGCAGCGACGGCCGCGCGGCGCGCGGATGCGCGAAGGCGTCGTAGACGGAGTCGAGGTCCGGGCGCAGCGCGTCGCGGCCGCCCACGGTGCGCAGCAGCCACTGCTCCTCCTGGTTGCCGATGTGCGCCAGGTCCCACACCAGCGGGGACATCAGCGGGGAGTGCTGCGCGAGGAGATCCCCTTCCTCGACGCAGGTGGTCAGCAGCCGGGTGCGGTCCCGGGCGGCGTGCAGCGCCACGGCCGCGCGCTCCCGGAGCGTCTCGGGATCGATGGTCACGGGCTGTCCTTCCCTGGGGTGAGGTCGCCGTCGGGTGCGGTGCCCGCGGCGTGCGGGTGGTGCGGAGTGCCGGGGTCGGCGTCCGTCCCGGACAGGGCGTCGAGGTGGTCGTCGGCGGGGCAGCGGCCGCGTGCCACATACCGCTCGGTGAACTCCGCGACGGCGGCCTGCACACCGGGGGAGCCGCCGAGCCGCGGCAGGGCCTCCTGCGCCGCCGCGAAGCAGGCCACGGCCGCGGCGTGCAGTTCGGGATCGGTCAGTGCGCCGCGGGCGGCCCGCCGCCACAGCGGATTGCGCGGCGCCGGCCGCGTACCCGCCGTCTCCGCGAGGGGTTTGACGATGCGGTAGGCCCGCTCGGCGGCCTCCTGATCGTCGAAGAGCGCGGCCGTCACGGCCAGCGGCACGATCCAGCCGCCGTCGCCCGCCTGCGCGTCGATCATGCGCAGTTCCAGATGGCCGCGCGGCCGGACCGGCGGGAAGAGCGTGGTGACGTGGTAGTCGAGATCCGCCCGGGTGGGGGGCCGGGGCACGCCCGTACGGACCCACTCGCGGAAGGTGAGGCCCTCGGGGGCGTCCCAGGGCCCGTCCTCGGCGCGGATGCACATCACCGGGGCGTCCAGGGCGTAGCGGACCCAGGCGCTGCGCGGGTCCGGGTCCTGGGGCGGGGCGAGCGTACGGGCCGGATCGAGCTGGGACCAGATGACCTGGCGGGTGGTGCGGTAGCCCGTCGGACAGCCCTCGCTGAACGGCGAGTTGGCGAACGCGGCGGCCAGCACCGCGCCCAGCAGATGGGCCAGCAGCCAGCGGCGGCCGTGCCCGAGCGGCCCCGGCTCCTCGTACCCGGCGTCCACGCACACCTGCACGGACGCGGTGGCGGCCATCATCTGCCGGCCGGCCCCGCCCCAGCGGTCGAAGTACGCCTCCATGGCGTCGTAGCGCGGCTCCGTCCGCACGCGGTGCGGGGGGTGCCACGGGTTGTGGCCGTGCCCGGCCAGGCTCAGCCCCCGGTCGAGCATGGCCGGGCGCACCAGTGCGAGGTCGGCCGCCATGGCGTCGATACAGGAGGTGAGGGAGGTGGCGGGCAGCGAGCTGAGCTCCAGCTGACCGCCGGGTTCGAAGGTGAGCAGTGAGTTGAGGGGGAGCGCGCGCAGTGCGGTGGCCGCGGCGTGCAGCCGGGCCGGTTCGACGGGGCTCCGGGGCTCGCGCGCGTCGTGGACCAGCCATTCGATCTCGACACCGAGGCGCCGCGGCGGGCCCGTCTTGAAACATATTCCGCGCAGGTGGGCTTCGAGCTCCGCTTCCGTCTCCGCCGGCAGTGCGGGCTGTTCCATCGGTTTCCTCTCCCCTCCCGGGTGGCGGCGGATGTGCCGCACTCCACCTAAGCGGCTGCGGAGGCCGTGCTCAAGGGGACCTGCGTGCGGTGGACGCGGCGGACGGGCGTCCTCCGGGGGAGCGGTCCGGTAAGGGGAGGGGACCGGCGGGCGGGGGACGCGGCGCCCGCGCGGCGCCGGGGCGGCCCTGGCGCCGCCGCCGGGCCCCGCGGACGGGCCGCGGGGTCAACGGGACGGCGCCGGGCGCGGCCTGCGTCCGTTCGGGTGGTGGGCCGCCGCGGCGGCCGTCACCTCATTGGCGGTAGCCCGCCAGGAAGCGGCCGATCCGGCTGATCGCCGCGTCCAGGTCGTCGGCGTGCGGGAGGGTGAGGATGCGGAAGTGGTCCGGGCGCGGCCAGTTGAAGCCGGTGCCCTGGACGACCTGGATCTTCTCCCGCAACAGCAGGTCCAGGACGAACTTCTCGTCGTCGTGGATCCGGTGCACGGCGGGGTCCAGCCGGGGGAACGCGTAGAGCGCGCCCTTCGGTTTGACGCAGGAGACGCCCGGGATCTCGTTGAGCCGCGCCCAGGCCCGGTCGCGCTGTTCGCGCAGCCGCCCGCCCGGTCGGACGAGGTCCTGGATGCTCTGCCGGCCGCCGAGCGCCGCCTGGATGGCGTACTGCGCGGGCGCGTTCGGGCACAGCCGCATGGAGGCCAGGGTGCCCAGGCCCTCCAGATAGTCGGCGGCGTGCTGCTTGGGGCCGGAGACGACCAGCCAGCCGGAGCGGAACCCGGCGACCCGGTAGGACTTGGACAGGCCGCTGAAGGTCAGGCACACCAGGTCCGGGGCGAGGACCGCGACGTGGTGGTGGACCTCGTCGTCGTACAGGATCCGGTCGTAGATCTCGTCGGCGAAGACCATCAGCTGGTGGCGGCGGGCGAGATCGAGCATGCCCTCCAGGAGTTCCCGCGGATAGACGGCGCCGGTGGGGTTGTTGGGGTTGATGATGACCATCGCCCGGGTCCGGTCGGTGATCTTCGAGGCGAGGTCGTCGAGATCCGGCAGCCAGTCCGCGGACTCGTCGCACATGTAGTGCACGGCCTTGCCGCCGGCGAGCGCGGTGACCGCGGTCCACAGCGGGAAGTCGGGGGCCGGGATGAGGACTTCGTCGCCGTCGTCGAGGAGTGCCTGGACCGCCATCGAGATGAGCTCGGATACGCCGTTGCCCAGGTAGACGTCGTCAACGCCGACGTCCGGCAGCCCGTTGTGCTGGTAGTGCTGCACCACCGCGCGGCGGGCGGACAGGATGCCGCGGGAATCGGTGTAGCCGTGGGCCCGGGAGAGATTGCGGATCACGTCCTGGAGGATCTCCTCGGGCGCCTCGAAGCCGAACACCGCCGGATTCCCGGTGTTCAGCCGCAGCACGCTGTGGCCCGCCTCCTCCAGTGCGTCCGCGTGCCGGATCACCGGCCCCCGGATCTCGTAGCAGACGTCGGCCATCTTGTTCGACTGCTTGAACTGCATGGGGCGGCCTCCCGGTCCTCGCCCACCGCGCGGCGCGGCGGCTTCCGTGTTCCTGGTTCTTCCGTGTTCGCTGATTCCCTCACCGTACTTGGTTTTCCCAAGTAGCGACTTGGAAAATCCAATCACATGTCTATGCTGGTGTCATGCCGCGCCGAAGCTATGACCAGTACTGCGCCGTCGCCCGAGCCCTGGACGCCGTCGGCGACCGCTGGACGCTCCTCATCGTCCGGGAGCTGCTGGGCGGGTCCCGGCGCTACACCGATCTGCACGCCGATCTCCCCGGCGTCAGCACCGACATGCTCGCCTCCCGCCTCAAGGACATGGAACGGGACGGTCTCGTCACCCGCCGCCGCCTCGCCCCGCCCGGCGCCGTCACCGTCTACGAACTGACCGCCCGCGGCCGCGCGCTGCGGCCCGCGCTCACCGCCCTCGCCGACTGGGGCGCCCCCGCCCTCGGAGAGCCGCGCCCCACCGACGCGGTGCGGGCCCACTGGTTCGCCGTGCCACTGATGGCCCGGCTCGCCCGGCACTTCACCGACGGCACCGCGGTGGTCGGCGTCGCCCTGGACGAGGGGGAGTTCCACGTCCTCCTCGGGCCGGACGCCGTCGGCACCGCGGACGGCCCCCGGTACGCCGACGGCCCGGCCGAGCGCCCGGACGTCCTCCTGCGGATGGACGCCGCGACCTGCGCCGCCGTCGCCGACGACCGCCTCCCGCTCGACCGGGGCATCGCCGCCGGCCGGATCGCGCTCACCCGGCCCGACGCGCCGGGCGCCGGCCCGGCCTGACACCGCGCCACCACCGCGCCGCGGGCGGCCCGTCGGCCACCGGGATCCGGTGCCGCATGGGAAAACGTCCGCCTTCCGCCGTGCAGGCCGACGCACCTGGGGGCTCGACGTACGACGGCACACCCCACGACGAGAGGGCGAGCGACTCACGGTGCGCTCTTGACAGTGACTTCACCGTCGGGCGAGATGGTGAGCGCGCAGGGGGCGTGACCGTCGAGTCGGGGGTGCACACGGTGGCAGAGGGCGGCGTTCCGGACTGCGTCGAGATACTGGAGCGCTGGAGCCGGGGCTTGCAGATGCTCCATGTGGCGCACAACATCGCCTCGGAGCGATTCGATCACTGGAACCGCGTCAGCGGCATCACCACGGCCATGCTGTCCGCCGTCGTCGGTACGACGCTCTTCGCCTCACTCTCGGCCTCCGGCCTCACCGGTGTCCGTGTGGTGGCCGGTGTTGCCAGCCTGCTGACGGCCGCGCTCAGTGCCGGGCAACTGGTCTGGAACTACCCCGAACTCGCCTCGCGCCACCGAGCCGCCGCGGTGCGCTACGCGGCCCTCCGCCGACAGGTGGAACTGCGGCTGGCGAACCGGGACCAGCTGACCGGGACGGACGTCGACGCCACGTCGTCCGCGTGGGAAGAGGTCGAGCAGTCGGCCCCACAGCTGCCGATCGGTGTCCGCCGCCATGCCAGGAGAGAGATCGCAGGCGTCCCGCCACGCCCCTGAGCACCGCACTTGGCGACACCGCACACCCCGTCAGGCGGCGCCCCCGGCACGGCATCCCCCGTGCGGCGGAGCACGGACACACGGGGGACGGCGCGGCGGCCGTCCGTTCGGCGGCACCCGCGGGGCGCCGGCGCCAACGGCGGGCGACGCTCGGGCAATGGACCTGGTATCAGCACCCCGGGCACGCACCGGACTCGCGCTCCTGCTCGCCGCGGTGACGCTCGCCGGACCCCTGACCCCGGCGGCCGCCGCCGCGCCGGGCACCGGCGGGCGGCACCGGGCCGTGGGCACCGCCGCGCCCGTCGCCCCGGCCGGGGCCGCCTCCGCCGCGCGGCGCACCGGCTCGGCCTGGCTGCCCTACTGGGGCGACACCGACGCCGCCTACCGCGACGCGGTGCGCCACGCCGGCCAGCTGCACACCGTCAGCCCCTTCTGGTACGAGGCGTCGGCCACCGAGGTCAAAGGCCAGGAGGGCGCCGGGCGGCGCGACATCATCGACGGGCTGCACCGGGCCGGCCTCGCGGTCGTGCCCACCGTCACCGAGACCCTCGACGCCGCCGCCATGGCCGAGCTGACCCACGACCCGCGCCGCCGCGCCGCACATCTCGACGCGCTGCTGGCGACGGTACGCAGCCGCCCGTACGACGGGATCGACCTGGACTACGAGACGATGGCCGCCACCGGCGACGAGGCGACCCGCGAACGCGTCCGGACCGGCTACGACACGCTCACCACGGAGCTCTGCGCCCGTCTGCACGCCGACGGCAGACAGTGCGTGGTCACCGTGCCGCCCCGGGCCCGTGGCACGGCCGCCGCGTTCGACTACCCGCACCTCGGCGAGGTCGCCGACACGGTGCGCATCATGGGCTACGACCTGCACTGGTCGGGCGGTCCGCCGGGCCCGCTGGCCGCCACGGGCTGGTACGAGGAGTTCCTGCGCTACGCCACCGCGACCGTCCCGCGGGAGAAGATCGAGGTGGCGTTCCCCGGCTACGGCTGGGACTGGGTCAAGGGATCCACCGCCAGGGCGACCCATGTGACATGGCGGGAGGCGGAGGCGCTGCGCGAGCGCGAGGGCGCCGAGCGCCTCTTCGACACCGCCTCCGGCACCCCGCACTTCGGCTACCGGCGCGACGGCGCCGACCACGAGGTCTGGTACCAGAACGCGCGCGGCGTCGCGGCCCATCTGCCGCTGCTGCGGAAGTACGGGGTGCGCGGCACCGGCCTATGGGCGCTCGGGTTCGAGGACCCGGACATGTGGGCCGTGCTCCGCGGCGAGTAGCCGCAGCGCCGCCTCGGACGGCGAACCGTCCGCCGCCGTGTACATCAGCAGGCCCTGCCCGGAACCGTCCGGCGTCTGCATCATCTCGAAGTCCAGCTCCAGATCCCCCACCAGCGGATGGTGGAAGTGCTTGGTGCCGTAGGTGCAGTTGCTGACGGCGTGCCGCGGCCACAGGCCGCCGAACTCGGTGCTCTTCATCGACAACTCGCCGATCAGCTCGGCGAGTTGCTGGTCGTCGGGATGCTGCCCCGCGGCCACCCGCAGCGCGGAGACGGCCCGGCGCAGCTCCTCGTCGCGGTCCGGGTACAGCTCGCGGGTGTGCGGGTCGAGGAAGAGCAGCCGCTGGGTGTTGGGGCGGTCCAGCGGCCGGCCGGGGCTCTCGAAGTCCAGATGCCCGGCGGTCAGGGCGTGCCCCAGGCGGTTCCAGGCGAGCACCTCGAAGCGCGGGCCGAGGGCGAGCGCCGGCACCCCGTCGAGGGCGGCGAGCAGCTGCCGCACACCGGGGCGGGCCTTGTCGGGGCGGACCACGGGGCGCCGGCGGGTGCGCGCGGGGCGGGCCAGTTCGCGCAGATGCGCCCGCTCGTCGGCGGTCAGCCGCAGTGCGCGGGCCAGCGCGTCCAGCACGCCCTCGGAGGCGTTGTGGCTCTGCCCCTGTTCGAGGCGGGTGTAGTACGCGACGCTCACGCCGGCCAGCTGGGCGAGCTCCTCGCGGCGCAGCCCCGGGACGCGGCGGCGCGCCCCGTAGGAGACCAGCCCGACGTCCTCCGGCTGCAACCGGGCGCGGCGGGTGCGGAGAAAGTTCCCCAGCTCGGCGGGTGTGTCGATGGCGGGTGAGTCCATACCGGCCAGTCTCGTGCATCGGACGGCCGGCCGCCTGACCCTGTCGGTAGCAGGGTCGCGGCGGCGTACCGGAGAGTGTTCCCTCAGCCATACCGACCGCTTAGTATGCCGGTGGCGAGGGGCCGCCGGGCCCCGCGCCGCCCGCGTATCCGAGGTCTGGGGAGGCACCAGGTGAAGGCATGGCGCGTACACGCGAACGGCGAACCGCGGGCGGTGATGCGGCTGGACGACGTGCCGGATCCCCAGGCGGGCCCCGGCCAGCTGCTGCTGCGGGTACGGGCCGCCGGCGTCAACTTCCCCGACGCGCTGCTCTGCCGCGGCCAGTACCAGGTGCGGCCGCCGCTGCCGTTCACCCCGGGCGTGGAGATCTGCGGCGAGGTACTGGCCGTGGGCGCGGGCGCGACCGGTGCGGTCGGGCAGCGCGTACTGGCCCAGCCGGCGCTGCCACAGGGCGGCTTCGCCGAACTCGTGGCCGTCGACGCGGCGACCGTACGCCCGGCCCCCGAGGCCCTGGACGACGCCGAGGCCGCGGCGCTGCACATCGGTTACCAGACGGGCTGGTTCGGACTGCACCGCAGGGCCCGGCTCCAGCCGGGGGAGACGCTGCTGGTGCACGCCGCGGCGGGCGGTGTCGGCAGCGCCGCCGTCCAGCTCGGCAAGGCGGCCGGCGCGCACGTCATCGGCGTGGCCGGCGGCGCGGAAAAAGCCCGCATCGCCCGGGAACTGGGCTGCGATGTCGTCCTCGACCGGCGCACCGACGACATCGTCGCCCGGGTCAAGGACGCCACCGGCGGGCGCGGCGCGGACGTCGTCTACGACCCGGTCGGCGGCGACGCCTACGCACAGTCCGCCAAATGCGTCGCCTTCGAGGGCCGTATCGTCGTCGTCGGCTTCGCCGGCGGCACCGTCCCCACTCCCGCCCTCAACCACGCACTGGTGAAGAACTACTCGATCCTGGGCCTGCACTGGGGCCTCTACCTCACCAAGGACCCGGCCGCGGTCGACGCCTGCCACGAGGAGCTGACCGAGCTCGCCGCGCGGGGCGCCGTCAAACCGCTCATCGGCGGCCGGGTCCCGCTGGCCGGCGCCGCCGAGGCCGTACAGCGCGTCGCCGACGGCCGGTCCACCGGCCGGCTCGCCGTCCTGCCGGGCGCCGCCCCCGGCACCCTGCCCGCCCTGCCCGATACGGAGGACGTGCGATGACCGACGCCGAGGACCTGCGCCGGCGCACCGCGGAACTGCTCGCCGCGCACCCGCCCGCCACCACCGCACCGCTGGACTTCCTGCGCGCCCGCTTCGACGCGGGACTCGCCTGGATCCACTACCCCGAGGGGCTCGGCGGGCTGGACGCGCCGCGCGCCCTGCAACCGGTCGTGGACGCCCTCCTGGCGGACGCCGGCGCCCCCGGCAACGACCCGGGCCGCAACGGCATCGGCCTCGGCATGGCCGCGCCCACCATCCTGCGCTACGGCACCGACGAGCAGAAGCGGCGCTTCCTGCGCCCCCTGTGGACCGGTGAGGAGGTGTGGTGCCAGCTCTTCAGCGAACCCGGCGCCGGCTCCGACCTCGCGGCCCTCGCCACCCGCGCGCGGCGCGTGGACGACGGCTGGGTGGTCGACGGCCAGAAGGTCTGGACGTCCGGCGCCCACCAGGCCCGGTGGGCGATCCTGCTCGCCCGCACCGACCCCGGCCTGCCCAAGCACCGCGGCATCAGCTACTTCGTCTGCGATATGACCGCCCCCGGGGTGGATGTCCGGCCGCTGCGCCAGATCACCGGCGAGGCCGAGTTCAACGAGGTCTTCCTGACCGGCGTCGCGATCCCCGACACGCACCGCCTCGGCGAGGTCGGCGAGGGCTGGCAGGTCGCGCGGACCACGCTGATGAACGAGCGGGTCGCCATCGGCGGCGCCCGCATCCCCCGCGAGGGCGGCATGATCGGCCTCGCCGCCGCCGACTGGCGCGCCCGCCCCGCACTGCGCACCCACGACCTGCACCAGCGGCTGCTGACGCTGTGGGTGGACGCCGAAGTGGCCCGGCTGACCGGCGAACGGCTGCGCCAGCAACTGGCCAAGGGGCAGCCGGGACCCGAGGGTTCGGGCATGAAGCTGGCCTTCGCCCGGCTCGCCCAGCAAATCAGCGGCTGGTCGGTGGAGTTCCTCGCCGAGGACGGGCTGACGTACGACGACTGGATGCTGCGCCGCCCCGAGAGCGTCGACTTCACCGGACGGCAGGCCGGCTACCGCTATCTGCGCGCCAAGGGGAACTCCATCGAGGGAGGCACCTCCGAAGTGCTGCTCAACATCGTCGCCGAACGCGTCCTGGGGCTGCCGCCCGAGCCGCGTACCGACAAGGACGTCGCGTGGAAGGACCTCCCCCGATGACCACCGACCCGACCGCCCCGGGGTCCGCCCCCGACCTCCTCTACTCCGAGGAGGAGGACGCGCTGCGCGCCGCCGTACGCGCCCTGCTCGCCGACCGCGCCGATCCGGCCACCGTGCTGGCCGGCCTGGAGTCGGAGACCCCGTACGACACCGGACTGTGGCGCGCGCTCGCCACCGATATCGGCGCCGCCGGTCTGCTGGTCCCCGAAGCGCTCGGCGGACAGGGCGCGAGCGCCCGCGAAGCCGCCGTCGTCCTGGAGGAACTGGGCCGCGCCGTCACCCCCGTGCCCTATCTGACCAGCGCGGTCCTGGCGGTGACCGCCCTGCTGGGCTGCGACCCGGCTGCTGGGGAGCCCGCCGGGCTGCTCGCCGCGCTCGCCGCGGGCCGGACCGTCGGCGTCCTCGCCGTGCCGCTGCCCACCGCGCCGGACGGCGCGGCCTTCGAGGGCGTGCGCGCCGCCGCGGACGGCACGCTGACCGGCCGGGTCACCTCGGTCGCGGACGCCGCGGCCGCCGGGCTGCTGCTCGTCCCGGCCCAGGGCCCCGGCGGACCCGCCCTCTACGCGGTCGAGGCCGCCTCGGACGGCGTACGCACCGACACCGTCACCCCCCTCGATCTCACCCGCCCCCTGGCCCATATCACCTTCGACGGTGCCCCCGGCCGCCTCCTGGCCACCGGGGACCGGGCCCGTACCGCCGTCGCGCACGCCCTGCTCACCGGCGCCGGACTGCTCGCCTCGGAGCAGCTCGGCGTCGCCGAATGGTGTCTGGCCGAGACCGTCCGCCACACCGCGCAGCGCACGCAGTTCGGCCGCCCGGTCGGCTCCTTCCAGGCGCTCAAACACCGCATGGCCGCCCTCTGGCTGGAGGTCGCCTCGGCCCGCGCCGCCGCCCGCGGCGCCGCGGGCGCGCTGGCGACCGGCGGTCCGGACGCGCCGGTGGCGGTGGCCGTGGCCCAGGCGTACTGCGCGCCGGTGGCGGTGCACGCCGCCGAGGAGTGCGTCCAGCTGCACGGCGGCATCGGCATGACCTGGGAACACCCGGCGCACCTCTTCCTCAAGCGGGCCAAGACCGACGAGATCGCCCTCGGCACACCGGGGCGGCACCGGGAGGCGCTGGCGGGACTCGTCGATCTGGCCGCGCCGTAGGGGAGGCGACTGCGTTGTAGGGGGGCGACCGTGTCGTACGGATAACGGGGGAGCGGGGGCGCCGGTTCCCGGGCGCCCCCGCCGCCCGTCAGCGGGTGAGGGCGAACTCCGGGCTGAAGTCGCCCAGCACGCCGTCGTCCGTGGCCACCTCCAGCGAGTACGCGGCGCCCGGCGAGACGCGGGGCAGGGTCACGAGCACCTCGCCGGCCGGACCCGAACCCGCCCGGGGCGCGACCTTCGCCAGCCGCTCCGGCTCCGCGCCACCGGTGTCCGTGTCCAGCCAGACGTCCACGCTCTTGCCGGTGCCGTTGCGCCAGGCCACGGTGATGCTGCCGGTCATCCGGAATCCGGCCGCGGCGTCCGCGGGCGACGGGGACGTCACCTCGATCCACCGCATCGGCTCGGCGTCCGCGGCACGGAAGGAACCCTGGGCGCGCGGTGCGGGGGCGGGCCGGTAGTCGGCGGGGGAGCGGCTCCCGGCGGCGGGCGCGGTGCCCGACGTCCGGGCTCCGGGACCGGCGTGGCCGGTGCGCGCGCCGACGGCGGTGACGCCCGTACCGCCCGGCGCGGAGCCGGAGTGGGACGGCACCAGCGCGAGTATCAGCAGCGAGGCACTGGCGGCGGTGGCGACGGTGGCGGCGACGGCTATGGGGGTGGCCCTGCGCATGGTGGCCTCGTTTCCTCGGTAAGGAGGGACGAGCCGGAACATCCCCGGTGACCTTGATCATCAAAAACGGCGCGCGGCGTGATCACTCGCATGGTCACCTCCTGCCCGGCGGCCCCCGCGCGCCGCCGAAGACCCCGCGGAAGAACCGGGTGGAGCGCCACGGGGAAACTTATTCCGTCGCGAATGGGTGGTTCGGGTAGCGTCTTAGCCATGAAGACCGCAACTCGTGCCCTGACCTGGCCGGTGCTGCTACTGGTCGCAGCCATTTTGGCGATGGTCACCGCACTGGCCCCCCAAGCCCATGCCGCCGGCGGACTTGACGAAGCCGCGGCCGCCCTCAAGAAGAGCCCGGTCTACGTCGACCCACGGGCCACCGGCACGTTCTCCACCGCGGAAGCGGACGCGCTGGCCAAGAAGATCAAGGACTCCGGTAAGCCGGTCTTCGTCGCCGTGCTGCCGCAGGCCGCCGAGTACCCGCCCGCGTCACTGCTGGCCAACCTGCGCACCAAGGTCGGCATCAGCGGCGTCTACGCCGTCGAGCTGGGTGACGGCTTCAACGCCGGCGCCGACCCCCGGGTGATGTCGCGGAACTCGGTCCACAACCTCGTCGGCGCGGTCAAGGGCTCCCAGTACAAGACCGTCGGCGAACGCCTGAACAGCTTTGTCGACACGGCCGGCGCGCAGGCGTCCGGCCACGCCCCCGCCGGCTGGGACGGCGGCGGCAGCGGCAGCGGCGGCACCGGCGCGGCCATCGGTATCGGCGCGCTGGTCGTCGTCGGTGGCGGCGGCGCGTACGCCCTCGCCCGCCGCAACCGCAAGAAGAAGGAAGAGCAGGAGCGCGCCGCGCTGGAAGACCTGCGGGTCGTCGTGGACGAGGACATCACCGCCTTCGGTGAGGAGCTGGACCGGCTCGACTTCACCCCCGGCGAGCGCGGCGCCGACGACGCGATGCGCGCGGACTACAGCCACGCGCTGGACGCGTACGAGAGCGCCAAGTCGGCGATGGCGGCGGCCCGGCGCCCCGACGACGTCCAGGCCGTGACCAAGGCGCTGGAGGACGGCCGGTTCTCGCTCGCCACGCTCGCCGCGCGACGCGAGGGCAAACCGCTGCCCGAGCGCCGGGTGCCCTGCTTCTTCGACCCCCGGCACGGCCCGTCGATCGTGGACGTCCAGTGGGCGCCCGACGGCGGCGCGGCGCGCACCGTACCGGTCTGCGCGGCGGACAAGACCCGGCTGGACGAGGGCCTGGAGCCGATGACCCGTACGGTCCGGACCGAGCACGGTGACCGCCCCTACTGGGACGCGGGCCCGTCCTACGGCCCCTGGGCCGGCGGCTACTTCGGCGGCAGCATGCTGCCCGGCCTCCTGATGGGCACCATGCTCGGCAGCATGATGATGTCGTCCCCCGCCCACGCCGCCGGCTTCGGCGGCCCCGGTGGCGTCGAGGGCGGGGAGTTCTCCGGCTCCGACTTCAACCCCGGTGACTTCTCCGGCGGCTTCGGCGGCGGCGGTTTCGGGGGTGACGGCGGCGGCTTCGGCGGCGGCGACGGGGGGTTCGGCGGCGGCGACTTCTGACCGGACCGGTCAGCGGCGCCACCCCGCGGGGGAGGCCCGGCGCATCCGGCGGATGCCACACGGCGCCGCCGGGCCCGCACCCCGTCCCGCCCTCCCATCGGCCCGGCCCGCATCGCGGCGCCGGGCCGACGCATGTGCGGCGGCGGACTCCGGCGTTCTTTCGCGTCCTCCTGAGGTCTCGCCTTCCGGGCGCGGCGCCCCGTCCCTGTCGTCCGTGGGCATCGCCCCGTCCTCACCCGGCTGACGGACATTCAGGTGCCGCGTGCCCGGATGGCGGCGCCCGAGCAGGGGACGTCGCCGGGTGCCACGGGGCGGCGGTGGTATGGGTACGGGCCGTGCGGGCCGGGGGCGAGGCGGCCACGGCCGGACGTCGGCGGGCCGGGAGACGCGGGGTCGCGCTCCTGCCGTCCGCCGCGCGGTCAAGGAGGCTCAGCACGTCGGACCCGACGTGCACTCGACACCGCGAGGAGACTTCCCCGATGCAACGCCGCTTTCGCAAGGCCGCTCTCCGGGGCGTGAGCATGGCCGCCGTCCTGGCGGCCATCGGTACGTTCGGTCCGGCGCAGGCCGCACCGCAGCCCGGTCCGGCGCCCCGGTCCGCGCCGCGCGGCATGCTCGCCGCGCTCCACCGGGACCTCGGGCTGACGCCGGACCGGGCCCGCGCCCGGCTCGCGCAGGAGGCCGCGGCGCAGCGTGCCGCCGGTACGCTGCGCCGGGTGCTCGGCGCGCCGCCCGCCGGGATGTGGTTCGACAAGACGGCCGGCAAGCTCGTCGTCGCGGTCACCGGCGCCCGCGACGCGCGGCGCGTACGGGCCGCGGGGGCGGTGGCCAGGACGGTCCCGCACAGCCGCGCCGAACTCACCGGGCTGGCGCGGCGGATCGGGAGCCGGGCCGGCGACGGAGTACCGGGCGTCACCGGCTGGGGCGTGGACGAGCGGGCCAACGGCGTCGTCGTCCGGACCACCCGCACCGGCCGCACCGCCGGGACCGACGCCTTCGAACGCGCCGCGCGGGAACTCGGCGCGCGCTCGGACATCCCCGTACGGGTCGAGCGCGGCGACCAGGCACCGCGTCAGGAGGGCGGGAGGGTCGTCGGCGGTGAGCGGTGGGAGCTCGGCGAGGACGGCAGCTGCTCCATCGGCTTCGCGGTGACCGGCGCGGCCGGCTTCCGGGGCTTCCTGACCGCGGGCCACTGCACCCAGCAGCCCGATCAGCCCGCGTACGGCAGGGACGGCAGCCGCCTGGGGACCTCCAACGAGGGCGGGCGGCACAGCGTCAACGGACACGACGGCGACTTCGGGCTGGTCACCGTGGACCGGCCGGAGTGGAGTCTGAGCTCGGACGTGGCGGGCCAGGACGGGGCGCCGGTCGCCGTCACCGGTGTGCAGGAGGGCGTCGCGGGCACCTCCGTCTGTCACTCCGGGGACACCAGCGGCTGGCACTGCGGCGAGATCACGCTGACCGACCAGACCGTGGACTACGGCAATGTCGTCGTCGACGGGCTGTCGTACACCAACGCCTGCTCGGCGCCCGGGGATTCGGGCGGCTCGTACGTGTCCCAGTCCGGCGCGCCGAAGGCGGTCGGGCTGCACTCCGGCGGCGGCCTCGCCACCTGCGCCGACGGCGGCGCCACCATCACCGTCTTCCAGCCGGTCGCGAGGGCGCTGGACCGGTGGCGGCTGCGGCTGAAGACGGGCGCGTCCTGACCGGGGCCCGGGGAAGCGGGAGAGGCCGGAGAGACCGGGACGCCCTGCCGTGCCGTGGGGCGCTCCGGGCCGGTCGCTGACATGGGCGATATGCCCCCGAACCATGGCCACTCCTTTACGTGCTGTTTAATTGCGAGGTATTCGCAATAACAGTCGATCTTCATCAGAGGTGTGGGATGACAGCCCGGTCCGTACGGGGAGTGGCGGCCGCCGCGATGGCGGGCGCACTGGCGCTCGCGATGGCGGCCTGTTCGACGCCGGACGGCGGCCGCGGCGGTGGCGCCGCGGGGAGCAAGGACTCCGCCGTCGTCGGTATCGCCTACGAACCGGAGACGCTCAGCCCGCTGCTCGGCTACGGCAAGGACGGCAACTCCAAGATCTTCGACGGGCTGCTCACCCACGACGCCGCGATGAAGCTCAAGCCGGCCCTGGCCGCCGCGCTGCCCACGGTCTCCGAGGACGGCAAGACCTACACCTTCCCGCTGCGCAAGGGCGTGAAGTTCAGCGACGGCAAGCCCTTCACCGCCGACGACGTCGTCTTCACCTACGAAACGATCCTCGACGAGAAGACCAACAACGCCTCCAAGGCCGAGCTGGACGCCGTCGAGAAGGTGGCGAAGAAGGACGACCACACCGTCGTCTTCCGGCTGAAGTACCCCTACGCGCCGTTCGCCGAGCGCACCGTGCTGCCCATCGCCCCGCGGCACATCGCGGGCGGACAGGACGTCAACAACGGCTCCTTCACGACCAAGCCGGTCGGCACCGGGCCGTACATCCTCACCAACTGGTCCAAGGGCGAGAAGCTCACCTTCAAGGCCAACCCCAACTACTGGGGCGGCGCGCCGAAGGTCAAGAACTTCACCATGGCGATCATCAAGGACGACGACATCCGGGCCACCCGCCTGCGCTCGGGCGACCTCGACGGCGCCATCCTGCCGCCCAACCTGGCCGCCACCTTCGCGTCGGGCCAGGGCAAGCAGACGCTGACCGCCAAGACCTTCGACTACCGCAACGTCACCCTGCCCAGTGCCAACCCGGTCACCGGTGACAAGGCCGTGCGGCAGGCGCTGGACGTCGCCGTGGACCGTGAGGCCATGGTCAAGGGCATCCTCAACGGCGCGGGCAAGCCCGCCTACGGCCCGGTGCCCACCGACAGCCCGTGGTTCGCCAAGGGCACCGAGCGTCCGCACGACCTGAAGAAGGCGGAGCAGATCCTCGACGCCGCCGGCTGGCGCAAGGGCGACGACGGCGTCCGGGTCAAGGACGGGCAGCGCGCTTCCTTCACCCTCTGGTACCTCTCCGGTGACAAGCTGCGCCAGGAGCACGCGCTCGCCTTCGCCTCCGACGTCAAGAAGGCCGGCATCGAGGCCAAGGTCGAGTCCGGCACCTGGGAGGCCATCGAGCCGAACATGAAGAAGGACGCGGTGCTGGCCGGCGGCGGCAGCCCGGCCGACCCCGACTTCGACCAGTACCTGCTGCTGCACTCCTCGCTGGCCGGCGACGGCTTCAACAACATGTCGCGCTACGCGAACAAGACCGTCGACGAGCAGCTCGTCGAGGCCCGCCGCACCGACGACCCCGCCGCCCGCAAGGCCGCCTACGACACGGTCCAGAAGCAGCTCGTCGACGACCCCGCCTACACCTTCCTCACCCACATCGACCACCTCTATGTGATCGGTGACCGGTGGAAGAACCTCACCACCCAGGTCGAGCCGCACGACCACGGCCTGGCCTCCGGCCCCTGGTGGAACGTAGAGGACTGGCAGCCGGCCACGTGAGCGCCCTGACCTCGCTGCCCTGGGGTCCGATGGCACGCATGACGGGACGGCGGGTGCTGCTCGCCGTCCCGGTACTGCTCGCCGTCACGCTCGGGGTGTTCGCCATCGCCGCCGCCTCGCCCTTCGACCCGGTCCGGGCGTACGCGGGCACCGCCGGGCTCACCGCCTCGCAGGAGAACCTCGACCAGCTCCGGCACAACCTCGGCGTCGACCAGCCGCTGCTCGCCCGCTGGTGGCACTGGCTGACCGGCGCGCTCACCGGCGACCTCGGCGACTCCGCGACACTGCGCGCACCGGTCTCGCAGGTGATCGGCGAACGCATCGGCTGGTCCGCGCTGCTGTGCGCCCTCGCCTTCGTCATCGCCATCGCCGTCGGCACGCTGCTCGGCGTGCTGGCCGCCCGGCGGCGCGGCGGTCTGCTGGACCGCGCCGTCACCTCCGTCGCCTACGCGCTGGAGGCCGCCCCGCCGTTCTGGCTCGGCCTGCTCGCCGTCTGGCTGTTCGCGCTCAAGCTCGGGGTGCTGCCGGCCGGCGGGCTCACCGACACCGGCAGCGAGGTCGCCACGGCGGGGCAGATCGCCCGCCATGTCGTGCTGCCCGCCCTGGTGCTCGCCGTCTCCCAGCTCCCGTGGTTCGTGCTGTACGTCCGCCAGGGCGTCGGCGACGCGCTGGCGGAGGACCCCGTGCGCGGCGCCCGCGCGCGCGGACTGCGCGAGCGGACCGTACTGCTCCAGCACGCGCTGCGCTCCGGACTGCTGCCGGTGCTGACCCTGATCGGCTCGCGGGTGCCGGAGCTGATCACCGGCGCGCTGCTGGTGGAGACCGTCTTCAGCTGGCCGGGTATCGCCGCCGCCACGGTCGAGGCGGCGACCAGTGTGGACTTCCCGCTGCTGGCCGCGCTGACGGTGCTCGCCACCGCCGCGGTCCTCGCCGGGAACCTGCTCTCCGATCTGCTGTACGGACTCGCCGACCCGAGGGTGGCCTTCGATGGCTGACACCGACACCACCACTTCCGGCACGGGCCCGGCCACGTCCGGTACCGCCACGTCCGGCGGGCGGGCCGCGGACGGCCGCGGCAGACGCGCCGTACGGGTGGGGGTCTCGGCCGCCCTGACGGCCGCCGTCGTCCTCGCCGTCCTGGTCGTCCCCCTGCTGTTCCCGCTGGACCGACAGGCCGTGGACCTGGCCGCCAAGCTTCAGCCGCCGTCCCTCACCCACCCCTTCGGCACCGATGAGGTCGGCCGCGATCTGCTGCTGCGCTGTGTCTACGGACTGCGCGTCTCGCTGCTGGTCGGCGTCGTCGCGGCGCTGGCCGCCACCGTCATCGGCACCGCGGTCGGCGCGCTGGCCGGCGCGCTCGGTGGCTGGGCCGACCGCGCGGTGATGCGGGTGGTGGACCTCTTCTCGTCCGTGCCGCATCTGCTGCTCGGCATCTTCATCGTGGCGATGTTCCGGCCCGGTGTCTGGCCGGTGATCATCTCGGTCGCGCTGACGCACTGGCTGTCGACCGCGCGGATCGTACGGGCCGAGGTGCTCTCGCTGCGCTCACGCCCGTACATCGACGCCGCGGTCTCCGGCGGCGCCTCGCGCTGGCGGGTGACGGTCCGCCATCTACTGCCCGGTGTGCTGCCGCAGGCCGGACTCGCCGCGGTGCTGATGGTGCCGCACGCCATCTGGCACGAGTCCGCGCTGTCCTTCCTGGGCCTGGGGCTGCCCGCCCACGAGGCGAGCCTGGGCATCATGGTCAACGCCGCGCGCGGCTCGCTGCTGGCCGGCGACTGGTGGCCGACGCTCTTCCCCGGCGTGTTCATCATCGTCCCCACCCTCGCCATCGCGGGCCTGGCCGGCGCCTGGCGCGAACGGATCAACCCACGCCGCCGATCGGAGCTGATGCTGTGAACGCGCCCGCAGACACCGGGAGCCCGGCCGCTGCCGCGCCGCCGTCCGGCTCCCCGGCCCCCGTGCTGTCCGTCCGCGGGCTGTCGGTCCGCTTCGTGATGCGCGGCGGCCGGCGGATCGCCGCCGTCAGCGACGCGGCCTTCGACCTCGCGCCCGGCGAATGCCTGGCCCTGGTCGGCGAGAGCGGCTGCGGCAAGTCCGTGCTCGCCGCCGCACTGCTCGGGCTGCTGCCGGGCAACGCCCGGACGGCGGGCTCGGCCCGGCTGAACGCCGCCGGCGGCACGGCGGGGCCGGACGCGGGGGACGGGGGCACGATCGAACTGCTCACCGCCTCCGAGCAGGAGCTCGCCCGCACCGTCCGCGGCCGCCGGATAGGGCTCGTACCGCAGAGCCCCGCCGCGCATCTGACCCCGGTGCGCACGGTGCGGGCCCAGCTGGAGGAGACCGTACGGGAGCTGACGGGGGTCCGGCGGTCCGGGGCGCGTGCGGACGCGGAGCGGGCGGCCGACCGGGCGGCCTTCCCGCTCGATCACCTCGACCGCTATCCGCACCAGCTCTCCGGCGGCCTCGCGCAGCGCGCCGCCACCGCGCTCGCGCTCGTCGGGGACGCCCCGCTGCTGCTCGCCGACGAGCCCACCACCGGACTGGACCGCGATCTGGTGGAGCGCACCGTCGACGAACTGCGCCGGCACACCGACGACGGCCGCGCGCTGCTGATGATCACCCACGATCTGGCGGCGGCCGAGCGGATCGCCGACCGGGTCGCCGTCATGTACGCGGGCCGGATCGTCGAACTCGCCGACGCCCCCGCCTTCTTCGGCACCCCGGGCCCCCGCCATCCCTACGCCCGCGGTCTGCTCGACGCCCTCCCGGAGCGGGCCTTCCGGCCCATCCCCGGTATGCCGCCGGAGCTGGGCGCCCTCCCGGACGGCTGCGCCTTCGCCGCCCGCTGCGACCGCGCCACCGCCGCCTGCGAGGCGCTGCCCGTACCGGCCGACGGCGTCGCCTGCCACCACCCGGTGGGGGCACCGCCCGCGGCACCCGGCGGACCCACCCCCGCCGAAGCCACCGAGCCCACCGGGGCCCAGCGGTCCGAGGAGGACGGCCGTCGTGCTCGAACTGCGTGACATCACCGCCGGCTACGAGCCGCGGACGCCCGTCGTCCGCGGCGTCTCGCTGACCGTCGCCGCAGGGGAGGCGGTCGGCCTGCTGGGGCCCAGCGGCTGCGGCAAGTCGACACTGGCGCGGGTCGCCGCGCTGCTGCACCGGCCGGACGGCGGGACGGTGACGCTGGACGGCGAGACCGTGACCGGCTGGCGGCACCGGGCACCGCGCCGCCAGCGCACCGCCTACGGCGTGCTCTTCCAGCAGCCCCGGCTCTCCGCCGACCCGCGGCTGCGGCTCGGCGAGCTGATCGCCGAACCGCTGCGCGCGGGCGGCCGGCGCGCCGAAATAGCGGACCGGGTAGGGGAGTTGGCGCCGGTCGTCGGGCTCACCGACGAGCTGCTGCGGCGCCGTCCGCACGAGGTGAGCGACGGCCAGTTGCAGCGCGCCTGCCTGGCCCGCGCACTGGTGCTGCGGCCGCGCTGGCTGATCTGTGACGAGATGACCGCGATGCTCGACGCGTCCACCACCGCCGCGCTGGTGGCGGTCGTGGAGTCCTACCGCCGCGAGAGCGGCGCCGGTCTGCTCGCGGTGGGCCACGACCGTACGCTGCTGGCCCGCTGGTGCGACCGCACGGTGCGCTGGGCGGACCTCACCGGGGCACCCGCCGCTCGCGCCGAGGCCCCCGCGGACCGCTGATCACCCGCGCCTACGATATGAGGCCAGTGGCCAGGGAGGTCCGGTCCGCCGGGCGGGCCGGTGCCTCGTGAGAGCGGGGAGCAGGCATGACGGAAATGGAACGGACGGCGGGCGCGGCAGCAGGAGCGGACGGGGCGGCGCCGTTCGCCCTGGGGATCACCGTCCGCGGCTACGAGACGGACAGCCAGGGCCATCTCAACCAGAGTGTGTACCTCCAGTACGCCGAGCACGCGCGCTGGTCGCTGCTCCAGGCGAGCGGCATCAGCCAGCGCACCATGGTGGACCGGCGGGTCGGCCCGGTGACGATCGAGACGACCATCCGCTACCGGCGGGAGCTGCGGGCCGGCGACGAGACCGAGGTGAGCTGCGCCTTCGTCTGGGGCACGGGCAGGACCTTCCGGATCGAGCAGACCGTCCGCACGGCGGACGGCACGGTGGCCGCCGAAGTGAGCGCCGTCTGCGGGCTGCTGGACCTCGACACGCGCAAACTGCTCGCCGATCCGCGGGCGTGCCTGCACGAGCTGGCGACCCGGCCGGGGCTGCTGGGCATCGACCCCGGCTGAGGTCATGGGCCCGCCCCGGCGGCGGGCGGCGCCGTCCGCACCCCGCCGTCGCCCGCACCCGCCGCGGGCGAGGCGCGGGACGGCAGCGGCCGCCGGTGACGGCCGGGGCGGACGGGACCGGCGCCCGCCCGGCGCATTCCGCCGTGCGGGGCCGTGACGCAACCCGGCGGGCCGGTGGCCGGGTGCGAAGATTCCGGCGGACGGCAGGCGGGCGGCCGGCGGCGGGGCCGTGCGCCCGGTGCGGCCGTCCGCACCGGTCCGCTCCGGCGGCGCGGCCCGCGCCGCCGCCCCGCACCGACCCACCGCACCCCCGACGGAGGCACCCGTGTCCGACCCCCGCGTCCCCGACCCCGACGGCGTCTGGCTCGGCCTCGACCTCGGCGCCGGGCACGCCCGCTGCGCCGCCGTCGACGGCACCGGCCGGCTCCTCGCCACCGCCGTCCGGCCGCTGACCGGCCGCCGCACGGGCAAGCGCCATGAACAGGACCCCGAGCAGTGGTGGACCGCGCTGTCCGCCGCCTGCCGGGAGGCCCTGGCCGGGCTCGACCCGCGGCGCATCCGGGGCCTGGCCCTCGCCGCCACGTCCGGGACGATCCTCCTCGCCGACGCCGACGGCACCCCGCTCACCCCGGGCCTGATGTACGACGACGGGCGCGCCGCCGAGCAGGCCGCGGCCGTCGACGAAGCCGGGGGAGCCCTCTGGCGGCAGCTGGGCTACGGCACCATGCCGGCCACCTGGGCACTGCCCCGGCTCCGCTGGCTCCTCGACCAGCCCCCCGGCCGGGAGGCGGTGGCCGCCAAGGGGGTCCGGCTGCTGCACCAGGCCGACCTGATCACCTGGCGGCTGGCCGGACACCAGGTCGCGAGCGACTCCAGCCACGCCCTCAAGACCGGCTACCACCTGATCGAGGAGCGCTGGCCGGACGAGGTGCTGGACCGGCTCGACGTGCCCGAGGACCTGCTGCCCGACGTCGTCCGCCCCGGCACCGTGCTCGGCACCGTGTGCGCCGCGGCGGCCGGGGCCACCGGCATCCCCGAGGGCACCGCCCTCATCGCGGGGATGACCGACGGCTGCGCCGCCCAGATCGGCGCAGGAGCCCTCGCACCGGGCGCCTGGCACCTCCTCCTCGGCACCACCTTCGCCGTCAAGGGCAGCAGCCCGCACCTCGTCCGCGACCCGGCCGGCGTCGTCCACTGCCACCGGGCACCGGGCGGGAACTGGCTGCCGGGTGGCGCCTCCGGCAGCGGCGCGGGCGTCATCTCCCCGTACTTCCACGGTGCGAACCTCGACGCCCTCACCGAGCGGGCCGCCGCCCTGGACCCGGACGCGATCGTCTACCCGCTGGTCTCCACCGACGGTGAGAGCTTCCCGTTCCGCGCCCCGGACGCCGAACCCTTCCTGCTCGGCGAAGTCCCGCACCGCGCCGCCGAGTTCCACGCCTATCTGCTCGGCGCCGTCTGCCTCGAACGGCTCTCCTTCGACTACCTCGATCTCCTCGGCGCCCCGGTCGACGGCCCCCTCACCGCCACCGGCGAGGGCACCCGCAACCCGTACTGGTGCCGGCTGCGCGCCGATGTCCTGGGGCGCTCCGTCCACCTGCCGGAACGGTCCGGGAGCGCCCTCGGGATGGCGGTCCTCGCCGCCACCTCCGCCGGCACCGGGCTCGACGAGGCGGCTGCCGCCATGGTCCGCCCCGGCGAGGAGATCCGGCCGCGGGCGGCCCGCACCGCCCGCTACCTTCCCGCCTACCTCCGCTTCATCGATGAACTCACCCGCCGCGGCTGGCTCGCCGAGGCCGTCGCCGACCACGCACGCGAGCGCGCGGGCCGGTGACGGGCCCGGGTCCGGCCCCGAACGGCCGCAGGGCCACCCCGTCGTGGGGTGGCCCTGCGGCAGACGTCCGCCGACGCGCGGTCAGCGGCGCCGTACCAGCGGGAACGGCAGCGTCTCGCGGATCGACAGCCCGGTGAGGAACATGACCAGCCGGTCCACGCCGATCCCCAGGCCACCGGTCGGCGGCATCGCATATTCGAGGGCCTGCAGGAAGTCCTCGTCCAGCTCCATCGCCTCCGGGTCGCCGCCGGCCGCCAGCAGCGACTGCGCGGTGAGCCGGCGCCGCTGCTCCACCGGGTCGGTCAGCTCCGAGTAGGCGGTGCCCAGCTCGGTGCCGAACGCCACCAGGTCCCAGCGCTCGGCGAGCCGCGGGTCCACCCGGTGCTGCCGGGTCAGCGGGGAGACATCGGTGGGGAAGTCCTTGTAGAACGTCGGCAGCGTCGTCTTCTCCTCCACCAGCCGCTCGTACATCTCCAGCACGACGTCACCGCGGCCCATCTCCGGCTTCACCGGCACCCCCGAGGCGTGGCACAGCCGGCGCAGCACCGTCGGATCGGTGTCCGCGTCGACCTCCTCGCCGAGCGCCTCGGAGATCGCGCCGTAGACGGTCTTCACCGGCCAGATCCCCGAGATGTCGTGCTCGACCAGCCGCCCGTCGCGGTCCGCCTTGCGGGCGGTGGCGCTGCCGAACGCGGCGACGGCCGCCCCCTGGATCAGCTCCCGGGTCAGGTCCAGCATCACGTCGTAGTCGGCGAACGCCTGGTACGCCTCCAGCATCGTGAACTCGGGGTTGTGCTTGTAGGAGATGCCCTCGTTGCGGAACGTCCGCCCCATCTCGAAGACCTTCTCCATACCGCCCACGCAGAGCCGCTTGAGATACAGCTCCGGTGCGATGCGCAGATACAGATCGAGGTCGTAGGCGTTGATATGGGTCTGGAACGGGCGGGCGTTGGCGCCGCCGTGGATCTGCTGGAGCATCGGCGTCTCGACCTCCAGATAGCCGCGGTCGATCAGCCCCTGGCGCAGCGCCTGTACGGCCGTGCTGCGGGCCCGCAGGGTGTCGCGCGCGTCCGGCGAGACGACCAGGTCCACATAGCGCTGACGGACCTTGGCCTCCGGGTCGGACAGCCCGCGGCGCTTGTCCGGCAGCGGGCGCAGGCACTTGGCCGTCAGCCGCCACCGGGAGACGAACACCGTCAGCTCACCGCGTTCGCTGGTGCCGACCTCGCCCTCGGCCTCGACATGGTCACCGAGGTCCACATCGGCGCCGAAGCGCTCCAGCGCCTCGTCGCCGCTGCCGTCCCGGGTCAGTGCGATCTGGAGATCGCCCGACCAGTCCCGCAGCACCGCGAAGAGCACACCGCCGTGGTCACGGGTGAGCAGCACCCGCCCGGCGACGGTGACGTTCTTGCCGGTACGGACCCCGCTCGCCAGGCCCGGGTACTCGTCGCGGACCTCGCCGAGGGTGTGCGTGCGCTGGACGCCCACCGGATACGGGTCGGTGCCGGCCTCCCGCAGCCGCTCCAGCTTGCGGTGGCGCACCCGCACCTGCTCGGGCAGCGCGGCCAGTTCCCGGTCCCGCTGCTCCTCCGCGGTGGCCGGTGCGTGGACCAGGCCCAGTTCGTGCAGGGACGGCAGACCCACGGTGCTGGCCGGGGCCAGCATCCGCTTCTTGTGGCCCTTGCCCCACAGCTTGCCCAGGCTCGGTACGGCCACGAAGCCCTCGGCGATTCCGGAGGCCATGCCGATCCGGGCCAGCGCACCGCCGTCCGCGTAGCACAGGAAGCGCGGGTACCACTCGGGGTTGTACTTCGCGTTCGAGCGGTAGAGGGCCTCCAGCTGCCACCACTTGGAGAAGAACAGCAGCAGCCGGCGCCAGAACTTCAGGACCGGACCGGCGCCGATCCGGGCGCCCTCCTCGAAGGCGGACCGGAAGACGGCGAAGTTCAGCGAGATCCGGTGCACCCCGAGCTGCCCGGCCTGGCCGCACAGTTCGGCGACCATGAACTCCATGACGCCGTTGGGCGCGGTGCGGTCGCGGCGCATCACGTCCAGCGAGATGCCGTCCTTGCCCCACGGCACGAAGGACAGCAGGGCGATCATCTTGCCGTCGCCGTCGAACGCCTCGGCCAGCAGGCAGTCGCCGTCCGCCGGGTCGCCGAGCCGGTCCAGCGCCATCGAGAAGCCGCGCTCGGTCTCGGTGTCCCGCCAGGCGTCCGCCCGGTGGATGACTTCCTGCATCTCCGCGTCGGAGAGCGCGGAGTGCCGGCGTACCCGGAACGTGGCGCCGGTGCGCTGCACGCGGTTGACGGCCTGCCGGGTCACCCGCATCTCGCGGCCGTCCAGGTCGAAGTCGTGGACGTGCAGGATCGCCTCGTCGCCGAGTTGCAGCGCGCCGAGGCCGCAGCGGGCGAACGCCTTGGCGCCGTCCTCGCTCGCGCCCATCACGGCGGGCTGCCAGCCGTAGCGTCCGGCGACCTCCAGCCAGGCTTCGATGGCCGGTGTCCACGCCTCCCGGTCGCCGACCGGGTCACCGCTGGCCAGGCAGACACCGGCCTCGACGCGGTAGGTGACAGCGGCCTTGCCGCTGGGGGAGAAGACCACGGCCTTGTCCCGGCGGGTGGCGAAGTAGCCCAGCGAGTCCTGGTTGCCGTAGCGGGCGAGCAGCGCCCGGATCCGGGCCTCTTCGTCGCCGTGCAGCGCGGCCTCCATGCGCTGCGAGCGGAACAGCGTGGCCGCGGCGTTCAGCAGCGCCAGTGCGCCGAACAGCCCGAGCACGGTCATGATCCAGTGCGGCGGGTGCCCCTCGACGAAGCGGCCGCCGACCAGCCCGCCGCAGACGCGGTTGGCCGCCCACAGCAGGCGGTTGCCGCCGCCGCGCTCCAGCGAGCCGGGGAAGAGCGACACCAGTCCCCAGCCGATCATCACCGCGGCCGCCAGCCCGGCGGCCAGTACCAGCGTGGCCCGCAGGAACGCGCCGCGCCGGGTGATCGCGTAGAACTCGCGGTGCGAGACGAGCAGCAGGATCAGCGCCCCGCCGCACAGCACCACGGAGAACGCGAACTCCCAGTAGCCCGCGGCCAGGAACAGTGCGTCCGCGAGGACGACCAGCGCCATGTAGGCCACGACGAACCACAGGGCGACCCGTTTGCGCGCGGTCATCGCCGCGGCCAACAGGAAGAGGAACGCCGCGTACGCGAAGTTCGGCGCCACCGGGATGGTGAGGGTGTCCAGCCAGTAGATCACCGGTTGGAGCCCGCGCCGCAGCGGTCCGATCAGTGCTGTCAGGGCACAGAAAAGCCCCAGCACGCTGAAGATGATGGCGAAGCCATTGGGGACACGGCGCCGGAGGCGCCGCCACCCCGTGAGTTGATCCTGGTCCTGCACGGTGCTCATTCCGTCACATTAGGCTCTGAAGGGGGTCAGCTGTTTGACGAGAGGGCGCTGTATTTCTGCCACCGGGACCAGTCGACCGCCCAGTCGCCGATCCCGTTGTTCCGGTCGGCCTCGCCGCGCACGGAGGAGCCGGTGACCTCGAACGGGTCACCGACCTGGACCTTGCCGTACAGCCAGTCCGCGTCCGCGTCGGTCAGGCCGATGCAGCCGGCGCTGGCGTTGACCCGGCCGACCTTGTCCGCGTTCCAGGGCGCGGCGTGCGCGTACGTCCCGGAGTCGGTGAGCTTCATCGCGTCCCGGACCGTCCGGTGGTAACTGTCGCCCAGCCCCACGGTCTCGGAGTTCATATCGATGGTGCCCTCCTTCGCCATCAGCGGGAAGGTGCCCGTCCAGGTGGCATGGTCGCCGTCCGGTCTGCCCGCCGAGACGGGAATCCTTCTGGTCTCCTCGCCGTCCTCGACGAACGACAGGTACCTGCGGTCCAGGTCGACCTTGATCACCTGGCTGCGGCCGATGGTGAAGTGGAGATCGTAGTCCTTGCCGAAGTAGCGGCCGCCGCCGGAGTCCACGCCGTTCAGCTCGGCCCGGAGGCCGACCTCGGTGCCCGGCTTCCAGTACGTCTCGGGCCGCCAGTCGACGCGGTCCTTGCCGGAGTAGTCCTTGACCCAGCCCCACGATCCGGTCGTGCCGTTGTCGGTGGTGACCTTCAGCCGGCGTTCGACCGCGGCCCGGTCGGTCACCGGGAAGTCGAAGGTGATCATGATGGGCTGGGCGACGCCGACCGTGGCGCCCTGCGAGCCGGGGCTCAGCACCAGCTTGTTGAGCAGGTCCGCGGCGGCCGTGGTCAGCGACTCCTTGGCCTCGCCGGTGCCGCCCTGGGCGTTCTTCGTCCGGGCGAGGACGGAGTACTTGGTGTCCGGCGCGGTCTTCGCCCGGGACGTCCAGACGGTGCCGCCGGCCCCGAGGGTGCCGGCCAGCTGCCGGCCCTTGGGGTCGGCCACCGTCACCTCGGTGAGGACCCCGCCGTGCGCCGTGACCTTCAGCCGGTCGCCGGCCTGCACCGTACGGGTGCCGCTCGCCGCTCCCAGGTCCACCTGCACCGGGGGGCCCTTGGGCGCCGATGCCGCGATCCCGCCGCACGCGGTGAGCGCACCGACGCTGACCAACGGCATCAGGGCCAGCGCGACATACCGCGACCGGACACGCCGGAACGGGCGGGCAGAGGGGGGCTGACGCATGGAGGGGGCTTTCCGTCGGCGACGCGAGAGGCGTGGGGCGATGTCGGTCGCTAAGACGGTTGATCCCGGACTCCCGTTGCGGGGGGTGACGTGATACACGCCACGTTGTGCCGGGGGCGCCGGGAATGCCGGGGGCGCTACGGAAGGGCCGCCAGGGAGGCGAGCAGCAGCGCCGAGCAGAGCACTTCGAGCGCGCCGACCACCCCGACGCGCACCCCGCGGGCGGGCAGTGTCACGGCCCGTACGAAGAAGAGCGTGAAGACCGGCGCCAGCCAGGGGTCCATCGTGGTCGCGACGACGACCGCGACACCGTGATAAACGGCCGAGGCGACGCGATAGGGACGGCTCGCACGCTCCCGGATCATGGTTTTCACATAGAGAATCGTGCCGGTGAAATACAGCAGACAGGCCACCGTGGCCGTCCAGACCGTGGAATCCAGCGCACCGCTTCCCAACCGGTAGGAAACGAGCAGCATGCCGCAGGCGGGGATCACCGCGACAATTCCGTTGAGCAGTGAACGTTCATTATTGCGGTACGCGTGGAACATATTGACCGCGAAGAACGGCACCGCGCACAGGGCCGCGACCAGCAGCCAGGGCCGGCCGGCGGCGAGCGGTGCGCCGAGCGCCGCACACGCCGCGCCGAAACCGGCCAGCGGCGCGAGATGGCGGCGCGGCGCCCGCGGATTACGGGACAGCCGGCGCAGCCGGACGTACTGCTGGGCGTGGTGGGCCGTGCCGTACGCGAGCAGCCAGACGGGCAGCAGCAGCGCGTGCCGGGCGGTGAATCCGCCCAGCAGGCCACCCGCCAGGAACGGTACGACGAGCATGGCCCAGGCGCCGTGCTGCTGGGGTATCCAGCGGCGGAGGGCGCGCCGCGCCGGCGAGATGGTCATGCCCCCGAATATAGACCGGACGATAAGAGAAAAAATAAGTCCGAAAGACCCGGACCTAAGTCCCGGAAATCCGGGGCGATATACCCGGTGAAGGGCGCCGGTGACGCAATTTCGGCGGCGTACAGTGCGAATGTTCCGAATTGCCGCAGCGACCTGTGGAGCCGTTTCGTGCCGAATAACCGCCTGGTCCGCCGCCCCCGCCACGACGTCGCCGAACGGCCCTTCATCGTCATCTGGGAGGCCACCCGGGCCTGCCCGCTGGCCTGCGCGCACTGCCGGGCCGAGGCGCAGACCGCCCGGCACCCCGGCGAACTCGGCACCGCGGACGCCCGCGCCGTCATGGACCAGATCGCCGCCTTCGGGCGCCCGAGCCCACTCTTCGTGATCACCGGAGGCGACCCGTTCCAGCGCCCCGACCTGAACGAACTCGTGCGGTACGGAACGGGGTTGGGGCTGCGCGTCGCCGTCTCGCCGTCCGGCACCCCCACCCTCACCCGCGACCGCCTCGCCGCGGTCCGGGACGCCGGCGCGATCGCCCTCTCGCTCAGCCTCGACGGTTCCACCGCCGCACTGCACGACAGCTTCCGCGGCGTCCCGGGCGTCTACGGCTGGACCCTGGACGCCTGGCGGACCGCCCGCGAACTCGGCCTCAAGGTGCAGATCAACACCACCGTCACCCGCCACAACCTCACCGACCTGGCCGATGTCGTCCGGCTGGTGCGCGACGAGGGCGCGATGCTGTGGAGCGCCTTCCTCCTCGTCCCCACCGGCCGCGGGCAGCAGCTCGCCGCGCTGTGCGCCACCGAGGTCGAGGACGTCCTGAACTTCGTCCACGACGCGGGCGCGGTGATCGCCGCCAAGACCACCGAGGGGCACCACTTCCGCCGGGTCGCCCTCCAGCGGGCCGTCCTGGACACCCTCGGTGAGGACCCGGCAGCCACCCTCGGGCTCGGCGGTCTCTACCGTCTGCTCACGGACCGGGCGGCGGAGCTGGGGCTGGACGCCGGCCGGGTACGGCGCCCGCCGATGGACGTCGGCTCCGGCCGCGGCTTCGTCTTCATCTCGCACACCGGCACCGTGCACCCCAGCGGCTTCCTGCCGCTGGACGCGGGCAACGTCAAGGACCGCCCACTCACCGAGATCTACCGCACCTCCGCGCTCTTCACGGCGCTGCGCGACCCGGCGCGACTCGGCGGCGCCTGCGGCGCCTGCGAGTTCCGCACCGTCTGCGGCGGCTCCCGGTCGCGCGCCTATGGCATCACCGGCGACCCGCTCGCCGCCGACCCGTGGTGCTCCTACCGGCCGGGCAGCTTCCCGCACCAGGACCGGCTGGCCGAGCTGCTCCCCACCTGAGACGCGCCCCCGTCCGGTCATCCGTCCTCCGCATCCCCCCTTGTCAGGAGCGCACTGTGAGCACCACGCCCGGTATACCGAAGACCGCCGCCACCCCGCGCCCGCCCCGGCACGCCGTGGTGATCGGCGGCGGGATCGCCGGCCTGGCCGCCGCCTGGCAGCTGCGCGAAACGGCCCCGGACGCGCTCCGCGTCACCGTCCTGGAGAGCGCGGACCGCGTCGGCGGCAAACTCTCCACCCGGACCCTCGCCGGCACCGTCCTCGACGACGGCTGCGAGTCGATGATGTCGCTGCGCCCCGAGGTGGTGCGGCTGGCCGAGGCGGTCGGCCTCGGCGGCGAGCTGCTGCCGCCCGCCGCCGCGCCCACCACCGTCTGGACCCGCGGCGCGCTGCGCGCCCTGCCGCCGGGCCATGTCATGGGCGTACCGACCGACCCCGACGCGCTGGCCGCGACCGGACTGCTCTCCGCCGCCGGCGTCGACCGGCTCCGGCGGGAGCCCGCGCTGCCGGCCGTGCCCGTGGTGGGCGACATCACCGTCGGCCGCTATCTCACCGACCGGCTCGGCCCGGAGACCGTCGACCGGATCGTCGAACCGCTGCTCGGCGGCATCTACGCCGGCCGCACCGAACTGCTCTCACTCGAAGCGGTGATGCCCCGGCTCCTGCCGTTCGCCCGCCGCGGTACCTCCCTCCTCGACGGGCTGCGCGCCGCCCGGCGGGACGCCCCGCAGGGCCCGCCGCCGCAGGTCGTCACCGGTCTGCGCGGCGGTGTGGGCCGGCTGCCCGCCGCCGTCGCCGCGTCCCTGGCCGGCAGCCGCGACGCGGAGATCCGCACCGGCACCCGCGTCGTCTCCCTGTGGCGCAGCGACCGGGGCTGGCACATCCTCGCCGAGACCGGTCAGGGCCCACTGGAACTCATCGCCGACGCCGTGGTGCTGGCACTGCCCGCGCACCCCGCCGGCCGGCTGCTCGCCCCGCACGCGCCCGCCGTGGCCGGTGAACTGTCCGGCTACGGCTACGCCGCCACCGCCGTCGTCACCCTCGCCTTCGACCGGCGTACGCTGCCCGCCGTCCCGCGCGGCAACGGCTTCCTCGTCCCGCCCGTCGACGGCCGCACCGTCAAGGCCGCCACCTTCACCAGCAACAAATGGAGTGCGGTGGCCGAGGCCGATCCGGGCACCTTCCACCTGCGCACCTCCATCGGCCGGTTCGGGGCGGCCGAGGACCTGGCGCGGTCCGACGACGAACTGGTCCGCCGCTCGCTGGCCGACCTGGGCGACGCGCTCGGCGGCCCGCTCGGCGATCCGTCCGACGCCGCCGTCACCCACTGGCCCGACGGGCTGCCGCAGTACACCGTCGGCCACCAGGAGCGCGTCGCCCGCATCCGGTCCGGGATGGCGCACCTCCCCGGCCTGGCCGTCTGCGGTGCCGCGTACGACGGAGTCGGGGTCGCGGCGTGCGTCGCGAGCGGGCAGCGGGCGGCGGCCGAGGTCCTGACGGCGGTCGACGCGGGCCGGTGACCCGCAGTGATCACCTGATCGGAGTACCCGGAGTCGAACCGCATATACCGCGAAATACGCCAAACTGGCCGCCCCCTGCCGCCTGATCAGGCGGCGTCGAGGAGGTGTGCCATGGTGATCTCCCTCTCGGTCATCCTCTTGCTGGTGATCTTGACTGTCATTTTCCTGCGCGGCGGAAAGCTCAAGCTCTCGCACGCCCTGGTCTGCGTGCTGCTCGGCTTCTACCTCGCGAGCAGCAGCTTCGCACCGGACATCCACAACGGTCTGGGCAGTGTCGCGGATGCGGTGAGCAGCGTGCGCCCGTGACCCTGTCGGCCTTCCGGAACCTCCTGCTCGCCACCATCGGTTTCGCCGTGACCTTCTGGGCGTGGAACCTCATCTCCCCGCTCGGCAACGACTTCCGGACCAGCCTGGGCCTGACCCACTTCGAGGAGTCGGCGCTGGTGGCCGTGCCGGTACTGGTCGGCTCGCTGGGCCGGGTGCCGGTCGGCGCGCTCACCGACCGCTACGGCGCCCGGGTGATGTTCCCGCTGATCTCCGCGCTCACCGTCATCCCCGTGCTGCTGCTCATCCCCGCCAAGTCCTACCCCGCGCTGCTCGTCGTCGGATTCCTGCTCGGCCTGGGCGGCACCACGTTCGCCATCGGCATCCCGCTCGTCAACGGCTGGTTCCCGCCCGGTAAACGCGGTCTGGCGCTGGGCGTCTTCGGTATGGGCATGGGTGGCGTCGCCCTCTCCGGCTATCTGACCCCGCGCATCCACCGGTACGACGAGAACCTCCCGTACCTCGTCGTCGCCATCGTGCTGGCCGCCTACGCGGTGTGCGCCGCGCTGCTGATCAACGACAACCCGGACCGGCCGGTCCCGCAGTCCTCCCTCGGCACCCGGCTGGGCCAGGCCGGCCGGCTCCGGGTCACCTGGGAACTGGCCGCGCTGTACGCGATCGGCTTCGGCGGCATCGTCGCGTTCGGCGTCTATCTGCCGACGTACCTGGAGAACGCCTACCACCTGGACACCACCGACGCGGGCACCAAAACGGCCGGATTCGCGGTGGTCGCCGTCATCTTCCGGCCCATCGGCGGCTGGCTCTCGGACCGGGTGCACCCGGCGGTGGTCACCGCCTGGGCGTTCGGCGGGGTCGCGGTGCTCGCCGTCGTCCAGGCATTCGGACCGGCGCTGAACCCCACCGGAACGATCGCCTTGCTGCTCATGGCGGCCGGCCTGGGCGCTTCCAGCGGCTCGGTCTTCGCGCTGGTCTCGCGGGTGACGCCGCAGGCCCAGGTCGGCAGCGTCACCGGCATCGTCGGCGCCATCGGCGGCCTCGGCGGCTTCGTACCGCCGCTCCTGATGGGAGCGGTCTACAGCGGTACGGGGTCCTACTCCATCGGCCTCATGCTGCTCTCCGACCTCGCCCTGGCCGGCTGTGTCTACGCCGCCGGCCGGATGCGCACCGTGGGCACCACCCCCATCGACACCACCGCCCCCACCCGCACCGGCGGTGCCTTCCCCGCATGACCTCGCCCGCCGGTCGTCCGCCGGCCTGCCAGCAGGATCTGGACGGCCCGAAGGCCGGTCAGGAGGACCGCGAGGAGAAGACCCCGATGCCGTTCGCGACCGGCCGCTCCGCACCGCCCGACGGATGGTTGCGCACCGTCACCTGCCGGCTGTCCGGGTCGCGGGTGACCAGCGTGGCCGACCCGCCGCCGTCCAGATCGACCGCCTCCCGCGCGCCCAACTCGCCCATCAGAAGGGCCAGTTCGCGCACCGTAAGACCGGCCTGACCGGCCGCCCCGTCCAACGAGAGCAGATAGAGCACCCGGCCGCCGGGCCCGAACCCGGCCGCGGTGCGCACCGCGACGGCGTCCGTGTCGAGACCGTCCACCGGCCGCGCGTCCCGCAGGACCGGGAAACCGCCGATCGCGAACCGCAGCGGACCGGCCCCCCGGCTCACGAGGCGGTGGCCGACCCCGACCGGATCGCCCGGACGTAGCCTGCGCAGTTGCCGGGCCCCCTCCTCCCGGCCCACCAGCACCACGCTCCCCGCGGCGACCCCGCCGCCGCCCGGCCGCTGTGCGAGCGCCGTCACCCGGCCGTGCCGGACGGTCACCTCGGCGGTCTCCGTACTGCACGGCGCCGCCCGGTCGGTGTCCGTACCGCAGGTGGCGCGCACCCGCGAGGCGGGGCCCCACCGTTCGGTGTACGCGCCGATGCCGTTCACCGGCAGCGCGAAGAGATTGAGCCCGCGCAGTGGCAGCGGCCCCCGGGCGGTCAGCACCGCACCGCGCAGCGTGAGCCGGTCGAGCCGCGCCCGGCGGTCGTAGCCGACACCGATGACGTCCTCGGTGGACGCGCCCGGCGGCAGGGCCGGGCCGAACCGCTGCCCGTCGGGCACCGCGCTCTTGAGCACCCGCCCGGCGGCGATCTCCGGTCCGTCCGGGGCGCCGGTCACCTCCACACCGGGGTGCTGGACCTCGACGATATGGAAGAAGTCTCCGTTGACGGCGCCCACCGCGCCCTGCGCGGCGGCCAGGCGGGACACCGGCGCCCGCGCGCCGACCACCCCCGGATGGAGCAGATCCACCGTGACCCGCGGATCGGCCAGATCGACCGTCAGCAGATGGCCGAGCACCGTGCCGCGCGGCACCGTCAGCCGGAATTCGCCGTACGTCACACCGGGCGCCACCGGCACCGCGGCCGCCCGGCGCAAGGTCTCGCCCGCGGCGGTGGCCGGTGCCCCGCCCGCCAGCGCGCCGCCGGCCAGCACCCCCCACGCCACCAGAACTGTCAGCACCGCGCGAACCCGGCCGAATCGCTGCCTCACGAGTCCCCCTGACGTCCCGCCAACTGTCCCATGTGCCCGGGGCGTTCACCACGAGCCGAAGTCGACGGGAATCCGTACATCCGCTGTACGGCGCCGTACGGGACGCCGCGCCCGGCGCGGGCGTCGCCGCGGGTGCGCCGCCCGCGCTACGGCAGGTGTCCGGCGGACCCGGCGTGCGCGGGCCCCGGGCCGTACGGCTCCGGCGGGCACTGGGCGCGCAGCTCGTCGAGTACCCGGCGCAGGTCCCCGGCCGGTACGGACGGCAGCAGCATGGCCACCGCCGTCAGCAGCCGGCCGAGGACGAACGTGGTGTCGGGGGTGGTGCGGACCAGGGCCCGTACCGCCTCGACATCGCCGTCCCGGAGCCCTTCGAGCAGCGTCACCACCCCGGGCGCCGCCGCCTCGTCGGTCTCCACCCAGCCCGGCTCGCCGGGTGTTTTGCGGGCCAGATGGTGCAGGACTCGGTCGGCGACATCGCTGCGGTACGCCTTGCGCACCGCCTCGTTGGCGACCCAGGCGAGAGCCGAGACCAGGTCCCGGCTCTCCTCTGCGGACATCTCCTCGGGGAGTGCCTCGTCGAACGCCTGCTGGTTGCCGTGCCGGAAGGCCAGGAGAAGGCGGCCCGCCTTGGCCTTCGCCGCAGCGACACTGATGTCTGATATCTCGCCACTCACCCGTAAAGCTTAAAGGTGCGGCATGTGTCCCCGCAGGTACGGTACGGCCCCGGCGTCACTTGGCGGTCTGTCAGGAGTCCTCGATGACCAGCCGCATATAGCGGGCCCAGTCCCAGTACTCGCCGGGGTCGGTGTGGTCGGTGCCGGGCACCTCGGCATGGCCGATGATGTGCTCGCGGTCCTTGGGGATGCCGTAGCGCTCGCAGATGGCGGCGGTCAGCCGTGCGGACTGCCGGTACAGCGCGTCGGTGAACCACTTCGGCTCGTCGATCCAGCCCTCGTGCTCGATGCCGATGCTGTGGGTGTTGTAGTCCCAGTTGCCGGCGTGCCAGGCGATATTGCGTTCGCTCACGCACTGGGCGAGGTAGCCGTCGGCGGACCGTACGACATAGTGGGCGGCCGCCTGGTGTGCGGGGTCCTGGAAGAGCCGGAGGGTGTCGGTGTACGTCTCCTGGGTCACATGCACCACGACCATCTCGATCGGGTACTGGGCCGGACGGTCGGCTTCGGTGTAGTTGGCGGGGCTGGCCGCGGACCAGTGGACGGGCGGATACGCCGCGAGGCCCGGCCCGGCGGGGCGCGCGGCCGCGCGGGCGGTGGCGAGCGGGGTGAGGGCGGCGGCCGCGGCGAGCGCGGCGGCGCCGGTGAGCAGCTGTCGGCGGGCGGGGTGGTGGCCGGACTCCATGGGAACTCCTGGCATGGTCAGATTTCGTCGCGTACATGTCACGCAGCTGTGGTGCGTTCATCATGCGCAACAGGGCGCGGCCTGCCAAGGGAATGGCCGATCCGTCAATGGCTTGACCAAAGATGGAACAATGCAGGTCAGAAGTGGGAAACAAATGATCGGACGTCACCCGGGTGCCGCGACCGGCCCCAAGACCGGGGACGGCGGCGGCACCCGGGCCCGGCCCGGTCGCCGGTCAGCGGCCGATCTCTACGTCCTCCAGGATGCCCAGCGCGTCCGGTACCAGCACCGCCGCCGAATAGTAGGCACTGACCAGGTACTTGATGACGGCTTGGTCATTGATGCCCATGAAGCGCACCGACAGCCCCGGCCGGTACTCGTCCGGGATGCCGGTCTGGTGCAGGCCGACCACACCCTGGTTCTCCTCGCCGACGCGCAGCGCGAGCACCGAACTGGTCTGGTCCGGGCGGACCGGGATCTTGTTGCACGGCAGCAGCGGGATACCCCGCCAGGCCCGCACCACCGTCTCGTCGATCTCCGCATGGGTGGGATAGATGCCCCGCGCGTTCCACTCCCGCCCGATGGCCGCGATCGTGCGCGGATGCGCCAGCAGGAACTGGGTCTTGCGGCGCCGGGACACCAGCTCGTCCAGATCGTCCGGGGTCGGCGGGCCGCTCCGGGGGTGGATGCGCTGGGTGAGGTCGGCGTTGTGCAGCAGCCCGAACTCGCGGTTGTTGACCAGCTCGTGCTCCTGGCGCTCGCGCAGCGCCTCGATGGTCAGCCGCAGCTGCTGGTCCAACTGGTTCATCGGGTCGTTGTAGAGGTCCGCGACCCGCGAGTGAATCTTCAGCACGGTCTGCGCGACGCTCAGTTCGTACTCGCGCGGCTCCCGCTCGTAGTCGACGAAGGTGCCCGGCAGCGACGGTTCGCCGACATGGCCCGCGGCCACGTCGATGGCCGCCTCGCCGTGCTTGTTCCGGGCGGGCGCGAGCGCGGCGCGGTAGGTGTCGAGATGCCCGCGCAGCGCCGCCGACCGGGCCAGCACCTCCTCGTACGCACCGCGCGGCAGCGTCAGGGCGGTCACCCGGGTCGCGGCCCGGACGGAGTGCTCCCACACCGTGTCCGGCGCCAGCAGCACCGCCTCGCCGACGGTGTCACCGCCGGCCAGCACACCGACCACGGTCTCGTCGCCGTACTTGCCGGCGGTGAGCCGGTCGAGCCTGCCGTGCGCGATCAGGATGACCCGGTCGGCCGGCCGGCCCTGCTCGGTGAGGAGGTCACCGGGCGCGTACTCCTGCTGGACGAACCGGTCGGCCAGCGCCTCCAGCGTCGCGGCGTCCTCGAAGCCGTACAGCGGCGCCATCTCCCGCAGCTCCGCCGGGATCACCCGTACGTCCGGGCCCTGCGTGACGAACTCCACCCGGCCGTCGCCGAGGGTGTGCGTCAGCCGGCGGTTGACGCGGTAGGTGCCGCCGGACACCTGCGTCCACGGCAGGACGCGCAGCAGCCAGCGGGAGGAGATGCCCTGCATCTGCGGCGCGGTCTTGGTCGTCGTCGCCAACTGGCGGGCCGCCGTGGTGTCCAGGCTCGAACGGTCCTGCTCGACGCCGGCCGGCTGCGGGGCGGACGTCGGATCCACCGATGTGGTCATGGAGAAAGTTCACCTGTTCCGAGGAGCATGTGCGGTGTCTGTATGTATGTGTCGTGTCCGCGGGCGATACGGGACACGGGATATGCGCGGCGTACGCGGGCGCCGCCGCGCGGGCCGCGGCCCGGTCAGCGGCCGATTTCCACGTCTTCGAGGACGCCGAGCGCGTCGGGCACCAGAATGGCCGCCGAATAGTAGGCGCTGACCAGGTAATTGATGACGGCGCGTTCGTCGACGCCCATGAAACGCACCGAAAGGCTCGGCTCGTATTCATCGGGAATTCCGCTGCGGTGCAGGCCGACCACGCCCTGGTTCTCCTCGCCGGTGCGCAGCAGCAGAACGGAACTCGTCCGCTCCTTCGTCACCGGGATCTTGTTGCAGGGGAAGATGGGCACACCGCGCCAGGACGGCAGTGAATGGCCCTGGAATTCGACCGCCGCCGGATACAGGCCGCGGGCGCTGCACTCCCGGCCGATCGCCGCGATCGTCTTCGGATGGGCCAGCAGAAAGCCCGGGTCCTTCCAGACCGTCGCGAGCAGTTCGTCGAGATCGTCGGGGGTGGGCGGACCGCTGCGCGGACGGATGCGCTGGGTGAGGTCGGCGTTGTGCAGCAGCCCGAACTCCCGGTTGTTGACCAGCTCGTGCTCCTGGCGCTCGCGCAGCGCCTGGACGGTCAGCCGGAGCTGCTCCTCGACCTGGTTCATCGGGTCGCTGTAGAGGTCGCCGACCCGGGTGTGGGTGCGCAGCACGGTCTGCGCGACGCTGAGTTCGTACTCGCGCGGCGCCCGGTCGTAGTCGACGAACGTGCTGGGGAGGGCGGGTTCGCCGTGGTGTCCGGAGGCGACGGAGACCGCCGATTCCCCGCTCGCGTTCGCCGGCCGGGCGGGGCCTTGGCCGGCCGTCGCGAGGTGTGCGCGCAGTTCGGGGGAGCGGTCGATGACCTCCTGGGCGGCCGGCCGGGGCAGCTCCAGGGTGGTCACCCGCGTCACCGCCCGGTAGCCGAACTGCCCGCGCGCATCCGGGGCGGTGAGCGGTTCGTCGCCGAGGTGGTCGCCGCCGGCCAGCGCGGCGAGCACGGTCTCGTCGCCGTACTTGCCGGTGCCGAGCCGGTCCACCCGGCCGTGGACGATCAGCACCAGCCGGTCCCCGGGCGCGCCCGCCTCGGCGATCAGCTCGCCGGGGGCGTAGTCGTGCCGGACGAACCGCTCGCCGAGCGCCCTCAGCACCGCGGTATCGGTGACCTCCCGCAGCGCGGGCAGTTCGCGCAGTTCCTCGGGGATGATCGCGGCCTCGGTGCCGGTGATGTCGAAATCGATGCGCCCGTCGCCGACGGTGTACGCCAGCCGGCGGTTGACGCGATAGGTGCCACCGGCGACCTGCACCCAGGGCAGCAGCCGCAGCAGCCAGCGGGAGGTGATGCCCTGCATCTGCGGTGCGGTCTTGGTGGTGGTCGCCAGATTCCGCGCGGCGGTGGTGCTCAGACTCGACGCGGTAAGAGAGCCCTCAAGTTCTGGTAAAAACGATTCTTCACTAATCGTCATGGTGTGGTGCCTGTTGCCTATCTCTCCGAAGGGTGCGAGGCGGCCGGTGCGAGGTCCGCTCCTCGTGGCCTTCGAGGAGGTTCACCGACACGGATTCACCGACGGCCCGCCGGACCGAAGATAGGGCTATGAATTTACCTGCACAATCCCTCGATAGGGTGGCATGGAATTATCTATTGATGGAAAGGTTTAGCAGTTTTCGGGACGGGGCAGCGTGCCGGGGCGCCCGCCTCGGCCGCACCATCCGGGACGGCCCGTGGCGCACCGCCCGCGGACCGGCGGCCGCACCGCCCCGGTGCGCTCCATGGGCCGGGGCGGTGACGGCGGGTCAGCCGAACAGCTCGCGCAGGAACCGCAGCTCGGCCACCCGCTGCTCCCCGCCGCCCCCCTCATGGCCGTTGAACCGCCACACCCGAAGCTCCTTCTCGCCCGCGTAGTGGTGGTGCGCGGCGAAGACGGTGGACGGCGGCACGACCGCGTCCCGCAGCGCCACGCCGAAGAGTGCCGGGGCGCTCGCGCGGGCCGCGAAGTTCAGTCCGTCGAAGTGGTCCAGCGTCTCCAGGGCGGTGTCGACGCGGGTGCGCTCGCCCGCGAAGTAGCGCACGAGCTCGCCGTACGGGTCCGCGTCCGTGATGTCGAGCGCGCGCCGGATGTGCGACAGGAACGGCACGTCGAGCAGCGCGCCCGCCAGCCCGGGGACCAGGCCCGCCACCGCGAGGGCGGTCGCGCCGCCCTGGCTGCCGCCGGCGACCACTATCCGGTCGGCGTCCACCGCGGCGTGTCCGCGGGCCGCCTCCACGGCGCGCACGCCGTCGGTGAACAGCCGCCGGTAGTAGTAGTCATCCGGGTCGAGCAGACCCTGGGTCATTTTGCCGGGCACCCCGGGATGGGTGGCGGCGACCGGATCGGGGGTGTCGCCGGGCCGGTCGGGACCGCTCTGCCCGCGGGTGTCCATGACCAGCGTCGCGTACCCGGCGGAGGGCCACAGCAGCCAGTCGTGAGGCTTGAGCCGGCCACCGCCGTAGCCTATGTACTCCACCACGCACGGCAGCGGTCCGGCGGCCGCCCGCGGGACCAGGAACCAGCCGCGGATACGGTGCCCGCCGAAGCCGGAGAACTCCACGTCGTAGGTGCGCAGCAGGGTGAGCCCGGCATCGGTCTCGGTGAAGCGGGCGTCGAGGTCGTGGGAGCGCGCCTCGTCGAGGGTGCGCTGCCAGAAGGCGTCGAATCCGGCCGGTTCGGGACGCGGCGGACGGTAGGTGCGCAGCTCGTCCAGGGGAAGGTCGGTGAACAAGGAAAACCTCCGGGCCGTATGACGGTGTGCAAGGCGGTATGCCGACTGTGATCAACCGTGTTCGCCGGTCGGATATTTCGGTCCGGGATTGTTCCAGGTTGGTCACCGTGGCGCCCAAAGCTCCGTAAAGAAGCGATCATTTGTGCCATGAGCTTTCCTCCGCCTCCGTCCTCACCGCCGAACCAGCCCCCCCAAGGCAACCCGGGTGGCTTCGGCCCGCCGGCCGGCGGCTTCGGCCCCGGCCAGGGCCAGGGCCAGGGCGGTTACGGTCCGGGCGGCTACGGTCCCCCCGCCGGCAACCAGCCCCCCGGCAGTTTCGGCCCGCCCGCGGGCGGCTTCGGCCCCGGCGGCCCGGGAGGACCCGTCGGCGGCTGGCCGCCGCCCGGCCCGCCCGCCGGCGGCGGTGGCGGCAACGGCAAGACGATCGCGGCCATCATCGGCGGTGGCGTGATAGCGGTGGCCGCCGTCGTCGTCTTCGTGGTGATGTCGCAAGGCAGCGACCCCGGCAAGAACCAGGCGGGGCCCGAGCACACCGCCACCGGCGCCACACCGTCCGCGACGGACTCACCCACGCCCGCCGATCCCACGACACCGCCCGCGACGCCGACGGCGAGTACCGACATCGAGAGCATGATGCCGTCGCCCACCAACGGCAAGATCCCGTTCTTCCAGCTGAAGCCGGGCGACTGCTACAACCTCCCGGCGGGCGGTGGCGGCAACAACGACTCGGCCTCCTGCAACGGCGCGCACGACGCCGAGGTCGTCTCCACCCACCGGCTGGACACCGGCCTCACGAGCGAGGACGCCATCAAGGAGAAGGCGTCGGCGCTCTGCAAGAGCGACCTCCAGAGCAAGGCGGTCCGGCAGCCCGCCGGAACCGCCGAGGGCACCTACGTCCAGTTCCCCAACATGAGCGGCTACAAGCTCGGTATCAAGACCGTCAGTTGCAGTCTGACGGGCAACCGCACCGGCACCAAGAAGCTCACCAAGCCGCTCTCCTGAGCCCGACGCCGCCGGGGCCGACCCGGCCCCGGCGGTGCGTCAGCGCTCAAGGCCGGCCGCCAGCCCGGCGATGGCGGCCGGGCCCACCCGGCAGCAGCCGCCGATGAGCCGGGCACCCGCCGCCGCCCAGGCGGCGACCCGGTCGGCGCTGAACTCCGGACTGCCGCACCACGCCCGCGCCCCGGCGTCCCAGCTCTCCCCGCTGTTGGGATAGACCACCACCGGTTTGCCCGTGATCCGCGCGGCGAGCGGGACCGCCCGGTCCGCGTCCCGCGGCGTACAGCAGTTCACGCCGACCGCGATCACTTCCGCGGCCTCCGCGGCCAGCGCGAACGCCTCCGTCAGCGGCTGCCCGGCCCGGGTGCGGTCACCCGCGATGCTGTAGGAGAGGTAGGCCGGTACCTCCAGTCCGCGCACGGCGCGCAGCAGCGCACGGGCCTCGTCGGTGTCGGGCACCGTCTCCAGCGCCAGCACATCGGGCCGCGCGGCGGCCAGCACGGCCAGCCGCGGACGGTGGAACCGCTCCAGCTCCGCCACCGACAGCCCGTAGCGGCCGCGGTATTCGGAGCCGTCCGCGAGCATCGCGCCGTACGGACCGGCCGACGCGGCGACGTACAGCGGTGCGGCCACACCGCCGGCCCGTGCCCGCCGGGCCGCCTCGCGCGCCAGCTCCACACTGCGGCCGAGCAGCACCGCGGCGTCCCCGGCACCGATGCCGCGCCGCGCGAACCCCTCGAACGTCGCCTGGTAGCTGGCGGTGATCGCGACCTGCGCCCCGGCCTCGTAGTACGCCAGATGCGCCAGGACGACGGCCTCCGGGTCCTCGGCGAGCAGCCGGGCCGACCACAGGGTGTCGCTCAGGTCGTGCCCGGCGGACTCCAGCTGGTTGGACAGCCCGCCGTCGAGGACGACCGGTCCCGCGGCCAGGGCGTCGGCGAGCGACGGGGAGACGCTGACCACAGCTGCACCTCTTCCTCCGGCGGGTTCTCCCCGCCGCTCCTAGTCCTGCTGGACGGCCTGGATGTCCAGCTCGACCCGGATCGTAGCGCCGATCGCCGCGATGCCCCTGGCCAGCATCTTGCGCCAGTCCAGGGTGAAGTCCTCGCGGTGCAGTTCGGCGGCGGCCGTGCACGCGGTGCGGGTCTCGCCCCCCATGCCCGTACCGATGCCCAGATAGCGGGTGTCCAGCTGCACATTGCGGCTGACGCCGTGCAGATGCAGGACGCCCGGCACGGTCCAGCGGCTGCCGCCCTTGTGCACGAACCGCTCACCGGTGAACTGGAGCGTGGGGAACCGGGCCACGTCCAGGAACTCGGCGGAGCGCAGATGGTCGTCGCGCAGCTGCACGCCCGAATCGATGCTGGCCGCGTCGATGGTCACCTCGACCCGGGAGTCGCTCATCTGCTCGCCTATCCACAGCCCGCCCTCGAACCGGTTGAACCGGCCGTGGATCTCGGCCAGTCCGATGTGCCGGGCGGTGAAACGGATGGAGCTGTGGTCGGGGTCGAGCCGCCACCGGCCGGGGGCGGGCAGCTGCGGCGCGGGCGCCAGGTCCAGCGCGACCGGCCGCGGCGCCGTCCGCTCACCCGCCACGACCTCGGCGTCGAACCGCTCGGGTCGGAACCCGTCACAGGTGATCACGAGGTGGTACCCGGCCGGAGCCAGCGTCGCGGTCAGCCGCCCGTTCGGATCGGTCCGGCCGCGCATCACCTCCTGGCCCCCGGCGTCCCGGACCGAGACCTCGGCCCCGGCCATCGGCAGCCCGACGGGATCGTGGACGGCCAGATCCAGCGCCCCGGCACCACGAGGGAGGGGCGCCTGGGTGGCGTGCGGCGTACGGTCACGAAGGCGGTTCAGGAAGGCGAGCGCCATGGCAGGACGGGCCTCTCGGTCGATAGTGGGGGGATTCGGAGATTGGCGGGCAATCAACTCCATCCTGTCATTGGTCCAGACCGGGCTTGCAGTCGGCTGCCATGCCACGACGAAACGTGACATTCATCGCAACGAGGAGAAGGTGAAGGCGAACCGGGCCGGCGCCACCTCCAGCCGGTACCGCGGCAGTACGCCGGGCCCGCACGACTGGCTGCCGATGCCGTGCTGCGCATGGTCGAGATGCAGCCACACCAGCTCACCGGGCGAGAGGTCCGTGGTGTGCCGGGCCGCGTCCAGCTCCTCGACCGGCCAGCGGCGCGCGGTGAGATAGAAGTCCGGATCGCCCTCGATCCGGATGCCCGAACCGTCCGTACGGGACAGCTGCGCCCAGCGCACACCGGGCCGGGCACCGTTCTCCTGCGGCCGGACGTACGGCGTCTGCATCGCGTCCACCGGCATCGACCAGCGGCCCACCCGCGCCGCGGCCAGGGTGTCCGGATAGCCCTCACCCGGCCCGCCGCCGAACCACTCCGCGTGCCCGACGCTGCCGCACACCGCCATCCGCACCCCCAGCCGCGGCAGCGGAGCGGGCCAGTCGCCCTCCGGCTCGACGGACACCTCCAGCCGCAGCAACTCCCGCCGGGCCGTCCAGCGGTAGACCGTACGCAGCGCCGGCTCCGCCCCGGCCGCCGCGACACGGGTCCGCACGATCAGCGCGTCCGCGAGCGTCTCGACGGCGTCGACGCGGTGCCGCATCCGGTGCAGCCCCAGCCGCCGCCACTCGGCGGCCGGCGACCGTCCCGGCTGCCGGGGCGCGGCCTCGTCGTTGTCGGTCGGCGCCCGCCAGACCTCCAGCCGGGGGCCGCGCAGCAGCACACCGTCGAGATAGCCGAGCGTCCCCGTGGTGGCGTCGAACGTCCCCGGGCCCAGCAGGATCACATTGCCCTCGCCGCGGCGTGGAACCGCGGTGGCGGCCGGGGGAGTACGGACCGGACGGGCGGCGGCCGGCAGCTGGCCCCAGGCGACCTCGTGTCCCGCGCCCGCCCACGCGGTGTCGTCGGCCAGCACCGCCCGGACCGTCCACAGCGCCTCCGCGCCGCCCGGCGCCGCGGGCGGCGCGGGCAGCCGTAGCCCGGCCGACTCACCGGGCGCCAGCGCCGGCACCGCCAGCGAACCCGTCCCGCGCACCTCGCCCGCCACCTCGTACACCCAGCGGAACGCCAGATGGCCCAGATCCGCGAAGTCGTGGAGGTTGGTGATCCGGACCGTGCCCGCCACCCCGTCACCCTCGATCCGCACCGGCTCGACGACCTTCTTGAACTCGGCCAGCCCCGGTGACGGCGTCCGGTCGGGGAAGACCAGCCCGTCGCAGACGAAATTGCCGTCGTGCAGCTCCTCGCCGAAGTCGCCGCCGTAGGCGTGGTACACCTCACCGTCCGGCGTCAGCTGCCGCAGCCCGTGGTCGATCCACTCCCAGACGAAACCGCCCTGGCAGCGCTCGTACGTTTCGAACAGCCGCTGGTACTCGCTCAGCCCGCCGGGACCGTTGCCCATCGCATGCGCGTACTCGCACAGCAGGAACGGCAGCCGGCGGCGCCGGGCGTCCAGCTCCGGGTCGGGCAGCGGGTCCTCGGCGCGCCGCCCGATCCGCGCGACCTCGGCGTGGTCGGCGTACATCCGGGAGTAGACGTCCGTATCGGCGCAGCTGCGGTCGCCCTCGTAGTGCAGCGGGCGGGACGGGTCGCGCTCGCGTATCCAGGCGGCCATCGCGGACAGTCCGCGGCCGGTGCCGCACTCGTTGCCCAGCGACCACAGCACGATGGCGGGGTGGTTCTTGTCCCGCTCGACCATCCGGCGGGCGCGGTCCAGCAGCGCGGGCTCCCAGCGCGCGTCGTCCACCGGATTGCCCCGCCAGTCCTGCTGTCCGAAACCGTGGGTCTCCAGATCGCATTCGTCGACCACCCACAGGCCCAGCTCGTCGCAGAGGTCCAGGAAGGCGGGGTGCGGCGGATAGTGGCTGGTGCGGACCGCGTTGATGTTGTGGCGCTTCATCAGCAGCAGATCGCGGCGCATCACCTCCCGGCCGACCGTGCGCCCGTCACGCGGGTGGAACTCATGGCGGTTGACACCGCGCAGCAGGATCCGGCGGCCGTTGACCTTCAGCAGCCCGTCCTCGACGCGGACGGTACGGAACCCGATCCGCAGCGGGATCCGCTCGCCGGGGGTGGCCAGTTCGGCGTCGTAGAGCCGGGGTGTCTCCGCCGTCCACGGGAGCACCGGGACACTCGCGCCCTCGCCCGTCGCCAGATCGAGGCCGAGCGCCGGGACGGTGACCCGGCCGGCCGGTGCGCAGTCCACGCGCAGGGTGCCCAGGCCCGTCGTGTGGTCGAACCCGGCGTGCACGAAGTGGTCGGCGATCGAGCCCTCGGGGCGGCGGTGGACCGAGACGCTCCGGAAGATGCCGGGCAGCCACCACTGGTCCTGGTCCTCCAGATAGCTGCCCGACGACCACTGGTGCACGCGGACCGCCAGCACATTGCCGCGCGGCCGCAGCAGGTGCCCGACCGCGAACTCGTGGGGCAGCCGGCTGCCCTTGAAATGCCCCAGCTCCTGCCCGTTGAGCCAGACCCGGGCACAGGACTCCACACCGCCGAAATGCAGCACCGCGGGTCCCTCGCCCCAGCCCTCCGGCAGGTCGAAGCGGTGGCGGTGGTCGCCGGTCGGATTCTCGTCCGGCACCCGCGGCGGGTCGACCGGGAAGGGATAGGCGGTGTCGGTGTACGCGGGCGTGCCGTGACCCTTGAGCACCCAGTGGCCGGGCACCCACAGGTCCTGCCACCGGGAGTCGTCGAAATCCGGCCGCGCGAAGGAGTCGTCCTCGGCGGTGGCGGTCACCGAGAGCCGGAAGCGCCAACTGCCGTGTAACGGGAGCCGGGCGGCGTCCGATCCGGCGTACCAGGCACGCGGCGGCAGCGCCCCGCGGCCCGGGGAACGGTCCTCGTAGTACGGCGGGAGCTCCGGCCGGCGGGGTGTGCCGGCCGCGCCGGGGGCGGTCCGGGGCGGCGGCCCGTACGGCGGATGGTGCGGTGCGTGGGACGAAGTGCCGGACACTGGTCCTCCTCGCTGCGGGGCGGTGGCCTGGCCGTGGGGGATCCGATCAGCGAATCATGATCGGGCTCGGGGCGCAGCAGGATGGGCAGGATTGGCCGGGGCGACGGGCCGGGACGTCCGCCGCCGTACCGGGCACCGGCGGCTGTCCAGCTCCCGCACCGGTCCGGAATGCGCCCCTCGTGCCGGCCCGTCCCTTCCCCGTGCCGGCACGTCTCCCCGGCCGATCCGCCGCGTACGGCACGGGGATGCCCACACGGCGTGAACTCCGTGGTACCGGCCGGTGAAGCCGCGGGATCCGCTCCGGCACGTCCGTGTGGCCCGCCCCGGCCACCGCCCACCGGAGCGGTCCCGCCCGGTGTCAGTCCGCCGCCGACAGCCCCGCGAGGGCGCCCGCCGGATCGTCCGTCGCCGGGCCCGCGGGTGCCCACCGGCCGTGCTCCTTGCGATAGGGCCACCAGCGCCCGTCCCGGCCGTACCGCAGCTGGGCGTCGCCGCCGGCCACCGTCCAGCGGTTGCGGTCGGCGCGCAGCCGCGGCCGGGGTTCGTCCTCCTCCCAGGCGGCGGCCAGCCGGCCGGTTGCGCGCGCCAGTGCGGCCGGATCCGGCGTCCACTCCTCCTCCAGGACGGCGAGCCCGGCCGTACCGCCCAGCTCCCAGGCCCGTACGGCGAGCGCCAGTCCCCGCGCATCGCGCCCCGAACCGGCCGCCAGCCGCTCCGCGACGGCCGCCTCGGGCCCGGTGCCCGCCAGCCGGACCGCGTCCTGCGCGGGCGTCAGGGCGGGCACCGGCGGCGTGTCCGCGTGCCGGTCGGCGAGCGCGTCCGCCAGCAGCAGCCGGGCGCGTGCCGCCGTGTCCCGGATGAGGAACTCCAGGGCGGCCACGTCCACTCCGGGCGCGGGCGGGGTGCCGCCGCCGAGCGCCGGTGCGGCGCCCGGCGCCTCGACCGGCGGTGGCGGCGCGGGCAGCGGCGGCAGGATGTCGCGCGCCGCGTACGCCTCGACGGCCGGTACGCCCGCGGCCGGTGCCGCCGGCCCCGCTTCCGCGTCGGCCGGCATCCCGGCGCGGGCGGCGCTGCGTGCCTGGAGATCGTCCAGCAGCTCGTGCTCCCCGCGCCCGCGCAACAGCAGCAGCACGAACGGATCCTGGTCCAGCAGCCGCGCCAACTGGTAGCAGAGGGCGGCGGAATGCGCGCAGTGGTCCCATGCCTCGCAGCCGCACTCCGACTCCATGTCGCCGATGGACGGCAGGAGGCCGATCCCGGCGGCGGCCGCGTCCTCGACCAGATGTGGCGGCATATCGCGGTCCAGCAGCGCCGCGATGTGCCCGGCCCGGTCCGCGACCAGGTCCAGCAGACGGTCCCATTCCGCCGCGCTCAGCTGCTGGAGCAGCACATCGGCGCGGTACCGGGTGTGGTCCGGGTCCTGGACGATCGCGGTGATCCGGCCGGGGCGCACCGACACCGCGCCGACCGCACCGGCGCGGGCATGCCGGCGGCCCAGCCGCAGCTGCGCACCGTCCAGTGCGGTGTCCTCCAGCGCCTTGAGCCACGCCTGTCCCCACCAGCTCCGGGCGAAGGGGCCGCTCCGGGCGGCCGGCAGCGCGGCGAAGGTGCGTTCCCGCCCGTCGGGCGCGTTTCTCGTCTCCGGTGTGTTCATCGCTCGCTCCCTCGCAGTGCGACCAGGTCCGCCAGCTCGGCGTCGGTGAGTTCGGTCGCCGCGGCCTCGCCGGAACCGAGCACCGCGTCCGCCAACCGCTGCTTACGGGAGAGCATTTCCGCGATGCGGTCCTCGACGGTGCCCTCCGTGATCAGCCGGTGGACCTGCACCGGCCGGGTCTGTCCGATGCGGTACGCGCGGTCGGTGGCCTGCGCCTCGACGGCCGGATTCCACCAGCGGTCGAAGTGCACGACATGTGCGGCCCGGGTGAGGTTCAGGCCCGTACCGGCCGCCTTCAGCGACAGCAGGAACACCGGGACCGCGCCCTCCTGGAAGCGCCGTACCAACTCCTCGCGGCGGGCCACCGGCGTACCGCCGTGCAGGAACAGGGTGGGCACCCCGCGCGCCGCCAGATGCCCCTCCAGCAGCCGCGCCATCGCCACGTACTGCGTGAACACCAGCACGCTCGCGCCCTCGGCGAGGATGGTGTCGAGCAGCTCGTCCAGCAGCTCCACCTTCCCCGAACGACCGGCGAACGCCGGCCCGTTCCCCTCCCGTCCGGCTCCGTTCGGGCCGGTCTCCCTCCCGTACTGCGACGGGTGGTTGCAGATCTGCTTGAGCGAGGTGAGCAGCTTGAGCACCAGACCGCGGCGCGCGAACCCGTCCGCCCCGGCGATCTCCTCCAGCCCCTCGCGCACCACGGCCTCGTACAGCCCGGCCTGTTCCCTGGTCAGCGCCACCGCATGGTCGGTCTCCGTCTTCGGCGGCAGCTCGGGCGCGATCCCCGGATCGGACTTGCGGCGGCGCAGCAGGAACGGCCGCACCAGCCGGGCCAGCCGCTCGGCCGCCGCGGCCGCCTCGGCGGACGCCACCGCACCGCCTTCGACGGCCCGCGCGTAGCGGGTACGGAACCGGCCGAGCGGCCCCAGCAGGCCGGGCGTCGTCCAGTCCAGGATCGCCCACAGCTCCGACAGGTTGTTCTCCACCGGGGTGCCGGTCAGCGCCACCCGCGCCTTGGCGGGGAGGGTGCGCAGCGCCCTGGCGGTGGCGGAGAACGGGTTCTTGATGTGCTGCGCCTCGTCGGCGACGACCAGCCCCCAGCCGGCTCCGGCCAGCTTCCCGGCGTCCAGCCGCATGGTGCCGTAGGTGGTGAGCACGAACTCGCCGTCGGCCAGCTCCGCCAGGCTGCGCCGTCCGGCGTGGAAGCGGCGCACCGGCGTGCCCGGCGCGAACCTCTCGATCTCGCGCTGCCAGTTGCCCATGAGGGACGTGGGGCAGACGACGAGTGTGGGGCCCGCCGAGTCGGGATCGCTCTGACGGTGCAGGTGCAGGGAGATGAGGGTGATGGTCTTGCCGAGGCCCATATCGTCGGCGAGACAGCCGCCGAGTCCGAGCGAGGTCATCCGGTGCAGCCAGCCGAGCCCGCGCAGCTGGTAGTCGCGGAGCGTCGCGGCGAGTCGGTCGGGCTGCCGGACGGGCTCGGCACCGCTCCGCTCCGGGTCGGCGAGCCGGTCGCGCAGCCGCGCCGCCCAGCCGGCGGCCCGCACCTCGACGGACCGGCCGTCGTCGGTCTCGGCCGTCCCGGTGAGCGCCGCGCCGAGCGCGTCGAGCGGCGTGATCTTACGGTCCTGGCGGTCGCGCGCGGCGCGCAGCTCCTCCGGGTCGATCAGCACCCACCGGTCGCGCAGCCGCACCAGCGGACGACCGGCCTCGGCGAGCCGGTCCAGCTCCGCCTTGTCGAGCTCCTGGTCACCCACCGCGAACCGCCAGCTGAAGGAGAGCAGCGCATCGGCGGAGAGCAGCGCGGGCAGTGCGGACTCCGGTCCGCCCACCGGGTCGGGCGTTCCCACCACCGCCCGGGTGGTCAGCGTGCGCGCCAGCCCCCTGGGCCAGTGGACCCGCACTCCGGCGGCGGCCAGCGCACGGGCGGCCGGCCCGAGCAGTTCGGCGATCTCCTCGTCGGCGAGGTCGAGTGCGCCGGGCACCGCCGCGGACAGCAGCGGGGTGAGCGGCGCCCAGGCGTCGGCCGCGCGGCGCAGCGTGCGCAGGGTGTCCATCCGCGCCCGCGGACCGAACGCCTGACCCGCGGCGGACGTTCCGGCCCACACCTCGGCGGCGTCCGCGACCAGCGTCGGGTCGGTGAGGCTGTGCAACTGGAGGACGGCGGTGAAGCCGATCCGGGCGGCGTCCGGATCCGCGGGCCCGTCGTACGGCGGCCCTTCCCGCGGCGGCTGTTCCTCCCGGCTCCCGCTCCCTCGTCCGGTCCGGGTCTCTGCTGCTGCCTGCCCGTGCTGCTTTTGGGTGCCGTCTCCTCCCGGCGGTACATCCGGTTCGACCGGTCCGACCGCGCCGTGCATCTCCACCCGCAGCGAGATCCGTACGCCCGCGTCCTGCCCGGCGGCGACATCCGCGGCCCAGGCGCGCTGCTCGGGGATGCGCTGCGGGGCGGACGCCGCGAAGGCCGGTGCCCCGGTGGCCAGCGCCGCGGCGGGGGAGCGCGGCAGCCCGTCGGCCACCGCGTCGAGGAAGGCCCGCAGGTGGCGCTCCGGCTCGGGCAACAGCACCGGGTCGGTGTCCGGGAGCGGGGTGGCGTGCGCGGACGGCGGCATCGCGGCCGCGAGGTCACGCAGCCGCTCGACGTCGGCCGGGTCCAGTGGACCCAGCCGCCAGGCGTCGTGGTCGGCGGCGCTCAGACCGGGCAGCAGTCGGCCCCGGGCGGCGAGCTGGAGCGCCAGCATGGCCGCGGCGCCCCAGAACGCGGCGGCCGGATCGGCGCCACGGGCGGTCCGCGCGCGGGTGAGGACGGGCACCGCGGCGGCGACGGGCAGGACCACGGCCGGGACGGCGCACACCGAGAACCCGCCGTCCGCATCCGGCAGCACGACGGGAATCCCGTCCGCCACCGGCAGGGCGTCCACCGTCGGTCCGTCCTCGGCGGCGGGGTCTGCGAGGGGTTCGCCGTCCGGGCGCCAGAAGGCGACCCGGCCGGCCCGCGGCGGGTCCGACGGAAGGAAAACCGCTGCACAGCGGACCAGCGCGGACAGGCGCGCGGGCGTGACTGCGGGAAGGGAAGTCACTGGGTGGAGAGCTCCTCAAATTTGACTACTGGCGCTTGGAGCGCCCGAGAGTACACGACGCCCTGGCCCTCGATGGAACCTGCGGCGCGAAAACGGCGTTCAATGGGATACGGCGTTCACAGGGATGCACGGAGCGCGGCATGCGCCGCGGAAGGGGCGTGAAGGATGTCCACACAGGCGAAGGTCGCGATCGGCGGCGTTGCGGTGGGAGTGATCCTGCTGTGGCTGCTGCCGTTCTGGGCGGCCGTACTGGTCATGGTCGGAGTTCCGGCCGTCGCGTATCTGGCGCTCGACCCCTCCCAGCGCCGTCGACTGCGCCGGGCCAGCCGCAAGGAGATCGGCCGCTGAGCCGCGGGGCCCCCGCACCGCTCCGGGGGCCCGGGGGCCGGCCGCCGGCCGAGGCCGGGCGGGGGCCGCAGCACCGTACGGCCCCGAACACCGGCTCATGAGGCCAGACGGAGCCCTGCCCGTGACCTGAGTCGCCCGGTCCGGGGTCTGAGTACGGGGTGCGACTGGGACTTGGGTACGGGGCGCGAGGGCGCGACCGCCGGATCCGCCCGGTCGGCCGGGATCGCCCGTCGCTCGTTCCCTCCTGGTGGATGGTCAGAGGGGCATCGCTTCTCCTGACGGAGGGCCAGAGCGGGGTTCTCTCCTCCCGCAGACCGCCAGGACCACGGTTCGCAAGGAGCACTGCTCGCCGGGACCACTCCTCGCTGGGTCCACTTCTCGCGGGAGACGGCCAGGGCTCGAATCCGGTACGGCGGACCCCATTGGAGCCGCCGGCCCTGCTGCCGACGACCGGCCCCGGACCAGGCGCGGTGGAACGGTGGGACGCGGCCCCGGTGCGATCAATCAGCCTCCGACGCGATCGATCAGCTTCCGACGCGGCAGGTGTTGACGACATCCCCGACCACCGGTCTGCGGATCGTGTGGTCCGCGGGCGGGAGGACGCCCCGCTCCACCCAGTCGGTCAGCGCGGTGAACGCCGACCGGTAGCAGGGCAGTATCGGCCGGAGCAGGCCCGGATAGCTGTCGTAGAGGCCGTCGACATGGGTACCGCCCTGCACGGTGTAGTAGCGGTGCAGCCCGGAACGCCGTTGGTCGGCGACCATCCGGGCGTAGACGTCGGAGTCCGTCGCGATCGGCAGCAGCGTGTCCAGATCGCCGTGCAGCGTGATCAGCGGCCGCCCGATCCGTCCGGTCAGTGCGATTCGCTCGACCGCCTGCCGCACGGCCGCGGGACGGGCGGCGAAATCGTATGCGGCGTCGGACGCACAGGGCGCCAGAATCTCGGCGGGCGTCGAACCCGCCGAAGCCCCCGGGCAGGTGCGGTCGTAGTCCGGATCCAGCGCCGCCCGGTAGGTCTTCTGCGTCACGCCCCAGTAGGCGGCCTGGTGGTACGGCCACAGAAACCACGAACCGGCCGCGAACCCCGCCGCCACCATCTCCCGCGCACCGGCCTTCCCCTGCCCGTACGCCACGGCCGTCGGCAGCGACGTCAGCGGGTTCGGCCCGTTCGCCGTCCACAGCGTGCCCTCCCAGTCCACACCGCCGTCGTACAGCTCCGGGTGGTTCTCCAACTGCCAGCGCGTCAGATATCCGCCGTTGGAGATCCCGGTCATGTACGTACGGCGCGGGGCGCGGCCGTAGAAGCCGGCCACCGTCTGCCGCGCGGCGCGGGTCAGCTCCGTCGTGCGACGGTTCCACTCGGCGAGGGCATCACCGGGCCGCCGCCCGTCGCGGTAGAAGTCCGGGCCGTTGTTGCCCTTGTCGGTCGCGGCGTACGCATAGCCCGCCGCCAGCACCCGGTCGGATATCAGGACGTCGGTGGCGTACTGCTTGCGCGTGCCGGGCGCGCCCGTGACGACGAGCCCGCCGTTCCAGTGCTCCGGGAGCCGGATCACGAACTGGGCGTCGTGCCGCCAGCCGTGCGTGGTGTTGAAGGTGGAGTCGTCGGGGAAGTAGCCGTCGATCTGGACGCCGGGCACACCGCTGGGTCTCTGCGTGCCCGCGGCCGCGAGACCGGCCTGGTCGGCGGTGTCCGTGTACTCCGTACCGGCCAGCGCGGTGGTGGTCAGATCGGGCAGACAGACCGCCTGCTGCCGCTCCGCCCCCGGCACACGCGGGGCGGAGACGACGGCGGAACCCGGCGCGGGCCCCGCGCAGGAGCGGGCGGCACCGGACGCGGCGCGCGCCGGACCCACCATGGTCAGGGCGAGCAGAACGGCGCCGCACAGCGCGGCGGTGCGTCGCGAACGGCCGTACGGCGGGCGCATGATGAGCCTCCAGAGGCGGGACGGCGGAGAACGGTGGAGCCGGCGGTCCGAGGCGACCGCGGCGCCCCATGCTGCGCCGCCGCACCACCACGCACCATGGCCCCGCCCCACACCTCCCGGACCGCGACGGTGTGCCCGGCCGCCGACAGCCGCGCCGGCCCGGAGAATCCGTACACGGACCGCTCCCCGGTGGCGCCCCCGTAAGGCCGGCGAAGGGGCCGCCGGTGCCCGTGCCGAAGCCGTCGGCCCATCCCGTCCCGCGCCGGTCGCCCGCATGAACGCCTCCCCGTGTGCCCTCCTCATACGTCCGGGAACAGTTCAGCACACGGGTCTGACAACGCCCGTTCCCGGCGACCGCCGCCTGCCGTGGAGGTCAGGCGGGGTGTGCCGCCAGTGCGTCCAACGACGCCAGCAGGCCGGGGAGTTCGGGCCCGCGGCCCACCGGATGCACCGTGCCGGGCTCCTCGTCCAGCAGCACGAACGCGATGTCGTCGGTGCGGGCGACCATGCTCCAGCCCGGCCCGTCGACCCGTAGTGTGCGGGTCTCACCCGCCGCGAACGACGACCGCACCCGGCCGGGCGGCGGGGGCTGCGCCAGGTAGCCGTGCGCCTCGTGCAGCACCCGCCGCACCCCGTGATGCGGGTGGGCGCCCGGAGCGACGAAGGTGACTTCGCCGTCCACCTGCTCGCGCCATCCCGCCCACCGCAGCGCGATCTCGTCCGCGCCGAGCCGCCGTTGGGCCGGTCCCCACCGCCCGGCATCCGGCGGGGCGAGCGGGGCCGGATCCCCGTCCCGCGGTGCCGGGTCGTGCGGCCGCGGAACCCCCGGCGCCGATATGGCGAGGGCCAGCGGCCAGCCCGGCAGCGCGCCGACGATGCGGTCCGCCCCGGGCGAGAGGTCGTACGCCATCCCGCAGTCCCACGCCGCGATGGCACAGGCCACCAGCGGCACATCGTCCGTCGCCACCGTCCAGCGCGCGCCGCCGCCGTCCTGGCCGAGGACCAGCCCGTAGCCCGTACCGCGGGGATCGAGGCCGAGACCCGCACACGCCTCGGGATAGTCGTCACCGAGCACGCTCGGGAACCGCGCGGGCGTCAGCAGCACCGCCGTCAGCACGAACAACTCGTCGCTGTCGGCGCTCTCGGTCCTGGACACGGGGGCCTCCCCAGCCGATCCGTCCGGAGTACGTCGGCGCACCCTAATGGGGCCGGCAGGAGCTTGTCACCGGCCTCGGTACGCCCGCCCACAGGCCGCACCTCTCACGCGGCCGGCCGGCCGAGCGGCTCGCGGCGCCCCGCGGCACCCCGTATGAATCCGGCCACCCTGTCCCCGGCCGCCGTCCGTCTTCGCCGTTCAAGTGTGCCCGGAGCCCATAAAGTTGGAATTTCGGCAATCGAAGGGATGGCTTCAGGTGCGGCGCTACGACTGGCTGAGAGAGATCCGGCGGCTCGATCCCGAGCGTGACTTCCTGCGGATCTACCGCATCACCGCGACCCATGAATTCCCCTGGGACATGACCAGAGCCCTGGAACTGGCGCTCTACCGCACCTATGCCGTACCGAGCATCGGCCGGCTGCTGGCCGAAACCGCGGAGCTGACGGACCGCACGCAAAAGCGCTACGACGACACCGCCCTTCTGCTGGACGCCGTGGTGGAGCACGGCTTCGACGGGACCGACGGCCGCACGGCGATCCGCCGCATCAACCAGATGCACCGCAGCTACGACATCAGCAACGACGACATGCGGTACGTCCTGTGCACCTTCGTCGTGGTGCCCAAACGCTGGATCGACAACTACGGCTGGCGGCAACTGACCGAGCACGAACTACGCGCCATCGCCGCCTACTACCACACTCTCGGCCGCCATATGGGCATCACCGGACTCCCGGAGACCTACCAGGACTTCGAACGCCACCTGGACGACTACGAGCGCGCGCACTTCGGCTGGGACGAGGGCGCCCGGCGGGTCTCGGACGCGACCCTGGACCTGATGGCGGGCTGGTACGGCCCGCTCGCCCCCGTGGTGCGCGGTGCGAGCATGGCCCTCCTGGACGATGCGTTGCTGGACGCCTTTCGGTACGAGCGGCCCGGACCGGCGGTCCGGGCGGCGGTACACACCGCCCTGAAGCTGCGTGCCAAGGCCGTGCGGCTGCTTCCGCCCCGCCGCAGTCCGCACTACGCCCGCCAGAACCCCGAGATCAAGGGCTATCCGAACGGCTTCCGCGTCGCCGACCTCGGCACTTTCCCCACCGCTCGCCGTATGGGCGGCTGCCCGGCCCCGCACTCCGAAGGCCCGGTGACCCCTTGAGGAGCGTGTACCGGCCGCGGAGTCCTCACCCCCGCCGGAGAGCCAGCGCCAGATAGCGGGCGTCCTCGTCCACGTACCGGATGAGGTCCCACCCGGCGGCAGCCAGCAGGGGCCGCAGATTCGGCTCCGCCCGGAGGTCGCCGGGGGTGAGCGCGCGGCCCTTGCGGGCGGCGAGGGCGGCCCGCCCGACGGGATGGAAGAGCGCCAGCCGGCCGCCGGGCCGCACGACCCTGGCCAGTTCGCCGAGCCCGCCCGCCGAGTCCGGCAGATGGGAGAGGAGCCCGGCCGCGAAGACGGCGTCCAGGGCGGCGTCCCGCAGCGGCAGTCGGGTCACATCCGCGAGCAGCAGCCCCGCGTCCCGGCCGCGCCCGGCCCGTACGGCGGCCGCCAGCATCTCGGGCGTGAGGTCCGCACCCAGCACCGTCCCACGCGGTCCCACGGCGTCCCGCAGCGCGGGCAGCGCCCGCCCGGTGCCGCAGCCGGCGTCCAGCACCCGGTCACCCGCGCGCAGCTCCAGCTCAGCGACGCCCGCGGCATAGGCAGGGCCGTCGTCGGGGAACCGGGCGTCCCAGTCGGCGGCCCGCGCGGCGAAGAACGTGCGGACGTCGTGCGGCTGGTCGGCGTGGTGGTCGGTCATCGGGTTCCTCCGGGGCGGATCGGTCGGCCAGGTGGGCGGTGATGGCGTGCGGGACCCCCGCGACGGGCGGGGTCCACTGTGATGGTCGGGGGCCACCGAGACGGACGGGGCCACCGCGATACCGAGACGCATGGTGCCCGTGTGCCGTACGTGGCGCCGTCGGTGAACGGAAACCCCGCGGCCACGGCGGGACGGGGTCGGCGGAGGCGATCAGCCGGAACCCGACGCCGGTGGCGACGGCGAGCGAGCACACTCCCGCCGCCCGCTCGGGGTGCGGTGCCGCTCCGATGCCGCACGGAGGCCGACGCCGTGGCTTCGGCGGCACCCGCCGAGGTCTGCGCGGCGGCCCGTACGCCGTGCCACCACCGGGACCGCTGCCGCCTCATGAGCCCATGATCCCGCACGGTTGCCGGGCCGATGGCGGGCGGGTGAGTCGGGTCCGGCGAACGGAGCGGAGCGCGCGGGTGGCGAACGCGTTACGTCACACGAAGCCGGTTCGCTGCCGACGAGCCCGGAACCGCCCCGGGACACCGCAACCTTGGCCGACCCCTGCCGCGCCCCGGACACGGCAAACGAGAACGCAGGCCGCACAGGTGGACGGCACCGGAGCGCGAACCGCAAGCCCACGACGACACCAGCGATCGATTTCGGCCGCATCACCAACTGACGGAGACCCGCGCGCCACCGCTTCGACGCGCCGGGACAGGACCGTTTCTCCTGCCGGGGGACGATCTGGAGACGGCCCATCGGGCGCCCTGATCCCGGCATCGGCACCCGACGGCTTCCGGCCTGCGCGCCCGGTGGCGGACTGCCTCGCGTACTCCCCGCCCGGCATCAACTCCCGTATGCAGCAACAGACTTACGGCGCTGGAGACGCGCCCGTGTCCTGGGTGGCGCCTCCCGTGGCACCTCGGCCCTGCCGCTGTGCCGCCCCGGACCGTGACCCGGGCGAGCAAGAGCTGGTCAGGCGGGGTGAACGCGCCAGGCGGAGGTGTCCCGCCCGGCTGCCGCACCGGTGGAAGGACGGGACGGTCAGTCCGTCCGGCGGTCGCGCTCAGCCGGAGGTCCGGACGGTCGGTGGCGGGGGCGCCGCCCGGCGCATCGTGCCGGGGCCGTCATTCCGCGAGGCGCGTGACGGCGACGGCCTTGCCGATACGGACCCGCACCAGCAGCTCTCCCGGAACGCCGTTGCGCTCGCCGTACTCCTCCGCGCGGTCCTCACCCATGTAACGGGCCGCGATCCGAGCCGCCCAGTGCCGGACATCGGCGAGTTCCTCACTGATCTCCACCGACCCCTCCACGACCACGAAGGCGAAGGGCGGCCGCTCGTCGTCGACGCACAGCGCCACCCTGCCGTCCCGGGCGAGGTTACGGCCCTTGACCGTGTCCTTGCCGGTGTTGAACACCAGCTCATCGCCGTCCATGAGGAACCACACCGGTGCGATGTGCGGGCTGCCGTCGGCCCGTACGGTCGCCAGTTTCGCGGTCCGGGTGCCCTCGGAAAGGAAGTTCTGCCACTCGTCCTTGGTCATTTTTCGTGCCATGGCGACATCCTCTCCATCCGGCGCGATCGAGCGGGGCGTGGCACGCCGGGGCGCGGGGCCGCTTGCCGAGACGGCGGAGGTGGGACAGGCTGGCACGGCAGTCGCGGACGGACTGCCGACGGCCGCCCGGCCAGGTGTGCGGACGGGGACACGGGGAGGAAGCGGCATGGCACTGAGCAGCGCACTCGACTGGCTGCTGAACGACCTGACCAAGCGGATGGAAAAGGTACGGCACGCGTTAGTGCTCTCCAACGACGGGCTGGTGACCGGCGCGAGCCAGGGGCTGGAGCGCGAGGATGCCGAACATCTGGCGGCGGTCGCCTCGGGGCTGCACAGCCTCGCGAAGGGGTCCGGACTGCACTTCAAAGCCGGGCGGGTGCGCCAGACGATGATCGAGTTCGACGACGGAGTGCTCTTCGTGACGGCGGCGGGCGACGGCAGCTGCCTGTGCGTGCTGGCCGGCGCCGACCCGGACCTGGGGCAGATCGCCTACGAAATGACACTGCTGGTCAATCGCGTCGGGGAGCATCTGGGCGTCGCGACCAGGCAGTCGGAGAGTTATCCACAGGCTTGAGGCGAGGGTTGACGCACTGTCACAGCCCGCCGGTAGTGTCATCACTGTCAGTGATCGACCGAGCTGTGGGGGAAGCGACATGACAGTGATGTGTGACGGACGGCAGGCACTCACGATGGGGCAGGCCGCCCGCGAACTGGAGCTGAGGACCGGCGAGTTCGAACTCGCCACCCAACTCGGAGAAGTGCGTACGATCCCCGCCGGGCCGCCCGGCCGGCGTCGGGTCCCCGCGGAAGAGATCGACCGCCTGCGGGCCGAGCCGGGCTTCCCCGACGCGCTCCGCGAACGGGTCCGCACCGTCGGCACGACGGAGGCCGCCGAGCTGATGGGCATCGGCCCCGGCCGGTTCCTGCGGCTCACCCGGGCCGGCTGCCTCGGCCCCGTCAGGTTCTATCCGAACCGCTACGGCGCGGTGGTCTGGCTCTATCTCGCGACCGAGATCACCGGCTTCGCCGACCGCGAGCCAGGACTGATGCGGGGCAGCATCCCCGCCGCGATGCGCGTCATGCTCGCCGGGGGCCAGGACTGGCGGGGCCGGCAGTGGCGCGGCCGCCGTGTCGCCCAGCTCATGGGACAGGCCGAGGACCGCTGGGAGTCGGCGGCCGTGATCGCCGCCGTGCTGCCCCCGGAGGAACTGGCCTCGGTCGTCGACGACCCACGGGAGCGATCCCTGCTCCGCGAGCTCCGGCCGCCCTTCGCCTCCGTGATCACGGCGACGGCCGCCGCCCGGGATTCCTTCGACCGCGTGCTGACGGCCGAGGAGTTCGACGAGGTGATGTGGTACCGCGTCAACCTCTCCCGGGCACTCGCCACCGCCCGCAGAGACGCCCCGGCGCGCCCGCGGGAAGCGACCTCGGCCCGCCGTCGTCCCCCGGGCTTCGCGAACCGCCCATCCCGGACCGGGACTTACGGCTCGGTGACCGAGCTGTCGCGCGGACGGAAAAGCCCTTCCTGGACAACCGAGACCAGCAGCCTGCCCTCCCGGTCGTAGATCCCTCCGCGGGCCAGACCTCGGCCGCCGATGGCGATCGGCGACTCCTGGTCGTAGAGGAACCACTCGTCCGCGCGGAACGGACGGTGGAACCACATCGCATGATCCAGAGAGGCCATGTCGAACCCGCGCCGCCCCCAGAGCGGCTCGATCGGGATCCGGACGGCGTCCAGCAGTGTCATATCGCTGGCGTAGGTCAGCGCGCAGGTGTGCACGAGCGGATCGTCACCCAACGGCCCGACCGCGCGCATCCACACCGCACTGCGCGGCTCCGCACCCTCGATCTCGTCCGGCGTCCAGCGCAGCCGGTCGGCATAACGGATGTCGAACGGCTGCCTGCGCGCCATCCGCTCCAGCGCCTCGGGCAGTTCGCCCAGGTGCCCACGGAGCTCCTCCGCGATCGTCGGCAGCTCCTCCGGGCCGGGCACCGCCCGGCGCATCGGCAACTGATGAGTGAAGCCGGGTTCCGGCTTGTGAAAGGAGGCGGTCAGATTGAAGATCGTGCGTCCCTGCTGGACGGCGACGACCCGGCGGGTGGTGAAGGACCGGCCGTCGCGTACCCGCTCGACCTGGTACACGATCGGCACCCCGGGCCGCCCCGGCCGCAGGAAGTACGCGTGCAGCGAGTGGACCGGGCGGTCCCGCTCGGTGGTCCGCCCGGCGGCCACCAGCGCCTGGCCCGCGACCTGCCCGCCGAAGACCCGCTGGAGGGACTCCTGCGGACTGCGGCCACGGAAGATGTTCACCTCGATCTGCTCCAGATCCAGCAGATCGACCAGTCTCTCGGCAGGGTTGGTCATGACCGGCGGTCCTCCGTCACATCCGTCGACGGCCTCGGACGAAGCCGTTCCCTCACAGCTGACCCACATCGGTGACGCGCACCACCGCGCGCCCCTCCTCGTCGGAGGCGGCGAGATCCACCTCGGCGGAGATGCCCCAGTCGTGATCGCCGTTCGGATCGGCGAACGTCTGCCGCACCTTCCACAGGCCGTGCTCGGCGTCCTCCTCGATCAGCAGCAGCTTCGGGCCGCGCGCGTCCGGACCGGTGCCCAGCTCGTCGTACTCGTCCCAGTAGGCGTCCATTGCGTCGCCCCAGGTATCCGCGTCCCAGCCGGACTCGGCGTCCATCTCACCGAGCTCCTCGACCTTGTCCAGCGCCGCCAGCTCCACCCGCCGGAACATCGCATTGCGCACCAGCACACGGAACGCGCGGGCGTTGGCGGTCACCGGCCGGACCTGATCGGCCCGTTCGGCGGCCTGCTCGGCCGTCTCCTCCGCCGGGTTGGCGAGCTGCTCCCACTCGTCCAGCAGACTGGAGTCGACCTGCCGCACCATCTCGCCCAGCCAGGCGACGATGTCCTGGAAGTCCTCGGACTTCAGATCGTCCGGCACGGTGTGATCCAGCGCCTTGAACGCACTCGCCAGGTAGCGCAGCACGATCCCCTCGGTGCGCGCCAGCTCGTAGAAGGACGTGAACTCCGTGAAGGTCATGGCGCGTTCGTACATATCGCGGATGACCGACTTCGGCGACAGCGGATGGTCGCCGACCCACGGATGGTTCTTGCGGTACAGGTTGTACGCGTGGAAGAGGAGCTCCTCCAGCGGCTTGGGGTACTCGACGTCCATGAGCCGCTCCATGCGGTCCTCGTACTCGACGCCGTCGGCCTTCATCTGGGCGACCGCCTCGCCCCGGGCCTTGTTCTGCTGCGCGGCCAGGATCTGCCGCGGATCGTCCAGCGTGGACTCCACGACCGAGACCATGTCCAGGGCGTAGGACGGCGACTCGGGGTCGAGCAGGTCGAACGCGGCCAGCGCGAAGGTGGACAGCGGCTGGTTGAGCGCGAAGTCCTGCTGAAGATCGACGGTCAGCCGGACGATCCGCCCCTCCGCGTCCGGCTCCGCCAGGCGCTCCACGATCCCGCCGTCCAGCAGCGAACGGTAGATCGCGATCGCCCGCCGGATGTGCCTGAGCTGGTTCTTACGCGGCTCGTGATTGTCCTCCAGCAGACGGCGCATCGCCTCGAAGGCATTGCCCGGCCGGGCGATCACCGACAGCAGCATCGCGTGCGTGACCCGGAACCGCGAGGTCAGCGGCTCGGGATCGGAGGCGATGAGCTTCTCGAAGGTGTTCTCACCCCAGTTGACGAAGCCCTCCGGTGCCTTCTTGCGCACGACCTTCCGGCGCTTCTTGGGATCGTCACCCGCCTTGGCCAGCGCCTTCTCGTTCTCCACCACATGCTCGGGGGCCTGCGCGACGACGAACCCCGCCGTGTCGAAGCCGGCCCGCCCCGCGCGCCCCGCGATCTGATGGAACTCCCGCGCCCGCAGCGTCCGCACCCGGGTCCCGTCGTACTTCGTCAGCGCGGTGAACAGCACCGTGCGGATCGGGACATTGACGCCCACGCCGAGGGTGTCCGTACCGCAGATGACCTTCAGCAGACCCGCCTGCGCCAGCTTCTCGACGAGCCGGCGGTACTTCGGCAGCATGCCCGCGTGGTGCACGCCGATGCCGTGGCGGACATAACGCGAGAGGTTGCGGCCGAACTTGGTGGTGAACCGGAAGTTCCCGATGAGCTGCGCGATCTGGTCCTTCTCGGCACGCGTGCACATATTGATGCTCATCAGCGCCTGCGCCCGTTCCACGGCGGCGGCCTGCGTGAAGTGCACGATGTAGACCGGCGACTGGTGGGTCTCCAGCAGCTCGGTGAGCGTCTCCGTCATCGGTGTCGTGCGGTACTCGTACGACAGCGGTACGGGCCGGGTCACGGAGCGCACGACCGAGGTCGGCTTCCCGGTCCGCCGGGTCAGATCCCCCTCGAACCGCGACATGTCGCCGAGCGTCGCCGACATCAGGATGAACTGTGCCTGCGGCAGTTCCAGCAACGGAATCTGCCACGCCCAGCCGCGGTCCGGTTCGGCGTAGAAGTGGAACTCGTCCATCACGACCTGGCCGATGTCGGCGTGCTTCCCGTCGCGCAGCGCTATCGAGGCGAGCACCTCGGCCGTACAGCAGATGACCGGTGCATCGGCGTTGACGGACGCGTCACCGGTGAGCATCCCGACGTTCTCGGTGCCGAACAGCTTGCACAGATCGAAGAACTTCTCCGACACCAGGGCCTTGATGGGCGCGGTGTAGAAGGTGACCTGGTCATTGGCGAGGGCGGTGAAGTGCGCACCGGCCGCCACCAGGCTCTTACCGGAGCCGGTGGGCGTGGACAGGATGACGTTCGCCCCCGAGACCACCTCGATCAGAGCCTCCTCCTGGGCAGGGTAGAGCGTGATCCCCTGCTGCTCGGCCCAGCTCGAAAAGGCTTCGAAGAGGGCATCGGGGTCGGCGTCTTTCGGCAAATGATCGATGAGGGTCACACCCCCTATAGTGCCTGCCTTCGACCCGCATCAGGGAACCGGCGGCCCATATCGAGATCATGCGCCCCGGCGACCCGCTGACCTGTGGTAACGGCTACCGCATGGTGTCTGAGCTGCCGCGATGCTGTATCCCGTCGTACGGGCTCAGGAGCCTCGGACCACCTCAAGGCTCCACCTGACGCAAGGCCCGAGAAGGGGCGCAGGGATCGCCGGACGAGCGGGGCGGCTAGGGGCGCGGGGATGAGGGTGCTGAGCCACCTTGGATACGTGGGCTGACCTGCGGAAATGTGTCCCATGGGCGTTGGTCGACACGTCTCTGGGACCTATGTGGAATGTGGGGGAGAAGAGTGAATGGGGCATTTTCATCCCGCCGGATACCAGGGAGCTCAGCGCCGCGGTTCCCCCGTCTCCAGCTCCCTGGGGCTATCTGGCTCCTCCCGGGCAATCCTCGTTCTTCGGCCCTTGCGGCAGGAGGGGCAGGGGACGGCGTCGGGTCGGAGGAGGTTCCGTCGGTCCGCGGGGAGTGGCGGAGATCACCGTGGGCGTGGTGGCGCGCGAGCCCTGCCCACCGGAGCTGGACGAGGTGAGTGCGGAGGCGCTCCTCGGGATGCGCATCCCGAGGAGCAGACACCCGCCCTGGCCGGCCCGCAGGCCACCGGCGCTGCCACCGACACCGGATGGAGTCGGTCGGCGTCGATGGGAATGGTTCGCCGGGCGTGGTCGATCACGGAGATCGGTGCGTCGGCCCGCTGGGAAATGCGTCCAGCCCTCGGTGCAGTCGGTCCTCTGCGAAAGGAGGCGTGATCCACTCGGCTGGTGCCTGCTGTGGGAGAGGCGTGCCTCGGCGCGGTAGGGGCGGTGGGAGCACACAAGGCGCGGGACGCAGGGGGCGGGAGGGTCAGGATGCGCTCCACGGTGAGGCGTCGCTGTCGTGCGCATCAGGCAGCAGCGCGGTAGAGGCGGCGGGCGACGTGCGGGACACATTCTCGTATGGCTATCTGCACTGTGGGCGTGGGGCGTGGGGCGTGGGGGTGGTGGAGGCGGGGAGGGCGGAGGGGGAGAGAGAAGGGTGGGGGCGCCGGCCGAACTGCGGCCGAGGCGGTGTCGCGCCCCAAACCGTCGATCCTGCCGACGGTCTATTCCGCCTCGCCCACAGCAGTGCGCATCGAATGCGCATTGAATCGGCGTCGGCCGCTTCCAGCAGGATGGTGCGGACCCGGTCCGGCGTGCGCGTCATCAAATCGGCGACGCTGTAGATCCCTCAGAGCGGTGTAGAGCCCTCTGAGCATTGGGGGCCCCTGAGTGCTGGAGAAATCCCGAACGTTGGAGGCGTACCGAGCGTCGTCCCACTGCCGTATGTGTGAGGCCCGCCCGATCACCATGTGTGACGGCCGCCGGAGTGTGTTTCTGTCCGAGGCCGGAACTGGTCCCGGCCATGAGCCCAGTTTCGGCCCCGCCGGGCGCTCGGTCGCACCGCGTGCTCATCGCGCTCATCTTTCCTGTTGCGCGATCCGGGGTCTTCGATCCTGACGGCACCGGTGTTCAGCCTGCGCGGTCGATGTTGTGCGGTAGTCGACGGCTCGCGGAGGCAGGGGCCTGTGGGCCTTGCCAAGAGCGGCCGGGATTCGGGGTGCGGTCCGGCGCGCCCGGCTCAGGGTGACGGATCAGGTGGTTGAGATCTTGTCGGTGTACTTGGCGGTGTATTCGGCGAAGGGCGCGATTCCGACCTCCGCCCGCAACTTGTCCATGTGCTCGGGCTGTTCACAGGGCCACGGAACAGGCGAACCGTCCTTGATGCCGGCGATCTGTGTGCCGTAGACCTGCTTGTGCCCGTCGTTCACCAGCGTCCGGTCACGCAGGAACGCCAGTTCGCGGGGGCTGGCTGAGCCCGTAGCCACTGCCTGCTCCATGAGCTGGAGTGCCCGCCGCTGTATGCCGAGCTGCCGGTCGGCGTGCTGTGCGATCAGCCAGGCGCCGCGCGCGGCGTCGTCACCGACCAGTTCCGCAGTCGGCCAGCCGTACTCATCCATGATCTCGTTGAGTCGGTCGCCGTGCCGGGCGGTGAGCCGCCGCCATGCCAATTGCTCGGCAGGGTCCTCGTCGTTGGCGCGGTATGAGTTCTGCTGGTCCGCCGCAGCCATGTTGATCAGTTCCGCTGCCAATGCGGTGATGTTTTCGTGAGTCACTGTCAACTCCTTGGTTCAGGTGGGAACTTCATGTCGGTCCACAACATTAGAGGCGTATTTCGCCGTGAAGATCATTCGGTGGAACGGTGACAGAAGTGCCCGTGCGGAGGGATACTGGATCTACTCCCAGAAGCGACACGGCGTTGTCCGCAGGCGGCACAGCGATTCCCGTACGTAGGCTCGCGGCCACAGTTGGACGGCGGAGAGAAGACAGTTGTCCCGGGGCAGTGCACGTTCCTTCTTTGGTGGTCGCCCACACGTCGCATGGCGCAAAAGTGCCTTGGTCGTAGCTGCTGGGGGCGATTGGCGGCGGGCATGCCGCTCAAGTTCCGGGCGGTCGATACTCGATCGGCGTGGCGTTCGGCGGTACAGCCTTTGTCACCAGGGTGGAGGGGCGTACGGGTGCAGCGGCGGGGCAAGTTGTGGCAAATAATGCTAAATCGCGCCCGTACCGGCAAGTGCGCCGGGTCGGTCCGAAGTCGGGCGCTGCGACTTCGCGCTTTCCCCGGGGACTGGTTGCGCGACCACCCGTCCCCGGTCGGGCAGTACCGCTACTCGTCGCCGCTGACGTCGACTGCGGTGTTCACGGCGCTTCGTAACCAGGCCGCTTCGGTGAAACCCTCGGCATAATCGTCAAGACTTGTGGATCAGGTGCGAGGTGCGCCGCTCATGCCGTCCAGCCGATCGTGATGTGCGCCAGCGGTGGTCCATTCCATTGGTCCGCGATCCCCGCGATCCCCGCGATCCCCGCGTCCTGCCGCATGGGAGGGATCGCCCGCCATAATCGACCTATGGGAAAGAGCTACGAGCGGATCGATGGCAGGCTGCGTGCCTTCATCGAGGCGCAGCACATCTTCTTCACCGCGACGGCGCCGTTGGACGGAGACGGCACCGTCAACCTTTCGCCCAAGGGCCTGAACGGCTCGTTTGCCGTGCTCGACGAACTCACCGTGGCCTACCTCGATTTCGCCGGCAGCAATGCCGAGACGGTCGCCCATCTACGCGAGAACGGCCGCATCACCCTGATGTGGTGCGCCTTCGACGGTCCGCCCAACATCGTGCGCGTGCATGGGCACGGAGAGCCGGTCTTCCGCGACGACGCGCGTTGGAACGAGTTGATGGGGTACTTTCCGGACATCGACCCGACCACACACGGTCTGCGCGCGATCATCGTCGTGACCGCCGAGAAGATCCGTGACACCTGCGGGTACGCCGTCCCGTTCATGACTTACGACGGAGATCGGCCGTTGCACGCGTCGCGCTTCGCGCGCGAGACCGATGAGTCGCTCGATGTGTACTTCCAGAAGAAGGAGGACATCGCGACCAGCATCGACGGCCTCCCGGGGCTGCCCTTGCCGCTGCCGCCGCTTCCCCGCACGGCCTAACAGCCGGCCGGTGGAGCGGACACCACGGCGGGCGGGCTCTGTTCGGGAGACTGTCATGCCGCCCGGAACTCCCCGCGTTCGGTCGGGAGGCCGTGCTCGAAGAGGGTCCCGGCGTCGGCGAGGGCGATGAGGCGGGGGTGCGTTCACGGCTCTTCTGTGGTTCTGGGCGGACTGGGCCAGTCGAGCACATTGCTGTGGTGTGACGGGCCTTCTGTAGCGCAGGAGGGATGGTCCTGCCTCGACCCTCGGTGAGTCCGGCCTCTTCGCGGGGATGGCAGGCGGTACGGGGCGCCGGTTGACGGCGACTGTCGCAGTAGGGTGACGGCGGTCAGTAGATACTCCCCGTAGGCGGCCACTTAGCGCCCCATTCATGGCCAAGGATTTCCCCACGGACGGCTAGATATCTCCCCGGACCTGGACCGATACCGGTCGGCGAAGCTGGCCGGTGTGAAGAACAGCAGGGAGATCATGGAGATCCTTGAGGCATACGACCTCACGGGGAGTTACCGAGCGGCGGCCGAACTGGCCGGCTGCGACCACCACACGGTGGCCCGGTATGTGCAGGCTCGGGCCGAGGGCAAGAGCCCAACCGAGCGGCAGCACCGGGCCCGCCCGATCGACGAGTACCTCGCAAAGATCGAGGAGTTGGTGGTGAACTCCCACGGCCGGATCCGTGCCGATGTCGTGCACCGGCGGATCACGGCGATGGGCTTCACGGGCGGGGAAAGGACCACCCGGCGGGTGGTCGCGGAGGTCAAGGCGAGCCTGCGGGCCGGATCGCGGCGGGTCTATCGGCCGTGGATCACCGAGCCCGGTTTGTGGCTGCAGTGGGACTGGGGCGAGGGCCCGCGGATCGGTGGACGCCGTACTTCTTTGTGGTGCGCATGGCTGGCCTGGTCGCGTTTCCGCGTCGTCATTCCAGTGTTCGACAAGACCCTGCCGACGATCGTGGCCTGCCTGGACGCCACCCTGCGGCGAATAGGAGGGGTGCCGGCCTATGCGCTGACCGACAACGAGAAGACGGTCACCACGATGCACGTCGCGAACATCGCGGTCCGCAACCCGGAGATCGTCGAGGTCGCCCGGCACTACGGGCTGACAATCCGTACTTGCCTGCCGGCCGACCCGGAAACCAAGGGCGGATCCGAGGCCACCGTCCGTATTGCGAAGGCCGACCTGGTGCCCACCGACGCCAATCTGCTCGAGCAGTACGGGTCGTTCGGACACTTGGAGGCGGCCTGCCGCGACTTCTGCGACGAGATCAACAACCGGGTTCACCGGGCCAGTCGGCGCAAGCCCGCCGAGGCCCTGGCCGAGGAACGGCAGCGGCTGCATCCGCTGCCGAAGGAGCCGTTCGCCGTCGCGTTCGGCACCACGAGACGGGTGAACTGGGACGCCACGATCTCCGTTGAAGGAGTGCGGTATTCGGTCCCGCACCAGCTGGTCGACACCCGAGTCTGGGCCCGCTTCAACGGCGACGAGCTGATCGTCACCGCGGTCGGCGAGGACGGCCCGGCCGAGGTCGCCCGGCACGACCGCTCGACCCCCGGCAGCCCGCAGATCAAGGACGAGCACTACCCGCCCAGGGAGGACAAGGAGGGCGACCGGACACCGAAGGCGAACTCGGCCGAGGAGGCGGCCTTCCTCGCGCTCGGTCCCGGGGCGGCGTCCTGGCTGATCGAGGCCGGGGCGGCCGGAGCCCGCAGAATCAAGCCGAAGATGGCCGAGGCGGTCGCGCTGGCCAAGCTGCACTCCGCCGCCGACGTCGACCGGGCCCTGGGTTCTGCGGCGATCGCCGGACGGTTCGCGGAGAACGACCTGATCCGCATCCTCACCTACCAAGTCGGCCTGGAAACAGTCGAACCCACACGGCCTTCCGAAGATCACAGCCTGCAGCCAGGCACCTCCGCCTGGTCCAACTTCGGCCTCGCCAATGAGAAGGAAGAGCACTGATGGCCACCCCGATCCGCACCGTCACCGGCACCCACGGCGACCCCCTCACCGAGGCCATCGAGCTGACCAAGCGGCTGAAACTCCCGCACATCCGGCGGGCGTTGACCGACCTGATCCCCACCGCGAAGGCCCAACGCTGGGACCCCGCCGAGGTCGTCCGCGTCCTTCTCTCCGAGGAGGCCGCAGGCCGAGACGCCGCGAACCTCCGCACCCGCCGCAAGCGAGCCGGGTTCCCGGCCGGAAAGACCTTCGGCGACTGGGACGAGACCGCCTCCTCGATTCCACGGCCGACTCAGGACTCGCTGAAGATGCTCGAGTGGGTCACCCGCAAGGAGAATCTTTGCATCTGCGGGCCCTCCGGCACGGGCAAGAGCCACTTCACCGAGGCCCTGGGCCAGGCTGCCATCGAGGCCGGCATGACGGTCGCCTGGTTCACCATCGAAGACCTCGGAGCCCTCGTCCGCCGCCACCGGGCCGACGACTCGCTGGCCAGAGCGATGGCCCGGCTGATCCGAACCGACCTGATCATCGTCGACGACATCGGCCTGCTGCCGGTGTCGCCCGATGCCGCCGAGGGGTTCTACCGGCTGGTCGATGCCGCATATGAACGACGGGCGCTGGCCGTCTCGAGCAACCTCCACCCGTCAGGCTTCGACGAGATCATGCCCAAGACCCTGGCCACCGCGACCGTCGATCGGCTCCTGCACCACGCTCACGTCGTGGTCACCCAGGGTGATTCCTTCCGGCTCAACCAAGCCACCAGCGGTCAGGGGGTGATCCCCTTGCGCTGATCCATCCACCAACAGCGGGGAGATATCTGGCCGCGGTTGGGGAAGTGCTGCTGGCCGCCAGTGGGGAGAATTACTGGCCGCCTCCGGGGAGAACTGAGTGGCCGTTGACAGTAGGGATCCGACACGGGCGTGGCGTGGAGGCGAGCGTAGACGTGGAGGTGGACGTCGAGCCGAGGTTGTTGAGGTAGCTGAGGCCGTTGCCAACGGCTCCCGGTGGGCTGAGGTTCGTCGGCCGGGGGCGGAGTGGCAGGCCCGCAGTTGCCGTCACTCCTGGGCCTCGCGCGTAGCTACCGGCCGGGAGGGCGGCAGCTGGGTCCGGTTCAGGGCCTCCCTCTGACTCTTCACCGGCCCGAGCCGGTCCCCGATCTCGGCCCGCGCCGGTCCCCCGGCCCCGACACCGCGCCGGGGGACCGGTGGTATCCCGGACCCCCGGCGTCGGATGACGTAACACAAGCCGCCGGCGGCGCGGAAGGGCTACGCCAGGGTCGGCAGCAGGCCCGTCACTGGGGCCACGAGGTCCGTCAGTTGATGCAGCTCGCTGAGGTCGTGGAGATGCTGGAGGCCCATGAGCTGGCCGGTGACCGTCGGCAGCTGGCCCCGGTATGCCGCGGGGACGGGGGTGACGCCGAGGCTGTCGAGTTCGCCGAGCACGGACACTGAAGGGAGCTTAGGGGCGGGCGCGGCGGCGGAGGCGGCCGAGGCGGACGGCGCCGCCAGGCCGGATGCGCCGATGGTCAGGGCGAGCGCTGCGTACATACGTCGAGTTGAGATCACGCTTTCACAACCGGTCGGGGGCGCCGACGGACACGGGATACCGGTGGCATCATCCGGCTGGCCGGTGCCCCGGAGTGAAGGCCGGGGCGCGTGTCGCTGGTGAGACCGCAGACGCTCCGGCACCCCGTCGCCGCACCGCGCAGCGCCGCCGGAGTCGACGATGAAGCCTCGGCTGGGCGGTGAGCAGAGTCCCATCCTCGGTGGGTGCTGGGTGCTGGGTGCTGCCTGACCGTCCTCGATCGGTCGCCGTCGGGTGAGGACGCCGCTCCGGCCGTGGCGACATCCCGGTGGACGCGCTGCCGGCGTCGCGGACGCGCTGTCTAGTGTGCAGTCATGACAACGCAGGCATATCTCTCCGAAATGTTCTCGCTGGACGGCCGGGTGGCCATGGTGACCGGCGGCAGTTCCGGTATCGGCCGGGCTGTCGCCGAGGCCCTCGCACGTGCGGGGGCCGGCGTCGTGATCGTGGCACGCAAGGAGGCGGAGCTCGCCGTCGCGGCCGACGAGCTGACGGCCCATGGCTGCCGGGCGGCCTGGGTGAGCGCCGACCTGGGCACCCGCGACGGCGTGCGCGCGGCGGCCGAGGGAGTGGTCGACGCGTTCGGTGAGCCCGACATCCTCGTCAACTGCGCCGGAATCAACCTGCGGCCGCCGATGGGCGAGCTGGGCGAAGACGTGTGGGACACCACGATGGCGGTGAACCTTGAGGCGCCCTACCTGCTGGGGCAGCGGTTCGGTCCCGGCATGGCCGAACGGGGCTTCGGACGGATCATCCACATCACCTCCCAGCAGGCGCATCGGGCGTTCGTCCAGAGTGGTGCCTACGGCGTGTCCAAGGGAGCGCTGGAGTCGCTGGCCCGTTCACAAGCCGAGGCATGGTCGCCGCACGGCGTCACCTGCAACACCCTCGTACCGGGTTTCGTCATGACGCCGCTCAACGCGCGCCTCTCGTCCGACCCCGAGAAGGTCGCGGCGCTGGCCGAGCGCACGATGGTCGGGCGCAACGGGCTGGCGGAGGACTTCGCGGGCGCGGCGGTGTTCCTGGCGAGCGGTGCCTCCGCATATGTCACCGGGCAGGCGATTTTTGTCGACGGTGGGTTCTCCGTTCACTGAGTCCGACACGGGAGGCGGGTGTGGCTGGGGCCGTCCGGGTGTGACGGCCTGTGCCGTCGTGCGGTCAGTCGTCCGCCGGCTGTGCCTCCCCGTCGGTGCGGACGACACACGGGTGCTGCCGGGGCGGGAGGGTTTCGCCGCAGCGGTCGCAGACCGTGCGTGGCCGGAGCACGGTGCTGCAGTCGTGCTCTCACGCTGTCGGGGGGCTCTCCGTTGGTCGCGTAGCGGTCGCCCAGTCCATGAGGCCGCGCAGTACGGGCTGCAATGCGCGGCCCGCTTCGGTGGGTGCGCCTGTACCGCTCTTTGGCCAGGACACCGGACTCGACGAGTCCTCATCAGCCGGCTGGCGAGAATGTCCCGGCCGACACCGGTGTGCGCGGCGATCCGGTCGAACCGGTGCACTCCGAAGAAGACCTTCCCGCAACGCGACGAGACTCCGGCGTTCGCCGATGATGCCGAGGGCGATGGCGATCGGGCAGGGCGATATCGGATGCAGAGGTTCGACACCGATCGCCCTCCGTCTGCCGGTGCCATGCCGCCAAGGCCCCCGTCCGGCCTCCTATGCCGATGCCGATGCCGACGTGGGCTGTGGGTGGGCGCCAGGTGAGTGACCGGGACGGGTCGGGTCGGGTATGCGTCGTGTCGGCCTACTTCTGCCGTCCCGGCCTGCTGGGCTGCGCGTGCGGAGTTGCCGGCCGAGGGTGTGTGCAACAGGTCGACCGACGGCGCCGTCTCATGTGTCGGAGGCGGCCAGCGAGGGGGGTCTGACGACGACGTAAGCCTGTCCCTGCGCGGCGCAGAACCCCGTTGTCTGCTGGGCGAGATGTTGGGAGACAGGAGTTCTCGTGTGGTACAGGAGCACCGAGGTGGAGACGCCGAAGATGCTCGGAGAATCCACGAAGAGCGGGGCTTCGGCCTTGAGGTAACTCAGTCCCGCGTGCACTTGCTCCGCAGTGACGTCGCTGCCGCCGCCCGGCCGGTGCTGGACGATCTCATGCACCATGGTTTCGCAGATCGAGGAGAACTCCTCGTCCTCTTCGATGGCCCGATCCGTCTGCTTTTCCACGGTTCGGTAGATTGGCAGCTCCATGATTTCGGAGAGGGCCCGGACGCGGAATCGTGCGGCTTCGGGGCCCAGCCTCTCCAGTGCCCGCCGGATTCTGCGCCGTACGTCCTTCAGTGTGGCTTTCACCGACCGTACGGCGCTTTCCGGGACACGGCCGTCCGCGATGAGCATCGAGTCTATATGGGTGTCGACGTATACGACATCGACTTTGGCGAAAGAATCTTCCGCCCACTCCATCAAGGCGGTAAGGCGGTCCTGGTTGAAATAGCCATTTCCTGCACTTACGCCTATGAGTGCATGCTCGCCGCGCTGCCAGATGAGCCGGCTTCTGTCGCTGAGCGGCTCGACGTACATTTTGCTGTCTGGCGTCGTTAAGAGCGGATAGGACTGCATGGCGGATATTCTTCCTTTCCTTTCAGGCGGTTTTGAGTTCCTTCAGGGCGCCGGCCAGCTGTAGGCAGAGATCGTCCAGGATTTCGGGGAGATGTAGATCACCGCCCATCGGCGAGAACATGACTTCGTCCAGACGGTGTCGAATCCCGGACAGCTGGGGGGTACTCGCCCCGGCCTGCTCCAGAATTCCCAGCGTCCGGCGGGCGGCGTCTGCGCAACGATAGGCGCCGTAGTCCGCCGGCTCGTCCAGGAGCCCCCGTCCGCTGCTCAGCAGATAGGCGGCAAGAAGGGCGATTTCCTCATGCAGCCGATCCTGTGGCAGCGTCTTTTCCCCAGATTTCATAGCTGATTACCTCGTTCTTGTCGCGGCGTTCGGAGGGTGTGAGCTTCTGTGCGGGACGGCCGATGGGGACCATCAGGATCGGTTCGATCGGGGTCGGCAGATCGAGCAGGAGCCGCACCGCCCCTTCCCGGAAGCTGCTTACGGGGCAGCCGCCCAGTCCCAGCGCGTGCGCGGAAAGGAGGAGATTCTCCACCGCCATGGCCACGCAGAGCTTTGAGGTCTGGTAGATCTTCTGTGAAATATTGCCGGAGAGGCCGTCCGTGAGACGCCTGTCGAGACATGCCACCACGACGAATGCGGGCGTTCCGATGATCCCCGGAGAGAATGCCCGCAGGAGTCGCACGCCAGCCGGTTCCCGCACCACGACGAAGGACCACGCCTGTTTGTTGGACGCGGTGGGTGCGGCGAGCATGCATTCCAGCAGCTGCTCGATGAGCGAGTCGTCGACCCGGTCGGGTGCGTAATTTCGGACCACGCTCCGCGAGCGGAGCACGTTCAGTGTTTCCGGCAGCGTTACCGGAAGTGTTCTCGTCGGTGTTTCCGCCGGTACTTCCGGTGAGGAAATTTTCGGCATCACTTCCCTTTCTTTCGGGCAACCCCTTGGCCACCGGGGGATCTCGGCGATATCTCGGCGGGATTCGCCAGGTTGTGCAGGTGTTTTCGAGGGATGTGTGCGTGAGAATGTATGTGCTTCGCCACCTCCGCCTCCACTATCCCGACAAACCCGTTAAGACCTGTGCGCCACAGCAAGCACAGGAGGCACATGTGTACCGCGAGATACCTGTTCAGGCAAGGGAAAAGTGGACAAAATAACCTTTACGTGATGCGGAATTAACCATTCGGCAAGGTGGCGGATGAATGGCTCAAATATTGCTTCCGCTCGCCGCCCGGATCTGAGGGTTGTCCGGGGGCTGCTGTCCACGACCGCTGTCACGTCACGGGCGAGAGGGGCTTGGCGCCGTCGGGGTCATCACGGCCGGCATGGTCGGCGTAATCACGGCGCCGAACCGTCCCAAAAATCTTAACCCTGTCCACCGAACCGCGCCTGCGCTGCCGCATCCGGCTGGTGAGGCCGGAGACCGGCCTGCGCCACGGTGCCACGACACCGATCCCGACGGGCCGAAATTCGGCCTCCGGCCAGCCCGGCGTACGGCCATCGATCCTGGTGCGCGAATCGGCTCGCCGGCCTGGACGGTCGCCGCGGCGGTCGGGCTCGCGGCGGTACTCCAGCGGTGGGATGCGGCGTTCACCGTCGTACGGTCGGCCGGTGCGGCCTACCTGCTACCGCTGGACGCGTAGGCGCTCTGGACCCACCAGCGGTCGGGTGCGGTCGCCGAGTCCGGGGATGTGCCCTCGGCGGCGGAGGCACCGGACCGCTCCGCCACGCGCCTGGGGTCGGTACGCGCCTTCCGGCAGGGGCTGTTGAGCTGCCTGCTCGAACCCAAAGTCGGCACCCTTTCCGTGGCGGTGGTGCCGCAGTTCCTGCCCGAGGGGTACTCGGTCCCGGGTCGGCGCTCTCCCTGGGGGCGGTCGATGCCGTCATCGCGGCGGGCTGGCTGCTGCTGGTCGTCGTCTGCGTCGGTCGACTCCTGGAGCGGCTGCGGGGTCCCCACCTACACCGCGACTTGGAGCGTACGACGGGCGGGGCGCTCGTCGTGCTCGGGGTGGGGACGGCGACAGAGACAGTCGCGGGCTAGCTGGAGCGAGGATCCCGGCGTCCGTCGAGGGATCCATGGCCGGAGCCGGACGCGCACGGTTGCAACCTGCAATAGCCACGGTCCCGTGGAAGACGTAGGCGCGCTCGGCAAAGCGTGTGGCCATGGCCCGAAAGCCCTTGAAAACATTGACCGTTCACTCGACTTCGTCGAGGCGCCTGCACATCGTGCGATCGAAGGCCGCGGGCGGACCGCCCGTACTGCCTCGGCGTTGGTGATCGGTCCACCGGTCTCCGCGTTTCGGGGATGGTGTGGTCGATCCATCCGCGTCACAGGAACGCCGATTGCGGTGGGAGCCGCACGCCACTTCACCGGATGCTGCGAGTTCACCAGGACCGCTCAGACGACGACCCCGGCCGCCTGGGCCAGCAGGGAGATCTCGGCCGCGACTGCCACCGGGTCGGCCGCGACGGTGACCTGGGCCACGTCGTCCAGGCTTGAGTGTGCGCCGACGCGCACCGCACGCTCCGCGTTCCGCAGGAGATCGAAGTCGTTGATGTCGTTGCCGAACGCCACGTACTCGCGGATCTCCATCGAGGCCAGGGCCTCCCACTTCGTCGTCGAACCCGGGGCGAAATCTATGATCGCCTCGTCGAGGTGGTGGTTGACCGTCAGCCCGAGCCTGCGGCCGGTCTCGGCGAGTTCCGTCATGTCCGACGCGCCGACGACGAGGAACTTCACCACCTCGGGAAGCTCGGTGAGGTCCACCCTGCGCGCGAGGTCGCCCTGATCCACACGGCTCCGGATCGGGTGATCGACAGGTCCGGTGTAGGCGTAGTCCCAGGGGCCGTCGGCGAGGTAGGTCGCCTCGTACCGCCCGGCCGCCTCCAGCAGTGCGCGAAGTCCGGCAGGATCGAATGCGGCCCGAGCCCGCACCTGACCGCCGGCCGAGACGAGGCTCCCGTTCCCGCCGATCAGGGTGGCGGACGCGAAGGCCCCGTTGAGCACCGGCAGAAGGTCTCGGACGGGGCGGGCGGACGCGAAAACCAGGTGATGGCCGGCGCGTTCGCATTCGCCGAGCGCCGCGAGAATTCCCTCGTCGATCGTCCGCCCGTCGAAACAGAGCGTGCCATCGATGTCGAAAACCACGGTGCGGGCGCGAAGGCTGAACATCACCGGATGATATCCGGCTGACCGGCGATGCCGAGGTGATGCCGATGTGATGCCCGCAACTGTGCCCGTGCCTCCGACCGCCCGGCCGGGCAGCTCCCTGCCCTGGCCCCGGCCCCGGGGCACCACATCGTGACCGGTACGGCGCGGGCGTACGACATACGACATGGGAGTACGGCACGGGCGTACGGCGCAGGCGCAGCTCCATCCGGCATGTGGGGAGGGCGGCATCCTGGTCCGGACCGGGTGACGTGGTCCGTCGCACCCGCAGGACAATGGTCCACGTGGTGAGCCCGGTGCCGTACCAGCCGGGTGAGCTGCGGCAGCCGGGGCGCCGATCCCGGAGCCGACCGTACAGCTGCCGGCGCCATGGGCCGGCCGTCCCGCCGGTGTACCAGGAGGCATCAGATGACCAGTCCCGCGATCAGCCTGACCAAGGTGCAGGAGAGGGCCCCCGGCCTGGTCAGCCTCTACAAGAGTGCCGCCGTCAGTCTGCGCAAGCGCTCCCTCCAGGGCGTGCGCGCGGCCGTCTATCTGGTGCTCGACCGCTCCGGCTCGATGCGCAACTACTACAAGGACGGCACCGTCCAGCACCTCGCCGAACAGGTTCTGGGCCTGTCGGCGCACCTCGACGACGACGGCACCGTTCCGGTCATCTTCTTCTCCACCGATATAGACGGCACCGCCGAGCTCGACCTCGGCAACTATCAGGGCCGCATCGAGGAACTGCACAGTGGTCTCGGCCACATGGGCCGCACGAACTACCACTGGGCCATGGACGAAGTCATCGACCACTACCTGGCCAGCGGCTCGTCCGCTCCGGCACTGGTCATCTTCCAGACGGACGGCGGGCCCACGAGCAAGTTCGCCGCGGAACGCTATCTCTGCAAGGCGGCCACGCTGCCGATCTTCTGGCAGTTCGTCGGCTTCGGCGACCCTGACGAGCAGGAGTTCGCGTTCCTCCACAAGCTCGACGACCTGCCCGTTCCGGCCAAGCGCGTCGTGGACAACGCGGGCTTCTTCCACGCCGGACGTGACCCCCGCAGCGTCAGCGACGACGTCCTGTACGACGAGCTGCTGCACGAGTTTCCCAGCTGGCTGACCGCCATCGACAGTGCGGGAAGCATGCAGTGACGAGGAGCATGCAGTGACGAGGGATTCGGCCCCTCGCGTCCGCGGCGGTGACGGCGCGGCGGCCGGGGCCGGCCCCGCGGGTGGGCTCCGGGTCTACGGGGTGTCGGCTGCCGTGGAAGGCCAGGGGACGGGCCGGAGAGGCGATCCGGGCGCGGGGCACGGCGGGACGGTGCCCGGATCACCCGATGTGCGGTTGCGTGACTACGTGCACGGCTATGTCGGTTTCGGGCCCACGATGGGGCTGCCCGCCGTACATCGCGTACTGCCGGAGGTGGCGGTCATGCTGGTGCTGGACTTCGTCGCGCGGCCGTCCCGCCTGGTCACGGCGGAGGGCGGGGCGGCGCGCATGCCGTCGCTGCCCGTCATCGGCCTGCACGACCGCCCCGTTCTGGTGGAACACGGCGGCTCTCCCCGCGGTGTGGCGATCGGCCTGACACCACCTGGTGCCCATGCCCTGTTCGGCGTCGCGATGAGCGAGCTGGCCAACACGTATACGAGCCTGGCCGATTTAGTGGGCGGCCGGGCATGGTGTCTGGTGGAGCAGCTGTCCCAGCTCTCCCACTGGCAGGCCCGCTTCGCGCTGCTGGACCGGACACTGGCTCAGTGGCTGGCGGGCACGAACGCGCCGGTGGCCACTGTGCTACGGGCCTGGCGGCGGCTCACGGAGTCCGCCGGGCAGCTGACGATCGCCGGACTGAGCGACGAACTGGGCTGTAGCCGCCGCTACCTGGAGATGCGGTTCGGCGAACAGGTCGGTCTGCCGCCCAAGACCGCGGCCCGGATCCTGCGTTTCAAGGGTGCGGCGCGCATACTCACCGCAGCCGGCCGCGGATCCTTCTCGGAGATCGCGGGGCGGTGCGGATACAGCGACCAGGCGCATCTCAACCGCGACTTCCGGGCACTGGCCGGCTGCACACCGACGGAGTTCCTGCTCCGGCGGTCGAGTGGCTGACACGGGCGGGCAACCGGTCCGCCTCGGACCCGTTCGCATTTTTCCAAGAGGCCGTCGCACCCTGCGGCCTACCCTCGGGAGAGTGGGCCTACGGGGGTGGTCCACACACCCACTCAGGAAGGCCGCACCGTGGGCGGAACCGTCCGCCCGCCGGCTCCCGTCACCGCAGCACCGGTGACGGGAGCCGCAGTGGTGCCGGCCATCGACCCGCAGGGCATGGCGCGGCCTACCGGGCACATGCCCATCTGCGGCTCCTCGGTGGCGGTAGCGGGCCGGGCCGCGTACAGGTAACGGTGTGCCGCTCACCGGTGCCGGGCGGGCGCGTGGGGCCGGCCCGCCCGGCACCCGGGGCGGCGTTCGAGACAGTGCGCCCCGGCGCGTCGAGGCGGTGTGCCTAGCGGGTGACCTGCCAGCTCAGCGATGCGGAGAGCGGCTTGCGCAGCGCCGGGTCACGGACCGCGTCCGTACCGTCGACGGCCTTGGCCGTGACCGTGTGGGCGCGGCCGTCGGAGGGAACGCCGAGGGAACGCGGTACGACCGTCGTCTTGCCGCGCCAGGCTTTGGCCTCGCGGCCGTCGACGTACCACTTGACCTGCGCGGAGGCGGGCAGCGTGACCGGGATGCGGTCTCCGCGGGACAGTGTGCGGCCGGCGGCGACCGGGCTGCTCAGCACGCTCGCATGGCGGTAGAAGCCCGCGATCATCGCCTCACGGCCGGGGAGGTTGAACTCGCGGCCGAGGGTCCGCATGATCGAGTTCTCGGTGGGGCGGTTGAGGCCGAACTGGTAGTAGCCGCCGCCCTCGTACGCGCCGACCGTGCCGCCGTCCGGCGACTTCTGGCCCATCCAGCGGTACCACTTCTGCTTCCGGGTGGTCATCTGGTCGACGGTGTAGGTGGTGATGTTGGCCGAGCCGGGCTCGGGGCCGGAGTAGGTGCCGGACTGGCCGTAGTCGTACTCGTCGGCGAGTTTGCCGAGCGAGTGACCGGTTTCGTGAATGGCTATCTGTACGGCGTCGGCGTTGTGGGCGGAGGCGGTGGCGATACCGTCGTAACCGACCTTCGAGCTGATGTCGTTGTAGCCCGCGCCGCCGTACTTGGTGGAGTTGGCGAGCACCACGACGAGGTCGGCGGCCGGGGCCTTGGCGGCGTACGACTCGACCTTGCCGGTGTCGACGCAGAGCAGGCGCTCGATGTCGTCGCAGAAGAAGGCGGAGCCGAGGGCGGTGTCGCGGACCGCGTTCCGGTCCGGGTCGCCGGAGACGCCGGACTGCCGGGAGACGGCATCGACGGCCCAGACGTTGAAGAGGCCGGTGTACGAGGCGTACGGCTCGACGGCGGTCATCTTGGCCCACTTGGCGCGGACATCGGCGTGGAAGGTCGCCTGCTGGGCGGCGGTGTAGCCGTCGCCGATGAAGACGACGTCGAGTTTGGTGCCGACGGGGCCGTTCTGCACGATCGGCGTGACCTGGCCGTCGGAGGCGGGCGCGGCCTTGGCGGACCGGGAGAGCGGCTTCGAGGCCGGGATGGTGGTGTGCCGGGGGTGGCCGCCCGGCCCGGTGAAGTACTCCACCTGCTGGGTGGGTTGACCCTGCGGGTCCGGGGGCGGGGTGGCGCCCTGGGCGGTGCTGGTCGCGGCGGCGGTCAGGGCGACGGCGGCCAGGCCGACGGCCGCGGCGGTGCGCAGGGAAGTGCGGAGGGAGATGCGTGGGGTGGCGCGTGCGGAAGTGCGTGTCGAGGCGCATATGGAGGTGCGTCTGAGCATGGGTGATCCTCCTGGAGCCCACCGCAAGGCGGTGAGTTGAACGGGATGCGGCCGCGGATCAACGTAGAGGCTGCGGTGGTTCCAGGCAACGGATGATGCCCAAGTGCTGTGAGAGATCAGAGGGACAGGGGAGTAGGGGGTAGCGGGCAGAGGAGCGCGGGCGGTGGAGCGCGCGGCGGGCGGATTGGGGATGGGCGCGCTCGGGGTGGGCGGGGGCGGCAGGGGCAAGTCGTCCGCGCCGACGGCTGGTTACCTGGTTCTGGTACCGGATGGGTCCAGGGCGGAGCGACCGCAAGCATCTCTCCGCGAAGGTCATTGCAAAGAGATGATTGCTCTCTTACGCCACCGCGCCTTCCGGAACTACTGGATCGGGCAGAGCATCTCCCTGGTCGACGAGGAGATATCCAGAATCGCCCTTCCACTGGCAGCTGTTCTCATCCTTGACGCGCAGGCCGGCGAAATGGGCGGGCTCACCACCACCGCTCTGGTGCCGGCCCTGCTGTTCTCGGTGCCGGCCGGTGCCTGGGCCGATCGCTGGCGAAGTCGGCGCCGCGTCATGCCCGTCACCGACCTCGGCCGTTTCCTGCTGATGGCATCAATCCCGGCCGCTTACGCGTGGGGTGTGCTCGATTTCGTTCAGCTCTGTCTCACGGCCTTCGCCATCGGCGCATTGGGGGTGCTCTTCAACGTCTGCGACAGCACCCTGTATGTATCCCTCGTACCGGCGAAGAGCTACTTCCAGAGCAGCTCGTTGATGAACGGGAGCCGCTCCCTGGCCTTCACCGCCGGCCCGAGCCTCGGCGGTCTTCTGGTCCAGTTCGCCAGAGCGCCTTTCGCCCTGTTCGTTGACGCGCTCAGCTATCTGCTCTCCGCGCTCTTTCTCTTCCGTATCTCGCCCGCGGAGCCGCCGCCGTCGGCCTGGCGGAGAGGTCATTTCACCGCGGGCCTGAAGTGGCTCGTCCGGGCTCCGCTGATGCGGCCGATGCTCGCCGCCGTCGCGAGGCTCAATTTCAAGCGATAGCTCGCGTTGCCGGAGGTGATGCCCAGGCGTGCGGCGAGCCGGGTGGCCGTCGACGGGCCGTAGGTGCGCAGCAGTTCCACCAGTTGAACGCGTACGGGGTGCGCGAGGGCGCGCAGGCCCTTGGCGTCCAGGGCCACCTCCGCTTCGGGGTCCTGGCGCTTCGGTCCGCCCATGCGATCGCTCATGTCCGGCATGGTAGAACGCGGAAGCCCGCCTGCAAAGATTTCTCCGCGGGAAGCTGCTTTCAACGGCTTGCTGCGTAAGCCTGTTTTGGCGTCGGGTAGTTATGCGCAGTGAGGCGGAATGCCGATCCCTATGCGGTTGATGTTGGACTCCTTCAATTTTCGTCGGCTTGGGTTGCCTTCGATTACCTTCGGTCTACGTGAACTGCGATATCCCTCGCCGATAATTGCCGCTGCCTCCGCCGTAACTGTGGGCGCGACGAACCCCAGGTCTCGTACCCTGACGGAACATCAGGCGGCTGCCCATGAATCGGCCCGACGGCCGGCAGAAGGCCGACAATTAGCCGGCAGGGAAGCCCCGGCGGCGCAGGCATGCCCGTGAACGTAGCTGCGCACGCCGAGCGAGGTCAAAGCCGTCTCGGCTGGTGGACCTCTGTTGCGGGAGCGGTGGGCGGGGATTGCGGAAAGCCGTCGGAGGGGCGAGGCATGCGCGTAACTCGGGTGCGTCGTCGCCGCGTTCAAGGAAGTCCAGATAACTCGTGGATGTCGCAATCGGGGGGATCCACAAGGAACCGCGAGTAAGTCGGGGCATTGCAAGTGGAATAGCTCACACCGCATGGACCGTATGGTTTTCGGGCTCGTCGTTGTTCAAGACATGCCCATCAGAACGCGTACGCCCTGCGTCGCGCAGCCAACAGAAAGGCGGACCTGCGGTGGAGTTTCCGCGCGTCGAGTTCAAGGTATTGGGACCTCTGGAGGCAGTTTCCGGCGGTCGGGTCCTCCCGCTCGGCGGACCGAAGCAGCGGACGCTGCTCGCCGCACTGCTGCTCCACGTCAACACCACGGTGTCCGGGGACCGGCTGTGCGATGCGGTCTGGGGCACGACCCCGCCGGCCTCGGCCCAGGCCAACGTCCGCAGCTATGCCGCCGCGTTGCGCCGGGTGCTCAACCCGGACGCGGGAGAGGACCGGTTGAGCCTGGGGCACGGCGGCTACCAACTGCGGGCGCGACCGGACGAAGTGGACCTGCACCGGTTCGAGGAGCTGGTCGAGCGCGGCCGGTCCGCCCTGGCCGGGGGTGCGCACCCGGCGGCGGCCGGCCATTTCCGGGAGGCGCTGGACCTGTGGCGCGGCGGTGCCTTCGAAGGGGTGGCGCACCACGACGCCCTGCACATCGAGGTCGCCCGCCTCGACGAGGCGCGGCTCGCGGTGTTCGAGGACTATGCCGAGGCGCGTCTGGCGCTCGGCGACAGCCGCGAGATGGTGGGCCCACTGCGGGAGCAGGTGGCCCGGTACCCGCTGCGCGAGTCGCTCTGGGGAAAGCTGATGACCGCGCAGTACCGCTGCCACCGCCCGGGAGACGCGTTGCAGTCCTACGCCCTCGCCCGTACCGCACTCCGGGACGAGCTGGGACTCGAACCGGGCGCCGAACTCCGCCGGTTGCACCGCGCGGTCCTGGGCGGGGACCCGGCCCTGCTGGGCACCGCCCCCGCACCTGCCACCGTCCCCGCGCCCGTCCCCGTGCCGTCCGACCGGCCCGCGGGCGCCTGGCGGCCGGTGAGTCAACTCCCCTCGGATCCCGCCGACTTCGTCGGCCGCGACGAGGTGCTGACCCGGGCCGCCGCCTTACTCCGGCCGGCCGCCACCGCGCCGGGCGCCCCGCCGCCCGTGCCCGGATCGCCCTGCGCCGTACCGGTCGTGATCCTCACCGGGCTCCCCGGCGTCGGCAAGACCACCCTGGCCACCCGGCTCGCTCACCTGCTGCGCAAGTCCTTCCCCGACGGCCAGTTGTTCCTGCACCTGGGCGGCGCCCGGCGCGCGCCCGGCGCGGTCCTCGCGGACCTACTGCTCGGGCTGGGCGTCGCGGGCGCGTCCATACCCGAGTCGACGGTGGACCGCGCCGCGCTGTTCCGTTCGCTGCTGTCCGGCCGCAAGGTGGTGGTGCTGCTCGACGACGCCCAGGACGAGGCCCAGATCCGCCCGCTGCTGCCCGGGACCCCGGGGTGCGCGGCCCTGGTCACCAGCCGGGCCCGGCTGGCCGGGCTGGCCGCCGCCCACCTGATAGACGTCGCCCCGTTCGACGCCGGTGAATCGGAGGCCCTGCTGCGGCGCATCGCCGGCGGCCGGCGGCTCGCGGCGGAACCGGAGGCGACCGAGCGGGTGCTGGCCGGCTGCGCCGGTCTGCCGCTGGCGCTGCGGGTGATCGGGGCGAGACTCGCGAGCCGCCCGCACTGGCGGGTCGGGCGGCTCGCGGACCGGCTCGCCGACGAACAGGGCCGGTTGGCGGAGCTCACGGTGGGCGACCTCGCCGTCCGGACCTGTGTCGCCACCAGCTACCGCAGTCTGACCCCCGACGCCGCCCGCGCCTTCCGGGCCATCGGCACCCTTCCCGCACCGGAGTTCCCGGGCTGGGCCCTGGCCGCCCTGCTGGACTCCGGCGACACCGACGACACGATCGACGTCCTGCTCGACGCGAACCTGGTGCAGGTCGTCGGCGTCGACGACCAGGGCCAGCCGCGCTATCGGATGCACGATCTGCTGCACGTCTACGCCACGGAACGGGCGTTGGCCGAGGAACCCCGGCCCTGGCGGCGGGCGGCACTGGCCCGGGTCCTGACCGGCTGGCTCTGCCGGGTGCGGGCGGCGGGCGACCAGCTCGTCCGCGGCGGGACGGACGACCGCGCGGGCGATCTCGTCGGACGGCTGGAGGGCGAGCGGACGAGTCTGGTCACCGCGGTCGAGTTCGCCGCGGGGGCCGGATACGGCACCCACGCGGCCGACCTCGCCGCCGCCTTGGAGGACATCTGCCACCTGCGCAACTGGTGGGACGAGTGGGACCGGGTGGCGCGCGCCGCACTCGACTGCGCCAGAGCAGACGGCGACCTCGTCGCCGCCGCGGTCGCCCAGGGCTCCCTGGCCAGGGCCCTGGCCGCCCGCGGCCGGGTGGACGACGCGCTGACCCGCTTCACCACGGCCATCGACCAGCTGGACGAGCTGGGCGAGGCACATCACGCCGCCCGGCTGCGGATCCACCGGAGCTTCGCGATCGCCGACCGCGGTATGGCCGGACTCGCCCACGACGACGCCGCCGCGGCCGCCGCCGTGATGGGCCGGCTCGGTGACGAACACGGCCGGGTCCTCGCCCTGCGCAGCCTCGGCTTCGCCCTGCTGTGCCAGCAGCGCGCGGCCGAGGCCATCGCCACCCTGGAACCGGCCCTGGAGACGGCGGAGCGACTCGGCCGGCCGCTCGCGCTCGCCGACGTCCTCCAGGCGCTGGCCGTGGCCGAGATCGGCCACGGCCGGCTGGGCCGGGCCGCCCGCCGCCTGCCGCGGGCGCTGACCCTGTTCCGGACGGTCCGGCACCGCCCCGGCGAGGCGTACGCACTGCTGACCCTGGGGCGGCTGTACAACGAGCTCGGTCCCGACCGGGCCTCGCGCGCGCTCGGCCCGCTCGGCGAGGCGGCGGAGATCTTCGCCGAGCTGGGGGAGCACCGCGGCGCGGCCTTCGCCTCCTACTGGCTGGGCAGGACCCACACCGCGCTGGGCGACGCCGACCGAGGCCGGCGCCACCTCACCGAGGCACTGGCCGGCTTCCGCAGTCTGCGCATGCCGTTCTGGGCCGACCGCGCCGAGCGGGAGACCGGCGGCCCCGCACGGGTCGGCACCCCGCCCGGACGCCCTTCCTGACGCCCCTGCCGAGGCTCTTCCCGGGGCTCTTTCCGACGCGCCGCCGACCGCGGGAGCCGGGCAGTTGTGCGCTCTCTGTGCGTTTCCCATGCGCCCGCGGACCACGGTGGGACCCAGTCAACGAAAGGAGACGCGGTGTCCGATCTCGCCGTACCCGATACCGAACTGGCCGCCGTCGAAGTGCTCCGGGAGGTCCTGGCCCATCAGCGCAGAATGCGCGAGGGCGGGTGCACCGGAGAAGTCTGCCCGCGCTGCGTGGGACACCACCTGGACGCGGTGCGCGACGCCATGGCGAGCGGCCGGCGCATCGAGTTCGTCCTGCCGGCGTTCCCGACGAAGTCCCCGAACCCGGCCAAGGTGCTCGGCCCGCTGCCCGACCTCGCCGAGGAACTCGCACTGCGTTTCCTCAACTCGCTCTGCGAGCGGATCGGCGAAATCTACCCGCCCGGAGCCGCCATCCTGATCTGCTCCGACGGACGGGTCTTCAACGACCTGCTCGGGGTGAGCGACGAGAACGTCACCGGCTATGTGCGGGCCCTCGACGACATGATCACCAGGATGGGCGCCACCCACCTCGAACAGTTCACCCTCGACAAGGTCTACCGGGGCGCCGGACACACGGACATGCGCACCATGCTGTCCACCGGCCACGCCCCGGAGATCGAGGAGCTGCGCGAGGAGGTACGGGCCGGCGGCGCGCCCCTCGCCATGTACCGGGGCATCACCCGCTTCATGCTGGAGGACCTGTCCGGTCCGCACTACACCGGCACCCGGTCCGCCCTGCAGCGCGAGTGCCGCCGCCTCGCCTACCGCGTCATCCAGCGGAGCCGGGCCTGGGGCGACCTGCTGGGCCAACTCTTCCCGGCCGCCATCCGGCTGTCGATCCACCCCCAGCCGTGCGGGACGGAGAAGATCGGCATCCTGCTCGCGGACACCCCGGACGCCTGGCTGACGCCCTGGCACAGCGTCGCGGTCGAATCCGGCGGACGTTTCACGCTGATGAAGCGCGCCGACGCCGAGCGTGCCGGAGCCGAACCGGTGCACGTGGCGGGGCGCCCCAGCCACTACGTACTGGCGCCGGACGCGGCCCGGCCCGGCCCCGCGCCCCACGAGCCGGGGCACCGGCCCCGCGCGTGAACACCGCCGTCCGCCTCGCCGCCGAGACCGTGCCCGACGGAGCCCGCCGCCCGCCCGGCCGGGCCCGCGTACCGGGCGAACCCACCCTCACCACCCCTGGAGAACACCATGACCGATGACCACGACCACCTCGCCGGCAGCCGGCTCGACGTCACACGGATCGAACCCTTCGGGGCGGCGGTACGGGCGCCGGAGCCGGGCGCGCACGTCCGCGACGTCCCCGTCGAAACCCTGCGCGCGCTCGTCCGGGAGCACCGTCTCGTCCTGCTCCGCGGCTTCGACAACTTCGCCGGTCCGCAGGAACTGTCCGCCTACTGCGAGCGCTGGGGCGAGCTGAGCGTCTGGCCGTTCGGCACGGTGCTCGAACTGGTCGAGCAGGAACGGCCCGCGGACCACATCTTCGACCACAGCTATATGCCGATGCACTGGGACGGCATGTACCGCGAGCAGGTGCCGGAATTCCAGGTGTTCCAGTGCGTACGGGCACCCGGCGCGGGCAACGGCGGTGAGACGACCTTCTCCCACACCACCGCCGTGCTCGAACACACCGACCCGGCCACGGTCGCCCAGTGGTCGGCGGTCACCGGTACCTACCACCGCGCGATGGAGTTCTACGACAGCGTCACCGTCTCGCCGCTCGTGGCCGCCCACCCAGGCCACGGCGCCCAGGTCATCCGCTACAACGAACCCACCGCCGCAGAGGACAGCGGCTTCGTCAACCACCCCGACCTCCAGTTCTCGGGGCTCCCGGACGACGCGCTCGCCGAGGTGCACCGGAGCCTGCGCGCGGCGCTGTACGATCCCGCGCACCTCTACGCCCACACCTGGCAGACCGGCGATCTGGTGATCGCCGACAACTACACGCTGCTGCACGGCCGGAACGCGTTCACCAGCGGCGCGCCGCGGCATCTGCGCCGGGTCCAGGTGCTCGGCACCCCGCCGCTGGACAACCCGGGGCTGGTGCGATGACCGGCACCGCACCCACGGCCGGCGGCACCACGACCGTGACCGGCAACGCGCTCATGACGGGCGCGGACTACCTGGAGAGCCTGCGCGACGGCCGGCAGGTGTACGTGGACGGCGAACGGGTGAAGGACGTCACCCGGCACCCCGCCTTCCGCAACTCCGCCCTGTCGGTGTCCCGGCTCTACGACGCCCTGCACGACCCGGCGACCGCCGAGGTGCTCACCGGGGTCGACGACTCCGGCATCCGTACCCACAAGTTCTTCAAACCGAGCCGGACCGCCGCGGAACTGGTCGAGGCACGGGAGGCGATCGCCACCTGGGCGCGCATGAGCTACGGCTTCCTGGGGCGCACCCCCGAGTACAAGGCGTCCTTCATGTCGGGCCTGGGCGTCAACGCCGACTACTACGGCCCGTACGCCGCCAACGCCACCGCCTGGTACCGCGAGTTCGCGAGCCGGGCGCTGTACCTCAACCACGTCATCATCAACCCGCCGGTCGACCGCAAACGGGCCATCCACGACATGGAGGACGTGTTCGTGCACGCCGTGCGCGAGACGGACGCCGGAGTGGTGGTCAGCGGGGCGAAGATGCTCGCGACCGGCTCCGCCCTCACCAACGCCGGTTTCGTCGCCCCGGTCGGCTCGGCCGCCCTGGCACCGGGCAAGGCGGAGGCGTTCGCCCTGGTCTTCTTCGTCCGGATGGACAACCCCGGGGTGAGACTGATCTGCCGCACCCCGTACGCGAACCCCGCCCGCGGCCCCTTCGACGCACCGCTGAGCAGCCGTTTCGACGAGAACGACAGTGTGCTGCTGCTCGACGAGGCGCTGATCCCCTGGGAGGACGTGCTCGTCCACCGGGACATCGAACGGGCGACGGGCTTCTACGCCACGTCGGGCTTCCCGAACCTGTACAACTTCCAGTCCGGAACCCGGCTGAGCGTCAAGCTGGAACTCATGGCCGGACTGCTCGCCCGCGGCACCCGGGCGAACGGCACCGACGGGTTCCGCGGCGTACAGGCCGCCGTCGGCGAGCTCATCACCATGCGGGACATGGTGTGGGCGCTGACCTCGGCGATGGCGTACGACCCCGAGCCGGGCAGCGGCGGGACCGTCGTGCCCCGCCTGGAGCACGCCTCGGCCATGCGGATGTACAACGCGCAGGTGTGGGACCGGGTCCACGAACTGTTCGAGACCACGCTGGGCGGCGCACCCCTCGCGGTGCCCTCCAGCGGCCGGGATCTCACCCATCCCGAACTGCGGCCGCTGATCGACCGCTTCTACCGCGGCGCGGACACCTCCGCCGCCGACCGGATCAAGCTGCTCAAGCTCGTCTGGGACGCGATCGGCACCGAATTCGGCGGCCGCCACGAACTGTACGAACGCAACTACTCGGGCAACGGCGAACAGGTCCGGCTCGACGCCCTGAAGTGGGCGACCCGGCGGGGCAGCCTCGCCCGGTACGAAGCGCTGGTGCAGGAGTGCCTCGACGACTACGACGTCGAGGGCTGGCGCAGAGGCCCGTGGCAGGACCCGGCGCACACCCTCTGAAACGCCCACCGACCGAGAACGGAGCACATGATGTGTGGCATCACCGGGTGGGTCGACTTCACCCGAGACCTCACGGACGAGTACCCGCTCGTCCACGCCATGACCGAGACCCTGACCGCCAGAGGGCCGGACGCCGGCGGTGTCTGGCTGGACGGACACGTCGCGCTGGGACACCGGCGGCTGGCCGTCATCGACGTCGAGCACGGCACACAGCCGATGCGCACCCCGGAACGCGGCCCGGGGGACCTGCCGCGAGCGGTGATCTCCTACGGCGGGGAAATCTACAACTTCCGTGAACTCCGCGCCGAACTCGCCCTGCTCGGGCACCGGTTCACCACCCGCAGCGACACCGAGGTGGCCCTCCGCGCCTACCTGGAGTGGGGCGCCGGCTTCGTCCACCGCCTCAACGGCATGTACGCACTCGCCATCTGGGACACCGCCCGGGACGAACTGCTGCTGGTGCGGGACCGGCTGGGCGTCAAACCCCTCTACTACCACCCCACGGCCGACGGCGTGCTCTTCGGCTCGGAGCCCAAGGCCATCCTCGCCCACCCCCTGGCACGGGCCGGCGCGGGAGCGGAGGAACTCTGCGACGCGCTGCTGTTCCTGCGCACCCCGGGGCGGGTGCCCTTCCGCGGTATGCGCGAGCTGAAACCCGGCCATCTGCTGCGGGTCCGCCGCGACGGGCTCAGCGAGGAGCGCTACTGGGCGCTGGAATCCCGTCCGCACACCGACGATCTGCCGACCACCGTCGCCACCGTCCGCGACCTGCTCGACGACATCGTCCCGCGGCAGATGGTCGCCGATGTGCCGCTGGTCTCGCTGCTGTCCGGCGGACTGGACTCCAGCACGGTCACCGCCCTCGCCCAGCGGGCGCGCGCCGCCGACGGCGGGCGCCTCACCACCTTCTCCGTCGACTTCACCGGCCACACCGAGAACTTCCGGGCCGATCCCATCCGCCCCACCCCGGACGGCCCGTACGCGCTGGAGGTCGCCCGGCACGTCGGCAGCGACCACCACGCGATCGTCCTCGACCGCACCCGGCTGCTCGACCCGGCCGTCCGCCGGACCGTCCTCGGCGCCTGGGACCTGCCGTTCAACTTCGCGGACCTCGACGTCTCCCTGTACCTGCTCTTCGCCGCCGTCCGGGAGCACGCGACCGTGGCGCTCTCCGGGGAGGGCGCCGACGAGATCTTCGGCGGCTACCTGTGGTTCTCCGACCCCGATGCGCGGCGCGCCGACACCTTCCCCTGGCTCAAACTCGGCGCCCACCGCGGCCTCGACCCCCGCTCGCTCTTCCACCCCTGGTTCGTCGACGGGATCGACCTGGGGGAGTACGAGGCCGACCTCTACCGCACCGCGCTGGCCGAGGTACCGCGCCTCGACGGGGAGAGCGCGCAGGACCGGCGGACCCGGGAGCTGGGCTATCTGACCCTGACCCGGTGGCTGCCCATCCTGCTGGACAAGAAGGACCGGATGGGCATGGCCAGCGGACTGGAGGGCCGGGTGCCGTTCTGCGACCACCGCCTGGTCGAGTACGTCTTCAACGTCCCCTGGGAGATGAAGACCTTCAGCGGCCAGGAAAAGGCACTGCTGCGCGAGGCCGCGACCGGTCTGCTGCCCGAGTCGGTACGGCGCCGCAAGAAGGCCGCCTACCCCTCGATCCAGGACCCCGCCTACGACCGCGCCCTCATCACCGGCCTCACCACGGCGGCGGGCGACGCCGGCGCACCGCTGAGCCACTGCCTCGACGGCGCCGCGGTACGGCGGCTCACCGGCAGGACCACCACCGGCAGCCTCTCCGAGTTCGAACGGATCCTCGTGGAGTCCACCGTCCGGCTGGACGAGTGGCTGCGCACCTACCAGGTCGAGTTGGACACCGGTGCCCTCGGCGCCGCCTGGCCGCGAACAGCCTGAAGTGTCCCTGCCGACGGAACCCACAGCACCGATGAACGGAGACCACTGATGCACGCCATCGAGATCCGCCGGACCGGCGGACCCGAGGTCCAGACGTATGGGGAGAAGCCCGACCCCGAGCCCGGCGAGGGGCAGATACTCGTCGAACTCGCCGCGGCCGGGGTCAACTTCATCGACCTCTACCGCCGCGAGGGCCGCTATCCCCTGCCGCTGCCCGCCGTACCGGGCGAGGAGGGATCGGGCGTCGTCCTGGCCACCGGCCCCGGAGTCAGCCGGTTCGCGCCCGGTGACCGCGTCGCCTGGACGACCGTCCTCGGCAGCTACGCGAGCCGGGTGGTGGTGCCCGAGGACAAGGCGATCGCCGTACCGGACACGATCGACCTGCGCACGGCCGGCGGGGTGCTCGTCCAGGGCATGACGGCCCACTACCTGGTCAACGACTCCTACCCGGCGCGCGCCGGCGACACCGTACTGGTCCATGCCGCCGCCGGCGGGGTGGGGCTGCTGCTCACCCAGTTGCTCAAGCGGCGCGGCGTCCGGGTCATCGGCACGGTGTCCACCGCGGAGAAGGAGAAGCTCGCCCGGGAGCACGGCGCCGACGAGATCATCCGCTCCACCGGGACCGGCGACCTGGCCGCCGAGGTACGCCTTCTCACCGGCGGGGAGGGCGTCCATGCGGTCTACGACGGCATCGGCGCCGCCACTTTCGACGCCAGTCTCGACGCCCTGCGCACCCGCGGCACGCTGGTCCTCTTCGGCGGCGCCAGCGGCGCGGTGCCGCCCGTCGATGTGATGCGGCTGCTGTGGGGCGGGTCGCTGACCCTGACGCGCCCCTACCTCGAACACTTCCGGGCCACCACCGAGGAGTTCGAGTGGCGGGCGGGCGAGGTGTTCGCCGGTATCGCCGACGGCACCCTGCGCGTCACCATCGGCGGCACGTATCCGCTCGCCGAAGCGCACCGCGCGCACGCCGACCTCGCGGCCCGGCGCACCACCGGCAAGCTCCTGCTCGTCCCGTAGCCCCCCCGACCACGAAGGAGGTTCCCCCATGGGTGACATCGTCGGCGCGGGCCTGGTCTCGCACGCACCCGTCATCATGTTCCCCGAGCCGCGGCGGATCGAGGCGAACGGCGGCCGCGACTTCACCCTCGCGACCGGCCTGACCCGGCTCCGGCACGAGGTGATCGACCCGGCGCAGTACGACACCGTCCTGGTACTCGACAGCCACTGGGCGACGACAACCGAGGTGGTGGTCACCGCCCACTCCCGGCGCACGGGCCGCTTCACCTCGGACGAGATGCCCAGCGAGATCAGCGGGCTGCCCTACGATCTGCCCGGCGACCCCGAACTGGCCCGCGCCGTCGCGGAATCGGGGGCGGGGCGGTCGCTGTGGATCACCGCGAACGACGACCCGTACCTGCCGGTCCACTACGCGACGCTCAACCTCTGGACCTACCTCGGCCGGGCCGGCACCCCGTGGGTCTCCGTCTCGGTCTGCCAGACGGCGACCACCGAGGACTTCCTGGCCGTCGGCGAGGCCATCGCGGACGCGGTCACCCGGCTCGACCGCAGGGTGCTGCTGCTCGCCTCGGGCGGCCTCTCCCACGTCTTCTGGCCGCTGGCCGAACTCCGCGACCACATGGCGGGGGACCCCGGCCATATCGTCACGCCCGAGGCCCGCGCGGCGGACGAGCGGCGGATCGCCTGGCTGGAGGCGGGCCGCCACGACCGCGTGATCGAGGCCATGCCGGAGTACCTCCGGTTCGCCCCCGAGGCGCGCTTCGGGCACTACCTGATGCTGGCGGGCGCGGTGGGCGGCGCCCGGTGCGGTGCGCCGGGCCGTCGCTTCGGCGCGTACGAGAACGGGATCGGGACCGGCCAGGTCCACCTCTGGTTCGACCGGCCCGCAACCGGCTGGCAGGACGGACCGACCCGCTAGAGCGCCGATCGAAGGACCCCGGAGGAAGCGCAAAGCACCGGGGAATCAGTGGGAACCAGGAGGACCCCCGTGGATATCGACCGACGGTCGCTGCGCACCTGCCTCGGCCACTTCGCCACCGGCGTCACGGTCGTCACCTGCGAGGTGGGCGGGGCGCCGCACGGCGCCACCGTCAACGCCTTCACCGCGGTGTCACTGGACCCGGCGCTGGTGCTGGTCTCGCTCCACCGCGAGAGCACGGCCGGCCGCCACCTCGGTGGCCGGCCGTTCACGGTGAACGTACTCCGCGAGGATCAGGACGCTCTCGCCCGGCACTTCGCGGGCCACCGGACCACGGCCCCGCCGCCCCGGTGGACGCGCTCGGCAGCCGGCCTCGCACCGCGGCTCGCCGACGCGCTGGCCACCGTCGAGTGCTCGCCCTGGGCCGAGTACGACGGGGGAGACCATGTGCTCTTCCTCGGCCGGGTCGAGGCGTTCGACCACCGGGGCGGCGGCCGGCCGCTGGTGTTCTACCGGGGGGAGTTCCCCCGCCTCGCACCGCTGCCCGCCCTCGCCACCGGGGACCCCACGCACTGACACCCGACGGGCGACGGGGCGGGCGACCGGAGGGAGGTGCCGCCGGGCGCGGAGCTCCGCCGCGGGGCATGGGTGGGGCGGGGCCGGCACCCTCCCCGCCCCACGCGTACGTCCGCACAGCGACCGGGATCCACGCGGCCGTGCCGGGGCGGCGGGTGCGCCCGGTCCCACGGCCGGGCCGTTCAGCCACCGGCCGGGCCGCGTGCCCGGCGCGGGGCCGATGACCGTGGCCACGGCGATGCCCATGGCGGGGCCCACGGCACCCACGCACCGCATCGCTCGCGGAGCGGGCTCGTGGACATGCCGGGCGACAGCCGACAGGTTCCGCTTCAGGTGACCGGGCACGCGCCTACCGGTGACCGCCGCCCGGCTCCGGGCCGCCCGCCTCGCCCCGGGTGGCTCAGGTGGCGCGCTCGCGCAGCGCATCGTTGACGATCGCCTGCAGACGGGCGTGGTGCGCGCCGCGCCAGTAGACCCGTCCGCACGACGCGCACTGCGCGAAGACGTCGTAGGTGCGCTGCGTGCCGTGCCGGAGGTGGTCCCGGACCGCGTCCTTGTCGGCCTCCGTCAGCGGCCCGTTGCAGGCGGTGCAGCGGGTCCACGGGGCGAGCGCGGGGGCGAAGCGGCCCAGCACATCCCGGAGTTGCTCCTCGACCCGGTCGCTGTAGACATACGCACCGGCCCAGATCTCCCGCCGGCGCAGCAGCCCCCGGTCCCGGGAGAGCAGCACCCGCCGCTCCTGCGCCGAGAGCGCGGCCAGCGCCGGGTCACCCGGGTCCTCGTTCGTATAGGCCGCGTCGACGCCGAGCAGCCGCAGCCGCCGCGCCAGACTGCCGAGGTGCACATCGAGCAGGAAGCGCAGCGGAGCGCCGGGGACGTGCTGCGGGCGCGCGACGGCGGACACCTCGACGTTCTCGCCCGCGCGCGGGACGTGCGAGACGGGGACCGCCCGCCCGTCCACGAAGAGCCGTCCGACCTCGGTGAGCGGGACGCCGAGCGATTCGACGACGTGGCCGAGCGACGACGACCCGTCGGTCACCAGGGACGTACGGCCGGCGAGGCGGTCGGCCGAGAGGAAAAGATGCAGTTCAGGGGGGAAGGTGAGGAAGATTTCGGGTCCGTTCACGCCGGACAGCATGCCATCGGGCGGGCCGGGCCAGGTGATCGCGGTGCCGTGCCGCCGGACCGGAGCACCGCCGCCCGCCGCGAACGGGGGCCGGGAGACCGGGCGTTGGCGCTTCCCCAGACGGCCGTACCGCCCGGTCCGGGGGGCCGGCCGGACACCCCCGCGGCCCACAGTGATCATCTGAGGTTACGCTGAGTCGCCGACCACGCGGCAGCCGCCGGAAGCGGCAGCGGGCGGCGCGAGAACCGAGAGAACAAGGGGTGGGGAACAACCATGATGGGACCGGCGCACTCGCTGTCCGGGGCCGCGGCCTGGCTGGGGGTGGGGGCGGCGGCCTATGCCGCCGGACATCCGATGCCCTGGCCGGTGCTCGTCTGCGGAGCCCTGATCTGCGCCGGAGCGGCGCTCGCCCCCGACCTCGACCACAAGTCCGCCACCATATCGCGCGCCTTCGGACCGCTTTCGGGGATGCTGTGCGGGGTGGTCGACACCCTCTCGCACGCGGTCTACAAGGCCACCAAGACGCGCGGTGACGCGCACCGTTCGGGCGGGCACCGCACGCTCACCCACACCTGGGTGTGGGCGGTACTGATCGGCGGCGGGATGTCGCTGCTGGCGACGGAGGGCGGCCGCTGGGCGGTCCTCGGCATCCTCTTCGTCCATATGGTGCTCGCCATCGAGGGGTTGCTGTGGCGGGCGGCGCGGGTCTCCAGCGACGTCCTGGTCTGGCTGCTGGGCGCGGCGACGGCCTGGATCCTGGCCGGCATCCTCGACCAGCCGGGCAACGGCGCGAACTGGCTCTTCGAAGCGCCGGGACAGGAGTACCTCTGGCTGGGCCTGCCGATCGTGCTCGGCGCGCTGGTGCACGACCTCGGCGACGCCCTGACGGTCTCGGGCTGCCCGGTCTTGTGGCCCATTCCGATCAAGGGCAAGCGCTGGTACCCGCTCGGTCCGCCCAAGGGGATGCGCTTCCGGGCCGGCAGCCGGGTGGAGCTGAAGGTCCTGATGCCGGTCTTCCTGCTGCTGGGCTGCCTGGGCGGACTGGGCGCCCTCGGCTACCTCTGACCGGCACCAGCGCGCCCCGGCCACCGGAGTACCGGCGGCCGGGGCGCGCTCGTGTCCGCACCGGCGCGACGGTGCGGTCGCGCCGGTCCGCCGTCAGCCGTGCCAGGAGCGCCAGAGCGCCGCGTAGGCCCCGCCGGCGGTGACCAGTTCCTGATGGCTGCCCAGCTCGCTGATCCGGCCCTCCTCGACCACCGCGATCACATCGGCGTCGTGCGCGGTGTGCAGCCGGTGCGCGATCGCCACGACCGTACGGCCGTCCAGCACCTTGCCGAGCGAACGCTCCAGGTGCCGCGCCGCCCGCGGGTCGAGCAGGGACGTCGCCTCGTCCAGCACCAGGGTGTGCGGATCGGCGAGCACCAGCCGGGCCAGCGCGATCTGCTGGGCCTGTGCCGGCGTCAGCGCCCGGCCGCCCGAGCCGACCTCGGTGTCCAGCTCCTCGTCCAGCGCCCGCGCCCAGCCGTCGGCGTCCACCGCGCCGAGCGCCGCCCACAGTTCGGCGTCGGCCGCGTCCGTGCGGGCCAGCAGGAGATTGTCCCGGAGCGAGCCGACGAAGACATGGTGCTCCTGGTTGACCAGCGCCACATGCTGACGGACCCGCTCGGCGGGCATCTCGGACAGCTCGGCCCCGCCGAGGGTGACCGTGCCCGTCCGCGGCCCGTAGATACCGGCCAGCAGCCGGCCCAGCGTGGACTTGCCGGCGCCGGACGGCCCGACCAGCGCCAGCCTGCTGCCGGGGCGGACGTGCAGCGAGACCTCGTGCAGCACGTCGACATCCGCGCGGTAGCCGAAGCGCACCTCGTCGGCGCGCATGTCCCGGCCGTCGGGGGACAGCTTGTCGTCCGCGGCCTGCGGTTCGATCTCCCGGACGCCGACGAGACGGGCGATGGACACCTGGGCCACCTGCAGCTCGTCGTACCAGCGCAGGATCATGCCGATCGGCTCGGACATCATCTGCGCGAGCAGCGCCCCCGTCGTCAGCTGGCCCGGGGTGATCCAGCCGTTGAGCACGAACGCGCCGCCGAGCAGCAGCACCGACCCGAGCAGCAGCACATGCGTCACATTGATGACGGGGAAGAGCACCGAGCGCAGATAGAGGGTGTACCGCTCCCACTGCGTCCACTCGCGCACCCGGCGCTCCGACTGCGCGATCCGCCGGGCACCGAGCCGGTGGGCCTCGATGGTGTGCCCCGCGTCCACGGTCTCGGTGAGCGCGGCGGAGACCGCGGCGTACCCGGCGGCCTCCGAGCGGTACGCGCTCGGCGCCCGCTTGAAGTACCAGCGGCAGCCGACGATCAGCACCGGCAGCGCGATCAGTACCGACAGGGCGAGCGGCGGCGCGGTGACGGCGAGCCCGCCCAGGAGCAGCGCCACCCACACCACGCCGATGGCCAGCTGCGGTACGGCCTCGCGCATCGCGTTGGAGAGCCGGTCGATATCGGTGGTGATCCGGGACAGCAGATCGCCGGTACCGGCCCGCTCCAGGACGCCCGGCGGCAGCGCCACGGACCGGACGAGGAAGTCCTCGCGCAGGTCCGCCAGCATCTGCTCACCGAGCATCGCCCCGCGCAGCCGGACGAGGCGGGTGAAGCCCGTCTGGAGGGCCAGCGCGAGGGCGAACAGCCCGATGGTGAGGCCGAGGTGGATGTCGCGGGCGCCGGCGGACAGGTCCTCGACCAGTCCGCCGAGGAGATAGGGACCGACCATCGACGCGATGACCGCGGCGGCGTTCACACTGACCAGCACGGTGAACGCCCGGCGGTGGCGGCGGACCAGGCCGCCGACGTAGGCGCGCACGGTGGCCGGTGAGCCGACGGGCAGGGTCGTGGCGGTCTGCGGGGCGTCCGGATCGTGCTCCGGCGGCGCCAGGCCGATCATGCGGTCTCCTCGATCTTGTCGTGCCGGGTGTCGCCGGCCGGTGCGGTGGTGGTGGCCATGGCCGGGTCCGCCGGCGCGTCGGCCGCCGCCTCGGTCTCCGTCTCGCGGGTGACGACGGCGCGGTAGGCGGGGTGGGTGCGCAGCAGTTCGCGGTGGGGTGCCCGTGCGACGACCTTGCCGTCGTGGAGGAACACCACCTGCTCGGCCCGGTCCAGCAGCAGCGGGCTGGAGGTGAGCACCACCGTGGTACGGCCCGTCCGGATCTCGCGCAGCCCGTCGGCGATGCGGGCCTCGGTGTGGGAGTCGACGGCGCTGGTCGGTTCGTCCAGCACCAGGACCTCCGGATCGGTGACCAGCGACCTGGCCAGGGCCAGCCGCTGCCGCTGCCCGCCGGAGAGCGACCGGCCGCGTTCGGTGATCCGGGTACGCATCGGGTCGCCGGAGTCGTCGACGGACGCCTGCGCCAGCGCGGTCAGCACATCGCCGCACTGGGCCGCCGACAGCGCCCCGGCCGTGTCCACCCGGCCGGATGCCGGTACGTCGAGGAGTTCGCCGAGCGTGCCCGAGAGCAGCACCGGGTCCTTGTCCTGGACGAGCACGGCGGTGCGGGCCGCCTCGCGCGGTACGTCGTCCAGCGGGGTGCCGCCGAGGAGGACGGACGGGGTCGCGGCAGCCTTCTGCGCTCCTTCGCCGCCTTCGACACCTTCGTCCTCGGATTCCGCGGGCTGTCCGCCGAGCCGCGCGGCGAGGCGGCCCGCGGCGTCGGGGTCGCCGCAGACCACGGCGGTCAGCCGGCCGGCCTCGGCGGTCAGGCCGGTGACCGGGTCGTGCAGATCGCCGTCGAGCGTCCCGTGGTCGGTGAGGCGGCCGCCGGCCGGGCGGCTCAGGGCCAGCAGCCGGGCGGTACGTTTCGCCGACGGCCGGGAGAAGGAGTAGGCCATCGCGATCTCTTCGAAGTGCCGCAGCGGGTAGAGCAGGAAGGCGACCGCGCTGTAGATGGTGACGAGTTCACCGATGGCGATCCGGCCGTCCTGGGCGAGCTGGACGCCGTACCACACCACCGCGATGAGCAGCAGCCCCGGCAGCGCGACCTGTACGGCCGAGATCAGCGACCACATGCGGGCGCTGCGGACGGCGGCCTTGCGCACCTCCTGGGAGGCGCTGCGGTAGCGGCCGAGGAACAGCTCCTCGCCGCCGATACCGCGCAGCACCCGCAGCCCGGCGACGGTGTCGGAGGCCAGCTCGGTGGCGAGCCCGGCCTTCTCACGCTGCGCGTCGGCGCGGCGGGTGGCGGGCGGCAGCATCGGCAGGACGGCCAGCGCCAGCACGGGCACGCCGATGGCCACCACGACGCCGAGGGCCGGCTGGTAGACGAGCAGGGCCACACAGACGCCGACCGAGGTCAGCGCGGCCGCCCCGAACCGGGAGATCGCCTCGACGAACCAGCCGATCTTCTCCAGGTCGCCGGTGCTGACGGCGACGATCTCACCGGCCGCCACCCGCCGGGTCATGGCCGAGCCCAGTTCCGTGGTCTTGCGGGCGAGCAGTTGCTGGACGCGGGCGACGGAGGTGATCCAGTTGGTGATGGCCGAGCGGTGCAGCATGGTGTCGCCGACCGTGACCAGGACGCCCAGCAGCGCCATCAGCCCGCCCGCCAGGGCCAGCCGGGAACCGTCGCGGTCCACGACGGCCTGCACGGCGATACCCACCGGAACCGGGAACGAGGCCACGGCCCCGGTGTGGACCAGCCCCCACAGCAGGGCCTTGGCCTGCCCGCCGAGCTGCTTCTTGTAGAGCCACAGGAGAAAACGGCCGCCCGTACGGACGTCGGGGACGCCGGGGTCGGGATGCGGCAGGTCGCGAATGTGCATGATGTCCAAAGGCGTTGTCGTGGCGGGCGGAGAGCGGGGCGGCCGGAGACCGGGCGCGGCGGGTGGCGGGCGGGTGGGAATGGCAGGGCGGGAACGCGGGTAAGGAAGGGGAGCGCCGAAGGGCGTCCGGGCGTGCGGTGTCGCCCCGTCCCGGCCTGACGTACCCCGACCGGTACGGCTGCCGCTGCGGCCGCGCTGCCACACCCGACCGTTCCTGTCGGCACCTCCGCCGTCGTCGGCGGAGCATCATGGAAGGTTGACGCGCACGGCGGCCGATTTCAAACGGTTTTCCGCCGCAGGCGCATATCTCGGGAAAATCGTGTGCGACACGTACACAACGGGCAGGCGCCGGAACGGCGTCGGTCCGGCGGTGCGGCCTTGGGGAGTCAGACGGATGGCGGGTACGGCGGGCAGGGCGATACGGACGGCGGCTGTCGCCGCGGCGGGGCTGGTGCTACTGGCGGGCTGCGGGGGTGGTGCGGGTGGCGGCACGGGCGGCGCGGGCGGTAGCCGGGACGACGGTGCAGGGAAGGGAGAGAGCCCTGGCGATCCGGCCCACAGCGCGTCGGCCACCACCCATCTTAAGAACATCCCGGAGGTGGGGGCGAACCTGCGCTCACGGATTCCGGCCGATTCGCGTCAGGTCGTGGCGGTCTACGGCCGGGGCGCCGAGGCGGCCGACGTCACCGTCGTCCTCTATGACAAGGGCGCAAACGGCTGGGACCGCAAGGGAAGTTGGGCCGCGCACAACGGCAAGCGGGGCTGGACGACGGACCACCACGAGGACGACAGGCGCAGCCCCGTCGGCGTCTTCCCGCTGACCGACGCGGGCGGTGTTCTCGCGGATCCCGGCGCCAAACTGCCGTACACGCATTCGGCGGCGTTCACGCCACCCGCGTACTGGTCCCCGAGCACCCGGCACGACTTCGATTATGTCGTCGCGATCAACTACAACCGGGTCAAGGGGACCTCCCCGCTGGACGGGACGCGCCCCGAGGGGCAGTCCAAAGGTGGCGGGATCTGGCTGCACCTGGACCACGGAAGCGGCACCTCCGGCTGCGTGAGCGTCTCCCGGTCCGGGATGGTGGCGCTGCTGCGCGCGCTCGATCCGGCGCGGCATCCTGTGGTGGTCATGGGGGACAAGGCGCACCTTTTGCGCTGAATGTGCAACCTCTGTGCTGTAGGGGGTTGATGGTCCGGCCGACCCCGTCAAGCCGGTTGATCTGTCCGGTCCGGCCGCCCGTCTTTCCCGTACCGGCCCGGGAGCCGTGGGTGACCGGTCACGGGTCCCGGGTCCCGGCCGACGCGCGGCCGGGACCCGGAACGGTCCGTTCCTACTCGGCGGGCTTCTCCGAATCCACCCCCGTCCGGGCCTTCTTCCACAGCCCCCGGGTGAAGTCGGGGATCTCCTGCGGGGCGCCCTTCGCCTTGATCGACGCGTCGCTCAGCGGGACCGGCGCGGACCAGGTCGCCGCGTCGTAGATGTCGAAGTCCGGTACGAGGCCGAGCCGCATGCACTGCATCAGCCGGAACACCATCATGTAGTCCATACCGCCGTGTCCGCCCGGCGGGTTGGCGTGCTCCTTCCAGAGCCAGTGGTCCCACTCCGCGTACTTCGCGAAGTCGCCCCATTCGTCATCGTGCTGGTCGGGTTCGAGGTAGATCCGCTCGGGATAGTCCTCGAAGAGGCCCTTGGTGCCGCCGAGACTGTTGATCCGGCTGTAGGGGTGCGGGGTCGAGACATCGTGCTCCAGCCGGATCACCCGGCCCTTGGCGGTCTGGACGAGGCTGATCGTCCGGTCGCTCTCGATGTACGACTCCTTCCAGCTCGGGTCGTTCGCCGGCTTGTGTTCCTTGCGGTACTCGGCGAGCCCCAGCGCGGGCGTGCCGACGCTGGAGATCCGTACGACGCGGTCGCCGCGGTTGACGTCCATGTAGTTGGCGACCGGGCCGAAGCCGTGGGTGGGATACAGATCGCCGCGCAGCCGGGTGTGCCACAGCCGGCGCCACGGTCCCTCGTAGTACGCCGGGTCGAACATCAGGCCCCGCAGATCGTGGATGTACGCACCGGCGCCGTGCAGCAGCTCGCCGAACAGGCCCGCGTGCGCCATCCGCAGCACCCGCATCTCGTTCCTGCCGTAGCAGCAGTTCTCCAGCTGCATGCAGTGCCTGCGGGTGCGTTCGGAGAGGTCGACCAGTTCCCACAGCTGGTCCAGGCGGAGCGCGAGGGGACACTCCACACCGAAGTGCTTGCCGTTGCGCAGTGCCGTCCTGGCCATCTCGAAATGCCGGTCCCAGGGCGTGGCCGCGTAGACGAAGTCGAGGTCGCCGCGCTTGCACAGGTTCTCGTAGTCGTGATCGCCCTTGGTGTAGACGGCGGGCGCGGGCTGTCCGGCGTCGGTGACCTTCTTGGCGGCCCGCTCGGTCTTCTCCTTCACCGGGTCGCACAGCGCGACGACGCGGACGCCCGGCACCGCGAGGAAGAGGTCGATCATGCTGCCGCCGCGGTTGCCGAGACCGATGATGCCGACGCGTACGGTGCTGCGCCGTTCGAACGGCACCCCGATCATGGTTCTGCCGCGGGCCGCCGGTGCCGCGGCGGTACCGGCCGTCGCGGCGGCCGGTGCTCCGGGGACGGTCTCCCCGGGGGTGGCCGCCGCGGCGCGGCCGGCCGGGAGTGCGCCGAGCCCGAGTCCGGCGCCCGCCGCACCGGCGGTCCACAGGACCGAGCGCCGGCTGGGACCCGTCTCGTCGTGGTCGTGGTTCTGCGGATGTGCCTCGTTCATCGGTCCTCCTGGGGAACGGATGGTGCGCGGGGCATACGTGAACCTTGGAGAGGACCTTGACGGTTGGGTGGCCTGGGGCACAAGAGGGCCGATCGGACTCGTGGTGCGGGCGTCCGGTCCCGGACGCGCTCGGACCCGGTCCCGGACGAGGAGGGTGGACGCGCCCGGCGCCTCGGACGCCCTTGCCCTGCGGTACGGGTGACGGGGCGACAGGGTGGCAAGACGACAGGGCCGCGGGGTCACAGGGTGAACGACGACGGCGCTGCCGACCGTCACCTGGTCGGCAGCGCCGTCATCCCGCCTCCGGGCGTCAGGGGCCTGCTCACGGGCGTCAGGAGCCCGCCTCGTACTGCCGGTCCGCCCCGGCCCGGCGTGACGCCCCCGGAGCGGGGAGCGTCAGTGTGCCGCGCGGTCCGGGGCGGGGCGGGTCGCCCGTTCCAGCTCCAGGAGGACCGAGTAGTACCCCCGCCCGCCCGTCGCATGGTCCATGCCGACCTCGCACATGCGGTTCGCCGACAGATGTGCGTCGAAGTGCCGGGAGGTGACCTCGGCCGCCTCCTTGGCGGTGGCCGATTCGGTCAACTCCTTGTGCAGCATCCCGCGGTCGCCCGCGAAGGCGCAGCAGCCCGCGTCGTCCGGCACCACGACCTCCCGCGCGCATGCCTCGGCGACCTCGATCAGCTCCGCCTCGTCCCCCAGGTGCTGCATGGAGCAGGTGGGATGGAGCACCGCGGAGCCGGTCGTCCGCAGGATCTCCAGCTGCGGCAGCAGCTCCCGCGCGGCCCAGACGATGGAGTCGACGATGGTCAGCTCGGCGTGCAGGGCGCGGTTGTCGGGCGTCAGATGCGCCACCACCTCGTGGGCGATGCCGAGGGTGCAGGAGGAGGCGTCGACGACCAGCGGCAGCCGCCCGCCCGCCGTCCAGCCCCAGGCCGCCTCGACGATGCGGTTGGCCATCACCGCGTTGCCCCGCTCGTAGCCCTTGGAGTGCCAGATGGTGGCGCAGCAGGTCCCGGTCACGTCCGACGGGATCCACACCGGCTTGCCCGCCCGCTGCGACACCGCGACCACGGCCTCGGGGAGGGAGGGGCCGTGGAAGCCGGCCGGTTCGCCGAAGATGCGGTTCACACAGGCCGGGTAGTAGACGGCGGCCGCGCCGGTCTTCCGGGTGGCGGGCAGCCGGCGGGCCGCGGCGCCGGGGATCTGCGGCAGCCACTCGGGCACCAGATCGGGGCGGACGGCCCGGCGCGCGGCGCCGGTCACCGACGCCAGCAGCCGGTCGCCGATCCGGTCCGCGGCGGCCACCGCCAGCCGCGCGGACTTCTCGACGGCCGTGAAGTGCCGGGCGGCCTGCGCGGCGGTCCACTCCTCGCGCGGCGAGTGCCGCTGATGGCGGAAGTCGCGCATCATGGCGCCGGTGTCGATACCCACCGGGCAGGCCAGTTTGCAGGTCGAGTCGCCGGCGCAGGTGTCCACCGCGTCGTAGCCGTAGGACGCCAGCAGCTCACCGGTCACCGGGGAGTGCGGCGCCTGGCGCAGCATCTCGCGGCGCAGCACGATCCGTTGGCGGGGCGTGGTGGTCAGGTCCTCGCTGGGGCAGGTCGGTTCGCAGAAGCCGCACTCGATGCACGGGTCGGCGATCGCCTCGACCCGGGGGATGGTCTTCAGCCCGCGCAGATGCGCCCGGGGATCGCGGTCGAGGAGGACGCGCGGGGCCAGGATGCCGTGCGGGTCCACGAGCTCCTTGATCCGCCACATCAACTCCGTCGCCCGCGGCCCCCATTCGAGTTCCAGGAACGGTGCGATGTTCCGGCCGGTCGCGTGCTCGGCCTTGAGGGAGCCGTCGAAGCGCTCGACGGTCAGGGTGCAGAACTCGTCCATGAAGGCGGCGTAGCGGGCCACATCGTCCGGTCTGGCCGCGTCGAAGGCGAGCAGGAAGTGCAGATTGCCGTGCGCGGCGTGCCCGGCGACCGCCGCGTCGAAACCGTGCCGGGACTGGAGTTCAAGGAGCGCGACGCAGGCGTCGGCGAGCCGCGACGGCGGTACCGCGAAGTCCTCGGTGATCAGGGTCGTGCCGGACGGCCGGGAGCCGCCGACCGCCGTCACGAACGCCTTGCGGGCCTTCCAGTAGCCGCCGATGGTCTTGGCGTCCCGGGTGAAGGCGTTGGTGACGGAGGCGACCGGCGCGACCAGCTCCAGGTCCGCCAGCGCCCGTGCCGCGGCCGCCTCGTACGCCTGCTGGGCGGTCTCGTCCGGCGCCCGGAACTCCACCAGCAGCGCGGTGGTCTCCTTCGGCAGCTGCGCCCAGTCGGCCGGCACCCCGGCCACGCTCACCGACGCGCGCAGCGTGTTGCCGTCCATCAGCTCCACGGCCCGCGCGCCCGCCTCGGTGAAGCGCGGTACGGCGGCGGCCGCGGCGCGCAGCGAGGGGAAGAAGAGCAGCGCGCTGGAGGTGTGCCGGTCCAGCGGCAGGGTGTCGAACACGGTCTCGGCGACGAAGCCGAGGGTGCCCTCGGAGCCGACCGCCAGCCCGCGCAGGATCTGGGTGGGCGTCGCACCGTCCAGGAAGGCGTCCAGCCGGTAGCCGTTGGTGTTCTTGATCTCGTACTTGGCGCGGATCCTGGCCACCAGCTCCGGGTCCGCCTCGATCTCGGCCTTCAGCGCGAGCAGCCCGGCGCACAGGGCGGGTTCGGCCTGCGCCAGCGCGGTGTCCGCGGCCGGGTCCGCGGTGTCCACGACGGTGCCCGAGGGCAGGACGAGGGTGACCGAGGCGAGCGTTCGGTAGGAGTTGCGGGTGGTGCCGGCCGTCATCCCCGAGGCGTTGTTGGCGACCACGCCGCCCAGGGTGCAGGCGATGGCGCTGGCCGGGTCGGGGCCGAGCAGTCGGCCGTACCGGGCGAGCGTGGCGTTGGCCCGCAGGACCGTCGTGCCCGGCCGGATACGGGCGCGGGCGCCGTCGTCGAGCACCTCGATACCGGTCCAGTGCCGGCGCACGTCCACGAGGATGTCCTCGCCCTGCGCCTGGCCGTTCAGCGAGGTGCCGGCCGCCCGGAACACGATGTTGCGGCCCTTGCCGTGGGCGTAGGAGAAGACCGCGGAGATGTCGTCGAGGTCCTCGGCCACCACCACGACCTGCGGGACGAAGCGGTACGGGCTGGCGTCCGAGGCGTAGCGGACCAGATCGGAGATCGTGTGCAGCACCTTCTCCGGGCCCAGCAGCGCGACGAGGTCGCCGAGCAGCGGCTCGGGGGTGCCGGACGCCTGCCCGTCGGGGACCCGGTCGGGCGAGGGGCCCGCGGGATGCGCCGTCGCGGCGGGCCGCAGGGCGGCGGGATCCGGCTCCAGCAAGGGCATGGCGGCACTCCTCCGGTCACTCCGGCGCCGGTCGGTCCGGCGCCGTTCACCACGGGCGGTCCACGGCCGGGCGGTACGCCGCCGGCCGTGGGGCTCAGTGGTACTTCCCCGGCCCGTCGACCAGGGTGGACAGCAGACCGCCGAGCTCCGCGCGCTGCGCGGCGGTCAATGGGGCAAGGATGTCCTCCGCGGCGGCCCTGCGCGCGCTGCGCAGCGCGCGCAGCGTCGACCGGCCGGTGTCGGTCAGCGCGATCCGCACCACCCGGCGGCTGGCCGGGTCGGGCACCCGGCGCACCGCGCCGTTCGCCTCCAGCGCGTCGACCAGTGTCGTCACCGCCCGCGGCACCACTTCGAGCCGCGCGGCGAGGTCGGTCATCCGCGGCGGGGTGTCACCGCAGTGGTCCACGATCCGCAGCACGCGGGACTGTGCGGGGGTGACGGCGATGTCCAGGTGTTTCAGATGGTGACGCTGCGCACGCTGCACCCGGCGGGTCAGCCGCACCAGCTGTTCGGCGAGGTCGGAGGTGCTGGTCGTCGGCTCGGTGGAGGACATGCGGGGAGAATAGCAGGACAAAGTTCATTGTGAGTATAGGTAACAATGAGCTAGGCTCCATGAAACCTTCCCGCCCGGCGGCACCGCTCCGTGCCCCTCCCCTCCCGCACCCCTCCGAAGGAGCCCATTGCGCAGCGACGAACCTCAGTGGACCCCGCCGCCCAAGGACCCGGAACAGCCGGTCCCGTTGCGGCGCATCCTCGCCCTTTTCCGCCCCTACCGCGGCCGGCTGGCCGTCGTCGGCCTGCTGGTCGGCGCCTCCTCGCTGGTCTCGGTCGCCTCGCCGTTCCTGCTGCGCGAGATCCTCGACGTGGCGATACCCGGCCGCCGCACCGGCCTGCTCACCCTCCTCGCCCTCGGCATGATCGTCACCGCCGTCACCACCAGCGTCTTCGGCGTGCTGCAGACCCTGCTGTCCACCACCGTCGGCCAGCGCGTCATGCACGATCTGCGCACCGCCGTCTACGCCAAGCTCCAGCGGATGCCGCTGGCCTTCTTCACCCGCACCCGTACCGGCGAGGTCCAGTCCCGGATCGCCAACGACATCGGCGGTATGCAGGCGACGGTCACCTCCACCGCGACCTCCCTGGTCTCCAACCTGACCTCCGTCGTGGCCACGGTCGTCGCCATGCTCGCCCTCGACTGGCGGCTGACCCTCGTCTCGATGCTGCTGCTCCCGCTCTTCGTCTGGATCAGCCGCCGGGTCGGCAACGAACGCAAGAAGATCACCACCCGGCGCCAGAAGCAGATGGCGAGCATGTCCGCGATGGTCACCGAATCCCTGTCGGTCAGCGGCATCGTGCTCGGCCGCACCATGGGCCGCGCCGACTCGCTGACCGCGAACTTCGCCACCGAGTCCGAGCGCCTGGTGGACCTGGAGGTCCGCGCCAATATGGCCGGCCGCTGGCGGATGGCCACCATCGGCATCGTCATGGCCGCCATGCCCGCACTGATCTACTGGGCGGCCGGCCTGGTCCTCCAGCTCGGCGGCCCCACCTTCTCCCTCGGCACCCTGGTCGCCTTCGTGACCCTCCAGCAGGGCCTGCTGCGGCCCACCGTCTCGCTGCTGACGACCGGTGTGCAGATGCAGACCTCCCTGGCGCTCTTCCAGCGGATCTTCGAATACCTCGATCTGCCGGTGGACATCACCGAACCCGCCGAGCCGGTACGCCTCGCCGCCCCGCGCGGCGAGATCCGCTTCGAGGACGTGACGTTCTCCTACGACCCGGAGGCGCCGCCCACCCTGCGCGGTATCGACCTGACCGTCCCGGCCGGCGGCAGCCTCGCCGTCGTCGGCCCGACCGGCAGCGGCAAGAGCACCCTGAGCCATCTCGTGCCACGGCTGTACGACGTGACCGGGGGCCGGGTCACCCTGGACGGCTCGGACGTCCGCGACCTCGACTTCGACACCCTCGCGCGCTCGGTCGGCGTGGTCTCCCAGGAGACCTACCTCTTCCACGCCTCGGTCGCCGACAACCTCCGCTTCGCCAAACCCGACGCCACCGACGACGAGATCGAACGGGCCGCCAAGGCCGCCCAGATCCACGACCACATCGCCGCCCTGCCCGACGGCTACGACACCCTCGTCGGCGAGCGCGGCCACCGCTTCTCCGGCGGCGAGAAGCAGCGGCTGGCCATCGCCCGCACCATCCTGCGCGATCCGCCCGTACTGGTCCTGGACGAGGCCACCAGCGCCCTGGACACCCGTACCGAACACGCCGTCCAGCAGGCCATCGACGCACTGTCCGAGGGCCGGACGACCCTCACCATCGCGCACCGCCTCTCCACGATCCGCGACGCCGACCAGATCGTCGTCCTGGACGGCGGCGAGATCGCCGAGCGCGGCACCCACGACGAACTTCTCGCCGCCGACGGCCGCTACGCGGCACTGCTGCGGCGCGACCGGCACGGCAGCGGGGTCGGCGGGCCCGGGTGAGGAAGCGGCGCGGTCCGTCGGCCGTCGACCGCCGCACCGTCGCCGGGGAGGAGCGCGCCCGCCGCCTGGCCGCGCCGCCCCGGACGGCCCGCGGCGTGCTGCGGCCGCGGGCTCAGAGCCCGGCGAGGTCGACGGCGTCGGCCATCGCGCGGTAGCCCGCGTCGCCGGGGTGCTTGCGGTCGCCGCTGTCGTAGGCGGGGGCGAGCGCGTCCGGATCGGCCGGATCGGCGAGCGCCGCGGCGAAGTCGGCGACCGCGTCGAACTCGCCCGAGGTGCGTATCCAGGCGTTGATCTCCCGGCGCTTCGCCTCGGCGGCCGGTGTGTGGTACTCCGACCCCTTGAACGGCATGATCGTGCCCCCGGTGACCCGCACGCCCGCCGCATGCGCCGCTCCGATCAACTCCCGGTATCCGGCGATCAGTTCGGCGACGGAGTTGTCCGGGTTCGGCTTGTACGTCGGCAGGTCGATCTCGCTGAACCCGATGTCGTTGAGCCCCACCAGCACGACCACGGAGCGGATGCCGGGCCGGTCGAGGACATCCCGCCGGAAGCGGGCGCCGGCCCGGTCGCCGAACCATGCCGAGTCGTTGAGCAGCAGATTCCCGCCGATGCCCGCATTGAGCACCGGGCGCGGGGTGCCTAGGTCGGCCAGCCGCTCGGCGAGCGCGTCGGAGTAGCGGCGGTTGCCGTCGATCGTCGAGGCGAACCCGTCGGTGATCGAATCGCCGAAGACCACCACCGTGTCCCGGCCCGCCGGGCCGCCGTCCGCCAGCTCGACCTCGGCGAGGTGGTACCAGGACACCGTCGTCTCGCCGAACACCGCCGGATCCACGGCCCCCAGCTGGTCACCCGCCGCGCGGTAGGCGGTGGCGAACGCCTGCGCGTGGAAGGTGGCCGGTCCGGTCGGCCGGGCGAAGTACAGCGACACCGTCAGCGACTCGAACGGCGCCACCCGCACCTCCGCGCCGTCGCTGGACACCTCGCCGCCCGCCGGGATACGTACCGACGCGGCGCCGTCGAAGGTCAGCCGGCGTTCCGTGCCCGGCAGCACCGCCGCCCCGTGGTCCGTCCGGGCGATGGTGGCGCCCGCCACCTCCAGCGGGGCGCTCCCGTAGCGGTGGGAGAGCCTGATCCGGGCCGAGGTGCCGCCGTTGGTGACCCGGACGACCTGGCGCACCGTCTGGTCCGCGAAGCCCTCCTCGGCCCAGTTCTTGTGGAAGCCGGTGCTGGGCCGCTGCACGGAAGCGGCCCAACCCGCCTGCCACTGCGGGCCGTTGCCCCGCTCGACCGCCGCCGTGCCGTCCGCGTTCCCGTTCATGATGCCGCCTCTCCGTCGGTGCGCTGTGCTGATGACGGAGAGTCTGCCGACCGGCGCGGGGGCTACCCAGCCCCCTGGGCTGCGTACGCCCCGGGTGCCTACCCCTGCCGGGGTCACCCTCCGCGCCGGCCGCCGCGGGACGCGCCCGGCCCGCCTACACCGGCGACAGCCGGTAGGCGTACCGGTACGTCCGGTCCGCGTGCAGCAGGTACTTCTCCAGCGGCGGCGCGCCCCAGGAGTCGTTGCCGCCGACGCCCGTCTGGCGGTGGTTGACGCCCAGCAGCGTCTCGTCGCGCCGGGTCAGCTCGTAGGGGTGCCGCAACCCCTCCAGGTCCGTGGGCGCGTGGTGCAGCGCGCTCAGCTCCAGCAGCGGGGCGTCGGCGCCCGGTTCGGCGCGGACGCGCAGACCGGCGCCGTCCCGGCCGGTGAGCGAGGCGGTACGCACATCGGTGACGCTGCCGGTCTGCTGGGGGCGGACGTACGGGCCGGCCTGCGCGTCCACGGTGCTGCGGTAGCGGCCGACGAACGCGCCGGTGCGCCGGTCCGGGTAGTTCTCCTGCGGTCCGCGCCCGTACCAGTCGAAGGTGTTCAGCCCGGCCGGGACGGTGAGCAGCGCGCCGACCACCGGCAGATCGGGCAGTCCGGCGCCCGGCCGGAGGGTGTGGGCGATCCGCACCTCGCCGTCGCCGCGGATCGTGAAGACGGTGTCCCAGTGGGAGACGGCGGGGGAGGTGGGCAGGGTGGCGGTCACCTCGATGACGACCTCGGAGCGGGACGGCTGGGAGGCCCTGACGCCGGTGACGGTGCGCCGGGCGCCCGCGTCCCGCCAGGTGCGCAGGGAGCGCTCGGCGCCCCGGCCGATGTCGTTGTCGGTCGGGCCGCGCCAGAAGTTGGGCACCGGACCGCCGGAGAGCAGCGGCCGGCCGCGGTGGCGGTAGGCGGTCAGCGTGCCGGCGGCCTTGTCCAGGACGAGCTCCAGACCGCGTCCGCCGACCGTCACGCTCCTGCCGGTCTCGGCGAGCTTCAGCGGCGGCAGGGTGGCCGGATCGGGGTCCTCGGGGGCGGGCGCGTACCAGGGCAGCGCGAACTGCTCGGCGGCGACCCGGTGTCCGGCGTCCGCCCACCGGGTGGCGCGGCGCAGGACGAAGGCGAGGTTGAGCCAGTACGCGGCGCCGGGCGCGGGGCGCGCCACCGGCTTCACGGGCAGCCGCACCGTCCGCGCCGCGCCCGGCGCGACCTCGGGCGCGGGCAGCGTGCCGTGCTGGATCCGCTCGCCGTCGCGGGTCACCTCCCAGCGCAGCTCGTAGGCGGTCAGGTCCGCGAACAGCTGGTGGTTGGCGACCGTGACCGCGGTGCCCGCGGGGTCGTCGGCGGCCGTCATCCGGATGGTCTGGTAGACCTTCTTGACCTCCTGGAGCGCGGGGTGCGGCACCCGGTCGGCGGAGACCAGCCCGTTGCAGCAGAAGTTGTCGTCGGTGGGGTAGCCGGGCCGCCAGTCGCCGCCGTAGGACAGATAGGTCTGCCGGGGGTCGCCGGGCACCGGGCGGCGGATGGCCTGGTCGACGAAGTCCCAGATGAAGCCGCCGTGCAGATGGGGGTAGCGCTCGAAGACGTCCCAGTACTCCTGGAAGTTGCCGGTGCTGTTGCCCATCGAGTGGGCGTACTCGCAGAGGATGAACGGCTTCGGGTCGCCGGACCTGCCGTACTTCTCCACGGCGTCGGGCGTGGCGTACATCTCGCTGTGCAGGTCGGCGACCTCGTTCATGCCCTCGTAGTGGACCGGCCGGGACGGGTCGCGGTGGTGCGTCCAGTCCGCCATCGCCCGGAAGTTGGCGCCCTGCCCCGCCTCGTTGCCCAGCGACCAGACCACCACGCTGGGATGGTTCTTGTCCCGCTCGACCAGGGACCGCATCCGGTCCAGACAGGCGTCGGTCCACTCCGGCAGACCGGCGGGCAGGATGTCGCGGACGCCGTGCGACTCCAGGTTGGCCTCGGCGACGACGTACAGGCCGTACTCGTCGCACAGTTCCAGCCAGCGCGGATGGTTGGGGTAGTGCGAGGTGCGGACCGCGTTGATGTTGTGCCGCTTCATGAGGCGGATGTCCTGGAGCATCCGCTCCTCGGTGACGGCCTGGCCGTGGTCCGGGTCCGTCTCATGGCGGTTGACGCCGCGGAAGACGACCGGTCTGCCGTTGACCGTGAAGGAACCGGGGCGGCAGACGACGCCGCGGAAGCCGACGCGGGTGCGCTGGACGTCGACGGTCCGGCCGGCCGGGTCGGTGAGGGTGACCACCAGGGTGTAGAGGTAGGGGTCCTCCGCGGACCACAGGCGGGGCGCCCGCACGGCGGCCTTCGGCTCGACGGTGACGTCCTTACCGCCCTTACCGGGCTTGCCGGCCGCCCCTGCCTCGCTGTCCGCACCGTCCTCCCCGGTGTCGAAGCGGACGGCGGCGGTCAGCGGCTCGGGCAGCACCGGCCGGCCGTCGGCGTCGTACAGGGTGGCGGTGAGCCGGTGCTCACCGGCGCGGGCCCCGCCGTCCGCGCCCCGGTCGCGCACCGTCGCGCGCACCGTCAGCTCGGCGTCCCGCCGCGCACCGTCCGGCTCGGCGCGTACGTACAGGTCCTGGAGGTGTACCGGAGGGAGGGAGTAGAGGTAGACATCGCGGAAGATCCCGGACAGGTCGATCATGTCCTGGTCCTCCAGCCAGCTGCCGTCGGACCAGCGGTAGACCTCGACGGCGAGGGAGTTCTCGCCCGGCCGGAGCCGGTCGGTGAGGTCGAACTCGGCCGGGGTGTAGCTGTCCTCGCTGTAGCCGACCCGCTCGCCGTTGACCCAGACGAAGAACGCGGACTTCACGCCCTGGAACGAGATCAGGGTGCGGCGGCCGTCCCAGCCCTTCGGCACGGTGAAGGTGCGGCGGTAGGAGCCGACCGGGTTGAAGCCCAGCGGGACGTGCGGCGGCGCGGGGGTCTCGTAGCCTTCCCAGGCGTATCTGATGTTGAGGTAGATCGGCTCGCGGTAGCCCTCGATCTCCCAGTTGGCGGGCACGGTGATCCGGTCCCAGCCGCTGTCGTCATAGCCGGGGGCATGGAAGCCGGCGGGCCGCTCGTCCGGGTTCCTGGACCAGTGGAAGCGCCAACGTCCGTTCAGCGAGCGGTAGTACGGGGAATCGGTGAACTTCCCGGTGAGCGCGGAGCGGGTGTCCCGGTAGGGGACGAGGCGGGCGCGGGCCGCCTCCCGGTTCACCTGGAAGACACGGGGCCGGGCGTTCCACTCCTCGCCCCCGGCGGCGCGGTGCTCCGCCGCGAAGGACTGCTTCTGTGCGCAGAAGGCCGCCCAGCCCGCGAGTGCGGTGCTGGTGGCGAGGAACGACCGGCGGCTCAGACGGCGTGCGGTCATGCGCCACCTCCGAACGTGAGGCAACAGGAGGCTTCAGGGTCGGACGGCGCCCGTCCGCAGGACAAGCCCCGCGCACGCCACTTCACGGCATGGACATGGCGCGGCCTTTCACGTCACCGCACGGCGCGCCCGCCGTGCCGTGCGCCGCTCACTCCGTCAGCAGGATCACCTCCAGCGTGCGCGGACCGTGCACCCCCTCGACCCGGTCGAGTTCGATATCGCTGGTGGCGGACGGGCCGGAGATCCAGGTCAGCGGCCGGTCCGGGGCGAGCCGCGGCAGCGCCTGCGGCACCGAGCCGACGACCTGGCCGGGAACGCGGACGACGCAGAGGTGATGGTCCGGCACCAGGGTGATGCGCCGTCTGCCCTGGTCGGGGCCGCCGTCCAGGACGAGGGTGCCGGTCTCGGCGATGGCCACCGCACAGCCCGTCACCACACTGTCCACGGCGTCGAGTTCGCGCGCCGTCTGTGCCGCGCGGTCGGGCACCAGGGTCACGTCGGCGGCGGCCAGCCACGCCGGATCGAGGCCCGGCGGCACCACCACCGTCTCCGCGCCCCGCTCGGCCAGCAGCCGGCGGATCAGCGCCGGCAGCCCGTCGGCGGCGCAGCGGTGCACGATCGCCCGGTAGTCCGCGAGATTCTCCGCGAGCAGCTCCACGGTCTGCGCGGTCGTCCGGGCGCCGTGTACCCGCCGGTAGTCCCGCTCGACCGGCCAGTCCTCCGGCCCCTCACCGCGCGGCACATCCGCCAGCGCCCGGCGCACCCGCGCCAGTACCACGTCCCGGCCGCTCATTCCGCGCTCCCTTCCCGTCCGGACGTACCGCGGGTGCGCTGCCACCAGTCGCGGAAGGATTCGGCGGGCACCGCCGGCAGCTCACGGGTGTCGGACCAGGCCCGCCCCGGACCGGGCAGCCGCCGCGGATGGAGCCGCCGCGTACGGGCCGCCAGCCGCATCCCGCGGCGCAGCGCGTCCGGATGGTCGAAGGCCCAGCCCGCGGCGCGCATCGCGGCCCGCTCCGCGGCATGCCCCCGGGCCGGTCGCAGGACCGTCCGCACACCGTTGCGGACAACCGGGCCGCCCTCCACCACCCGCTCCCGCAGATGCACCAGGACCTCGGGGATGTCGATGGCGACCGGGCACACCTCGTAACAGGCCCCGCAGAGCGATGAGGCGTAAGGCAGCGAAGCCTCCAACGTGCCTTCCGTGCCCCGAAATTGAGGGGTGAGGATGGCGCCGATCGGACCGGGGTAGGGCGAGCCGTAGGCGTGCCCGCCGGCCCGCTCGTAGACCGGGCAGACGTTGAGACAGGCCGAGCAGCGGATACAGCGCAGCGCCTGCCGGCCGACCGTGTCGGCGAGGGTGTCGGTGCGCCCGTTGTCGAGCAGCACGAGATGGAAGGTCCGCGGCCCGTCGCCGTCCGTCGTTCCCGTCCAGGTGGAGGTGTACGGGTTCATCCGCTCGGCCGTGGAGGAGCGCGGCAGGAGCTGGAGGTAGACCTCCAGGTCCTGCCAGGTCGGCACGGTCTTCTCGATGCCGACGACGGAGATCAGCGTCTCGGGCAGGGTCAGGCACATCCGGCCGTTGCCCTCGGATTCGACGACCACCAGCGTGCCGGACTCGGCGACCATGAAATTGGCGCCGGAGATCCCGACCTTGGCGGTCAGGAACTTCTCCCGCAGATGCAGCCGCGCGGCCTCGGCCAGTTCCGCGGGGGAGTCGGAGAGCCCCTCGGGCGCCGCCCGGCCCCACGAGGCCATCTCACGGCGGAAGATGTCACGGATCTCGGAGCGGTTGCGGTGGATCGCCGGGACCAGGATGTGCGACGGCAGATCGCGGCCGAGCTGCACGATCAGCTCGGCCAGATCCGTCTCGTAGGCACGGATACCGGCCTCGGCGAGCGCCTCGTTCAGCCCGATCTCCTGCGTCGCCATCGACTTGACCTTGACGACCTCCGTCTCGCCGGTCTCCCGCACCAGCCGGGTGACGATCCGGTTGGCCTCGTCGGCGTCCGCCGCCCAGTGCACCTGGCCGCCCGCGTCGGTGACCGCGGTCTCCAACTGCTCCAGATAGTGGTCGAGATGGCGCAGCGTACGGTCCTTGACGGCGGCGCCCGCCGCCCGCAACCGATCCCAGTCGTCCAGCTCCGCGACGGCCTTGGCCCGCTTGTCGCGGATGGTGTGGGTGGCGTGCCGGAGGTTGGCGCGCAGCCGGCTGTCGCGGGTGGCGGCGGCCGCGGCCCGGGGGAAAGCGGGCATGCCCAGATAGGTGCCGCTCATCGCGGGCTCCCTTCCGTACTGGCCAGGATCTCGGCGATGTGGACCGGGCGGACCGGCGCGCCCTGCCGTGCGAGGGTGCCGCCGATGTGCAGCAGACAGGAGTTGTCGACGGTGCAGACCACCTCGGCGCCGGTCCCGATCACTTGGCGGACCTTGTCGGCGCCCATCGCGGCGGAGACCGCCGGGTTCTTCACCGCGAAGGTGCCGCCGAACCCGCAGCACTCCTCCGCGCCCGGCAGTTCACGCAGCTCCAGACCCCGGACCTCGGCGAGCAGACGGCGCGGCCGGTCGCCCAGGCCCAGCATCCGCAGACCGTGACAGGTGGGGTGGTAGGTGACGGTGTGCGGGTAGTAGGCGCCGACATCGGTCACCTTCAGCACATCCACCAGGAACTCGGTCAGCTCGTACGTCTTGGGCACCGCGAGCGCCGCCGCGTCCACGAGCCGCCGGCCGCGGCCCTCGGCCGCCGCCTTCGCCCCGATCCGCGGATAGTTGTCGCGCACCATCGCCGCGCAGGAACCGGACGGGGTGACGACATAGTCGTAGTCCCGGAACGCGCGGTCGAAGCGGCGTACCAGCGGCTCGGTCGCATGCCGGTAACCGGTGTTGAACTGCGGCTGACCGCAGCAGCTCTGCTCGGCGGGGAAGTCGACCTCCACCCCCAGCCGCTCCAGCAGCGTCACCACGGCCTGTCCCGTCCGCGGATGGAGCGTGTCGTTGATGCAGGTGACGAACAGTGCTACCCGCATTGTTTCGCTCTCCTTTCGGCCGCCGACGGACCCTGGCGGCCACCCACCTCACCGGTACATGATCACCTGTCGGATCATCCTGCCCCAGCGGCAGGCTCAGGAGAAGCACCGGGAGCGGAGGACCATGTCGAGTACGCACCGCACGGCCGAGGACCGGCCGTCCGGCGGGAAACGGCCGCCCGGCGGTGGCCGCCCGCCGTCACCGCTGCGCCAGCTGGCCGCCGCCTCCGTCGGGAACGCCGTCGAGTGGTACGACTGGCACGCCTACTCCTTCCTGGCGGTCTACTTCGCCGAGCAGGTCTTCCCCCCTGGCACCGGCAACTCCCTGGTGCCGCTGCTGTCCTCGTTCGCCGTCTTCGCCGTCGGCTTCTTCATGCGGCCGGTCGGCGGGCTGCTGATGGGCGCGGTCGCCGACCGGCACGGCCGGCGCGCCGCGCTGACCGTCACGATCCTGCTGATGGGCGCCGGCAGCCTCCTCGTCGCGCTCACCCCCACCTACGCGACCGCCGGTGTGCTGGCCCCCGTCATCCTGGTCCTCGCCCGCCTGGTGCAGGGGCTCTCGGTGGGCGGCGAGTTCGCGGCCTCCACGACCTTCCTCGTCGAATCGGCGGGCCCCGGCAGACGCGGGCTGTTCGCCAGCTTCCAGTACGTCTCGACGACCTTCGGCCAGCTGCTCGCGTCGGGTACGGCGGCGCTGCTCGCGGCGCTGCTCAGCGAGGCGCAGATGGGGCAGTGGGGCTGGCGGGTGGCGTTCCTCGGCGGCGCGCTACTGAGCCTGCTCGGGCTGTGGATCCGGCGGGGTGCGCGGGAGACCCTTCCCGGAGCCCTCACCGGCGTTCGAGCGGGGGAGGAGACGTCGGTCGCCGAGCGGCGGGCGGCGCGCCCCGGTCTCTTCGAGGCGCTGCGCCACTACCCCCGGCAGTCCCTGCTGATCTGCGGCATCACGGCCGGCGGCACCCTCGCCTACTACACCTGGACCACCTATCTCCCCACCTACGCGCAGGTCAACGCGGGCTTCGACAAGGGCGATTCGCTCACCGTCGGCACCCTCTCGCTGGCCTTCTTCGCGCTGCTCCAGCCGCTGGGCGGGATGCTCTCGGACCGCATCGGCCGCAAACCGCTGCTGCTCGGCTTCTCGCTGGGCTTCGCGCTCCTGGCGGTGCCGCTGCTGCACCTGGTCACCGACGCGTTCGTCTCGCTGCTCCTGGTGCAGTGCGCGGGCCTGGTACTGCTCACCGGCTACACCTCGATCGCCGCGGCCGTGAACGCCGAACTCTTCCCCGCGCGGATCCGGGCCGCCGGTATCGGCTTCCCCTACTCCCTGACCGTCGCCCTCTTCGGCGGCACCGCTCCGTACGTCGGCACCTGGTTCCGGCAGAGCGGGCACGCCGGACTCTTCCCCTGGTACGTGGCGGCCCTGTGCCTGGTGTCGTTCTGCGTCTATCTGACGCTGCCGGAGACCGCGCGGCAGAAGCTGGACGAGTAGCGGCCGGGCCGGGGCCCGTGCGCCCCGCCGGACGCACGGAGGCGCCGCCCCTCCCTGGGACGGGGAGGGACGGCGCCTGGTACCGCGGTGTCCGTCAGACGAGCCACCCCACGAAGTGGATGATGCCGGCGAGGAAGTGGGTGAGGATGTCCATCTGGATGTTTCTCCTTGAGCCTGGTGTACCTGTGGGACCAACTCTCCGGGCCGGCAAGGGAATCGGCCGGAGGCGCCGTAACGGTGTGCACCCCGTCGCCTGCGCCCCGTAAGGATCACCCCTCCCGGCGCGCGCACGGAAGCCCTACCGCCATCGATCACGCTTTCCGGCGAACACTCGATCCGGCGTTCGTTTGTTCGGGGATCGGGGTCGCCGGGAGTGCGGGAGAGCGGGGCGCGGCCGCCGTCGTGCCCTACGAGGCGAGGCTGCCGGTCGCGTCCGCCGCCACGGTCGGGCCGGCTCCGTCCCCCAAGTGCCCGGCCACGCCGACGGGTTGGGCGTCCCGCGTGAGCAGCCGCCGGATGTCGCGGACCGCGGCGCGGCCCGCGCGGTTGGCGCCGATGGTGCTCGCGGAGGGGCCGTAGCCGACGAGATGCACCCGCGCGTCGCGCAGCGCGCGGGTGCCCGCCATCCGGATACCGCCGCCCGGCTCGCGCAGCCGGAGCGGGGCGAGATGGTCGATGGCGGCGCGGAACCCGGTCCCGTACAGGATGGTGTCCGCCTCGACCGTGCGCCCGTCCGCCCAGGCCACCCCGGTGGGGGTGATCCGGTCGAAGAGCGGCAGTCGCTCCAGTACGCCGCTCTCGCGGGCCCGTCGGACCGCCTCCGTCATCGGCAGCCCGGTCACGCTCACCACGCTGCGCGGCGGCAGCCCGGCCCGGACCCGCTCCTCGACCAGGGCGACCGCGGCCCGGCCCTGCTCCTCGTCGAACGGCCCCGCGCGGAAGACGGGCGGCCGCCTGGTCACCCAGGTCGTGGCCGCCGCGTACGGCGCGAGCTCCATCAGCTGCTGCACCGCCGACGTTCCGCCGCCGACCACCACGACCCGCGCCCCGCGGAAGCTCTCCGGCCCGGGGTACCGCGAGCTGTGCAGCTGGCGCCCGGTGAAGGTCTCCTGGCCGGGGAAGCGCGGCCAGAACGGCCGGTCCCAGGTGCCGGTCGCGTTGATCAGCGCCCGCGCCGCGTACCCGCCCTCCGACGTCTCCACGAGCAGCCGCCCGCCGGCGCCCTCGCGCACCGCCAGGACGCTCACCGGCCGGTGCACCCGCAGCCCGAAGGTCCGCTCGTAGGCGTCGAAGTACCCGCCGATCACCTCGGCCGACGGGCGGCCCGGATCGGCGCCGGTCAGCTCCATGCCCGGTAGTGCGTGCATCCCGTGCACCTTCTCGTACGTCAGCGTCGGCCACCGGAACTGCCAGGCACCGCCGGGGCGCGGTGAGTGGTCGAACACGACGGCGTCCCGGTCCGGCACGTATCCGGCCCGCCGCAGATGGAAACCGGCGGCCAGCCCCGCCTGCCCCGCGCCGATCACCACGACCTCGACCTCACGCACCCCGGTGTAGTTCATGTTTCTACTAACTGGGGGAGGGGTGAATGTCTTCCCGGGGTGTCTTCCCGGGATGTCATCGCAGGGGCGGCTTCGCGGGTGTCCGGTGCCGGCATCCGCACCGATACCCGATCCCGCGCCTGCGACCTGGCGGTCCGGTCGGCCTCAGCGACCGCCCCCCAGCAGCAGCGGCGCGCCACCGGGGGCGGAGGCCGGGCGGCCGTTGGCGGCCGGCCCGCCGTCCGGGGGAGCGGGCACCGCCGCCAGCAGACCGCGGGCCGCCAGTTCCGGGCGTACGCCTTCGCCGAACCAGTACGCCTCCTCCAGATGCGGATAGCCGGAGAGCACGAAGTGCTCGATGCCCAGCGCGTGGTACTCCTCGATCCGGTCGGCCACCTCGGCGTGGCTGCCGACCAGCGCGGTCCCCGCACCGCCGCGTACCAGGCCGACGCCCGCCCACAGGTTCGGCGAGATCTCCAGCTTGTCGCGGGAGCCGCCGTGCAGTGCGAGCATCCGCTGCTGGCCCACCGATTCGCTCTTCCCCAGGGCCTGCTGGGCCGCCGCGACGGTCTCCGGGTCGAGGTCGTCCAGCAGCCGGCCGGCCGTCGCCCATGCCTCCCGCGCGGAGTCCCGCGAGAGGGTGTGCAGCCGGATGCCGAAGCGGACCGTACGGTTCTCCCGCTCGGCCAGCCCGCCGATCCAGTCGATCTTCCGCTTGACCTGCTCGGGCGGTTCGCCCCAGGTGAGGTACACATCCACGTTCCGCGCGGCGACCGGGCCCGCGGCCGCCGAGGAGCCACCGAAGAAGATGGGCGGCAGCGGGTCCGGCGGCAGCGCCGTCAGACCGCCCTCGACCTGGTAGTGCGCACCCTGGAAGTCGAACGGCGCACCGCCCCAGACACCCCGCACGACCTGGAGGAACTCATCGGTGCGGGCATAGCGCCGGTCGTGGTCGAGGAAATCCCCGAACCGCCTCTGCTCTGTCGAGTCGCCACCGGTGACCACGTTCAGCAGCAGCCGCCCGCGCGAGACGCGCTGGTAGGTCGCGGCCATCTGCGCGGCCAGTACCGGCGAGATCACCCCGGGCCGGAAGGCGACCAGGAACTTCAGCCGCTCGGTGGCCTGGGTGAGCGCCATCGTCGTCAGCCAGGCGTCCTCGCACCAGGTGCCGGTCGGTGTGAGCACCGCCTCGAACCCCAGCTGCTCGGCGGCCTTGGCGATCTGCGTCAGATAGTCGATATCGGGCGCGCGTACGCCGCTCACCGGGGTGATGCGGTCGCGCCGGATACCGCCGTCGGTATAGGCGTGCCGGTCGACGAGGGTCCGCCCGTCGCCGCCCGTCGGAAGGAACCAGTGCAGGTGTACGGACATATCAGTCGGCCTTTCCGTAGGTGCGCGGCGCCGTGCCCGAGGGCGGCAGACCGCCGTTGAAGCGGGGGTCGACGAACGACCCGAAGTCGAACGAACGGGGAATGAGCCGGAGCGCGGCGAAGGTGTCGACGATCTGCTGTTCCGAGGCGATGGCAGCCTTGTCCACGGCCACCGCGACCGCCGTGCCCCGGCTGCGCCGGACCGCGTCCAGCGCCACCTTCCGGGGCAGCCCGGTCTCCTTCGACCACACCCGCGCCCAGGCGTCCGGATGCCCGAAGACCCAGTCCTGCGCACGCCGCAGCCGCTCGGTGTAGTCCTTGAGCGCCCCGGACTTCGCCTGGTCCGCCAGCGCGGCGGTCGCGGCGATCTGGAAGCCCAGACCGTTGACCACCCCCTGCCCGGTGGTCAGCACCCGGGCACCGGCCTGGTCCAGGGCCTGTGAGGTGTACGGGTCCCACACCGCCCAGGCGTCCACCTTGCCCCGGGTGAACGCGGCGAGCGCATCGGCCGGTTGCAGGTAGTTGAGGGTGACGTCCTCCGGGGAGAGCCCGGCCCGCTTCAGCGAGGCGACCAGCTGATAGTGCGCGGAGCTGCCCTGCGCCACCGCGATCGACCGGCCCTTCAGCTCGGCCGGCCGCCGGAGCGGCGAATCCTTCTTGACCAGGATCGCCTCACCGTCCGACCTGCTGTGCGTCCCCGCGATCACCTTGATCTTCGAGTCCGCGGCGGCGGCGAACACCGGCGGGGTGTTGCCGACCCCGCCGACATCGACGGCCCCGGCGTTGACCGCCTCCAGCAGCGGCGGCCCCGAGGTGAAGGTCGACCACTCGATCCGGTAGGGAAGATCGTCCAGCTCGCCCGCGGCCCGCAGCACCGCCGCCGAACCACCCTTCTGATCCCCGACCCGGAGCGTCACCGCACCCTTCCCATCGGTACGGCCCCCGCCTCCGGAACCCTCGGCCCGCGACGCGCCCCCGCAACCGGCCAGCAGCAGAGCGAGCGGGAGCAGCAGGGCCGGGGCGATGCGCCGTGGTCGTGACCTCATGGGGTGTCCGTTCCGTTCTCGTCGGCGCCTGCGTGGGCGCGTGCGGGGGCCGGGGACTGGGGCTGTTCCGGGGGCGGGACGGGCGCGCCCGCCACGCCCAGCCGGTCGAGGAGCCGGGCGCGCAGTGCGGCGAAGCGCGGATCGGAGCTGTCGCGCGGCCGCGGCAGCGCCACCTCGGTCTCGTACGCGATCCGGCCGCCCGCCATCACCAGCGCGCGGTCGGCGAGCAGCAGGGCCTCCTCCACATCGTGGGTGACCAGCAGTACCGCGCAGCCGCGCCGCTGCCACACCTCGGCCACCAGCTGCTGCGCCCTGATCCGGGTCAGTGCGTCGAGCGCGCCGAACGGCTCGTCCAGCAGCAGCAGATCGGGCTCGCGCACCAGCGCACGGGCGAGCGAGGCACGCTGGGCCTCACCGCCGGAGAGCGTCTTGGGCCAGGCGTCCGCACGGTGGCCGAGGCCGACTTCGTCCAGCGCCCGTACGGCGGTGCCCCGGTCGGGCCGGCCCGGCAGCCCCAGTACGACATTGCGCCACACCCGTTTCCAGGGCATCAGCCGCGGCGCCTGGAACGCCACCGCCTTGCGGCGCGGTACCAGTACCTCGCCCTCGATCTCCCGGTCGAGCCCGGCCAGCACCCGCAGCAGCGTCGACTTACCGCACCCGCTGCGCCCCAGCAGGGCCACGAACTCGCCGGGCCGGACGGTGAGATGCAGGTCGTCCACAACGGCCCGGCCGTCGAAGGACCGGACCAGCCCGCCGACCCGTACGGCGGCTCCGGGCGCGGCCCCGGCGGACTGTCCGGCGGCGTGCCGAACGCTCTCGTTCACTGGCCCGTGAAGGTCGGTCGCCATTGCAGCAGCAGCCTTTCGAGGGTGCGGACGACGAGGTCGGCGATGAGCCCGAGGATCGCGTAGACGGCCAGGCACACCACGATCACGTCGGTGCGGAAGAACTCCCGGGCCTGGTTCATCAGGAAACCGAGCCCGTCATCGGCGTTGACCTGCTCACCGAAGACCAGCGCGAGCCAGGCGGTGGCCAGCGAATAGCGCAGTCCGGTCATCGCGCCCGGCAGCGCGCCGGGCAGGACGACATGCCGGATCAGCCCCCGGCGGCTCAGCCCGAGCGAGGTGCCGGCCTCGACCAGCCGGGCATCGACGCCGCGGATCCCGGCGTACACGTTCAGATACAGATGGAAGGCCACGCCGAGCGCGATCAGCGCGATCTTGGGGGCCTCGCCGATGCCCAGCCAGATGATGAACAGCGGGATCACCCCCACCCAGGGGATGGACCGCAGCATCTGCACGGTCACGTCGATCACGTCCTCACCGAGCCGCGAAAGCCCCGAGGCGAGCGCCAGCGCCACCCCGGCGACCCCGCCCAACAGCAGCCCGACGGCGACTCGTTGAAGGGATACCAGCATCGCCGAGGGCAGCGTCCCGTCCGCGACGAGACCGCCACCGGTGGCGGCGATGGTGCCGGGCGAGGCCAGCATGCCGACGGGCAGCACACCGGTCGAGCTGAGCACCTGCCACAGCACCAGCAGCACGACGGGACCCACCGCCCGGCGCAGCCACCGCGGCACGGACCTGCGGCGGCCGGATACCGGGATCACCCGGGAGAGCTCGGGGGAGGGACACGGCTCCGCGCGCGCCGGTGTCCCAGCGGATACATCGGGTGGTGCCTGGCCGTGTACGGCCTGGTCGAGAGTCATGGAGGCTCCACGGGCAGGGGAGGGGCGCGCCCGGACACACGGCAACAGCGCGAGGCGGCGTAGGGGAACCGGCTACCGGCCCCCGGCGAAGAGGGACGCCGGAGAACAACCGAAGAACAACGACAGGCCCTCTGGCCGCTACGAGAATCACGAGACCTACGAGACCTACGGGGTCTACGGGGAGCTGTGAGACCTACGAGACCTACGGGATCCGCGGCAGCTACGAGATCTGAGGGCGCGTCAGCAGCCGCTGCGACACGCGGCGGAGGCCACCCGCAGCAGGTCGATGTGACCGCGCGTGGTGAGCAGGGCTGACGAGGGGGACATGCCCGTGAACGTAGCGGTGCGTTCCGAGCGCGGTCAATCGTCGTCTCGGCTGGTGGACCTTTGTTGCGCGCACATGGAGGGGGCGTTGCGGGCGCCGGCCGCGGGGCTCCCGGCGCGCGGCCGGCACCCGTACGAAAATGGGGGCATGAGCACCGCATTCACCACCCGGATCCTCGACATCACCACCGGTTCGACGGAGACCGTCGCCGACCTCACCGCCCACTGCGCCGCCTTCCTCCGAGACGCCGCGGCCGGGGGCGACGGCCTCCTGAACATCTTCGTACCGCACGCCACGGCGGGCATCGCCGTCCTGGAGACGGGCGCCGGCAGCGACGAGGACCTGCTGGCCGCGCTGCACGACCTGCTGCCGGCCGACAACCGCTGGCGGCACCGCCACGGCAGCCCGGGACACGGCCGCGACCACGTGCTCCCCGCGCTCGTCCCCCCGCATGCGACCCTCCCGGTCGTCGACGGCCGGCTGGCCCTCGGCACCTGGCAGTCGGTCTGCCTCGTCGACACGAATCGCGATAATCCGCGCCGTCAGGTGCGGCTGACCTTTCTCGGGTGACGCGTCGACGCGACGAGCCCGTGGAGGCGAAACCGCGCGGTCAGTCAACGGGAGGAGGTGCGCGCGTCGGCCGGTCCGCGCCACCGTGCGATGTCAGGGCATATCGCCTCCGACGGCCGCCTGGCCTGGGCTTTCGGACCCGCCAGGCGCTACCTCACCCCGTCGCCAACGCCTCGGTGGGCGCCAGTCGCGCAGCCCGCATGGACGGGTACACGCCCGCGACCACCCCGATCGCGATCGCTCCGGCGGTGCCGGCGCCTACCGCCGACAGCGGGATGACCGGCGGCCAGCCCTGGTAGACGGCGTAGCCGAGGGAGGCCAGGACGCCTACGACGGTGCCCAGGATGCCGCCCAGGAGGGACAGGGCCACCGACTCGGTGAGGAACTGGCCGCGGATCTGGCCGCGGTGGGCGCCCAGGGCGCGGCGGAGGCCGATCTCGCGGCGGCGTTCCAGTACGGAGATGTACATCGTGTTGGCGACGCCGACGCCGCCGACCAGCAGGGCGACGCCCGCGAGGCCGAGAAAGAGGGCCGAGAACGTCGATGCGGTGGCGCGTTTCGCGGCCAGGGCGTCGGAGGGGCGGCTGACCTGGATGAGGCCGGGGGCCTGCGGGTAGACGGTGGCCGCGAGTACCGAGGCGACGTCTTCGATGGAGTCCTCGCGTGCCGTCGTGTAGACGACCGTCGGATGCCCGTCGAAGTGCAGGGTCTTCTTGGCGGCGCCCCAGCCGACCAGGACGGAGCGTTCCAGGTCGGGGGCGAGACGCATCGGGGCGAGGATGCCGATGACGGTGAAGTAGGTGTTGCCGATGATGACTTGGGGCGGTTCCTGGCCGGGCGTCAGGCGGGGGATGCCGAGTCGGGCCGCGGCTTCGTACCCCAGGACGACGGTGGGGAAGGAGTCGGTCGTGGAGTTCAGGAACGTACCGGAGCCGACGGTGCCGTTCACCGCGGGCAGCAGGTCGGTCCGGGCCGCGAGCACCGTCAGGCCCAGTCCGTCGTTGGGATCGGTGCGGTCCGAACGGCGCACCAGGGAATGGGTGTTGGCGACGGCGCTCGCATGGGTGACCGGGCCGATCCGCCGGACCATGTCCGGTGCCTCCTCGGGCAGGAGGATGGGCTCTTTCTGGTTGGACATGGGTTCGGCGCGCAGCGTGTTCGTGCCCAGCGCGGACAACTGCTGGTCGAGGTGGCGCTGGCTGGAGGCCGGGATGCTGGTCACCAGGATCAGGGTGGCGATGCCGATGGAGATGCCGAGCGCGGAGAGCGCGGCGCGCATCCGGCGGGTGCGGATCCCGAGCAGGCCCAGGCGCAGCACGTCGGAGGGGGCGAGCCGGACCGGGCGGCTGGGGTCGGCGTCCGGTCCGGTCGGGTCGGGGACGGTGTCGGTGCGTTTCACTGCGGGCCCCCGGTGTGCGCTGCGGTGTCGGCGACGATGCGGCCGTCGCGGATCTCGACCCGGCGCGGGAGCCGGGCCGCGAGGTCCCGTTCGTGGGTGATGACCGCGATGGTGGTGCCCTCGGTGTTCAGCCGGATGAGCAGGTCGAGCACGGCCTGGCTGTTGGCCGTGTCGAGGGCGCCGGTCGGCTCGTCGGCGAGAACCAGCGCGGGCCGGTTGACCAGTGCGCGGGCGATGGCCACGCGCTGCCGCTCGCCGCCCGAGAGCTGATGCGGCAGGTGCCCGACACGGTGGCCGAGCCCGACCCGTTCCAGCGCGGCGACCGCCAGCGGCCTGCGCTGCCGCCGGGGCACGCCCGCGTACAGTAGTCCGGTGGCGACGTTCTCCGCCGCGCTCAGCCCCTCGGTGAGGTGGAACTGCTGGAAGACGAAGCCGAGCCAGCGTCCGCGCAGCGCCGAGAGGCGGCGGTCGGACAGCTGGGCCGGGTCCTTGCCGCCGATCTCGACCGAGCCGCTGGTCGGCAGGTCGAGGGTGCCCATGATGTTCAGCAGCGTCGACTTGCCGGATCCGGACGGGCCGACGATGGCGAGCAGATCGCCTTCGCCGATGGTGAGCGAGACGTCGTCGAGCGCCTTGACGCCGCCGGAGTACGCCTTCGTCGCGTTCCGGACGGTGAGGACGGGCGGGCCGGGCGGGCCGGGCTCGCGGGGGAGGACGGCGGTCGGCGACGTGTCGGCGGCCGCCGGTGGGGGGTGCGGAAGGCTCACGACGTGGTCACCACCCGGTCGCCCTCCTTGATGCCCGAGCCCGAGATCTCGACCATGCCCTTCGCGAACAGTCCGGTCTTGACGGCGATGAGCCGGCCGTCGGTCCGCTGGAGCGCGTAGCCGCCCTCGCGCAGCGCCAGCAGTGCGCCGACCGGGACGGCGAGCACGTGCTCCCGCTTCTCGGCCGTGAAGGTGACCTGCACGGACGCCGAGCTGAGGTCCTTCACCGAGGCGCTGTCGACCGGCTCGACGGTCACCTGGAGCGTCGCCGGGGCGGCCGCGCCCGAGGCGTCCGTGTCGGCCCCGCCCTGCACGGTCTGCCCGACCGAAGTGACCTTGCCCGGCACGCTCTTGGTGCTGGGCAAGGCGAGGGTGACGGGGTCGCCCTTGTGGATCGGGGCGGCGTCCTGGGCCTCGACCTTCACCTGGACCGACTTGTGGACGGAGGTGACGGTCAGCACCTCTTCGGCCACCGGATCGCCGAGCTGTGCCTTGATCCCGCTGACCCGGTACGGTCCGGGCACCACGACGACCTCCCCGGGGACGAGCTTCCCGGTCTCCTGCTGACCGGTGTCGTGCTGCCAGCGCTTCAGCGCGGCGAGCAGCGTGGGGGTCAGCTTGGTGCCGGGCTCCGCGCCCTTGCCGGAGCCGGCCTTCTGCGGGACGCTCACCGCCGGGCCGGTGTCGTAGCCGAGCGCCCGGAGGTTCTCGGCGAGTACGGTCACGTCCCGCCCGCTGACCCCCGAGGTGTCGAGGGTGCGGAAGACGGGGGTGTCGCCGAAGAACACCATCACGGGCCGGTCGTCGACCCAGTACAGCGGTTTGCCGCGGGCCACCGTCGTATCCGGCTTCGGCAGCCGGGTCAGGGACCCCTTGCCCGTGCCCTTGACCACCGTCTGCCCGCCGAAGCCGAGGGCGCCGGGCAGCGTCCGGCTGTCGGCGAGGTCCGTCCGCACGATGGCGGCCGTCTGAGCCGAGGGGGCGCCCGCTTCCTTGGGCTGCTGGTCACGGCCGTGCGCGGACAGTGCCACCGCGCCGACGGCGCCTCCGGAGAGCACGGTCAGGGCCGCCACCGCCGCGATCCTCCTGCCGCGCCGGCGGCCGGACGCCGGGGCGTCATCCCTTCTTGCCACCGAACGCCTCCTTCTCGCACGTCTTGTCGATCTCGTTCTGCTTGGCCTCGGAGAACCCGTTGGTGCCGTTGTCGTCGGCGTAATTCCAGCCCGTCGCGATGCCGTGCTCGTCCTGGAGCATCTTCACCCGCATGCCCGTCTTGTTGATGCACTTCACGTAGACGCGGTAGTCGTCCGTGTAGTGCGGGTTGACCGCCGGGTCCTGCTCCGGTGGCCGCCGGGGCAGCTTCACCAGACAGGCGTCGAAGGCCGCCTTGTACTTCGTGGTGATCTCCTTGCCCTGCATAGGCCACGCCTGTTTGGCGCCCGCGAGCTCGGCCCGCTTGGTGTTCATGGGGACGCCGTGGGCCTGGAGGCAGGCGTTGTAGGCGTTGTCGAGCTTGTCGATCTCCTCCTCCGTCGAGTCCATGCGCAGTTGCGGCCGCCGGGAGTCGACCTCGGGGGCCGCGGACGTACCGGGCTTGCCGTCCGGCGCCGGGCTTCCGGTTTCCAGGGTCGAGACGCCGTCCTTGGCGGCCTTGGCGCCGGACTCGCCGCCCGCACCACAGGCGGTCAGCACGGTCGCGGCGAGCAGCGCGCAGACCGAGAACGCGGTGGTACGGACCGCGGGGGAGAGATGTTTCGTGTTCCGCATGGTGTCGAGCATCGCGATGACTTGTCAGAAAGCTGTCAGGAACTCATGGGGTGCTCATAGGGGTCGCGCCCGGCCGCCCCGGGCGGCACACGGCATTCCTAGACTCGCCGCATGTGTGCACGCGTGGTCGTCGCCGAGGACGACCGGAAACAGGCGGCTCTGGTCCGCCGCTATCTGGAACACGAGGGCCACGACGTGGTCGTGGTGCACGACGGTGCGACGGCGCTCGCGGAACTCCGGCGCCGGCTGCCCGACCTGCTGATCCTCGACGTGATGATGCCGTTCATCGACGGCTTCGACGTGTGCCGGACCGTGCGCGCCGAGGCGGGCCTCGCCGCCCTGCCGGTGCTGATGCTGACCGCCCGTTCCACCGTGGACGACCAACTGCTCGGCCTGGACCTGGGCGCGGACGCCTACCTGTCCAAACCGTCCGGTCCGCGCGAACTGATGGCCCGCGCCCGGTCCCTGCTCCGGCGCGGCGGGCGCGCGGGCACGGGCGCGGACGCGGCCGGGCCGGACCCCGTACTGCGGGTCGGGCCGCTGACCGTGGACCCCGGGCGCCACGAGGTGTGGGCCCACGACCGCCGCATCCACTGCACACCGGGCGAGTTCCGGCTCCTGGAGGTGCTGGCCTCGCGGCCGGGACAGGTTTTCAGCCGGACGCAGATCCTGGAGCGGCTGCACGGCGCCGACTGCTACATCAGCGCGCGGACCGTGGACATGCACGTCATGAACCTCCGCAGGAAGATCGAACAGGACCCGCGCAGCGCCCGCCGGCTGGTGACGGTATACGGCTTCGGCTACAAACTCGTCGACCAGGAGCAGCCCGCCGGCCGGGAGAACCCCGGGCCCGCCACCGGCCAAAGGGACGCGCGCCATGGGCCCTGACCCGAACCGGCCCGACACCGATCCGGCGGCCAAGTCCCGCCGTGCGGCCCGCAGGCGCGGCAGACCGAAACCACTGCGCCGTGAGGTGCCGCTGCGCCGCAGTCTGCTGCTGCGACTGCTGGCGGTGTCCGTGATCGTGTCCGTCTGCTCGGTCGCCGCCACCGCGTACGTGGTCGTCCGGATGACGGCCGTCGCGATCCGCGAGGAACAGGGCCAGGCGCTGGCCGACGACGCCAAGGCGTACGACGCGCTGCTAGGCTACGCGGCCTGGCATCCGGACTGGTCGGACGTGAGTGGCACGGTGGCCGCGCTCGCCCGCAGGACGGGCCACCGCATCGTGCTGACCGTCCGGGGCCAACCGCGGCCGGTCGCCGACTCCGACCCGGAGCCCGGCGTACCGTTCCGGCCGCCCGCCAAGCCCACCGCCGTCATCGACCCGCTCGCCGTCAACCCCGACCTGCTGCCCCGCGCGGCGGGTGACCGGATCGACCCGCGGGCGGCGGGACCGTTCCTGCTGCCCAGGGACGAACGTGACGATCTCGACGCCCTCGCCGGGCGCCTCAAGACGTGCGTGGAGCGGAGGACCGGGGTCGACGTCCGTATCGAGCGGGAGCCGAGCGGGCGGCCCCGGCTGCTGCCGGCCGGTGTGAGCGCCACCTCCGCGTGCCCGGCCGCGGCGCTCGCCGAGCCGACCCCCACCGAGAGGAAGGCGCTGGCCGTGCTGAACACTCTCGTCGCCACCTGCCTCACCCACCGCGGCGACCCCGCCGTGGCCCTGTCACTCGACGCCGGCGGCAGGCCGGTCGCCGAGGGGCGGGGGGCCGACAGGCCCCAGGTCTCCTCGTGCGTCGCCTCCAGCCGCGCGGAACAACTCGCCCCGTACGTCGCGCCCGCCGCGCAGCTGTACGTCGCCAGTCCGGGCCGCGCCGCGACCACCTTCTTCGCCCTGTCCCCGGCCAACAAGGCGCGGATCGCCGGGGGCGCGGCGCTGGTGCTGCTGGTGACCGTCGCCGTCACCGTCCTGGCCGGCATCCGGCTGGTGCGTCCGCTGCGCGCGCTGACCGCCGCGGTGCAGCGGCTGGCGGAGGGCGATGCGTCCGCCCAGGTGCGGGTGACCGGCGGTGACGAGATCGGCCGGCTGTCGGTCGCCTTCAACTCGATGGCCGGACGGCGCGCGGAGCTCGAACAGCTGCGCAAGGCGATGGTCAGCGACGTGGCGCACGAGCTGCGCACGCCGCTGAGCAACATCCGGGGCTGGCTGGAGGCGGCGGAGGACGGCGTCGTCGACAACGACGGGAACCTGCTGGCCTCCGTACTCGAAGAGGCGCTGCTGCTGCAGCACATCATCGACGACCTGCGCGATCTGGCGGCGGCCGACGCGGGCGAACTGCGGCTGTGGAAGGTGCCGGTGCAGGTGGCGGACGTGCTGGCGCAGACCGCGAACGCGCACCGCGCCGACGCGGACGCCGCCGGCGTGACGCTCACCGTCACCGCCGACGACGGAACGCTCGTCGACGCGGACCCGGTCCGGCTGCGGCAGATGGCCGGCAACCTCGTCTCCAACGCGATCCGGCACACCCCCCGCGGCGGCACGGTGACCCTGCATTCGCAGGCGGCGGACGGGACCGTACGGATCGACGTCGCCGACACGGGTGCGGGCATCGCGCCGGACGAACTCCCGCACGTCTTCGACCGTTTCTGGCGCGCCGAGAAGTCCCGCAGCAGACAGACCGGCGGCAGCGGCCTCGGCCTGTCGATCGTGCGCAAACTCGCGGAGACGCACGGCGGCACCGTCACGGCGCGCAGCACCCCGGGCGTGGGCTCCGTCTTCCGGCTCACCCTTCCGCTGCTCCCGGAGACGGGCGACGACGGCTGACGGCGGCGGGCCCGGCGGCGGCCCGGACGGACCACGGCGCCGTCCGGGCCGCCGCCCCGCCGGTGTGCCGGACGCCGACCGGGCAGCCACGGCGGCCGGTTCACGGCCTGGCGGGCGCGCCGCTTCACGGAGGCCGCCGACGCGTGGCGGACCGGCACGGAGACCGCCCCGGACCCGGCCCGTACGGTGGACCAATGCTTGATCCGAAACCCTCCACCACGCCCACGGCCACTGCCACTTCCACCGAGCCCGCGGCCCGGCCCGGCCTCCCCGGTGATCCGGCCGCGCCCGCACCCTCCGCGGGAGGCCGCCGCCCCGTCGCGGCGGCCTTCCGGGCGCTCGCGGCCCTGACCGGGGTCACCGGCATCGTCCTGGACACGATCGCCTCCCACGATCTGGGCCGTCTCTTCAGCTACTTCACGATCCAGTCCAACATCCTGCTGGCCCTCGTCTTCGCCTGGTCCGCCCACCGGGCCTGGACCGGGCGTCCCGCCCTCGCACCGCGGATCACCGGTGCGGCGCTGCTCTATATCTGCATCACCGGGCTCGTCTTCCACTTCGTCCTGTCGAACGACTCCAGCGGCTTCGCCATGACCAGCCACCGCACCCCCCTCGAAACGGCCGCCAGCCAACTCCTCCACACCGCGACCCCCCTCGCCGCCGTCCTCGACTGGCTCGTCCTCACCGCCCCCGGCGCCCTCCTGCTCCGCCACGCCTGGCAGTGGCTCGCCTACCCCTTCCTGTACCTTCCCTTCGCCCTCATCCGCGGCGCCTTCCTCGCCCCCGGCACCGATGGCCGTTACCCCTATCCCTTCCTCGATGTCGACGTCCAGGGCTATGCCGGGATCGCCACCAACACCGTCGTCTTCGGCCTGGCCTTCTACGTCCTGGCCCTGGCCCTCGTCCTCCTCGACCGCATACGCCCCCGCCTCCGCGGCCCCCGGAGCCGGATGCCGTCCACGGACTCCGGTCCGCTGGACGACTGACGCCGAGGGGCGGGCAGCACGCATGCCATGGGCGAGTGAGCCCGAGGAGTGAAACGCCGGCGTTCCCTGCTTCCGTCCGGGGCGCCGGCCGCGGCGGTGGCGGAACCGGCAGCGCACAGGCCGAGGCCATGCAGGATCTCGCGATCGCACCGGGCTCCGTCGGGCCGGCCGGGAGGACGGGGCCCTGCGCAAGGTGACCGGCCGGATCCTGTGCGTGCTGCCGGTTCGCTGCCCACCGGCCTGGTGGGAAGCGAGGCCGGTACCGGACCGGTGACGGAGGGAACGCGGTAAGTGCCCGGAACGGGCGTCTTCCCGAGCGCGGCGGAGCGCTCCCCGAGCGGGACGGGGCCGACGGGGTGACGATGGAAGCGTCCATCGACCGTGCTGTTCCATGAGAGAGGTGGGAGGTATGACAGACCCCTCCACAGCCTCGGGCGACAGCCCGCCGCAACCCCGGGCCACCTCCGCGGAGGGCGAAGCCCTGGGCATCCTGGCCAACCTCGGCTGGCAGGCCCTGTTCACCATCGGCCTGGCGTCCATCGCCCTGGGCGTGGTCGTCCTGGTGTGGCCGGGCAAAACGCTGCTCGTCGTCGGAATCGCCTTCGGCGCCTACCTGTTGGTCAGCGGTGTCTTCCAACTGGCCAGCGCCTTCGGCTCACACGTTCCCGGGCACCTGCGGGCACTGCACTTCGTCACCGGCGCGATCAGCGTGCTCCTCGGACTCATCTGCTTCCGGGGCACCATGCAATCGATCCTGCTGCTCGCCCTCTGGATCGGCTTCGGCTGGCTGCTGCGCGGCATCATGATGACCGCGGCCGCCGGTTCGGCTCCCGGAGCGCCCGCACGCGGCTGGCAGCTCTTCGTGGGCATCATCACCCTGCTCGCAGGCATCGTGCTGATCGTTTCACCGTTCGGCTCGATCGCCGCGCTCACGTTGGTGACGGGCATCATGGCCATCGTCCTGGGCATCGCGGAGGTGGTCAACGCCATTCGCCTGCGCATCGCCATCGGACGCGGCACCAAGGGCACCGCCACCAAGCACCGGCGGTCCGTGTTCCAGCCACGCCCGCACCCGCAGCACTGACCCCCTGCCCACCGCGGACCGATGGCCCGATACCTCATCGGTCCGCGGTGGCGCGCCGGTCACACCTCAGGGGCTGCCGTCTCCGCCAGTTCGCCGGCGGTCAGCCGCAGCCACCGGTTCACGCGGATCTCGCGGAGGAACCGCTCGTCGTGGCTGACCACCATGAACGCACCCTGATAGGAGTTCAGAGCGCTCTCCAACTGGCCCGCGCTGACCAGGTCCAGGTTGTTCGTCGGCTCGTCCAGGAGCAGCAGGTGCGGGGCGGGCTCCGCGCACAGTACGCAGGCCAGGGTGGCGCGCAGCCGCTCGCCGCCGGAGAGCACCCCGACGGGCAGATGGGCGCGGGCACCCCGGAAGAGGAAACGGGCGAGCAGGTTCATCCGCTCGGCCTCCGGCCGCTCCGGCGCGAAGGCGGCGAAGTTCTCCGCGACCGTACGGTCCGGGTCCAGCAGGTCGAGGCGCTGCGAAAGGTAGGCGATGCGTCCGTCGGCCCGCTTGAGCTCGCCGCTGTGCGGTGCCAGGTCGCCGTGGAGCAGACGCAGCAACGTGCTCTTGCCGGCACCGTTGGGGCCGGTCAGGGCGATACGCTCCGGGCCCCGTACGGTCAGGTCCACCCCCTGGCCGGCGAACACCTCCTTGTCGCCGAGCCGGACGCGGAGCCGTTCACCGAGGAACAGATTGCGTCCGGCGGGCACGCCGGTGTCCGGCAGGTCCAGCGTGATGCGCTGCTCCTCGCGCAGCGCGCGCCCGGCCTCGTCCAACCGGGCCTTCGCGTCGCTGACCCGGCCCGCGTGCAACTGGCCCGCCCGGCCCGCGGACTCCTGCGCGCCCCGCTTCATGTTGCCGGCGAAGATACGGGGCAGCCCGGCGCTCTTCAGGTTGCGGGCGGCGTTGCTCTGCCGGCGCTCGGCGCGCTCACGGGCCTGCTGCAGCTCCCGCTTCTCCCGCTTCAGCTCCTGTTCGGCGTTGCGGACGTTCTTCTCGGCGACGTCCTGCCCGGCCCGCACGGTCTGCTCGTACTCGGTGAAGTTGCCGCCGTGGAAGGACAGTTCGCCGCGGTGGAGCTCGGCGATGCGTGCCATGCGGTCGAGCAGGACGCGGTCGTGGCTGACCAGGAGCAGGCAGCCGGTGAAGTCCGCCAGCACGTCGTGGAGCTTGTGCCGGGCGTCGAGGTCGAGGTTGTTGGTGGGCTCGTCGAGCAGCAGCACGTCGGGCCGCTTCAGCAACTGGGCGGCGAGACCGAGGGAGACGATCTGGCCGCCGCTGAGGGTGCGCAGGCTGCGGTCCAGCGCGAGACCGGCCAGGCCGAGGCGGTCCAGCTGGGCGCGGGTGCGTTCCTCGATGTCCCAGTCGTCGCCGATGGCGGTGAAGTGCTTCTCGTCGACGTCCCCGGACTCCACCGCGTCGATGGCCCGGATGACCGCGGCGACGCCCAGCACCTCGGCGACCGTGAGATCGCCGGTCAGGGGGAGGTTCTGCGGGAGGTAGCCGAGGGTGCCGGACACGGAGACCGACCCGCTGACGGGCCGCAACTCACCGGCGATGAGCCTGAGAAGCGTGCTCTTGCCGGTGCCGTTGGGCGCGACGAGACCGGTGAGACCGGAGCCGAGGGTGAAGGAGAGATCCCGGAAGACAGGGGTGTCGTCGGGCCAGGTGAAGGACAGGTTCGAGCAGACGACGGAAACGCCGGACATGGAGACGACCTCGTGAGGAGGGAGGCAGGAATGACACTTCTGCCTCGGCGGACAGCAGACAGGAAGAAGGGGGAACGACAACGACGCCACGACGGCGGTGCTTTTGTGCACCGGCCGGTGGCCAGTCGGTCCGGGTATCACCCGGAGATGTCGTCGTCCACCACCATGTCCGCTCTCCTCCATACACGATCAACGTCTTCGCCACTGTAACAACAGCAGGGGTGTGGGACCGAGAGGGGCCCCGCGTACGGCCGGGTGCGCGCCTGGCGGGCGGTGGCCGAGGAACTGACGTACTGACTGTTCGACACCGCCCGGTCTCTGATAGTTGTTTCAGCGGGGTACGGGCACAGGTCCGTGGCGGTGTCCCTTCGGCACCGCAGGGAGGACGTACATGAGCACGACCACTCGGGACGAGGTCCTTGCCGTCGAGCAGGAGGCGGTGGACCGCGCCTACGATTGCTACACCGCGCGGCTGGCCGAGATGAGCGGCACGTCGGCCGCCATGGCGTCGGCGAGCGGCAAGGACGGCATCGCCAACCGGTTCGAAGCGGAGGCGCGTGCCGCCGCGTATGACGGGCTCGGCGACGAGGCCCTCGTCTTCACCCGGGTCGATGTGCCGGAGGAACCCGGCGCGGCGCCCCGCCCCTGGTACATCGGGCGTCGAGGCGTGCAGGACGCCTCGAACGAGCCGGTGGTCCTGCTGTGGACCAGCCCGCTGGCGAAGAAGTGGCGCGAAGCCCTCCCCGAGAACCCGGGCGAGGTCGTCTTACGACGCCAATTACGCTGCGTGCAGCGGGTAGTTGAGGGCTATTTCGACGAGATCGCTCCGCCGGTGTCCGAACCCGCACCCCCGTCCGTCCCGAAGCCCCGGCAGACCACCGACGACGACCGGACGCAGACCCCGCCCGAAGCCCCCGCCCCGGCACGGGCGGAGCGCCGCGCGCCGGCCCCCACCCCTGGCGACATCGTCGTACGCCGGCGCCGGAAACCGCTCCAGCCCGACGACTTCCTGCTGCGGGAGCTCCAGCGCTCGCGCGGCGGCCGGATGCGGGACATCGTAGAAACCATCCGCCGTGATCAGATGGACCTGGTCACCGGTTCCCCCTCGGACGTCCTCGTCGTGCAGGGCGGCCCCGGCACCGGCAAATCCGCGGTCGGCCTGCATCGCGTCACCTGGCTGGTCAACAGCGACCACTTCAAAGCCCAGGACATCCTCGTCATCGGCCCCCACCAGCGGTTCCTCGACTACGTCGGCCAGGTCCTCCCCACCCTCGGCACCCGTGACGTCAACGCCGTCCAGCTGAGCCGCCTGTGGGAGGGCGAGATCCTCGGAACCGACTCCCCGCGGGCCCGGCTCGTGAAGTCGGACGAACGCATGGCGGCCGTGCTGCGCCGCCGGGTGGCGAACGACTACCGCCCCGAAGCCCTCGACGACCTCACCGTCGTCCCCGCCTTCGAGGGCGACGAGTCCGCGATCGTCGTCACGGCGGGGAGCACGACCCTGCGCGTACCACGGTCCGAGATCCTTACCCTCCTCGGCCAGGCCCATGAGAGTGACGGCCCCTACCGGGAACGCCGCGATCGCTTCCGCGGTCTGCTCGTCGACCGCCTCCTCCAGGAACTCGCCGTCATGGCGCCCCGGCGCGGACAGGCCGGCACCATCCGCCGTGACCTGGAACGCAACCGCCGGGTCGAGCGCCTCATCGAACGCGTCTGGCCGTCACCGGGCCCACGTGAGGCCCTGCGCAGCCTCTACGACTCGCCCGACCTCCTGCGCGGCTGCGCCGACGGCATCCTCGACGAGGACGAGCAGGCGGCTCTGCTGCGTGCCCGCGCCGCCAGCGCCGACGCCGACCCGTGGACGCTCGACGACCACGTCTGCCTCGAAGAGCTCCAGGTGCTCATCAGCGGGGACACTCCGCGGCGCTACGGGCACATCGTCGTCGACGAGGCACAGGACCTCACCCCCATGCAGGCCCGCGCGTTACGGCGGCGCTGTGCCGCGGGCGGCTCCATGACCGTCCTGGGTGACCTGGCGCAGGCGACCGGTCCCCACATCCCGACGAACTGGGACCGCATCGGCGCGCTCCTGTCCGACCACGGCGACTGGCGCGTGGCCGAACTGAACACGAGTTACCGGGTCCCCGCCGAGATCATGGAGTTCGTCGCCCCGCTCGCGCGGGCGGTCGCCCCGGACCTGCCCTATCCGCAGGCCGTGCGGGAGGCGGGCGAAGACGCCGTACGGACGGTGGCGACCGAGCCGTGGAAGCTCCTCGACGACACGGTCGCCCAGGTGTCCCGCCTGGTGGGTACCAGTGACGGAAGCACCCTCCGTTCCGTCGCCGTCATCGTCCCCGACGACTCGGACTGGCTGGACGCGATCAGCCGCCGGATCGACGGAGGCGGCGACATCGGCGAGCGGAACCGCGAGGCGGTGTCCGTTCTGGCCGCCACCCAGGCCAAGGGCATGGAGTACGACCATGTCCTGGTCATCGAGCCCGCCACCATCGCCGACCGCGGTCCCGCCGGTCTGCGGCAGCTGTACGTGGCGCTGACCCGCAGCACCCAGAGCCTGACCGTCCTGCACACCGCACCGCTCCCGGACGCACTCATCGGCTCGGGGGACAACGGGGAAGCGGCGGCAGCCGGTGCCCGGCCGGAAGAAGCGGCGGCACGGCTTCCGCGGATCGGCACGGATGTCAGGGTGGAGGTCGTGGGCCGGGCCCCCGGCGGCCGCTACCGGGTCAAGCCCCTGTCCCCGGTGATCGACCGGCCGCTGGTGCTCACCGTCCGCCACGGATCGGTTCTCCCGCAACAGGGCGAGAAGCTGGACTGCTGGGTGTTCGCGAACGAGACGAACCAGACCGTGCTCGCCGCCGACCAGCGCGGCCGGTCGCCCGTCTCGGAGCGGATGGCGGGGCGTTACGGCGCGGCACTGGACGTGCTCGGTGAGCTGATCGAGAACAACGGCGACGTGCCGGACGCCCGCAGCCGCCTCTCCGAGCTCCAGGGCATGGCCCACCGCATCCTCCGACGGGACCAAGCCGACTGGGTCGACGTACTGCACCTGTTCGGCGAGCCGAGCCGGGACGAACTGGGCGTGCTACGAGACCTCACCGCGACAACTCAGCGCGCGCTCAAGGACGGCACCTTGGACGCGGGCCGCCTCAAGGAAGAGCTGGCCGCCTCCGGTTGGGCGGTGCCGCTCGCCGAAGCGCGACGGGTACTTCAGACCCGCTTCGCCGCCGAGGCGGGGGAGCACCCCGACGACGAGGCTGCGGCCGCGGCCCCCGTCGCCCCGCGGCACCCCGAACAGAAGGAAGAAGTGCAGATGACCACCGCGGACACCACCTCCGCCGCACCGGCCCCGACCGCGCAGGAAGGCTTCCTCCGCGCACTGGAGGCGGCCGCCGACGCCGACCGCACCTGCAAGAAGCACGAGGCGATCCGCCATGCGCTGAAATCGTCACTTCTCTGGGCAGACCTCCAGCCGACCGACTCACCGGTCGTCGACGTCAGCTGCGTCACCGAGCGCGGCCTCTTCCTCTACGAGGCCCTGGGAGCGGGCTGCTCCACCTATGCGGACCTCCGCTCGGGCGCGACCCGCCTGCTGGAGATCAACCACACGCTGCCGACACCGGCCGACAGCCTCTATCTGGTCCTCCCCGAACCCCCCGCCGACGAGTGGTCCGCGGATACCGTCCGCGACGTCTTCCACGTCCACCTCATCTGGCGAAGCCCCGAAGGATGGGGTGGGCGGGACACGGACATCGCGCTGGGCTCCTCGGGGGCGTGAGCCCCCCGGCGGGGGAGGGGCGGCGGGACGGGGTCCGAGGACGGCACTCCTCAGGCGTGGTGCCGGCCCTGGCAGCCGCAGCCCTGGGCGCCGGCACGTGGCAGGTTTTCGGTGAACTCGCTCTGTGAGAAGACGGCGAGGAGCGTGGCGTCCTCGTGGCCGGTGTTGGTGAGGGTGAGTTCCTTCCCCGCCGGCAGCATGGCGAGGGTTCCCGGTGCGACCGTCTTGGAGCCGCAGCCGCAGGATGCTGTCACGACGCCTGCCAGGCCGGTGAGCAGCAGCTCGGACGTGCCGTGTGTGTGGGCCGGGATCGTGCCGCCCGCCGGGACCTGGATGCGCACTGCGGCGAGCGTCCGGAAGGGGCTGCCCTCGGGGTCGAGGCGCAGGGCGTGGCCCCGGGCGCCGGGGGTGTGGGTGGTGTCGATGCTGATGCCGAACATGAGGGTGTTCCTTTTCTCGTTGGTGGAGGGTCTGACGTGAGGGTGCCGGGGTCGAGGTGTGGCGGACCGTCCGGCGCGGCCGGGGTGGGCCGGTCAGGTCGCGGAGGAGTTGAACTTCTCGCTCAGGACCCGGTCCGGGGCGAGGCCGTGGTCGGCGGCGGCCCGTTCGACGGCGTCGATGAGCCCGGGTGAGCCGCAGATGTACAGGTCCGGGTCGGTTCCGCCGCTCGTGCGGAGCCGTACGAGGTCGGCGACGAGCGCGTCGATCATGCGGCCGTGCCGGTAGCCCGCCCGGTCAACCGGTTCTTTGACCGAGAACACCGTTTCCAGTTGGGGCAGCTCGTCGCGGAGGGCCGAGATCGCCTCCGCCCCGCACAGCTGCGCCACGGTGTCCGCGCCGCTGTAGAAGCGCAGCGGGTGGCTTTCGCCGAACTCCGCCATGCGGCGGGCCATCGACAGCAGCGGTGCCGTGCCGGTGCCGCCGGCCACGAACCAGCGGGGTCTCAGCCCGGTCTCGACGAGCCCGAACGCACCCTGCGGCCCGAGCACGGTGACGCTGTCGCCGGGCGTCGCACGGGTGTCGAGCCAGGTGGAGAAATGCCCGCCGGGGCGGAGCCGCACATAGAACTCCAGCTCGCCGTCCCAGTTGGGGGCGTTGGCGTACGAGTAGGCGCGGGACTCCTCGGTCTCGCCGGGGATGCGCAGCTGGGCGAACTGGCCGGGCTCGAACTCGGCTCCGCTGCCGAGCTGTCCGTCCTCGTCGAGCTGGAGTACCAGGCGTACCAGGTCACCGGTGAGGCGCTCCAGGGCGGAGACGGTGGCGGTGCGTTCGGTGAGCCGTCCGCTGATGATCCGGGACCGCTCGTAGGGCAGGCTGACGGCCAGCGGTCCCTCGGCGTAGGTGCGGCACAGCAGCGCGCCGCCGGCCCGCGCGCGCTCGGGGCTGAGCGCTTCGGGGCTGTGCGGGCCGAGGGTGTACGGGCCGTCGGTGACGGTGACCGCGCAGGCGCCGCAGGTGCCCTTTCTGCACAGCGACGGCAGCAGGTACCCGGCGTCGGCGGCCGCGTCCAGGACGGACCGGCCCGGCAGGCACTCCGCCTGGAGGATCTCGCCGTCCAGCGTGGTCATGCGCAGGGGGACCGGCTCGGCCCCGGTGGGGGTCCGCGCCGTGCCGGGTGCCGGTGCTGCGGTCATCGGGTGGCCCCGAGGGCGTCCGCGAGATCCTTCTCCGCGCTTTCGCTGGTACGCAGTCCGAACCGCTCGCTCAGGAGGCGCCAGACGGGCTCGGTGACGAAGGCCGGGACGGTGGGGCCGGTGCGGACGTTGCGCAGGCCGAGGTGGATGAGGGTGGCGAGGACCGCCAGGGCCTTCTGCTCGAACCAGGCCAGCACGATGGTGAGCGGCAGATCGTTGATGTCCGTGTCGAGCGCGGCGGAGAGGGTCTCGGCGACCCGGAGCGCGGCGTAGGTGTCGTTGCACTGGCCGACGTCGAGCAGGCGCGGGAGGCCGCCCGGAGTGGTGCCGTGGCTGAGCTTGTTGAAGCGGTACTTGTTGCAGCCGAGGGTGAGGATCACCGACTCCGCCGGGGTGGCACGGGCGAGCTCCGTGTAGTAGTCGCGGCCGGGTGCGGCGCCGTCGCAGCCGCCGATCAGGAACATGTGGCGGATGTCGCCGGAGTGCACGGCGTTGACGATGTCCTCGGAGATCGACAGCAGTGCGTTGCGCCCGAACCCGATGGTGATCAGCGCTTCCGGTGCGGTCTCGGCGAAGCCGGGGGTGGCCTTGGCCGCGCGGACGACGGCCTTGAAGTCGTAGCCGGCGATGTGCCGCACGCCGGGCCAGCCGACCGGACCGGTGGTGAAGGTGCGGGTCTTGTACGCGGGCAGCGGCTCGATGAGGCAGTTGGAGGTCATCACGACCGGGCCGGGGAAGGCCGCGAAGTCCTGCTGCTGGTCCTGCCAGGCCCCGCCGTGGTTACCGGCGAGGTGCGGGTACTTGCCGAGTTCGGGGTAGGCGTGCGCGGGCAGCATCTCGCCGTGCGTATAGATCCGGATGCCGGTTCCCTCGGTCTGCTGGAGCAACTCCAGCAGCTCGTCGAAGCCGTGCCCGCTGACCAGGATCGCCTTCCCGGCGACCGGCGACGTACGGACCTTGGTGGGGAAGGGCGTACCGAAGGTGCCCGTGTTGGCACTGTCGAGCAGCGCCATGACCTGAAGGTTCACCCGCCCCACCGCACTCACGTGCGCGAGCAGATCCTCGACGTCGGTGGGCTCACCGGCCAGGTAGTCCAGCTCCGCCTCCATACCGGCGTCCACCTCGTCACTCCGGTATCCGACCACCCTGGCGTGGTGCATATACGCGGAGACACCCTTGAGGGCGTACAGGACGAAGGCACGCAGGCCCACGACGTCCTCGCCGACCAGCTCCACCCCGGCCCTGATGCCCGCCTGCCCGGCCTGGGCGAGCAGCCCGTCCACGTCACCGGCGGGCTCGAACACGGCCGGGCCGCGCAGCCGCTCGGGGTGCCGGCCGGCCGCGAGGGCCGCTTCCTCGTATCCGGCCCGCACCCGGTCACGCACCGCGGCTGCCTCGTGGATCAGCTTCACGAACCGGGCGGCGTTGAAGTTGACGTTGGTGAGGGTGGAGAAGAGGCCGTATGCGACGACGGCGGAAGCCTCCCGGTCGACCGCGCCCAACGCCCGGCCGCGCACCGCGTACTGGGCGACCCCCTTGCACAGGTGCACGAGCAGGTCCTGGAGCGCCGCGGTGGTCTCGTCCTTGCCGCAGGTGCCCTTGGTGTGACACCCGGGGGTCTCGCCGGTCCGGTCCGTCTGCTCGCACTGGTAACAGAACACGCTATTCCTCTGGTCCTCGCTGGTCGGCACCGGATATCCGGCACGTCTGGCGTCGCGGCTGTCGCGCCGACTGCCATGACGCTAGGGAAAAGCAGCTCATAGCGCCTTGACCTGGATCAAAAACCGCAAAATCTATACTTGAGGGCATGCGCCAGCCCTTCCCGGTATCCGAGCTCGCCCGGATCCCCCTGTTCAGCGAGATCGACACGGCCGATCTGCGGCTCATCGCGGAGCGGGTTCGCACGGTCACCGCACGCAAGGGAGAGGTCCTCGTCGAGGCCGGGGACCTGCACCGCTGGTTCTACTTCGTGTGCCAGGGCCATGTGCAGCTGGTGGTGTCGGCGGCCACCGCGGAACAGAAGGTGATCTCACTGGTGTCGGCAGGGCAGACCTTCGGGGACGCGCTGCTGTTCACCGGCCGCCCCTACCCGGTATCGGTGATCGCCCTCTCGCCCGTGACCCTGGTGGCCATCCCGCACGAACCGGTGCTCCGCCTCGCCCATCACAGCCCCGGCTTCGCGCTGCGGATGGCCGGCGGGCTGGCACAACGGCTGCACCAACTGGTCTCCGACGTGGAGTCCTACGCACTCCACAACGGCACCCAGCGAGTCCTGGCCTATCTGGAACGGCTGGCGGGCGGTGGCGACGACGGTCCGCCACTCCGATACCCGGTCCGGGTCGAACTGCCGACCGACAAGGGGATCATCGCCTCCCGGCTCAGCCTCAAGCCGGAGACCTTCTCCCGCGTCCTGAGAAGGCTCTCCGACACCGGGACCCTCACGGTGGACGGCCGCCGCATCACCCTGATGAGGGCGCCGGCCGCCGGTCAGGGACTGCTCTGAGCCGCCCACGCCGGCGGGGCCGGGGACCGGCCTGGAGAACACCTGGACGGCCGGGCGGGCGGGGAGGCCAATGGCCCGGGTCCGCGCCGTAGGCGAAGGCGCGGACGGCCGCCGCCGGGTGACCACCGACGCGCCGGTGGCGGCGCCCCGTCGCCGGGCGCCGCCACGTGGCCGGGGTCGCGTCGTCAGACCGCCAGCTGCTGCGCGATCTTCCGCAGGATCGCCGGCTGGTGCTCGGTGAGGAAGAAGTGCCCGCCGGGGAAGACGTCCAGGTCGAAGGCGCCGGTGGTGTGGGTCGCCCAGTCCCGCGCCTCGTCGAGTGTCGTCTTCGGGTCGTCGTCCCCGGTGAACACCGTTACCGGGCAGGTGAGTTGGGGGCCGGGCCGGTAGACGTAGGTCTCGACGGCGCGGTAGTCCGCGCGGATGGCCGGCAGCGCCATCCGCAGGAGTTCCTCATCGTCCAGGATCCGCGAATCGGTGCCGCTCAGCTTGCGCACATCGGCCAGCAGCCCCTGGTCGTCGAGGAGATGCACGCTCTCGTGCCGGGGCCGGGACGGCGCCCGCCGCCCCGACGCGAACAGCCTCGACACCGGCTGCCCGGCCTGCTCCATCAGCCTGGCCAGCTCGAACCCGAGCGTCGCCCCCATGCTGTGCCCGAACAGCGCCATCGGGCGCCCCATCAGGGGCCGCAGAATGGTGAACAGCCGCCCGGCGAGTTCGTGGATGTCGTCGACGCAGCTCTCCTGTCTGCGGTCCTGCCGCCCCGGGTACTGGATGGCCAGCACCTCGACGGCGGGTGCGAGTGCGGTGGCGACGGGGTAGTAGAAACTGGCCGAGCCGCCCGCATGGGGCAGACACACCAGCTGCGGGGCGTTCTCGGCCGAAGTGGCGAAGCGCCGGATCCACAGACCGTTGTCGGTGTCGGTAACGCTCATAGCGGCAGCGATCCTCCGAAGAAGTAATGATCAGCAGACGCTAAGCCCGCCGCGCCCGAACGGCCAACCCCTACCTCCCGGTTCACTTCCCCGGCGGACCGGACAGGGCAGGGGGCTTCGCCTGCGGCGGCGGATACGGCAAGCTGCGGGGCAGGGCCGGGACGGTGCGGGGCAGAGGTGGGGCAGAGCCCGCGCGGCAGTCCGGAAAGCCGGAAGCTGGAAGCCGGAAGCCGAAAGTTACGCCCCCGACGAACCCGCGACCCGAGACGAAGCCGAGACACGAGACAGGAGAGAACCAAGTGAGCAGTTCCCCGGCCGCCGCCGAGGCGTTCCCGTACTTCCTCGCCCAGCTCGAAGCCGGTATGGCCGGCCGGGACGAGGACGATCCGGGGCCCCGCCCCCGTCCGGACCTGCCGGCCTGGGCGGCGCAGCTGGTCGGTGTGCTCTTCGACGGCCAGGATGCCGCCGCCGCGCAGGACTGGGCGCGGCGCGTGCACGGCGAACTCGGGCGCCTGGGCGGCCGGGTGCCCCTCGGCGTCGTGCACGACTGGCACGCCCGGGTCGTCGCGCCGATGCTGGCGGAGGCGAGCGTGCGGCACGGCGGGGCCGCCGGGCCGCACCATGCGGTGGGGCTGCTGCACACCCGGACGCTGGCCGGCGAGCGGGTGCCGGAAGCGGACTGGACCGCGGCGCTGGAGCCGGCGCTGCGAGAGGTCTACCGCCACGCCTACGGCTACGCCGACGCCTGCGCCACGGCCGGCGCCCAGGCCCATGCCTACGCGATCGCCAACGGGTTCGGCGAGGAACGGGCCGCCGAGTTCGCCGAGACCTACGCCCAGCTCAACACCGGCGCCAACGCCCGGTCCTACGCCGACGCCAACGCCCTCGCGAACGCGCGGGCGCTGGCGGCCGCCTACGCGGCGGGGGATGCGCGGGCCTACGCCCGGACCTACCCGTTCGCCCGCGTGCAGGCGTACGCCCACGCCCATGCCGGCCGGGACGGAGCGGCCGGCCAGGAAGAGCGGCACCGGGCGGCTTACGGGCGGCTCGCCGACGGGCTGGCCGACAGCCTGGCCCGGACCGCGGCCTGAGCCGGGCCCGCCCTCCGTACCGCCGGTGCCCGGTCCAGGGCACCGGCGGCGGGCGCCGCACCTACGGTCCGCGGGTGCGCCGGTTGTTCGGAGAGCGTCGTCAAGGCGGTGCCCGCCGCGCGGCACCACCGTGCCGCCGCCCCCTGGCGCGCACCGCTCAGGCTCGCGGCCGCCCGCCGTTGATGGAGATCCGCCGGGCGTGGCGGGAGTGCGGGTAGTAGTCCCATATCGCGTGGTGCTGGGTGCAGCGGTTGTCCCAGAAGACCAGGGTGTTGGGCGCCCAGCGGACGCGGCAGCTCAGCAGGGGCTCGCGGGCGACCAGGCCGAACAGCAGGTCGAGGAGCGCCCGGCTCTCACCGCGCGACAGCTGCGCGATGTGCGAGGTGAATCCCCCGTTGACGTAGAGCAGTTTGCGGCCGGTCTCGGGATGGCGGACCACCACCGGGTGCTCGCTCTTGGGGACGACGTACTCGGGCGGCGGGGTGTAGCCCTGCCACGGGATCAGGCCGTCGTGCACCGCGGTCAGGCCGTCGAGGAAGGACTTCATGGGCGGCGACAGCAGATCGTAGGCCAGGTGCATGTTGGCGAACAGGGTGTCGCCGCCGCTGCCGATCTCCGGTGGATGGGTGACGTAGAGCATCGAGCCGAGCGCGGGTTCGGCGTCGGCGGTGCCGTCGGAGTGCCAGTCCTCACCGGCCACGTAACGCGATTCCTTGGTGGCGGTGAGGTCGAGGATGGCCGGGTCGCCGTCGTCGGTACCGGTCAGCGGCATCTGGCGCAGTTCACCGAAGTAGCCGGCGAAACGCTTGTGGTCCGCGGGCGACAGCTCCTGGTCGCGGAAGACCAGCACATGGTGCTCCAGGAAGGCGCGCCGCACCTCGTCCAGCTGCTCGTCCGAGAGCTCCTTCGACAGGTCGAGGCCGGACACCTCGGCGCCGATCACCGGGGTCAGCGGATCGACCCCGATCGTGTCGTAGACCGCCCGTGGCCGCGTGGTGAGGCGCTCGACCGCATCGAGTGCGAACTGCTCCATTCCGTCCTCCTGAAGTGGGGTGGTGGTGCCGAGTGGGGTGGGGTGGGGTGAGGGGAGTGGCCGGGTGCCGGCCGGTGGTGTCATACGGGGGCGGGGGTCACAGACCGCGCTCCAGCAGGTCGGCCAGGATCAGCCGGCCGAAGGCGAGATTGCCGTGGATCGGGTCGTCGGCCTCGCACAGTTCGGGGCGCTGGAAGCCCGTCCCGTCGGTGACGCGGGCGCGCAGATCGACGATCTCGACGCCCAGGGCGTCCAGCGCGCGCCGGACGGTCTCCTGCGCCGCGCGGAAGACCAGCGGGTCGGACTGGCCCGGCACCCGCTGCGGCGGCATCGCCGCCAGCACCCGCAGGCCCAGGCCGCGCGCATGGCGGTAGAAGGCCAGCGCGTCGCGGACCATGGCGTGGACGATGTCGTCGAACAGCCCGCTCGCCAGGAAGCCCGGTGCGAGGCCGCCGCCGCGGACCCGGTAGACCTCCCAGTTCTCGGTCGTGGCGACGAAGTGGACGCTGAAGCCGAAGGTCGACACCAGTGGCACGGTGAGCCGGTCGAGGCCGCTCACGCCCAGCTCGGCCAGGAAACCGCGGTAGCGCGCCTCCGCCTCCGGCTTGCGGAAGACCACATCGTTCTCGCGCAGGTCGAAGAAGCCGGCGGTGAACTCGCGTCCGGCGCCGATCGGGCCGCCGTGGAACGGGATACCGGCCGCCTTCGCCGCCCGCCCGATCGGACCGGCGTGCGAGTCGCCCAGCAGCAGGAACCTGGCCCTAGCGGGGGTTGTAGTAGTCGAGTACGGCGTCGTCACACCAGAAGTCCTCTCCGCCGGCGGGTGGGGTGCGGTGGGCGGGCCGCGGCTCGGCCGGGCGCCGGTCGAGCGCGTCGAAGAACTGGCGCATGACGAAGGCGACACCCGCTGGCGAGACCGTGCGCAGATTCGGTTCGAAGAACACCGCCTTGAAGGGGAAGCCGGTGATCATCTCGTACGCGGGGAAGTAGTCGACGTCGTCGTGCTCCTGCGCCAACTGCCCGGCCACGGCCCGCAGTACGGACTTGGAGTACGTGGTGGCGGTGAGCGCGTGGCCGCCGGTGGCCGTCGCGGTGAGCGGCACCGGCGACACGGTGAGCAGCACGCGCAGCCGTGGGTTGGCGGCGCGGGCCAGCGCGAGCGCGGCGGACAGGTCGCGGTGCACCTCGTCGAAGGTGAAGTTGTGGAAGACATGCCGCTCGGCGTCGAAGGTGCCGCGTACGGTGCCGGGGCAGACCGGGTGGACGGTGCCGTCGCCGCCGTCCAGCCAGGCTTCGGTCAGGCCCAGGGTGAAGACGAGGCAGCTCGCCTCGGCGACGGCCGTACGGATCGCCGCCAGCGTCGCCCGGCGCGCGGCCGCCACCGCCTCGGCCGTGGCATGGCCCGCGGGCTCGACGGCCGGGCGGAACGGGTCGAAATGGCGGCCGTCCTCGTGCCAGACCTCGTCGGGCGGTGTGGCGTGGCCGTAGGCCCAGGCCAGCCACTGCCGCAGCATGGCGGCGGTGTAGATGTTGCCGGTGCGGAACGAGAACACGCCGTAGTGGCGGTCTTGGCGCTCGGCCGCGGTCAGCCCCGGTGGGGCCGGTTCGGCGTCGCGCCAGTTCATGCCCCGGTCGCGCAGGGCGCGGCCGATGTGGCGGGCGAAGCAGGAGCCGGCGGTGAGGACCGGGTCGTCCTGTCCGATGGCGAACTTCGGTGTCCACAGTTCACCGATGTCCGGTATCTCCGGCTCGGCCACGGCGGAGCGCCAGAACGAGCGGGGCGGCAGCGACTGATAGGGGTTCATGGCGGGGTCCTCGGCGCGTCAGGTGAGCGGCCGCGGGCCGACGGGGCCGGCGGCCGGTGCCGCCGCCAGCAGCGCGGTGATGGCGGCCTGGTGGGAGTGGATGAAGAAGTGGTCGCCGGCGTACTCGTGCCGGTGCAGCGGCCGCGTGCTCTCGCGCGCCCAGCCGGCGGCGCGGACGGCGTCCACATGGGGATCCCGGTCGCCGAGCAGCAGGTGGAAGGGGATGTCCAGCGGCGCTTCGGCGCGGTAGGCGTACCGCTCGTCCAGGGCGAAGTCGGCGCGCAGGCCGGGCAGCAGCAGCCGCATCATCTCCTGGTCGTCCAGGAGTTCGGCGGGCGTGCCGTTGTAGTCGCGCAGGGCGTCGATCAGCTCCGCCTCCGGCAGATCGTGCAGGTGGCGCTCGACCGCGCGGGTCTGCGGCCCCTCGGCGCCGGACACATACAGCACGTCCGGACCCGGCAGCCCCTGGCGGCGCAGGGCGCGGGCGACCTCGAAGCCCACGAGGGCACCCAGGCTGTGGCCGAAGAAGGCGAAGGGCCGGTCGGCGAGGTCCGCCACCGCCCCCGCCAGCCGGTCGACCAGTTCGTCCATATCGTCCAGCGGCGCCTCGAACAGCCGCAGACCGCGGCCGGGCAGCAGGGCGACCCGCAGTTCCAGCCGCGTACCCAGCAGCGCCTGCCAGGGCAGGAAGGAGGCGGCGCTGCTGCCCGCGAACGGGAAGCAGAACAGACGCCTGGCGCCCGCGGCACCGGGGGCCGGGGTGAACCAGGGGGTGGGCGTGTTCAAGTCGACCTCTTTCGTGCGTGGACGGCGTCAGCGGGTTCCGGGAACCGGCGGCAACGCCGCGTTGATGGCCTCGGCCACCGCCTGTACGTGCGGCGGCCGGACGATGTCGTAGTGCGTGGTGTCGAGGCGGTACCGGCCCGCCGGCCGCGGCAGCCGTGCCTGCCACAGCCGTTGCTGCTCCGCCGGCGAGACCGGCGCCGGCAGGCCCGCCACCGGCCGGCTCGCCAGCCACAGGTGACCGGGGGTTTCGGTCAGCCGCGGCGGTTCGTACCGCGCCATGCTCGCCAGGTTGGCCCGGCAGCAGCGCGCCAGCCGCTCGGCGTAGGCCCTCGCCTCCCGGCCCACCGGGGCCCCCGTGCCGCCCTGGCCCAGCTCGTGCGCGAAGACCGCTTCGAGCTGCGCCTCGTCGTAGGCCCGGAAGTGCCGCCCGGCGCCGGGTGGCGGCGGGTCCAGCAGATACAGCCCGTCCGCCGGCCGGCCGGCCGCCTCGGCCTCGGCCGCCATCGCCACCGCCACCCAGGCGCCGAAGGACCAGCCGGCCAGCCGCCAGCGCCAGGTCTCGCGCGGGAAGCGCGCCTGGAGCGCGGCGTGGTAGCGCCGGGCCCGGTCCGCCAACGGCCAGGCCGGCAGGTCCGGTTGGTGCAGCGCGGGGTCGGCGATCAGGCAGACGGTGAGCCGCGGATCGAGTGCCGACACCAGCGACCGGTATGCCTGGATGTCACCGCCGACCGGGTGGACCAGGCACAGCAGGTCGTGCCCGTGGCCCTCCTGCCAGACCTCCGGCGCCACCGGGTCCGCGCCGGGCGGCCCGTCGGGCAGCGCCTCGGCCAGCCGCGCCAGTACCTCGGTGAGGCTGACCCGGTGGCTCAGCCGGGACAGTTCGAGATCGACGCCGAAGTGGCGCTTCACCTCGTCGATGAGGTCCAGCAAGGTCAGCGAATCGGCGCCCAGGTCGTAGAGCGAGGCGGCCGGGTCGAGGTGGTCCAGGCCCAGCCAGTGACAGAGCCGCTCGGCGAGCCGCTCGGCGGCCGGGGCCGTGGCCGCGTCAACGGGGTTGACCGTGGCGGAAGTTGGGACGGCGGCCGTGGGTGCCGTGCTCGTCGCCGGTGACGGGGACGGCGCCGCGTAGAAGCCGCGGGCCTGCTCCAGGGCGGTCGTGGAGACCAGCAGCTGCGGCAGCTGGAGGTGCAGGGCCCGCGCGAAGAGCCGCTGGCCCTCCGCCACGTCGAGGCCGACCGCCAGGTGTGCCCGGTGGCGGGCGTCCGTCGGCAGGGCGTGCCGCGCCATACCGGCCTCGCGCCAGATGTCCCAGTCGATGCCGAGCCGCACCGTGGTCTCCGCCGCGTCGGCCCGGTGGCGGGCGAAGCCGTCCAACAGGCCGTTGGCGGCGGCGTAGTCGAGCTGGCCGACGCCGCCGAACAGCGCCGACATCGATGAGCAGTAGACCGCGAAGTCCGGCCGGTGGCGCGCCACCACCTGCTCGACCAGCAGGGCGCCGTGCAGCTTGGCCGCCGTCGTCTGCCGCAGCGCCGCGGCGTCGCGCCGGGCTATCAGACCGCCGGCCGCCACGCCCGCGGCGTGCACCACCCCGTCGATCCGGTGGGTGTGCCGGTCGAGCCGGGCCAGGATCGCCGCCGGCGCCTCCTCGGCCAGATCGGCCTCGCACAGTGTGACGCGGTCGGCCCACGGTGCCAGGCCGGCGGGCAGCTCCGGCCGTCGCGCCAGCAGGATCACCCGGCAGTCGGTCCGGGCCAGCAGCCAGGCCGCGATACCGCTGCCGATCCCGCCGGTACCGCCCAGGATCAGGTGGACGCCCCGCGCGGCGGGCAGCGCCGTGGGGGCCGCCGGGGCGGGCGCGGCCACCGGCAGCAGCGTCGGCTGCCACCAGTAGCCCTGCCGCAGCGCCAGCCGCCGGGGGAGCGCCGCGGCGTCCTCGGCCAGCACCGCCGACAGCTCCGGCGCCCAGCCGGCCGGGTCGTCGCCGGGCAGGTCCAGCCAGTGGCCCTCGACGGCGCACTCCTGCGGTGCGACCTCGCAGACACCGGCCAGCAGGCCCAGTTCCGGCCGCTCCACGGTGCCCTCGACCGGCTGGGCCCGGTGCGACAGCCACCAGGTCCGCAGCGGCGGCGCGTCGGGCAGCGCCGCCACCGCCTGGAGCAGCGCGGCGGGTGTGTCGAGGCAGGCCCAGCGGGCGCGGGCCAGCGTCTCCTCGTCCACCGCCCCGTCGACCGCCAGCGGCAGCGCGTGCAGCCAGTCGATACCGGCCCGGCCCGCGTCGGGCAGCGCGTCGAGGAGCTGGCGCAGCGAGGCGGGGTCGGCCGGGTCGACCTGGAAGCCGCCGTCCGCCAGCCGGGCGAAGGAGGCGGCCGCGCTGACCCGGACCACCCGGCGACCGGCGGCCTCGAAGGGTCGCCAGGCTGACGGTGCCGACGGTGTGGCGCTCATCAGCACCACCAGGCCGGGCGCGCGGGAGGTGGTCTTGGTGGCGGCGCGGCGCAGCCGTGTCCAGTGCGGCTGGTGCAGCCAGTCGGCCTCGGGCAGCCGCGCCTCGGCGCCGGGCGCGGCCGGGCCGGTCGCCGGTGCGGCCCGCGCGAAGTCGTAGTCGGCCAGCTCGAAGGCGGGCGGCGGGAAGTCCCAGGGCGCCTGCGCCGGACCGGCCGGCCAGTGGATCGTCCGCCCGGCCAGCCAGGCGTCGGCCAGTTCCCGGGCCGGATGGTCCGCGGCGCGGCAGCTCGCCTCGCTCGGCGCCACCTCGGCACCGGCCGCCGTACGCAGCCAGGCCACCGCCTCGGCGGCGTCGGCGCAGACCGCCGCCAGCCGCCAGCGGCGCGGCGGGCGGCCCGCCTGGAGATGGCGCAGCACATGGCCGTACGCCTCGGGTCGGGCCGCCAGATAGTCGGCGACGCGGGCGGCATCGGCGCGCAGCCCCGCCGCGCTGCTGCTGGAGAGCACCAGGCAGGGCACGGCGCCGGGCGGCGCCGCCGGTTCGCCCGCCTCCAGCACCAGGTGGGCGTTGGTACCGCCGATGCCGAAGCTGCTCACCGCCGCCACCCGCGGGCGGCCGGCCGGCCAGGGCCGGGCCTTTGTGGGGATGTAGAACGGCGCCGGGTCGGGGCCGAGCTGCGGGTTGAGGCGGTGGAAGTCGACATTGGGCGGGATCAGGCCGTGGTGGACCGCCAACGTGGCCCGCACCAGACCGATCACGCCGGCGGCGGCGCCCAGGTGGCCGAGCTGGCTCTTCACCGAGGCCAGTGCGCAACGGCCGGACTCGGTCAGCCCGTACGCCTGGCGCAGTGCGCCGACCTCGACCGGATCGCCGAGCTGGGTGCCGGTACCGTGCGCCTCGACATAGCCGAGGTCGGCGGCGCCGCGGCCGCTGCGGCGCAGCGCGGTGCGGATCACCTCGCGCTGGCCGGCCAGTGATGGTGCGCTGTAACTGAGCTTGTCCGCACCGTCGTTGTTGAGGGCCGAGCCGGTGATCACCGCGTACACGGTGTCGCCGTCGCGTCGCGCCAGCCGCAGCGGCTTCAGCACCACCACGCCGACCCCGCTGGCCCCGATGGTGCCGCTGGCGTCGTCGCTGAACGGCCGGCAGTGCCCGTCCTTGGAGAAGATGTGCTGCGGCCGGTAGCGGTAGCCGTCGGTCAGCAGCGTGTCGACCAGTACGCCGCCGGCCAGCATCACCTCGGCGTCGCCCTGGCGCAGCAGACCGGCCGCGATATGGACCGCCGCCAGCGAACTGGCGCAGGCCGCCTGCACGGTGAGGGCCGGACCCGAAAGGCCCAGGTGGTAGGCGGGTTTGGTGGCGAGGAAGTCCTTGTCGTGGTGGAGGGCCAGCTGGAAGCCGTCGGGCAGCTGCGCCGGGTCGGCCTCGCGCAGCATGGTCTGGAAGTAGGTGTTCTCGCCGCAGCCGGCGACGAGCCCGACGCGCCGCCCGGCCGGGTCGGCGATACCGGCATGGGCCAGCGCCTCGACACAGCTCATCAGCAGATGGCGCTGCTGCGGGTCCATCAGCCGCGCCTCCTGGCGGCTGATGCCGAAATGCTCCGGGTCGAAGGCCAGCAGGCCCGCCATCTGACTGCGGGCGCCGACCAGTCCGCCGGCGGCGTCGAAGTGCTCGATACCGCGGCCGCCCGTCCGCACCAGGTCCCAGAAGGCGGCCAGGTCCCGGGCGCCGGGCAGCCGCACCGCCATACCGATGACGGCCACCGGTTCGTCGGCGGCGGCCACCGGGGCCGCGTCCCGCCGTACGGCCGGCCGTCCCTCCAGAAAGCGGGCCAGGCGGCGGACGGTGACATGCTCGAACAGGTCGGGGATGGTCAACGGCAGGCCCAGCTCGGCGGTGCAGCGCAGATGGAAGCGCATCAGGCCGAGGCTGGAGGCACCCGCGTCGAAGAAGCGCTGCTCCGGTCCGATGGGCTTGCCGATCACCGCCTCGAACAGCTCGGTCAGCTGCGCCTCGCGGTCCGACAGGACGGGCGCGGCGGTGGCACGCGGGCGCAGCTCCTCGCCCGGAGCGCGCAGCGCCCGGCGCCGGTCCAGCTTGCCGCTGGGGGTACGCGGCAGCGCCGTCAGCCGGCGGAAACGGGCGATCCGCACATGCGGCGGCAGCAGCGGCGCCAGATGATCCGCCAACTCCTCCGGCGTCGGCGCCGCAGCACGGCATTGCAGGCACCCCACCAGATGCTCGCCGTCCAGCACCACCACCGCGTTGACGATCCCGGGGTGCCGCAGCAGCGCCGCCTCGACCTGTCCCAGCTCCAGCCGGTGGCCGCTCAGCTTGATCTGCTGGTCGTCGCGGCCCAGGTAGTGCAGCAGTCCCCGCCGGTCGAAACGGGCCCGGTCGCCGCTGCGGTAGAAGCGCCCGAGGCCGGTCAGTTCGACGAAGCGGGCGTCGTCGAGCGCCGCGTCGCCCAGGTAGCAGGGCGCGGCCATCGGCCCGCCGATCAGCAGCTCACCGGCGCAGTCCGGCGGTACGGCCTGGCCGGCCTCGTCGACCACCCGCAGCCAGGCGTTGGCGACGGGACGGCCGATGGCCGGACGGTCCGGCCAGTGCGCCGGGTCGCCGTCGAGACGGAGGGCGCTGACCACATGGGTCTCGGTCGGCCCGTAGTGGTTGAACAGCCGCGCGCCGGGCAGCTTGCCGAACCAGCGGCGGATGGCGTCGGTGCACAGCAACTGCTCGCCGGCGGTGACCACCTCCCGCAGCCGCGACGGGTGGCGGCCCAGATGGACACCGTGCTCGGCCAGCAGTTGCAGCGCCACGTACGGCATGAAGACGCGCTCGATGCCGGCCGTTTCGAGGTGCTCCAGAAGCGCCGGGGCGTCCTGCCGCAAGCCGGGCCGCACCAGATGCAGGCGGCCGCCGCCGCAGAGCGTGCCGAAGATCTCCTGGAAGGACACATCGAAGGAGAGCGGGGCGAACTGGAGGGTGACGGCGTCCGCCGCCAGACCGCCGCTCTCGCGCTGCCAGTGCAGCAGGTTGCACAGGGTGCGGTCGGGTACCTGCACCCCCTTGGGCGTGCCGGTGGAGCCGGAGGTGAACAGGGTGTACAGCGACCGGCGGCCGGTGTGCGGGGGCAGGGCGGGCGCGGGCGCGGTCGACAGCGTGACCACATGGCGCGGCAGGCCGTCCGCGGCGATCGCGTCGAGTGCGGCCGGATCGCCCGGCGGCAGCAGGACGCAGAGCGGCGCCACCTGGTCCAGGATCTGCCGCAGCAGCGCCGGGGGGTAGGCCGGGTCGAGCGGCACGATGGTGAGGTTGAGCCGGGCCAGCGCCAGGAGCGCCACCACGTGCTCGACCGAGGGCGGGAAGTGCAGCGCGACGCAGCGCGGCCGGTCGTCCGCCGGCGGCAGCGGGTAGCGGTCTTGCAACTCGGCGGCCAGCGCCGCGGCGTGCGCGTCGAGTGCGGCGTAGCTCAGGCTGCGGCCGTCGGCGGTCACCAGCGCCGGCGCGTCGGGCATCCGGCGGACCTGCCGGGCGAAGCCCTCGGCGACGGTGGCGAAGGCCGGTTCGGCGGCGGGGCCGCGGCCGGGCTCGGGCAGCGTGCGCCGGTAGGGGGCCACCAGCTCGGCCAGGGTGGTTTCCGTACCGTCGGCCAGCTTGTCCAGCCCCTGCCGGAACAGGTCGGCCAGCGCCGCGACCTCGGCGGGGTCGAAGTGGCCGTCGGCGTACTCCCACAGGCAGTCGAACCCGGCCGCCCGCTCGACCACCGACAGCGTCAGCGGGCACTTCGCCTCGGACGGCGCCAGCCATTCGGGGCGGGAGTCGCAGCCCGGCAGCGCCAGCGCGGTGAAGTCGGTGTTCTCCAGGACGAAGAGGAAGTCGAACGGCGGGCCGTCGGCGGGGAACTCCCGGTCGGCCAGGACATCGGCGAGCGCCACGTCCTGCCGGTCCAGCACCGCCCGCAGCCCGGCGCCCTGCCGCGTCAGCTGGGTACGCAGCTCCTCGTGCGGCGCCGCCGTCAGCGGCAGCAGCACGGTGTTGGCGAACATGCCGACGCTGCCCTCGAACTCCTGCACCGGGCGGTTGGCCACCGGGCCGGCGATCCGCGGCTCGGTGCGGCCGGTCACGCCGTACAGGCTCCACGCGAACACGCTCAGCAGCAGCTGGAAGCGGGTGAGACCCAGCTCGGCGCCCAGCCGGTCGAGGTCGGCGCGGCGGTCCGCGTCGACGGACGTGCGCAGCAGCCGGCCCTCGGCACGGGCCCCGGCGCGGATCGGCCGGAGTGGCTCCGCCGCCTCGTCCAGCCCGTCGTAGTGCGCCCGGAGCGCGGCGCGCTGGGACAGATAGGCGGGATGGCGGAACCAGTCGGCCTGCCAGACGGCGAAGTCGAGCGGGGTCGGTACGGGGGCGCCGGCGGCCGCGCTCGCTTCCTCGCCTCCCGTCGCTTCCCGCTCTCCGCCGCCGTCCGCGCGTGAGGCGGCCGCGTAGTCGGCCGAGAGCTCGTGGAACAGGACGTTGAGCGACCAGCCGTCCACCGCGATGTGATGCAGATGCAGCAGCAGGACACCACCGTCGTCCTGCGCCAGCCAGCACGCGTCCAGCAGCCGGGGCCGCGCCAGGTCGAAGGGGGTGGCGAAGAGCCGGTGGGCGACGGCGCGCCAGCCGTCGCCGTCCGGGGCCGGGCCGGGCTCCGTCCACGGGTCGTAGGGCTCGGCCACCGTCTGGCGCAGCCCCTCGGGCGTGGCCGCGAAGGCGGTCCGCAGCGCCGGATGGCGTGCCACCAGCCGCCGCAACGCCCCCCGCAGCGCGGCCGTGTCGACCGCGCCGCGCAGCCGGAAGGCCAGCCCGACGTTGTACGCGCACGACCGCGGCGTCCGCTGTTGCAGCAGCCACAGCCGCTGCTGCTCGGCGGTGGCCGGCGCCGAGCACGCCCCCGCCGGGGCGGGCGGCGCCGGGTAGGGCGCACCGTCACCGTCACCGTCACCGTCCACGGTTCGGCCCGCCGCGACCGCGGCGGCCAGCTGCGCGAAGTCCCCCTGCAGGACCAGCGCTTGCGGCAGTTCGCAGCCCCAGCGCCGCCGGACCTCGAAGCGCAGCCGCAGCGCCTTGAGCGAATCGCCGCCGTGGGCGAGCCAGCGGTCGCCCGGCCGCAGCCCCGCCACGCCCAGCACCTCGCCCGCCAGCTCCAGCACCTCGCGCTGCTGACCGGTGGCGGCCGGGCCGGACACCTCGGTACCCCGCCAGGGCGGGTCGGCGCGCCCCAGCAGCGCCGCCCGGTCGACCTTGCCGTTGGCGTTGAGCGGCAGCGCCTCGACCAGGTGGACCCGGTGGGGCCGCATGTACGGCGGCAGCCCGGCCGCCACATGGCGCCCGAAGTCCTCGAAGGACAGCTCGGCCCGGAGCACCAGGTAGGCCAGCAGCTCGTTCACCCCGGTCGCCGCGTCGCGCCGGGTGCAGACATACGCCTGCTGTACCGCCGGATGCGCCACGATCTGCCGTTCCAGCTCGCCCGGTTCGATGCGGAAGCCGCGGACCTTGACCTGGCGGTCGGCGCGGCCGACGTACTCGATGTGGCCGTCGGCGTCGCGGCGCACCAGATCGCCGCTGCGGTAGTAGCGGCCGTGGCCGCCGTCGTACCAGGGCAGCCGCACGAAGCGGCGCGCGGTCTCGTCCGGCAGGTTGCGGTAACCCGCCGCCAGCGCCTCGCCGGCCAGCAGGAGTTCGGCCACCTCACCGGGCTCGGCCGGCCGATCGCCGTCGGCTACCAGCAGCGCCTCGGTGCCCGGCAGCGCCCGCCCGATCGGTACCACCGCCGCGTCGAAGTCGCGCGGGACGGGATGGCACAGCGCGAAGGTGGTGGCTTCGGTGGGCCCGTACACGTTGTGCAGTTGGGTGGTGCTCGCGGCGTTGTCGCGGTACCAGCGTTGGATCAGCCGGGCGTTGAGCTGCTCACCGCCCACCAGCACCTGGCCGGCGTCGGCGAAGCAGTCTGGCACCTTGTCGACCACCGCGTTGAACAGCGCCACGGTGATGAACAGGGTGTCGATGCGCTCGCGCCGGAGCGCGGCCGCCAGCAGATGGGGCGTCTGCACCGTCTCGTCGTCGAGGACCACGCAGCGGCCGCCGGTCAGCAGCGGTACCCAGACCTCGAAGCTCAGCGCGTCGAACGCCGGGTTGGACAGCCAGGCGTAGCGCGCCGCCGGGCTCAGCCGGAGGTAGCCGGGCCGCGCCAGCCGCAGGATGCCGGCGTCCCGCACCTCGACGCCCTTGGGCCGGCCGGTGGTGCCCGAGGTGTAGAAGAGGAACGAGACGGGCGGGGCGGCGAACGGTGGCGGGGGAGCGGCGTCGGTGGCCGGGCCGGTGCCGAGCAGCGCGGACACCGCCAGCGGCGCCACCCCGTCGGGCAGGCCGTCGGGCGCCGCCTCGCCGTGGATCAGCGCCACACTCGCCGAATCGGCCAGGATGTGGTGGCGGCGCTCGGGCGGGCTCTGCGCGTCGAGCGGCACCACCACCGCGCCCAGCCGCAGAATGCCGAGCATGGCGCAGACCAGTTGCCACGAACGCGGCAGGCAGACCGCCACCGCCTGGCCCGGCCGCACACCGTGGCGGTGCAGGGACCGGGCGACGGCGGCGCCCGCGGCGTCGAGTGCGGCGTAGTCGAGACGCCGGTCGCCGTCGACGAGCGCGACGGCGGCCGGGGTGCGGCGGGCCCGGGTGTACAGGCTGTGGGCCAGGCCGGGGGCGGCGGAGCCGGCCGGTGCGGGCGATCCGGTGTCCATCATGACTCCTGCGCCAGGGCCGCCCCGGTCCGCCGGGCGGCGGACGGCAGCGGACGGGATACCGGGAAGCGGGCGAGTTCGGAACTGATCAGCGCGGCCACCCGGCGCACCTCGGCGGTCTCCAGCATTTCCCAGTGGTCGCAGGGCACCTGCTCCACCAGGAGCTCCGCGTCCGCGCGGCGCCGCCAGAAGGCGCGCACCGCCCGCAGATGGTCGGTGTCCGGCCCGTCCCCGACGGCCTGGAGCAGCACCAGCCGGGCCGATGACGACGGCGCCGGATAGTCGCGCATGGTCAGCCGGTTGTGGTTGTAGATGTGGAAGTACTGGTCGATCTGCTGGTCGTCGATACCGGGATACATGCCGTTGAACTTGACGAGCTTCTCCCGGAACTCGGCCATCTCCACCGGTTCGATCAGGGCCCGCTGCGCCGGGTCGTCGGTGCCCTGGGTGTCGAGCAGCACCACGCTCAGCTCGGTGTGGCCGGCCGACGCCAGCCGGCGCCCCATCTCATGGGCGATCAGGCCGCCGTAGGAGAGCCCGGTGAGGACCAGCGGCCCGTCGAGCAGCGGCTCGATGAGCCGCAGATACGCCTCGGCCATGGCCTCGACCGTGGGCAGGGACGTCTCGCCGGGGTTCACCCCGGGCGACTGGATGCCGTAGACGCCGTACTCCTCCGGCAGCGCCTTGGCCAGTGACAGATAGCAGAAGGCGGTGCCGCCGGCCGGGTGGACGCACACCACCCGCCGCCGGCCCTCGCCCGCCCGGAACTCGATCAGATTGCCGGGGGGCCGGCCCGAGGCGCCCTGCCGCAGCCGCCCGCCCAGCTCCTCGATGGTCGGGTGCAGCAGGATGTCGCGGATCGGCAGGGTCTCACCGAACGCCTCGCGGATGGCGTGGGACATCTTGATGGCCGAGATGGAGCTGCCGCCGATGTCGAAGAAGCTGTCGCGGATGCCGATGTCGGGTTGCAGCAGCAGCCGCTGCCATATCTGATAGAGCGTCAACTCGATGTGGTCGCGCGGACTGGCCAGATTGACCTGGACGGACCCGCCCTCCCGCGCCCGCAGCAGCAGCGCCGCCCGGTCGAGTTTGCCGTTCGCGGTCCGCGGCAGGTGCGGCAGCTCCACGAAGAGCGCCGGGATCATATAGCCCGGCAGCCGCTGCGAGAGCGCGGTGCGCCAGGCGCCCGGCGGCAGCGGCGGCGCCGCGCCCCGGCCGACGCCGGCCACCAGCCGCGGCTCACCGGCCGCGTCGTGGTCGACCAGTACCGCCGCTTCCCGCACCCCGGGCTCGTCGAGCAGCGCCGCCTCGATCTCGCCCAGTTCGATACGGAAGCCGCGCAGCTTGACCTGGTGGTCGCGGCGGCCGAGGTACTCGGCATCGCCGTCGGGCAGCCAGCGGGCCAGGTCGCCGGTGCGGTACATCCGCGCCCCGTCGACGAAGGGATCGGGCAGGAAGCGCTCGGCGGTCGGGCCGGGACGCCCCAGATAGCCGCGGGCGAGTCCGGCGCCGCCCAGATAGATCTCGCCGGCCACCCCGACCGGTACCGGTTCGAGCCGCTCGTCGAGCAGGTAGAGGCGGGTGTTGGCCAGCGGCCGGCCGATCGGGCACTGCCGCGCCAGCGGCCGCGGGTCGGGATAGCCGGTGCTGTAGACCGTGGTCTCGGTCGGCCCGTAGCCGTTGAGGACGCGCAGGCCCGGGAGTAGTTGGCGGATGCGGTGCAGGCCCTCCTCGGGCAGCGGCTCCACCCCCACCAGCAGCTGGCGCAGCGCCAGCCCGGCCAGGCGCGCCGCGGGCGCTTCGTCGATCCACTTGACGAAGGCCGGCGGCAGATACGCCTGCGCGATGCGGTGGGTGCGCAGCCAGTCCATCAACGCCTCGGGATCGGCGCGGAGTTCCTCCGGCACCAGGTGCAGTACGCCGCCGCTGGTGAGCGGCAGCAGGATCTCCTGCACCGACACGTCGAAGCCGATGCTCGACCACAGCGCCGCCGCCTCACCGGGTACCGCGCCGAACTCCGTCAGCCAGTGGTCGAACAGGTTGGCCACGCTGCCGTGCGTCACCGCCACGCCCTTGGGTCGGCCGGTCGAGCCCGAGGTGTAGATCACGTAGGCCAGACCGGCCGGGTGGCACGCGATGGCGGGCGCGTCGTCGCACCGTCCCTCGGCCTCGACCGCGACGAGCGAGTGCCGGCCGGGCGGCGGCGCGGCGGCCTCGCTCAGCACCAGGGCCGGTCCGGCGTCCGCGACCATGCCCGCCAGCCGTTCCGCGGGCAGGGCGGGGTCGAGCGGCAGATAGGCGGCACCGGCCTTGAGGATGCCCAGGATGCCCACCACCAGCTCCGCCGAGCGGCCCGCGTGCAGGCCCACCACCTGGTCGCGGCGGACCCCGCGGGCGACCAGGGCCTGCGCCAGCCGGTTGGCGCGCCGGTCCAGCGTGGCGTAGTCCAGCCGGTCGTCGCCGCAGGCCAGCGCCAACTGGCCGGGACGCGCGCGCACTTGGGCCGCGAAGCGCTCGGCCAGACCGGCCGGCGCGGTGCCGTCCCGTCCGGTGGCGTTCCAGTCGTGGAGCTGGCGCTGCCGTTCGGCCGGGCCGAGCAGCCGCAGGGCGCCGACCGGCCGCGCCGGTCCGGCCGCCACCTGCTCCAGGAGCCGTACGTAGTGGCCGGCCATCCGGGCGACGGTCGCGGCGTCGAACAGATCGGTGTTGTACTCGAAGGAGAGCTCCAGCCCGTCCGCGTCCTCGGACACCTCGACCGCGAGGTCGAACTTGGCGGCCCCGGCGTGGGTCGGCAGCGGCTGCATGGTCAGGCCCGGCAGTTCCAGCCGGCCGCGCGGCATGTTCTGCAGCACCAGCATCACCTGGAAGAGCGGTGAATGGCTGGTGTGCCGCTCCGGCCGGAGCGCCTCGACCAGCTGGTCGAAGGGCGGGTCCGGGTGGGCGTAGGCGTCCAGGACGTGGTCGCGCACCTGCGCCAGCAGCGCCTCGAAGGACTGCTCCGGGTCGAGGTGCTGACGGATGACCAGGGTGTTGACGAAATGCCCGATCAGATCCTCGGCCTCGCGGTGACCGCGGTTGGCGAAGGGCGTGCCGACGCAGATGTCGTCCTGGCCGCTGTAGCGCCACAGCAGCACCGACAGCGTCGCCATCAGCGTCATGAACAGCGTCGCCCGGCCCGCCTGGCCCGCCGTGTGCAGCCCGCGGGTGACCTCCGCGCCGACCGTCACGGCGTGGCGCTGTCCCCGGTAGCGCTGCACCGCGGGGCGCGGCCGGTCGGTGGGCAGGGCCAGCAGGGTGGGCGCACCGGCGAGCCGGCCGGTCCAGTGGTCGAGCTGGCGCGCCAGTGCCTCCTCGTCCAGCTGCCGCCGCTGCCAGAGCGCGTAGTCGGGGTACTGGACGGACGGCTCGGCCAGCGGCGAGGGCAGCTCCCGCGCGTAGGCGCCGTAGAGCGCGCCGATCTCCCGCACCAGGATGCCGATCGACCAGCCGTCGGCCACGATGTGGTGGACGTTGAGCAGCAGGCGGTGCTCGTCGGCGGCCAGTCTGAGGAGGCGGCCGCGGAAGAGCGGCCCGGCGCTCAGGTCGAACGGCACCCGGGCGTCGGCCTCGGTCTCCCGCCGGGCCCGCGCCGGCCGCTCGGCCGCCGGCAGCGCGCCGAGGTCGGTGACCGGCAACGCGACCGGTCCGGCGGGCCGTACGCGCTGCCACGGTTCGCCGTCGACGCTGCCGAAGACGGTACGCAGCGCCTCATGACGGCGCGTCAGTTCGGTGAGGGCGCGCGTCAGCGCCGCCACGTCGAGGGCGCCCTTGATGTCGATGGCGGCCGGATTGTTGTAGAAGGGATTGCCCGGCGCCAACTGGTCCAGGACCCACAGCTGACGCTGGGCGAAGGACAGCGGCAGCGCAGCCGCCGGGTCCGGCCGGCGGACCAGGGTCCCGTCCGCGTCGCCGTCCTGGCCGGTCAGGATGGCGATCAGCTGGCGCTTGTGGTGCTTGAGCGCCGCCAGCAGCTCGGGGGTGAGGAAGCCGCGCGGCGCCTTGCAGCGCAGCGTGTCGCCGTCGACGACCAGGGTGATGGCGTGCCGGTTGAAGAGATCCAGCAGTGCGTAGGCGTTCAAATCTCGATGTCTTCCATCTCGTCCCGGCCGGAGGTGTGTGCGGCGTGCCCGGCCGGTGCGGCCGCGAACGCGTCCGGTCCGCCCGGCGGGCGGCGGCCGCCGACCATCGAATAGACCAGCCGGTGCGTGGGCCCCAGCTCCAGCAGCGGATCGAGCTGGGCGGTGTCGAGCGAGCCGATACCGCACAGGCCCAGCCCCTGCTCCGGCGCCGTCATGGTCAGCAACTGCCCCATGGCACCGGCCTCGATCTGGCAGAAGCCGAGGCTCCGGTCGCCGTAGAGCGGCTGGATCGCCGCCAGTTCGGCCACCAGGAACAGCGCGAACGCCGCCGCCTCGAACAGCGGCCGGTTGACGAAGTAGTCGTAGGCGTCGGGGCTCAGCGTGCGGCCCCGGCCCAGCGCCACCAGCCGGTGCCGGCCCGGGTCGTAGTAGTAGGCGCCGCCCGCCACCCCGGCCACCCGCCCCGGCTTGACGTAGAGATACGCCTGCACCGGATAGCTGCCGCCGGCGGAGCCGTAGAGATATTTGCGCCCGCCGTTCAGCTCGTACTGCGACAGACAGGCCAGCAGCCCGGCCAGCGCGGCGGCGTCGACGGGCTCGCCGCCGAACTGCCGCACCGAGCGGTAGTCGGCACAGCGGCGGGCGAAGGCCGGATCGGCGGGCGCCGGCAGGGCGAGGCCCGGTACGTCGTCGCCGAAGCTGCGGCCGCCGCGTCCGCGCGCCGTGAACTCCTTGCGGGCCGCCGGGTCGTCGAGCACAGCGCCGCTATCGGCCGCGCCGGCCGCGCCGCCCACGCCCGCCGCGGCACGCTGCGCCTGCGCGGCGATGTCCTGCTGCCGGACGTGCTCGCGGTACATGCCGAGCAGATCGGCCAGGGTCGGCTGCCGCATCAGCTGCGCCAGCCGCGGCCGGAAGCCCAGCTCACCGGCGAGCGCGTTGCCGATGCGCACGATGTCGATCGAGGTGGCACCGAGGTGCAGCAGATTCGCGTGCGGTGCGATCTCCGCCCGGTCGAGAACCTTCTCGACGGTCGCGACCAGACGGCGCTCGGCCGGATCGTCGAGCACCGGCGCGGCCGCCTCCGGCCCTCCCGCCGGTGCGGCCTCCGGCGCCGGCTCGGGCAGCCGGCCCCGGTCGACCTTGCCGTTGGCCGACAGCGGCAGCGCATCGAGGAAGGTGAACGACGCGGGCACCATGTACGCCGGCAGCTTCCGCGACAGGTACCGGGCCAGCGCGGCGCCGTCGGCCTCCGCCTCACCCGTCACCACATAGGCGGCCAGCCGCTTGTCGCCCTGGGCCGCGCCCAGGAGGCGCAGTACGGCGCTCTCCACCGCCGGATGGGTTTCGAGCGTCGCCTCGATCTCGCCCAGCTCGACGCGGTAGCCGTGCACCTTGACCTGGCTGTCCTCCCGGCCGAGGAACTCGATGGTGCCGTCGGGCAGCAGCCGGCCCAGATCGCCCGTGCGGTAGAGCCGCTCGCCGGTCGCCGGGTGGCGTACGAAACCGGCCGCGGTGGCCGCCTCGTCGCGCCAGTAGCCCCGGGCGAGGCCGGCCCCGCCGATGTAGAGCTGGCCCGGCACCCAGGTCGGACGGGGGCGCAGCGCATCGTCGAGGACGTGGCACCGCTGGTGCCTGAGGGGTTTGCCGTAGGGGATGCTGTGCCAGGCCGGGTCCACTTCGCCGATCGGGTGGTGGATCGACCAGATCGATGCCTCGGTGGCGCCGCCCAGGCTGTCGATCCGCACCGCGGGCAGCAGTCCGCGCAGCCGTCCCGGCAGCGTCAGGGGGATCCAGTCGCCCGACAGCATGGCCAGCCGCAGCGACGGCGGCAGCGGATGGCCGCCCTCGGCGTACTCGACCAGCATGCCCAGCAGCGCCGGCACCGAGTTCCAGACGCTGACGTCGTGGGCCCGCAGCAGTTCGAGCCAGTGGGCCGGGTCGCGGGCCGGTTCGGGCGCCACCGTCACCACCGCCGCACCGGCCGCGAGCGTGCCGAAGATGTCGTACACCGACAGGTCGAAGTGGAGCGCGGAGAGCGCCAGCACCCGGTCGGCGGGTCCGACGGCGAAGCGCTCGTTGATGTCGAGCAGGGTGTTCACGGCGCCGCGGTGGTCGATCATCACGCCCTTGGGCGTGCCGGTGGAGCCCGAGGTGTAGATCACGTAGGCGAGATCGGTGCCGGACCGTGCGACCGGCTGCCAGGCCGGCCCGCCCTCCCCGCAGGCGGCCCGGTCGACCACCAGGCACTCGACGTCCCCGGGCAGTTCCGGCGCCGCCGGCCGGTCCGGCCCCACCAGGGCCAGCCGGGCCTCGGCCCGCTCCAGGAGATGCGCCACCCGCTCGGCCGGCAGCTCCGGATCGACCGGCAGATAGGCGCCGCCGGCGTAGAGGACGGCCAGAGTGCCGGCCACCTGCTCCCAGCCGCGGTCCATCAGCACCGCCACCAGCTCACCGGGCCGCAGACCACGGGCCTGGAGACGGCCGGCCAGCCGCTGCACCGCGCGGCGCAGCATGCCGTAGCTCAGCCGCCGGTCGGGCGAGAGCACCGCGGGCGCCTCCGGCGTCTCCCGCGCCCGGCGGTCGAACAGCTCGTGCAGCAGGGGCTGCGCCGGCGGCTCCGGCAGGGCCGGTGCGAAGCGGGCGACGGGCAGCAGCGCGTCCGGTGCGGCGTCCCAGGCTTCGGGCTCCGCGAGCCGGGTCAGCAGCGCGCAGTACGCGGTGAACATCTCGGCCACCATGCCCGCCGGGAACAGTTCGTCGATGCTGTCCCAGTTGAAGTGCAGCCGGCCCTCGGACTCCATGAGGGTGTGGTCGATCCACACCTGCGGGGTCTGGGTGATGCCGTGGACGGTCGTGCCGCCCAGCCCCGCCGCCAGCCCGCGGCCGTCCGCCTCGGGCGCCAGCTCGCTCAGCGTGCTGTTGAACACCACCGGCATGGCGGTCTGGCGGGTGCCCCGGGACTGCGACAGCTCACGGGCGACCTGCACCCCGCTCACCGCGGCGTGGTCGATGTCCTGCCACAGCCGCTCCTGCACCGCGCGGGCCTGCGCGGCGAAGCCCTCCTCGGCCGTCACCTCGACATCCAGCAGGACCAGCGAGGTGAAGTCGCCGATCACCGCGTTGATGCCGGGGTGCAGCGGCAGCCGGTTGAACAGCGGCAGGCTCAGGGTGAACCGCGGCCGACGGCTCCACCGCGCGAGCACCTGGGCGAAGGCGGTCAGCAGCAGCACCGAGGGGCTCAGCCCGTGCTGGGTGGCGAGGTCCTTCAGCCCGCTCCAGCGCGCGGCCGGCAGGACCTGCTCGTAGCGGGTGAAACGGGGCCGTTCGACGGTCTCGGGCCGGCGCACCAGCGGCAGGTCCGGCGCCGGCGCCAGTTCGGGTGCCCGCTGCCGCCAGTAGCGCAGCGCGCGGGCGTACCGCGGCGTCTCGCGCAGCGCCCGCTCGGCCAGCACATAGTCGCGGAAGTCCACCTCCAGGGGCGGCAGTTCGGCGTCCGGGTCGGCGTAGCGGTGCATCAGCTCGCGTTCCAGGAGCCGGCTGCTGGCGGCGTCGACGATCAGCGCGTCCAGGCTGATGTGCAGGCGCACTTCGTCGTCGAGCAGCGTCAGCGCGAACTCGAACAGCGGCCAGCGGCCGGCGTCCAGCAGCTGGTGCGACATCCGCTCGCGGATCTCCGCCAGCCGCGCCTCGGCGGTGGCCGGGTCGAGACCGCGCAGGTCCACGCGCGGCATCCGGTAGGGCGGCACCGTCTCCAGCACCTGCTGGGTGCCGTCGCCGTGGAACACCGCGCGCAGCATGTCGTGACGGCCGATCAGCCCGTTGAGCGCCGAGGTGAAGCGCGCCTCGTCGAACTCGCGCACGGCGATCTCGCGGTAGCCGTGCGCGCCGACGCCGCCCAGTTCGATGGCGGACTCGCGGCCGACCCAGTACGCCTGCTGGATGTCGGTCAGCGGGAAGGGCCGGCAGCGATCCGCCGGGGCGGGGGTGAGCTGCGGGAAGACGAAGGCCGCCGCGGCGTCGCCCGCACCGCGCGCCACCTCGGCCGTGAGGTCGGCCAGCACCGGATTGCGGAACAGGCTGCGCAACGACAGCTGTGCCGACATGCGCTGGTTGACCAGGTGGATCAGCCGGGTCGCCAGCAGGGAGTGGCCGCCCAGGGCGAAGAAGTCGTCGTGCACGCCGACCCGCTCACGGCGCAGCACCTCGGCCCAGATGGCGGTCATCCGTGCCTCGCGCCCGTTGCGCGGCGCCTGGTAGGCGGCGTCGCCCGCCTGCCGGCCGGGCGCCGGCAGCGCGCGCCGGTCGAGTTTGCCGTTCACCGTCAGCGGCAGCCGCTCCAGCGCCACCCAGCGGGTCGGCACCAGATGCTCCGGCAGCCGCAGCCGCAACTGCTCGCGGACGGCCCGGACGGTGACCTCGCCGACGAGGTAGCCGACCAGATGCCGGTCGCCGGGCGCGTCCTCGCGCACCAGCACGGCCGCCTCGCGCACCCCGGCCACCTGCTGGAGCACGCTCTCGACCTCGCCCGGCTCGACGCGGAAGCCGCGCAGCTTGACCTGGTCGTCGGCGCGGCCGGCGAAGTCGACGGTGCCGTCGGCCAGCCGGCGCGCCAGGTCGCCGCTGCGGTACATACGGGCGCCGGGCCCGGCGAAGGGATCGGGCAGGAACTTCTCGGCGGTCAGCGCGGGCCGGCCGAGGTAGCCCCGGGCCAGGCTCACCCCGCCGATGTACAGTTCGCCGACCGTGCCGAGGGGCACCGGCTCCAGCCGCGCGTCGAGGACGTAGAGCCGGGCCTGGGCGATGGGCCGGCCGATCGGTGGCAGGGTCGGCCAGTCGGCGGCGTCGGCGCAGGTCAGGACGTGCTGGCTGACCACATGGGTCTCGGTCGGGCCGTACTGGTTGTAGAGCCGGGCACCGCCCAACCCCGTCAGGCAGGCGCGCAGTTCGTCGCTGACGCGCAGCGCCTCACCGGCGGTGACGATCTCGCAGCCGAGCGGTGGCCCCGCGATGGCATCGTTGTCGAGGACGGCGATCTGCTGGAGCACCGCCGCGGGCAGGAACGCGCGCTGTACCGCCTGATCGGCGAGGAAGTGCCGCAGCGTACCCAGTTCGCGGTGGCGCTCCTCACCCATCAGCACCAGGGTGGCGCCCTGGCAGAGGGTGCTCCAGATCTCCTGGAACGAGACATCGAAGCTGACCGAGGCGAACTGGAGCACCCGGGCCGGTGCCGGGCTGTCGGGCGCGGCGTGGTGCAGCTGCCAGTGGATCAGGTTGTCGAGGCTCCGCCAGGTCTGGGCCACGCCCTTGGGCCGGCCGGTCGAGCCGGACGTGTAGATCACATAGGCGAGGTGATCGGGCAGGCGCGGTACCACCGGGTTGGACGCGGGCGCCGCCGCCCAGGCCGCCTGATCGCTGTCGAGGCAGAGCACGGGCGGTGCGTCGGCCGGCAGGGCCGGGCGCAGACCCGCCTGGGTCAGCAGCAGCGCCGGCGCGCTGTCCCGCAGCATGTGGGCGAGCCGCTCGGCCGGATAGGCCGGATCGAGTGGCACATAGGCACCACCGGCCTTCAGGATCGCCAGCAGCCCCACCACCATCTCCAGCGAACGCTCGGCGCATATCGCCACCAGGGTGTCGGGGCCGACACCGCGCTCCGTGAGGTGATGGGCCAGCCGGTTGGCCCGCGCGTTCAGCTCTCCGTAGCTCAGCGACCGCCCCTCGCAGACCGCCGCCACCGCCGTCGGCGCGGCCGCCGCCCGAGCCTCGAACAACGCCTGCACGGTCCGGCCGGCCGGGAGCGGCGCGGTGTCGTCCGGCCACGTCACCAGCTCGCCGCGTTCCCGCTCGTCGAGGAGGGGGAGGGCCGCCGCCGCTTCGCCGGGCCGCTCCGCCATAAGTGCCAGCACCCGCCGCAGATAGCGGGCGTGGCGCTCCACCGTCCCCGCGTCGAAGAGCGCACTGGCGTAGTCCAGGGTGCCGACGATGCGGCCGTCCTCCTCCGCCAGCGACAGCGTCAGATCGAACTTGGCCACGGTGTACGGGGATTCCAGCGGCGTCACCTCGACATCCGGCAGCGTCACCTCGCCGACCTCGTTGTTCTGCCAGGCGAACATCACCTGGAACAACGGCGTGTGCGCCAGATCGCGGACCGGGTTGACCAGCTCCACCACCTGCTCGAACGGCAGGTCCTGGTGCTCCATGGCCGCCAGGGACACCCCGCGTACCCGCTTGAGCAACTCGGCCACCGTCGGCGTACCGGAGAGATCGATGCGCAGCGCCAGAGTGTTGACGAAGAAACCGATGAGGTCTTCGAGTTCGGCGCGGCGGCGATTGGCGATGGGCGTACCGATCACCACATCGCTCTGCCCCGAGAGCCGCGACAGCACCAGCGCCCAGCCGGTCAGCAGCGTCATGAACAGGGTGCTGCCGTGGCGCCGGCTGAAATCCTTGAGTGCCGCGGTCAGTTCCGCGTCGAAGACGAGCCGCAGCTGTCCGCCGCGGTAGTCCTGTTCGGCCGGGCGCGGCCGGTCGGCCGGCAGGGCGAGCAGTGCCGGGGCGTCCGCGAGGGCCTTGCGCCAGTAGGCGCCCTGGCGGGCCGGTCCGCCGTCGGACAGCCACTGCCGCTGCCAGGCGGCGTAGTCGGCGTACTGCACCGGCAGTGGCGGCAACGGGTCGGGTTCGCCCCGCCGGAACGCCGCGTAGAGCGCGCCGATCTCCCGGGTCAGCACACCCATCGACCAGCCGTCCGACACGATGTGATGCAGTGTCAGCAGTAGTACCTGGTGGTCCTCGGCCAGCGTCACCAGACGGCCGCGGGCCAACGGTCCCCGGGCCAGGTCGAACGGCGCGGTGGCCTCCTCCCGCTGAAGGGCGGCGAGCGCCGCTTCGGCATCCGCCTCGCCGGTCAGGTCGTGGACCTGCAGAGGGAAGCCCGCACCGGGCGGGTCGATCCGCTGGCAGGCCGCACCCGCCGCGGGGATCAGCCGGGTACGCAGGACCTCGTGGCGGGCGACCAGGGTGTCCAGCGCCCGCGCGAGCGCCGTGCGGTCCAGAGGTCCGCGGAGGCGGACCGCCTGCGGCATGTGGTACGCCGCGCTCGCGCCCTGCATCTGCGCCAGGAACCACAGCCGCTGCTGCGCGAAGGAGAGCGCCAGCGGCGCGGCGCGGTCCGCCAGCGGCACGATCGCGGTCTGCTTCGGCGTCGCCCGGGGCTGCCGGGGGGTCACATCGCGGAACGTCTGATTCGTCGGCAAAGCTGGCCCTTTTCCTCTGCGGGAGGGTTATTCATAGGGGTGGCTGACGGTGTGTGAGCGTGTGCCGCGGACCCCGGAGCGCCGTCCCGTACGGGGGAGCGGCAGGGGGCAGGCGCGGAACGGGTCAGCCGGTACGGGGCAACGGGCGTGGGGCGTGCGGTATCGGCTCAGGCGTTGCGGGGAGGATGTGCCGGGAGGCACCGGGGCCGGGGCGTGCCCGCTGCGGGCACGGACTCGCCTGCCGGTGGCCGGTGTCGAAGTCCCGCTCGCGCCAAGGCGTGACGCCGAGGCTCTTGCGGGAGGGGGAGATGGCCGGGTCATGCGGGGGTGCCGCAGCCCGTCCGCGATCGGTGGGGCGCTAGGTCCGTGGGTGACCGGTGGAGCGGTCGGCCACGGAGCGGGTTAATCGGCCCCGCGGCCGGCAACGGACCTGACGATTCCGGACGGTCGGGAAGCGGGACCCGTACCGCTGGCCGGCACCGGTTCGCCCACCACTGCGAGTAACCATGGTGCGCACCCACTTCCTTGACTGCCGGACCGACAGACCCCTTGAGACGGCACCCGGTATCCCGGGCGTCCTGCTGGTCACTTGGTCAACGCCCTGATGATCGAACAAGCCCTCAGAGTGTGTCAATGGTCAGAAGGACAGACTCCCGGCGCGGCCCCGTGGCGCCGCCGGATCTCGCCCACCTGCACGTTCGCCGCTCAGGAGGGCGGGGGAACCCGGTCCGGACACGTCGGTTCCGGTGTGCCGCGGGGGCCTGGGCTCCCGCCGACCGTCCCCGGGCGCCGCGGAGTTCGGACGGCTATTCCGGTCGATGGCGGGCGAGAAAAAGAGCGAGAAAGAGCGAGGAGGGGGCAGGGGGATCGCGGAACGGCAGGAGAAGGCACCCAGAGTCAGCAAAGGGCGAGAAAGTGTGTCAAGAAGCAGAGAAGAGCGATCAAGTTATTGCAAATGTCGGTCATGATCGGGCAGATTGAGGGCGCCCGATCGGCTTGGAGTCACTCCTCAGCCGCCGCACCCGGGAAAGCGCCCCCAACGGGCCTCCCCACAACGGTGACAGGACGTGTTCGATGTCCGATGCCCCGGCGAATCCGCATGCCTCGGTCGAGGGGCCGCCCCAGACGCGTCCCGCCTCCGCCGCGCAGAGCGGAATCTGGTTCAACGAACTGCTCGACGACTGCGGGGCCGTGCACCACGTCTCGTTCACCGTGCAGTTCGACGGCGGCCTCGACACCGAGGCGCTGCGCCACGCCTGTGCCGCCGTACTGAGCAGGCACCCCGAGCTCACCAGCGCGGTCGAGGACCGGGACGGTGTGCCCTATCTGCGCCCGGCCCCGGTCCGGCCCGCGCTGGTGGTCGAGCCGGCGAGCGAGGAGGCCACGCGGCAGCACATCCGGACGCCGTTCGACCTCGCCCGTGGCCCGCTCTGCCGCATCGTGCTCCAGGTCGCCGGTCCGTGCACCCACCGGCTGCTCGTCGTCGTCCACCATCTGGTCTTCGACGGGCACTCGTTGGAGCTGTTCGTGGCCGACCTCGCGGCGTACTACACGGCGGCGGCCGCGGGCGGCGATCCCGCACCGTCGGCGCTCCCGCCGGACGGAGCGGCCGCCGACGAGGAGCGGCGCATCACCGCCAAACTGCCCGCCGCGCGCCGCTACTGGGCGGCGCACCCGCTCGGCGACGACGACGTGGTGCTCCCCGGTCTGGACCGGCCCGCCCGAGGGGTGCAGGACGGCGCGTCGGTGGAGCTCCGGCTGCCCGGGGAGTTGCGGGAGCACCTCGGACCGGCGGCGGCCCGGATCGGCGTGACCCGCTTCGAACTGCTCGTCGCGTCCCTGCACGCCCTCCTGTTCCGGTACGGCAACAGGGTGCCGGTCACGGCCCTCGACCTCGGCACCCGGACGCCGGATCAGCAGGAGCACATCGGCGTCCACGTCAACGAACTGCCCTTCTCCTCCCCGCCGGAGAGCGGGATGCCCTTCGCGGACTTCGCCCGCGCCGTCCGGACCGGGCTGCGGGAGCTGTACCGGGTGCGTGAGGTGCCGCTCGGACGCGCCGGCGCCGGGGTGCGACCGGGCGTCGCCCTCGCACCGGTCTCCCTCTCGTACCACCGCCCGTCCGCCGCCCCGGAGTTCCCCGGGGTCGCCGCCTCGGTGGAGCGGGGACTCTCCCACGACACCGCCCGCAACGCGTTGCGGGTCGAACTGATCGACGGCTCCGACGAGTTCCGCGTGCTGATGCAGTACCCGCCGCGGTCGATCGCGCGCCCGGCCGCCGAGAGCATCGCCCGGCACTGGCTGACCCTGCTCGGCCATGCCGTGGACGACCCGGCGACCGAGCTGGCCGCGCTGCCGCTGCTCGCCCCGGACGAGCGCGACCGGCTGCTCACCGGCTGGAACGACACGGCCGTGGCGTACCCGGAACGGACCGTCCCCGAGCTGATCGCGGAACAGGCGGCCCGCCGGCCCGACGCCATCGCCGTCAGCCATGCGGACCGCCACCTCACCTACGCCGAACTCGATGCCGCCGCGACCCGGCTCGCGGCCCGGCTGCGCGGCGACGGCATCGGTCCGGGCTCGCTCGTCGCGGTGCGGGCGAACCGCTCGGAGCGGCTCGTGGTGGGCCTGCTCGGCGTCCTCAAGGCCGGGGCGGCCTACATCCCGCTCGACACGGACTACCCGGCCGAACGGCTCGACTTCATCACCGCCGACGCCCGGGTCGCCCGCGAACTGGGCGACGCCGACCTCGCGGACGACGGGCCGGCCGAAGCCGACGGGCCGGCCGAAGCCGACGCACCGGCACCCGACGACCTGGCCTATGTCATCTACACCTCCGGCTCCACCGGCCGCCCCAAGGGCGTGCAGATCGCGCACCGCTCGCTGACCAACCTGCTGCTGGCCATCCGGGACCTGCTCGACGCCGGCCCCCACCACCGCTGGCTGGCGCTGACCTCGGTCTCGTTCGACATCTCCGGCCTGGAACTCCTCCTCCCGCTGATCACCGGCGCCACCGTGGTCGTGGCGAGCGAGCAGCAGACACGGGACGGCGCGGCGCTGACCGAACTGGCCGCCCGGCACGGGGTCACCCACATCCAGGCGACCCCCACCGGCTGGGCGATGCTCCTGGACGCCGGATTCGACGACCCGGCGGTCACGGCCCTCACCGGCGGTGAGGCGCTCCCGCTGACGCTCGCCCGGCGGCTGCGCCCGAAGGTCGGCAGGCTCGTCAACGTCTACGGACCGACGGAGGCGACGATCTGGGCGACCTCGGACGAGATCGGCCCCGACCCGGACCGGGTGACGATCGGCCGGCCGCTCGCCAACACCCGGGCCGTCGTGCTCGACGCCCGCCTGACGCCGGTCCCGGTCGGTGTCCCCGGCGATCTCCACCTCGCCGGGACCGGCCTCGCCCGTGGCTACCTCGGCAGACCGGAGCTGGACAGCGAGTGCTTCCTGCCCGATCCGTTCGGCCCGCCGGGCAGCCGGCTGTACCGGACCGGCGACCGGGTGCGCCGGCTCGACGACGGACGGCTGGAGTTCCTCGGCAGGGCCGACGACCAGATCAAACTCCGGGGCTACCGGATCGAGTTCGGCGAGATCGAATCGCGGCTGCTCGCGGTGGACGGTGTGGACCGGGCCGCCGCCGCGGTGCGGGACGGCCGGCTGATCGGCTATCACACCGGCGGCGCGGGCGCGGACGAACTCCGGCGCGCCCTGGCGGCCTCGCTGCCCGGCTACATGGTGCCCGAGGTCTTCATCGGCCTCGACGCCCTGCCGGCCACCCCGAACGGCAAGCTCGACAGGTCCGCGCTGCCGTCCCCGCCCGAGCCGGTCACCGTGCCGTCGGCGGGCTCCGGCAGCACCCTCGACACGGTGCGGGAGATCTGGCGCGAGGTGTTCCGGCTCCCCGGGCTGGGCGACACCGAGAACCTCTTCGACCTCGGCGGCCACTCGATCACGATGACCCAGATCTCGGCCCGGATACTCGACCGGCTCGGCGTCGACGTCCCGCTGTACGCGTACTTCGACGAACCGACGGTCCGCGGTATCGCCGCCGTGGTCGCCGACCTCGGGCCGGCGGACTGACGGCGCTACCGCGGCACTCGCGCGGCGCGTCCGTCAGTGCGCGTCCATGGCCGCGGCCAGGCTCTTGGGACGCATGTCCGTCCAGTGCTCGTTGACGTAGTCGAGGCATGCCTGGCGGTCGGCGGCGGCGAGGGCGACCGTCCAGCCGGCGGGCACCTCGGCGAAGTCCGGCCACAGCGAATGCTGCCCCTCGTCGTTGACGACGACGAGGTGCTGCGCGTCGGGGTTCTCGAAAGGATTGCTCATCGCTCTGCTCCGGTGGTGAGAGGGAGTTGTCGGGTGCGGTGATGATCAATTCGCGTTGGCCGCCCGGTCATGATACGGGCGGCCCCGGCGAAGTGACAGGGCGAAAGCTCACCGGCCGAGGCGTCCGCGGACCATCGCGACCATGGCGTTCAGCTCCGCCACCCGCAGCAGCCGCGCGAGGACGAGGAAGATGCCCAGCAGGACGCAGCCGCCGCCGGCCAGTGCCGCGAGCGAGCCCAGGACGCCGCTGCCGAGGGCCTGGGTGATGGCATTGGCCACACCCCCGCCGGCGAGTGTCGCGGGGGCCGCGGCGGCGATCAGGCGGAGGTAGGTACGCAGGACCCGCGAGCCGTCCAGATCGCCGCCCAGCCGCTTGCGCAGCCGGCGCCAGGCGACGCCGAGACCGACCGCGAAGGACAGCCCATAGGAAGCGGCCATCCCGGCGACGGCCCAGCGCGCGGGCAGGACGAAGTAGCTCAGGGCGGAGGCGGCGGCGTTCACCACGGCGACGATCACGGTGTTGTAGAAGGGTGTGCGGGTGTCCTCGTACGCGTAGAAGCCGCGCAGCACGACGTACTGCACCGAGTAGGGAATCAGGCCCAGGCCGAAGGCCATGAGGACATGGCCGATGCCCCGGGCGCCCTCGGCGCCGGAGCCCGCGTAGAGCAGGGTGGCGATCGGCACGCCCAGCGCCAGGAAGGCGAAGGCGCAGGGCACGATGGCGACGGCAGAGGTCCGCAGTCCGTAGGAGATGTCGGTGCGGACCGCCGCCGCGTCGTCGTCCTGGGCGGCGCGGGCGATCCGGGGCAGGACGGCGGTCATCACCGACACGGTGATGATGGCCTGCGGCATCTGCCACAGCAGCAGGGCGAAGTTGTACGCGGTGATGCCCGAGCCCGGGTGCCCGGACCGTTCGGCGGCGGAGCCCGCCGTGGTGGCGAGCCGGGTGACGACCGTCAGGCCGATCTGGTTGGCGAACACATAGAGAATCGTCCACTTGGCCAGACCCATGGCCTTGCCGAGGCCATGGCCCCTGAAGTCACGGCGCGGGCGGATCCGGAAGCCGGCGTTGCGCAGGTACGGCAGCATGGCCAGCGCCTGCACCGCGAGTCCGAGCAGGGTGCCCAGGCCGAGGAGCCGGACTCCTTCCGGGGTGACGGTCGCCGGGTCGACACCGGATTCGGTGAAGCCGCCGAAGGCCCAGATGAACCCGGAGAAGGTCGCGATGGTCACGACGTTGTTGAGAACCGGGGTCCACATCATCGCGCCGAAGCGGCTGCGGGCGTTGAGGATCTGACCGAGCACCACATGCACGCCCATGAAGAACATGGTGGGCAGGCAGTACTGCGTGAAGGTCACGGTGACGGCCATGCGCTGCGGATCGTCGGAGATGTCCGGCGACATGAGCCGGACCAGCAGCGGAGCCCCCAGCACGCAGATCACCGTGACGGCCGCGAGCACCCCCACGACCAGGGTGAGCAGTCGGTTGGCGTACGCCTCGCCGCCGTCGTCGTCCTTCTTCATGGCCCGTACGAGCTGCGGGACGAACACCGCGTTCAGCGCGCCGCCGCCGACCAGGGTGTAGATCATCGTGGGCAGGACGTTGGCGACCTGGTAGGAGTCGTTGAGAGCGCCGACGCCGATCGCCGTGGCCATCACGAGGGTGCGCAGAAAGCCGGTGATACGGGACACCATCGTGCCCGCCGCCATCAGGGCGCTGGACTTCACCAGGTTGGTGGAGCCGCCGGCCGGCTTCGGTTCGGGAGCCGGTTCGGCGGGCGGCGCCGGAGCCGGTTCGGGCGACTCGGACGGGAACGTTTCTCCGGGACCGGCGACCTGATCCTCGACCGCCGCCGCGGTGGTCCGCGGCGGCGCGGCCATCACGTCCTGGAACGGCTCGCCCTGCACAGCGGGGCCCGGACCCTGCCCGTGCGGCACCGCGCCGTCGTAGCCATGGGCCTGCGCGGGGACATGGCCGTACCCGTATCCGTACGCGTGGCCGTAGTTGTAGCCGTGGCCATAGCCGTAGCCGTAATGCGGTGTGGCCCCGTCGTCCTGGATGACGAGTTCCGGTGCGGGGTACTGCGGTGCGGCGTACTCCGGTGCGGGCGGAGGCGCCTGGCCGTGGTAGCCGGAGTGGTCGTGGTAGCTGTAGTAGGGGCCTTCATGACCGGTGTAGCCATCGTGACCGGTGTAGTCGTCGTAGCCGAGGTAGCCGTGATGACCGGTGTATTCGCCGTGGCCGGGGTAACCGAGGTGGCTGCCGTCACCGTGGTGGGCGTCGGCGCCGTGCTGGCCGGCGCTCCCGGGCGGTGGCTGCGGCGGGACATGCCATCCGGCGGCGAAGTCGCCCTCCGGAACCCGGCCCTCGTTCTCGCCGTACGGCGCGTTCATGCTTGCCCCACTTTGTCAGTATCCGGACCGTCGATGGCCGGCCGTCACTCGACGGACACTCTCTCACCCGCCGTCCGGCGGCCTGACATTGCGAGACGGTGAACGCCGTCACGGTGAGCGCACAACGGACCGCGGGCGGGGCGGGGAGGCGCCGACGGAGCCGGGCCGGATCCGTCGCACCCCTCGCCCTGCCCGCACCCGACGTCAGCGGCCCTGAAGCGCCTTGACGTTGTCCCCGAAGGTCCAGCCCTTCGACCCGTCCCAGTTGAGGGACCAGGTCATCAGTCCCTTCAGCTGGCCGCCGTAGGTGTTCCAGGCTTGCGACACCTGGCCCGGCGCCAGGTAGCCGCCCCCGGCGCCCGGTTGCGCCGGCAGTCCGGGCACCTGCTTGTCGTAGGGCACCTTGATCGTGGTGCCCTGGACGACCAGGCCCTTGTTGAGGCAGTCCGTCTGCGCGGTGAACCCCTCGACCGTGCCGGCCGAGTACGAGTCGCCGGAGCAGCCGTACATGCTGCCGTTGTAGTACTGCATGTTCAGCCACCAGAGCCGGCCGTTGTCCGCGTACTTCTTCACGATGGGCAGGTACGCGCCCCAGATCGATCCGTAGGTCACGCTGCCGCCGGTGACATACGCCGTCTCGGGCGCCATCGTCAGGCCGAAGTTCGGGGGCATCTGGGCGAGTACACCGTCGATGATGCGGATGAGGTTGGCCTGCGAGGCAGACAGCGTGTTGATGTCGCCGCTGCCGGTAAGGCCGGTCTCGATGTCGATGTCGATGCCGTCGAAGTTGTACGCCTTGAGGATCGGCACCACCGTCGCGACGAACCGGTCGGCGACGGTGCTGGAGCTGAGGTCGATACCGGCCGTGGCGCCTCCGATGGACATCAGGGTGGTGAGCCCGGCCGCCTTGGCCTGGCACATCTCGGCCGGCGTCGCGACCTTCACCGTCGAGTCCATCCCGTCCTCCCACAGGGCGGTGCCGTCCGAGAGGATGACCGGGAACGCCGCGTTGATCACGTTGTAGCCGTGACCGCCGATACGGGTGTCGGTGACCGGGATCCAGCCGAGCGGCGGATGGACGCCGTTCGACGCGCCGTCCCAGTTCTCCCAGTACCCCTGGAGCACCTTGCCCGCGGGCTTCGACTTGACCGCGCAGGTGTCGCTCCGCGGTGCGCTCGTCGGCGGCGGTGCCGCCGCGACCAGCAACTGCGTGACGAAAGCCGTCGCCAGGCCGATTCCCAGCAGACGTGATATCCGACCGATCACGTGGTGCTCCCTTCCGGCCATGACGGGCCGTCACCGCAGCGGTGAGGGTGTCCTGTCCATGGCGGTCCGACTCCGGGTGAGTGGGCAGCAGCCACCGTCTCGTCGTGCGGCCGTCCGGGATTCAGGGCCGGTCCCGGGGTTCGGGACCGCGGGCGCCGCCGGTCACTGCCCGGCCGCCGACGGCGACTGGCGTCCTGACGCGGCGGCCGTGAGCGTGACCGGTGGGGGAGGGGGAGTGTGGGGGTGGGGCACGCTTGCCGGCTGAACTGAGGGGGGCCTGGAGACGTATGTGGCGTGACGCGCCACACGGTAGATTGGTCCAGACCTTCCGTCAATGGGGTGGGAGCGACCCGGGTGCCGGTGCGGGCCGGCGTCCGTCGGTGCGCCGGCCGCGCGGTGGTGCCGTGCGCCGCTCCGTGGGCCCACGGCTGACCGGGCCCACGGCCGAGCGGGCCCGCGCCAAGAGGCGCGGGCCCGTGAGGAGTTACCCGTACGGCGTCCGGGACGGTGGTGAGACGTCGCGGCGGCCGGTCCTCCCTCCGAACGGACCGGAAGGAGGTGCCGCGCGGGGCGGTGCGGTCAGGCCCAGTCGACCCGGGCGGTCGCCGGAGCGGAGCGCGTACCGTCCGGGGCCACCGCCACCAACGACAGCGTGCTGCCGGCCTCACTGCCCTGCCGGGTCAGGGACTTGACGTAGTACACCCCGTCACAGACCCGGCCCAACGGCTCCGGGGTGCCGTCCGCCCGCTGCCGCCAGATGTCGTAGTACCAGACGCCCTGCGCGGCGAAGTCCCAGGACAGGAAGACCTCGGCGCCGTTGCCCGCGGCGTTCGGATGGACCTGGTCGACCGTGAAGCGGGCCGGCCGGGCGGGGGCGGCGGGGGTGCCGGCCGGAAGGAGGGCCAGTTCACCGAGGTTGAGCCGGTAGGAGGCGGCGGCGTCGGCCGAGACACGGACCGCGATCGCGGCGATGGTGCGCCCCGCGTAGGCGGCCAGCGGGAGCCCGGCGGTGGTCCAGCCGGACGCCGCGGTCTTGCCTGCCGGCAGCCAGACGAAGTCGGCCGGTGCGTCCTGGAAAACCAGCCCCAGTTCCAGACCGCTCTGCTGTCCGGGCCGGTCGGTACGGAAGACCAGCCGGGCGCTCTCGCCGCCGCCGACGCGCAGCTGGGTCTTGAAGAGCCGGACCGTGGTGGGGTTGGCCGGGCCGAGCGTGCCGGATATCAGCAGGGAGCAGCCGCCGTCGTACGCGGTGGTGTGGTCGTAGTCGACACTCAGCGGCGCTCCGCTGCCACCGCTGGCCGTCCACCACTGCCAGGTGGGCAGCAGGTCCTGGCTGCCGGCGTTGTTCCACTCCCGGTCCGAGCGCTGCACACCGTCCAGGAAGAAGGCGCGGCCGTGGCCGGTGTTGAAGCGGGTGACGAAGGGGAACGCGCCGATCACCGAACGCTCGGCGATGTAGTGCGCGACACCGTCCCACTTGCGGTGGTTGTCCGGGTCGTTGGGCCTCCCGTTGTCCGTCCACGGCACGTACTCGGTACGTCCGGTGCGGGTGGGGTCCTCGTTCGGCCCCGACCAGTAGCGCCGTTCCCGTACGAAGGTGTTCTGCTGCTTGTCCGGGTTTTCGCGGTCGGGGTTGTTGGCCCACGCCATATGGGTGCCGAACAGGGCCCAACTGGTCTGCGCGTCACCGCCTTCGGGGAAGACGAGCCGGGGGTCGTAGGGCGGATTGAAGCCGTACTTCTCGTTCTCGGTGCCGAGGTACACCACGTCATGGGCCGCCATGCCCAGCCGCTTGGCGGTGGCCACCGAGGAGGCCACCCGGCTCGCGTTCCAGGCGTAGTTGACGAAGACGCTGTGGTTGACCGGCCGGCCGTCGTGCTGCACCCAGGCGGCGTTCACGTCATTGAACTGGTTCTGGTACTGAAGCTGCCCGCCGGTGGTGATGGTGTCGTACCACTGGAGGTGGAAGCGGGCGGGCGCCTTGGCCCGCAGATACTTCAGGAACGCCATCAGCTGCGTGGCGTCCGCCTGCGAGACGGACGCTTCCTGGTTGATGAAGTAGCCGTCGAAACCGAAGTAGTCGGCCATCTCGATGAGCTTGTCGGCGACGATGAAGGAGCCGTCCGGGCGCTGCTCCAGATACGCGGAGAAGGCGCCGTTCCGCGGCCAGAACCACCCGGCCAGCGACTTCACGCCGTTGCGGTGCGCGGCGTCGGTGTACGCGGGGTTGGGCAGGTTGATCAGCCCGTGCTCCGGGTCGCTGGTCGACGAGCCCCATACCGGCATGCCGTGCCAGGAGCTGTACAGATCGCTGTACTGCCAGAAGCGCATCAGCCGGCGGGCGAACTGGTCGTTGTAGCGGTAGGCGGTGAAGAACGCGTTGTCGTAGTCGTACGACATGTTCATCACCTGCGCCTTCGAGGCCAGGGCGGGCTTCGCCTGGGTGGCGGTGAACGGCGCGATGCGGGTGGCCAGCGGCACCCGGGAGCGGAAGTACTTGGCGTACGGATCGCCGTCGGGGGTCCACGACTTGAGGCCGGCGGCGTTGTATCCGTGGAGGTACGGCTGATGCGGTGCGCGGGTGCGCCCCTCCTCCGCGGCGAACGCGACCCCGGCCATCGGTCCTGCCAGCGTGGCCGTACCGGCCAGCCCGACGGCCACACCCGCCGCGCCGAGCATCCTGATGAACGCGCGTCTGTCCACTCTGGCCGCTGCCGGTCGTTCTGCCATCACGTGTCTCCTCCACGAAACAGTGCATGACAACACTGTCATGCGGGGCGAGATGTTCATATCCGAGGACTTGATGGCCCGTCAATGTATCTGCCGAGAATGCCGGAAGCGACACATGCGGCCGCGCTATGGGTTGTTCCCCCGGCGAAGAATTCCTTTTATGGCGCCCGGGTGCCGATAGCAGCTAAACCACTTTAGTGCAACAAGATCGCGGGGGTGGGGCGCTCCCTCGGCTTCCCCGGCGAACGCCTCTTGACAGTGAAACCGACGGGGTGGAACAGTTACGGAGGACGTCAATTCGGACATGTATCCCGCGTCTCCCGCACTCGCGTCCGCGGGGACGAAGAGGCGAATCCTTCCGCCTGCCGCCGGCCGTCACTTGGGAGTTCCTTCGTGCTGCGAATGACGAGATCACCCGGAAGCTCGGCATTCACGTCATTGTCGGGGAGCTTACTTCGGTGACCTGCCGTGAATAATCTCCGGCTCGCCATTCCGGCGATACTCATGGAGTTCGGCGAGGCCCGCTAACCCAATGCCGACTTCGGTAATCAGCGGAGACCCTGGACCGCTGCGGGTGACGGATCCGCGCGACGCGCTCCGGCGGCCGGAAGCGATGTGGTGAATTCCCTTTATCCCGGGGCCTGTTGCCGAGTGGCGAAAAGAACTCCCGCTCTCTCACCGCTGGATGCGCAACGTGCAGACGGCGGAGTCCGGTTACGGGGTGGATACGGCGGCCCGACCGAGGCGCCGCCCCTTGATCAACGCGACCGGGCTTCGTACGTTCATCCGATGGGACATGACGATCTTCCGACCCTTGAACTCGCCTTTCCCGGTCCGGAACGTGACCGTGGTGTGGCGGCGATCCTGAGCGGTCGGAAGACCGCGCTCACCGGCCTCCTGGAGATCTTCGAGCACGCCGGAGAGGCGGTGCCGACGGCCGGTCAGCGATTCGCGGTGCTCGATTCCGAAGGCCGCCCGGCCGTCACCATCGAGCTCGTCGACGTACGCGTCGTTCCCATGAAGGCGATCGACGGCGACTTCGCACGGGACGAGGGGCGCGGCTACTCCGACGTGGCGCAGTGGCGAGCAGCCCACGAAGAGTTCTTCCGGAGCGACGGCGTGAGCGAGTTCCTGGGCCACACCCCCGTCGTTGATGACGACACTCTCGTCGTCGCCGAACGCTTCCGGGTGGTGGAGTCCGACGGCCTGGGCAATCGGTGACCCGCGCCCGGCTCGATGAAAGTCCGGGGAGGATCAGCCGCACAGGTCTCGCGGAAGCGGGGAGGGGCGGTGGTCGCAGCCATTCGTTGACGGCTGCGACCACCGCGATCACCTCGTGGCGGACGGCGAGGTCGCCACGGCCCCCACGCCGCGCGAGCATGTGTCCCGGGGGGACATCGGCGAGTCCCGCCTCACCCTCCGAGCCAGTCGTACGCAGCCCGCGCCGTGAATTCCGCCTGGCCGCCCCGGAAGAGCAGTCCGGCGCTCGCGAACGCCGGATCGTCGGCCGTCCGCGCCACATACGGGATCGCGATGCACCGCATCCCGGCCCGGTGTGCCGCCTGCGCGCCGGGCGGCGCGTCCTCCAGCACCACACAGTCGCCCGGTCCGACGCCCAGCTGCCGCGCGGCCTCCAGGAACACATCCGGCTCGGGCTTTCCGCGCGCCACCTCCTCGGCGGAGACCACCGTGGTCAGCAGCGCGTCCAGCCCCGTACCGGCGAGCACCGCCTCGATCGCGGCCCGCGACGAACCGGACGCCACCGCCATCGGATGCCCGGCCGTGTGCAGTCGCTCCACGAACGCGCGCATCTCGGGGAAGACCTCGGTATGCGCCCGCGCCAGCTCCAGGTAGTGCCGGTTCTTCCCGGCCAGCAGCTCCTCGACGGGCGCGTCGATCCCGAACTCGCGGCTGAGGATCTCCAGAGTCTCGCGCGTCCCGATGCCGATGAAGCGGGTGTGGTGCTCCCAGCTGAAGTCCGCGATGCCGTAGCCGGCCAGCAGCCGGCGCCCCGCCTCGTAGTAGTTCGGCTCGCTGTCCACCAGCGTCCCGTCGAGATCGAAGATCACCGGGGTGGGCGGTGCGGAAGAAGCGGACGGTGCGGAGGAGCCTTGGGCGGCGGGGGAGGTGCTCATGCCCTCCAGCATGCCAAGAAGTCCCTCAACGCGGCTTCGCGGTGCCGCCCACGGCTTCGACCAGTGGCAGCATCCGGTGCGGCACCCGCTCGCGCAGCGCCACCTCCGTACGGGTACGGACCACACCCGGCAGGCTGATCAGCCGCTGGATCACGTCCTCCAGATGCGCCGCGTCCCGCGCCACCACCCGCGTCAGCAGATCCCCGCCACCGGTCGTGGAGAACGCCTCGATGATCTGCGGTACCTCCGCCAGCGCGTCGGCGACCTCCTCCAGATGCCCCTGCGTGACCTCGATGTGCACGAACGCCAGCACCGGATGGCCGAGGGCGGCGGGGGACAGCCGCGGCCCGTACGCCGTGATCACCTCGTCCCGCTCCAGCCGGTCCAGCCGTGCCTGCACCGTGCCGCGGGCGACGCCGAGGAGGCGCGCGTACTCCCGCACACTGGTGCGCGGCTGTTCCAGCAGCAGCCGGAGGATCTTCGCGTCGAGGGCGTCCACGGCCATGGCCCGGTGGCCTCCTCACGGTCGGCGGGCAGTGCACCGAATGTACTTGGCCGAGGACAGCCGGCTGCCCACCGGTGTCCCGACCGCCGTTGCCCACCTCTCCGCACACGCCCGCACCCACGCGGCACCCGGCCGCCCCGGCGCTCCCGGGTGGGCGCGGCCAACGGCCGGTGGCAGGCCCCGCACGCCTCGTTGCCCGACGGCCGGGCCGACGGGCAACGTCGCCGTGGTGGCCACCGCCGCCCGGCCACCGCGCCGACCCTCGCGTGGACCGGGCCGGGGCGGACACCCGTCGCGGCCGCGCGGTGTGCGCGGCGCCGGGTGCCCGCCGTGGTGCGTCCGGTACACCGTCCGGCGCGGCGGCGTGCGGTCAGGGTGCGGCGCAGATGGCCTCGACGAAGTGCCCCAACTGCTTCTCCGACAGATGCCGGGAGAGGTCGGCTTCGCTGATCATGCCGACCAGCCGGTGCTCGTCGATGACCGGCAGCCGCCGGATCCGGTGCTGCTCCATGGTGTGCAGGACCTGCTCCGTGCCGGCATCGGCGGTGACGGTGACGGGCTTGCCCTGTGCCAGCTCGCCGGCGGTCATGACCTTGGGGTTCTTACCTTCGGCGAGGCATTTCAGGACGATGTCGCGGTCGGTGATGATCCCATGGAGCCGGTCGTCCGAACCGCAGATGGGGAGGGCGCCGACATCGAGTTCCTGCATTCGGCGTGCCGCGTCCTCCAGGGTTTCGCTCTCCTGCACGCAGGTGGCGCTGTCGTGCATGATGTCGCGTGCGGTGGTCATCGCGGTCTCCTCACGTGTGGGGGCTGGGTGGGGCAGGAGGCGCACACGCGCACACCCCCGCTGCGCCCGCTACAGGAAAAGTCTCCGGCTCACGGGCTTCGGGCGGGAAGGGGCCGAATGGTCCCGACCTCCGCGGCGGCCGACCTCCGGCCCGTGGGCGGGCGGGCCGGTGCGTACGTTCCGATCGCGTCACCCGGCCGGTGGTGCGGCGAAGTGACCGGGGCGCGCCGCGGCCCCACGGGTCCACCGGCGGCGGTGCGTACGCCCGACGGGACGTGGGCGAGTTGCCGCGCCCCGCGTGTCGGCTCACGATAGGCGGACACGCGGGACATCGGGGACCTCGCCCGCCGGGTACTCCGGAGAGGTCTGTGAGCGCTCATGGCCTTGTACTTCGCGAATTCCTCCGAGGGCATGGTGCCCGATGCGCTGGCCGGTTTCGCGCGGGCCCACGCCGATCTGGTGGTGTGGGAGCGGGAGCACGGTTTCGTGCGGGCCCGGCACACTTCCCCGGCCCGGCGGGTCGGCCTGGTGTCCGGGGGCGGTTCGGGGCACGAGCCGCTGCACATCGGTTACGTCGGCGCCGGCATGCTGGACGCGGCGTGCCCGGGACGGATCTTCGCCTCGCCGCACAACCGGCAGATTTTCGAGGCGTCGCGCGCGGTCGGGCGGGAGGGCGGCGTGCTCCACCTGGTGAAGAACTACACCGGTGACCGCATCAACTTCGGTATCGCGGCGGAACGCCTGGGGCGGCAGGGGATCCCCTGTGCCCGGGTGCTGATCGACGACGATGTGGCCTCGGAGTCCGACGGCGTCGCGGCCGGGCGCCGCGGTACGGGGGCGACCGTACTGGTGGAGAAGGTACTCGGCGCCGCGGCGGACACCGGCATGGGACTGCGGGACCTGGTCGCGCTGGGCGAGGACCTGGTGGAACGCTGCTGCAGCCTCGCCGTGGCGTCGGCCCCGCACACCGCCCCCACGACCGGCCGGCCCGCCTTCGCGCTGTCGAACGGTGCCCTTGAGTACGGCGTGGGCATCCACGGGGAGCGCGCGGAGCACACGGCGGCCCACCGGCCGCTGCGCGACCTGGTGGGAGAGATGACCGGTACGCTCGCCCGCGCGCTGCGGCTCGGCCGGGGCTCATCGGTGATCGCCCTGGCCAACGGCCTCGGCGGGGTCACCCAATTGGAGCTGTACGCGGTGCTGGGCGAGGCGGCACGCCTGCTCGACGACCGCGGCGTGGCGCTGGAGCGGGCTCTGGTCGGCGACTTCGTCACGGCGTTGGACATGCACGGCTTCTCGCTCTCCCTCCTGGAGGTGGATGGCGAGACGCTCAAGTGGTACGACGCGCCGGCCCAGGCCCCGGCCTGGCGCCGATAGGAGACATCGGACGACGGGAGGCGGCCGCATGCGGTTCGACGGGACCTTCACGGACGGCTGGATGCGACGGTTCGCGGCATCCGCGTCGGCTACGGAAGCCGAGCTGACGGCACTCGATCAGCAGGCCGGCGACGGCGACTTCGGCGTCAACCTCACCACCGGACTGGACGCCACGGTCCGGGCCCTGAACGGCGCCCCCACCGGGAGCCTGGCCGCGGCCCAGCAGCCCTTGCAAGCGGCGGCCACGACCTTCCTCGACGAGGTCGGCGGCACGAGCGGCCCCCTGTTCGGGCTGCTGCTGGAAGAACTGGCCCTCGCCGCCGCCGCGGGCACCGCGCTCACCGTGCCCGCACTGGCGGCGGGCGCGGGCAGCGGACTGTCCGTCATCCAGCGCATCGGGGAAGCGGCACCGGGCGACAAGACACTCATCGACGCACTCGCCCCCGCCTGCGACGCGCTGAACTCGCGCGGCACGGACGCCGATGTGCGCAAGGCGCTCGCCGCCGCGGCCGGCGCCGCCTGGGACGGGGTGCGGAACACCGCGCAATTGAGGGCGCGCCGTGGCCGGGCCAGCTACCTCGGCGAACGTGCCACCGGCGTCGCCGACCCGGGCGCGGTCGGCATCGGGCTGCTCTTCGCCTCGGCGGGGGAGACCGTCACCGCGCTGGCGCCCTTCCTGACCTGCCTGTCGGCCTCCCTGCCGGGTACGGAGACCAGGCCGCGGCCATGACGCACCGGTGCGGCGGGCCGGCGGGATACCCGGCGGGAGCGGGACCACCGTCGACGACGCGCCAGCCGGCTCGGGTGGCGGCCCGGACACGGCGGGGGAGTCGTCGGCGGCGCCGGCGAGGGCGGGTGCCGGGCCGCGGTGCGCCGGACATCCGCGTCGTACCGTAGGAAACGTGGTGATCCGTCCCGGAGGGCGAACCGGCGGGCCGAAGGGCTCGGGACAGGTCTCTGCCGGGGCGGTACGCCCGGTGTGGTGGGTGGTGTCGGCCGTCCTCGTGGCAGCCGCCGCGGCCGTCGCCGTGACCCGGCGTGCCGAGGTCGGCGCGGCCGTCCGGCTGATCTCCGAGGTCCACCCGGTCCGGCTCATCGCGGCCGGCGCGTTCGAGGCGGCCTCCCTGGGCTGTCTGGCGGCCGTGCAGCAGTGGCTGCTGCGCGCGGGCGGTGCACGGGTACGGCTCGGGGTCGTCGCCGCCATCGTTCTCGCCGCCAACGCCATCGCGGGGGCGCTGCCCGGCGGGGCCGCGTTCGCGGTGGCCTGGATCTTTCGGCAGCTGCGCCGCCGGGGCGTCGAGCAGGCTCTCGCGGGGGCCGTGCTGCTGGTCGCCGGAGTGCTGTCCGGGCTGAGTCTCTTCGTGCTGCTGGCGGTCGGTGTGCTGATGGGCGGTTCCGCCGGGCCGGTGGCCGGACTGCGGCCCGCGGTACTGGTCCTGGTGCTCTGCGCCGCCGTGATGGCGGGCGCGGCGGTCGGTCTGTCCAGGCTGCGCTGGGTACGGCGCCGGGCCTGGCGTGTCTGGCGGCGGCTCGGGGTGCGGTCCCGGCGGCTCTGGGACGCCGAGCAGGCGTTGATCCGGCTGGGACGGCAGGTGCGGGCCGTGCGGCCCGGAGTGCGCCCGTGGCTGTGGCCGGCCACTCTGGCGCTGCTCAACTGGGCCCTGGACCTGGCGTGTCTCGTCGCCTGCATGTGGAGTCTGGGCGTCGGCGTGCCCTGGCACGGACTCCTCGCGGCGTACGCGCTGACACAGTTCGCGGGAAGCCTGCGGCTGACACCCGGGGGCCTCGGCGTGGTCGAGACGAGTCTCACGGCGCTGCTGGTGCTGTACGGTCTCGGCGCCGAGCAGGCCATCGCGGTGACGCTGCTGTACCGAGCGGTGAGCTACTGGGCCCTGCAACCCGTCGGCTGGGCAAGCGGACTCGGACTGACCCTGACCCGCGGCAACAGGCCATCAGGGGGTGATACCGGCGGCTGAGCCGTGGCTGTGGAGTAGGCGGCCTCAGCGCGGGTCCGAGGGCTGCGAACAGAGGCGGGGCCGACGTAGGGGCACTGGGAGGCCGGCGCAGAGGGCCGGTGCAACGGTGACCGGGCGGCGATCGGGTGGACCGCCACACAGTCATGTTTTACGTGAAACATTCCGGTCGGCGGCGCCTCGTGGACACCGGCGAGCGTTTGCCGCCCCCACCGGGCGGCCGCAAGCTGGAGACATGGCGCAGGTGCCGGTTCCGCATGAGCTGACCGGATGGGCTGTGTACCACCCCGGCCCGATCGCGGCCGGTCCGCTGGTGTCCGTACGCCGTCCCGTCCCCGTGCCGGGTCCTGACGAGCTGTTGCTGCGGGTGGAGGCGTGCGGCGTCTGCCGAACCGACCTGCACCTGGCCGAAGGCGATCTGCCCCCGCACCGGCCGGAGACCGTTCCCGGCCATGAGATCGTCGGCCGGGTGGCCGCCGTCGGCGAGCCCGTCACACGGTTCCGGGTCGGCGACCGGGCCGGCGGGGCCTGGCTGCGCGGCACGTGCGGCAACTGCCGTTACTGCCGGGCCGGTCGCGAGAACCTCTGTCCGGCCTCCCGCTACACCGGCTGGGACGCGGACGGCGGTTTCGCCGAAACCACCCTCGTCCCGGCGGATTACGCCTATGCGCTCCCGGACGAACAGGACGCCACGTCGCTGGCCCCGCTGCTGTGTGCCGGGATCATCGGGTACCGGGCGCTGCGCCGCAGCGCCCTGCCCGCCAACGGCCGGCTCGGGATCTACGGGTTCGGCGCCTCGGCCCATCTGGCGGCGCAGGTCGCCCTGGCCGAAGGCGCCACCGTGCATGTGCTGACCCGGTCGGCGGCGGCCCGTGAACTCGCCCTCGGTCTGGGCGCCTCCTCCGCGGGCGACGCCTACGCCCGGCCGCCCGAACCGCTGGACTCAGCGATCCTGTTCGCCCCGGTGGGCGACCTGGTGCCCGTGGCCCTGGAGGCGCTGGACCGCTCGGGAACCCTCGCCATCGCAGGCATCCACCTCACCGACATCCCCGTACTCAACTACCAGCGCCACCTCTTCGAGGAGCGCAACCTGCGCAGCGTCACCTCCAACACACGGCAGGACGGCCGAGACTTCCTGGCCATCGCCGCCCGGATCGGCATCCGGGTCACCGCCAGCCCGTACCCGCTGAGCCGCGCGACCCAAGCCCTGACGGACCTGGCCGCCGACCGGATCAACGGCGCCGCGGTGCTCGTGCCCGACTGACCCGCACGCCGCACCCCGCGCAGCAACGCGCATGATTGCCCGTTGCCGTGCGCGGGGCCCCCTCGGGTCGCACCGGTCGCAGGCTCGTCGGCCGGGAACGGAACCGGCGTCAACGGATCCGGCGCCGCAACGACCGCGCACACCCCCAGCGTCGGGCCCGCGCCGCGAGCGGCTCAGCGCCCTGTGGTCAGTCCGCCAGCACCGCAGCCGCGAGATCGATTCCCAGGTCGTGGGCGCGGTGGACCGGCAGACCGACTTCGGTGAACCAGTCGTCGGTGGCCTCCGGGTGCGGTCCGACGACGCCTACGCGGCCTGCGCCGAACGGTGTGACGAGAGCGGCGACCGAGCCGTTCGGATAGGTGGCCAGGACCGTCGCGTCCGCGCCTTCGTCGAGGACGAAGTGCGGCCCGTCCTGGAAGTAGAGGGTGCGCGGCTCGCCGCGCCACGCCACGTCGACCAGGGTGTCGCGCTCGTCGTCGACGGTGGCGCCCGGCGTGACGATGTACTGGTCGGTGTCGCCGGGCAGCAGGTCGAATCCCGGGGTGGCCCCGGCCAGGTATCCGCCGAGGCAGAAGCCGAGATAGCGGCCACCGCCGCGGACGTAGTCGCGGATCGCGTTCCGCCGCCGGCGCAGGCGCCAGTAGGCCGGGGACAGTGAACCCCCGCCCGGCTGGGCGTACACCGTGGCACGGGCCAGCGACTCGGCCGTCAGTGGCAGTGCCTCGCGCGGACCGGTGTAGCGGATGTCCAGGCCCCAGCCGCCGGCGGCGAGCAGCGCGGCGACCGCCTCCGGACAGCCGGGCAGTGCGGCCGGTCCCCGGTAGACGAGTGCCAGCGGACGCTGATCGGCAGCCGGAAGGGGAGCGCTTCGGGGGCCGGAAGACCGGCCGAGCGGGTCGGGTACGGCGCTGGAGGTCATGCTGTCCTCATCGCGTTGTCGACGGTGGAAGTGCGGAGGTGTGGCGGGGCCCGCCGCCGTCGCGGAGTTCGGGCCGCAGCCGTGGCGGTACCGCTTCATCAGCTCGACCCGGCCCCGGGATACGAGCTACGGGACCATGGCGGCCGCTAGCCGTCGGCGGACCGGTGGGTCACGCCCTGGGCGGGGATACCGCGCCAGCTCGTGCCCGGCATGAGGCGCTCGCCCTTCATGAGCAGCGACAGCGCGCCGAGCCGGACGCCCGCGCCGACCACGGCGTCGTAGAGCACGATCGCGCGGGTGCCGACGCTCGCCCCGCTGTCGACGGTGACCTGCGACATTTTCATGACGCGGTCTTCGAACAGGTGCGTTTGCAACGATACGCCCGTGCCGATCGCGGCGTCGTCGCCGATTTCCACCAGGTCGAACTCGGTGAGATAGGTGGTGCCGATCCAGGTGCGCCGGCCGATGCGGGCGCCGAACCAGCGCAGCACCGCCGGCAGGAACGGGGTCCCGACCAGGGTGCCCGCCCCGGCCGGTACCGCGGCCGCCTCGTAGAGGCCGGTGACGAACTCGGTACGGCGTACGAACCAGCTCCACAGCGGTTCGACCCGCGGCCGGTAGGTCCCGACGACCGCGCGCTTGACCGCCGCGCAGTACGCGATCACCGCGAGCCCCGCACCCATCGCGAGCAGCGGCGATACGAGCACCGGCACCAGCGGGTCCCGGGAGCGTGCCACGCCGGCCAGCGCCAGCAGATAGAGGTAGACGCCCATGCCCAGCACCGTCGCGGGCAGCGTGGCGCGGAAGAACTCGATGCCGAGGCGGTGCCGCACGGCCTTGCGGTTCGGGCGGAACGTCAGCTCCTCGGGGAACGAACCGCTGCTCTGGCGTACCGGCAGATGCATCGCGGGCGACCCCAGCCACGAGGTGCCGTCCGGCGCACCGTGCCGCGGCGGTACCGTGCCCACCCCGACCAGGGACCCCGGCCCCATCCGGGTGCCGGCCGGTACGAACGCGGCGTTGCCGACGAACGCGCGCCGGCCCACCTCGGTGGGGCCGAACGCGACCCGGCCGGCCGCGAAGGTGGCGGCGCCGATGCTGGCCATGTCCGCGACGAAGCTGCCGTCGTCGAGAGTGAGCAGATCCGGGTCGAGGTGCGCGGCGGTGGCGACTTCGGCGCCCCGGCCGACCCGCGCGCCGAGCAGCCGCAGCCACGGCACCGTATAGAGGGTGGCGTAGAGCGAGTTGGTGAAGGCCAGGCTGAACTCCAGCAGCTTGTCCGCCACCCACTTGCGCACGCCGAGCGAGGAACGCACCGGGTGCACACCGACCGGTACCTCGGACAGGACGAGACGCTTGCCGACGGCGACCACACAGCAGACGGTGAGCACGTACACCGGACCGGACACCACGACGGCGGCGGCGCCCGCGAGCACGCCCCAGCCCCAGTAGCCCCACCACACCAGTGCGAGGCCCGGCAGGACCATCGCGACCACGGCGGCCTCCAGGAGCACCAGGCCGGACAGCGCGGCCGCGAGATGGCGTGGCCGCCACCCGTCCACGTGGCCGCGAGCACGCAGCATGGTCTCCATGGCGGGGGCGAGCGCATCGACCGGATACGGCGGCGAGCCGGCCCAGCGCGCTCCGGCGGTGACCACCTCGTCCTGCTCGACCACCGACTGTTCGCCGAGCCCGGCCCCGGCCCCCAACCGCGCACCGGGTTCGAGGACCGCGTTGGCCCCGACGCAGGCGCGCGGCCCGATCTCGATCGGGGCGACCGTCACCCAGCCGTCCGCCACCCGCCACGGGCGCAGCGAAACGCCGTAGCCGACCGAGGCGTCGCCGCCGATGCGCAGCAGGGTCGGCAGGCTGACCATGCTCGTGGCGATCGTGGTGCGCGGCCCGATGCGCGCGCCGAGCAGCCGCAGGTACGGCGCCATCATGGGGGACCCGGACAGCACCTGCAGCGGGCTGACGGCCAGCAGCAGGTTCAGCAGCCACAGCCGCAGGTACGTCCCGCCCCACAGCCGGTAGGAGCCCGGCCGGATCCCCGCCGCCAGCGGGCGCGCGAACACCACCGGCACGATCCAGCGCACGCCGAGGTAGCCGGCCAGCGCCGCGAGGACCGCCTGCACCGCGGTCAGCTCCGAGAACTGACCGCCGTGCCGGCCGTACACGAAGGCCAGCGGCAGCGTGGTCAGGAGCAGCCACAGATAGATCGCCCCGGCCTGCGCCGTCCCGGCGGCCGCGATCCGGCCGCCCCGGTGGCGGATCGGTTCCGGGCGGGGCGGCGCGGTCAGCCGCGGGGGACCCGCCGACGCGCCCAGCCGTGCCGCCAGGCCGCGTACGGTCGGGGCCGCGTAGAGATCACGCATCGTCGGGCTCGTGCCGATGTCCCGGCCGCGCAGCAGCGAGACGACCCGGGCCGCGAGCAGGGAGTGGCCGCCGAGCTCGGTGAAGAAGTCCGCCTCGGCCGACAGCGACGCGGGCTCGGCGCCGAGCACCTCCGCCCAGGCGTCCCGCAGCCGCGTCTCCAGCTCGCCGCGGGCGGCCACGACCCGGCCGCCGCCCACCAGACGGCGGCCCGTCGGGGCGGGCAGCCGGGTGCGGTCCGCCTTGCCACTGGGCATGGCCGGGAGCTCGGTGAGGATGTCCACGAAGGCCGGCACCATATAGGCGGGCAGCCTGCGTCGCAGATGCGTGTGCAGCCGGGTGACGAGAGCCTCGTCCCCGTCCGTACCGCCCGGTGTCCGCATCACATAGGCGGCCAGCTCGTTGCTGTCGCCGCCGTCGTCCGGTGCGGGCACCAGCGCGGTGACCGCCTCGGCCACGTCGGGATCCTCCAGCAGCACGCTGTCGATCTCACCGAGATCGACCCGGTAGCCCCGGATCTTCACCTGGGCGTCGGTACGGCCCAGGAACTCGATCTCCCCGTCCGTGGTGATCCGGCCGAGGTCTCCGGTGCGGTAGAGCCGGCCGTCCCCGGGCGCGAGCGGATGCTCGATGAACCGGTCGGCGGTCAGCTCCGGTCTGCCGATGTAGCCGCGGGCGACGCCGGGGCCGCCCACACAGATCTCGCCGACCGTGCTGTCGGGTACGCGTTGCCGCCGCTCGTCGAGGAGTACCACCGAGTAGGTCGGCAGCGGCCTGCCGATGGTCACGGGCCGCCCCGGCAGCAGCTCCGTCCAGGTCGCGGTGACGGTGGTCTCGGTCGGTCCGTAGGTGTTGAGCATCCGCCGTCCCGGCCTGCTCCACCGCTCGACGAGCTGACCGGGGCAGACCTCACCGCCGACCACGATGCCCCGGATCCGCGGCAGGTCCCGCGGAATCGTCTCCAGCAGCGTCGGTACGCAGTACAGCAGCGTGATCTCGCGGTCCTCCAGGAAATCGGCGAGCTCCGAACCGAGCCGCCCGGAATCGACCGTGCCCGCGACCACCGTGGCGCCGACCGACCACGTCGGCCAGATCTCCTCGATGGAGAAGTCGAAGGAGATCGTCATGCCCTGGTACACCCGGTCGTGCGGCCGCACGTCGTACACCCCGGGCACGATGTCGAGGAAGTTGCAGATGCTCGACTGGGTGATCTCCACACCCTTGGGCCGGCCGCTCGAACCCGAGGTGTACATGATGTACGCGATGGGGTCGTCGTCTCCCGGACCGTGCGCCACCGTGTCGGGACGCGGACGCGCGGTGGGTACGGAGGCGAGCTCCGGCGCGCACGAGTCGAGCTCGACCACCCGGCAGGGGAGCTCCGCCAGGCCCGGTGCGAGCGCGGCGGTGGTCAGCACCAGGTCGACGCCGGCGTCCCCCGCGATATAGGCGATACGGTCCGGGGGCGACGCCGGGTCCATCGGCACGAACGCCGCACCGGCCTTGCTCACCCCGAGCAACGACACATAGGTGTCCACCGAGCGCGGTAACAGAATCGCGACCCGTGCCCCGTGGCCGATGCCGAGACCGCGGAGGTGGTGGGCGAGCCGATTCGCGTGCGTGTCGAGTTCGGCGTACGTCAGCCGGTGGTGCCGGTATTCGAGTGCCGTCGCCGACGGATTGCGGTCACAGGCGGATTCGAAGACGAAATGCAGTCGCCTGCCCGCTCCTCCCGGAGGCAGTCCGTTCAGATGCTGTGCCACCACCCCACGTTAAGTCCTCGGTCTTGGACGGAACGGGATAGACACCGCCCACGTTCCTCGGCGGGTGGAGCGGCGGAGCGGTCCCGGTGTGCGGGAATCTTTCGCGAAGCCGCAGGCCGTGACCCATTGACATCGGGCCGGGCGACTTGATCTGCTGGCCGCAGCAAGCAGCTGATGGCGGCCGTCGAGGGTGGACCTGCCGAGAAGTTGGCGCAGTCGCCCGGCCGTCGTATCGTGCGTCTCACGGTGTGGCAGCAGGCGAGACGGCCCCACACCAGATGTGTTGTGTGCAGGCGCCAAAGGGGCGTCAGTATTTTGTGGTAGCAGTATTGCGAGAAGGTGTGGTTGTTGTGTTGATGACGGGGAAGGTCCTGCGGTTCGACGAGGTGCGTGGTTATGGCTTCATCGCCCCCGATACGGGAGACGAAGACGTTTTCATGCATGCGAACGACCTGATTGACGAGAAGGGTTTCTACCAAGCGGGCAGCGAGGTGGAATTCCTCATGGAGTCGGGGGAAAAGGGCCCCAAGGCGTCACAGATCCGCCTCGTTCACAAGCCGGCCGGGCACCAGCTCGCGCGCAATTCGCTGGCATCGGGGTCGCTGCGCACGCCCGTGCAGGCAAACCGGGCGGACGACGAGATGTGCGACGTGCTGAGCGCCGCTGATCTCCGGAGCGAGCTGATCGAGGTTCTCGTCGCGGCCGACGAGACCCTGACGGCCGCACAGATTCAGCGGATCCGTGCGAGCGTCGTCGACATGGCGCGCGGATACGGCTGGGTCGAAGGCTGACCCACGGCATCGCTCCCGGACCAGGCGTCGACGGGGAGCGTCCGGCCGGGCAGGCGGCAGGGCCCCTGGCCCACGCCGCCGCCCGGCCCGCCGAGGCCCACCGGATGCGGGCCGGCGTCGGCCGTCCGCCCGCATCCCCAGCGTTCGCACCCCGACCTCCGGCGCCGACGAGGCTGCCGGGGGCGGAACGTGGAAGGGCGTGTGTCGTCCACGGCACCGTGACCGCCGCGGCCCTCGGCCGTCGGCTCCGCGCAGGCCCCGCCTGACGGAGCCCGCCGGCCGCAGCATGCAGTGCGCGGATCAGACGGTCGTTCTCCGGGGCGCACGCCGCGTGCAGATCCCGCTGGATGTGCGGTCCGAGGTCGAGCACGGCCGCGCTCCCCTCGCCGATGCCGGAGATGCCACCACGAGGGAGACCTCAGCCGACGGGGACGGGGCTTGTCGTCGCCGGAAGTGTCCGGGTGCGCAGTGCCCACCGGGTGAGCGGCCGGGTGGCGAGGCCGCAGAGCGCGAGGACGACGCCCAGCACTACCCAGCCCGGCCTGCCCCATTGGAGGCAGAGAGCGGTGAGCACGACCGGTGACGCCGCGCGTACCACGCCATCGGCCAGGTTGAAGGCTCCCTGGTACTGGCCCTGGGCGTGTTCCGGGGCCAGTACGAAGCTGATTTCGAATGCCCCTGCGGCCAGGCCGAGTTCACCCGATGACAGCAGGAGTACGCCGACGAGCAGCAGGGTCGCGGCAACGGGGGCGGAAACCCCTGCGGCGAGGGCGAGCACGATACAGCCGGCGAGGGACAGAAACCCTGCTCCGCGGAGAGCGGTGGAAGCGGGCAACGGGCCCCTCACCCACCGGGTCGCCCTGACCTGGAACAGCACGACCACGGCCGTATTCACCACCAGCAGTGCGGAGAGCCACCATCGGGGCGCCTCGGTGTGCGACACCAGCCAGAGCGGCAGGACCAGGGACACCACGTCGTACTGGAACGCGATGACCCCGCACAGCAGCGACAGGGCGAGGTACGGTCCGTCCCGCATGGCCTCCATGCGCCGCGCGCCCGGCGGGCGTGGCACCGGCTTCACGGACGGGATCTTGAGCAGCAGTCCCGCCGCCGCGAGGAAGCTCAGTCCGTTCGCCAGGATCAGCAGGGTGTAGCCCGCCGTCGAGTCCAGCTGGAGCGCGACGCCGGCCGCGGCGGCGCCGATGCCCATCCCGAGGTTGGTCACCGCCCGGAGATGGCTGCGGACGCGGGTACGTTCGCCGGGCTCGCTGATCCGGGCGATCAGGGCGCCGCCGACCGCCTGGGCGCCGCGTTGGCCGATGGCGGCGACGGTGACCAGCACGAGGAAGACGGCGAAGGAGTGTGTCATCGGGAACAGGAACATCGCCGTCGCCTGGACAGCTTGGGTGGCGACGTACAGTCCCCGCGGCCCGACGCGATCGGCCACAGCGCCGAGGGGGAGGCCCGACAGGATGCCGGCGACCGTCGCGATGGCGAGGCCGGTGCCCACGCCGGACACACTCAGCCCGACGACGCGGGTGAAGAACAGCATGCTTCCGGCGAGATAGAGCCCGCTGCCGACGGTGGTGACGAAACTGGCGATCGTCAGGAAACGTACCGAGCCACGAAATACATCGGCCGTCATATGCGCCTCTGGGGGGCGCCGTTGCTCTCCTGGTGGCACACGTGGCTTTCCTTCGAATCGGGTTCGGATGCCTGCTTTTCCGGGATGGGTTCCGGGTCAGTGACGGCGAGCCAGTTGCTCGCGCAGGGCCGACAGACACTCGGTCCGGTATGCCGCCAGTCCCGGTGCCGCCGCCCGTTTCCTGCGGTTGAATTCGCCGGTGTTCACCCAGGTGACGATCAGGTCCGCCAGGGAGGGAATGCCGCCGTACCGCGCCGTCATCCCTTCGGTATGACCGCTCAGTGGATAGAAGGCGGGCACGAGCGAGGGAAGGCCGAACCGGACCATGTCGTTGATGTTGCCCGTGACACAGGTCTGGCCGCGCGTCTCGACGATGCCGTTACGCGTGAGGTGCTCGGAGACCGGAAGAATGAGGAAGTCAGCCTCTGCCAGGGTCCGGTCGAACTCCTCCTGCGGGACGTAACCCGGGTGGTCTCGCAGTTCGACCGAGGGAGCGACCGCCTTCCTCGCGGCTTCCACGGCAGCGCTGGTGTCCTCGGTGGCGTGCTCTCCCAGAAATTCGACGCGCAGTCGCTTCGTCAGCCGGGGGGAGGCGATTTCCAGTGCGGACAGAACCTCGGCGTGGTCCCTGCCGGAATACATTCTCCCCGGAATACAGCACCGCACCTCGTCCCTCACGAACTCCGTGGGCGGATGCTGCGGGTAGGCGATGTTGACGGCGCGGCTCCGCAGGGGGTCGCCGGTCCTCCTGAGCCGGAGATCCGGGAGCAGGACACCCGCCGCGCCGTCGAGAACGAGCTTCGCGATGGCGGCGCTCGGCCGGTTGCCGTCCGACGAGGTGAACGTGTTGAGGTTGTGCACCAGGCAGTGCCAGGCGGGTGTCAGCACGCTCGTATCGGAGAGCAGGCCGCACAGGGAATCGACCGGGGTGATGATGAACAGGTGGTCCTGCGAGGCGATCGAGGACGTGTACTTCTCCAGGAATTCCGCGTACGGCAGACCCGGGGGACACACCTTCCACTCGACTTCCGCGGATTCGGCGGTCTGAGAGGATTCGGCACAGAACGCATTGGTGTAGACGGTGGGGCTCGCCCCGATATCGACGGCTTGCCGTATGAGACTGTCGAGGACCTCGCTGTGTGCGCTGAGCTCGATCAGGCCGATCTTCATCGAGTTGTCTCCGTCAGTGCTGAGCGCCCTGCGCGGGCCCGCACCATCGCGAGGAACTGACCCCGTGGTGCAGGCCCGGCGGGCATGGACCGCCTGCCCGTCATGGAGCGGGCCGGGCCGGATTCCCGGTGGTGCTCACGCCGGCGGAGGATTCTCCTCCAGCAGGATTCCCTCCTCGACCAGCAGCCGGAGCAGTGGGGCGATGTCTTCGGCCAGGTCGAATTCGGGGGCCCAGTCAGTGGCTTCCGCGAGGGTGAACGACGTGCGGCGGAAGAGATTGTCGATGAGCTCCGCGGGAGCGCCGTCGAGCGTGATCTTCCGCGCGCCGAACTGGATATGGTGCTGTTCGGCCTCGGCATCGTAATCAACCTTGACAGGGTTGAATTGCGCTTGCCGCAGACGTGAGCCGCCGTTCGTGGAGAGGGGATGGAACCCGGACTGGCTCGGGAGGCTGACCTCCCGGTGACGGCTGTCCTGAGTTGTCAGATGATGGGCGAGGTACGCCTTCACCAACTGCTCGTCGTCGGCCCGTGCGGCGAGCCTGCCCATCAGTCCGCGGATGTGGTCGGCGAGCTGGGCCGTATCACCTCCGACGACGGGCGGGAGATTGCGCCGCCACTCCTCCTCGTCCATCAGCTCGTCCGCGAGCCACTTCAGCCAGTAGACGCCGGTGCGGCACGTCACTCCCAGCGTCAGGTGCAAAGAGGGTTCGTCGCCGGCCACCGCGTAATGCCAGTGGCCCCGTGGAATGTAGAGCACGTCCCCCGGATGGAGTTCGGTCTCGATGTACGGGGGTCCCTTGGGTTCGCCTGTGTCGGCGGAGACGTTGTTGTATTTGTCGAGCGGGTATTTGTACGTCTCCTCGGAGACGACCCAGCGCTTCGTCCCCTCGATCTGCAGGATGAAGACCTCATGGTCGTCGTGGTGCTGGTCGAACCCCTGCTGTTCGGGCCAGGAGCAGTACATGTTGACCTGGCTCCGGTGGCCGGTCGCACGCTCGATCCCCGTTGCCAGTTCGGCGATGGCGGGCAGCCGCGCCTGCAACTGGTTGATGATGAGGGTGTAGCCGTCCTGGCAGTGCTTGATCCACTCTTCGGGAGTCTCGGGCTCGCCGGAGATCTTTCTGCCTATTGCCGCCAGGCGTATCTCTTCGCCGAACCGGAGACGGTGGAAATTGAGAAGGTGGTTGAGCTGATCCCATGAGAAGAGCGGACGGAAACGGTCCCGGTCCTGCCCGCGTAGGACGACGCCCCGGTTTGTCCAGTTCTCGCGAAGGAATTGATCGAGAGGCATTGGGTCAAGCAGGGATTCGAGATCGAACACGCCATTCCTCACACGTTTAAGGGGAGTGCCCGGTGGCTCCAGGAGCCACCGGGCGGTTCAGGACAGTGACTTGCCCCCTGTCCTTACACGTCCTTCTGGTCGACCTCAAGGTTCGGCACGCTCTTGACCTGGGCCGTCTTCACCGTCTCCACGGAGAATCCGATCCGCTTCGGCAGACGGGCCGAGTGGGACTCGCTCTTGGGCGCTGCGGGAATCTTGGCCATTGATGACTCCTCGACTAGGGAACTTGCCCTTTCATTCCTACTCCTTGATGTCCCTGGCTGCGGAAAACGTGTGATAGATCATCGGGCGATGTATTGAGCCATAGTTGCCGGAGTGCTTGCCAAGCGTTGGCGGCTGTGCATGGTGAGGGGCAGGTCGCCGGTCGTTTCAGGACGTGGTGAATGGCTGCCTCAAGTGATGGATGGTGCGGGTGAGTTCGAGGAGTCCCTGGTGGAGATCGGTGCGTATCTCGTAGCGGAGGCACAGACGCGTGAACTGGTGCAGCCGGGTCAAGGTGCGTTCGACGACCCAGCGGGCCTTGTCCTGGGCCGGAGCCGTGCGGGGCGCCGCGGCGCGCGGTCTTCACCCGGATTTCTCTCAAACGGTCAGCGAGACGCGGGAAGGGCCCGATCCTCGCTGAGGATCAGGCCCTTGACCTGGGCTTGCTCTGCCGTGGTGGCGGGATGTGAACCCGCGGCCTCTCCGTCCCGAAGGAAGCGAGTCGAAGGCCGGCCGCTCGGCAGCTGCGCTCAGGTTTGTCTTGTCCTCGCCCCGGACTTTCACGAGGTGAGCTGTCCGAGGCTCGCCCACAAACCTGAGAAACGCTCCTGACCTGCAACGACAGGTAACGACGAGAAGCGCCCCGGCCCGCGGTCACTCGGCAGCCGCGTGGTACGCGCCGGATGACCGCCGCCCTTGCCGGACGTGTCCTCAGTCCTGGTGGCGGGCCGCGAGGGGGCCCTCGATGAGGTCGCGCAGCTGGGAGCGGGCGGTGATGCCCAGTTTGGGGAAGCTGCGGTAGAGGTGCGAGCCGACTGTGCGCGGGGAGAGGAAGAGCCGCTCGCCGATCTCGCGGTTGGTCAGCCCGCGGGCGGCGAGCCCGATGATCTGCCGCTGTTGCGGGGAGAGCGCGGTGAGCGCGTCCGGGGGCGAGTCCGCGACGTCGAGACCGGCGGCGCGCGCTTCGGCTCGGGCGCGCTCGATCCACGGGTGCGCGCCCAGGCGCAGGAAGATCTCCAGGGCGTCGGTGAGCGGCGCTCGCGCCTCCGCGATACGCCGGCGGCGCCGCAGCCACTCGGCGAGGTCCAGCAGGGTCTGGGCGTGTTCGAACGGCCAGTGCGCCAGCGACGGGTCCGCCAGCGCCGCCCGGAAGTGCGGTTCGGCCTCCTCGGGGTCCGCCAGCAGGCCACGGGCCCGGCCGAGCAGCGCGCGCAGACGGGGCGAGGCGTTCTCCGCCAAGGCGCGTGCGGAGCGCTCGACGAGCGCGGCGGCCTCCGCGCGCCGGCCGGCGCGTACCGCCGCGGCGGCCAGCTCCGCGAGGGCCGGATAGGAGGCGTGATAGTGCACGGGCGCGCCATCTGCCGTGAAAACCATGCGGAGTTGGTCGTAGGCCCTCTCGTACGCGCCTTCCGCGGCCGCCGCGGCGCCGAGCGCACGACGGGCGTAGACGGATACGGAGCGGCTCTCCAGGGGATCGATCAGGGCGAGCGCGTCCTCGGCTCGGGCACGGGCCGCCGCCGCGTCACCCTGGAAGGCCAGTACGGTGGCATCCGCCGCGGCGGCGCACGCCACGGCATGGTCGAGGCCGGCCGCCGAACCGACCGCGGTGGTGCGGGCGCACGCCGTACGGGCCTGCTCCCATCGTCCGTGCTCCACATACGCCCAGGCGGCCGCGCCCTCCAGACCCTCCGGCAGCGGTCCCGGCAGCTCGCGGTCGAAGGCCGCGTCGTAGGCGCGGACGGCCTGCGGGGTCTCGTCCAGGAGCCACGCCATGACCGCGAACGCGGTGAGCCGGTCGGGCCGGTGTTCCGCCTCGGCGGCCAGCCGCGGGAGCAGCGAGACGAGTTCGGCCCGGTCGGTGCGGGGATCCGACACGGCCCGCACCCAGGTGCGCAGCCAGGTGTGGGACGCGTGCCGGGGCAGGCGTCGCAGGACGTCCTGGACGCGGTGGCGGTGGGCGTCCTCGCCGGAGTAGAAGCGGACCACGGCGGCGCCGGCCAGGAGGTCCAGCGCGGTGCCGGGCCGGGAGACCGCCGACCGCTCGGCGGCGTGGATCAGACGGGAGAAGACCACGGTGTGGCGCACGGTCAGCACCGCCAGCCGTCCGACGTGCACGGTGGCGGAGGCCAGCAGCGACGCGTCGTCGGTCCGCGCGCGTACCGCCGCGGCCAGTTCCTCGACCCAGGCGAGGTCCCCGGTGAACACGGCCGCGCCGGCCGCTTCGACCAGCAGCCGGGCGCTGTCCGCGCGCCGTGGTGAAAGTTCCGCGGCGTGTTGCAGCGCCTTGCCGGCCGCCGCGTGGCCGCCGCGCCGGCGGGCCCGGTCGGCGGTCCGCACCAGCTCCGCCGAGACGGCCGCGTCCGGGCGCGGGGCGGCGGCGGCGAGGTGCCAGGCACGCCGGTCCGGGGCGTCCCGCAGCGTCTCGGCGAGCCGGAGATGGGCCTCGCGCCGCGCCTCGAAGGGCGCGGCGTGATACAGGGCGGACCGGACCAGCGGATGGCGGAACCGGACGTCCCGACCGGTCCGCCGGACCAGACCGGCCCGCTCGGCGGGCGGCCATGCGCCGTCCTCGGCGTGCGGCAGCCCGGCCGGGGCGGTGATCGCCGAGTCGACGGTGTCCATGGCGGCCAGGAGCAGCAGGGCCCGCCGGGTGGCGGTGGGGAGGGTGTCGAGACGGGCGGCGAAGATCCGCTCCAGGTGCTCGGTGAGCGGGAGCGGCCCCGCGGACGGCACCTCCGCGGCCGCGCCGGGTGCGGCGGCCGCCCTCGCCAGTTCGGTCAGCGCCAGCGGATTGCCGCCGGCCTGGTCGAGGATCCGGGCCCTGGTCCGGCCGGTGGGGACGGCCGGCCGGCGGTCCAGCAGCCCGCGGGACGCCGCGTCGTCGAGCGGTCCGAGGGTGAGCGTCGGCAGCTGCCGGCCGAATCCCGGGAGGTGCTCGCCGGCGCGGGCCCCGATCAGCATCGTGACGGGTTCCCCCTCGAGCCGTCTGGCGACGAAGGCGAGTGCGTCCAGCGAGGCCCGGTCGAACCAGTGCGCGTCGTCCAGCACCACGAGCACGGGGCCCTCATCACCCAGGGCCGACAGCAGGCTCAGGACGGCGACCCCGATGACCATGAGGTCGGGTGCCACCGCGGCCGGCCCCGTGCCGAAGGCGTCGTGCAGCGCCGCGCGCTGCCTCTCCGGGAGCCCGTCCACCTCGGCCCGCACCGGCCGCAGCAACTGATGGAGCGCGGAGAACGCGAGGTTCGACTCCGACTCGCTCCCGTCGGCGCGCAGGACGCGCGCGCCGCGCGCGCCGGCCCGGCGCACCGCGGAGTCCAGCAGCGCGCTCTTGCCCGTGCCCACGTCACCGACGAGCACCACGACCGGGTCGGCCGATACCGCGTCCACCGCACGGAAGAGGCGTGCCAGCTCCGCGTCCCGGCCGACGATCGGCTCCGGGGTGTCCGGACCCGGTCGCGTGATCGCACCGGGGTCCGCTGCGTGCTCGTCCACGGAGTCTCCAGAAATCGTGGCTCTTCGAGCGGAGCCGCCGTGCCATGTCCTCCCTCGACTGTAGGCGGCGGGCGGATGTCCGGGGTGCCCGCGCGCAGGTGCGGTCATCTGACGGATACCGCGCGGATCCGGGCCGCCCGTACGGTTCCAGGAGATTCCCCGAATTCCCCTGAATCCCCCAGGACAGGCTATGGACACGATTGTGCTCGGCGATATCACCATCACCCGGATACGGGAGTATTTCGGACCCGTGGAGATGACGCCCGATACGTTCTTCCCCGACAGCCCGAAAGAGGTGTGGGACGACAACGAACCCTGGCTGGCCCCGCACTTCCTGGATGCCGGGACCCGTATCGTGAATTCCGCGATACAGACCTGGCTGCTGCGCAGCGAAGGCAAGACCATCCTCGTCGACACCGGCGTCGGCAATCACAAGGAGCGCCCGTACTCGCCGGTCTGGAGCCATCTCGATACGGATTTCCTGGCCGGCCTCGCGCGGGCGGGTGTGGCACCGGAGGACGTGGACATCGTCATCAACACGCATCTGCACGTCGATCACGTGGGCTGGAACACGTATCTGGACGGGCGGAACTGGGTTCCCACCTTTCCTCGTGCCACCTATCTCCTGCCGAAGGACGACTTCGACTTCTGGAATCCCGCGAACGGCCACACACCGCTGCTCGGCCGCGGCAACCAGAACGTCTTCGAGGACAGCGTGGCCCCGGTGCACGCGGCCGGTCAGACGCTGTTGTGGGAGAACAGCCACCGGATCGACGCCGGCCTGCGCCTGGACGCCGCTCCCGGGCACACCCCCGGCTCCTGCGTGCTGACCCTCGAATCCGGGCCGGATCGCGCGGTGTTCGTCGGCGACATGCTGCACAGCCCGGTGCAGATCCTCGAACCGGACACCAACAGCTGCTTCTGCGAGGACCCGGCGGGCGCTCGCGCCACCCGCCGCAAGGTACTGGGCTGGGCGGCCGACCACAACGCACTCCTGATCCCCGCGCATCTGGGCGGCCACGGCGCCGCGGAAGTGGCGCGCGACGGAGACACGTTCGCCGTCAAGGGCTGGGCCCCCTTCGCCCCGTACACCGAGCAGGGCTGAGACCCGCGGAAAGGCACCACTGTGAACCACCACCCCGACCCCATCGTGACCACGGCGCAGGGGGCGGTCCGCGGCCTGCGCCAGGGCGGCACCGCCGCCTTCCTCAACATCCCCTACGCCGCCCCGCCCCTCGGCGCCGGCCGCTTCGCGCCACCGCGGCCGCCCGAGCCCTGGGACGGCGTACGGGACGCCACCGTGCCGGGACCCACCGCACCGCAGTCCGCGCGCATGCTCGGCAGCGTGGACATGACCCCTTACTTCGGCACCGGCTGGAGCCGCGGGGCGGACTACCTCACCGTCAGCGTCCGGACGCCCGAGGCCATGGGCCGCGACCTGCCCGTCATGGTCTTCGTCCACGGCGGCGGATTCGTCGCCGGATCGACGCGGTCCGCGCTGTACGACGGCTCCCGCTTCGCCCGCGACGGCGTCGTCCTCGTCACCCTGAACTACCGGCTGGGCATCGCGGGGTTCCTCGACCTCCCCGGCGCGCCCGCCAACCGCGGCCTGCTCGATGTCGTCGCCGCGCTGCGCTGGGTACGGGAGAACATCGCCGCCTTCGGAGGTGATCCGCACCGGGTCACCCTCTTCGGCCAGTCGGCCGGGGCGACCCTCGTCGGCGCCGTCCTCGCCACCCCCGAGGCCGCGGGCCTGGTCCACCGGGCGATCGTCCAGAGCGGCAGCGGCCTGGGGGCCTTCACGGCCGAACAGGCCGACCGCGTCACCAGGGCGGCGGCCGAATCCCTCGACATCGCGCCGCATGCCGACGCCTTCGCGGACATCTCCGACGAGCACCTGGTCGAGACCGCCTCCCGGCTCGCGGGCATCGACCTGAGGACCGCGACGCACCGCGACCCGCTGGCCGGGCTCAGCCCCTTCGCCCCGGTCCTCGACACACAGCCCGCCGCATCCGTCGCCGCCGGCCTCGGCCCCGGTGTCGACCTGCTCATCGGCACCAACACCGAGGAGGGAAACCTCTACCTGGTCCCCGTGGGCCGGTACGCCGACTCGACCGACGGGGATGTCGACGCGGTGGCGGCGCGCTCGCACCCGGACCCGGCGCGGCTCGTCGCGGCGTACCGGATAGCACGCCCCGCCGCGTCCGCCGGCGAACTGCGGTCCGCCATCCTGGGCGACGCGCTGTTCGGCGCGGGCAGCTGGGCCCTGGCGGCTGCCCACGCCGCCCACCCCGGATCCGCCACGTTCGGCTACGAGTTCGCCTGGCGCTCCCGCGCCCTGGACGGGGCGCTCGGCGCCACCCACGCGGTGGAGCTCCCCTTCGTCTTCGACCTCGCGCATCTTCCCCGGCTGCACGGGCCCAACGGCCTGCTCGGCCCCGACGAGCCCCCCGCGGATCTCGCCGCCCGGATGCACGCGAGCTGGGTCCGGTTCGCCAGGACCGGCAACCCCGGCTGGGACCCGTACGACAACGAACGCCGGGCCACGATGCGCATCGACACCGAGTGGACCCAGGTCGACGACCCCCGCGGCCGGGAACGACGGGCCTGGAGCTGACCCGCCGCCCCCGTCCCGCCGAGCACCCGGCACCGCGGCCGGCCGACGCCGCGGGCGCCGCGCCGGGCTACGGGCGGATCCGCAGCAGATAGGTGTCCATGATCCAGCCGTGCCGGGCCCGCGCCTCGGCGCGCAGGGCCACGATGCGGTCGGCGACCTCGGACAGGGGTGCGGGGTACCGCTCCGCAGGCCGGGCACGCCGCCTGTCCGGCCCCGGCCCGGGGTCCGTGACCTGGTGTCACGGGCCCCGGGCCGGCTGTGCGTGCCGGGCGTCGTCGTCAGCGATGGCGGAAGCCGGGCGGGCGCTTGTCGACGAAGGCGCCCATGCCCTCCTTCTGGTCGGCGGTCGCGAACACCGCGTGGAAGAGCCTGCGTTCGAAGCGCACGCCCTCCGCCAGGGTGGTCTCGAAGGCGCGCGCCACCGCCTCCTTCGCCATCATCGCCACCGGCAGGGACATCCCCGCGACGGTCTCGGCGACCGCGAGTGCCTCGCCGAGCAGTTCGTCGGCGGGCACGACGCGCGAGACCAGCCCGGCCCGCTCCGCCTCGGTGGCGTCCATGGTGCGGCCGGTCAGGCACAGCTCCATGGCCTTGGCCTTGCCGACGGCCCTGGTCAGCCGCTGGGAGCCGCCGATGCCGGGGATCACCCCGAGTTTGATCTCCGGCTGGCCGAAGACCGCGGTGTCGGCGGCGAGCAGGATGTCGCAGAGCATCGCGAGCTCGCAGCCCCCGCCGAGCGCGTATCCGGAGACGGCGGCAAGGGTCGGCGTCCGCAGCGAGCCGAGCCGGTCCCAGGCGGCGAACCAGTCGCTGAGGTACATGTCCATGTACTCCTGCGGCCGCATCTCCTTGATGTCGGCCCCGGCGGCGAACGCCTTCGGCGAGCCGGTCAGCACGATGCAGCCGACGTCCGGATCGCGGTCGAGCGCCTCGGTGGCCGCCACGACCTCGTTCATGACCTGGAGGTTGAGCGCGTTGAGGGCCTTGGGCCGGTTGAGGGTGAGCAGGGCGGTGCGGCCCTTGCGTTCGACGAGGATGGTCTCGTACCCGGATGGCGTGGTCATGCCTGGTCCCCGCCCTTCTGTGAGGCGTCCCTGATCGCGCGGATTATGCCCGAGAAGTCCTCGGTGGCGCCGGAGTCCGCAGCGAAGTCGGCGTACAACTCGGCGGCTCGCAGGCCCAGTTCGGTCTGCACACCCCCGGCGCGGGCGGCGCGGGCGGCGAGGCCGAGATCCTTGGCCATCAGCGGCGCCGCGAACCCGGGCCGGTAGTCGCGGTTGGCGGGGCTGCCCGGGACCGGTCCGGGGACCGGGCAGTTGGACGTCAGGGCCCAGCACTGACCCGACGCGGTGGAGGCCACGTCGAAGAGGGCCTGGTGAGACAGGCCCAGGCTCTCGCCGAGCACGAACGCCTCGCTGACCGCGATCATCGAGATCCCCAGGATCATGTTGTTGCAGATCTTGGCGGCCTGCCCGGCACCCTCGCCGCCGCAGTGCACGGCCTTCTTGCCCATGGCGGCCAGCAGCGGTTCGGCCTCGGCGAACTCGGCCGCCCCGCCACCGGCCATGAAGGTGAGCGTGGCCGCCTCGGCCCCGACGACCCCGCCGGAGACGGGTGCGTCCAGTGCCCGCATCCCGGCGGCGACGGCGGCGGCGTGGGCGGCGCGAGCGTCGGCGACGTCGATGGTCGAGCAGTCGACGAACAAGGTGCCCGGCCGGGCCGCGGCGAGCAGTCCCTCGTCGGCGTACAGGCCGAGTACCTGGCGTCCGGCGGGCAGCATGGTGATCACCACATCGGCGGCCGCGGCCGTGGCGGTGGCCGAGCCGGGCGCCTCCACCCCGGCGTCGACGGCGGCGGCGAGCAGTTCGGGCACGATGTCGTGGCCCAGGACGCGGTGGCCGGCCTTGACGAGGTTCGCGGCCATCGGGCCGCCCATATGACCCAGACCGATGAAACCGATGGTGCGGATGGCGTCGCTCACCAGGGCATCTCCTCTGCGGAGTCGGAGACGGCGAGCCGGAGTTCGCCGTGGACGGATGGCGCGAAATAGCGTTCGACGTCCGCCCCGCTCACCTCGGCGAGGGTCCGCGGGGACCACCGCGGGGCGCGGTCCTTGTCGATCACCTGGGCCCGGATGCCCTCGACGAGGTCCGGGGCGGACAGGGCGGCGCAGGAGATACGGAACTCCTGCTCCAGGACCCGTTCCAGCGGTCCGAGCCCGCGGGCCCGGCGGATCGCGGTGAGCGCGACCTTGACGGCAGTGGGGGATTTGGCCAGCAGGGATTCGGCCGCTTCCTTGGCCGCCGGGTCGCCGTGCGCCAGCAGACGCCCGACGATGTCCTCGACGCCGCCGACGCCGTAGCAGGCGTCGATCCAGGGCCGCCGGCCCGCCAGCTCGCCCGCGGGTGCCTCCTCGGCGTACCTGCCGAGCACCTCCCGGACCGGTGCGTCCGCGAGGTCGTCGAGGAGGCGGGGGAGCACCGACGACGGGACGAAGTGGTCGGCGAGTCCGCACAGCAGGGCGTCACCGGCGCCGATCTGGGCGCCGGTCAGCGCCAGGTGCGTACCGAGTTCGCCGGGGGAGAGGCCCAGGAGATAGGTGCCGCCGACGTCGGGGACGAACCCGATGCCGGTCTCCGGCATGGCCAGGCGGGAGCGTTCGGTGACGATCCGTACGTCGCCGTGGGCGGAGACGCCGACGCCGCCGCCCATGACGATGCCGTCCATCACGGCGACATACGGCTTCGGGTAGTGGGCGATGCGCGCGTTGAGCCGGTACTCGTCCGCCCAGAACGCGGCAGCGGCGTCGCCGTCCCCGCTGGTGATGTCCTCGTGGATCGAGCGGATGTCGCCGCCCGCGCAGAGGCCGCGCTCCCCGGTCCCCGTCAGCACCACGGTCTCGACGGCGGGGTCGTGCTCCCAGGCCGTGAGCGCCTCGTCGATGCGCCGCACCATGTCGTGGGTGAGCGCGTTGAGTGCCCTGGGGCGGTTGAGGACGAGGTGGGCGGCGCGGCCCTCGGTGCGGAGGAGGACGGAACCGTCGGTGGCACCGGTGGCGCTCACCGGAGTCCCTCCGTGAGGCCGCGGGCCACGATGAGGCGCATGATCTCGTTCGTTCCTTCCAGGATCTGGTGGACCCGCAGGTCCCGGACGATCTTCTCGATGCCGTACTCGCTCAGGTAGCCGTATCCGCCGTGCAGTTGCAGGGCGCGGTCGGCGACCGTGTAGCCGGTGTCGGTCGCGAACTGTTTGGCCATGGCGCACAGCTGCGGTGCCTGCGGATCGCCGCGGTCCAGGGCCTGGGCCGCCTGCTGCACCAGGGCGCGGGCGGCGGTGAGTTCGGTGGCCATATCGGCCAGCCGGAACTGGAGGGCCTGCGCGTCGAGGAGCGGTTTGCCGAACGCCTCGCGGTCGGCGAGGTACGCCAGGCTCTGGTTGAGGGCGGTACGGGCGCCGCCGAGTGAGCAGGCCGCGATACCGAGGCGGCCGCCGTTCAGCCCGCTCATGGCGATGCGGAACCCGTCGCCCTCGCGGCCGAGCAGCCGGTCGGCCGGTACGCGGACCGCATCGAGGACGACCTGGCGCGTGGGCTGCGCGTTCCAGCCCATCTTCTTCTCGTTCGGGCCGAAGGAGAGGCCCGGATCGTCCCGGTCGACGAGGAACGCCGAGATGCCGCGGGGGCCTTCCTCTCCGGTGCGGGCCATGACGATGTAGACCTGGGAGGCGCCCGCGCCGGAGATGAACTGCTTCACGCCGGTGAGGACGTAGTGGCCGTCCTCCCGGACCGCGCGGGTGCGCAGCGCGGCGGCGTCGGAGCCGGTGCCGGGCTCGGTGAGGCAGTAGCTGCCGAGGTCCTCCATGGCGCACAGCCGCGGCAGCCACCGCTCGCGCTGGGCGTCGTCGCCATAGTGGTCGATCATCCAGGCGACCATGTTGTGGATGGACAGATAGCCGGCGATCGACGGGCAGCCGGAGGCCAGGGTCTCGAAGACGAGGACGCCGTCGGCGCGGGTCAGCCCGCTGCCGCCCGATTCCTCGCGCACGTACACGCCGCCGAGCCCGAGCCCCGCGGCCTTGCGCAGCACATCGACGGGGAAGTGCTTGTCCTGGTCCCAGGTCACGGCGTGCGGCGCCAGGTGGTCCTGCGCGAAGTCCAGGGTGGTCTCGACGAGGGCGAGCTGGTCCTCGGTGAGCATCGTGGTGGTCATCGCGCTCAGCCCATGGTGGGGAGGGTGAAGCTCGCGCCTTCCCTGGTGCCCGAGGGCCAGCGCGAGGTGACGGTCTTGGTCCGGGTGTAGAAGCGGATGGCGTCGGGGCCGTGCTGGTTGAGGTCACCGAAACCGGACCGCTTCCAGCCGCCGAAGGTGTGGTAGGCGACGGGCACCGGGATCGGCACGTTCACGCCGACCATGCCCGTGTTCACCCGGCGGGTGAAGTCGCGCGCGGTGTCGCCGTCCCGGGTGAAGATGGCCACGCCATTGCCGTACGGATGCTCGCTGGGCAGCCGCAGCGCCTCCTCGTAGTCCGCCGCGCGTACGACGGACACGACCGGGCCGAAGATCTCCTCCTGGTAGATCCGCATGGCCGGGGTGACCCGGTCGAAGAGGGACGCTCCGGCGAAGAATCCGTTCTCGTGCCCGGCGAGGCGGAAGTCCCGTCCGTCGACGACGAGTTCGGCACCCTCCTCGACCCCGAGATCCACATACGAACGGACCCGTTCCAGGGCGTCCTTGCTCACCAGCGGCCCGAAGTCCGCCTCGGGGTCGTCGCTGCGGCCGATGCGCAGCGCTCCGATCCTCTCCTTGAGGCGCGCCACCAGGGCGTCGGCGGTGCGCTCGCCGACCGGCACGGCGACGGAGATGGCCATGCACCGCTCGCCGGCCGAGCCGTAGCCCGCGCCGATCAGCGCGTCCACCGCCTGGTCGAGGTCGGCGTCCGGCATCACGATCATGTGGTTCTTGGCGCCGCCGAAGCACTGGGCGCGTTTGCCGTGCGCGGCGGCGGTGGCGTAGATGTGCGCGGCGATCGGCGTGGAGCCGACAAAGCCGAGCGCGCCGACACGCGGGTCTTCGAGCAGGGTGTCGACCGCCTCCTTGCCACCGTTCACGACGTTCAGGACGCCCGGCGGCAGCCCCGCCTCCAGGAACAGCTCGGCGAGGCGGAGCGGTACGGACGGGTCGCGCTCGGACGGCTTGAGAAGGAAGGAGTTGCCGCAGGCGATCGCCGGTGCGGCCTTCCACAGCGGGATCATGGCCGGGAAGTTGAACGGGGTGATGCCGGCGACGACACCGATCGGGCTGCGCAGCGAGTGCACGTCGATGCCCGTCCCCGCGTTGTCGGTGAAATCCCCCTTCAGCAGGTGCGGAATGCCCGCGGCGAACTCGACGACCTCCAGGCCGCGTTGCAGGTCACCGTGGGCGTCGGCCACCGTCTTGCCGTGCTCGGCGGAGAGCAGCCGCGCCAGGGAGTCCCGCTCGGCCTCGACGAGCTGGAGGAAGCGGAGCAGCACGCGTGCGCGGCGCTGGGGATTCCACGCGCCCCACACCAGCTGTGCCTCGGCGGCGTCGGCGATCGCCGCCTCGGTCTCCGCCCGGTCGGCGAGCGGGACGCGCGCCTGTACCTCGCCGGTATTGGGGTCGTAGACATCGCCGAACGCCCCCGACGTCCCCGGGATGTGCTTTCCGCCGATGAAATGGGTCAACTCACGTACGGCTGCGCGGACATGTTCACGGGCCATGGGTGCCTGCTCTCGTCAGGTGAGGTCCGGGGATGGCCACACGGCACGGAACGCGCGCGCCGGAGCACGCGGACCTGCGGTGCGGGAGAACGGCATGGAGGGAGGCGAGCCGAACGGGTCGGATGCGTACGGCCTCGTGGCCGCTCAGCAGGGGAGTCCCGGGGCTCTGCGGCCCTCAGGCGGGAGCTGTTGGTACTCGCCGGGCCGGATCGCCGGAATCGTGGATACACACCGATGCCATGCGTGTCTGCTCCATCCTCGTGGACAACACGGAACATCCCGCGGCCGGTATCCTGACTCCCGGATCAGCACACGCTCCCCGGCCTTCCCGACGGAACTGTCCGTCAGTGGCCTGTCCAGCTCGAAGAGCGTATTTCCCGGTCACAGTGGCGGGACCGCGCCGGAATCACACCGGCTTCCCTGCACCGCGGGCCTTCGCTCCGACCATATAGTTGGACGTCCTAGTAAGTCCACCCCCGGCCTGCCGCCCCTGACGGCACACCGCCGACCGGCTCCGTGGGAGGAGACCCGCCCGGGCCGGCGGCCCGCGTTCGGCGTGTGCGTCCCGTGCCCGGCCGCCCGAGGGGCTCAGCTGTCCGCGATCACCGGATAGGGCACATGGGTACGCCGGTCCGGATCGACGGCCAGCCGTCCGCCGGCCGGGGGGCGGGCCCGCTGGGCGCAGTCCCGGCGTTCGCAGATGCGGCAGCCCAGCCCGATCGGCGTCGCGGAGCGCGGATCGTCCAGGGCGATACCGGCCGCGTACACCAGGCGCTGGGCGTGCCGGAGTTCGCAGCCCAGCGCGACGGCGAACTCGGCGCGCGGCGCCCGGTGCCCGAAACCGCCCCGCGTGACGGTGCGGGCCACCCAGAAGTACCGCTTGCCGTCGGGCATTTCGGCGACCTGCGTGAGGATGCGGCCGGGGGCCGAGAACGCCTCGTACACCGTCCAGAGCGGACAGGTGCCGCCGAGCCGGGAGAAGTGGAAGTCGGTGGCGGACTGCCGTTTGGAGATGTTGCCGGCCCGGTCGGCGCGCAGGAAGGAGAACGGCACACCGCGGTGGCCGGTGCGCTGGAGGGTGGAGAGCCGGTGGCACACGGTCTCGAAGCCGACACCGAAACGGGCCTGGAGCAGTTCGATGTCGTACCGCAGTTCCTCGGCGGCCCGGTGGAAGGCGGTGTACGGCATGAGCAGGGCGCCGGCGAAGTAGTTGGCCAGCCCGATCCGGGCCAGCCCCGCCGACCGGGACGAGCCGAGTGCGCTGCCCGCCACCAGGGCGTCCAGCAGCGCGGCATGCTCCAGGAGGGCGAGCTGGGTGGCGAGCTGGAAGGCGCGCTGCCCCTCGCTCAGCCACGGTGACAGCAGGAGCAGCCCGCTGCCGGCATCGAAGTGCCGGGCGTCGGCCGACCGTTCGGGATCGGCCCGGACCACCTTGACGCGATACCGGACGGCGAGCCGCTCCACGAGCGCGTCGGCCGCCCGCCCCGCCGGACCGAGGCCCAGGGCCGCGGCGGTCCGCTCGGCCGCGGCGTCCAGATCGCCGAAGTGGTTGTGGTGGGCGTAGAAGAAGTCTCGTACCTCGTCATGGGGTTCGGTGGGCAGCAGGGCCGCGGTGTCCTCCGGAGCGGCGAGCGCGACGACCCGTTCGGCGGCGTCCCGGTAGCGCTGATGCAGTGCGACGAGTGCGCGGGCGACCTCGGGATGGTCGCGCGCGACATCGGCGGCCTCCTCCTGCGGTACCGGCGCGCCGCACGCCTCGTCACCCAGGGCCGCCCGCAGCGCGGTGGCGAGCCGCTCCTCGTCGGCCTCGGAGAAGAACTCCGGGTCGACGCCGAACACCTCGGCGATCCGCAGTAGCACCGGAGCGGTGAGCGGACGCTGACTGTGCTCCAGCTGGTTGAGATAGCTGGTGGACAGCCCCAGGGCGCGGGCCAGCTCCACCTGGTTCATGCCCCGCTCACGGCGGAGTCGGCGCAGTTTGGCGTGGGCGTAGATCTTCCGTCCGGCGGGCCGTCCCATCGCGGTGACCAGGCTCCTCTCCTGCGCTCCGTACTGCGAAAGTAGCATCCGCACCTTTCGCAGGATTCGCAGATTCGCAGCTCCTGGACGGAAGGATTCCGCACAGTGGAGCTGTCGCGCCCTGGTGGCACGCGGGGAAGACTGAATCCGGTACACCGCATCCACCGCACGTCGCGAGGAGTCCCGTGATCGATCACCAGGTACGCGTCCGCCCCAGTGCCGACCGGCTGCCCCGCGAGGAGCAACTCGCCTGGAAACTGGCGGCCGTGGCCACCGGCACCCAGGACGCCCCCGGCCTCGACCCCGACGCCGCGGCGATGGCGGTCAACCGGGTCATCGACAACGCCTCGGTCGCCCTCGCCGCCCTGCGCCGCCGCCCCGTCGCGGTCGCCCGCGCCCAGGCGCTCACCCACCGGGCCACCCCCGGCGCCGCACTCTTCGGCACCGCCGCGGAAACCCGGGTGTCACCGGAGTGGGCGGCCTGGGCCAACGGCACGGCCGTGCGCGAACTGGACTTCCACGACACGTTCCTGGCCGCCGACTACTCCCACCCCGGCGACAACATCCCGCCGCTGCTCGCCGTCGCCCAGCACACCGGACGCGGCGGCGCGGATCTGCTGCGGGCCGTCGTCGCCGCGTACGAGATCCACGTCGCGCTGGTCAAGGGCATCTGCCTGCACCGGCACCGCGTCGACCACGTCGCCCACCTCAGTGCGGCGACCGCCTGCGGCATCGGCGCCCTGTTGCGGCTGGACACCGCGACCACCTATCAGGCCGTCCAGCAGGCTGTGCACACCACCACCGCGACCCGGCAGTCCCGCAAGGGCGAGATCTCCAGCTGGAAGGCGTACGCCCCCGCCTTCGCCGGCAAGGCCGCCATCGAGGCGGTCGACCGGGCCATGCGCGGCGAAGGCTCCCCCTCGCCGATCTACGAGGGCGAGGACGGATTCCTCGCCTGGATGCTGGACGGCCCCGACAGCGCGTACACGGTCTCCCTGCCGGAGCCCGGCGAAGCGCGCCGGGGCATCCTCGACACCTACACCAAGGAGCACTCCGCCGAGTACCAGGCACAGGCCGTCATCGACCTCGCCCGGCGGCTACGGGAGCGGACCGGGCCCCTGGAGAACGTCCGCGAGATCGTCCTGCACACCAGCCACCACACCCACCACGTCATCGGCTCCGGCTCCGGCGACCCGCAGAAATACGACCCCACGGCGAGCCGCGAGACCCTCGACCACTCGGTGCCGTACATCTTCGCCGTCGCCCTGGAGGACGGCGCCTGGCACCATGAGCGTTCCTACGCCCCCGAGCGGGCCCGGCGGCCCTCGACCGTCGCCCTGTGGCAGAAGATCTCCACCGTCGAGGACCCCGAGTGGACCCGCCGCTACCACGACCCCGACCCGGCCCACCGGGCGTTCGGCGGACGCGCGGTGGTCACGCTCTCGGACGGCACCGTCATCGAGGACGCACTCGCGGTGGCCGACGCGCACCCCGCCGGGGCCCGCCCCTTTGACCGGACCGGATACACGGCCAAGTTCCGGGCGCTGACGGAGGGGATCGTGTCCGCCGCCGACCAGGAGAGGTTCCTGGCGGCCGCCGGGCGCCTCGCCGAACTGGACACCGGCGGCCTCGACGCGCTGTTCCCCGCCGTCGACACGGACGCGGTCGCCGCGTACGACGCACAGCTCCCGAAGGGCCTGTTCTGATGCTGCACACCCGCACCACCCCCGCCGCCCGCCGCCGCGCCTTCCGCGAACACCTCGCCTCCGGCCGTCTGCTGAGGATGCCGGGCGCCATCAACCCGTACTCGGCACGGCTCGTCCAGGAGGCCGGGTTCGACGCCGTCTATCTCTCCGGAGCCGTGCTCGCCGCCGACCTCGCACTGCCCGACATCGGCCTGACCACCTCCACCGAGATCGCCGCCCGCGCGCAGCAGATCACCCGGGTCACCGACCTGCCCGCCCTCGTCGACGCCGACACCGGCTTCGGTGAACCCATGAACGCCGCCCGCACCGTCCAGCTCATGGAGGACGCCGGACTCGCCGGCCTGCACCTGGAGGACCAGGTCAACCCCAAGCGCTGCGGTCACCTCGACGGCAAGGGCGTCGTGCCCCGCGAGGAGATGGCCCGCCGCGTGCGGGCCGCCGCCGACGCCCGCCGCGACCCCGACTTCCTCCTCATGGCCCGCACCGATGCCCGCACCGTGGAAGGACTCGCCGCCGCGATCGACCGGGCCAAGGCGTACGTGGACGCGGGCGCCGAGGCGATTTTTCCCGAAGCGCTCGCGGACGAGGCCGAGTTCGAGGCGTTCCGCGCGGCCGTCGACGTCCCGCTGCTGGCCAATATGACCGAGTTCGGCAAGAGCCGGCTCCTCGACACACGCACCCTGGAGAACCTCGGCTACAACATCGCGCTCTACCCCGTCACCCTCTTCCGCCTCGCGATGGGCGCGATCGAGGACGGTCTGCGCACCCTCGCCGCCGAGGGCACCCAGGAATCCCTCCTGCCCCGGATGCAGACCCGGTCCCGGCTCTACGAGGTACTCGGCTACGAGGATTACGCCGCCTTCGACTCCGCCGTCTTCGACTTCACACTCCCGCCCGGCACCTGACCCGCACCGGAGGCCACGCCATGACCACCGCCACACCCGACATCCACCGCGGCCTCGCCGGCGTCGTCGTCGACACCACCGCGATCTCCACCGTGATCCCGGAGACCAACTCCCTCACCTACCGCGGCTACCCCGTCCAGGACCTGGCCGCCCACCGCTCCTTCGAGGAAGTCGCCCACCTGCTGTGGTACGGCGAACTCCCGGACGCTGCCCAGCTACGCGATTTCCGGGCCCGCGAAAGCGCCCTCCGCCCCCTGGACCGCACCACCTCCGAACTGCTCGCCAGACTGCCCGAGACGTGCCACCCGATGGACGTGCTGCGCACCGCGGTCAGCTTCTTCGGCGCCGAGGACCCCACCGAGGACGACGGCAGCCTCGCCGCCCACCGCGCCAAGTCCCTGACCCTGCTGGCGAAACTGCCCACCGTGGTCGCCGCCGACCAGCGCCGCCGCCGGGGCCTGGACCCGATCCCGCCGGACCCCGGCCTCGGCTACGCCCAGAACTTCTTCCGGATGTGCTTCGGCAGCGTGCCCGCTCCCGAGGTGGTCCGCTGCTTCGAGATCTCGCTCATCCTGTACGCCGAACACAGCTTCAACGCCTCGACGTTCACCGCCCGGGTCGTCACCTCCACCCTCTCCGACCTCTACAGCGCGGTCACCGCCGCCATCGGCGCCCTCAAGGGCCCGCTGCACGGCGGGGCCAACGAGGCAGTGATGCACATGCTGGAGGAGATCGACGACCCGCAACGCGCCGCGGAATGGCTCGACGAGGCCCTGGCCGCCAAGCGCAAGATCATGGGCTTCGGCCACCGCGTCTACCAACACGGCGACTCCCGCGTCCCCCTCATGCAGACCGCCCTGGACCGCCTGGCGGCCCGCACCGCCGACCCCGAGGCGACCCGCCTGGCCGCACTCCACGCGGCCCTGCGCGACGCCATGCTCACCCGCAAGGACATCCACCCCAACCTCGACTACCCCGCCGGCCTCGCCTACCACCTGATGGGCTTCGACACCCCCACCTTCACCCCGATCTTCGTGATGAGCCGCATCACCGGCTGGACCGCCCACATCACCGAACAACTCGCCCACAACGCCCTGATCCGGCCTCTGGCCTCGTACGAGGGGCCGGGAGAGCGGGCGGTGCCGGGGGTGGGTGGGTAGGGGGTGGGGTGGGAGCGGGGGCCACGGGGCTGCCGCGGTGCGGCCAGCCCCACGGAATCAAATCCCGACTCTGACCACGACCAAGAACACGGGCCTGGCCGGCCGGACCAACACCCCCCGACTGAGGCCCAGCGGATCGCGGGGTATGTGCGTGCCCCGACCGTCAGGTGTCGAATTGGTGGCGGGCGGTCTCGATGTGGCCGAGGTACCGATGGGTCCAGTCGCACATGCCGTCAACTGTTGCTCGCAGGGCTCGACCCGGCTCCGTGAGGGTGTACTCGACCCGCGGCGGCACGGTGGGGTGCACGCATCGATCGACCAGGCCGTTGCGTTCCAGCATGCGCAGGTTCTGGGTGAGCATCTTGTGGCTGATGCCCTCGATCTCGTTGCGCAGTTCGGTGAAGCGCAGGGTGCGTTCACCCACGGTTTCGATGATCAGGAGCGCCCACTTGTTGGCGATGTCCGAGAAGATCTCCCGCGCCAACGAGTCGGCGCGTGTCAGGTCTGCTTCGTCCTTGGGCGAGCCCTCGAACTGCTTGGTCACCATGAGGTTCCTCCGTCACCGAAAAGTGCGTTCTTCCACGTCAGCGGCCACTCTCCTACGGTTCCTGAGTAGCCACAAGAGACCACAGAGGTCTCTCGCAACGAGGAGGTAGGCAGCCATGGCCATCACCCTGGTGAACCCCGGCGTATTGCCCGAGATCGACGTTTACCGGCAGGTGTCGATCGCGTCCGGGTCGAAGCTGGTCTTCATCGCCGGACAGGTCGCCTGGGACGCCGAGGGGGCCGTGATCGGCGAAGGCGACCTCGCCGCGCAGGTCGAGCAGTGCTACCTCAACATCGGCATCGCCCTGGCCGCGGCCGGTGGTTCCTTCGACGACGTGGCGAAACTGACCGTCTACGTCGTCGACTGGACGCCCGACAAGATGCCTCTGCTCCTGGAGGGGATCTCCCGGGCGGCCGCGAAGCTGGGGGTCACCCCGGTCCCGCCGGCCACGCTGCTGGGCGTAGCGGCGCTGGACATCCCCGACCACCTGGTAGAGATCGAGGCCACCGCGGTCCTCGACTGAACGGATGCGCATGGAGCCCGCTGGGTGCCGAAGTGGTCGACCGGCGGGCTCAGTTGCACCGGGGCGGGGTGCGGCCCCGGGATCGCGGGCCCTGGAAAGGGGACTAGGCAGCGCCACTCTCGCTGTTATAGCCTCTAACCATCGCGAGTGGCAGTAATGCGATGGCCGCCCGTCCATGTGCTGAACGAGGAGAACCATGTCCGACGCGCCGAACCAGCAAGCCCGCCCCGCCACCTCACGGACCGCCCGCCGTGTGTGTGCCACCCTGCTGGCGATCCCGCTGGCCGCCGCCGGCGTTCTCGGCGCCGCCGCGGTGCCCAGCCAGGCCGCCGCGCCCGGTCAGGCCGGCAAGGCCGACCACGCCGGCCGCGCGGGTGCTTCACTGACCTGCCGGGGGGAAGGCGTCGATCCCGCTGCCAAGATCCGATACCGGACCTCGACCGTCATCCACGCGCCGCTGCGCACCATCTGGAATCTTCAGGCCGATGTGGCGAATTGGCCCTCGTGGCAGCCGCCCGTCACCAGCATGAAGCGCCTGGACCCGGGTCCGCTGCGGAAGGGCTCGGGGTTCCGGTGGACCACCCCGGCGCCCGCCACCGACACGACGCCCGCCACCACCCTGACCATCACCTCGACCGTCCGGCAGCTCAAGCACGGCAAGTGCATCCGCTGGACCGGGCCCGCGATCGGCGACGGGCTGCGCATAGACAGGGGTGTCCACGTCTGGAACTTCACCAAGGTCCCGGGCGGTGTCCTCGTGCAGACCGAGGAGACCTGGGTCGGTGACCAGGTCGAAGCGGATGTGCCCACCTCCGTCAAGTACCTCGGCGGAGGACTTGAGGAGTGGCTGAAGGAGTTGAAAGCCACGGCCGAGGCCCGTTCCTGACCACCACTTGGAGAAGGGGACTTGATGCTGGGGGGCTCGCGTATGCGACTGTCGCCGGTTCTCGGGCGAAACAGGAGCAGTTGTGATGATGCGTGCTCCCCTTTGGTAGCTGGGTGGCGAGGGCGGACCTGTTGCGAGCCCATTACGGCCGGTGCCGCCGAGCCACCTCTCGGCCAGGCGGATCCGCTCCGCTTCGCTTCGCCGAGATGGCTCGGGGGCCCTCGGCCCGGACAACCGACGGTCGAGTTCCGCGGCGATGTACGGGGCGAAGTGTGCGGGCGTGGCGCCTCCGCCGTCGTGCCGGGCGTCGTAAATGTTCTGTGCCATGCGCGGCTTGTCGTCGTTCGCCCGCCTGCGGTGGACGCTTCCCGCCTTCCGCGGACCGGTAAGGGTGCGACTCCGGCACCCGCACCCGTAGCCCGCGTCCTCCTCGCCGGTCCGCATGCACGGGGCGGTGCGCAACTGCCCGGAGCGCCCCCGGAACTGCTGAGGTGCGGAGCCGGGGTGAGGCCGGTGCGTGCGGGTGGCCGCGCGGTGCGGAGTCGCGGGGGCCGGTGACGCTTGTCCATGGTTATGGTCCGTTGGCCGCCCCTCCGGCCCACTGGTCAGGCAGCAGCTGTACCAATGGCACAGCAATCTCGGCATCTGTTGAGCCAGTGGGCGTCAGGATGGTGTGATGGTCCTGTCGATGGCGCTGCGGATTCCGCGGCGCCTTTTTCGTGCCGGAGGCAGGGAGCGGGAAGTAGTGCTGAAGAGGATGTTCGTGGCTCCGGACCCGGGGCGGCTGCGGCTGCGTGCCGCGTGCCGGGGCGTCGCCGGCATCGGGTCGGCCGTGATGGTCTCGGGTCTGGCCGGGCATTCGCTCGTCGCGGCCATCGCCGGCGGCCTCGCCGCGCTGCTCGCACTCTTCACGGTCGCCGACGCCACGGTCCGCGGCCAGGCGGTGACGACGGCGTTGCTGCCGGTCGTGGGCCTGCCGGTGCTCGTGCTGGCGACGGTCCTGCACGACATCCCGCCGGCGCGCGATGCCGCGTTCCTCGCCGTCGTGTGCGCGGGGGTGTACGCGCGCCGCTGGGGAGCGCGCGGCCACGCCCTGGGTGTCTTCGCGTTCATGACCTTCTTCATGGCGCAGTTCCTGCACGCGGTACCGGCCCGGCTGCCCGAGCTGTCCGCGGCCATCGCCCTCTCCCTGATCGTCTCCTCGGCCGTCCGATTCGGCGCCTGGTGCTACGAACGGCGCATGCCGCCGCCCGCCGTCCCCGCGCCGCAGGCCGGCCGCGGTCTGGCCCGTACGACCACACGGCAGGCGATGCAGGCGACCGTGGCCTGCGCCATCGCGCTCGGCGTCGGTCACGCCCTGTCGGCGGACCGCTGGTACTGGGCCGTGGGCACCGTCTGGTGGATCTTCGTGAACACCGCATCGCGTGGCGAAACCCTGGTCCGCGGCTTCCGCCGGGTCCTCGGCACGGTCGCCGGCATCGCCGCCGGACTGCTCACCGCCGTACCGCTGCACAGCGCGCCGGCCCCGACCGCCGTCCTCGTCGCAGTCTGTGTCTTCGGGATCTTCTACACGGCCGCGGTCTCGTACACCTGGATGGTCTTCTTCGTCACCGTCATGGCCGGTCTGCTCTACGGTCTGCTCGGCGCGCTGCACCCCGGACTCCTCGCGCTCCGCCTCGAACAGACCGCCGTCGGTGCGCTCGCCGCCGCGCTCGCCGTCGCCGTCGTCCTGCCCGTCACCACCCACGCCGCGACCGACGGATGGATCCAGCGCGCCGTGCACTGCGTACGGGACTGCACCGCCACCTCCGCCCGCCGGCTCGCCGGTGACGCGGGTGCCGACCCGTCCTCGCACGTCGCCGAACTCGAACTCCTCCTGGCCCGGGTCCGGCTCTCGCTGGCGCCCCTGCTGCACCCGCTCAACCCGCTGCGGCACCGCACGGCACGCGCCCGCCAGGTCCTGGCCTGCCTGGACGACTGTGCCGCGCAGGTCAGGGGACTGGCCGAGGTCGCCGCCGACCCGGCCGCCTCGCACGACGCCCGGCTGACGGCCGCCTGCCAGCGCGTCGAGGCCGTCGTGGGAACCCTGTTCGCACCCGGCGCGGAACCCGGTGCCGCCCCGTCCGCCTCCTTGAACGCGGCCCCGCACCACCATCCCGGCGCCGAACGCGCCCTGGCCCACCTCCACGGCCTGGAATCCGCCCTCACCGCCCTCGCCCAGCCCGTCCGCAGCTCACCGCGCGCCCCGTTCGCGGCGTCCTGAGGCCGGCCCGGGGAGCGCGTACCGGCAGGAATCAGCCACCCCTCGAAGCGGTCCCGGCCCCAACTGTTAGCGTCACCCGAGCATTCCGACGGGCAGGCGCTCGACGGGCGACGAAGGGCGGACCAGCGGTGACGACGGACAGCGGCCGACGGGCATACATCGGATCCTTCACGACGGCAGGCGGTCTCGGCATCACCACCGCGGCCGTCGACCGGGAGACCGGCGCGCTCACCCCGCTGCACTCCACCGATGCCGTCACCAACCCGTCCTACCTGGCCCCGAGCCCCGACGGCCGCCACCTCTACGCGGTCAGCGAGGCCGCGGACGGTGCCGCCGCCGCCTTCGCCCTCACCCCTGAGGGGCCCGCGCTGCTCGCCCCGGCCGTCTCCGTACGCGGCGCCGCCCCCACGCACCTCGCGCTCACCGCCGGCCACCTCGTCACCGCCAACTACAGCTCCGGCAGCGTCAGCACGTTCCCGATACGGGCCGACGGGACGCTCGGCGACCTCGCCGCCGTGCTCACGCACCGAGGCGGCGGCCCGCGGACGGACCGTCAGGAGGCGCCGCACGCACACGCCGTGCTGCCGGATCCCGGCGGCCGGTGGCTGCTGAGCGTCGACCTCGGTACGGACTCGGTCCGGGTCTGTGCCCTCGATGCCACCGGCGGGACGCTGACCGTACACGCCGAGGTACCGCTGCGGCCCGGCAGCGGGCCGCGCCACCTCGCGTTCCACCCGCGCGGCGACCGCGCCTACGTCGTCAACGAACTCGACCCGACGGTCACGGTCTGCCGCTGGGACGCCGCCCGCGGCACCCTCACGCCGGTGGGGGAGACCCGGCTGCTCCCCGACACGGTTTCGGTGGCCGAAACCTTCCCCTCCGAACTGGTCGTCTCCGGGGACGGCCGGTTCATCTGGACCGCCAACAGGGGCCACGACAGCATCTCCGTCCTGGCCCTGGACCCGGCGGGCGACACCGCGACCCTGGTCACGACCGTGCCCTGCGGCGGCCACTGGCCCCGCGACCTGGCACTCCACCCCACCGGCCGGTACCTCTACGCCGCCAACGAACGCTCCGGCGACGTCACCTGGTTCACCCTCGACCCGCACACCGGCATCCCCGCCCGCGCGGGCTCCGTCCCGGCGCCGGCCGCCTCCTGCGTGGTGTTCGCCTGACCGCCGGGCCGGTTCACCTCTCTCCCGGCCCGGTCCACTCCTGACGCTTGCTCACTCCCGTGGAGAGGCGTGCTCACTCCTGCGGGAACAGCCCGCCGAAATACACCTGGGTCTCGGTGATCCGGCCGTCCCGCACCGTCATCACCTCGACGTTGCGATGCCGGGCACCGGACTTCAGCTCGTACTCGTACCGGACGAAGACCTCGTCGCCATCGGTGGGGACGGCGTCGAGGACCACCTGGGACCGGAAGCGGCCGGCCGTGGGGAAGCAGCGTTCGAGGAACGTGGCCTTGTCGATGTGGTCGTCCTGCGGACTCGTGAAGACGAAGTCCTCGGCGAGCAGCCGTTCCATGGCGGCCCGGTCCTGGGCGAGATAGCTCGTGAAGCACGCGCGGACGACATCGGTGTTCGACATGGATCCTCCTTCTGTGGGCGGCCCCCTCGGTGCGCGAGGGGCGCGGGCCGTGAGACGGCCCGCGCCCGAACGTAGACCACTCCGCCCACCTCGGCCGGCGCGCGATGCGGAAGAGGAACTCTCCGGGCGGGCGGACGCGTCGGTCGACGTGCAAGCCCTACCCAGAAGCCCTGAACGGGCCGCTCGCGGCCGTACGCGGGTCCGGTACGGAATATCCCGGAGCGGGCTCCCGCAACGGCCCTGTCGGCCGGACGCCCGCGCCGCTGCTGCCGGTGGATTCCGACTGGCCGGTGCGTTGGCCACCCGGTGGTTTCCGGCCGGTGGGCGCCCGGTCTCCGGACTTGCCCGGAGAACGCGAAGGGCCGCCCCGCGCGGTCTGCGCGAGGCGGCCCTTCGATGGTGTGCGGTGCCGGCTAACGGACCGGTGCGGCGAGACCCGACTGCTGCGGCAGCGGGATGCCCAGCGCCGCCGCGTAGTTGGACAGCACCAGCCGGCCCACGGCGCCGTACGCGCCCAGCGCCTCGGCCGACGCGCAGCCCGCCTCCGCCGCGGCCGCCCCCAGCAGACCGTCGGCGATCTCCGGGCCGATCAGGTACGGAGCCAGCGCCAGCTGCTGCGAGCCGGAGGTACGCAGCTGCTCCGCCGTACGGGAGATGGCGCCCTCCTCGTCCAGCGCGGCGGCCAGTACCGGCACGGCCAGCCGCGCGGAGAGCAGCATGCCGGTGATCCCGGCGGCCTGTACGGCCTCCTCGCCGCCCACGGTGGCGAGGATGATGCCGTCCGCGGCCGTCGTGACCGTGAACAGCCGCGCCCGGTCGGCGCGCGCGAGGCCCGCCTCGGACAGCCGCACGTGCAGGGCCTCGGCCAGCAGCGGGTGCGGGCCCAGGACATCGGTCAGTTCGGCGCCGGAGCCGCTGTTCATCATCGCCTGGCGTATCCGCCGCAGCAGACCACTGTCCGGTCCGGCCAGCAACGGTACGACCACGGGGGCGGGACCGGGCCGGGCGGGCTGCCCGTCGTGGCCCGCCCGCGCCCGGTACTCGGCGGCGGCGTGCGCCAGCACGGCCTCCAGCGACGGGAACTCGTTGCTGCCGCCATCGACATAGCCGATCCGGGCATCGAGGCCGGGCAGTTCGGAACGGGCGATGCTGGAGACGTCTTCCGCCAGCTCACGGGCGGCGGGGGTGGGGGTGCCGGGCACGGCCAGCACCAGGGCGGGTGCGCCCTCGGGTGCGGCGAGCGGCTCCGGCCTGCGGTGGCGGCCGGACTGCCGCGCGCGCGGCATACGTACAGGCAGGCCAGAAGCGGCTCCCGGGCTCGGGGATGCGTCGTCGAAATGGGGCGAGCCGGGTGCGGGCCCAGTGGGGGAACTCATGGCGTCGCATGCTAATGCCTCCGGTCACCCGGGCGCGGAGGGAGGGTTCGGTCGGGCGGTATCCGTCCCGATTTATCCCGCGCGTCATGGTGACACCGTCACTCCGCGGGCCGTGTGATCTGCAACAACTTCGCATCGGCGGGCAGCAGCAGGCGGTCGCGGGCCAGCGCCGCGGCGATGGTCAGCGCCCCGTCCAGGGGGCTCCCCGCGGCCGGTGTCCGGTGGGCCTCCGGCAGCCGCTCGGCGAGCGCGTCGCGCAGCGGAGCGAGCAGCGGTTCGCCCATCCGGAACAGGCCGCCGGTGAACGCCACCGTGCCACCGGTCCCCGGCGGACAGACCGCGGCCGCGGCGTCGGCGATATGGCCCGCGGCGGCCCGCAGGATGCCCGCGGCCACCGCGTCCTCGGCGGCGCAGCGCGCGACCTCCGGGGCGAACGAGGCCAGGACGGCGGGCCGGTCGGTCCGCGGATACAGCGCGCCGGGCAGACCGGCCACCGGCCCGAACACCGCCTCCGCGCGGGCCAGCAGGGTGTCCGAACCATCCGGCCGCCCGTCGTACGCGCGCATCGCGGCCTCCAGGCCGGCGCGGCCGATCCAGGCGCCGCCGCCGCAGTCGCCCAGCAGATGGCCCCAGCCGTCGGCGCGGCGCCAGCCGCCCGCCGCGGTCAGGTCCGTGCCCACGGCGACCATCCCGGTGCCCGCGGCCACCACGGCACCGGGCCGCTGGCCCAGCGCTCCGGCGTAGGCGGTGACGGCGTCCGTCGCGAGCGCGAGGTGCCGCACACCGAACGCGGTGGCCAGCGCGGCGGGCAGTCTGGCGCGCAGGTCCTGTCCGAGGGTGCCCATCCCGGCGGCGCCCACACAGACCGCCGAGAACCGGTCCGCACCGGTCTCCTGCTGCAACTCCTCTGCTGCGGGCGTCAGTTGGGACAGCAGATGCTCCGCGTCGATACCGTTGCGCCCGGTGCGGACCGGCTCGTGCGAGGTGTACGTGGCGAGCGGCCGGGCCTCGGGGGTGTCGGCGCGGGCGACGGCGATCCGCAGCCCCGAGCCGCCCGAGTCGATCCCCAGGACGTAGCGGCCGGGCCGGTCGAGTGGGTGGTGCCCGCAGTGCGGGCCGTGGTCAGCCAAGGCCGCGGGCATCCTGCTTGAGGGCGGTGTCGACGGTGAGCGCCGTCGCGACGACCAGGCTCAGCAGCGGGTCGGGGAGCTGACGGTGGATTTGCAGGACGTAGTTGTCCGCGGTGGTGAACATGGTCTGGGCCAGGCCCTCCCACGTCTTCGTGATCCGGGCGACCTCGGCATCGGTGTGGTCCACGATCGCGAAGTCCCAGGCGCGCCAGTTCTCGGCCTTGATGGCGCCGATCTGCCGGCCCTCGGCCAGCATCGCGAAGTTGATCTTCCCGATGGCGTTCTGCTGCACGATCTCACCGACCGGCCGGCCGTCGGGACGCTCCACGATCACCTTGGACTTGAGGATCTTCGAGGGGCGCGTCAGCACCAGCTGCGGCTGCCCGTACGCGTCCCGGATCTCCAGCTTGTGGGTCATGTACTGGTCCAGGCTGGAGACGACCCGCAGCATCTTCTTGGCCGCGCTCTGGCCGACCTGCACCACCGTGCCGAGCGTGTTGCCGTGCTGGTCGAAGACGCCGTACTCGTTGGTGACCTCTATCAGCTTGGCCTTCTGGTTCACCACCAGCACCGGCTCGGTGAACAGGGTGCCGCCGCCCGGTCCGCCCGGTGCCACCCCGGCCTGCTGTACCTGCTGCGGGACGGCCGCCTGGTGCAGGTGCGCGCCCGGCTGCCCCGGTATCTGCTGCTGCGGGTACGGCTGCGGCCCCGGTTGGCCGGGTGCCTGGTGCTGGGGGTAGCCGTAGCCCTGCTGGTGTCCCTGCCCGCCGTACGGGGCGCCGCCCTGCTGTGCCTGTTGCGGGGCCTGTGCGGGCTGCTGCTGGGGTGCCTGCTGTGGTGCGTACTGCTGGGGAGCGTGCGGTTGCTCCGACTGCTGCTGCGCGGTCTGCTGCGGTGCCTGGTTCTGCGCCGGAGCTTGCGCCTGCTGTCCCGGGTGGGTGTGCTCGGTCCACCCGGAGCCGTCCCACCAGCGCAGTTGGTGGGGGGTGCCCTGCGGGTCGGCGTACCAACCCGCAGGGATGTTCGCATTCGTCATGCGGGCACACTATCGCCCGGGGTCAGGGCAGCCTCCAGTCCACGGGCTGCGCTCCGCCCCGTGCCAGCAGGTCGTTCACCCGGCTGAAGGGCCGCGAGCCGAAGAAGCCCCGGTCGGCGGACATGGGGGAAGGATGCGCGGACTCCACGGCCGGCAGGTCGCCCAGCAGTGGCCGCAGATTGCGCGCGTCACGGCCCCACAGCACCGACACCAGCGGGCGGCCACGTGCCACCAGCGCGCGGATGGCCTGCTCGGTGACCTCCTCCCAGCCCTTGCCACGGTGCGCGGCGGGCTTGCGCGGCGCCGTAGTCAGCGCCCTGTTCAGCAGCAGTACGCCCTGCTGCGTCCAAGGAGTGAGGTCGCCGTTGGACGGCCGGGGCAGCCCGAGGTCGGAGTGCATCTCGCGGAAGATGTTCTCCAGACTCCCGGGCAGCGGACGTACCTCCGGTGCCACGGAGAAGCTCAGGCCGACCGCATGCCCCGGTGTGGGGTACGGGTCCTGCCCGACGATGAGTACCCGCACCTCATCGAAGGGCTGTTGGAAGGCGCGCAGCACATTGCTGCCGGCCGGGAGGTACGTACGTCCCGCGGCGATCTCCGCCCGCAAGAAGTCGCCCATCGCGGCGATCCGTCCGGCGACGGGCTCAAGTGCCTTGGCCCAGCCGGGTTCGACGATGTCATGAAGAGGTCGTGCAGCCACGGGATCACCCTATCGGCCGAACACCCCCGTCCTTCAATCCGTGGCCTCCGCCTCTCTTCTCTTCCTCCTCTCTCCTCCGCACCGTCCGCCGCGCCTCGTCGCCCGAGGCCCGCCCCGCAGCCCTCTTGCCTCAGCCCTCTTTGTCTCCCGCCTTCGACTCTCTCTTCTCGTCCCTTCCTCACCCAGCGGCTCTCCCGGTTCGTTCCTCCTCACCCCACGGCGGCGGCTCGTACGCACAGCACATCCGGCAGATGGGAGGCGAGCCGGCGCCAGCTGTCGCCGTCGTCGGCGCTGGCGTACAGCTCGCCGTTGCGGTTGCCGAAGTAGACCCCGGCGGGGTCGGCGTCATCGACGGACAGGGCGTCTCTGAGCACCGTGCCGTAATGGTCCTGCTCGGGCAGCCCGTCGCCGAGGGCCTCCCAGCTCTGCCCGGCGTCGGCCGTGCGGTACACCCGGCAGCGGTGGCCGGCGGGTACCCGGTCGGCGTCGGCGGTGATGGGGAAGACGTAGGCGGTATCGCCCCGGTGCGGGTGTGCGGCCACCGCGAAGCCGAAATCGGAGGGCAGCCCGCCGCCGATGTCCGTCCACCGTGCGCCCGCGTCGTCGCTGCGGTAGACGCCCCAGTGGTTCTGGAGATACAGCCGGTCGGGATTGACCGGGTCCTGAGCGATCTTGTGCACGCACTGGCCGAACTCGGGGTGCTGATCCGGCAGGAAGACCGCCTTCACCCCGTGGTTCGACGGTGCCCAGCCGGCCCCGCCGTCCCGGCTGCGGAACACCCCTGCCGTCGAGACCGCGACCGTCACCGCGGCGGCGTCCCGCGGGTCGGTGATCACCGTATGGACGGCCAGCCCGCCGCCGCCCGGTACCCACTTCTCCCGGCTGGGGTGGTCCCACAGCGACCGCACCAGTTCAAAGGTCTCGCCGCCGTCCTCGGACCGGAACAGACCGCCGGGCTCGGTGCCCGCGTACACCACATCGGGGGCCGCGGGGCCCGCCGGGTGCAGCTGCCACACGCGCTCCAGCGAAGTCCCGGTGTACTTCGGATACTTGACCGCGGGGCTGGCCGGTTCCCGCCAGGTCTCGCCGAGGTCGTCGGAGTGGAAGACCGACGGGCCCCAGTGCGCGCTGTCCGCTCCGGCCAGCAGCCGGGGCGTCGGGCGGCGGGTGTCGATCCCGAGGGAGTAGACCGCCTGGGCGGGAAAGTGCGGCCCGCTCAACTCCCAGGCACCATGCCGTCTTCGCCCGATGAAGAGCCCTTTGCGGGTACCCACCGCGAGTAGTACGTCCGTCATATCGGAACACCTCCGTACGCCGTTGTCCCGGCCGCCAGTGGCAGCCAGTAGCAGTCGGTAGCAGACTGTGGTCAGTCTGCTACCGGCCACTGACAATGGCGTTCCCGTGCGGTATCCGCGCAGGTCGGAGCGGTGAGTGCGGGCCGCGCCGTCATGCCGCCGTGCGTTGACCGTGGGCCGCCGCGCAGCCCCCAGCCGCCCAGCCGCCGTGCGGGCGCGTTCGCCTCGTACGGTCGTCTGCCGAGGTTTTCTGAACGCCGCCCGGCAGCGGTCTGCCGGAGCCTCGGGAGGCCGCACCGACCAGTTCCCGCGTCCCGCGCCGGGGATGCCGTACCGCCGCGCGGCGCCCCTGAAGCGTGAGTGCTCGACGGGAGGGAGGGGGCGGGGGAGGAGGGAGTGGTGGAGGGGGGATATGCAGTGGCCGGTCCGGGGGTGAGGCGTCACGATCGCGATGCGCCGGGCACGTTGCGGGAGTCGGGCGCGTTCCGGGAGTGGGTGATCGCGTCTCCCGTCGAGGAATGTCTGCCACCGGCAGGTCGGCGACGACGGAAGGCGCGTTCACCCAGCGCCTCCCGTTCCTCCCGTTCCCGCACCCCGACCCCGCGTTCCGTTCCCGTCTCTGTCCCCGGTCCACGCAGTCACCCAGGAATCAGCGGCCCCAGATGTCACAGCCACCCCCCTCTCCCACAACACCGCCCACTCCGCCCGCGCCGTCCGAACCCACCGCCCACACCGTGCGGCACCTGCTCAGCCGCGCTCTGCCAGGGGAGAGCGGGACGCGAATCGAACCAGTCGACGAGGGCGGCGAACACTCCACCTGGTGGGTCGGCGCGCGCTACGTCCTGCGGTTCGCACTGGATGAGAGTGGTTCCCGGCGCCAGCGGCGCGAGCGGGCGCTGCGTGACGCGATCCGCTCCCGCCTCGCGGTCCGGGTGCCCATCAGCATCGCCTCCGGTGAGTGGGCGCCCCGGCTCACCTACACCATCGACACCCGGCTTCCGGGCGTCTCGGCCGAACGGCAGCCGGTCTCCCCGGCGGGTGAACGGGACCTGGCCCAGCTGCTCACGGGCCTGCGCGCGCTCTCCGCGGAAGAAATCGCGGGACTCGGTCTGCCCACGGCTCCACCGCGCCCCCTCGACACCCTGCGGAAGGCCGCGGCAGCGGCGGCCGCACGGCTGACCGCGGACGGCGAACTGGATGGCGTAGCGGAAGGTGCCCACCGCCCGCCGCTCAGGGCCGCCGCTCCGGCACGGCCCACTCCGCCCATACGGCCCGCACCGGTCGCCGTGGTGCACAACGACCTCAAGGGCGAACACCTCCTGGTGTCGGACTCGGGGCGGGTATGCGGTGTGCTCGACTGGACCGACGCCGTGATCGGCGACCCCGCCGAGGACATCGCCGGACTCGCCATCTCCCTCGGCGCGCCCGCGGCCATCCGGGCCGCCACCCACGCGGGATACGAACCTCCCGTATGTCGACGCGCCCTCCTCCTCGCCCGCTACGACACCCTCATCCGCCTGGCCGACCGTCTCTACGGCACGGACGACAGCCCCCTGTCGCTCCTGCGCACCCAACTCGCCCGTGCCTGGCGCACCACACCACTCGACACCACCACTCCGACCGGCAGCAGCACCCCCACCACCGGTGGCCCCACCACGGATATCCGCGATGACCCGCCAGCTTGAGCGGAGGGCGGCGGAGCGCTCCCGGCCGGTGTCACCGGGCAGACCCATAGCGCCCGGCGTACCCACCCCACCCACACCGGCCCGCCTCGTCTCACACCACCTCAGCTCCCGTGCGCGCCGCCTCCAACAGCCCCGCCCAGTCCGGCAGTTTGACGGTGCCGCGTCCCAGCCGTCGGCCCCATGCCGCCTCCGCGGCCTCGATACCCAGCCAGCCCGTCCAGGGGACCGGCTGCTGTCCCGCCCGGATCAGCGCGCTCACCGGATCCTCGGTGAGAGTGCGCTCCGCCAAGGCGGCGGCGTCGTCCAGCAGTGACGCCGCGGTCTCCTTCGCGCACGGCCGGTTCGTGCCGATCACGCCGGTGGGGCCGCGCTTGATCCAGCCGGCTACGTACACCCCGGGGTGCGCCGCGTCGTTCCGGAGCACCCGCCCCGCCCGGTGCGGCACCGTCCCCGTCGCCTCGTCGAACGGCAGCCCCGGCTGCGGCGTTCCCCGGTAGCCGACGGAGCGCAGCACCAACTGGCCCTGGATGTCCTCGTATTCGCCGGTTCCCGTGACCCCGCCGAGCCCGTCCGGCACCGTCCGCTCGAACCGGACCGCGCGCACGCCGGTGGCCGCGTCACCGATCATCGCGACCGGGCGCAGGAAGAACCGCAGATGGAGGCGGCGCGGCGGCGTCGCCCCGGCCGCGGTGGTCCCGGCCACCGCTCGTTCGGTACCGTCCCGCTCCGCCCAGCCGCGCAGCACCTCGATGTTCCGGCGCCGCACGGCCGGCAGGTCACCGGGTTCGCGGTACGCCGGGTCGAGCGCCAGTTCCTTGGGCCGAACGAGTACCTCCGTACCGGGGAGCGACCCCAGTTCCCGCAGCTCCTTGGTGGTGAACTTGGCCTGGGAGGGGCCGCGGCGGCCGACCATCCAGACATCCTCGACACGGCTGTCCGCGAGGGCGCCGAGCGGCCCCTGCGGCATATCGGTCGTGGTGAGCTGCGCGGCACCGCGGGACAGGATCCGGGCCACGTCCACGGCCACGTTGCCCACGCCGATCACGATCGCGGACCGGGCCGCGAGGCTGAAGCGGGTGGCCGCGGCGTCCGGATGGGCGCTGTACCAGGAGACGAACCCGGTCGCCGGATGGCTGCCGGGCAGGTCCTCGCCGGGGATGCCGAGCTGCCGGTCGGCGGCGGCGCCCACGCAGAACACCACCGCATGGAAGATCTCCCGCAGTTCCTTGAGTCCCAGCCCCGGAGCGCCCACCTCTACATTCCCGAGGAAGTGCACCCGGGGATGTTCCAGCACCGTACGCAGGTTGTTCTGAAGCGACTTGATCTTTTCGTGGTCCGGTGCGACGCCGTAGCGGACCAGACCGTACGGACAGGGCAGCCGGTCCAAGACGTACACCTCGATGTCCGGGACGGTCTCCTGTTCCACCAGCGACTGCGCGGTGTACACGCCGCTGGGTCCCGAACCGATCACTGCGACACGAAACACGTGTGGCTCCTTCCACGGAGTACCCCCAGGATCGCACCGGCGGCCGTGCGGCGTCAGATGAGCTATCGGGGTTGCTCCCGGTGCGATGAGCGTGCCGCGCCACTGGGCCGGGTGAGCGGGCGGCTACGTTTCCCTCGTGTCGGAAAGTGACTTTTATACCGTTAATGACCGATATAAAGCTCAGGATGTGGCCTCGGAGTGGCCTGCCTGGGAGCTTCAGGCGTGCGGTTCGGCCGCGCCCGCCCCCGAGCCTGCGGCCTCCGACGCTCCGGCCGGATCCGATGACGCAGGGGCGGTGCCGCCTCGGCTCGATCCGCTGGGGCCCTGGTTCAGCGCCCGGCTGACCTTCGCCGACGGTGCCCGGATCGACGTTCTGGTGGCGGTCTCCGGCGATCGCATCACCGTCGAGGATGTGCGGGCCGATCCGCCGTTGACGCTGGAGGGTCTCGCCGAGCTGGCGCGCTGGATCGAGGGGCCGTTGGACGACGCCTGCCGGCTCGCCACCGGCCGCCCCCGAAAGCCCCGGCCCACACCGGCACTCGCGAAGGAGCCGGGGGAGGAAGAGGGGGACGGGGCGGCGCCTGAGCGGGGGACGGGGCCGACGGGGGCCGGGGCGGCGGGGGCGGAGGCCATGGCGGATGTGGCGGTGTCGTGGGCGGGGGAGGCGGCGGCTGTCGAGTCCAGTGCGTCCGTTGCGCCTATCGAGTCCATCGCGTCCGGAGGGTCCAGTGAGCCGGGTGGAATCGTCGGCTCCGGTGGGATCGAGGGATCCGGCGGGCTCATGGGTGTCGGCGGACCTCTGAGGCCCGGCGGAACCGTGGAGTTCGGTGAGCATGTGGAACCCGTGGAACCCGTGGGTCTCGGCGGATCCGTGGAGCCCGGCGAAGCCTTGCCCTCCATCGTGCCTGCCATGTCGACCGAATCCGTCGAATACTCCGAACCGGCCGAAAGCGACGAACCCGCCGAACCCGTCGGATCCGCCACGTCTGCTGCGGCGTCTGCCGTGTCCGCCGCTTCCGCCATGTCTGCCGCGTCCGCCACCCCCGCCCGGCCGCCCGATCCCTCCGAGTGCTCCCCGCCCACGTCCCTCACCCGATCGCGCGCCAGTGAGCGGCACAGGGTTGTCGCGGACGCGTACCGGGAGGCGCAGCGGGACGGCCGGGATCCGGTGCTGGCGGTCATGACCGTCACCGGTCGCAACCGCCGCAGATCACTGCGGCTGATCGCCGGAGCTCGCGACGAAGGGTTGCTGACTCCGCGCCACCACAAGCGTTAGGGAGCCCGCTTCACGGAGTGAGCGGGGTGGTGTGTGGAGAGCGACGGGAGGGACACCGCACCGCCGGGGTCAGGCGCGCGGCGATACCCGCCCCCTATTCACGGCGATAGCGAACCATGTTTTGTGCCGGTTCACGGCTATACCGGACCCTGCCGCCGTGCCCCGCCGGGCGGTTCGGCATCCGGTGGGAAGCCCAACTCCCAGTCCAGTCCGTACCGTTGGAACAGCTCGGCGCGGAGCAGGGCCGGTTCCATCGGTGCGCCGGGCAGCAGCAGCGGGACCACGGCTCCCATGAGCAGCGCCCGCAGCAGGGGATAGTCGGCATCCGGATCCGCCGATCCGTACGCCACCACCGTCTCGCGCAGCAGCTGGGCCAGCCGTTGCTGCTCGGGGCACTGGATGAATCCCTCGGCCGTCAGGATGATGGCCATATGCGTCCGCATCAGCAGCGGATGGTCGCGAGTCAGCCCCAGGACCGCGTCGATGGCGCGCGCCATCAGCTCGGGTCCCGCGTCCGGTCCGGCCGGCCGTGGCTCGCGTTCCAGGGCCGCCTGCAGGGTGAGGTGCATCAGCCGGTGCACGGCGGACTGAAGCAGTTGGCGCTTGCCGGGGAAGTAGTACGAGACCAGTCCCCGTGCCGCCCCGGCCCGCTGTGCGATGTCGCCGAGCGTCGTCGCCTCGTACCCGTGTTCGCCCACGAGGTCGATCGCCGCTTGGAGCAGCCGTTCGCGGGAACGCCGCCGCAACTCTTCATTGACCGATGCGCTGCGGGGGGACATGCTGTAACTCCTGCGTTGACTGGCTGATAGCCAATATACTCGTGGGTACCCGGATGTCCGCCTGCCCTGGATGGAGAATCCGGTGGAACTGTCTGATTCGGGCGATGCGGGGGATCGCCCGAATCAGGCGGTGCAGATGCCGGGCCGTTGCTTCTGACCTGCGATTTCTCAGGTTGGAAGTGGTGGCCCGGTGGACTGCGCCGGGTGGGTTGAGCGCCCTTCGGCCTCGCTCGCGCCGGCCCGCCGCCGCTCCGTCGGCGTGCCTCGGCGGCCCGATGTCACCGAAAAGATCACGCCGCGCGACACCGTTCCCGTCGCGCCGGGACGTGGCCGTCGGTAGGGCGCACGACCACGGCCGGCCGCGGATCCCCGCCCCGGCCGGACGGAACCGGATCAGAGCGTGGCGATCTTCTCGTCCTGGGCGTACTCGACGCCCGCCGGGTTCACGATGGTTGCGACGACCTTGACGTCATCGCCCTGCTGGAAGACCGCCCCCGGCTGCGGGCTCAGCGTGAGCCGCTCGACGTGCCGCGCCGCGTCACAGATCAGCTTGTCGTTGGGGAGGGTGGCGGTGGCTATGGACGGCGCACTGCCGTCCGGTGTGTCCAGGTTCGTCGCGGTGGTCGTCACGTGGACATCCGAACCCGGGTCGCAGGAGTAGGTGAGATACGCCTTGATGACCGGCGCGTTTCTCGTATCGAGGGCGATTCTGTCGACGGTCATGGTGTTGGCCTTGGCCGCGGCCGGGGAGGCGATGGCGACCGCGCCCGCGGTCAGCATGAGGGTGGCGATGGCGGTACCGGTGACCCGATGGGTGAGGCGGGACGACAGCATGGATGGCTCCCTCTTCCTTCTGTCTCGATCTGTCTCGAACTGTTTCGGTTTTCTTCTGCCGCGATCTGTTCGGTCACTCTTCTTGGCGTGACGGCGGTGGCCGTCGCGACCGCCGTGATCGCTTTCTGCCGGTGTGGTGCCTCGTGGGCGAGTTACGGCTGGATCATCACAGGGGTTGCCGATCCCCGTCCAGAGCTTTGGCCGGAAGGTGCTTGATCTTGCTCATCGCGCATCGTGGCTGGTGAGGCGGGGTGAGGGCGAGATGCGGGAGCTGTCCGAGGGCTTTACTGCAAGTTGGTTGCAGTTGACAATTGATGGCAACAGCATGGGACGGGCTCGATCAACCGGCAGAAAGCAGTGTCCCCATGGCCACCACCACGTCCTCCTCACCCACCCCGGGCGCCGGCGCCACACCGTCGCGCAGACAGCGCATCGCGCGCTCGATGACCCGGGCGGAGTGGGGGAGGGTGGCCGGAATGGCCGGTTTCATTCTCGCCCTGCATGTCATCGGCTGGTTCACGCTGGTGGCGATCGTGGCACCGGAGCATTACAGCCTGGGCACCAAATCGTTCGGTATCGGTATCGGTGTCACCGCCTACACCCTGGGCATGCGGCACGCCTTCGACGCCGACCACATCGCCGCCATCGACAACACCACCCGCAAGCTGATGAACGACGGCCAGCGCCCGCTGTCCGTCGGATTCTGGTTCTCCCTGGGGCATTCGAGCATCGTCTTCGGACTGGCCTTCCTGCTCTCGCTCGGCGTCAAGGCCCTCGCCGGGCCGGTACGGGACGACAGCTCTCAGCTGCACGACGTCACCGGCCTGATCGGCACCACCGTCTCCGGCGTCTTCCTCTACGTCATCGCGGCGATCAACATCGTCATCCTCGTCGGGATCTGGCAGGTCTTCCGGCGGATGCGCGCCGGTGATTTCGACGAGGCGGCGCTGGAGGAGCACCTCAACAACCGGGGCTTCATGAACCGCCTGCTCGGCCGCGTCATGAAGTCCATCACCAAGCCGTGGCAGATGTATCCGCTGGGCCTGCTGTTCGGCCTCGGCTTCGACACCGCCACCGAGATCGCCCTGCTCGTCCTCGCGGGCTCCGGTGCCGCGTCCGGACTGCCCTGGTACGCCATTCTGTGCCTGCCCGTGCTGTTCGCCGCGGGGATGAGCCTGCTCGACACCATCGACGGTTCGTTCATGAACTTCGCCTACGGCTGGGCCTTCTCCAAGCCGGTCCGCAAGGTCTACTACAACCTCACCATCACGGGCCTGTCGGTCGCCGTCGCCCTGATCATCGGCACCGTCGAACTGCTCGGGCTGCTGGCCGAGAAGTTCGACCTGCACGGGGCCTTCTGGGACTGGATCTCCGGTCTGGACCTCAACCTGATCGGGTTCGTCATCGTGGGCATCTTCTTCGCGACCTGGATCATCGCGATGGCGGTGTGGAAGTTCGGCCGCATCGAGGAGAAGTGGACGGCGAACGTCCGCCCCGCCGACCGATCCGCGGAGTAGCCGGGGCGGCGGGGTGAGGCGGCTCGTTCTCCCCTCAGCGGGAGGGGGGACGAGCCGCCTCACCCCTTTACGCGTCTTCTGCCGCGTCGGCCTCGTACGCGGCGCCGGCCACCACCAGGTCCTCCCACGCCATGCCGACGCTCTTGAAGAGCCGGGGGCGGGTCCGGTCCACGGTCGCGGCCCCGGTGGCCAGGTCGGCGAGCGGGATCAGCGCGGCCCGGTCGAGGCGGCCGGCGGCCAGCTCCGGGATGAGATCACCGGCTTCCCGTACGGCGGCGGCCCGGGACTCGACCACGACGGTGCAGCGGCGGACGGTGCCGCTGTCGACCTCGCGGGCGTCGGGTTCGTGGGATCCGACGGCCGTCACGGTGGCGTGCGGGGCGAGCAGGGCGCCGTCGAAGAGCGGGGTCCTCGCGGTGGTGCAGCAGGCGACGAGATCGGCGGTCGCGACGGCGGACGGATCACCGGGTGCGACGGGGAGCCCGGTGTCCCGGCGGGCGGTTTCGGCGAACCGCTCGACATGCGCGGGCGTGCGTCCCACGACGGTGACCCGGGTGAGCGGGCGGACCACCCGCAGCGCGTCCAGGTGGCCGCGCGCCTGGGGGCCGGTGCCGAACAGCACCAGATGGCCGGCTTCGGGGCCGGCGAGCAGGTCCACGGCGAGGGCGGATACGGCGGCGGTCCGTACGGTGGTCAGCTCGATCCCGTCCAGCAGGGCCAGCGGGGAGAGCGTCGGGGCGTCGAAGAGCAGGTAACGGCCCTGGACGCGGGCGAGTCCGGCGGCCGGATTGGCCGGGGCGACGGTGGCGATCTTGACGCCTGCGTACCGGCGCCGGTGCGCGGGCATGAGGAGCAACTGGCCGTGCTCGACCGGTACGACGGTGCGGGGCGGATCGGACTCCGGATCCGTTCCGTCCCGCAGGGCGGCGCGCAGTGCGCCGATCGCCGCGGCCATCGGCAGGGCACGCCGGAGTGCGGCCCCGTCGATGGTCCGGGGCGCGGTCACAGGACGAATCCGGCGGGGAAGGGGTCCTCCGGGTCGCGGTGGAACTGGGCGGTGCCGGTGATCCACGCACGGCCCGTGATGGTGGGGGTCACGGTGGTGAGGTCGCCGAGCCGCCCCTCTTCGACCAGGCGGCCGGTGAAGTGCGTGCCGATGAACGACTCGTTGTCGAAGTCGGTGTCGAGGGTGAGTTCGCCGCGCGCGTGCAGCTGGGCCATCCGGGCGCTGGTGCCGGTACCGCACGGCGAGCGGTCGAACCAGCCGGGGTGGATGACCATGGCATGCCGGGAGCGGCGGGCATCGGACCCGGGAGCGGCCAGATACACATGGTGGCAGCCGTTGATCTCGGGATTGCCGGGGTGGACGGGGCGGTCCTGTTCGTCGACGGCGGCCATGACGGCCAGACCGGCGTCGAGAATGCGCTGCTTCTCGGCGCGCTCGAACGGGATGCCCAGGGCCTCCAGCGGGACGATGGCGTAGAAGTTGCCGCCGAAGGCGAGGTCATAGGGGATGTCGCCCCAGGGCTCGACCCGTACCGTCCGGTCCAGTCCGAGCGCGAACGACGGCACATTGCGCAGGGTCACCGACTTCGCGGCCCCGTCCACCACCCGGACCTCGGCGACGACGAGTCCGGCGGGGGTGTCGAGACGGATGGTGGTGGTGGGTTCGGTGACCTCGACCATGCCGGTTTCGACGAGGACGGTGGCGACGCCGATGGTGCCGTGGCCGCACATCGGCAGACAGCCGGACACCTCGATGTAAAGGACCCCGAAGTCGGCGTCGGGGCGGGTCGGCGGCTGAAGGATGGCGCCGCTCATCGCCGCATGCCCGCGGGGCTCGTTCATCAGGAACGTACGGATGTGGTCGAGATGGTCGATGAAGTACCGGCGCCGGGCGAACATGGTGTCGCCGGGGATGACCCCGACGCCCCCGGTGATCACCCGGGTGGGCATCCCCTCGGTGTGCGAATCGACCGCGTGGAAGATCCGGTTGCTGCGCACGTGTCTACCGCAGTCCTTCCGCGAGGGCCTTCCCGGTGGCCTGCCGCACGCTCTCCTCGTGCTCCGGGGCCAGCGGCAGGCGCGGCTGCCGGCAGGGACCGCCGTAGCGGCCGGCGAGATCCATGCTGAGCTTGATCGCCTGCACGAACTCGATCCGCGAGTCCCAGCGCAGCAGCGGGTGCAGCGTCCGGTAGAGCGGCAGCGCGGTGGACAGGTCACCGGCGGACGCCGCCTGCCACAGTTCGACGCAGGCGCGCGGGAACGCGTTGGTGAAGCCCGACACCCAGCCCGGGGATCCGGCGGCCGCCAGCTCCAGCGCGACATCGTCGGCGCCGCACAGCACATCGAGTCCGGGGGCCAGTTCGGCGATCCGGTAGGTCCGGCGCACATCGCCGGAGAACTCCTTGACGGCGACGATCAGCCCTTCGCCGTACAGCTCGGCCAGCAGCTCCGGCACCAGATCGACCTTGGTGTCGAAGGGGTTGTTGTACGCGACGACCGGCAGTCCGGCCCTGGCGACCTCACGGTAGTGCGCGACCACGGCACGCCGGTCCGCCCGGTAGGCGTTCGGCGGCAGCAGCATCACCGCACGGGCCCCGGCCGCACCGGCGTGTTCGGCCCACCGCCGCGCTTCGTCGGCGCCGTACGCGGCTACCCCGGGCATCACGGTGAAGCCGGGGGTGTCCGCGGCCACCTCGACCGCGGTGGTCACTACACGGGCGCGCTCCTCGGGGGTGAGGGTCTGGTACTCGCCGAGCGAACCGTTCGGGGTGACGCCGTGACAGCCGTTCTCCGCGAGCCATCCGAGGTGTTCGGCATAGCCGTCGAAGTCCGCCGTCAGCTCGCCGGTCCGCGACTCCCGCCACGGGAGCGCGGTCGCCACCAGTACTCCGTGCCACGGCTGTGCTTGCGCGTTCATGTGACCTCCACGGTTTGCGTATCCGGGACCACTGAGTCTGTGCAATGTTACATTGCATTGGCTCTCGGGGTGGGGTGAATCATGGGGTGTGAGGTGCAGGGGTGGGGTGGATGGAGCTTCTCAATCGCGCCTCAGCGGGCGGGCATTGACGACTCATCAGTTCCGGCGTCAGGGACGATGCCGGAGCCGGATTCGGGGTCCGCGCCGGGGTCGCCGGCGGCGAGGATGCCGAGCGGCAGCGGCTGCGCGATGGGCCGGCCGGCCATCCCCCGCAGTTCCTCCGCGGTCGCCTCACGTCCGGATCGTGCGGCGACCAGGCAGGCGGTGGCGTAACCGCAGACCCGTCCCTGGCACAGCCCCATACCGGGGCGCGCGTACAGCTTGACCGTGCGGGGGTCGGTCGCGCCCAGTTCCGTGACGGCCTCGGTGACGGTCCGCACGGTGACCTCCTCGCACCGGCACACCACGGTTTCGGGGCGCAGCCACCCCAGCCAGCCGGGGCGGACCGGAAACGCCCGATGCAGCGCGGCGGCGAACTGCCGCTGTGCGGTACGCCGCCGCACCAGACGGCGGACCACCGCCGGGTCGGCGACGGCGGCGCCGACGGCCTGGGCGGCGTGCAGCCCGGCGAGTTCGCCCTCGGTCAGGGACAGGGCGGCGCCGCCGACGCCGCAGACCTCCCCGGCGAGGTAGACGCCGGGGGCCGAACCGCGCTGCCGGGCGTCGGCGGTGGCGACCAGGCTGCCGTCGATATCGCGACGGGTCGCGCAGCCGAGCTGGAGCGGGATCTCGATCTGCGGGGTGAAGCCGTAGCCGACGGCGAGGGTGTCGCAGTCGAGCCGGCGCTCGCTGCCCGGTACGACCCGCCACCGGGCGTCGACGCGGGCCACCGTGACCCCGGTGACCTCGTCCTCGCCGTGCGCGGCGACCACGGCGGTGCGGGTCCGGTACGGCACGCGATGGCGCAGCAGCGTCCGCAGGAACCCCGCGCCCTCGGCGAGTTTCGCGGGATTAGCGGCCACGGTGAGCGGCTGCCGCACGAACGAGGCGGGCAGCCCGGCCTCGAAGACCCCGACCACGCGCGCGCCCGCCTCGGCGAGTCCGGCGGCGACGGCCGGAAGGAAGGGGCCGGTCCCGGCGACCGCAATCCGCCGTCCGGCGACCACACCGTGACCCTTCAGCAGCGCCTGCGCACCGCCCGCGGTGAACACCCCGGGCAACGTCCAGCCGGGGAACGGGAGTTGGCGGTCGTAGGCGTCGGTGGCCACGACGACCGCGGTGCTCTCCACGACCTGCTCGGTCCCGTCGTGGAGGGTGTGTGTACGGAATCCGCCGGCCGTCCGCCCGGTATGCCAGACGGCGTGGCCGGGGAGGTGGTGGAGCCGGCCGGCGTGGGCGGCCAGTCCGTGGCGCAGTCGCTGGAAGGCGGCCCAGCCGTGGTGCGCCGCGCCCGTGTCGCCGGGGCGGTGGCGCCAGTACTGCCCGCCGACCCGCGGGCCCGCGTCGACCAGCGCGACCCGGGCGCCCGCGGCGGCCGCCGTGACCGCCGCCGCGAGACCGGCGGGGCCCGCGCCGAGCACCGCGAGATCGTACGGCCCGTCAGCACGCGAGGTCGTCACGGCCGGCTCCTTCCTGGGTCCTGACCAGGTCTCCCGGCGCGGCCTCGACCAGGCAGGCCCGCTGGTTCGGACGCCCGTTGACGGTGACCAGGCAGTCGAAGCAGACCCCGATGCCGCAGAACATCCCGCGCCCGGCGCCCGCGACCCGGGTGCGGCGCCAGGAGCGGTGCCCGGCGGCGAGGAGCGCGGCGGCGATGCTCTGGCCCGGCTCGGCCTCGATCGTCAGCTCGTCGAAGCGGAAGGGGAAGGACGGGCGGCGGGGGACGGCCGGCCCGCCCGCCCCGGCACGCGTATCGGTGCTCATACGGTGGTCTCCTCGAACCGTTCCGGGCGGAAGGGGGCGAGATCCAGATCGGGCGCCGCCCCCGTGATGACCTGCGCGATCAGATGACCCGTTGCGGCGGACAGCCCGATCCCGGCGCCCTCGTGCCCGCAGGCGTGCAGCAGCCCGGGGGCGCGCGGATCGGCGCCGATCACCGGCAGATGGTCCGGGCAGTACGGCCGGAATCCCAGGTAGCTGCGCAGCAGTGCGACCTCGGCGAGGAACGGGAAGACCCCGATGGCCTGCGCGGCGAGTCTGCGCAGCACCGGCAGGGATACCGAACGGTCGAAGCCGACCCGCTCCCGGCTGGCCCCGATCAGGACCGTGCCGGCCCGGGTGCCCTCGACCACGACGGAGGTCTGGAGCCCCGCGTCGCCGCTGGCGACATTGGCGACGTACTCCGCGGTGTACACCTTGTGCCGCACCACCCGGGGCAGCGGCTCGGTGACCAGGATGAACCCCTTGCGGGGCAGGATGGGCAGCGGCACGCCCGCCAGCCCGGCCAGCTCGCCGCCCCAGGTGCCGGCGGCGTTGACGACCCGGCCGGCGGGGATCAGCGGTGCCGTGGCCGAGTCGGTACGGACGCCGGTGACGGCGCCACGACTGTCGCGTACGAACCCGGTGACCGCGGTGCCCGGCAGGACCGTGGCCCCGTGCTCCCGGGCGTGCCGCAGCAGCCGGGCCGTCGCCAGCACCGGCTGGACCTGGCAGTCCTGCGGGTAGTACGCGCCGGCGGCCACCTCGGGCGTGATGTTCGGCTCCAGTCCGGTGACCTCGTCGCGGGAGACGTCGACCGCGTCGATACCGGCCGCGCGCTGGACGGCGGTCAGCTTCCGGAGCCCGTCGGCCGTCGCCGGCGAGGCGGCCACCATCACGCCGCCCTTCTCCTGGTACTCCAGCCGCTCCGCGCCCAGCGCCTGCGCGGTCCGCGCCCACAGTCGCGAGGACAGCAGCGCCAGTTCGAGTTCGGCTCCGGGCTCCTTGTCGGAGAGCAGGATGTTGCCCTCGCACGCCGCGGTGGTGGCGCCCCCGATCGCGCCCCGTTCGACCACGGTGACCCGCAGCCCCGCCGAGGTGCAGTGGTAGGCGCAGGCAGCGCCGACCATGCCCGCTCCGATGACGACGACGTCAGGAGACCGATTCGTCGAGCGATCCATCGCAGTAGAATGTCACGTTGCATTGCCCCGCGCCAGGGCCCGTACGGCAACCGGCCTACGGGCATCTGCCGTACCGCCGGGCCGAGTTGGGGCGGAGACGCCGGCAGGGCCGGGAGGTGCTGCCGGGAATCGCGGCGGTGGCCCCGGCGGGATTGTCAGTGCGGTCGGGCTCCGCGAACATGCCTCCATGAGCCTGATGACCGATGGCAAAGCTCCTGGTCCGGTGCGCTTCTATCTCGCCTGTGACCGTGGCAAGTGCACCGAGAGAATCAGCTTTGACCTCGTGATCTCCGAGCCGCGGCCGGACGAAGAGGCGGACTTTCTCGGCCACATACTTCACGAGGCCCACCACGCGGCCCCGCTCATCGCGGACCTGGGCTGGGTCTTCATCCAGGGCGGGGAAGGTTACTGGTGCCCCGCGTGCGCCGGCCCCACCCGCGACACCGGCACCCCCGACCCCTCGTAGACGCCCACACCAGGACGGCGCCGGTCCTCATCGGACCGGCGCCGCCCGCTGTCGGCGCGGAGCGGTGGCCCGGAACGGTGGCCCCGGGGGAGTGGTCCCCGAGCGCCGGTTCCCCTCGATCCGCCGAAAAGCGGATGACGGGCGCGGAACAGTTGTCGCGGCCGCTCGGAAAGTTCCGGCGGGAAAGTGAGTTCGCCGAATACAGGCACCAATGGCACAGGAAAAAATCCGTATTTCTCCCTCAATCGGGTGGACCGTCGGAATCGCCCTTCAAGAGACCTGCCCGCGCCCCTAAAGTCATGCCTCAGCACCGCATCACAGCGGAATTCCTCTCGCGTATCTGAAGCCGAGAGGCGCGGTCCGCGGGCGCCCGGGGCGCCCTGCCGGGCGTGGCCCAGAATTCCCGTTCCGAGGAAGGCACAGGGCATTGGCAGGTTCTTCGCTGGAAGCAATCGTGCTGGTCGACATCGCCGTCGTGCTGCTGATAGGAGTCGCTCTCGCACCGCTGCGGACCCGTCTGCGGCAGCCGGTGGTGGTCGGGGAGATCGCGGTCGGTGTGCTGCTCGGGCCGAGCGTGCTGGGCCTGCTGCCGGGGAATCTGCCGGCGAAGGTCTTCCCGGTCGAGGTGCGCAGCCACCTGTCGGTGATCGCCCAAGTAGGCATCGTCCTCTTCATGTTCGTGGCGGGCTGGGAACTCGAATTCCATTTGCTGCGTGGCCGGGTCCGCTCCGTACTCGCCATTACCGCGGCGTCCCTGACCGTGCCCTGCGCACTGGCCTCCGCAGTGGCTTTCGCGCTCTTCGCGGGACATTCGAGTCTGGTGCCCGCCCATATCTCGCCGCCGCTCTTCATGCTCTTCATGGGCGTCGTCCTGTCGGTCAGTTCCCTGTCCGTGATGATCCGCATCCTGGGCGAGAACGGGCTCCAGGGCACCACCGCCGGCGCCATGGCCACCGCGTCCGGCGCGATCACCGACCTCGTGGCGTGGTTCGCCTTCGTCTGCCTGATCACGGCGGCGCAGGGACTGAGCACCGGGAATCTGCTCCTCACCCTGGGCCGGGTCACGGCCTACTCGCTGGCCATGGGCTTCGTCGTCCGCCCGGTCCTGCGCGCGCTGCTGCGCCGGGTCCACCCGCAGGGCGGACACTCGCTGTTGCTGATCTTCGCCGTCGGCAGCGGTGTCTTCGTGTCCGCGTGGTTCGCCACCTGCATCGGGATCCATGCCGTGATCGGGGCCTTCACGTTCGGCCTGGTCATGCCACGCGATCTGGACCCCGCCGTGCGCCGGGCGATCGCGACGCCCCTGCACCATGTGGGAGCGCTACTGATCCCCGTCTTCTTCGGACTGACCGGCCTGTCCGTCGACATGGGCGCGCTCGGCTGGGGCGGAGCGCTGGCGCTCACCGCGTTCTTCGTCGTCTCGCTGGGCGGCAAATTCACCGGAACCGCGGTCACCGCGCGCCTGTTCCACCTGCCGTGGCGCGAAGCGGCGACCGTGGGCGTGCTGGTCAACAGCAAAGGGCTTGGCGAAGTCCTGATGCTCACCATGGGCCGGGAAGCGGGCCTCATCAACGACCAGCTCTTCTCCGCGCTGTTCCTGACCGCGCTGCTCATGACCGCCTCCGTCAACCCGCTGGTACGACGCCTGACGCCGAAGGCCGGCAGTACGGACCCCGGCGCCGCCGTCCCCGCGCAGCAGCAGGGACCGCACGCGGCCCCGGAGTTGAGCGACGACCACACCACCCGGGGCCCGACCTGAGACCGGGACAGGGCCGGCCGTGCGGGGCCGGCCCTGTCCCGGGCGGTCGCGAGCGCCGCGGCCTGCCGCGCGGCTACAGGCGCCGGTTGGCCAGTACCGCGACGGCGCGGCGGACACGGTCGGTCTCGGCAAGATCCACGTCGGCGGTGAGCAGATCCGGTGCCGCGCCCAGCCGGGCGCGTACGGTGCCGTCGGGGGCGGCCAGGAGGCTGTGGCCGATACCGGTCGGGGCCTTGGTGGGCAGTTCCGGATCGGCCAGCGGATCCGGGGCGGCGTGTCCGACGGCCGCCAGCCAGACCGTCGCGTCCAGGGCGCGGGCCCGCACCAGCAGTTCCCACTGCGCCAGCTTGCCGGGGCCGGCGCCCCAGGAGGCGGGCAGGACGCTGACGGTCGCCCCGGCGTCCGCGTGTGCCCGGAACAACTCGGGGAAACGCAGGTCGTAGCAGGTGCCCAGGCCGATACGGACCCCGTCGACATCGATGGTCACCACGCGGGTGCCCGGGGCGACGCTGTCGGACTCCCGGAACCCGAACGCGTCATACAAGTGAATCTTGTCGTAGGAGTCCTCCACGCCGGGCCCGGTGGCCAGCAGGGTGTTCACGACCCGGCCGTCCGGCGCGGGCGTGAACATACCGGCGACCACCGTCACCCCGGTCTCCCGGGCCACCGCCCGCACGCCCTCGGCCCACGGTCCGTCCAGCGGTTCGGCCACCGGACCGAGCGGCACCCCGAAGCGCACCATGGCCGCCTCGGGCAGCACCGCGAGCCGCGCCCCCGCGTGCGCCGCGCGGCGGACATGGTCCTGTACGGCCGCGAGGTTCTCCTCCGGGTCGGTCGATGCCGTCATCTGGCAGAGTGCGATGCGCATGCGGCTCCTTCTCTCATGGTGATCGATGATCCCCTCGTGATGACCGATGATGGACGATCGCTGATCCATTGTGGTCGGTGGTGGCCGGTGGCGACCGGTATCCGTGGTAGCACGACCGGGACTCGGCCCCCGTACGCGGTCGTGGCCGGGCATCGTCGCCCGCAGCCCGACGGCACTCCGGCGTCCACGTCGCGATCAGCCTCGCGCCCCGGCCGCACACCCGCAATGGTGACCACGGCGGTGGCGGCCGAAACGGACGCACATAGACACGAACCCGGCGGCGCCGGGCAGCCGTTGCCGTCCGGGGCGAGCCCGCCGCGCGCGGGCGCTCAGCCGGGCCAGGTCCAGTCGGCGACCTCGGGCAGGTCGGTGCCGTGCGCCCGGATCCAGGCATGGTGGCGGGTGCGGGCATCGGCCATCGCCTGGCGCAGCGCGACGGCGCGTACCGCGAGGCCGGGGACCCGGTCCACGACGTCCATCACCAGCCGGTAGCGGTCCAGATCGTTGCGGACAACCATGTCGAAGGGCGTCGTGGTGGTGCCCTCCTCCTTGTACCCGCGGACGTGCAGATGCTGATGGCCCGCGCGGCGGTAGGCGAGCCGGTGGATCAGCCAGGGGTAGCCGTGATAGGCGAAGATGACCGGTCTGTCGCGGGTGAACACGGCGTCGTACTCGAAGTCCGGCATCCCGTGCGGGTGCGCGTCGCGCGGCAGCAGCCGGGTCATGTCGACGACATTGACCACCCGCACCGCCAGCTCCGGCAGATGGTGCCGCAGCAGACCGGCGGCGGCGAGCGTCTCCAGGGTGGGTACGTCGCCGGCGCAGGCCAGGACGACATCCGGTTCGCGGCTGCCGTCCTCGGTGCCCGCCCACGCCCAGCTGCCGACGCCGCGCGCGCAGTGGGCGCGGGCCTCGTCGAGCGTCAGCCAGTCGAAGCCCGGCTGCTTGCCGGCCACGATCACATTGACGTAGTCCCGGCTGCGCAGCGCGTGATCGGCCACCGACAGCAGGGTGTTGGCGTCCGGCGGCAGATAGACGCGCACGACCTCGGGGCTCTTGTCCAGGATGTGATCGACGAAACCGGGGTCCTGGTGGGAGAAGCCGTTGTGGTCCTGCCGCCAGACATGCGAGGTGAGCAGGTAGTTGAGGGAGGCGATCGGGCGCCGCCAGGGCAGCCGGCGGGCGGTGCGCAGCCATTTGATGTGCTGGTTGACCATGGAGTCGACGATGTGCGCGAACGCCTCGTAGCTGGCGAAGAGCCCGTGGCGCCCGGTGAGGAGATAGCCCTCCAGCCACCCCTGGCACAGGTGCTCGGAGAGCACCTCCATGACCCGGCCGTCCCGGGCGAGGTGTTCGTCGGTGTCGAGGGTCTCGGCCTGCCACGCCTTACCGGTGGCCGTGTAGAGGGCGTCCAGGCGGTTCGAGGCGGTCTCGTCGGGGCCGACGACGCGGAAGTCCCGGCGCTCGGCGGTGGCCGCCATGACGGCGGCCAGCAGACCGCCGAGCACCCGGGTGGGCTCGTGCAGGGCCGTGCCCGGCCGCTCGACCTTCACCGCGTACCGATCCAGCGGCGGCACCGGCAGCTCCCGCAGCAGCAGACCGCCGTTCGCGTGCGGCGAGGCACCCAGCCGCCGCGCCCCCTCGGGTATGTACGCGAGGACCTCGGGCCGCGGCCGCCCCGCCGCGTCGAACAACTCGTCCGGCCGGTACGAGCGCAGCCACGCCTCCAGCTGCCGCAGATGGTCGGGGTTCTCGCGGACCTCGGACAGCGGGACCTGGTGGGCGCGCCAGGTCCCCTCGACGGGCACCCCGTCGACCTCGTGCGGGCCGGTCCAGCCCTTGGGTGTGCGCAGCACGATCGCGGGCCAGCGCGGACGGTCGCGCACCTCCTCGGAACGGGCCCGGCGCTGGATGTCGGCGATGCGGTCCAGCGCCTGGTCCAGCGCGGCGGCCATGGCGTCGTGCACCGCTGCCGGGTCGTCACCGGTGACGTGGATCGGGTTGTGGCCGTAGCCGCGCAGCAGTGCGTCGAGTTCGTCCTGGGGGAGCCGGGCGAGCACCGCCGGGTTGGCGATCTTGTAGCCGTTGAGGTGCAGGACCGGCAGTACGGCGCCGTCGTGCACCGGGTCGAGGAACTTGTTGGCGTGCCAGGACGCGGCGAGCGGCCCGGTCTCCGCCTCGCCGTCGCCGATCACACAGGTGACGACCAGACCGGGGTTGTCGAACGCCGCGCCGTAGGCATGGGTGAGGGAGTAGCCCAGTTCGCCGCCTTCGTGGATGGAGCCTGGGGTCTCCGGCGCGACATGACTGGGCACTCCGCCGGGAAAGGAGAACTGCCGGAACAGCTTCGCCATACCGGACCGGTCCCGGCTCACGTCCGGATAGGTGTCCGAGTAGGTGCCGTCCAGCCAGGAGTTGGCCAGCACGGCGGGGCCGCCGTGGCCGGGTCCCCAGACGCACAGCGCGTCCAGCGCACGTGCCCTGATGACGCGGTTGAGATGGGTGTACACGAGGTTCAGACCGGGCGTGGTGCCCCAGTGGCCGAGCAGCCGCGGTTTGACGTGCTCGGGGCGGAGCGGCTCCGCCAGCAGCGGATTGGCCAGCAGGTAGATCTGGCCGACGGCCAGGTAGTTGGCGGCACGCCAGTGGGCGTCCAGCGCCTGGAGTTCGGCGGGCTCCAGATGGCGCGGTGCGGCCGGCCTGGGGGCGTCGTCCATGCTGACCTCCTGGCGGGTGGCGGCTCTCCTCGGACGGTGGTGGCGGCTACGGCCTTCCGGGGAGCGTCCCGGGGGCCCACCGCTCCGGGCCGGCCGGGTGCGCACCGCCTCACCCGGCGCCGGCAGCGGTTCCGCCGCCCGCTCGCGGGAACGGCCCTGCGTACGAGGGCGATCGGGTGAATCCCGCCGGTACGGAGGCCGTACCGCCTCGGCGAAGCGGCCGACGCCGGTGCCGCACGTCACGGCGTCCGCGAGGTCCGCCCGCCGTACGCACCGGGCCGCCCCGGCGGAACCGGCCGGCCCGGCAGCTCGGTATCGCCCCCCCGGCCGCCGACCCGGCGGCGGTACCGGTCGTGCGCCCGCGGTGGCCGTATCCCCGGCCGGGCGGCACACTCACCTTGCGCCGGGCACGCCGCGCCCGCAACCGGACCCCCGCCGCGCACGGCTCCGGACGGCGTGCCCCCGGCGGCGGGTTCCGGGGCCGCGACGGGGGGACGGACCGCCGTCGTCATGCCGGGCTCCCATTACCGCCACACCTATTGACCGTGTGCTGTCAAGCGGTAAAGTCTAGACCAATTGGCGGGCGCGCTCGTGCGGCGCCGCATCCGGTGTCGGCGCCGGGCGGGGCGGGTGCGGGGTGTGCCGCCGTGGAAAACCTTCGCGTCACTTTCCCCACACCAACGAGGCCGCCCGGGGCGGATGCGCGCTCTCGCGCCGACGCCCGGTCTCCTGCTTTCGCGCGGCGGCCTCCACCGCGAAAGGGTTGTCATGAACAGGAAAAGGAAGTTGGCCATGTCCGTCGGCGCGGGCCTGGCCCCCCTCCTCGTGATGACGCTGCCGGTCAGCCCGGCGAGCGCGCACGGCTACATCGACTCGCCGCCCAGCAGGCAGGCGCAGTGCGCCGCGGGCACCGTCCAATGCGGCCCGATCAAGTGGGAGCCGCAGAGCGTCGAAGGCCCCAAGGGACTGTCCAGCTGTAGTGGTGGCAACAGCCAGTTCGCCGATCTCGACGATGACGCCAAGGGCTGGAAGGTCACCCCGGTCGGCAGCACCACGACCTTCAACTGGACGCTGACGGCACGTCACTCCACCAGTACCTGGCAGTACTTCGTCGGCGGGCGGAAGGTCGCCGAGTTCAACGACGGCGGCGCGCAGCCGCCCGCGCACGTCTCGCACCAGGTCAACTTCGGCGGCATCACCGGCAAGCAGAAGGTCCTCGCGGTCTGGAACATCGCCGACACGGCGAACGCCTTCTATGTCTGCGTGGACGTCAACATCGGCGGCTAGTCCGCCGTACCCGACTCGTCGCCCCGTCGTGCCCACGGCCGCGGGGCGACGAGGCCGTGGCCGACCGCGGGCGCCCCACGCCGGCGTCGGCCACGGTCACCGGTTCCGGTCACCGTAGGACATCCGGGGGCGTGGACGGACGCCCGCTCATCCGGCGGAGGCGAGGCCGGGTTTCGTGTACGAGCGGGGGCCGGGCAGGTACGGGCGCGCGCCGGGTTTGGTGTACGCGCCGGACTCCGTGTGCGCGCCGGGTTTGGCGTACGGCCGGGCTCGCGCGCACGCCGGGATCCGTAGGCGAACCAGTTGGACACGCACCGGACTCCGCGTACAGGTGCGAGCCGCGCGGAGGGCCCGGCGGGTCCCTCCGCGAGCCGTTCCCGGTCGGCCCCGCCGCTCAGCTGCCGGAGCCGGATGCCCCTCCCGCACGCCGCCGCCGCTTCGCCCGGCGCCCCCAAGTCGGCGGAAAGAGGCGGAAATCGGCGGTGACGGTTCTCGGCGCGGGTGATCCGCCGGCCGGGGTGTGGAAGCGGGGAGGAACGGGCGCCGGACAGCAGAGGACCGGACGGGTCGCGCGTAGGTGCGCGGGGCCGCGCGGTCCCGCCGCCGGCCGGGGTGGACCCTGTCGGGTCCGGGAGGGGGACCCGTTACGATCGCCCCAGTCATGGCCGTCGTACGTGGCCATCGCCGGGAGGAAGAGATGGGCCTGTTCCGCCGAGGACCGAAGCGGGATCCGCGCGACCTCGCACGCGATGGGGAGTTCACCTTCTTCTCCGAGCGGGAGGGCGGCGTCTTCAGATCGCAGGTCCGGCAGGCGTTCGCCGAGCAGGGCCTGGAGGTCACCGCCTACGCGGGCGTGGTCACCGACTCGGCGGGCCGCCAGTTCGGCCTCGGCAACCTCGCGGCGGTGTGCCACCGCGACCGGCGCGGCGAGCGCAGCTGGCCGGCGCTGATCCGCGACCACGTCGGCAAGGTCCTGCGCACGATGGACGGCCCGCAGCCACTGGAGATCCTCACCGAGGACGAGATCCGGGCCTGCCTCTATCCCCGCGTCGTCGCCCAGGAGACGCTGCCCGCCTCGGACTCCTTCCGGTACGGCGGTGAGCCGGCGCCGGGGCTGCGCGAGGTGCTCGCCCTCGACCTGCCCGAGGCGGTGCAGATGCTCAGCGAGGACTCGCTGACCGACCTCGGGGACGTGGCCGAACTGCGTATCCGGGCGATGAACAATCTGCGGGCGCTGCCCGTCGAGGGGCACGAGACGGTGCGGCGCGGCGACGGATCGGCGTTCGAGGTGCTGCTCGGTGACTCGTTCTTCACCGCGAGCCGGGTGCTGGTCCTGGACGAACTGGTGCAGCGGATCACGGGCACCGGACTCACCGCGGACGGCGCGCTGGTCGCGCTGCCCTTCCGCCACCAGCTGGCCTTCCACCGCATCCAGGACGCCCAGGTCATCCCGGCGTTGCAGGCCATGGCGCAGTTCGCGGCGGCCGGGCACGAGGACGCGGCGGGCGCGATCAGCCCCAAGGTGTTCTGGTGGCGGCGCGGCGTGATGACCGCGCTGAGCGAGCCGGACGGCGACGGTCTGCGGGTGGTCGTGGACATGGACTTCCAGAGCATGCTGGAGCGGCTGGTCCAGGACGACGCCTGACTGCCCGGCCCTTGCCGGATCTCGGGGATCCGTCCCGGGTTCCTCCGGCGGACTTCTCCCGCGCGCGGCCTTCGGCGGCCTCAAGCGCGGTTCTGCCGGGGGCGATCCGCCCCGTTTCGCCGTTTCCGGGGCCCTGCCCGACGGCCCGTCTGTCCACCCGCCCGGCGGCCGGGAGAAAATTTCTCGCAGAATCTTCACGGATCGGGAACCCGAGGTGCCGTATCCCCGTTTTCCCCAGTGAGGCCCCGCGTCATCCCCCGTGCGCGGGGCCTCACCATCTCTTCCGCCGGACCGTTCCTCCCGCGCGGAACCGCCGCACTTCCCCGCGAGGCGCGGTGAATCACCGGTTGGCCACCACGTCAGACGGCGCACGCCGCAGGGCGTATTACGCCGCTCAGTCGCCGAGCCGGTCCAGTTCCTCCTCGGTGAGCAGCCGGGAGCGGACCAGGAAGCGGACGCCCTCGGGAGCCTCCAGGGAGAAGCCGCCGCCGCGCCCCGGTACGACGTCCACGGTCAGATGCGTATGCCGCCAGAGCGCGAACTGGTCCGCCGCCATCCAGAACTCCACCGGTTCCGCCATCCCCTCGACGGCCAGCCGCGCCAGCAGCACATCCGACGCTCCGGTACGGAAATCCCCGGCCGGGTAGCACATGGGGGCGCTGCCGTCACAGCAGCCGCCGGACTGGTGGAACATCAGCGGACCGTGCAGCTCCCGCAGCAGACACAGCAGTTCGGCGGCCGCGGTGGTGAGCGCCACCCGCGAGACCGGAGCGCCCCCCGCCGCCGCGCCATCGGGAACGGCGCCCTCCGGGGCGCCCGCGTCCGCGGCCGCCATCAGCGGACCGGCTTCCGCGCAGAGCGGCCGACCCGCAGGTTCTTCGTCCGATGTCCGTACACGTATCGACTCCTCACTGACCGGCGCGAACAGCCGCGGTCGACGGATCCGAAGCGACATGACCCGGAACCGGCTCGGAAAGCCCGGCAGCGGCTCGGAAGCCGTTCGGAAGTGGCTCGGTACAGGCCCGGATCGTGCCCACGGGGGTGCCCGGGATGCGGCCACCCTATGCCGCGGGACGTTGCGAGGAGGTTGCGGACGAACGGCGCCCGGCACCGGCCGGGGGTGCGCGCGTACGAGGGCTGCCCCCTCCCCGCACGGTCCGTCGATCCGCGGCGGCCGGGCATCGGCCGCCGCCCCGCCCTCGTGTCCGCCAACGGAAGGGCCGTCGGCCGGGGTGGCGGGCGGGGTCGGCGCGTTGTGCGGAGGGGCGAGCCGCCGCCTGTCAGGCTGCCGGGCATGATCTTTGCCTTCTCGATCACGCCGCTCGGGGTCGGCGAGCACGTCTCCGACTATGTGGCCGACGCGGTGCGCGTGGTGCGCGCCTCCGGTCTGCCGAACCGCACCGATGCCCTGTTCACCTCCATCGAGGGCGAATGGGACGAGGTGCTGCCGGTGATCAAGCAGGCGGTGGACGCCGTGACCGCGCGGGCCCCGCGGGCCTCGCTCACCCTCAAGGCGGATCTGCGCCCCGGTGTCCGCGGCGGGCTGACCGGCAACGTCGAGAGCGTGGAGCGCCGCCTCGCGGGCGGTTGAGCACCGGCGGAACCGGGCTGCGGCTGCCGCCCGCCGTCCCCTCGTCCCCACTCGGCCTTCGGCGGGGACCGGCGGTGCGCGTATTCCTGGTTCGTCCCCGTCTCACTGGTTGGCGGCATTTGACATTAGCTTCCCTTATGGGAGATAAAGAAGATCCTTTGGTTCAAGCTTCACCCAGCGTGGCCGCCGGCGTGGATGCTGACGAGTTTCTACGCGAATGAGTGCCGCCATGCCCGACATAGCCAGTGCCAGCGCCCCCTGGGAAGCGTGGCGTACCGAGCGCCACCGCTCCGTCACCGCTCCCACCGGCAACCTCGCCCTCGTCGAGACCCGCTGGCTCCCCGCCGGTGAACGTCCCGACCTCGACGCCGCCCGCACCGGGCAGCGCGAGTCCGTGACCGTCACCACGGTCGCGCGGACCGGCATGATCACCGGCGAGGCCGAGCACGGCCTGCGCTTCTGGGACGCGGCCTCCCCGGCCATCGGCCACTTCGTGCGCACCGACGCCTTCCCGTACGACCCCGCCTGGGTCCTGGAGGCCACCTACACCCCCGTCGAGGGCGCCCGCCGTGTCGCCTTCGAGCACATCCGGGACAACGGCGGCACCCGCGACCTCGTCGTCCCCGGCGATATCGCGCTCACCGTCGGCGGCACCGACTACACGCTCAGCGCCTTCGACGACGACGGCACGCTGCTGCTCGTCTTCGGCGACCCGACCAACGGGGACACCACGTACGGCGCGGGCCGCTTCCTCTTCGTCCGGCACACCGGCGAAGGGCGGGTGCTCCTCGACTTCAACCGGGCCTTCGTACCGCCCTGCGGTTTCTCCGATCAGTACAACTGTCCGATGCCGCCGCGGCAGAACCGCTTCCACCTGCCCGTCGAGGCGGGCGAGAAGCTCCCGGTCTTCCGCGACGGCTACGCCGGCACCCACTGACCGACCGCCCCGCAGCAGCACTCGTACAAAGGCACCCCATGAAGCTCCGCAAGAAGCCCCTGTCCGCCGGCGTGCTCACCCTCGCCCTCGCCGTGACCCTCGCCGCATGCGGCGGCGGTGCGCACGGCGGCGGGGCGGCCAACGGCGCGTACGACAAGAACGCCACCGTCAACATCGGCTCGCTCTACGAGCCGCAGAACCTCGACAACACCGCGGGCGGCGGCCAGGGCGTCACCGAGGCGCTCAACGGCAATGTCTACGAGGGGCTGTTCCGGCTCACCGACGCGGGCAAGGTCGAGAAGCTGCTCGCCCAGGACTACAAGGTCAGCGGCGACGGGCTCACCTACACCTTCACCCTGCGCGACGGTGTGACCTTCCACAGCGGTAAGAAGCTCACCAGCCAGGACGTCAAGTACAGCCTGGAGAAGGTGCTCGCGAAGGACTCGCAGTCCGCGCGCAAGGCCGACCTCGAAGTCGTCAAGGACATCGCCACGCCCGACGCGAAGACCGTGCGGGTCACGCTCTCGAAGAAGTCGGTCTCCTTCGTCTACAACCTCTCCTACGTCTGGGTCATCAACTCCCAGGCCAAGGAGCTGAAGACGACCGAGGACGGCACCGGTCCGTACAAGCTGAACAAGTGGACGCGCGGCTCGGCCCTCAGCCTCGACCGCTTCGCGGGCTACTGGGGCGACGCCGCCAAGAACAAGCAGGTCGTCTTCCACTACTACAAGGACGCGACCGCGCTGAACAACGCGCTGCTGACCAATGGCGTGGACGTGGTCACGAGCGAGCAGTCGCCCGACGCCCTCGACCAGTTCAAGTCCCAGCGGAACTACAAGGTCAACGACGGCAACTCGACGACCAAGCTGCTGCTCGCCTTCAACGACAAGGCCAAGCCGTTCACCGACGTCAAGGTCCGGCAGGCGGTCTCCGCGGCCATCGACGACAAGAAGCTCCTCGACTCCGTCTGGGGCGGCTACGGCAAGCTGATCGGCTCGATGGTGCCGCCCACCGACCCCTGGTACGAGGACCTGACCAAGGTCAACGCCTACGACGTCGACAAGGCGAAGAAGCTCCTGGCGGAGGCGGGGTACGCGAAGGGCTTCAGCTTCACGCTCGACACCCCGAACTACGACCCGCACCCCACCGTCGCCACGTTCATCAAGTCGCAGCTCGCCAAGGTCGGCATCACCGTCGAGATCAACACGATCACGCCCGACCAGTGGTACACGAAGGTCTACAAGAACCACGACTTCACGGCCACCTTGCAGGAGCACGTCAACGACCGCGATCTGGTCTGGTACGGCAACCCCGACTTCTACTGGGGCTACGACGACAAGCAGGTCCAGAACTGGATCGAGCAGGCCGAGCGGGCCTCGACCACCGACGAGCAGACCGAGCTGCTGAAGAAGGCCAACCGCAAGACGGCCGAGGACGCGGCGAGCGACTGGCTGTACCTGTACCCGCAGATCGTCGTCGCGAACAGCAAGCTGTCGGGCTACCCGGTCAACGGCCTCAACTCGCAGTTCTTCGCGTACAACATCGAGAAGCGCTGACGCGGGGACCCGGATTCCGTCATGACTCGGTACCTCGTACGGAGACTGGTGTTCCTGCTGGTCTCCCTCGCTCTCGCGAGCATCGTGCTCTTCGTGCTGCTGCGGATGCTGCCCGGCGATCCGGCGAACGCGCTCACCTCCGTGGGCGCCTCACCGGAGCAGATCGCCGCGGCCCGGCACTCCATCGGCTCCGACAGGCCGCTTCCCCAGCAGTTCGCCCACTGGATCGGCCAGTTGGCGGGCGGCGACCTCGGCACGTCCTTCGTCAGCTCGCTGCCGGTCGGCCCCGAGGTGGCGCAGCGCCTGAACGTCACGGTGCCGCTGACCCTCTCGGCGTTCGTGCTCGCGGTCCTCATCGCGGTCCCGGCCGGCTTCCTCGCCGCGTACAAACGGCACACCTGGTACGGGGCTCTGCTCAACGGCGTCTCCCAACTGGGCATCGCGGTACCGGTGTTCTGGCTCGGCATGATCCTCATCGCCGTCTTCGCGCTCAACGCGGGCTGGCTGCCCTCGGGCGGCTTCCCGCAGGACGGCTGGGACGCGCCGGGTGACGCCATCAGCTCGCTGGTCCTGCCGGTCGTGACCGTGGCACTCGTGATGTCCGCCTCCCTCATCCGCTACGTCCGCTCCGCCGCACTCGACGTGCTCGGCAGCGAATACCTGCGGACGGCGCGGGCCCTGGGGTCCTCGTTCGGGCGGGCCATGTGGCGGCACGGGCTGCGCAACGCCGCCGTCCCGGTGATCTCGGTCCTCGGCATCGAACTCGCCTCGACGCTGCTCGGCGCGGTCGTCGTCGAATCCGTGTACGCACTGCCCGGCCTCGGCTCCCTGCTCGCCACGGGCATCGCCCAGCACGACTACCCCGTCATCCAGGGAGTGCTCTTCGTGTCGACACTCGCGGTACTGCTCATCGGCTTCGCCGCGGACCTGGTGCAGCGGATCGTCGACCCGCGGCTGCGCGGACGGCTCTCGGGAGGTGGGGTGCGGTGAAGCGCCGCTCACCGACCCTGTGGACGGGGGCCGTGCTCGCCGGGCTCGTCGTGCTGCTCGCCCTCGTCTCGCTGGTTTGGCTGCCCTACGACCCCGCGGACACCTCGGGCGGCCGGCTCGCGGGCCCCGGTGACGGGCATCTGCTCGGCACCGACAAACTCGGGCGCGACCTGTTCACCCAGCTCATGACCGGATCGCGGATCGCCCTGGAGGCGGGCCTCGGCTCGGTACTGATCGCGGCGCTCATCGGCGTCACACTGGGCGTCCTCGCCGCGTACGCACAGGGCTGGTTCGACGACACCCTCTCCGCGCTGCTCGACATCCTCATCGCTTTCCCGACGCTGCTGCTCGCCATGCTCATCGTCGCGGCGCGCTCGGCGACCCTCGGCTCCGCGATCCTCGCGATCGGCCTGGCGCAGAGCGCGGTGGTGGCGCGCCTCACGAGAATCCTGGTGAAGCGGGTGCTCGCTCAGGACTACATCACGGCGGCCCGCACATCCGGGACGTCCTGGCCCAGGATCACCGCCGGACACGTCCTGCCCAACATCTGGCCCACGCTGGTCGTGAACCTGGCGCTCCAGTTCGGCCTCGCGGTGCTCGCCGAGGCGGGCCTGTCCTACCTGGGCCTCGGCGCGCCCCCGCCCAACGCCTCGTGGGGCCGCATGCTCCAGGAGGCGCAGGCGACCTTCACCACGGCGCCCGCGGGCGCACTGGCCCCCGGAGTCCTGCTCGTGCTGCTCGTCATCGGCGTGAACCTGATCGCGGACGGGCTGCGGGACGTACTGGACCCGACGACGCGGCGCGGAAGGGCGGCGGCATGAGCGCGCTTCTGGAGGTACGGGACCTGACGATCCGTACGGGCACGGGGCGGGCCCTCGTCACCGGCCTCACCTTCTCCGTGGCGCGCGGCGAGCGCCTCGGCCTCATCGGGGAATCGGGCTCGGGCAAGTCCCTGACGACGCTGGCGGTGCTCGGCCTGCTGCCCGACGGCATGACCGCGAGCGGCAGTGTCGTACTCGACGGCACGCAGATCATCGGCGCGAGCGAGAAGACACTGGCCGGGGTGCGGGGACGCGGCGCGGCGATCGTCTTCCAGGAGCCGCTGACGGCCCTCGACCCCCTGATGCGGGTGGGGCGGCAGATCGCCGAACCGCTGCGCAGGAGGCGGGGCGTGACGGGCGCGGCACTGCGGCGCGCGGTCGCGGAGGCGCTGGAACGGGTCCGGCTGCCCGACCCGGCCCGTATCGCGCGCGCGTTCCCGCACGAACTCTCCGGCGGCCAGCGCCAGCGCGTCGCGCTCGCCATGGCACTCGCCTGCGACCCGGCGCTGCTGATCGCCGACGAGCCGACGACCGCCCTCGACGTCACCGTGCAGGCCGAGATGCTCGACCTCGTCGACACCCTCGTCCGCGAACGGGACATGGCCGTGGCGTTCGTCAGCCATGACCTGGCCGTGGTGGCGCGGGTGACGGACCGGGTCCTGGTGATGAAGGACGGGCACGCGGTGGAGTCCGGGGACGTACACGAGGTCGTGCGCGCGCCGCGCGAGGCGTACACCAAGGCGCTGGTGGACAGCGCACGGCAACTGGAATCGGCGCTGGATTCCTTCGGAGGTGCACAGTGACATCGTCGCCGGTGCTGGAACTGGACTCGGTGTCGTACGCGTACCGGGGGAGCGAGGCGGCCGTCGTCGCGGACATCTCGCTCGCGGTGACCGCCGGGCAGAGCCTGGCGCTGGTCGGGGAGTCGGGCGCGGGCAAGACCACGCTGCTGCGGATGCTGCTCGGCCTGGCCCGGCCCACGTCCGGCGAGGTCCGTTTCGACGGGGACGCGCTGCGGCTGCGGGACCGGGAGCAGATGCGGCGGTTCCGGCGGAGCGTGCAGTGCGTCTTCCAGGATCCGTATGCGTCACTGGACCCGCGCCAGCAGGTGCGGCGGATCGTCGGCGAGCCGTTGCGGTCACTCAGGATCGCCTCCGGGGCGGCGGCCGGCGACCTCGTGGGCCGGGCCCTGGAACGGGTTGGACTGCCGGCGGACGCCGCCGACCGCTATCCGCACGAGTTCTCCGGCGGGCAGCGGCAGCGCATCGCCATCGCGCGGGCCACGGTCTGCGACCCGCGGATCCTGCTCGCCGACGAACCGGTGTCGGCGCTGGACGTGACGACCCGGGTGAAGGTGGTCGACCTGCTGGCGGAGCTGAAGGAGACGACGGGGCTGACGGTGGTGATGGTCTCCCACGATCTGTCGGTGGTCGCCGCGCTCTGCGAACACACCGCCGTACTGGAACGGGGACGGGTGGTGGAGTCCGGCGCGACGCGGTCGGTACTGGGCGCGCCGTCGCACGGGTACACGCGCCGGCTGCTGTCGAGCGTGCCCCGCCTGCCGGTGGGGGGCTGACCAGGGCGTTCCGGTCCGGCTGTGGTGCGTGGCCGTCCGGTAGCGGGCGGGGCGGTGTGGCGGGTGGGAGTGTCCGACCCCTTGCGTCCCGGGTATCCCGGCTGCCTCAGGTGTCCCGGTACGGGGGCGGCCGCTCGGGCCCGTGCCTGTCGGCGGCCCGGCTCCGGGTGAAGGGCGCGCAAACGTCACGTCAAAGCCACCGCCGGGAACGCCCAGGCACTCGACCGCCCCGGCACCCGCTGGTAGAAGTCTCATGATGTCGGGAAACCTGCTCTTCCGGCCGAACGTGCCGATCAGGTAGGGGCGTTGCGGAGCGACTGCCGGATCACTGCCGGAGCAGGGGCGGGTGACGAACCGGTCGCCGCACTCGGTGAGCCAACGCCATGGACCCCCTGTGCACGGGTCCGCTGCCGATGGGGGTTCGGCCCTGCGGAAGGGTACGGCCGCCGCCCCCACCGTGGCCGGCACACCACCCTTGGCGGTCGTCCCATCGACAGGGAGTCGGGCCATGACGATCTACCAGCACCTGCCCCATCCGCACATCACCGCACGGCATGCCCAGGGCCCGGTGAAGGTAGCCGATCAGCTCTCGCAGGGAAACGCGATCACCCGGTTCAACACGAAGGTCGCGATCCTGGTCACGCGGGCGGTCGGCAGCATGTGGTGCGCCTACGCCTTCGCGCTCTTCGACCTGATCAGTCTCCCGGACGCGATCCGCGGCGGTGCCGCGTCGGTCGTCTCCTGGGTGGCGCAGACGTTCCTCCAACTGGTGCTGCTGTCCGTCATCATGGTCGGCCAGAACGTCCAGGCCGCCGCGTCCGACAAGCGCTCGGAGGCGACGTTCCACGACGCGAGCGCGACCCTGCACGAGGTCGCGCACCTGCAGAGCCATCTCGCCGCGCAGGACGTCCTGCTGACCCGGATCGCGGAACAGCTCGGCCTCGATCCGGTACCGGTCATCGACACCCCCTCGGACGGCGAAGCGGCGGAACGGAACCTGCCCGGCTGACGGCCGCCGGTGGGGCAGGGACGTGCCGGCTCGGCCGCATGGCGCAGCGTCAAACCTGCGCCAACAGCCGCCTGCGTCATTCGAGTTGACCGCTCGCCGAACGCTGAGCGGGCGGGAGGCGGCTGCGGGGGCGGCACCGCCACGTGATGCGGGCGTGCCAACGCGCCGCCATCGCGGCGGCTTCCGGAATTCCCCCACCGTCGTCGGCGCGGGCGGATAGAGTTCTGGACCGGCCCGGGAACGGGCTCCCGGCCGTCGCGGTGACCGGCAGTTGCCGGACCGCGACGTCTTCCGCGAGATTCCTGCGCCGCCCCATCACCCCATCCACTCATCGCCTCGTCGCCTGCTCGTGCGCCGACGCGTGCGTCGGCCGCGCCTGCTGCTTCCACCGAACCGCCTGGAGGCCGTTATCTCCGTGGACACCGATCAACCCGGCACCGCCCCAACGGACTTCGCGAACCCGCCCGTCTCCACCGTCCCGGCGAGGCGGGTATGAGGTTCTGGCGGCGCCCGGCGCCGCGCCCGCTGCCCGTATCGCAGACCGAGAAGCTCCTCTTCGGCGGTGCCCTGCGCTACGACCTGCCCTTCACCCGGCACGAGAGGCCGTTGCTGCGCATGGGGTTCTGGGCCATGGCCCGCCAGTTCCCGGCCATGGCCGCCGTCGTGGGCCGCGCCGCCTGGCAGGTCGATCCCCGGGCCCTGCTGACGCTGCTGGGGGCCGAGCTGGGGCAGGGCCTGACCCGGGCCTTCGGCCTGGTCGCCACCAACAGCGCCCTGGTGGCGCTCTTCGCCGCCGGCCCCACCGCGGACCGGCTGCGGCAGGCCCTGCCCGCGATTCTCGCGGTGAGCGCGGTGGCCGGTGCGGGCGCGCTGCTCTCCGCCGTGTCGGTGGGCGCCTCCGGCCGGCTGGAACCGCAGGTGGAACGGGTGTGCACGGCCCGGTTCTACGCCGGAGCCGTACGCATCGAGCTGGCCGCGCTGGAGGACAAGGACATCCACCGCACGCTGGCCGCCGGACGGTTCGGCACCGACTCCATCCGCGTCATGCTCGGCTCCTCCATCACCGTCGTCAACGCCCTGATCGGCCTTGTCGCCTCGGCCGGAGTGCTGTTCCTGCTGCACCCGCTGCTGGTGGCCATGCTCGTGCTGATCGCCGCCCCCAAGGCGTGGGGCGCGGTGTTCACGGCCCGTCGGCGGTACGCGTCCCGGCAGGCGTGGCTCGAACACCGCCGGGCGATCGGCATCATCAGCAACGAGATCACCCGGGAGCAGCCCGCCGCGGAGATCCGGGTGCACGGCGCCGGACAACTGCTCGTCGACGCCTACACCGATATGTCCATCACGATGGAGGGCGAGCAACGGCGGCTGGCCCGCGCCCAGGCGACCACCCAGACCGTCGCCTCCGCACTCTCGGGCGCCGCCGCGCTCGCCGCGTACGCGGTGCTCTGGCTCCTGCTGACCTCCGGCGGGATGGCGCTGGCCGTCGCCGGCACCGCGGTCATCGCCGTCCGCGCGGCCGGCGCGAGCCTGACGGGGCTGGTCACCCAGGTCAACCGCCTCTTCGAAGAGACCCTGTACCTCAAGGATCTGGACGGCGCCTGCGAGCTGGCCGAGCGGCACGCCCTGCCCACCGGCGGCGTGGCGCTGCCCCGGCCGCTGGCGGAGATCCGGCTGGAGAACGTCTCCTTCACCTACCCGGGCGCGGAGACACCCGCACTGCACGAGGTCAGCCTGACCATCCCGCAGGGCAAGGTCATCGCCCTCGTCGGCCGCAACGGCTCGGGCAAGAGCACCCTGTCCAAACTCGTCGCCGGACTGTATCTGCCGTCGGACGGCACGATCCGGTGGAACGGCGTCGATGTGCGCGCCGCCGACCGGCAGGAGCTGTTCGACCAGGTCGGCCTCCTCGGGCAGGACTTCCCCCGCTGGCCGATGACGGCCGCGGCCAATGTCCACATCGGCCGCAGCGCCCGACCCTTCGACCAGTCACGCGTGGAAAAGGCCGTCACCGAGGCCGACGCCGATGAGGTCATCGCCGCCCTGCCGCACGGCTGGCAGAGCCTGGTGATGAAGGGCTTCGAGCGCGGTACGCAGCTCTCCGGAGGGCAGTGGCAGCGCCTGGGCAGCGCCCGCGCCCGCTACCGGCAGGCGCCCCTGCTGATCGTCGACGAGCCCACCGCCGCCCTCGACCCGGACGCCGAGATCGAGGCATTCGAGGCCCTGCGTTCCCTCGCCGACCACGGCACCACGGTATTGCTGATCACCCACCGCCTGGCGGCGACGGCCAACGCCGACCACATCTACACCCTCGATCACGGCCGGCTCATCGAGCAGGGCACCCACTCCGATCTCATGGCCCTGGAGGGAGGCAGCTACCGGCGCATGTACGAACGGCAGGCGGCCCAGTTCGCCATCACGCCCCACCGTGCGGCCGTGCCCCGGCCCGACCGGCACCACGACACGGCCGCCCCACCCGCCTACGGCTGACGCGGGACCGTGGCCGCCGTACAGCGCGTCCGCGCGGTCTGCGACGGCTCGAAGTCCGACGGGGCGGGCATCGGTCGGTCCGGCCCTGGCGACGTGCCTACGGCGGTGGGCGGTGCGGGAGGTCGCCCCCCGCACCGCCCGGTTCCGGCAGCGGCGGAGATCAGCAGGACAAGTTGCCGCCGGCGTCGGTGCCGAGGACGCCGACGAACTTCTCGTAGAGGTTGATGCGGTCCTGGCGCTCGTTCGGGTTCTTGCCGTTGCACTCCAGGGCGCCGTTGATGCTCCGGATCGTCTCACCGAAGCCCTTGTTGTTGACCATCGCGTCGTGCGGGGTCATGGTGCCGGCGCCCTTCTGGGTGTTCCAGAACCACAGGCCGGTCTTCCACGAGACGGCGGCGTCCTTTTCCACCTTGTACGGGTCGTGCAGCAGGTCGATGCCCAGGGCGTCACCGGCCGCCTTGTAGTTGTAGTTCCAGCTCAACTGGAGCGGGCCGCGCCCGTAGTAGGCGCTCTCCCCGGCCGGACAGTCGTAGGACTTCGATTTGTCGCAGTAGTGACTGTAGTTGCTGGTGTTCTGCTCGACGATGTACTTCAGACCGCCGGTCTCGTGGCTGACGTTGGCGAGGAAGGCCGCCGCCTCCCGCTTCTTGGTCGTCTCGCTGCCGGTGGTGGCGAAGCCGGGGTAGGCGCTCAACGCGTCGGTCAGGCCCTTGTAGGTGTAGAAGGCGTTGCGGCTCGGGAACATCTTGTCGAACTGGGACTGGCTGACGACGAACGCGGCGGAGGGGGCCTCGGCACCGGTGGCGGCCGTGGCGGACAGCTGCGGGGACAGCGCGAACAGGCTCACGGCGACGGCTATGACGCGACGTACGGACATTCTCCAACTCCTTCTACGACAAGGACGAACCCCGGAGAGCGGCCGATCCGGACGGACCGGCGCTCCGAAGTAAGGAAGAAATAAGCGTCTCGCGTATTTTTCGGGATATTAACGGCAATGGAGCTAAACCACTCTTTCGATACCGGAGCGGGGCGGTTCCGGCGGTGAGGTTCTGGCGAAGCGTCAGAAAAAGTTGGCGTCGGGCGGCGTGGTGCCGAGCCGCTGCTGGTTGCATCCCGGCGCACTGGCAAGAAGCGCCGACGTAAGGCGGGCGGCCGACTACCGGCGGGGGTCGCGCCATGCCTGCCTTGTCTGCCGCCGCTGTGGCCGCGTGGCGGTGCCGGAGGTCACTGGCGAGGTGATCGCCATTCGGAGGCGAGGATCCCCCAGATCTGCTTGTCGTGGCGGGTACCGCCGTAGGGCCAGTACTCGCGCCGTACGCCCTCAAGTGTCATTCCGAGCCGCTCGGCCACCGCGGAGCTGCGCGCGTTGTCGGCCCGGCAGTGCCACTCGGCGCGGTGCATCCCCCGGGAGGCGAACGCCCAGTCCAGCAAGGTGCGGCACGCCTCGGTGATCAGGCCGTGGCCCTCGGCGGCCGGTTCCAGCCAGCAACCGATCTCGCAGGAACCCCAGGTGGAGTCGAAGTCCACGAACAGCACGCCGCCGACCAGCGTGCCGTCGAGCCAGATGCCGTAGAGGCGGGCGCCGTCCGCGGCCTGGCGCTCGGCGTACCGGCGCAGTGTGGCCCGCGCCCCGTCGAGATCGTCGGTGACGAACGCCGGCCCGACCCACGGCCGGATGTGTTCGCGAGCCCGGTCGAGATGGGTGGCGAATTCCTCGGCGTGCCATACCTCAAGGGGGCGGAGGCGGGCGTTGTCCCGCAGCGGAAGGGAGAACATGATGACCTCGCAGTGACAGCACTCAAGCATTTACACAACAAGCGTTACGGTTATGTACCGTAGCAGCATGCCACGTACCAAGGGTGACCACGAGGCCCGTCGTCGGGACGTCTCCGAGGCGGTCTGGCGGGTGTTGGCCGCGCACGGCTTCGGCGGACTGACCCTGCGCGCCGTCGCCGCCGAGCTCGACGCGACCACCGGCCTGCTGACCCACTACTTCCCCGCCAAACGCGACCTGGTTGCGCACGCCCTCGACCTGCTCGAACGGCGAACCGCCGCCCGCCCCCGGCGCCCGGCCGGGAAAGGCGTGTCCGCCGTGCGGGCCGCGCTGCTGGACGTCCTGCCGCTGACCGCCGAGGCCACCGACAGCAACCGGATCTGGGTGTCCTCCTGGGACACCGCGCTCGCCGACCCCGCACTGAGCGGCGACTACGCCCGCAAGTACGCGCAGAGCCGCGACAAGCTCCGCGAGCTGGTCGCCGCAGCCCAGCAACTCGGCGAACTGCCCGCCGGAGACCCGGCGCGCATCGCGGCCGGCGCCCAGTCCTTCGTCCTCGGCCTGGTGGTACAGGCCCTGTTCGACCCCGCGGCGTTCCCACTGCACCACCAGGTCGAACTCCTTGACGACTACCTGGCCACACTGGCCTCCCCGCCCTCATCGAGCGGCGATCACGTGGCTCCTGCCTGACAGCTGATAGCCGACAGTTGACGGCCGGGCGTTTTCAGTGGAGTTGGGCGGGACTCGTGTCCCTTCCGTCAGGAGTCCGCATGCCGGCCAACGGGCTGTCATGAGTACGTAGTTGGCCTCGCCGTATGCCGATGTCGAACTCGCCGTCGCGTCCGGCGGGCCGTTCGGCCGGGGATGGCTTGCGCCCGAAGGGTCGGCGATTCCGGGAGGCCGGCTCCGGCGGAGTCAGCTGGCCGGTCGGCGTCCTGGTCACAAGTGCGCGTGCTACGGCTTCCTGGCCCGCGACGCCGCCGACGCCCTGGAGCGGTGGGTATCTCGTGGATCGCCCCCGTGCTCCTCCTCGCGATGTGAACCCGTCGGGCCGCACCCCCGTATGCGATCCTCGGTTCGTCGCGGAGGCGGGACGGGCGGGGAAGGTGGACCGGATGCTGGTGACGCTGACCGGAGGGGCCGGTGCCGGGAAGACGACGCTGGCGACCGCACTGGCGGCCACGGCCTCCCGGGCCCCCGTGCGGGTCTTCCACGGCGACGACTACTACTTCGGCACCCCCGAGCGCGGGGTGTGGATGCCGGATGAGGCCGGGGTGCCGCGGCTGGATGTCGGCGATCCCCGCTCGATGGACCTCGGGCGTCTCGGTCACGATGTGGACGCCGCGCTGACCGCCACCTCCGTCGTCATCGTCGACGGCCTGTTCGCCCGCCGTGTCACCCTGACGGCGCCGTGCCCGCGCTTCGACGTCTTCGTCGACCTGCCGGCCGACCTCCGCCTGGCCCGGAAGATCCAGCGCAAGTGCCTGCGGGACGGCTTCCCCCTCGACGTCCTCCTGCGGAACTACCTGAACCACCGGCGCACGGCTCACGAGAAGTACGTCGAACCCGTACGCCACGACTGCGACTTGATCGTTGACGGAGGCGCCGCCGCCGACGTGCTGGCCCGGCGGATCTGGACAGAGGCGACGGGCAAGGGACTCACCCGCCACGCCGATTCCGGTCAGCAGCCGGGAACTGCGCCGCAGCCCGAAGCGTGCGCCGCTCCCGACGGCCGGCAGGTTGTTCGCGCTCCCCGGACGACGGCGCGCTGAACCACAGGCGTCCGGCACCCCGTACCCCTGGACGCCCGGAACCCCCCCCGCGCTAATCTCACCCAGCCGTATTCACGGATGTACTGAATGTTCATGTTGATGAACGTCGGTACGGACAGATCCGCTCACCCCCCTGAGCTCCGAGGAGTGCGATGTCTGTTTCCTTCCGCCGCCGTGTCACGGGGGAGCGTCGCCGCTCCGGCCGTGGCTCGCTCCTGGCCGCCTGCGGTGCTCTGGCCTGTGCCGGTGTGGTGGGCGTCGGTCTGCTGGGCGCGGCCCCCGATGGGCCTGTCGCCCCCGCCGCCTCCGGGGTCGACGCCGCCTTCGGGTCCGGTCCCTGGAGCGGGCAGTTCTCCGGCTACGGGTCCGGCGCCTGGAAGAAGTCCTGGGGTGTGGCCTCCTCGGGTGCCTGGGGTTCGTCCCAGCTCAAGGGCGTCAAGGATGCCTCCGTCCCGGGTGACGGTTCCGCGCTCCAGGTCACCTACGGTGCGGGCTCGTCGGCGAACTCCTGCTCCGACTGCCCCAATCCGGGCGGCGGGCAGTTCTACACCCAGCTCGGCGCGATCGGCCGGAGCGACCTGGCCAAGTCCGCCACACTGGACCTGAAGTACGGGCTCAAGCTCCCCGCCGGCTTCGATTTCGGCAAGGGCGGCAAGTTGCCGGGCCTGTACGGCGGCAAGATCGGTGCGGAGTCCGGCGGCAACCACGGCCGCGGCTGGTCCACCCGCTATATGTTCCGCGCCAAGTCCCACCCCGACGACGGCGAGGTCTACCTCTACACGCCCACCAATTCCGGCCCCACCGGCTACGGCGTCGACGTGGGCCTGGGGTCCTGGCGGTGGCTCGCCGACGGCGGCTGGCACACCGTCGAGCAGCTGGTGAACCGGACCACCGGCGACGTCACCGTCTGGTACGACGGCAAGCAGGCCCTCGTCGCCAAGGGCACCGCTTCCGGTATCTCCGGTATCGACTTCGGCGGTGTCTTCTTCTCCACCTTCTTCGGCGGCCATGACACCAGTTGGGGTCCGAAGAAGACGGAGCGGGCGGAGTTCGCGGACTTCTCGCTGTCCGCCTCGGTCCAGCACTGAGACCGCCGCGGGTAGCCGCGATGGCTACGGGGCGGGCGCACCCGCCCCGTAGCGATCATGCCTACCCGCGGCGGAAGAGCGCCGTCCACAGGAACGGTTCGCCGAAATAGGGCGACTCGGGCGGTTCGTCGCGCATGCGGCGCAGCTCGATCTCCGTCAGGTCGGAGAAGATCCAGCGCAGGGACTCCGGTGTGTAGGCGAGGCCGCCGTGGAGGCGGGCCCGGCGGTAGAAGGCCGGGTCGGGGAGTTCGGATCCCATCGCTCCCGACGCGAAGCAGGTGAGGGCGAGATGGCCGCCGGGGGACAGGACCTGTTCCACAAGGGCGAGATAGCTGATGCGGCGGTGGGGCGGCAGGTGGTGGAAACAGCCCGAGTCGTAGATCAGGTCGTACGGGCCGCCCAGTTCGGTCGCGGTGAGGTCGAAGATGTCGCCGCAGTGGAACTGGATGTCGGCGCCGGCCTCGCGGGCGCGCTCCCCGGCCCAGCCGATGGCCGCCGGGGAGAGGTCGACGGCGTCCACCCGGAACCCCAGGGACGCCAGATGGAGAGCGTTGCGGCCCGGACCGCAGCCCAGATCGAGGGCCCGGCCTGGAGCGAGCAGGCTTCGGTCGAGGTACGAGACCAGGTTCTCGTCCGGCTTCGCCACGAAGAACGGCACCGGTCTGGAGCGGTCGGTGTAGAAGTCGTCCCACCAGGTGGCCGCACCGGCCGTCCAGCGGTCGGCCTCCGGCGCGAACAGGCCGTCCAGGAGCCGCAGCACATCATCGACCGTGCGGATGTTCCGGTCCATCAAGTCCCCTTTCCCGATGCGGGGACGGTACGGCTGAACGAGGTGAAAGACCAGGTCAGGCCCTGTCGGGCAAGGGGCACAGGGAGGGGTGGAGAGGTCCGGACGGGGATGGGCGGGCCCTCACCCGCGACCCTGCCCACGCGGGCGGCCACGCCCCCGTCGAAGGCTGTCAGCGGGGCATTCCGGGCGGCGCTCAGGCAGGTTTCGGGGGCGATTCCGATCCGGGGGGAGAGGGATTGGGTCCCGCGACCGGCCGTGCCGCGTTCCGGGGGAGAGACGGGGCTTCTCCCGCGTACAACTCCGCGAAGCGTAGAGGCGTAGAGGCGTGGCCCGGCCACGCGCAGAATGACGGAGGCGGAACGACCGGAGACCCCGACACGGCCCCAGCCCGCCAGCCACACCGCCGGTGGGCCGGTCCCGAGGACCAACCCACCGGCGGTGTCCGCGTACGCGGTGCGTACCGCGGGCTCTACAGCCAGCTGTGGTAGCGGCGGATGTACCAGGTCTTCACGACCTGGGTGAGCGCGCAGTAGGCGAGGAGCGTCCCGATCAGCCACGGGAAGTAGCTCATCGGCAGCGGCTCCATCGACAGCGCCGGTGCCAGCGGTGAGAACGGCAGGAAGATGCCGAATGCCATGATCGCGCCGGTGAGCAGCAGCACCGGCAGCGAGGCCCGGGACTGGATGAAGGGGATCTTCTGGGTGCGGATCATGTGCACGATCAGCGTCTGGGAGAGCAGTCCCTCGATGAACCAGCCGGACTGGAACAGGGTCTGCTCCGCGCCGGTGTTCGCGCTGAACACATGCCACATCACCAGGAAGGTGGTGATGTCGAAGATCGAGCTGATCGGACCGATACGGATCATGAACCGGCCGATGCCCCTGGCGTCCCAGGTCCGCGGCTTGCGCAGATACTCCTTGTCCATCCGGTCCCAGGGGATGGACAGCTGCGAGATGTCGTAGCAGAGGTTCTGCACCAGCAGGTGGATGGCGAGCATCGGCTGGAAGGGGATGAAGGCCGAGGCGATCAGCACCGAGAAGACGTTCCCGAAGTTCGAGGAGGCCGTCATCTTGATGTACTTGATGGTGTTGCCGAAGGTCTGACGCCCCATCAGGACGCCCTGCTCCAGGACGGTCAGGTCCTTCTCCAGCAGGATGATGTCCGCGGACTCCTTGGCGATGTCGACCGCGGTGTCCACCGAGATGCCGACGTCGGCCTCGCGCAGCGCCGCGGCGTCGTTGATGCCGTCGCCGAGGAACCCGACGGTGTGCCCGTCCGCCTTGAGGGCGCGCACGATCCGGGCCTTCTGGACGGGGTTGACCTTGGCGAACACCGAGGTCGTACGGGCCAGTTGGATCAGCTGCACATCGTCGAGGCCGTCGATCCGGGCGCCGGTGACGACGCTGCCCACATCGATGCCCACATCGGCGCAGACCCGGGCGGCGACCAGCTCGTTGTCGCCCGTGATGACCTTGACGGCCACCCCGTTGTCGGCGAGCGCCTTCAGCGCCTCGGCCGCGTCCTGCTTCGGCGGGTCGAGGAAGGCGAGGAAGCCGACCAGGGTCAGCTCGGCCTCGTCCCGTACGGAGTAGGCGTCGCGCAGGGCGGGCATCGTGCGGGTCGCGACGGCCAGCACCCGCAGCCCCTCGCGGTTGTGGTTCTCGCTGACCATCGTGGCGTGCGCGCGCAGCTGCTCGGTGAGCGGGACGCGCTCGCCGCGGTCCACCATGTGCGTGCACAGGTCGAGGACCTCCTCCACCGCGCCCTTGGTGATCAGTACGTGCTCCTGGACGCCGGCCGCGGCACCGCCGAACTCGTTGCGGCGCAGGACCACGGACATCCGCCGGCGGGCGAAGTCGAAGGGGATCTCGTCGACCATGGTGAAGCGGGTGTCGACGACAACCTCTTCGGCCTCGTCCACGCGGTCGATGACCGCCTGGTCCATGAGGTTGCGCAGCCCGGTCTGGAAGTGGCTGTTGAGGTAGGCGTATTCGAGGACCTCGTTGTCCTCCTTGCCGTGGACGTCGAGGTAGCGGTCCAGGACGATCCGGTCCTCGGTGAGGGTGCCGGTCTTGTCCGTGCACAGCACGTCCATACCGCCCAGATTCTGGATGGCGTTGAGCTGCTTGACGACGACCTTGTGCTTGGACATCGCGACCGCGCCGCGCGCCAGGTTCGCGGAGACCACCATCGGCAGCATCTCGGGGGTCAGCCCGACCGCGACGGAGATCGCGAAGAGGAACGCCTCGTCCCAGTCGCCCTTGGTGAAGCCGTTGACGGCGAACACGACCGGGACCATGACCAGCATGAAGCGGATCAGCAGGAAACTGACCTTCTTCACGCCGATGTCGAAGCTGGTCTGCGGACGGTTGCCGACCAGCGCCCCGGCCATCGACCCGAAGTAGGTGTCGGCGCCGGTGGCCACGACCACGCCGGTTGCGGTACCCGAGGTCACGGACGTGCCCATCAGGCAGAGGTTGTCGGCCTCGACCGGGTCGCCGGTCTCGTGCTGGCCGAGGTCATCGGCGCGGGTGTCGGCCTTGGTGACCGGCAGCGACTCGCCGGACAGGGCGGCCTGACTGACCATCAAGTCCTTGGCCGTGAGCAGCCGCAGGTCGGCGGGGACCATATCGCCGGCCGCGAGCCGGACCAGGTCACCGGGGACGACCTGCTCCATCGGGACTTCTTCGGTCGTCGCCTTGGAACCGGTGTCGTCACGGCGCTGTACCGCGGTGGTCGTGGTCACCAGCGCCTTGAGCGCCTCGGCGGACTTGGTGGAGCGGAACTCCTGCCAGAAGCGGAGCAGTCCGCTGACGCCGATCATCACGGAGAGGATGACGACGCCGGGGTCCGCCGGGTCCTGCCAGTACATCACCGCCGCCAGCACGATCAGCACGGCGATGAACGGATTCCAGAAGGATTTGACCAGCTGGGCCGTCCAGTGCGGCGGCTTCTCGTGCACCACGGTGTTGTTGCCGTGGCGCACCAGACGCTCACAGACCTGGTCCTTGCGCAGCCCCCGGTGGCTCGCTTCGAGCGTCTGGAGGACTTCGCGGGCCGGCTGCGCGCTGAACTGGGCGAGCCGCGCGCCCACTTCGCGGGTACGGGTCTCCAGCTCGGCGGCCTTGCGCTCGCGGCGGGAGCGGGCGGGTGCGACAGGGGTGTCGTGATTTTCGGGGGTCTCGTGGTTCTTGTGGTTCCGGTTGTTGTCGCCCGGCGGAGCCAGGCGTACCGATGGGATCTGCTTGTTCATGGCAAACCTCCCTCCGTGCGAACGGGCATGGCGAAGCACGCCCCGCGCACAGAGATGATTTCGGGCAGGCCGAAGGAGCGGCCGGCACCAGAAGGAAAAGGGAAAGAATGGCGGTGGGTGCCGCCGGGTGAATCACCTGGGAGAGCAGCCCTCAGAAACCCGGGAAAGGGCAGGGCGTATCGCTGATGCGATCAGCGAGCGGAGACGCTGCGGCCAGGGAAACCGTCGGGACTCGGACTCGGACTCATCCCGAACACCTCCTCGGGTCGCGGCGGAATGATGCGGCCAGGCATGGCCGCGATTAGTGAGTCATATGCGCGGTGAAGTGTCAACCGGGGATAAGTGGCAGCCGTCGCCCTCGAAGCCTTTAGGGACTTTAGTCCCTCGTGATCGGGACGTCCGGCTGTTGAGCGGCGGGAATATACGTCTACCGTCAATGGCGAGAAGCGTTCCGCATGCCCCTGGGAAGGAGGTGTGATCGATGGATCACAGTCCGAGTTGCCGACAACTCACGCACTGCACCCTTTCACCCCTTCCCGGTACGCGCTGACGCATTCCGCGCACTCCGCGTGCCGCCCCTCCCCGGGAGGCCGCCATGAGCCGTACATCCCCTCAGCAGCAACTGCCGCTGCCCACCCTCTGTCTCGTCGTGAACGGGATCCCCACCACCTATCTGCTGGAAGATCCCGGCACCGGGCCGTATGCCGCGTCCCTGCCGGACGGAGCCGTCTACGATCTGCGCATCCACGCCGCCTGGGTGCTCGCCCGGCAGGGCCATCGCACCTCCTGGCTGGCCACCCATCTCGGCCTGCCGCGCCCCGTGGCCCGCGCGATCGTCACCACGGCCCGCCCCACCCCGGGGCCGCCCCGCCTGCCGGCCGACCGCGCGTTCGGCCTCAACTACTTTTCCCCCTGGGGCGGTTGAGCCGCCCCTCGCAGAACTCAGGAGGTAGCGCCATGGCGTTCATCACCTTCTTCCACCGTCCGTCCCTCCGACTCGCGCGCCGCGAGGCGGCAGCCGTGCGCGCGCACCGCGTCTGGCGCCGCCTGGCCGACGCCCCGGTGACCGCCAACCCCGTATCGCAGGCCCTGAACGACCGCGCCGGCCGCCGTCGCCCCGTCGCCCCGCCGCGCTCGGATGCGTCCCGCCGGGCCGCCCCGCGTCCGGAACGTCGGCGCGATCCCGCCGAGGACCAGCCGGCCGATCGGCCACTTCCGGCCCTGCTGTGACCGGGCGCAGCGGCAGCCGCCGCAGACGGCCGGCCGCTGGAGCCCGCCGGCGGCACGCGTCCGTCCGGACGCGATGACTCCGGGGGCTGGAGAGCTATGGGGATCGCGGTGTGCGGTCCCCGACGGGAGCCCGGCCTCGGGCTTCCCTCTCCGGCCCGCGAGGAGGATCATGGAAAGCGACATATATCCGCATCTGCCCCGCCTTCCTGCCCGTGCACCCCTCGGGCGGCAAGGCCGGCAGTCATCGCCATCGCGGAGGCGCGACCATGCGTAAGGTCATGGACTGCAGGGACTACCCCAGTGAATCGCACTGCTCCCTGACCATCGCGGGTGAGGAAGAGGAAGTCATGCAGGCGGCCGCCCAGCACGCCGTCGCCGTGCACGGCCACCAGGACACTTCTGAGTTCCGCACCACGCTGCGCGGCATGCTGAAGGACGAGGTGCCGCAGCACGCCTGATCTCCAGGACTCACGACCCGAGGATGTAATTGGCGCGGTTTGAGGGTGTCTCGTGTCGGCAGGGGGTCGGCCCGTCGGCGTTCGGGCGGCGAGCGGGGTAAGGGCGGCTGGTCGTGACCACGCACGGTGACGGCCAGTGCACGCCCACCGGGTGAGAGGTGCTCTCCGGACGGCACGTGCATCGGGCGAGGAGCGTGCGCGGGGCGCCCCCTCGGTAGGGCGACCGGGCTTTACCGGCCAGTGCCGTGCGCCGGCCAGGTCGGTCCGGCAGTGCCGGGGACGGGGGCGAGGCGGTAGTTGTCCCCTTCGGAGACGACGAGGCCGGCGGTCGGGGGTGGGAAGTGGCTGCCCAGGAGCAGGACTTCGGTGTCGGCGAGCGCGGCGAGGAGGTCGCGGCGGCTGCGGGTGGCCTGGGCGGCATCGAAGTCCACGCAACTGGTGATGTTGGGCTGGTGCAGCTGTACGGGGTGGTGGACGCAGTCGCCCGTGACGACGGCCGACCGGCCGCCGCTGCGGAGCTCCACGGCGACCTGACCCGGGGTGTGCCCGGGGGTGGGCAGCAGACGGATGCCGGGGGCCACCTCGGCGCCCGCGTCCGGTACGTCGATCAGGTCGAGCAGACCGGCGTCGCGGACGGGGTGGACGGAGTCGCGGAACATCTGCCGACGGGGCCCGTCCAGGTCCGTTCCCGCCCAGTGGTCCCATTCGGCGCGGGACGTCAGGTACCGGGCGTTAGGGAAGGTGGGGACCCAAGTCCCGCCGTCGTCACGGGTGTTCCAGCCGACGTGGTCGGTGTGCAGATGGGTCAGGATGACCAGGTCGACGCTCTCGGGCGGGAAGCCCGCCCCGGTGAGCCGCCGGAGATACGCGGTGTCCAGGTGGTGCCAGGCCGGGTTGGCCCGGGTCTTGCCGTTGCCGATCCCGGTGTCGATCAGGACGCGCAGGCCGTTCGCCTCGACGGCGAAGCTGTGGCTGGACAGATGCAGCACACCGGTGGGGCCGGCGAAGTGCGGCCGGAGCCACGGGGCGCCGCCCACGGTGCCGGGGGTGGCGGCGGGCAGCAGCCAGGGGCCGGTCTGCGGTGGGAGCGCCGCTTCGTCGATGCGGTGCACGAGCAGATCGCCCACGGCCCAGGTGGGTGCCGGGCCGCCGGAGGCGTGCGGGGGGAGGGGCTGGGTCATGACGTCTCCCGTCATCTAAAGCGGATTCTTTGCGTTAGTGGACGGTATGCCGTAGGGTCCGGTAACGCAAATAAAGAGCTTTTAGGGGTGTGTGCCGCACACCCCTACGTGGCGAAGGGACGCACCGATGACCACCGCAGATCTCTCCCCGCAGGAGGTGGCCCGCCAGGCCCTGCGGGCCGGCATCCCCCTGGAGGCGGAGCGGCTCGACCTGGTGACCGCCACGGCGAACCACATCCGGCGCGTCATCGGCACCCTGCGCGCGCTGGACCTCGACGAGACCGCTCCGGCCGCGGTGTACGACGCCGCTCACCTCGTGGGGGAGGGGCGGAACGATGCGGCCGTATGAGCTGTCGCTCGCCGACGCGGCGCAGGCGATCGCGTCCGGGGAACTCTCGCCGGTGGAACTGACCGACTCCGTCCTGGCGCGGATCGAGGCGGTGGAGGGGAGCCTGGGCGCCTTCGTCGCGGTCTTCGCGGACGCCGCGCGGCAGGCGGCCGGGCAGGCGGAACGGGACATCGCGGCCGGCGCCCACCGCGGTCCGCTGCACGGTATCCCGATGGGCCTCAAGGACCTCATCGACGTCCAGGGGCTGCCGACCACGGCCAGTTCCCGGGTGCGCGAGCACCACACGGCCCGCCGGGACAGTACGGTCGCGGCGCGGCTCCGGGACGCCGGGGCCATCCTGCTGGGCAAGACCCACACCCATGAGTTCGCCTACGGGCTGACGACCCCGCAGACCGGCAACGCATGGGCTCCCGAGCGGGTGGCCGGCGGGTCCAGCGGCGGATCGGCGGTGGCCGTCGCGGCGGGTGAGGCGACCTTCGCCCTGGGGACGGACACCGGCGGCTCGATCCGGGTCCCCTCGGCGCTGAACGGCGTCCTGGGGCTCAAACCCACCTATGGGCTCGTCTCCCGGCGCGGTGTGACGCCCTTGTCCTGGTCCCTGGACCACGTCGGCCCGATCACCCGTACCGCGCGGGACGCCGAACTTGTACTCGCCGCCCTCGTCGGGCCTGATCCGGGCGGCCCGGCCTCGCCGTACGTGCCGCCGTCCGGCCGCCCGCACCGCACCGGCGGGGATCTCACCGGGCTGCGCGTCGGCGTCCCCCGCAACCACTTCTTCGACCGGGTCGCGCCCGAGGTGGCGAAGGCCGTCCGCGGCGCCCTCGCCGACCTGGCCGGACTCGGGGCCGTGCTCGTGGACATCGACATCCCGATGGCCGAGTACCTCCAGGCCACCCAATGGGGGCTCATGGTGCCCGAGGCCACCGCCTACCACCAGCGGACGCTGCGCTCGTCCCCCGAGCTGTACGGCCCCGACGTGCGCGTCCTGCTGGAAGCCGGCGAACTCGTACCGACGGGCGACTATCTGCGCGCCCAGCGTTCCCGCACCCTCATGCGGCGGGCGTGGGCGCGGCTGTTCGACGAGGTCGACATCATCGCCGCGCCGACGGTGACCTCCACGGCCGCCCGCCGCGATCAGCAGACGGTGCGCTGGCCGGACGGATCCGAGGAGAGCGTGTCCGACAGCTACGTCAGGCTGTCGGCGCCGGCGAACATCACGGGCCTGCCGTCGCTCTCCCTGCCCGTCGGCCTCGACGGTGCGGGGCTGCCGATCGGCATGCAGCTCATCGGCGGACCGTTCGCCGAAGCCGCGCTGCTGAGCACCGGACGGATCTACGAGGAGGCCAGGGGAGCCGCCCCGCGCCTGGCCCCCGTCGCCGCGTGACCCGGCACCGGCCCCGGCGCCTCCCCGCCCCGGCCGGGCGCGCCAGGGGAGGCAGGGAGGTGCCGGGGCCGCCGGGCCGAGCAATTAATTCGCGTTAAGATGCTGGGTATGAGCCCAAGAGCAGCGGCCCGCCCCGGAGGGCGCAGCGCCCGCGTTCAGCAATCGGTGCACACGGCGGTGCGCGAACTCCAGGCCGAACACGGCCGCGACGATCTCACCGTCCCGCAGATCGCCGCGCGCGCCGGCGTCACCCCGTCGACGGTCTACCGCCGCTGGGGGAGCCTGAGCGAACTGCTGTCGGACGTCGCGGTGGAGCGGCTGCGCCCGGAAGCACAGCCGGCCGACCACGGGAATCTGCGCGAGGACCTGGAGCACTGGGCCGCCGACTTCCTGGAGGAGATGTCCTCCCCGCCGGGGCGCTCCTACATCCGCGACGCGCTCTCCGGTGATCCGGACGGCAGCAACGCCGGACAGTGCTCCGGCTACGCCGTCGAACAGGTCACCACCATCCTCCACCGCGCCGCGGAGCGCGGTGAGGACGTGCCGGACACCGACACCGTCATGGACCACATCGTGGCCCCGCTGATGTACCGCATCCTCTTCCGCCCGGGGCTCCTCGACCCGCGCTACGCCCGCGATCTGGTCACCACCGTCTTCTACCGGCTCATGCCGCTGCCGTGACACGGCCGCCCGCCGGCCGACCGCCCCGCCCCCGTCGTCACTCCGGCCGGCCCTGACCGGCGGGCACGCCGCCGTCCAGTCCCGACACGGAGGCAGGGTCCGGTGCGGGCCGGGGTGTCCCCGGCGACGGCACCACCTCCGGTGCGGGGGCCGAGCCGACCACCGGACCGATCGCGCACGACGACGTCGTCACCACGTACCTGACCCGGTGGTCCAGCACCCCGATCAGCGCCGCGCCCGCGGTGAGGGGCAGGGCTGCGCCCGTCCTCCGCAGTGTTGACTGCCCCTGCATCCGGGCAGGGGCGTACAAATGCACCGCGACCACCCTCGGCACCGCGGCGACGGACCACCGGCGCCGGAGATCTGAGGCGGCCCCGCCCGCTCGGGGGCCGGGGCCGCCCCGCCCCCTGACGGCGCCCGCTCAGCCGGTCCCCTGTGCGGAGAAGAGCGCGGTGATGCCCAGGCCGCCGGCGATGCCCAGCATGGCCAGGCCCCGGGCGCCGAGCGGGGTGTCGGCGGCCGGGGCGCGGACGAGCTGGCTGAACAGGCGGGTCACCAGGATCGCGCCGGAGGCGCCGAAGGGGTGGCCGAGGGCGAGGGCGCCGCCGTCGAGGTTGACCCGTTCGTCCGCGATGCCGAGCGCGTCCAGCGAGGCGAGGACCTGGGAGGCGAACGCCTCGTTGAACTCGATGCGTTCGACCGTGGCCGGTACGGGACCCCCGGGACCGGCGCAGCCCGGGACGCCGGCGGCGAGGTCGGGGCGGCGGGCCAGCAGCCGCCGGGTCGAGGCGATCGGACCGGTGCCCAGCAGGTTCGGGTCCACCCCGGCGCTGCTCGCGTCGACGAAACCGAGCACGCGCCGGTGGCCGAGCGCACGGGCCACCGACCGGCTGGTGACCAGGACCATGGCCGCACCGTCGTTCAGCGGACAGGAGTTGCCCGCGGTGACCGTGCCCTCGCCGGGTGCGGCGAAGAGCGGACGCAGGGCGGCCAGCGCGGTCGGCGAGGTGTCGGGGCGCGGGCACTCGTCGGCGGTGACGGTGCCGCGGCCCGTCCGCACCGGGGTGATCTCGGCGGTGAAGCGGCCGTTCTCCCGGGCGTCGACCGCGCGCCGGTGGCTGCGCAGGGCGAACGCGTCCTGCCTGCGGCGGGTGATGCCGTAGTGCCGGGCGACGTTCTCCGCGGCCACCCCCATATCGGGGTCCCCCACCGACTCCGGGGCGAACCGGGCCCGTGCGTAGAACTCCGGGAGGGCACCCGGGCGTGCGGGCTGCCGCACCCGCCAGGGGGCGGTGCTCACACTCTCGCCGCCACCCGCGAGATAGACCTCACCGGCCCCGGCGGCGACCAGTCGGCAGGCGAGGACGATCGCCTCCAGACCGGAGCCGCACTGCCGGTCCACGGTGACGCCGGGGACCTCGGCCGGCAGTCCCGCCTCCAGCGCGGCCAGCCGCGCGAGGTTGCCGCCACCGCCGGCCGCGTTGCCGACGATGACGTCGCAGACCCGCGCGGGCTCGGCGCGGGAGTCGGCCAGCACGTCCCGGATCACGGCCGCGACCAGCTGGTACGCCTCGACCCCGGCCAGCGAGCCGGCCGCCCGGCCGATGGGGGTGCGGCGGGCGGCGACCACCACCGGCTGCCGGTCGTCGGGGAGTTCGCCGGGTCCGGCGGCCTCAGCCACGGGGCCCGTCCGGGAGCGGGACGATCCGTGCGTCGTCATGGGCGATCCACTCCTCGATCCGGCTCCGTGCGATCTTGCCGCTCGATGTCAGCGGCCAGGTGGCAAGCGTGAAGAAACGGCGGGGGACCATATAGCGCGGTAACACGGTGCCGCAGAGTTCGCGTACCGCGGCCTGGCTCAGTCCGTCCGTACCGGGCCCGGAGACGACGGCGACCAGCGCCTGGCCCAGATGGTCGTCGGGTACCGAGGTCACCACCGCCGTGTCGATCCGGGCCAGCCGGACGAGGGCGTTCTCCACCTCGGACGGATAGACGTTCAGGCCCCCGGTGATCACCATGCCGCCGCGGCCGACGAGATGGAGCCGGCCGTCCGCCGTGAGCCGGCCGATGTCCCCGACGGTGGACCAGCCCCCTTCGGTGCGGAAACCGCCCTCGCCCCACACATAGCCGTCGCACACCAGAGGGCTGCGCACATGCACCATGCCTGTCGCGCCGCGCGGTACGGGCACCCCCTCGGCATCGCGGATCTCCAGCGTGACGGAGGGGAAGGCCGTGCCGACATCGCGGGCGGCCGTTGCCGGGCCGGGGGAGCCGACGGTGACGAAGCCGAGTTCCGAGGCGCCGTAGTACTCCCGTATCCGCGCCTCGGGCAGCAGCGCGCCGACGGGCGCGAGCAGCCGCGGGGGGAGCTTGGCGCCGCCGCTGACCACCGCCTTGACGCCGGTGAACCGTCGCGCCGGGCCGTCCGCGGCGCCGCCGGCGGCCGCGCAGAGCGCGCTGAGCATGGTCGGCACCACGATCAGCCGGCGTACGGATGCCGCCGCCAGCAGCCGCAGCACCGCCCCGGCGTCGAACCTGCTCAGCCCGTGGAAGGCCGCCCCGCTCTCCAGGCACTCCGCCAGTGCGTAGAGGCTCAGGCCGTGGGCCAGCGGTCCCGGCGCGAGCGTGGACTGCTCGGCGTCCAGGCCCCAGACCCGTCGGCCTGCGGCGAGGCTGATCCGCCAGGAACCGCGGGTCCGGTGGAAGGCGTGCGGCAGACCGGAGGTCCCGGAGGTGAAGCCGACGAAGAAAGGGGCGGCGTCGTCGCCGGGCAGCAGATGTTCCGCCGGGGCCGCCCCGGACCAGCCGTCCCGCCATCTCTCGTACGTGCCAGGGGTGGTGTCGCCGTCGGCGGTCAGTGTCCGGATGCCGAGGCGGTCTGCCACGGCGTGCAGCGCGTCCTGTCCGGCCGCGAGGACCAGCAGATCGGGGCGGAGCCGGTCCAGTACGGCGGCGGTCTGCTCCGTGCCCCACTGCGGGTCGAGGACGGCGCAGACACCGTCACCCGCGGTCGCACCGGTGAACAGTTCGGCGAAGACCGGGTGGTTGCCCGTGCCGATGGCCAGCAGTCGGGCGCCCGTCGGCAGCCACTCGCGGCGGCCGGCGGGGACGGTCCGCAGTCCGGCCGCCACCGCGGCGGCCCGGTCGGCAAGTTGGCGATGGGTCAGCACCCGCCCGTCCAGGACGAAGGCGGGCTCCTCCTGGCGCGGTCCCGCCGCGGTCCGCGCGACCCGATGTGCCACCGGCATCCGTGCTCACCTCGGTTCGATCGGATAGGAGCGCCGTACGTGGTGCGCGACGGCCGCCGCGACCGCCGCCTTGAGCGTGTCCCCGATCGCGAAGTAGGCGGCGCCGAGGGCGGCCTTCCCGATTCCCAGGCCCGTGGTCATCGACGTCCACGGGACACCGACGGCGTAGACGACGAGGAGTCCGCCGACGAGGCAGGCGGCGAAGTGGGCGGCCAGCGACGTGAGGCGGCCGCCGGCCCGTACCGCGAACCGCTTCACCAGCCACCCGGTGACGAACGCGCCGGGGATCCAGCCCAGCAGATACCCGCCGGTCGGCCCCGGGATCACACCCAGTCCGCCCCGGCCGCCGGAGAGCACCGGCAGTCCGAGCACGGTCAGCAGCACGACCAGGGCGCAGGCACCGGCGCCGCGTACGGGACCCAGCACCGCTCCCGCGAGCATCACGCCCAGCGTCTGCAAGGTGACCGGCACCGGAATGACCGCGATGCTGACCGGTGGGAGCAGCCCCAGCGCGACGATGACCGCGCAGAACAGGGCGATCAGCACCAGGTCCTGAGTGCTCATGGGGCGTCGGGTGCGTACGGTCATCCGGGTGCCTTTCCGCTGAGCCGGTCGTCACGGTCGGGGTGCCGGGAGCGGGCCGGCGGGTAGCAGCGGGCGTCGATGGCGGCCGCGATGTCCTCCGCCGACCTCAGCACCCGGATCACCAGGGGCACGACGAGCGCGAGCGGACTGCCCCGCAGCCCGCGCGCCGCCTGGGCCTCCCGGATCTCCTGGAACTGCTGGAACACCTCCGGGATGAAGCGCAGCGCCAGCGACACGGCGAGCGCGACGGCCGGCGCGTTCACCAGCCCCGCCCGGTCCAGTGGACGCAGCATCACCTCCAGTACGCCCTGGAGTTCGGAGGTCCGGGTGGTGAGGGTGACGCTCAGCGCGGTCAGCAGCAGGATGACCAGACGCAGTCCCACGACGAGCGCCGCGTGCCCCGACTCGCTTAGGGCGGCGACCGCCACCACGGCGGCCAGGACCCACAGCGGGCCGCGCAACTGGCGGGCGAGCTGCTCCCGGGGGGCCCGTACGGTCAGCAGCAGGACCAGTGCGAGGCCGGCGGCCGGGCCGAGCAGCGTCACGGACCTGGTGAGGAACACGGCCACACCGCACAGCAGCAGCACCGCCAGCTTCCACCCGGCCGGGACCCGGTGCAGCGGCGAGGTGCCGGGCACGTACAGGGACATCCTCATGAGTGGTGCGCCACGTACCAGGGGACGGCGGTCCGCGGCGGGCCGTCGTACGCGATGCGGCCCGCGTCGAGGACCAGTACCCGGTCGAAGCCGTCGAGCAGACCGAGGTCGTGGGTCAGGACGACGGCCTGCTGCGGCAGGGCGGCGATCACGGCCCGGAGCCGATTGCGGTTGCGCAGGTCCAGCAGGGTGGTCGGCTCGTCGAACACCACCGTCTCCGGTCGCATGACCAACACCGCGGCCAGCGCGACGAGTTGCTTCTCGCCGCCGCTGAGGGCATGGCTGGGCCGGCCGGCCAGTGCGGCGATGCCGAGATCCGCCAGTTGCTCGCGGACCCGGCCGGGTATCTCCTTACGGGGCACGCCGGTGTTCCGCAGCCCGAAGGCCAGGTCCTCCTCGACGAGGGGCAGGACGATCTGGTTGTCCGGGTTCTGGAAGACGAAGCCCACCCGGCGGCGGATCCGGCGGGCGTCCGTCGCCGTGTCGTCCGCCCCGACCAGGACCGTTCCCGCACTCGGCAGGACCAGACCGTTGAGCAGCCGGGCGAAGGTGCTCTTGCCGGAACCGTTGGCGCCGATCACGCCGATCCGCCGCTCGGTCAGTTCGACGCTGACGGCGTCCAGTACCGTGCGCGGGCCGAACCGTACGGACACACCGTCCAGGGCTATCCGCACGGCTACCGGTCCCCGGTCCCGGGCCGTGGGGCGGCGGGCTCCGGGGCGGGAGGCACGGCGGCGAGGGCGTCGCGGGTCGGCGCGGGCACGGGGCGGGGCCGGCCGGTCTTCTTGTCGACGCAGACCCAGACGACCTCGGCCCGTGCGACCGGCGCCCCGTCCCCGGCGCGTACCACCGCGGCGGAGAAGGTCAGACTGCTGGTGCCGATCCGCCGCACGCCCGCGCTGATGTCCAGGAGGTCGTCGAAGCCCGCCGCACCCTCGTAGCAGAGCTCGATCTTCTTCACGTGGTAGACGACGCCGTGGGAGTCGGCCCGGGGGTCGAAACGATCGGAGAGGCCCGCCTCGCGGAGGAACTCGTTGATCGCGGTCTCCGCGTAGGAGCAGTAGACGCCGTTGTGCACATGACCGTGCATGTCCACATCGGAGAACGGAACTCGCTGCCGCACGAACCCCCCGCTCGCCGTGTAGGGTCACGGGCGGCCCGGGCCCGTGCGCACAGCACCGTACCCAGACCGCCACCACACTGTCACCACCATGTGAGGACTTCGCCGATGTCCCGAAGCCTCCGAGGCATCGTCAGGGAGTTCGGTCCCGCCGCCCAGGTGGTCGGCACGGAGCGCTACGAACCCACCCGGCCGGGGCCCGGACAGGTGGCCGTCCGCATGGTGCTGGCGAGCATCAACCCCTCCGACCTGGTGACCATCTCCGGTGCGTACGCCTCCCGCACCGTGCTGCCGTTCGTGCCCGGTTTCGAAGGCGTCGGGGTGGTCGAGGAGACCGGCCCCGGGGTGCGGGACCTCCGGGCCGGACAGCGGGTGCTCCCGCTCGGCAGCGCGGGCGCCTGGCAGCAGACCAAGGTCACCGACAGCCGGTGGTGCCTGGCCGTCCGACCCGAGCTCACCGACGAACAGGCCGCCACCGCGTACATCAACCCGCTCACCGCGCTGCTGATGACCCGGCACCATGTGCTGGACACCGGGGCCGAGGTGGTCGCGGTCAACGCCGCCGCCTCCGCCATCGGCCGGATGCTGATCCGGATGCTCAACCGGGCGGGGATCCGGCCCATCGCCCTCGTCCGCCGGCCGCACAGCCTGGCGCGGCTCGCCGGCACCGAGCTGACCGCCGCGGTGTGCACCGCCGACCGTCCGGCGGGGGAGGCCCTGCACGAGATCACCCGGGGTCGCGGTCTCGATGTGGCACTGGACGCGGTGGGCGGTACGGAGGGCGCGGAACTCGGCCGCGCGCTGGCCGCCGGCGGCACCCTGGTGCACTACGGCCTGCTCTCCGGACAACCGCTGCCACCGCAGTTGCCGGCCGAGCGGCGCGATGTGCGGATCGTCCTGTTCCGGCTCCGGGACTGGGTGCACACCGTTCAGGCCGAGGCCCCGGACCGGCTCGCCGACGCCCTGGCCGAGGTCTTCGGCCTGGTGCTGGACGGCACGGCCGCCTCGCAGGTGGCGGGCGTGTACCCGCTGTCCGCCGTACGACAGGCGCTGGAGCGGGACGCGGCACCGGGACGGCGGGGGAAGGTGCTGTTGCGCCTCACCGAGTGAACGGCCGGCCACCGGCGGTGCGGTGCGCGCCCGCCCGACGGGACCGTGCTCGTCCGGCGGCGATGCCCGGGGCCGGTCGCGTTCGCCCGGCATCACGTCCGGTACCCCGCAGACCGGCGGTGCCGCCGTGGCGACGGCGACGCGCCCGCCGTGGTCAGTCCCGTCTGGCAAGGACGGCGCGGAGGACCTCGGCGAGCGTCGCGGCCGGGTCCGGCGCGGCGGACGGGCTGCGCCAGGCGACGAAACCGTCCGGGCGGACGAGTACCGCACCGTCGGCGTCGATGCCGTGCGCCGTCTCACCGTCCTCGACGTCGATGTCCGCGCCGAGGACGTACGCCCGGACCGCCACGCCCATCGCGGCACCGAGGTCCTTCGCGGTCCCGGCCCATCCCTGGCCGTCGTGGCCGGCCAGGAGGACGAAAGTCTCGCCGTACAGGTCGAGGGTGGAACCGCCGTCCGCGGTCGGCCGGTGCGGTGCCCGCGTGCCGGGTTGCGCACGCAGCTCGACGGCGCGGATCGGGGCGGTCTCGCGGTTGCCGGGCACGGCCGCCGAGGCGTACCGGAAGCCCATCGTCACCGCCGAGTAGTCGAGCAGCTCCACCTGCGCGCCACCGGCCATCCGGTCGCCGAACCGGGCGAACGCCTGCCGCATGGCGAGCTCACCGTAGGGCCGCCGCTCGGCGTCGTAGGTGTCGAGCAACCCGGGACCGGCCCACCCGGTGAGGACGGCGGCGAGTTTCCAGGCCAGGTTGTGGACGTCCTGGATCCCGGTGCTCCCGCCGAACCCGCCCGTGGGCGGCTGGCTGCGGGCGGCGTCCCCGGCCAGGAACACCCGGCCCGAGCGGTACGAACGCGCGACCCGGGCGCCGACCGGGAAGCCGAGCACGGTCACGTCGGTGCCGGGTATCTGGGGCAGCAACGAGACGTCGACCCCGTCCAGTCCGGACGCCTCCCGCACCATCCCCGCCACGCGCTCGGCGGTGAAGTCCGCCACCGACTCGTGCCGCGGGTCGTACCCGGTGCTGAACAGCCAGCGCGAGCCCGCGGCGTCGTGCGGCATCACCGCGCTGAACGGGCGCGGCTTCTGCAGGTAGACGATGCCGATACTGCGGCCGCGCACGGCGGCCGAGAGGTCCGCGTCGACGATCGCCGTGATCGTGTGGAACAGCTCTCCCGGCCCGTCGGTCTCGATCCCCAGCCATGCGCGGATCCGGCTCCTCGACCCGTCGGCCGCGATGACGTAGTCCGCGCGGATCACTTCCTCGTCGCCGCTCGCGCGGTCCCGGACGGTCACCGTGACACCGTCGGCGTCCTGGTCCAGAGAGGTCATCTCGGTGAAGTGCCGGATATCGGCGCCGAGTTCGCGGGCGCGGTCGCGCAGCAGGAGTTCGAGCCGGTCCTGGTCGATCCCCGCGTTGGCCGATGGGCTGAAGGCGCGGGGGTCGATGAACTCCGTGTGGCTGGCCTCCTCCACCGGTTCGTACTCGTCCGCGAGCGTGTTCGCCCGCAGTGGCACGAAGCCGACGTCCTCGCCGCGGAAGCTCTCCTTGCGGATCGCCGGACCGAGCCCGACCTGGCGGAAGACCTCGACGGTCCGCGGTGTGATGCCGCGCAGCCTCGGGTGTAAGAGCAGGTCGGGATGGCGCTCCACCACCGTTGCCCGGATGCCCTGGTGGGCGAGGAAGACGGCGGCGCTCAGCCCGGTGAGGGCGCCTCCGACGACAAGTACCTGAGTCTTCTGCTGATGCATACCAACAGAATCAATCGCTTGGATGAGCTTGTCAATCAGATGGATGATTAAGTTAACCGGTCGGATGGCAGAATCCTGGCCATGACCAGTGAGAAGAGGGCCGCGGACGCACGGCGGACGACGCGGCGGGCGCCGGCCGCGCACGAGCGGCAGCGTGACCCGGAGCGCACCAAGGCGCTGATCCTCGACGCCGCGACCGAGGAGTTCTCCGCCAAGGGCTTCGCCGGCGCCCGGGTGGCCGAGATCGCCGCCCGCGCCGGCGTGAACCAGCAGCTCATCACGTACTACTTCGACGGCAAGGCGGGCCTGTACCGGGAGATCGGCCGACGATGGCGGGCCTACGAGAGCCAGGCGTTCCCCGACGACATGGACTACGCCGAGATGATCAAGAGCTATGTGCGGGTGAGCGTCGACCCCCGTCTCGGCGGGCGCCTCCTCGCCTGGGAAGGTCTCGCCGACACCGGCGAGGACGACGAGGAGGAAGCGGCCGAACGCAACGCCCGGCTGCGACACGAGGTGGCGGTGATCCGCGAGCGCCAGCTGGCCGGCGAACTCGACGACCGGTTCGACCCGGCCGCACTGCTGCTCATCACGATGAGCACGGCGAACGCGCTGACGGTCTACCCCCAGCTGGCCCGCGGCCTGTTCGGCGCCGACGCGAGCTCTCCCGAACTGGTCGAGCACTACGCCGAACAGCTCGCCCTCCTGATCGGCTGCCTCACGGGCGGCGGCTCCGGTCTGGCGGGTGGCGGCTCGGGTCAAGCCGACTGATCTTGGGCTGCGGGGCGGGGGAGGGTGCGGCCTCCGTCCCGACGGCGCGGCCTGTTCAGTAGTTCTTCGGTTTCGGCTCCGTGCCGACGTGCCGTGTCCGACTTCGGCGCTATGGCCCCAACGTCCCGCCATCACACGGAACATGACGAGGCGGAGCGCGTCGCCGCGCGAGCTGTAACATAGTAATGTGAAATTGCACTGACCCTGTACGCGTTCCGACGCACCCGCCGACGCACCTTCCGTTCAACCCTCCGCAGCACCTTTCCTTGCACCCTCCGCCGCACCTTCCGCTCGCGTCCTCTTCAGGGAGCCCTCGTGACCGAAGCCGTTGCCCACCCCGCTCCGGCGTTGCACACCGGCAGCCATGACCTGCCGGTCTCCGCCGAGTTGTCCCGCTTCATGGCGAGCGCCTGGGCCTCGTCCACCCTCCCCGACTCCGCGCGGGTCGCCGCGTACGCCGTCACCCCGGCGCGCCGGGACCGGCTCTCAGCCCACTTCCCCGGCGAGCGGCTGATCATCCCGGCCGGTGAGCTCACCGTCCGCTCCAACGACTGCGACCACCGGTTCCGCCCGCACAGCGCCTACGCCTGGCTGACCGGTCTGACGGGGGAGGACCAGGCCGGTCACGTCCTGGTCCTGGAGCCCTCGGGCCCGCACGGGCACGAGGCGGTGCTCCACCTGCGGCCGCGTTCACCGCGCGTCGACGGCAACGAGGAGTTCTACCGGGACCGGCGCTACGGCGAGTTCTGGGTCGGGCGCCGCCCCGACCTCGCCGAGGCGGAACGGCTCACCGGCCTCCGCTGCGCCCACCTGGACACCTTGGGCACCCCGACGGGGCGGAACGCCGCCACCGACGCCGAACTGGCCACCGCCCTCTCGGAACTGCGCCTGGTCAAGGACGCCTGGGAGGTCGAGCAGCTCCAGCTCGCCGTCGACCACACCACCACCGGGTTCGAGGACGTGGTCCGGGCCCTGCCGGGCGCGCTCGCACACCCGCGCGGAGAGCGCTGCGTCGAGGGGGTCTTCGGTCTGCGGGCCCGCGCCGAGGGCAACGGCACCGGCTACGAGACCATCGCGGCCTCCGGCGCCCACGCCTGCGTCCTGCACTGGATCCGCAACGACGGACGCCTGAACCGCGACGAACTGCTCCTCCTCGACGCGGGGGTGGAAACCGACAGCCTCTATACGGCCGACATCACGCGCACCCTGCCACTCTCCGGCCGCTTCGACCCCGTTCAACGCCAGGTGTACGAAGTGGTGCTGGCGGCCCAGGAGGCGGGAATCGCGGCGCTGCGTCCCGGCGCCAGCTTCCGCGACTTCCACCGGGCCGGTATGCGGGTCATCGCGGAAGGGCTGGCCGACTGGGGCGTGCTCAAGGACGCCGACGGCGATGCGCACCGCCGCTACACCCTGTGCAGCAGCGGCCATATGCTCGGCCTGGACGTCCACGACTGCGCCAAGGCACGGGCCGAGACATACCTGGACGGCGTTCTGGAGGAGGGCCAGGTCCTCACCGTGGAGCCCGGCCTCTACCTCCAGCCGGACGACGAAACCCTCCCGGCCGAACTGCGCGGTATCGGCGTACGGATCGAGGACGACCTCGTCATCACACCGGACGGCGCCCGCCTGATGTCGGGCGCGCTGCCGCGTACGGTCGCCGGCATCGAAGAATGGATGGGCACTCTGCTCGAAGGCAAGAGCTGAAGGTCGGCCTGGAGCCGGGCTGTCACCCCTGCTCGCCATGTGCGGGGCCGTCACTCCGGCTCGGGTGTTCCCCACCGAGATCCCCGGGGGCCACTGGGGTGGGGGCACGGGCAGAGCATACTCACCGCGGCGTTCCTGCACTTCCTGGGAGCCCCTCAGCCGTCCCAGACGTCGTAATCCAGCAATTCTTCAACACCGCCAAAGCCGGAGCGCCGATGGCCAACGGGCCATCGGCGCCCTGCTTGCAGTGCGCATCTCGGCCGGATCGAACCCAGCCGGGTCGGCTCAGCCGACCTTGAAGTTGTCGTCCATCAAGTGAGCAGCGCTGCTCGGGAGGGCAATGAGCTGGGCTCCGCGGACGCTTCACGCAGTCGACGTAGGTGCCGGTTCAGCGGGGGCATTCCACCAGACGAAGACCTCGGTGCTCGGCCGGCGTTCGGAGAACCGGCCCGACGGGGAGGCTTCCCGCAGTAGTCGACGCAGGTCTGCCTCGAAGTCGTCGCGGCGCGGACCGAACAGGTGCGGAGCCGAGAACGACATCGAGAACACCCCCGCGACGACATCGGCACACGTCCGCGTCAGTGCCTGTCCGCCGGGAACGACATGACGCTGCGGACCGGAGAATCCCGCCCGGGTGAGAACGGTGGCCTCACCGTCGGGTGTTCCCTGTGGCAGTACGCCCCGGCCGGCTCGTCGCACCGGTCCGAGATAGTGCCTGACCAACTCCTCCATTGCCGTATAGGGCACCGCCGGATGCGGAAGGCCGTCGACGGTTCGGGTCTCCGTCTTCAGGTCCGAGACGTGCACCAGCGCTCCGCCGGGCTGGAGCATGTCCCGGACGGTTGCCGCCACCAGGTCCTGGTCCATCCAGTGGAAGGACTGGCCGAAGGTCGCGACGGTGAACGTACCGAGTCCTGCGGGCAGATCCTCGGCCCGAGCTTGCACCCACTGCGTCTTCCCGGTCACCCCGCGCTCGGCGGCTTCGCGAGTGGCTTCGGCGATCATCCCGCTGTCCGGGTCCACGCCGACGACATCGCTGAACAAGTGCGCCAGGCTCAGGGCAAGGGTGCCCGGTCCGCATCCCACGTCGATGAGGCGTCCTCGCCTGTCGAGCTTCAGAACCTCGGCGAGCACGTCCGCCAGCCCGGGGGCGTAAGGCAGCCTGCCGCGCCGGTAGTAGGGGGCCGTACCCGAGAACAAGGTGTCGTCCCACTCCCAGTCGGCAGCCATGTCCACTTACCACCCCTCACAGAGATCACGTGCCTATCAGGCGGCTCGACGATGCCACGGCCTACGACTTGATCGGGGTTGAGGCGCTTCGTTCACGGAAGGGGCAACGCGGCTGACAGAGGCGCCGGTATATCCGGTATATGGGGACTGGCTTCCCGGCGTGATGTAGATCCGGGCGAATCGTCGGCTCAGGTGTGGTGTGTCGTGGCGAGGCAGAGTGCTTTGGGGTCGATCGACGGTGTGCGCCGCAGGTTCGCAGGACGAGGATCGGATTCGCCGCATCGCGATCTCGGGGAAGGCCGCAAGGTGGTGGCGGACTTGAGCGGGGCTGCCCTCTCGTCCGCTGGAGCGCCGGAGATTAGCCTGCGCTCATGGCCGAGTCAGCCCCCGATCCTCGTCAGCGGTCATTGACCAACCGACTCCGGCCGGGCCCGGTGCGGAGGGCGAAGGCCGTCGAGTTCGGCGGGGCAGATGTCCTCGTGAGTGGGTCTTGAGGGCTCGCGGGAGCGGAACGTCGAGGCCGGGCGCATCCCCCGGCATGAGACGTCGATACGCCGGGTTGACCACCCGCTTCGGTCAGCTCCCGCTGAAACGCCCGCCCGCGCTGACCCACGCCCTGCCCGTCGGCACTCCACCGTCGCCGGTGCTGGTCAATCCGGCCTACCAGGAGCAGTGGCGGCCGAGCCCGGGGGAGCCCTGCGCAGACCTGTTGGCGTGCGATCGGGGAGAGGCTCGGCCTGACCCGGAAGATCCGGCCCCAGACCCCGCGGCCGGCCATGCCGCCGTAGGTGTGCATGCCCTCGTAGAGGACGACCAGACCGCGTGCCTGCTCGGCCAGCTCGTCGTCGCGCAGGCCGAGCCAGCCGCCGATGTTGGCGAAGCTGTCCTTCTTCGCGGACATGGTGGCGCCGTCGGTGAGATCGCACATCGCGCGCAGGATGCCGGCGATGCTCCGGCCGGACCAGCCCGGTTCGCGTGACTTGACGAAGTACGCGTTCTCCACGGCACGGGCCGCGTCGAGGATGACCTTGATGCCGTGGCGCAGGGTGAGTTCGCGGACCCGGGCGAGGCATTCCATGCTGATCGGCTGCCCGCCTGCCATGTTCACCGGGGCTCCGACGCAGACGTACGGGATGGTGTCCGCGCCTGCCTCGCGGATCAGTGCCGCCAGCTTCGTGATATCGACGTCGCCCTTGAAGGGGCTCTCGTCGGCGGGGTCGTGCGCCTCGTCGACGATGACGTCGTGGAAGGTGCTGCCGTTGAGTTCCGGATGTGCGCGGGTGGTGGTGAAGTACATGTCGCCGGGTAGGCGATGGCCGGGCCGGATCAGGCAGCGGGAGAGGATGTTTTCCGCGCCGCGGCCCTGGTGGACGGGGATGGCGTGCTCGTATCCGTAGTACGCGCGGACGGTGTCGCGCAGCCGGTAGAAGCTGCTCGCGCCGCAGTACGACTCGTCGCCGCGGAACATCGCGGACCACCGGCGGTCGGACATGGCGCTGGTGCCGGAGTCGGTGAACAGGTCGATATACACGTCCTCGGCGCGCAGCAGGCACGGGTTGTAGGCGGCGGCGCGGAGGGCGGATTCGCGCTCGGCGTGGGTGGTGGTCCGGATCGGTTCCACCATCTTGATGCGCCAGGGCTCCGCGGGGTGGGCGGCCGTCATGAGTGCTTCTTCTCGCAATGGGAGGGGAGGGGAACGAGGGCCATATGCCCCTGGGAGACGGCTACTTGATGCCGGTGATGATCCCGTGCGGCGTCCAGGAGGCCGCGGACTTGCGGGTGATGGCGGCCCGGTCGAAGCCTGCCTCGTGCAGCCAGTGCTCGTACTGGTGCCAGGAGTAGATCATGCCGCCGCGGGCGGGGAGCGAGGCGAAGTAGACGCTGTCCAGAGCTGCCATGAGCGGGCCTTCACCCCGGTCGTCGGAGACCGAGCTGAAGATGATCAACCGGCCGCCCTCGGGCAGCGCCTCGTACGCGCGCCGCAACAGGGCGACGTTCTCCTGCGGCTCCCAGATGACCAGTTGGTGGGCGAACAGCACGCAGTCGGCGTCCGTCGGGAAGGGATCGCGGAACATATCGCCTTCGCACAGGGTGATCCGGTCGGTGAGGCCCTGGTCCGCGATCCGTTTGCGGGCGATGGCGACGGTGGCCGGGATCTCCAGAATGGTGATGTGCAGGTGGGGGTGGGCGCGGGCGAGGGCGATGGCGTTCACCGCGTCGCCGCCCCCGACGTCGAGGAACCGCCGGACCGCGGCGAAGCCGCCGTTCGCCAGCAGGAACGGATTCGACAGCTCCGACCAGGCGCGCATGTACCGGTAGAAGACGCGCTCCAGGTCCGGATTCTCCGCGAACCGGTGGTACAGGTCGCGGCCGGTGCCGGGGATGCGGCGCAGGCCCACGTTGGTGTTCTGCCGCAGGGATTCGGTGAAGTCGGCCTGGGCCTCGTAGACGATGTGGGCCTCGAAGGCCACCACGCTCGTGAAGTGGGCCCACCGGCCGTCGGCGAAGAGCTCCTTGATCGCCGGGGCGTTGCGGTAGCGGCCGTCCTCGTGGGCGGTCAGGCCGAGCGAGGTCGTGCCGAGCAGCAGGATGTCGGTGGCGCGTGGGGCCAAGGAGAGTTCCGCGCCCACCTGTGCCTTGTCGAGGTCCGGATTCTCCCGCAGCAGCTCGAACAGACCGAGTTCGCAACCGGAGTTGAGGCACTGGAAGGCGGCATGCCCGAAGAGCACGGGCGTCAGGTGGTCCAGAGTCCGCAGCGGAATCGTGGTCATGGTGCCTTCTCCAGGTCGGGGGATCAGGGGGCGAGGCGGGTCAGGGCCGGGCCTTGCGCGCCACGAGTGCGGCGGTGGTGGGTGCCCCGTCGAGAAGGGAGCCACGCTCGGTCCGCAGACCCACCTCCCGCAGCCAGGATGTGTACTCGGCCGCCGTGTAGTTGCGCCCCCACGCCTCGACCAGCATGTTGAGGCTCATCAGCGCGGCCGGCGCGGGGCCGCGCTTGTCGTCGCCGACGAAGGATTCGCAGATGATCAGGGTGCCGTCCGCCGGCAGGGCGTCGGCGCAGATGGCCAGGATGCGCCGGGCGTCCGCCTCGTTCCAGTCGTGCAGGATGTTGGAGAGGAGCACGGTGTCGTGGCCCTCGGGGAGCCGGTCGGCGAAGAAGTCCCCGGCGACGAACGGGATGCGGTCCGCCAGGCCCGCCGCGGTGATCCGGGTGCGCGTGAGGTCGCAGACGAATGGCAGGTCGAAGATGGTGACCCGGACTCCGGGGTGGTGCCGGCACAGCTCCACCGCGAACGCGCCCCCGCCGCCGCCCACGTCCAGGACGCGCCGGATGGCCGTGAAGTCCAGTTTCTCGGCGACCCTGCGGGCACTGAACGCGGACAGTGTGTACCTGCCCTCCCAGAAGAACTCCACCATGACCGGGTCGTCCGGCGCGAAGAGCGACTCCTGCCGCTCGGCGTCCCAGGTGACGGGATAGTTGCCGCGCAGTGAGTCCGCGAGCTTGAGGTACGCGGGGTACTCGTGGCGGTCCACGACGGCCACCCGGCCGCCGAAGTAGTACGGCTTGCCGCGGACGAGGAACTCCTGGGACAGCTCCGTGTTCGTATAGGTGCCCGAGTCGTCGAGGTGCAGCAGTCCCAGCGCGGTACAGGCGGTCAGCAGGAGTTCGGCGGGCCGCTCGTCGATGCCGTGCCGCTCGGCGAAGCGGGGCACCGTGGTACTGCTGCCGGACAACTCGGTGAACACTCCGAGGTCGGTGGCCAGGGCCAGTGCCTTGAAGGCGTGCACGCCGAAGGTGAGGTTCAGCAGGGGGAGCGGGACGACCTGGGAATTCATGGCAGTCCTCCGGACCTCGGACGACGGAGTGTGCACGGGCTGTGTGCACGGGCTCACGGCTTCGCGGCCTTCCGCGTACGGGGGAACGACCGGTCAGCCGTTCAGCCGTCGTGGTCCGCGGAGGACTCCGGCAGACCTGTGTCCGGGTGGCCGCGGCGGATTTCCGGGAACGCCGTTTTTCCCGCGGCGGGCTCCGGACGTGTCGGCCATGGACGTGTCCGCCATCCGGGCGACCGTGGTGCGGGCTGCGTCCCGTCGACGGCGGACGGACGGAAAGCCGGACGGAAAGCCGGACTGACAGCCAGTCCACCACGGCCGCCCCCGTGCCGCCACCGGGAGCGGAGGCCGGCCCGGCGACTTGCGGCGCGCGGGCCGCACCCGGACGGCGTCCTGGCGGGGAGTGCCCCGGCCCGGGGAGTTCGCCGCGCCGTGTGCGACCCCGGCTCCCGGGGGCGGGCACCCGGTGACCTGGCCGCCGGGCCGCCGTACGGCCGGGCCGGCCGGGTACGACGACGCGTACCGGCCGCCCGCCGGGTGCCGGTGCCGCGATGGCGGCCCAGTCGATGGCGGCGGCCTACTTGATGACGGCGTTGGCCATGGCTATCAGTACGCCGAGCGTCGCATCGGCGAAACCGAAGAGCAGGGTCGCTCTCCGGCGGTACCCCAGCCGTCGTGCGGAGACGACGCCCCAGACGAGCAGGAGCGCGGTGTTGAGGGTCAGCCCGGTCGCGGTGACCGGTGGCTCGGGCCAGTCGGACGCACCGGCGGCGATCAGCAGCAGGACGGTGGGCAGACACCCGGCGATCAGCGGCCATTCACCGAACAGGGTGCGGGCCAGCCGGTTCCAGCGGTGGCTGTCCGCACCGTGCTGATCGGACGTCATGTGGTGGGCGTAGCCGTGGGCGAGCGCGGAGGTGACCGCCGTCATCATGATCCACGCGGCGTGCTGGTAAGGGACGTATACGTCTCCCTCGGAGTGGAGGGCGGCGAGCAGGGCGCTGGCCAGCACGGTGCCGTAGACGCCGCCGAAGATCAGGCCCGCGCCGGAGGCAGGCGGGACACCGCCCGGCCGGCCGGGCGCGGGCTGGTCGGGACGGCGGCGGTGGTCCGTATCGGCGTGGTGCTGAGGCATGCAGACGATCCTGCGGGTCCCGACCTGAAGAGAACCTGAGGATTCTGAAGGTTCGGACGGGGTCTTCAGGAAGTGCGCGGGGGCGCGGAGAGGAGGGCCGCTCACGGGCCTTGAGCCGGCCCCTCCCGTTCCTCTTCCTGTTTCCCGGCGCGCACCGCCCCCGGCAAACCCGGAGGCGGCCCGGACGCCCCACTCGTGAACCGGCCCGCCGGGACGGAACCGCCCGGCCCGTAGCCGGCGCACCCCGCCCGGCCCCGCGCCGCCTGCTCAGTGCACGCGGGCGAGGGCCTCGGGCCCCACCGGATGTGCGGGCTCCCGCCCGTCCAGGAGCCGGCGGACCTCGTCGGCGGCGCTCGCCCCGAGACGGAGCCGGCCCTCGGCCGTGCCCGCCGCCTGGTGCGGGGTGAGCAGCACATTGGGCAGGGTCCGGAAGGGGTGGTCCACCGGGAGCGGCTCCGTGTCGAAGACGTCGATCGCCGCGTCGAGCCGTCCGCCGCGCACCTCGGCGAGCAGCGCCTCCTCGTCCACGAGCCAGGAGCGCGCGGTGTTCACCAGGCCCGCCCCGTCCGGCATCGAGGCCAGCCGCCGCGCGTCGAGGAGCCGCCGGGTCGCCGCGGTCGCGGGCGCGTGCACCGCCACCACCCGGCTGCCCCGCAGCAGCCGGCCGAGCGAGACCCGGCGTACGCCCAGCCGCGCCGCCTCCTCGGCGTCGAGGAAGGGGTCGCTGACCGAGACCCGGGCACCCAGGGCGCGGACCAGCTCGATATAGGCACGGCCGGTGCGCGAGGCGCCGATCACCCCGATCTCGCTCCCGTGGATCTCGTGCCGGGGCGGGGCCGTGCTCGCGCTCTCCCAGTCCGCGCCGGAGCGCAGCGCGTGATCGAAACGGTGCACGCGATGCAGCAGCGCGAGCGTGAACGCGAGCGCGACCTCGGCGACCGGGCGGGCCATCGCGTCCCCGGCCTGCGTCACCCGGATGTTCCGCGCGAAGACCTCGGGCGCGACATAGGGCGCCACCGCGGACCCCGTGTGCGCCACGAGCGCGAGCCGGTCCCCGGCGGCCAGCAGCGCGCCGGTCAGCCGCGGAGTGCCCCACGAGGTGATCAGGGCCCGCGCTCCGGGCAGGGCCGCGGCCAGCGCCGCCGCGTCCGTGTGGGCGTCCAGCACGGTCAGCTCCGCGGCGGACTCCAGCGCCGCCCACACCTCGGGGGCGAAGAACGCGGTGCGCAGCCGCGGCGGTACGGACACCACGACCCGCGGCCGGTCCCGCCCCGCGGCGCCGGGCCCCGGGCGGTCACGAGAGCCAGGCATCGCGGTGCTCCGCCACGAAGGTGTCGTCGGTCAGCCACGGATAGGCGGCGCTGACCCGCGTCAACTCCTCGGCCTGGCCCGGGGAGAGCGTCTCCTGCGGGTCCAGACAGCGGATGTCGTCCAGCAGTCCCTGGCGGCGCAGCACCTCGTGGACCCCGGCGATACAGCCCCGGAACGCGCCGCGCACGTCGAACACCGCGCCGTTGGCGTCGGTCAGTTCGGTCCGCCGCGCGAGGCAGCGCGCCATCGCCTCGGCATCGCCCTCCCGGGCCCGGCGCAGCTCCGCGAAGAGCCGCACGGCGGCGTGGGTCCACACCGCCCACTGGCCGAGCAGTCCGCCCGCCAGCCGGCGCCGCCGTCCGCCGGCGGTCGTGTACGAGGTGAGGAGGTCCCCGATGATGTCGTCGTCGTTGCCCGTGTAGAGGGTCACCTCGTCCGCCCGGTCGGCCCGCGCCACGGCCCGGACGACGTCGGCGGTGCGGTAGCGGTCGAAGGGGGCGATCTTCACGGCGGCCGTCGAGGGGAGGTCCGCGAACGCCGACCAGAAGTCCGGTGACAGGTACCGGCCGCCCACCGCCTCCTGGAGGTAGAAGCCGATCACCGGCAGGACCTCGCCCACCGCGCGGGCCCGGTCCAGCAGGCCCTTCTCGTCGGCGCCGGGCACGGCCGGGCTCAGCAGGACCGCGTCGTAGCCCAGCGACGCGGCGAGTTCGGCCTCGGCGACGGCCTGCGCGACGTAGCCGCACGCGCCCGCGACCTTCACGACCGGGCGCCCCGCCTCGGCGCGTACGGTCTCGGCGGCGAGTTCCAGCACCGGTGCGAGCAGGCCCACTTGCGGTTCCCGGATGGCGAACTGCGTGGTGTGCACGCCCACCGCGATCCCGCCGGCCTCCGAGGCCAGGTAGTAGCGGGTCAGGGCGCGCTGGCGGCGCTCGTCGAGGCCGCGTGCGGGCGTGAGGGCGAGGGGGTGGGCGGGGATCACCGTGCCCTGCGCGAGCAGGTCCAGTGCGGAGGTGGCGGCGGGGCCCCCGCCGGGCGGCGGGGTGGGGGAGGAGAGGGACATGGCGCGGTTCAGAACCTTCCGTCGCGAGTCTGGAACTTGGTGGGCCGGCCGGACAGCGGCAGCCCCCGGCGCAGCCAGTCGGCCTGCCAGTGGACGAGGGTGCGCAGCGGTACGCCGGGGTAGCCGAAGAGGGCGTGGCACCGGCTCGCGTCGGACAGCAGCGCGGTCGGCGCCTCGGTCCCGGTCAGGACCGGCGGCCGGCCCAGCTCGTGGCCGAACCACTCCGCGATCCGCCGTACCGAAGCGGTCTCCGGCCCGGTCAGGTTCAGCGTGAAGCCCTCTCCGGTGGTCGCGTGGCGCAGGGAGCGCAGGGCCACCTCGTTCGCGTAGCCCTGCCATACGACGTTGGCGTGGCCGGTGGTCAGGTCCACGGGTTCACCGGCCCGGACCCGGGCCCCGATGTCCGCGAGCACCCCGTACCGCAGGTCGACCGCGTAGTTGAGACGGATCAGGGCGACCCGCGCGTCCCGGGTGAGGGCCGCGTGCTGGAAGACGCGTTCACGCCCCAGGCAGGACATCGCGTACTCGCCGACCGGCGCCACCGCGTCGTCCTCGGTGCTGCCGCCGGAGCCGATCGGTACGAGCGGATAGACGTTGCCGGTCGAGAAGGCGGCGATCCGCGCCCCGGACCAGCGCCGCGCCACCCGGTCGGGCATCGCCGCGTTGACGGCCCACGCGTGCGCGGGCGCCCCGCTGGAGCCGAACTTGGCGCCCACCATGAACACCACGTTGCCCGCGTCGGGCAGCGCGGTGAGGTCGGCGTCCGGGTCCATCAGGTCGAACGCCACGGTGCGGACGCCGTGTTCGGCGAGCCGCTGCGCGGCGGCCGGATCGGACCAGCGCGACACCGCGTGCACCGTCACATCCCCGCGCCCGGCTTCGTCGAGCGCGCGCCGGGCCAGCCGGCACAGGCTCGGCCCCATCTTCCCGCCGGCGCCCAGCACCAGCAGGTCGCCCTCCAGCGCGGCCAGATCGCGGACCAGCGCGGGGGAGGGGGCGGTGAGCCGCTCCTCCAGCGCGGCTTCGCTCGGGAACCCGGGGCCGGTGCCCGTCAGTTCATCCGGCGGGGGAAGTACTGCGGAAGGAGTCATGTGAGGTTCTCATCCCTTGATTCCGGACGTCGTGACGCCCTCGGTGAAGTAGCGCTGCCCGACGAGGTAGGCGGCGAAGATCGGTACGAACGCGATGACGGAGCCGGACAGGACGACGTTGAGCGGCACGTTCTGCTGCTGGAGCGAGGCGATGCCGACCGTCAGGGTGCGCATATCGGTGGACTGGCCGATGACCAGCGGCCACAGGAAGTCGTTCCAGTGCCACAGGAAGACGAACACGCCGAGCGTCGCGAGGATCGGCTTGAGCAGCGGCAGCACGATCCGGTAGAAGATCTGCCACTCGCCGCACCCGTCCAGCCGGGCCGCCTCGAAGAGTTCGTCGGGCAGGCTCCGCACGAACTGGCGCATCAGGAAGACCGCCTGGGCGTTGGCGAGGGTGGGGATGATCAGCCCCCAGTAGGTGTCGACCCCGCCGAGCTTCGCGATCATGGCGAAGGTCGGGATCATCGTGACGTGGTACGGGACCATCACCATGGACAGGAACGACCAGAACATCGCCTCCCGGCCGGGGAACCGCTTCTTCGCGAAGGCGTAGCCGGCCAGCGCGGCGAGCAGCAGCACCCCGACCACCGAGACCAGCGAGTACACGAGGGTGTTGAGCAGCCAGCGCGGCACGCTCTGCGCGCCGAGCACCGTGCCGTACGCCTCGCCGGTGAGCGGCCAGGGCAGGAGGCTGCCGGGGAACTCGACGGCCGCGGACGGCTTCAGGGAGAGCACGACCATCGCGTAGAACGGGAAGACCGTCACGAGCGCGGCGAGGGTCAGCAGCACGCCCCGGACGATCCGCCCGCCGCGGGTGCCGCGCATCGCGTGCGGTACGCCGTCCCGTTCGGCGGCCCGGCGCCGCGCGCGCTCGGCCCGGCGCCCGGTGCGGTCCGGGCCCGGCGGGGCGGGCGCGGGCGGTGTGTGCGGTGTCCGCTCGGCGGAGGCGGTGGTCATGGTCACTGGTCCTTCCCGATGACGAGCCGCTGGACCAGTGCGACCACGAGGGTCAGCACGAACAGCGCGACCCCGATGGTCGCGGCGTAGCCCAGGTCGAAGTACTTGAAGCCCGCGTCGTAGAGCTGGAAGACGAGCGTGTAGCTCGCGTTGGCGGGGCCGCCGCCGGTCATCGTGTAGATCGCGTCGAAGACCTGGAAGGAGGAGGTGGTCTCGAGGACGGCGAGGAAGAACAACGCGGGCCGCAGCTGCGGGAGTACGAGGTACCGGAACCGCTGCCAGGGTCCCGCGCCGTCGGTCAGCGCGGCCTCCTCCAGCTCGCGCGGGATGTCCTGCATGCGCGCGAGCAGGATGAGCATGCCGTAGCCGAAGCGGGACCAGACCCCGACGATCGCGAGGGCCGGGAGCACGAAGACGTCGTCGCCGAGCCACCCCGAGTCGGAGAGGCCCAGCCAGCTCACGAACGTCGCCCAGGGGCCGCCGGTGGAGAAGATCCACACGAAGACCGTCGCGGCGAGGACGAGGGAGGTGACGACCGGCAGGAAGAACACCGAGCGGAACAGCTTGGCGCCCCGGAAGGCCCGCCGGGTCAGCAGGGCCAGCGCCACCGAGGCGAGCAGCGTCCCCGGCACGGCCATGACCGTGTAGAGGACGGTGACCTTGAGGGAGCTCCAGAACAGCGGGTCGTGCCACAGGCGGATGAAGTTGTCGAGGCCGATGAAGTGCCCGCCGCCGGTGAGCGAGTAGTCGGTGAAGCTCATCAGCACACCGGCGATGCCGGGGCCGAAGCGGAAGGCGAGGAAGAGGAGGAAACAGGGGAGGACGAAGAGCAGGCCGATCCGGGCCTCGCGGCGTGCCTGCGGCCCGCTGCGGCGGCCCCGGCGCCCGGGTTCCGCGACGACTGCCACGGGGACTCCTTACGGGGTGGTACGGGGAGGGTGAGGGGGAGGTGGTGGCGGGGCGGGTCAGCGGCCGAGCATCGCGTCGGCCGCGGTCGCGGCCGTGCGCAGCGCGTCCTCGGGGGACTTCTTGCCGAGCAGCGCCGCCTGGATCTCGGGGCCCAGCAGCCCCATCACCTCACGGGACTTGGCCGCCAGCGGGCCGGCGGCCATGCTCGGCAGCGTCTTGGACACCGCGCTCTGGAGGGGGTCACCCGGGTACAGGTCCTTCGCGGAGCGGCGGGCCGGGAAGTAGCCGGCCTCCTTCTCCAGGCCCGCCGCGTTCGCCGGCTCGGCCACGAAGTCGATCCACTCGCCGGCCGCCTTGGTGTTGCCGCCCTTGAGCAGGGACAGCGCGCCCACGGTCCCGTAGCCGACCGACTTGACGTCCTTGAGCGGCGGCAGCACGACGGTGTTCGCCTTGCCCCAGAAGGGTTCGACGTCGGCGGGGGTGTTCTGCCAGGTGCAGGCGACCTTGCCCCGGGCGACGGGGGTCTGCTCCAGCTTCGGGGTGGTCGTCACCATGTCGCGGTCGGTGTAGCCGCCGTCCACGAGCTTCTTCAGATACGTGAGGGCCTTGACGCCCGCCGCGTCGGCGAAGGCGGTCTTCTTGTCGTCCTTGCCGAAGACGTCCCCGCCCGCCTGCCACAGCAGCGGATAGAAGGTCAGGTTCAGGGTCTGCTGGGTGTCGCCGCTGTAACTCGTCGCGTAGTAGCCCTTCTCCTTGAGCCGGGGCGCGAGCCGTGCGAGGTCCTCCCAGGTGCCCGGGTACTGCTGCTCGCCGATCGCCGTGAACACCCGCTTATCGCAGATCAGCGGGTTGCCGCTGGTCAGTACGGGGGTGCCGAGGGTCTTGCCGTCGGCGGTGACCGACGTGAGGGCGAAGTCCGTGTAGTCCGCGCGGGCGTTCTTGGACATGTACTCCTCGGCCGGCACGATGTTCCGCGCGTACTTGGGGAGTTGGTCGGGGACGAGGTACACGACGTCGGGGCCCTTGCCGGACGCGATGGCGGTGGCGAGCGCGGTGTCGCGGTTGGCCCACGGGAAGGTCTCCACCTTGACCTTGATGCCGGTGTGCTGCTTCTCGAATGCCTTGACCAGCCCGTCCCAGTACGCCTTGTTCTTCGCCTCGTCGAAGATCACCGGGTAGGTCCACATCGTGACGGTGTCGCTGTCGCTCCCCCTGCCCGCGCCGCCGCAGCCGGCGAGGGTGGTGGCGGCCAGGGCGGCGGCGAGCGCCGGGACGGCGACCGCGCGCAGTCTGCGGCGCCGGCCGTCCGGGGCCGGGGTCCGGGAGATGAGGGACATGAGGGTGCCTCCGAAGGCATCGGTGGTGGGTCGGGAAGCGTGGGGGAGGGGTTGCCGCGAGGGATGGGTGGTGCGCACTCAGCGGGCGGGGACCTGCTGCACGGTGCGGGTGTGCCGGGCCCGTTCCGCGGCGAAGGCGGCGAGGTGGCTGCCCAGGGACGCGTCCGTGCCGGAGCGGATCGCGCCCGGGTCGCCGGTGGCGACCGCCCGGACGAAGGCTTCGACGAGCGCGGTGTCGCCGCCGCCGTGCCCCTCGGCCGCGTTCGAACCGCTCGCGCCGAGTTCGTGGACCCGGCTGTGCCCGGTGCGGAAGTCCTGCACGGTGACCCGCTCGCCGTCGCCGCTGAGCCAGCCGTGCGAGCCGAAGATCCTGGTCTGCCGGTGGGTCTGCTCGGTGAAGGCCATCATCTGGAAGGTCGCCGTGACGGAGCCGGTCAGCCGCATCGCGACCACCTGGTGGTCCACGACATCGTTGCCGCCCGCGTACACGCACGCGCCGTACGGGCCGGTGCGCAGCGCCTCGTGCAGCCCGGCCTCGTCGGTGGCCTCGGTGACATGGGTGACCGGCCACACCGGGCCCTGCTCGCGCAGGGTGGGCGGGTAGAGCTTGAGGGCGCTGTAGGGGCAGTCGGCCTCGACGGCGCAGTCCAGGCACCGCTCCCCGGCCCCGGCCGGCTTGTTCTGCGGGCGGAAGTGCTTGAGGCCGCCGAAGCTCGCGACCTCCTCGATCCGGGCGCCGAGGACGTAGCTGATCCAGTCCAGGTCGTGGCAGGACTTGGCGAGGAGCATCGGCGAGGAGTCCCGTTCGCTGTGCCACGGCCCGCGCACATAGCTGTGCGCGTAGTGCCACCAGCCGACCGGCTCCAGATGCTCCAGCGAGACGAGTTCGCCCAGCACCCCGGAGTCCACGACGCTCTTCACCAGATCCGTGTACGGCGTGTACCGCATGACATGGCAGACGGCGAACAGCACGCCCGCCGCGCGCACCCCCTCGACGAGCCTCCTGGTCTCCTCCTCGGTGGGCGCCAGCGGCTTCTCGGCGAGGATCGCGTATCCGGCCCGCGCCAGGGCCAGGACCGGTTCGACATGGTCGCGGTCCTGGGTCGCGACGATCACCGCGTCGGCGATCCGGTGCTCGGCGAGCGGGCGCCAGTCCTCGTACTCCAGGGGCGCCCCCGAGGCCGCGCGGGCGGCGGGCCGCGGGTCGGCCACGGCGACCAGTTCGGCGTGCTCCGGATGCGCCGCGATCCAGTCGGCGTAGGTGAGGCCGCGGTTGCCGGCGCCGACGAGGGCGACCCGGACCGGGCGGCCGGTGATCGGGGTGTGCAGGGTCACGAGAGTTCCCGGGGAGGTCTGAGGGAAGGGGAAGGGGGCGGTGGGGCCGCCGCCCGGTGCGGGCGGGGCGGCGGACGTGGCTCAGGGGCGGAGGTTGCCCTTGGTGTGGGCGATGCGCGTGTTCTCCTCGGGCATCGCGGCGCGGGTGGTGCCGTCCTCGACGCACGCGGTGTGCAGCAGATGGCTGCCCGCGCCGAAGCCGCCCGGCCGCAGGTCCAGGGCCCCTCCGGTGAAGGTGCAGCCGCTCGCGCGGTACCGGTTGGTCCCCTCCCCGATGCTCAGGTGGGCGCGGCCGTCGGGGGCTTTCGCGTCGACGCCGGTGAGCTGCCAGGTCACGGTGCGGTCGCCGCCGCCGCGGGAGAGCAGCGCGGCCCCGCCCCCGCTCGCGCCGAGCCGGACCCCGGCCAGCCGCAGCAGTTGGTCCCCGGTGCCGCTCAGCCGCACGGCGGCCTCGCGCAGTTCCCCGCCCTCGACATGGACCTCGCCGTGCCGGTACTCCACCGGGGCGGCGCCCTGGGACGCGGTGAGGACGCAGTGGTCGAGCACGAGCGGCCCGCTGCCGTTGAAGCGCGCGCCGTCGACCCCGGCGAGCGTCGTCCGCTCCAGCGTCAGCGGGGCGTCGACCGACTCCTGAGTGATCTCGGCGCCCTGGGCGAAGGCGAACGACGAGTCGGCGACGGTACTGGGCCGCTTGGACAGGGCGGAGGCCCGGGACACGATCAGCGGCCCGCTCGCGGTGCAGCCGCGCACCTGCAGTCCGTCCGCGTTGACCCAGAGCATCCCCGAGCCGTCGAGGGACTTCTTGCCGATGACGGTCATGTCCTCCAGGGTCAGGTCGGTGACCCTGACCCGGGCCACGAACCATGAGCAGGAGTGGCGGCGCACCGTGATCCGTTTGGCCGCCCCGCCCCAGGCCGTACCGGAGTTGGCGAAGGTCATCAGCCCGGAGTTGCCGGTGTAGACGAGATCGTGCTCGAACTGCCCGTGTGTGACGAAGGGGCCCTGGTCGTCGCCGTCGCCGTGGCAGTTGGTCACATAGCAGTAGGCGGAGGCGGTGAAGTCGTTGAGGTGGCGGGCGTTGGAGGTGTGACAGTCGGAGACGTGGCCGTAGAGGCAGTAGATCTGCTGCGTGAGGTAGCCGGCCCCGCCGTAGGTGACCGACCGGGGGTTGGCCAGCGAGCACTGTTCGGTGCGGTAGTGGGTGCACCAGCGGCGCATCACCACCGGCCAGAAGGTGCCGGTGGCCTCGATACCGGAGACGTCGCAGTGCACCGCGTACTCGTAGGCGACCGGGTGCGATCCGGTGTACTCGTCGTCCCCCGCCCCCTCGAAGACGAGGTTGCGCACATGGCTGCGGTTCACCGGCTCGATCCGGGTCCAGGTGAGGGTGCGGCCCGCCGCCAGCTCCCAGCCGATCTGGTAGGCGACCCGGATGTGGCCGCCGTCGACCACATCGGTGACCTGGACCAGGCGCTGGACCTCCTTCTCGTAGGTCCCCTTCAGCGCGTTCACCTCGACGGCCCACCACTGGCCGACGGCGAAACCGGCGGAGTCACCCACCTCGAAGAGGTCGCTCAGGTCGGGCATCACCGCGCCGAGGGTGTGCCGGTGCACGGTGTCGGTGACCTTGCCCCGGAAGGAGAACACCGCCCCGAAGGGGTTGTCCCGGGTGTTCTTCTCGATCCCGGCCGTACGCACGTGGTGGCCGCCGAAGTCCAGCTCGATGCCCGACCGGGACCACAGATGGCGGCTGCGGAACAGCAGATCGGTGCGGCCCTCGACGCGGTGCACGGCCGGGTCGGCGACCAGCGCGTCGAGCGCGTCGTCCGCAGGGGTCCCGGCGTCGAAGAGCCCGAAGGTCCGCAGGTCGACGGTGCCGTCGTGCAGTTGGAGCCAGCGGCCGCGGCGCGGCGCCGAGGCCGGTGCGAGCACGGTCCCGCCGTTGTGGGCGGCGGTTGCGGACGCCGACCAGCGGACCGCCATGGCGCCGCCGTCACCCGCCGCGCGGTAGCCGGCGAGCAGCGCGAGCGCGCCGTCCTCGGCCGCGGTGGGACGCAGTTCGCGCAGTCGCGCCACGGTGTCGAGGTGGCGGACCGTACCGGCGGCGTGCGGTGGCGCGGCGGGTGCGGCCGTGGCCGTACCCGATCCGGCCACCGCGCCGGCGGCGAGCAGCCCGGCCAGGCCCGAGGCGCGCAGCAGCGTACGCCGGGTGTTCGAGGGCGTAGGGCCGGAGGGGAGGGAGGGGGGAACGCTCATGACGGACTTCGCCTTCCGAGAAGTGCCGAAGGGGGAGCGTTCCTGCTCAGGGCTGCCGTGGGGCGGATGGCTGAGAAAGCTGGGAACACGGTGCGACCGGGGGCCGGGGCGTTCTGGGCAGGCGCCGGGGCGGGCCGCGATACGGGTCCGGTGCGCGCTCGCACCGTGGCCGCCGTGCCGCTGCGCGGCCGGTGGTGGCCACGGGCCGCGCGGTTGGCACGGAAGCTACGTGGGGCGTGCGGCCCGCGTCAAGGCCCGGTCGTGCTCCCGCCGTCCGGCCGTGCGGTCGGCGCGTCCCGCACCCGCGCCGGTTGCCGGACGGAATCCTCCGGTGCGCCCTCCTCCCGGCCCAGGCCCTCGCTGATCCGCCGCGCGGCGTCCCTGACCTGGCCGCCCAGCTCCTGGTAACGCCACGCGGGCAGGCCGAGCTTGAGGCCGGTGATGCTGATGGCGCCCACGCAGATGTCCAGGTGGTCGCGGACCGGGGCGCCGATGCAGATGACCCCCTCGGCGTCCTCCTCGTCGTCCAGCGCGTAGCCGATCCGCTCGATGTCGCGCAGATGCGCGAGGAAGGTCGCCGGGTCGGTGATCGTCCGGGGGGTGCGGCGCGGCAGCCCGAAACGCTCGACCACGAGCGCCGCCTCGGTGAGGGAGAAGGCGGCGAGCAGCGCCTTGCCCAGCCCGGTGCAGTGCGGCAGTTCGCGCTGCCCCATGCGCAGGTCGAGGCGGATGCGCTGGTCGATCTCCACCTGGTCCACCACCACGGCGTGGCCGTCCTCGGGCACCGCCAGGCGCGAGGCCATACCGGTGACGGCGGTCAGTTCGCGCAGCACCGGGTGGGCGATCGTGCGCAGGGACACCTGGGACCGGGCGCGGTCGCCGAGCCGCGCGAGCCCCATGCCCAGGCGGTAGCGCCGGCTCATGCCCTCGCCGTCGTCGGAGACGAACCCGTAGGCCCGCAGGGTCTGGAGCATGCCGAAGGTGGCGCTCTTGGCGATCCGGCAGGTCTGCGCGACCTCGGTGACGCTCATTCCCCGGCCCGGCTCGGCGGTGCCCAGGGCTTCGAGGATGTCCGCGGCCCGCGCCACGCTCTTGACCCAGTACTTCGGCTCGGCCGGAGCTTCTCTGTTCGTCATAGCAGAACAGCGTAGTGCCTACTCCTGTGGTTCTGGGGCGAGTTCGCGCCGAAAGGGGGTTGACCCCCGCGATTTTCGGCCCGTACGATCCTGAACTGTTCTGGAATACAGAACGCTGTTCTGAAAAATTTCCTGCGAAGACTGCCGGGCGGATGGCGCCAGGGCTCCCGGGGACCGGGCAGGACCCGGGGAGCCGACGACTCTCGACGCAAGGAGTACCGACCATGAGCGCAGAGCAGGACGGCACACCCGCCGCACGGCTCGCCCGGCGAGCCCGTCAGGTCGTGCCCGGTGGTGTGAACAGCGGCCAGCGCAGCATCCCCGGGCTGACCGACCTCGTCGTCACCGGCACCGCGGGCGCCCGCTTCCGCACCGCCGACGGACGCGAGTTCACGGACTTCCACGCCGCCTTCGGCCCCCCGCTGCTCGGCCACAACGACCCCGACGTGGCCCGCGCCACCGAGGAGGCCGGCCGGCGCCTCGGCCATATGGGCGTGGGCATCACCGAAGGCGAGGTCCACCTCGCCGAACAGCTCGCCGAGCTCATCCCCTCGGTCGAGAAACTGCTGCTCACCTCGACCGGCAGCGAGGCCACCTTCCACGCCCTGCGCGTCGCCCGCGCCGCGACCGGCCGCCGTCTGATCGTCAAGTTCCAGGGCTGCTACCACGGCTGGCACGACGCGGTCAGCCTCAACGTCATCTCGGCGCCCGAGAAGGTCGGCGGCCACGACCCGATCTCCACCGGCATCCTGCCCGAGGTCCTCGCCGCCACCCTCGTCCTGCCCTTCAACGACAGCGAGGCGGTCCGCGGCGCCTTCGCCGAGCACGGCCCGGACATCGCCGCCGTCATCGTCGAACCCGTACCCCACAACGTCGGTGCCCTCCTCCCGCACCAGGAGTTCCTGCGGACCCTGCGCGAGGAGACCACGAAGGCCGGCAGCGTCCTCGTCTTCGACGAAGTGATCACCGGCTTCCGCCACGACCTCGGCGGCTGGCAGCGCATCAGCGGCATCACCCCCGACCTCACGACCCTCGGCAAGGCCATCGCCAACGGCGCCCCCGTCGCGGCGCTGGGCGGACGGGCCGACCTGATGGACCTGTTCTCGACCACGCCCGGCGCCCCCGCCTTCTTCGCCGGCACCTACAACGGCCACCCCTCGGTCGTGGCCGCCGCCCTGGCCACCCTCCGCAAGCTCCGCGAGGAGCCGGTCCACGAGCACGTCTTCCGGCTCGGCGACCGCGTCCGCCGCGAACTCACCGCGCTCTACGACCGCCTCGGCGTACCCGCCGTCGTCACCGGCTACGGCTCCGTGTTCGTCACCTACTTCATGCCGGGCTTCACCCCCGACGCGCCGCCGCGCACCTACCGCGACCTGCTGGCCAACGACGCCTCCCTCTTCGTCGGCTACCGCCGCCACCTCACCGGGCACGGCCTGTTCGAACTGCCCCTCAACCTCAAGCGCAGCCATATCAGCTACGCCCACACCGACGCGGACATCGACCGCCTCCTCGAAGGCACCGAGGCCGCCGTCGGGGCCGCCCTCGCCGAGGGCGGCGTCCGCGACCTCAGCCACACCTCGACCATGGGCGGAGCCCTCGCCTGATGCTCACCGTCAACCACACCCGCCCCACCGGCCCGGCCGGCCGCGTCAGCCGGGTGGAAACCCTGATGCTCGGCACCGCGTGGCGCGACTTCGGCTACGTCCGCGTGCACACCGACGAAGGACTCTCCGGCATCGGCGAGATCACCCACCCCTACCGGGGAGCGGAGGTGTGCGCCCTCACCGAGTCCCTCGCCGGCCGGCACCTGCTCGGCGCCGACCCCTTCGACACCGAGGAGATCTGGCTCCGCCTCTACCAGGGCGACTTCCTGCGCGGCGGAGACCTCGGCGGTATCGCCCTCTCCGGCCTCGACCAGGCCCTGCACGACCTCATGGGCAAGGCCCTCGGCGTCCCCGTCTACCGGCTCACCGGCGGCGCCTGCCGCGACACCGTCCGCGTTTACGCCAACGGCTGGTACAACGGCGAACGCGACCCCGAGACCTTCGCCGCCAAGGCGCGGGAGACCCTCGCCAAGGGCTACAGCGCCCTCAAGTTCGACCCCTTCGGCCCCGGACTGCACGAACTGGAGCGGGCCGAACTGCGCCGCTCCGTCGACCTGGTCGCGGCCGTCCGCGAGGCCGTCGGCCCCGACACCGACCTCTTCATCGAGGGGCACGCGCGGTTCGCGATGCCCACCGCCGCCCGGCTGCTGCGCGAGCTCGAACCCTTCGACATCGGCTGGTTCGAGGAGCCGATGCCCTGGACCCATATCGAGCGCTACCGCGAACTGCGGCAGCGGGCCGCCTTCCCGATCTCCGGCGGCGAGCACTTCCACAACCGCTACGAGTACAAGCAGCTCTTCGCGACCGAGGCCGTCGACATCGTGCAGCCCGACCTCTCGATGGCCGGCGGCTTCACCGAGATACGCAAGATCGCCGCCACCGCCGACACCCACGGCATGCTCGTCGCCCCGCACAACTCCAACTCCCCGCTGTGCACGACGGCCTCCGCCCACGCGGCTCTCGGCATCCCGAACCTCAAGATCCTGGAGACCTTCGACAGCCTCCTGGAGGACCACGTCTTCGCGGCGCTGCGCGGCACCCTGCCCGTCGAGAACGGACACCTGCCGCTGCCCACCGCCCCCGGGCTCGGCGTGGAACTGGCCGACGAGGTCTTCGCGGAGCATCCGCCCACCCACCGCTTCTGGAACATGTTCAGCGAAGGCTGGGAGAAGAGGAACCGCACATGAGCCCGGCCCCCACCGCCCCCGGAAGACGCCGATGATCACCGACGTCCACTCCCACCTCTTCCGCCACAGTCACGATCTCGGCGAGCCCTTCACCTCCGACTCGGCACGCGCCCACGCGGGCGAGGTCGACCTCACCGTCACCTGGGACGAGTACGCCGCGACCTGCCCGCCCGGCACCCGCACGATCGTGGTCGGCGGCAAGGCCCGCCGCAGCGGCCTGTGGGTCGACGACACCGCCGTGGCCGCCTACACCGCCCGCCACCCCGACCGGCTCATCGGCTACCTCTCGCTGGACCCCACCCAGCCCGGCTGGCAGGACGAACTCCGTTACGGCCACCAGGAACTGGGCCTGCGCGGGATCAAACTCATGCCGATGTACGCCGGGTTCGACCCGGCCGCCGAGGAGTACGACGAGCTGTACACCTACGCCGAACGCCACGGGCTGCCGCTGCTCGTGCACACCGGCACCACCTTCGTCTCCGCGGCCCCGCTGGAGTGGGCGATGCCCCGCCACCTCGACGCCGTCGCCATCCGCCACCCCGAACTGCGGATGGTCCTCGCCCACCTCTCCCACCCCTTCGAGGGGGAGTGCATCGCCGTCATCCGCAAGCACCCGCACGTCTACGCCGACATCAGCGCCCTGCACTACCGGCCCTTCCAGCTCTGGCACAGCCTCCGCCTGGTCCAGGACTACGGAGTCTGGGACAAGCTGCTGTTCGGCAGCGACTACCCGTTCACCACGGTGGACGCCTCGGTCGCGGGCCTGCGCGAGATCGCGGCGATCCCCGGCATCCCCGGTCTGCCGCCACTCGACCCGGAGGCCGTCGAAGCCCTCATCCACCGGCCCTCCCTCGATCTGCTGGGCCTCGCGGACTGACGCGCCCCCGACCGACTGCCGACCGACTGCTGACCGACTGACCGACCGGCCCGCCCGTCCTGTCCGCCGCGATCACCCCGACCGCCCGAGCCGCCGCATCGCGTGCGCCGGTGGCCCGGCCCGCGGGCTCCCCGTCTCCGCACCGCACCCCTCCCGAGGACCACGCCGTGACCCATTCGCCAGCCCCGCGCGGCACCGACCGCTTCGACCTCACCGGACGCACCGCCCTGGTCACCGGCGCGGCCCGCGGCCTCGGCCGCGCCTTCGCGACCGGCCTCGCCGCTGCCGGGGCCGACCTCGTCCTCGTCGACCTCCCCGGCGCCGAGGGCCTCGAAGAGACCGCCGACCAGGTCCGCGCCCTCGGCCGCCGCTGCCACACCTACCCCCAGGACCTCGCCCACACCGAACAGCTCGCCGGCCTCGCCGACACCGTCCGCGCCGAGGTCGGGCCCGTACACATCCTCGTCAACAACGCGGGCACCGCCGCCCTGGAGCGCTGCAACGAGATCACCCCGGAGAGCTGGAGCCGGGTGATGAAGGTCAATGTCGACGCGGTCTTCTTCCTGACCCAGCGCGTCGCCGAGCACATGACCGCCGACGGCACACCCGGCCGCATCATCACCGTGACCTCGAAGAACGCCCTCGTCGCGGAAGCGGGCCTCGCCCACTACAACGCTTCCAAGGCCGCCGCGCAGCTGCTCACCGAGACCTTCGCGATCGAACTCGCCCCGCACGGCATCACCGCCAACACCCTCGCCCCCGGCATGGTCGACACCCCCATCGACGGGGACTTCCCGCTCGACCGGGAGCCCTTCGAGGCGGCCTGGCGCGAGCGCATCCCGCTCGGCCGCTACGCCCGGCCCGACGACTGCGTCGGCGCCCTGCTGCTCCTCGCCTCCGACGCGGGCGCCTACCTCACCGGCGCGCGCCTCGTGGTCGACGGCGGAGTCCTCGCCGACCAACTGCCCCGGATGCGCTGGATGCCGCCGTACCGCAACACCGTCGACGACACCGCCCGCCCGCACACCGGCGACTGACCCCGGCCGCCCGCCGACCGACCCGGTACGGGCACCCCGTACCGGGCCCGCGGTGCACGACCGGCCCGGCCGCCCCGGACCCGTACCCGCCCGCCGCCGCACACCCGTGGAGGAAACCGTGCACCGTCCGCCCGACGCCACCACCCGTCGCCGTGTCCTGGCCACCGCGGGACTCGCGGCCGGCGCCGCCGCCCTCCCGGCCGCCCCGGCCCACGCGGCGGCCGCCGCCCGCCCGCCCCTCGTACACACCGGTGTCCGCGCCCTCCTGGACCGGGGCGGGGACAAGCTCGCCGACGGCGACACGGCCCTCCTGACCGGCTACCGCGAGCCCGGTGACGGCGGGGGCATGCTGCTGCGCTGGGACCCCCGCTCCAGCGCTCCGCCCAACGGCGGCACCGTCCTCGCACCCGCGAACACCCGGCGCGGGCGCTGGCTCCGCGTCCACGAGGGCGTACTCGACTTCCGGTCCTTCGGCCACTTCGACGCGGCGCACCCCGCCGACGACGCACTCGACGCGATGCTCGCCGACCCCGCCGTCCACCGCATCGAGGCCCATACCGACCTGCTCCTGCGCAGACGCCACCGCATCCACCGCTCCCGGATCACCCTCGACTTCGGCGGGCACACCGTCCACACCACGGGCATCGAACGGGGCAGCCACGACGACCCCTTCAGCGCGGTCCTCTCCTTCTCCGGCACCCGCACCTCGACCACCCTCACCCACGCCCTCGCCGCGCCGGTGCCCGAACTCACCGACACCTACCCGGTGCCGGACTCCGGGGCCTTCCGCGTCGGGCAGTGGTGGGCTCTCGCCGTGGACCCCGTCGCAGGCGGCGGCCGCGACGAACGGGAACTCCAGAAACTCGTCGAGATCACCGAGATCGTCGACCCGACGCACGTCCGCGTCGGCTACCTCAGCGGCTGGGAACTCGCCGCGGGCCGCCGGCTGACCTGGACCCGCGTCGAACCCGTACGCGAAGCCCATGTCCGCGCCCTGCGCTTCGAGGGCGCCGGGGCCGACGAGTACACCGGCTCCCACCCCGTGGCCTACGAGTACGCGGTGGACTGCGATGTCCACGCGATCCACGCCGTCGGAACCTTCTGGCCGGTGATCATGCGCCGCTGGTGCACCCGCTTCCGCACCGAGAACTGCTCCCTCAAGAACCCGCCCACCGTCGAGTACGGCGGCGCCGGCTACCTCACCCAGAACATCTACTGCCTGTACGGCCGCATCGCCGACTGCACCACCAGCAACGTCCGCCACCTCAGCGACCTCACCGCCTCCGCGTACTGCCTCGTCGAGAACTGCCACGGGGACGGCGACGACGCGGGCGGCAACCCCTTCACCACGCACGGCCAGTACGAGCACGACCTGCTCTTCGACGGCAACTCCGGCCTCATGGACCTCGCCAACTCGGGCGCGCAGTGGGGCACTTCCGCCAAGCGCATCACCGTACGCAAGCACGTGTGCTCCTGGTTCACCGCCAACACGAGGATCACCGACCTCACCCTGGAGGACGTCCGGGTCATCGCCCGCCCCACCTTCGACCGGGCCGGGACCCTCACCGTCAACGCGGACGGCGCCCAGGTACGTGGCTGCACCGCGAAGACCTTCAGCCTCACCCAGCGCTCCACGCGCTCGCGGCGCCCCACCGTCGTCAGCGACTGCGCGTTCGCCGCACCGCCCGACACCGTGCTGATCCAGAGCGCGGTCACCACCCCCGTCCACTTCGTGCGCTGCGAGCTGACCGGCCTCGACGGCGCCGCCCTGCGCGGCACCGGCCCGGTCCGCCTCACCGACTGCCGCCTGGCCGCCGCCGAACACGGCGCCCCCCTGACCGTCGCCGCCGCCGAACTCCGCGTCCACGGCGGCCGCCTCGAAGGACTCGGCCTGCGGCTCACCGCCGAGCGGGACCAGCAGCTGCGGATCACCGGCGGTACGGCCCTGACCGGCACACCCGCGGGCGGCGCCTTCCTCAGCCGTGCCGCGAGCGAGGCCACCGTCGTATGGGACCTCTCGGACCTCACCGCCACCACTACCGCGAGCGGAACCGCGCACGCGCGCATCGACCACGGCGCCAATCACTGGTCGGCCACCGGCTGCCGCTTCACCGGCGGCACCCTCCACCTCGCCCCCGACGCCCTGCGCTCGACCCTGCACAGCACCTGCGTCGAGGACGGCACCCGCCGCACCGCCTTCCCCCAGCCCGGCGACACCGCCCAGATCACGGGAAACCTCCTGCTGTGACCCGCATCCGCACCGCGCGCCCCGCCGACGAGCCCGCCCTGCACGCCCTGTGGGCGGAGTGCTTCGCCGCTGCCCCCCACCTGCCCGCCCTGTACGCCCTGGACCCCGGCCGCCACCACCGCACCTTCCTCGCGGTCCGCGAGAACGGCACGGTCGACGCCGTCGTCGTCTACGTGCCCCGCGACATCCGCGACGCCGACGGCACCCCCGTGCGGGTCGGCGGCATCGGCAGCGTCGCGACCCGCCCCGAAGCCCGCGGCAGAGGGCTCGTCCGCGCGCTGCTCCAGGAGGCGGTCGCGACGATGCGGGCGGAGTCCTGCGCATGGTCGCTGCTGTTCACCGGTACGCCCCGCGTCTATACGGGCTCCGGCTGGCGGAGCTTCCCCACCCACCTTCACGAGGGCACCCTCAGCAGCGCCCCGCCCACCCGCTCGCCGTACCGGGTCCGCCCCGCACGCCCCGCCGACCTGCCGACTCTCGCCGGACTCGCCCGCACCCGCGCCCCGCTGACTGCGGTCCGGACCGGGGCGGACTGGCGGACGCGGCTGCCCGCCTGGTACGGCCCGCCCCGCGACTGGCTGGTCGCACAGGACCCGGACACCGCCCGGCCGGTGGGCTGGGCGGTCGCCGCCCACGGCGAGGGAACCGTGGACGTACACGAGTACGCGGCGACCGGGCCCGGCGCCCTGGCGGCGCTCTTCGCGGCCGTCGCCGCGCGCGCCCGCCGCGCGGGACTGCGCGAGGCGCGCTTTCGGGGCCCGGCCCCCGGCCCCGCCGTACGGGAGGCGCTGCCCCACCTCATGACCGGGGCCACGGCCCGCACCGAGCACACCGGAATGATCCGCCCGCTGCTGACCCCGCCGCAGCACGCGCACGCCGTGCCCCGCGTCCCCGGGGCGGTCCACTGGTATGGCGACTCCTTCTGACCGGACGCCCGCCCGCGACGGACCAGGCCGGCCCCTCCCGCGCGGGCGCCGACTCATCCCTTCGGAGGTGGAGCTACGCGAACGGAGGCCGCCCCCTCCCGCGCGGGTACCGAACGAGAGGATCGCCCCACAAGGAAGGTACGGACCCGCATGAACTCCCCTTCTCCCGCAGAGCCCGTCTGGTCGGACCGGCTCGACCTGGGCGAGGGCATCCGCTGGCTCCCGGGCGGACCCGTCCTGGTGGACATCCCGGGCGGCCGCCTCCTGCGCGGTCCACTCGGCCACCAAGGCGGCCCGCTCGACGAACTGGCACGGCTGGACGTCCCGCTGGGCGCCGTGGCCCCCGTCGCGGGCCGCCCCGGACAGTGGATCGCGGCAGCCGGCACCGGCATCTGCCTCTTCCGCACGGGGCACACCCGCGCCCGGCACGCCGCCCCGCACTGGCTCGCCCGGCCCGAGGACACCTCGCCGGTCCCCATCCGGATGAACGACGGCACCGCCGACCCGCACGGCCGGTTCTGGGCAGGCAGCATGCCGTACGCGGCGGACGAGGGCGCGGGCAGCCTCTACCGCGTGGACCACGACGGCACCGTGCACCGGGTGTTCGACGGCCTGACCGTGCCGAACGGCCCCGCCTTCCGGGCGGACGGGACAGCGCTGTACCTCGCGGACAGCGCCCGGGGCACCATCCTGATGTGCCGCATCGACCCGCGCACCGGAGAACCGGCCCACGCACCGGAGGAGTTCGCCACGGTGCGCGCGGGGTACCCGGACGGCATGGCGGTGGACATCGAGGGCGGGGTGTGGAGCGCGATATGGGGCGAGGGCCGCGTCCACCACTACCGCGCCGACGGCACCCTCGACCAGGTGCTGCCCCTCCCCGCCCGGCAACCGGCCGGTCTCTGCCTGGGCGGGGCCGACCTGCGCACGCTGTACATCACCACGGCCCGGACCGGCCTGACGGCCCCGGCCCCGGCGGACGGCGCGGTGTTCACCGCACGGGCAACTGTCCCCGGCTTCCCCACGGCCGCCTTCCGGCCGGCCGCGACCCTGTCCGTGGGCGCGCCCGCCTGCCGGTGATCACGCCGGTCGAGCGGCGCGAGGAGGCCGCGCGGGTCATCGGGACCGCCCACACCGCAGGGAACTGCCTCCGACTGTCCGGCCACCGCAGCCCCAGCCCCCGCTACCTGGCTCCTCTTCTCAAATCGCACCAGGGAACGGGCGCATGTACCGTCGAATCAAGGATCTCCCCGTCCTCTATTTGCGGAGTTCGACCGTGAACGCACGCATCGAAGACCGGGCGGCCATCGCTGACCTGATGACCGGGTGGATGCACCGTGACCTGGGTGAATGGGACCGCCTGCGGGATCTGTTCCACCCCGGTGCGACCATCGCGATCACCTGGTTCGACGGCCCGGCCGTCGACTTCGTGGAGGGCTCCGCCCGCATGGGCGCCTCCGATCTGCGCAGCAAACACCTGATCGCCAACCCCTCGATCACCTTCAACGGCGACCGGGCCCTGGTGGAGACCAACGCGATGATCATGGCGGAGAATCCCGCCCTGGACCTGGGCTGCACCACCCACAACCGCTTCTGGGACCAGGTCGAGAAGCGCGACGGCACCTGGCGCATCACCCGGCGCGAGAGCAGCTACGACATGAGCTCGTTCACCTTCCTGGCCAGGATCCCGGACATCGACGAGAAGGCGGTACGCCGCTACCCGCGGGAGTACGCCGCGCTGGCCTACCTGCTGGAGCGGTCCGGCTTCTCCGTCGCACGCGAGTTCCCGACCCGGGGCAGCGCGCTGGAGGCCGAGATGAAGGCCGCCGGGAACGCCTGGCTCAACCGGAGCTGAGCGCTGTGTGCCTCTCCGGAATGGCGGGGCCGGCCACCCGCTACGACAAGACACCGGACAGCTACCTCGCCGGGCTCCGCCTCCGCGGAGCCATGCTGTGGTGACGCAGCCTCCCGGCCGCTCCGTGATCTCCACTCCTGTCGCGGCCGGCGCGTCCGTGGGGGCCCGTTCGGGTCCCACCTGGGGACCCGAACATCGAGTCTTACCCGGGTGCCCTCACTTCCACGGGTCGGTGAACGACCTGCCGGGCACCGGCTTGGCGATGAGCGCCACGGGGATGAAGAAGTTCACCTGGCCGATCGCGAACATCAGCGTGGCGAGCGCCTTGGCCTCATAGTGCTCGGCTGCCTGCGCATACAGCTCGTCGGAGACCCTCTCGCCGTCTGCGGACGGCTGAAGCACGGCTTCCACAAGTGCCAGTGCGGCACGCTCGGCACCAGTGAAGTACGGAGAGTCCTGCCAGGACGCCACCGACGTGATCCGCTCCTCCGACTCCCCGGCCTTGTGCAGGAAGCCCGTGTGCAGAACGGTGAGGTAGGTGCTGCCGACGATCTGACCAGCACGCAGCTGAACCAGGCTGATCGTGGAGCGCGGTACCGAACGGTTGCCGGTGACCTTGAATAGCGCCGATGACACCTCCGCCAGTTCGGGGACGAGCTCAGTGGGGTCCTCGGACATCCGCGGAAGCATCGGGACCTCAGCCGTGATCGAACGTGTTTCCATCGCCGTCTCCTTCGGGCTTTCCTGTTGCTGTCACTGCGGTGACGGATCGCGACAGAGAAAGGTGACAGACGGAAGGCAGTCGTTCTCGGGCAGGCAGCGGCCCAGGTCCAAGCAGTGTCAACGAGTGGCGCTCGCGCTCACCGTGATCTCAGCTCAGAACAGGCCCTGGGAACCGCGTGCGCGGGTCAGCCTGCCGATGGCCCCGGTCGATAGCCGAGACGGTCTCCATATCGACGTTGACCGGAGACCGCCGGCCGAAGACGAGCGGTCGGCCGGCCGCCCTGGTCAGCCGGTCGGATCGGCCAGGTCCAGGCCGTTCAGCCGGCCGGGGTCGGACAGGATGTCGATCGCGGCAATCCTGCCGTCGGCCACGGTGAAGCTCATCACGGAGAACAGCTCGTCGTCGATGGTGTTGACCAGGCCGGCGTTGCCGTTGACCAGCGCCGGATGGGTGACCGCGATGGTGGCCATGCGCTGGAAGGTCCCCAGCTGCCCGGCCACGGCCGCAGCACCCCGGATGGCCTTCAGGCCGCCGGCGAGCACCCCGGCGTCGGCGCGCAGCACCACATCCGGATCGAGGATGGCCAGCAGCCCGTCGAAGTCGCCGCCGCGCGCGGCGGCCAGGAACGCGTCCACCACCCGGCGCTGATCCGCCCGATCGGAGTCGGCGCTGGGCACCGCGCCGCGCACCCGCTGCCGCGCCCGGCTGGCCAGCTTCTTGGCCGCCACGGGCGTGCGGTTCACGATGGGCCCGATCTGCACGAATGGCAGCCCGAACATGTCGTGCAGCACGAACGCCAGCCGTTCCGCCGGGCTCAGTGAGTCCATCACCACCAGCAGCGCCAGCCCCACCGAGTCGGCCAGCAGCGCCTGCTGCTCCGGATCGGCGGCATCCTCCAGGCTGACCACCGGATCCGGCAGCCGGTCCGCCATGGGCTCCTCGTGCCGCGCCTTGCGGGTACGGAGCATGTCCAGGCACACCCGGCCCACCACGGTGGTCAGCCAGCCCCCGAGGTTATCGATCTCGTCGGCGTCGGAACGGGCCAGTCGCAGCCACGACTCCTGCACGGCGTCCTCAGCCTCGGCCAGCGAGCCGAGCATGCGGTACGCGACCGACTTCAGACGGGGGCGGTGGCCCTCGAACTCGACGGCCAGAAAGTCGTGGGGTGTCACGGTCACGTTCTCTTTCCTCGGACGACTCAGGGACGACTGGTAACCCTGACGGATTGCTCCCGCGAAAGGTGACCGGACCCGGCTTCCGCCCGCACCGGTCACCTTCGCCCGGTGCGATCCGTCGGAGCAGTGACACACCGCTTCAGATCCCGAAGGGATGACGACCACCATGACCGTGCAGGACACTCGCCGGTCCACCCACGCTCGTGGGCGGGCCGCCCGCCATCAACATCTCTGATGGCGGGCAGCCGCGCGGTCCCTCATGACATGGTGGTCACCCCATCGCCCCCTTGACGTGCGCATACCACGTCTCCGGCCCGCCGCCGACGCCTACCGCGTTGAAGTACTCCCAGCCCGCGACGCCGCCGAAGTCCGGGTGGGCGGCGGTCAGCGAGCCGACGGTGGAGGCCAGCGTCGTCGGGTCCACATAGCCGCCGCAGGTGGCCGGGTTGGTGACGGCGCCGGTGACGACCTTGGCGGGGCGGAAGCCGTTGTTCATGATGGCGTCGTAGTCGCGGGTGCCGGTGAGGCTGCCCCAGCCGCAGTAGAACTGTGCGTTGTACCAGCTGATCTGGTTCCCGGCCTGTTGTTCCAGGGTGGCGTAGTCGAACCCGCCGGAGAAGTTCGTCGAACCGCTGAGGTCGCTCGCCACCGGGGCCAGCGAGATCACGAAGTCGGGGCCGAAGTCCGTACGGAGCTGGGCGATGAGGTGTTCGGTGTCGGCCAGGGAGAAGGTTTCCTCGATGTCGATGTCGACGCCGTCCAGGCGGTAGGTGCGCAGGGTGTCCCGCAGCAGGCCGTAGTACTTGGTGAAGTCGCGGTGGAGGTTGGCGTACGTGCCCTGAGCGGCTCCACCGAGCATCACCGAGACCCGGGTGCCCGATGCCTGGAGGGTGGCGACGTCCCGCCACATCTGATCGAACATCGGGTCGGCGGGCGGGTTGTCGTTGAGGTGGACGCTGCCGTCGTTATTCAGGTGCAGCGCCGCCACCTCGACGTCGGTGGCGATGCCCTTGAGCGGCAGCGGGGACACATAGGTCTTGGAGCCGTTGGATCCGGTGGTGTACTGCGTCTGGTAGTACGCGACCACCCGGTGTGGCGAGCTCGCGGTGTGTTCCTTCGCGACCGCGGGGCCGGTGCCGGGGCCGAGTACGGTGGCGGCGGTTGCCAGGAGCGCGGTGGCCGTACCGAGGAGGGCTCGGCGTAGGCGGTGGCAGGCGGAATGCATGGATCAGCCTCCTGTGTGCGGGATTTCGGTCGGTGCCGGTACCGCGCGGACGGGACGTCGCGTTCCTTCGTGTGACGTCGGGCCGTTGGCGGCACAACGGCGGGCTGCTTCCTGGCCTCGGGCCAGGGACAGCAGGTCATGGTGGGTGGGCGCAGCGCAAGGGGCCCGATCCCGGTCCGGGCGGTGCCCGGTGTTCGGCGCGGGCCGGGGCGCCGGGGTACGAGGCCGTGCTTCCCGGCGTGGTCGCGAGGCTGCTATGTGCTCGGTGATGTGCTCAGTTCCAGACGCGCAGGATGCGGCGGATGGCGTCGACGTGGTCGCGGTCGGCGCCGAAGTGGGCGAGGACGCTGAGGTGTTCGCGGAGGTGGAGGAGGTGCATCCGCTCTCGCCAGCCGTCGGTGAGGGGATGGATCTCCCGGTACGCGGTGAAGAAGTGCTCCGGGATTCCTCCGGTGCAGTAGGCCATGCTCAGGTCGGCTTCGGCCCACGTCCAGCAGACCGCGGGGTCGATGAAGACGGGCGCGCCGGCCGGGGTGGCGAGCAGGTTGCCGTGCCAGAGGTCGCCGTGGACGAGCACGGGCGGGGCCGGCGGGATCAGTTCGGGGAGCCGGCGGCACAGCCGCTCCAGCCCGGCGCGGTCCGCGGCGTCCAGGGCGCGCTCGGCCTTCGGCTCCGCCAGGTAGCGCAGGATGCGCTGCTCGGCGAAGAAAATGTGGCCGTCGTGGGACCAGGTGTTGCGCTGGGGGAGCCGTCCCAGCCAGCCGTCGCGGTGCCAGCCGTACCGGGGTCCGGTCACCGAGTGCAGCCGGGCCAGGCCGCGGCCTGCGGCTTCCCAGAAGGCAGGGGTGCGCGGGGCCGGTTCCTGTTCGGTGAGGATCAGATGGCGCGGCCCGACCTCCAGGACCTCGGGGGTGCGCAGGCCGCCTTGGGTGCGCAGGGTTTCCAGGCCCTCCGCTTCGACGGCGAAGAGGTCGGGTGCGGGGTCTTCCGCGGTCTTGACGACGACCCGGCTCCCGTCCCGGAGGGTGGCCCGCCACACCTGATTGGCGAATCCACCGCTGAGCGGTTCTGTCCGGCGGACCTGGGCGAGGCGGGCGCTGTGGTAGTCCGACCAGCTCTTCTCCTGCGGCTGCGGCACCGTGGTGCCCGTCCCGTCAGACATGGCGGTCGGGTCCGGGCCGGGATTCTTCCTTCGCGGGGCCGGTCGAGACCTCCCGCTGTGCTTCCCCGAGGGTGCGGGCCGCGTGGAACCGGGAGCGGACCGGCACGGTGTCCGGATTCGGCACGGCGAACCGCCGCTCGGGATCCAGGACGAGGTCCACCGCTGCGCGGGAGCCCGGCCCGTAGCCGGCCAGGGGCGTGCCGACGGGCAGTTCCGTAGCGGCCGGCCAGCCGGGACCGGACCGGATCACCGGCTCGGATATGACGTTCGGGAAGCTCATGCCTACGTGTTCTCCGTTCGCTGCGGTCCGCGGAGCGGTGCCCCGGGGCAGGATGTCAGACGAGGGGCGTCGAGTCGCCTCACTAGTCGAACGGGCAGCCGATGGGCAGGACTTCATCGCGGCGGAGACCCAGCGGTTCCAGGCGGCCGGGGGCCGTCGTCGGTCCGTGGCGCCGACGGCCCCCGCGTACCGCGGATACCGCTACCCCGGCCCGGTCCGCCGATCGATCAGGCCGAGGGGGAGCGGGAGCCGAGGCGTGCCGGTGCGGGGGCGGCCGAGGGGAGGGTGTTCTTGCGGATCTCGCCCGACTGGGCGACGAGCACGATGGTGTCCGGGGTGGCGAGCGAGGCGATGTCGGTGAGCGGGTCGGTGGCGGTCACGACGAAGTCGGCGAGTTTGCCGGGTTCCAGGGTTCCCAGGCGGTCCTCAAGTCCCAGCAGCCGGGCGGCGTTACGGGTTCCGGCCAGCAGCGCGTCCATGGGGCGCATCCCGAGGCCGACGAGGTGGCCCAGCTCCCGGAGGTTGGCTCCGTGCGGGCACACTCCCGAGTCCGTCCCCAACGCGACCGGGACGTCCGCCGCGATGGCCGCGGCGATGTTCTCCTCGATGGCCGCGGTCCAGCGGGCCTTCTTCTGCCACTGGTACTCGGGCACCGTGCCGCGCGCGGGCATCCGCAGCCCCGTGGAGAGCGTCGGGACGAGGACGGTGCCGTGCTTCAGCATCAGGTCCCGGCCTCCGGCATCCAGGCCGTAGCCGTGTTCCACGCTCGCCACTCCGCCGCGGATCGCGTGGTGGATTCCGGTGGTGCCCTGCGCATGGGCGGCGACGGGGCAGCCCCGGTTGCGCGCGGCCTCCTCCACGACGGTCCGGATCTCCTCTTCTGTCAGCCCCTCGTCCTCGGGCTGATCGGTGGGCGAGGACATACCGCCGGTCGCACACACCTTGATCACATCTGCGCCGTCGCGCAGCAGCTTGCGGGTCTGGAGGCGCGCCTCGTCGGGCGTGTCGACGAGTGCGGTCTGCTCCTCGAAGAGGCGGAGTCCGGAGGGCAGCGTGAAGTCCGCATGCCCGCCTGTGTGCCCCACGACCCGTACGGCGACCTGCAGGCGCGGTCCCTCGATCAGACCGCGCGCGACGGCCTCGCGACAGCCGGCGTCGATGCCCCCGAGGTCTCGCGCGGTGGTGATGCCCGCGTGCAGCGTCTCGCGCATCAGGCGGGCGCTCTCGAACAGCAGGGTCGAGGGGCGGCTCATGAGGACCGCCGTCGGCCCGCCGCCGGACCCGAGCCCGAAGTGGACATGGCAGTCGAAGAACCCCGGAAGGAGGGTGCGGCCCCCGAGGTCGACGGAGGTCTCCCCGGGGGCCGCGGCCGGGGCGTTCCCGGCCGGGCCCGCGTAACGGATCGTGCCGTCGTCGGCGACGACGAGAACGGCGTCCTCGACGGGGGCCGCGCCCGTGCCGTCGATGAGGCGGGCGTTGACGTACCGGGACTGCTCGGTGTGCATGGGGGGACCTGCGTTCCTGTGCTCGTGGGCGGTTTTCGGGGGCTGTTCCGCATGTACGGAAGGAAGGGGGAGCGGGCGGCGGACCCTGTTCCGGAACGGGAGGGGGCCGCGGGGCGGGATCAGGTGATGGCCGTCATGGCGAAGGCGACGGCCGCCGTGACCACGAAGCCCGTCAGTGCCGGAACCATGAAGGAGTTGTCGACGAGATGGCGGCCATTGCCGGTGGAGCCGGTCTTGTCGACCTGAATGGCCATCTGGGCGGCGCCGTTGAAGGGCAGACACGTATTGGTGGTGACGCCCATATAGCAGGCGGCGATCACCGGGGCGCTCAGTCCGGCGGCTATTCCCAGTGGCAGGAATATATTGGCGATGGCGGTCTGTGACGCGATAATGGCGCCGGCGACGGCAATGAGCAGGACGAAGAGTCCGACCCAGGTTGTCAGCATCGCGTCGATCGTTCTGTTGATGCCGGACAGATGGGCGTTGATAAGGGTGGTGTAGGGCCAGGAAACCGCTACGAGTACCAAGGTGGCGGTGAGCCCGCCGCGCAGCGTGCTGGAGTTCATCACCGAACCGCCGGCCGGGCGGCCGACCGCCAGAATGAGTGCGGCGACCGCGAATTCGATGATCAGCAGCGCGTCCGTGGAGGCCAGCCGGGACCCGTCGGGAAAGGCCGGCGCCAGACCGTCGAAGATGCCGAGGACCACGATGGCGGTGACGCCGGCGAGGAAGATCCACACACTCGCCTTGGCCCTGGCGCCGGAGCGCGGTCCGCTCCGGTCGCCGTTGTCCGGGCCGGGTGCCGGCCGGGACTCCGCCGGCTCCGGGCGGTCCCGGAGAACCGGATCGCCGGGGAGGTCCTCGCCCTTGCGGACGCAGACCGCCGCGACGGCGACGACGCCGATCAGGATCGCGGGGACGGTGATGAGCAGATAGCCGCCCAGCGAGCCGCCGACAGGTGTGGTGAGGGCGACGACCGTGAGGACGGAGGCGGAGACGGGCGAGGCGACCACGGCCATCTGTGAGGCGACCACCGAGGCCGCCAGGGGGCGTTCGGGCCGGATGCCGTTGGCGCGGGCGGTCTCGTAGATGACCGGGATGAAGGGGAAGAAGATGTTTCCGGTGCCGGCCAGTGCGCACAGGACGAGGGTGAGCAGCGGTGCGAGGAAGGTGATGCGGCTCGGATGCCTGCGCAGAATTCTTGTGGCCAGTTCGAGCAGATAGCCCGTACCGCCTGATGCTTCCATCGCACCGGCCGCGAACGTCACGATGAGAATGACCTCCATCGCGGCGACGGGCAGGTCTCCGGGTTTTTGTTGGAGGCCGAATACCAGCAGGGCCGTAGTGCCTCCGCCGAACGCGATGAGCCCGGCCGGACCGCCGAGTTTGGAGCCGTACACCATCAGTCCGAAGACGGCCAGGAACTCTATGATCAGCATCGCGGAATGCACGCCAGATCCCATCGCTCGTTGTCTGAACCGGTAGTCCCGAAGGGACTTGAGGAATCCGTGGGGCGAGATGCCGGGGATTCTTTCCCGGATTTTCGTGGCCCATCGGCATGTACCATTAGAGGCGAACGAAAGGGTTTTCCCGGTATGTTCGCGTGAAATCTCCGGATTGAATCTTCCGCTGCCCGGCGGCAGCAGGATCTGCGCAGGTGGTTCAGAGAAATGCAGCAAAGCAGCCACGAGCCGGTCGCCTCCCGGCAGCTCACCCCCGCGGACCTCGCGCTGGTCCAAGTGCTCCAGACGGACCCGCGGATGTCCTGGGCCCGGGTCGGGGCGCTGCTCGACATCGACGCGGTGACGGCGATGCGGCGGTGGCGGCGGCTGGAGACGACCGGCAGGGCGTGGACGGCGGCCACACCGGGTTACGGATGCGCCGGGCTGCTGCACCTCACCTTCATCGAAGTCGAGGTGGCGGCGGGGCGGCTGGACGACGTCGCCGGGTTCTGCGCCCGGCTGCCGCATGTGCTCACCGCGGAGGGCATGTCCGGCCGGCAGAACCTCCTGCTGACGGTCGTCACCCCGGATCTGCCGACGCTCCACGACCTCCTGGAGGGACGGATCGCCGCGCATCCCGGCGCCACCGCCGTCCGGGCCCACCACGTCACGCGGGTGTTCACGGAGGGCAGCCGGTGGACGGTATGCCGGACCGTGCCCGCCCGCGACGCCCGTTGCCGTCCCGCGGCCCTCCCGCCGGAAGCCAGGGGGTGCGCGGGTGACGCGATACGGACGCTGCTGCCCCTGCTCTCGACGGATGCCCGCACCGACGCGGCGGCCCTGGCCCGGGAGGCCGGTGTCTCACCGGCCACCGCGCGCCGTCGCCTGGCCCAGGCCCTGGGCGCGCGGGAGATCACGCTGCGCTGCGATGTCGCCCGGTCCCTCACCGACTGGCCGGTCTCCGCGAAGATCTGGGCGCGGATACCGCCGGATCGGCTGACGGAGGCGGCGTGCAGGCTGTCCGCGCTCGCCGAGGTCCGGCTCTGCGCGGCCGTCACGGGCCGGGAGAACCTGCTCGTCACGCTCTGGCTGCGGTCGGTGGAGGAACTCCTCGGCCTCACGGAGCAGATCGCGAAGACCCTCCCGCGCATCCAACTGGCCAACGTCGAAGTGGCCTTGCGCCAGTACAAACGCGCGGGGCGCCTGGTGGGTCCGCACGACCTGTCTCTCGGGGCGGTGCCGATCGATCCCTGCGACGAACTGGCGACGCGGCGGTGGTGAGGTGCCGGCGAGAGGGACCGGCCTCGGCCGTCGACGCCGCCTGCCGCCAACCCCCTTTGCGGAGCACGTAGTTGAGGCAGGAAAGCGCAGTACCCCCGGCCGGGCGGTCAAACCCGGCCAGGGGCCCTGGCACACCGGGCCGCGTGAGTGATCGGGGGACGGCGCGGCCCTGTTCTTCAGTTGTCCGGCCCCGCGCATCCTGCCCTTGCGGGCGGCCGGTCGAGCCCTGTCAGCGCGCGTATCGCCCCGGGGGGCGAGGGCGGGCTCGCGTCAATCACGTTAGCCGGGGCGGACAGGGCACCACATGGGTCGAAGTCCCTTGGGTGAGGGGCATTTCGTCACGAGTGGGGGCCATCGGCGGGCGTGGGCGTGCGCGGCGGACCCGGCCGCGTGATCGCCCCTCGGAGCGCCGTGCGGCGGACCGGGCGGTGGTCCCGGTGCGGGTCCCGCCGCCCCTCATGCCACCAGCGGCGCCGACGGACTCTAGGGCCCGCCCGGAGACGGCGGCTCCAGGCCGCTCTGCCAGGCCCAGCGCGCCAACTACACCCTGTTCTGGGCCCGTACCTTGCGCCGGCAGCCGGAGACCGTCTTCTTCACCGCGGACACCGACACCCCCGTGGAGCAGGCGATCTCCCGGTCGGTGCGGCCGACGGCGACCATCGCGGCCACCTGCCGCTCCCGCGGACTGAGCGGGCGCCGCGGCTCCGGCGGGGCATGCCGGGGCGGCCCGTCGAGGAGATCGCGCAGACTGCCGGCGGCCGCGGGCGACAGCGCGTACGCCCCCGCCGCCACCAGCCGGATGCTCTGCCGCAACAGCCGCGGTGTCACGGACTTGTGGAGATAGGCGTGGGCTCCGCCGCCCATCGCGGTGCGGAAGTCGTCGTCCGCCGTCGAACCGGTCAGCACGACCGCCCGGCACCCCGTACCGGGGAGGGCGGCCACCCGCCGGACCACTTCGAGCCCGCCGAAACCGGTGAGCGAGGTACCGACCACGCAGACGTCGGGCCGGGTGGTGCGGACCAGTCCGACGGTGTCCCGGCCGTCTCCGGATTCCCCCACGATCAGGAACCCCCGCTCCCGGGACAGGATGGTGCGCAGTCCCACCCGCACCACTTCGTCCGCGTCCGCGACCAGCACTCTGATGGACATGTCAGGCTCCCCATATCCCGCCTCACCGGGCGTACTCCTGTGTGCTCGTGCCCTCATGGGCAACGTACGTGGCGGGCAGCACGTCTCAGGGGGGACGAGCGGCCACTGTGCGCAGGGGCGGACGGCCCTGCCGGCCGTGCCTCGCACTGCCGGAAAGGACAGGGCCGAAGGGGCGCCGGAGCAGGCCGGAAGGACATCCGGGCTCGGGCGGAGCGGGCCTTTCGGCGCCCTCGTGCGGGGTTCCGGCGCTCCTAACGTCGAGAGCGCAGGGCCGCCGCAACGGTGCGGCGGCCAGGAGTTGGGAGCGCCCGTGTCATTCCACGTGGATTCCGAAGTCGGCCGCCTCAAGCAGGTCATCCTGCACCGCCCCGATCTGGAACTCAGGCGGCTGACACCCGGCAACAAGGACGAGCTGCTCTTCGACGACGTGCTCTGGGTGGAGAGGGCCCGCGAGGAGCACGACGCCTTCGTCGGCACGCTGCGCGAACGCGGTGTCGCCGTCCACCTCTTCACCGATCTGCTGACCGAGACCCTCGCCGAGCCCGGCGCCCGCGACCTGGTCCTGGGGCGGCTCTTCGACGAGCGGGAGTACGGGCCGATCGCCACCGACCGCGCCCGCGGCGTCTTCGAGGGGTTCGCCCCCGAGGAGCTCACCCAGTACCTGGTCGGCGGCATCACCAAGCGGGAACTCGTCGAGAGGATGGGACGCCCGCGCAGCGTCCGGGTCCAGACCATGGACGACGACGATTTCGTCATCGCGCCGCTGCCCAACCATCTGTTCACCCGCGACACCTCGTGCTGGGTGTACGACGGGGTCGCCGTCAACGCGATGCGCAAGACCGCCCGCCGGCGGGAGACCGTGCACTTCGAGGCGGTTTACCGGTACCACCCGCTCTTCGCCGGCCAGGATTTCAAGGTCTGGAACGAGGGCCAGGCGGCCTTCCCCGCCACCATGGAGGGCGGGGACGTCCTGGTCATCGGCAACGGCGCGGTACTGGTGGGGGTCAGCGAACGCACCACCCCGCAGGGCGTCGAGCGCCTCGCCGTACAGCTGTTCAAGGAAGGCGCCGCGCGGCGCATCGTGGCGCTCGACCTGCCCAGGCAGCGGGCCTTCATGCACCTCGACACGGTGCTGACGATGGTGAACGGGGACACCTTCACCAAGTACGCCGGGCTGGGCATGCTGCCCTCGTACACGATCGAGCCCCAGGACGCCCCCGACGACCTGCTCGTCACCCGGCACGCGCCCGACCGGATGCACGCCGTGCTCGCCGACGCCCTCGGCCTGGACGACATCAGGGTCCTCACCCCGGCCCAGGACGTGCACGCCGCCGCCCGCGAGCAGTGGGACGACGGCTGCAACGTCCTGGCCGTCGAGCCGGGGGTGGTCGTCGCCTACGACCGCAACGTCACCTCCAACGCGTATCTGCGGGCCAACGGCATCGAGGTCGTCACCGTACGGGGCAGCGAACTGGGACGCGGGCGCGGCGGACCGCGCTGTATGAGCTGCCCCATCGAGCGCGACGCCGCCTGAGGCTTCCCGCGCCTGCCCGCACCGGCGCGCGTACGAGAGAGCCCGCCGGACCGCACCACCTCGCACGAGAACGAGAAAGACATCCCATGGCCCGCAATCTGCGTCACCGTAGTTTTCTCCGGGAACTCGACTTCACCCCTGGTGAGCTGGAGTACCTCATCGACCTCGCCGCCGAACTGAAGTCCGCCAAGCGCACCGGCACCGAACGGCCCCGGCTGCGCGGCAAGAACATCGCGCTGATCTTCGAGAAGACCTCCACCCGCACCCGGTGCGCCTTCGAGGTCGCCGCGCACGACCAGGGTGCCCATGTCACCTATCTGGATCCGGCCGGCTCCCAGATAGGCCACAAGGAGTCCATGAAGGACACCGCACGGGTGCTCGGCCGGATGTACGACGGCATCGAGTACCGGGGCGCCTCGCAGCGCCTCGTGACGGAACTGGCCGAGTACTCCGGGGTACCGGTGTGGAACGGACTCACCGACGACTGGCACCCCACCCAGACGCTCGCCGACTTCCTCACCATGCGCGAGCACTCCGGCAAGCCGCTGCACGAGATCTCCCTCGCGTACGTCGGCGACGCCCGCAACAACGTCGGCAACTCCCTGCTCGTCATGGGCGCCCTGATGGGTGCGGACGTACGGATCGTCGCGCCGAAGCCGCTGTGGAACACGCCGGAGATCATCGGACGGGCCGAGGAGGTGGCCGCCACGACCGGGGCCCGGGTGCGCCACACCACGGACCTCTGCCGGGGCGTCGACGGCGCCGACTTCGTCTACACCGACGTCTGGGTCTCCATGGGCGAGCCCCCGGAGGTGTGGGACGAGCGCATCGAGCTGCTCTCCCCTTACCAGGTCACCGCGGGGGTGATGGCGGCGACCGGCAACCCGCGGGCGAGGTTCCTGCACTGCCTGCCGGCCTTCCACGACCGCGCCACCACGGTGGGCGCCGACCTCTACGACCGGACCGGCCTGGAGTCGCTGGAAGTCACCGACGAGGTCTTCGAGTCGGACCGCTCGGTCGTCTTCGACCAGGCCGAGAACCGGATGCACACCATCAAGGCCGTACTGGTCGCCACCCTCGGCGGCTGACGCCGTCCGGCGGCACGCGGACTCCCGCCCCGGCCGGAGTCCGCGTGCCACCGGGCGCCCGCCCCAGCCCCCGTACCCACCGCCCCGCCTTGAACGGAGACCCTCGTGCGCGTAGTCGTAGCACTGGGCGGAAACGCCCTTCTCAAACGCGGTGACAAGCCCGACGCCGATATCCAGCTGACCAATGTGCGCCGGGCCGTGGCCGCCCTCGCCCCCCTCGCCCGGGAACACGAACTCGTCGTCACCCACGGCAACGGCCCCCAGGTCGGTGTGCTCGCCCTGCAGAGCGCCGCCGACCCCGCGCTCACCCACCCCTATCCCTTCGACGTCCTGGGGGCGGAGACCCAGGGCATGATCGGCTACTGGCTCCTCCAGTCCCTGCAGAACGTCCTGCCGGACCGCCAGGTCTGCGCACTGATCAACCAGACGCTGGTGTCGGTCGCCGACCCGGCTTTCGCCGAACCGACCAAGTTCGTCGGCCAGAGCTACGACGAGCCGACCGCCAGGCGGCTGGCCGCCGGGCGGGGGTGGACCGTCCGGCAGGACGGCGCGTACTGGCGGCGCGTGGTCCCGTCCCCGAGGCCGCAGCGGATCGTCGAGACCCGGCTGATCCGGCAACTGCTGTCGCACGGGGCGGTCGCGGTGTGCGCGGGCGGTGGCGGCGTCCCGGTCATCCGGGACGAGAACGGCCTGCTCCGCGGGGTGGAAGCGGTCGTCGACAAGGACCTCACCGCCGCCCTGCTCGCCGAGTCCCTGGAGGCCGACGCGCTGCTGCTGCTCACCGACGTACCCCGCGTCGTAAGCGGCTTCGGCACCCCCGACGCCACCCCCCTCACCCACACCACCCCCGCCGCGCTGCGCGCCGAGAGCTTCCCGGCCGGGTCGATGGGTCCGAAGGTCGAGGCGGTGTGCCGTTTCGTCGAACTCACCGGGGACATGGCCGCCATCGGCGCCCTGGACCAGGCGGCGGACATCCTCGCCGGTACGGCGGGCACCCTCGTCACGCCCAGCGGCCGCTACCCCCACACCGGTGCCTGCCCGCCGCCGGCCACCGGGCCCGGAGCGGCCCCCGCGCCGGAAGGATCACCGTCATGAGCGGCACGGCCCCGCCCGGAGCCCCCGCCGGCCGGCCGGTTCCACAGGCAGAGAGCGATGGGGCGGAACCGGACCGTGTGCCGCCCACGGACCGGCCGGAGCGGAGCTTCCGCTTCCCGTCGGCCTTCACCGTGCTGGCCGTGGTCACCGTGGCGGTCTGGCTGCTGGCCTTCATCATCCCGGCCGGCGCCTACCGGACCAGTGACAGCGGGGCCCCGATACCCGGCTCGTACCACTCCGTCGAAGCCTCCGGGTCCTTCCTGAGCCGGCTCCGGGACCTCTTCCTCGCGCCCGTCAACGGGCTGTACGGCGTCACCGGCGCGGACGGGCAGACCGCCCCCGGCGGCACCGGCACCCTGGCCGGCGCGGCCGCGGTCTTCCTCTTCATCCTGGCCGTCGGCGCGTTCATCACCGTCGCCATGAAGTCCGGTGCCCTGGACGCCGCGATCGGCCGCCTCGCCCAGCGGCTCAGCCACCGCAAGGCGCTGCTGATCGCCATCCTGATGTGCGTCTTCTCGCTCGGCGGCAGTACCTACGGCATGGCCGAGGAGACCCTGGGGTTCTACGCCCTGGTGATCCCGCTGGCCCTGCGGCTCGGCTACGACCGGATGGTCGGGGCGGCCGTGATCATGGTTGGCGCGGGCGTCGGCACCCTCGCCTCCACCGTCAATCCCTTCGCCACGGGAGTCGCCTCGGCGGGCGCCGGCATCGGCACCGGCGACGGCATCGTGCTGCGCCTGGTGATGTGGGTGGTGCTGACCGCGATCGCCATCGCCTTCGTGCTGCGGTACGCACGCAAGGTGGCCAAGGACCCCGCCCGCTCACTCGTGGGCGCGGCCGGCGACGACGACCTCGGCCGGAGCACCGGCGACGTCCCCGCCCTGACCGGGCGTCACAAAGCCGTCATCGCGGTGTTCGGGGCGACGTTCGCCCTGATGATCTTCGCGATCATCCCCTGGGCGGACCTGGGCGTCACCGCCCTGCCCTCGCTGGGGTGGTCCTTCCCGGAGCTGGCGGGGCTGTTCACGGTCTCCGCCATCGTGACCGGCCTGATCGCCGGGCTGGGGGAGAAGGGCACGGTCGACGCGATCGTGTCGGGCGCGGGCGACTTCATCGGCGCGGCACTGATCATCGTGCTCGCCCGCGGTGTCACCGTCATCATGAACAACGCCCACATCACGGACACCATCCTCAATGCGCTGAACAAGGCGGTGGAGGGGACCAGTTCCGGGGTCTTCGCCGTGCTGACCTTCCTGGTGAACATCCCGCTGGCGTTCTTCGTCCCCTCCTCCTCCGGACACGCCACGCTCGCCATGCCGATCCTGGCACCGCTGGCCGACTTCGCCGGAGTGGGCCGCAGCATGGTCGTCACCGCGTACCAGACGGCCTCGGGCTGGGTGAACCTGATCACCCCGACCTCCGCGGTCATCATGGGCGGACTGGCCCTGTCCAAGGTGCGCTACGACCGCTATCTGCGGTTCATCTGGCCCCTGCTGGCCACCCTGCTGGCCGTCTCCATCGTGTTCATGGCCCTCGGGGCGGTGCTGAGCTGATGCCCGCCGCCCCGTCCGCCGGCGGCCGCGCACGACCGCCCCGCGCCCGCACCGACGCGCACCCGGCCGGCGGACGGGGGCCCCGCGCCGCCGCCTCGCCGCGGAACATGGTCCTCGACGCGGCCCGGACGGGCGGCACGGTCGTCCTGCGCACCCCGCCCGGCGGCGCCCGTCTGGTCGCCTCGCTGATCGACGTGACACCGGACCTCGACGTGCTGGGCTGTGTGGCGGGCAACGATGTGGTGGTGGCCGTCTGCCGGGACGGCACCGCCGGCGACCAGGTCCTGCGGTTCTTCCGCACCACAGCGGAGAGCTGACGGCACCCGGCCCGCGCGCCGCCGAGCGGCCGCCGTTACCCGCCCCGCCGAGGAGGCGGGGCGGGTGCCGCCCTGATCAGTGGTGCACGCGGCGGCTGCCGGCGGCCTGCCGGTGCCGGATGGGCCACTGGTTACGGCGGACATAGGTGCGCTGCAACCAGCGGTCCGACCCGTCGTATCGGGGTGTGAAGCGGGTGCGGGCGTGCAGGCCCTTCCTGTTGTTGATCAGCAGGGCTTCACCGGGACGGAGGTGGACCTCGTGCGCGGCCTCGCGGCAGGCGGCCTGGAGCCGGACGAGTGCTGCCTCCGCCTCTTTGGTGAGGGCGCGCACCCCGTTGGCCGACGAGGAGATCTCCGGAGCGTCCTGCGGACCGCCGATGAGCCCGACCGGGTCGGAGAGGACCTCGCTTCCGCCGGCGACGTCCCGCACATAGCTGCCCGGTGCGTTCAGCCGGAAGAGCGGACTGCGCAGCACCTCCAGGGTGTGGGCGTCGAGGGCTCGGGCGATGTCCCGGGCGTCGGCGTAATGGGTGGCCGCGACGCCTTCGTGGTCGGCGCGCAGGCAGTTGAGGACGAGGAAGTCGGGGTTGCTGACGTCATAGCGGCCGCCGGCGTCGTGCACGATGTCGTTGTGGAAGTTCAGGAAGACGGTGGAGCCCTGGTTGGTCTGGCTCGTGGCACCACTGGGAACGGGGACCACATCGTGGATGAGCTGCCCGTTCTTCTCCGTGAGGAAGCCGACCGGTTCGCCGAGCAGGCCCGAGAGCCCGAGCAGCACACCCTCGGCGACATAGGAGCGCTTACCGCCCGCGGGGCCGCCGTCGGTGGGGGTGGCGGGGAGTTCGGGATCGACCGGCAGATTGCGGACGTACCCGACGCCCGGTGTGTCGGCGTGCCGCCCGAAGTCCAGTATCTGCTGGAGCAGCCCGGTGGGCAGGGTGGCGAAGATCTGGAGGTACCGGGTCGTGGCACGGTCGATGTCCGGCTGCGGATCGGGCTCCGCGGCGAGCTGCCGGCCGAGCGCGTCACGGACGGCGTCCGGCAGGTCGATGCGGGCGAGCGTCTGCGCGGGGGCGTCCGGGCTCTGACGGTGCGGGACGGACGTGGTCATGGCGGACCCTTCGTGATCGGGGACGGAGGTCGGAGGGGCGGTGCGGCGATGCGCGTGCCGAGCCGTTCGGCGCGTCATGCGCCGAGCAGGACGACGTGCACCACGTACGGGAGGATGTCGACGGCCTGCGGGTCGTGGTCCAGCAGGAGGACGGCGGAGGTGTAGCCCTGGGCCCGCAGCGCCTCCAAGGGGCGTTGGTGCTCGGTCGGCGGCACGGGCCCCCGCGCGGCGGCCGGCGGGAGCTCCTGCTCGGGCGCGATGGCGGACACCCGGAAGGGATCCGGGCCGGGCCCGGTGACCGCGTGCGGCGGTCCCGCGCCCAGCGCGCGCCCGGCGGCGGTCCGTACCGCCGCCGCCAGGGTGCCGCCCGTGGCGAGCGCGGCGGCCTGGCCGATGCGTACCGCACAGGCGGGCAGGGATAACAGCGCGGACAGGTCGTGGGCGCGCGGGCTGCCCTTCGCCCTGAGCAGCCGCAGGAGGCGGCCGGTGCCCTCATCACCCACGTACGCGTCGAGGTCGAGGCGGGCCACACGGGTCCCTGGTTCGTCCAGGCGCCGCACGAGCAGGGCCTCGCAGTGCTGGGCGAGCCCGGCCTCCACCGCGTTGACCCAGGTGAGGCCCGCGGCCGCGCCCACGGGCCGCCGGAAGGGCAGCCCCGGGGCCGGCGGCGCGGCGGCGTCCACGGCGTCCACCACGCGCAGCGCACCGGAGTCCAGGTCCAGCCCCCAGACGGCGGGCGAGGCACCACCGGGGGCGGCGTGGTGACGGGCGGCGGCCAGCGCACCGTAGGTGGCGAGGCCGGCGAGCACCGCGGCGAGACGCCCCTCCTCGCCGCAGCCGCGGGTCCGGGCCAGGGCCGACTCCAGCAGGGGGCCGAGCGGCCGGGGCGCGGACCCGGCCGCCTCCGCCACCCGGGAGAGGAGCTCGTCCGGTTCGAGCGCCCGGCCGCCCATGCGCTCCACGAACACGGCCCGAGCCCGGGTCTCGTCGGGGGCGCGCGACCGGACACCGTTCAGGCCCGAGGCACCGGTGTCCAGACGCTGTGTCATGTCCTTCTCTCCTCGGGCGGTTCCGCTGCTGACAAGCCCTCTCGCAGCAACGGAACACGGCGACGATAGGCGCGCGATCCATCCCCGATATCCGCCCGGTCTACGGCACGGCGGATCAGGCCGGGATGAGCGTGCGCAGCAGCTGCACGAACTGCCCCGCCGTCGAGTGGTGGTAGAACTGCCTGCTCGACACCCTGGGCAGGCCGCTGGCGCGCAGTTCCGCGAGGAGACGCACCACCAGCAGCGAATTCCCGCCCAGTTCGAAGAAGTTGTCGCCCAGCCGCACCTCCGTGTTCAGGACCCGGCTCCAGACGCGGATGATGTCGTCGGTGAGGTCTCCCGACGGCTCCACGGTGGCGGGCGCTCGCGGTGTGAGGGGGAGCGGGGCCGGCAGCCGGGACGGATCCAGCTTCCCGTTCACCGTCAGGGGCAGCGCGGCGACCGGGGTGAGGGTGGCCGGGACCATGTAGTCGGGCAGGAACCGGCGCGCATGCGCGAGGATGTCGCGCACGTCCGCCGCGTCCATCGGGGCTGCCTCCTGCGCCGTGCCGCTCCCGACGGCGTACGCGTCGAGGCGGCTGCTCGCGGGATCGCCCGGCGTCTCCTGCCGGATGGCCAGGGCGACGGCGCTCACCCGGGGGTGCTTGAGCAGCACGGCGCGGATCTCGTCGAGTTCGACGCGGTGCCCGCGGATCTTCACCTGGCTGTCGAGGCGCCCGAGGTGTTCGAGACTGCCGTCGGGGCGCAGCCGCCCCTTGTCCCCGCTGCGGTAGACACGCTGCCCGGTGACCGGGTCGGTGCGGAACCGCTCGGCGGTGAGGTCCGGTTGCCCGAGGTAGTGGCTCGCCACGCCCGCGCCGCCCACGTAGATCTCGCCCACCGGTCCCGGCGGCAGGACCCGGCCGTGCCGGTCGCGGACCGAGAGCGACCAGCCGGGGAGGGCCCGGCCGACGGAGCGCGAGCCCGCCACGACGTCCTCGGGGGTGACGGTGTGGGCGGTCGTGTGCACCGTGGTCTCGGTGATGCCGAACATGTTCACCAGACGGCAGTCGGCGGGGGAGTGCCGGGCGAACCACGGGGCCAGCATGCGGACGTCGAGGGGCTCACCGCCGAAGACGACGAGGCGGAGCGCCAGGTCGCGGGCCGACTCCCGGTCCGCCCGGATGAGCTGGGAGAACGCCGAGGGCGTCTGGCTGAGCACGGTCACCCGCTCGTCGGCGAGCAGCTCGTGGAACTCCTCCGTGTCCCGCGTCGTCCAGTACGGCACGACCACCAGCCGGCCGCCGCTGAGCAGGCAGCCCCAGATCTCCCATACGGAGAAGTCGAAGGCGCTGGAGTGGAAGAGGGTCCAGGTGTCGTGGGGGCCGAGCCCGAAGTCGTCGGCGGTCGCGTCGACCAGGGCCACGACGTTGGCGTGGGGCACCACGACGCCCTTCGGACGGCCGGTGGAGCCCGACGTGTAGATCACGTAGGCGGCCTGCCCGGGGTCGAGGTGCGGGGGCTCGCCGGGCGCGTCCGCCGCGGCGCCGAGTTCACGCAGCTCCCCGGGGGCGACGACCGCCACCCCCGCCAGGGCGGGGAACTGCCCGGCCGATGCCACGACCACGGGCAGTTGCGCCTGCTCGGTGATGTAGCGCAGCCGCTCCTGCGGATAGTGCACATCCATCGGCACATAGGCGCAGCCGGACTTCAGCACCCCGAGCAGCGTGACGACCAGCCCGGCGTCCCGCTCCAGGCAGACCCCGACCCGGCTGCCCGGGGCGACGCCCTTCGCTCGCAGTCCCGCCGCCACCTCTTCCGCCGCGTCATCGAGCTGCCGGTATGTCAACTGCGTGGTGCCGTCGCCGAGTGCCGGGGCGTCGGGCCCGCTCCGCACCCGCTCCTCGAACAGCCCGACGAGGTGACCGCCGCTCGTGCGGACGGGCGCGGAGCTCCCCGCCCGGAGGACGCTCCCGTGCTCCGCCGCCGTCAGCAGTTCGAGGTGGGACACCGGGCGCGCGCCGGGGCTCTCGGCCAGCTGGGCCGCGAGGTGCGCGACGTGGGCGCAGAACCGCTCGGCGAGCTGCGGCGCGACCGTTCCCTCGTCGAACCAGCACGTGCCGCGGAGCGTGCCGTCCGCCTGCCGCTCCGCATGGAGGGTGAGCGGGAAGACCGGGGCGAGACACGGCCGGTGGCTGCGGCCGGGCTGCGCGGTACCCACGATCAGCCCCGCGGCGGGGACCCGTGGTGCGGTCGCAGGCGCGGTGTCGAACTGGGCGAGGAAGTCGGCGGTGCTCGGCTCATCGTCGGTCCGCACCGTGTACGCGCGGATGTCGTCGTACCCGCGCAGGGCGGCGGACTCGACCCGGCCGACGGTCACGCCGGCGTCGGCGCCCTCGTCCCCCGCCGCGTACCGGGCCAGGGCGAGCGCGAGAGCGCCGACGAGGTGCCGTACGTCGAGGCCCGCACGCTCCGGGAGGGGCAGGGGAACGGTCCCGGTCGTGCCGGCCCGCCCGGGAAGCCCCAGCCCCCACGGGACGGGGTCGTGCTCGGGGGCGGGCGGGAACGGTGCGCACGCCGGGATGTCCGGCGCGTCGTCCCAGGCGTCCGCCGCCCCGTCCAGGAGGAGAGCGGCCAGCCGGTCGAGGGCCGGGCGCGGCACGGATATGCGGGCGGCCACCAGCACCAGGTCGGCCGCGCCGTCGGAGCAGTGGACCAGCACGGCCCGCACGGGGAACATGTCCGGCCGTACCGGCCGGGCAGCCTCCGCCCGTGCCCTGCGCTCTGCCGCGGCGGTGCCGGACGGCGCCGCGACCGCGGTGTGCCAGAGCCGCAGCGGACGGAGCGCCGGCCGGCGGCGGGCGCCCGCCGCCAGGTTCCGGTCGAGACGGCCGGGGTCGACGGGGCCGGGCACCCGCACGGTGAGGCTGTGGCACAGCCCGGCCCACTCGCGCGCGGTGCGCACGTCGGGGGTGCGCGCCCCGGGCGCGGCGGCTCGGGGGTCGGGTTCTTCGCTCATGGCATTCACGGGTTCCTTCTGCCGGGGGTGGTGCGGAGTGCGGCCGGGCTGCGTCACCGGGCCGTGAATCCTCCGTCGACGGTCAGGACGCTGCCGGTCACCCGGCGGGAGTCGTCGCTCGCCAGCCAGAGCGCGGCGGCGGCGATATCGGCGGGCTCGATCAGATCGTTCGTGGGCTGGTCCCGGACGAAGATCTCCTCGTGCTCCTCGACGGGCACATCGAGGGAGCGGGCGATCTCGGACAGCATCCGGCCCTCCACGACGGGGTCGTCGCGCACCGATCCGGGGCACAGCGCGTTCACCCGGACACCCAGCGGGGCGTAGTCGAGGGCCGCGGCCTTGGTGAGCCCGATCAAGCCGTGCTTGGCCGTGACGTACCCGGCGAAGTGGCGGTAGCCGACCAGTCCCGCGGTCGACGAGACATTGATGACGCTGCCCGCCCGCTGTCCCACCATGGCCGGGGCGGCGGCCTTCATCATCCGCCAGGCGCCGGACAGATCGGTGTCGAGCATGAGCGCCCATTCGGCCGCCGTGATGTCGTGGGTGACCTTTCCGGACGGCGCCGCGATGCCCGCGTTGTTGACCAGGACGTCCACGGCACCGAACCTGTCGAGCGCCGCATCGATCACGCCCTGGCAGTCCGCGGCGTCCCGTACGTCCGCCACCTTGGCCACGACGGCACCGCCCGCCTTCTCGCACAGCGCGGCGGTGTGCGCCAACTGGCCGCGCGACCCCAGCGGGTAGGGCACTCCCGCCACGTCCTGCGCGATGTCCATCAGCAGGAGATCGGCGCCTTCCGCCGCGAACCTGACCGCGCATGCGCGCCCGAGACCGCGCGCCGCCCCCGTGATGACGGCGGTCTTCCCGCTCAGTCGCATCTGCTTCTCCTCTTCTCGTGCCGTCGGCGGGCCGCGCCGTCAGTGGGCGGCCACGGCCTGCAGCAGGACGTCGGGATGGTCGATCAGGTACATGTGTCCGCCGCGGATCTCCCGGTACGCGAACCGGTCGCGGGTGGTGGCGGACCACTCCTCCGCCTGGGTGCGCGAGACCAGCGTGTCGTCACAGCCGCGCAGCGACGTGACGGGGACGGCGAGCGGTTCGGACGAGGACGGCTCGTACGACTCGTGCATCTCCACGTCGGCGCGGAGCAGCGGCAGGAACATCTCCCGCATGTCCGGGTCCTCGAACACCTCTGACTGGTATCCGGCGAACTCCTGCACCCGGCCGAGGAATTCCTCGTCGCTCAGGCCGCTCGCCCGCTCGGCGCGGCCGTTGTGTGGTCCGGGCGAACCGCTCACGAACAGGTGCCGCAGGCCGGGGTGCCCCCGCCGGGTGAGTTCGAGCGCGATCTCGTAGGCGAGCACGGCGCCGAAGCTGTGCCCGAACAGCGCGAGAGGGGTGTCGTCGTCCGTGCCGTCCAGCACCCGGCGGGTCAGTTCCCGGACGGCCTCCGGCATATCGGTGAACGGGTCGTCGAGGAACTGTTCCTCCCTGCCCGGCAGTTGTATCGGGACGATCTCGAACTCGACGTCGAACTGCGTCCGCCACGGGCGGTAGAAGCCGGCGCCGCTGCCTGCGAAGGGCAGGCAGACAAGAGCGAAAGGCTGATTCGCCATGTCCCCTCATCCATGTCGTGAGTGATCTCTACTGGGTTGGTGCGATGGTCCGGTCGGCTGCCGCCGCGGTCGGCGCGGCACTCCTCAGGCGTCGGTGCGGGGTGTCTCGGCGCGTTGTGGGAAGTCACGCAGGGCGCGGATCGGGCTCACCAGCAGGACCAGGTTGGCCGTCACGAGGACGCCGGCCATGATCCAGATCGTGCCCCTGGTGCCCAGCGCCTCGCCCAGATAGCCGCCCAGCAGCGCCCCGACGGGAATCGCGCCGTAGTTGACGGTGGACGAGCTGGCCCTGACCCGGCCGAGCATCTCCGGCGGGCAGTAACTCTGCGAGAAGCTGCTGGAGATGACGTTCGCGGTGACCACCCCGCCGACCCCGAGGGCCCAGCCGAGCACGCTCACCGGCAGTGGCAGCCCGCTTCCGGCGAAGGGCAGCAGCACGATGCCCGGGGCCACCACCAGGTAGCTGAGCAGCAGACCGCGTGCGGTGCCGAACCGGCGGACGATCCGGCCGGCCGCCCACACCCCGGCCAGGCCCCCGGTACTGACGGCCGCGAACACCAACCCCACCGCGCCCCCGTCCAGGTGGACGTCGCGGACGAGGAACACGGTCTGCACGGCCTGGATCCCGTTCAGCGCCAGATTGCCCAGGGCGCCGAAACAGGCCAGCGTCCGCAGGAACGGATCGCGGACGACGAACCGGATCCCCTCGGTGATCTCGCGCCGGATGCCGTCCCGCGCGGCCGCCGCCGGGGGCTTCTCCCGGGGTTTGATCGCGCCCAGGCAGAGCGCGGAGACCAGATAGGAGAAGGAGTCGACCAGCAGTCCGCCGACCGCCCCGAAGACCTGGGCGATGAAACCCGCCACCCCGGGACCGGCGATCTCCCCGGCCGTCTCCCCGCCCCGCAGCTTGGCGTTGGCCTCCAGCAGGTCGGGCTTGGCCACCAGCGTGGGGATGAGGGCCGCGTAGGCGGTGCTGAGGAACACCTTCGCCACGCCCACCAGTACGGCGACGACCAGGAGTTGCCCGATGGTCAGCACCCCCAGCCAGGCGGCCACCGGCACGCTGGCGAAGAGGACCAGCAGGGCCAGGTCGCTGACGAGCATCACCCGGCGGCGCGGCCACCGGTCCACCCAGGCCCCGGCGGGCAGCCCGATGAGGAGCCACGGCAGCCAGGTCAGTGCCGTCAGCACGCCCATGGTGGCCGGGTCCGCCTTCAGGACGACGACCGCGACCAGGGACAGTGAGACGTGTCCGACGGCGGTGCCCAGGCTGCTGGTCGTCTCGCCGATCCACAGCCGGCGGAAGTCGGCCTCGGCCCACAGTCCCCAGCGGCGCCGTACCGGCTCGCCGGTGGCCGGGGAGGCGGGCGGCGGTGTGGTGGTCCGGTTCATGTCACTGCTCTCCACGGTGCTCCGTCCGGTGTGCGGCGCGGAGCTTGTCCGCGACGACGGCCCCGATCCGGGCGATCGGCTCCGGCCGGGTCAGCTCGCCGTGCGCGCAGGCGATCCGGTGCTCCTCGATCCGGCCGGTGATGTGCCCGCGCCAGGCGTCCGCGTACGGCCAGTCGCCGGGCTTGTCGAGGGTGGCGCCGAAGAAGACGGCGTCGCCCCGGTAGTGGCGGGGGGTGTGCTCGTTCAGGAGCTTGTGGTGGGTGGCGAAGACATCGGCCAGGGCGCCCGCCGCCTCGCCGAGCAGCGGCTCCAGCACGGCGAGGCCGTCCGGTGCGGCGGGGTCCAGGCCCAGTGAGGCGAGCAGCGCGGCGAACATCTCCGCGGCGTCGTCGGGCAGGACCGGGTCGGCCGCCCCCGGGACGGCCGGGTAGCCGTCGAGGAGCGCGAGCAGGGCGACCTCTTCCCCTTCGGCCTGGAGCCGTACGGCCATCTCCTGGGCGACCGTCGCGCCGAAGGACCAGCCGAGCAGGTGGTAGGGCCCGGCGGGCTGGACCTCCTTGATCCGGCGGAGATAGTCCTCGGCCATCTCCCCGACACTCTCCGGGGCCTGCCCCGTCAGGCCGCTCGCCTGGAGGCCGTAGACCGGGTGCGCGGCGTCGACGGCCCGCAGCAGACCCGAGTAGACCCAGCTGATGCCGGCGGCGGGATGCACACAGAACAGCGGCGGGCGCGTGCCGCGCGAGCGCAGCGGCAGGAGCACGTCCAGGGCGTCGTGCGAGGTCTTCGCGCCGAGCCGGCCGGACAGTTCGGCCACCGTCGGGGACTCGAAGACGGTCCGGATGCTCAGTTCGGCCCCCAGCACCGAGCGCACCCGGCTGAGCAGCGTGGTGGCCAGCAGTGAGTGGCCGCCCAGGTCGAAGAAGCTGTCGTCGATGCCCACATCGGGCACGCCGAGCACATCCGCGAACAGTCCGCACAGCACCTCCTCCAGGGGGGTGCGCGGACCGCGCCCCGGGGACGGCGCCGCGTAGTCGGGTGCCGGCAGCGCCGTGCGGTCCAGCTTCCCGTTCGGGTTCAGCGGCAGGGCGTCCAGGACGACCACCGCGGACGGGACCATATAGGCGGGCAGCGCGGCCGTGCAGAAGCGGCGCAGCTCGGTGCCGTCGGGGGCATCCGACGGATCTTCTCCGACCACGTACGCCACCAGGCGGATGTCGCCCGGGGTGTCCTCCCGCGCCATCACCACCGCCTGGGCGACCTCCGCACGGCCCGTCAGGGCGGTCTCGATCTCACCCGGTTCGATCCGGAAGCCGCGCACCTTCACCTGGTGGTCGGTCCGGCCCAGGCACTCCAGCTCGCCGTCCCGCCGCCAACGCGCCAGGTCCCCGGTGCGGTACATCCGGGCCCCGGCCGTGAACGGGCAGGCCACGAACCGCTCGGCGGTCAGCCCGGCGCGGCCGAGGTAGCCCCGGGCCAGGCCCTCGCCCGAGAGGTACAGCTCGCCGGTGACGCCTTCCGGAACCGGGTTCAGGTCCCGGTCGAGGACATAGGCGCGGGTGTTGAGGAGGGGGCGGCCGATGGCCGGCGGGCCGGCCGCGCCGAGCCGGGCCGCCGTGGACCACACCGTGGTCTCCGTCGGCCCGTACAGATTGGTCACCTCGCTGCCCCACCGGTGCAGTTCGGCGGCGAGCGCCGGCGGCAGGGCCTCGGCGCCGACGAGCATCCGCAGCCCGCGGACCGCTTCGGGCCGCTCAGAGAGCAGGGCGTGCCACAGGCTCGGCGTCGCCTGGACGACGGTGACCGCGGCCCGCTCGATCAGCGCGGCGAGCGCCGCCGGATCGCGCACCGTGTCGTCGTCGGCGACGACCGCCGCGGCGCCCGTGACCAGCGGCAGATAGATCTCCGGGACGGCCATGTCGAAGGCCGGTGTGGTGGCGGCGAGCAGCCGGTCGCCCTCGTCCAGCGGCACCTGCCCGGCCAGGGAGACCAGGAGGTTGCGCAGACCGCCATGGGTGACGACCACGCCCTTGGGGGCGCCGGTCGAGCCGGATGTGTAGATCACGTAGGCGGCGTGCCCGCGGGTCACCGGCACGGGGGCCGACGGCCGCTCGCCGTGGTCGCCGGCCGCGTCGATCCGCACCACCGGGCAGTCCGCGGCCGGCCGGTCGGCCCGGCCGTCGGTCAGCATCAGCACCGGTGCGGCCTCGTCCAGGATCGCCGCGATCCGCTGCGCGGGATGCCGCGGATCCAGCGGTACGTACGCCGCTCCCGTGCCGAGCACCGCGAGGACGGCGACGTAGAAGTCCGCGGACCGGGGCAGCGCGATCGCCACGAGGCGTTCGGGGGCGGCGCCCGCCGCGGCGAGGCGCCCGGCGAGCCGCGCTGCGCGGGCGTCCAGCTCCCCGTAGGTGAGGACGGTGTCCCCGTCGATCACCACGGGCGCACCGGGCGTGCGGGCCGCCCGCTGCCGTACCAGGTCGGGCAGGGAGACGAACGGTACGGCGTGATCGGTGTCGTTCCGGTCGCGGAGCAGGCGGCGGCGGTCGGCGTCCGAGAGGAGGCCGAGGGTGGCGAGGGGAGCGTCGGGTGCCCGGACCACGGCGGCCAGCAGGCGCCCCAGCGCGTCCGTCATCCGAGCGGCCGTCTCGCCGTCGAAGAGGTCGGTGGCGTATTCGAGTCCGCCCTCGATCCCCGCGGGCCGGCCTTCGGCGTCCCGCTGTTCGCCGATGCCGAACAGCAAGTCGAACTTGGCGACGCCGTCCTGCGACACGGGCGCGAACTCGGCGTCCAGGCCCGGGAATTCGAGGGTCGCCTCGGCGGTGTTGTTGTAGGCGAACATCACCTGGAACAGCGGGTGCCGGGCCAGCGAACGGGCCGGGTTCAGCTCCTCCACCAGCCGTTCGAAGGGGACGTCCTGATGGGCGAGGGCGGCCAGGTTCATGGCCCGCACCCGGCCCAGCAGCTCGTGGAAGCTCGGGCGTCCCGACAGGTCGACCCGGAGCACCAGGGTGTTGGCGAAGAACCCGACGAGCTCGTCGAGGGCCTCGTCCGTGCGGCCCGCGGCCGGGGAGCCGATGGGAATGTCCTCACCCGCGCCGAACCTGTTCAGGAGGGCGGCGAGGGCGGCCTGGAGCACCATGAACAGGGTGACGCCGTGTTCCTGGGCCAGCTCGGTCAGCCGCAGGTGCAGCCCGGAGTCGAACGCGAACCGCGCCACCTCGCCCCGGTGGCTCGCCACCGCCGGGCGCGGCCGGTCCACGGGCAGCGACAGCTCGTCCGGAAGACCGGCCAGTGTCTCCTGCCAGAAGGCGAGTTGCCGGGCGAGCGGGCTGTCCGCGTCGCCCTCCGAGCCGAGCAGCTCCCGCTGCCACAGCGTGTAGTCCGCGTACTGCACCGGGAGCGCGTCCCACTCGGGCGCCCGGCCCAGGCAGCGGGCGCCGTACGCCTGCGCCAGGTCCCGCAGCAGCGGGCGCAGCGACCAGCCGTCGCTCGCGACGTGGTGCAGCACCAGGACGAGGACGTGCTCCGCGGGAGCGTCGCCCGGCAGGACGTAGCCGTGGACCGGCAGTTCGGTGGCGAGGTCGAAGACGTGCCCGACCACCTCGGACACCGGGCGGTCGCAGACGGTGACGAGGCGCCCCGTCGGGCCGGCCGTGACGTGCTGCCGGGGGACGCCCTCGTGGACGGGGAAGACGGTGCGCAGGGCCTCGTGCCGCAGCACCACGTCGCCGAGCGCGCGCTCCAGCGCCGCCACGTCCAGGGCGCCGCGCAGCCGGACGCCGAGGGGAATGTTGTACGTCGCGCTCGGGCCCTCGACCTGGCCGATGAACCAGAGCCGCTGCTGGGCGTAGGAGAGCGGCAGTATCTCCGGGCGGGGCCGGGCGGTCAGGGCCGGCCGGCTGGAGGCGCCGGCCAGGCGGGCGCTCAGCCCGGCCGGGGTCGGCGTCCGGAACAGGTCCGTGATGCCCAGCTCGACGCCCAGCGCCGCCCGCACCCGGCTCACCACACGGGTGGCCAGCAGGGAGTGGCCGCCGAGCGCGAAGAAGTCGTCGTCGATGGTGACCGCGTCGACACCGAGCAGCTCACCGAACAGCTCGCACAGCAGCCGTTCCTGGGGCGTCCGCGGTGCGCGGCCCCGCTGGTCGGCCGTGTGCACCGGTGCGGGCAGCGCCTTGCGGTCCACCTTCCCGTTCGGGTTCAGCGGCAGGGCGTCCAGGACGACCACGGCGGACGGCACCATGTACGCGGGCAGTGAGGCGGTGGCGAACCAGCCCAGTTCCGCGGCCAGTTCGGGGTGATCCCCGGCCGGGGTGCAGTACGCCACGAGCCGGCGGTCACCGGCGATGTCCTCCCGGGCGACGACGAGGACCTGGCCGACGCCCGCGCAGCGGGCGAGCACCGCCTCGATCTCGCCGGGTTCGATCCGGAACCCGCGCAGCTTGACCTGGTGATCGGTGCGGCCCAGATACTCCACGGTGCCGTCGCCGCGCAGCCGGCACCGGTCACCCGTGCGGTACATGCGCTCGCCGGTGCCGAAGGGACTGGCCACGAACCGCTCGGCGGTCAGCACGGAGCGCCGCCAGTAGCCGCGGGCCAGCCCGGCGCCCGCCACGTACAGTTCCCCGGGCGCGCCGACCGGGACCGGGCGCAGACGGCCGTCCAGGACGTACGCCCGCATATTGTCCAGCGGGCGCCCGATCGGCACCCGCGCGCCCGCCACATCCGCGGCGGACAGCAGATGGTGCGTGGCGAAGGTGGTGGTCTCCGTCGGGCCGTACCCGTTGGCGAGACGCAGGTCCGGACAGGCCGCGAGGACGCGGCGGAGCATGACGGGCGAGCCGGCGTCGCCGCCGGTGGTCACCGCGCGCAGGCCCGCGAAGGTGTGCGGACTCTCCTCCGCGACGACGTCGAACAGGCCCTTGGTGAGCCACAGCGCGGTGACCGCGTGGCGCTCCACCACGGCGCGCAGCCCCGCGGGGTCGAGCGCACCGGGCGGTGCCACCACGACGGTGCCGCCCGAGAGCAGCGGCACCCACAGCTCGTAGGTGGCCGCGTCGAAGGCCATCGGCGAGTGCAGCAGCACCCGGCGGTGGTCCCCGCCGCGCCACCGGCGGTCACCGGCCAGGGCGACCACATCGCGGTGGCGGACCGCCACCCCCTTGGGCAGCCCGGTCGAACCGGAGGTGTACATCACGTAGGCCAGTTGGCCGGGGTGTATGCGGACGGCGGGGGCGGCGGCGCCGGACGGTTCGTCCGCCGGGCGGATCACCCGCGCGCGGTGCGGGAAGTCCACCTCGGTCCGGTCGGTGATCAGGAGGCGGGCGTCGCTGTCCTCGATCACCCAGGACATCCGCTCGGGCGGCAGCCCGGTGTGCAGCGGCACATACGCCGCGCCCGCCCTGGCGACCGCCAGCGTGGCCACCACGGCGTCCACCGACCGCTCCAGGAGCAGCGCCACCCGGGTCTCCGCCGTGGCGCCGGCCGCCAGCAGACGGTGCGCGAGGCGGCCGGCCCGCGCGTCGAGCTCCGCGTACGTCAGGGCGGCGCCGTCCGCGGCGACGGCGACCGCGTCGGGGGTGCGCGCCGCCTGCTCCGCGAACGCCTGCGGCAGCGAGATGGCGGGCGCCGCCACCGCGGTGTCGTTCCAGTCGACGAGGAGGCGTGCGCGCTCCTCGTCGCCGAGCGCGTCCAGCTCCCCGATGGCGGTGCCGGGGGTGCTCGCCGCGGCCGACAGCAGGCGGGCGAGCACGGCCGCCATGGACTCCACCGTGTCCCGGTCGAAGAGGTCCACCGCGAAGTCGATCGAGCAGTCGATGCCCGCCGGACCGTCGGGGCCGTACGACTCCTCCATGACGAAGGTGAGGTCGAACTTGGCGCCGCCGGTGTCGCTCGGCTCCGACGAGGTCTCCAGGCCCGCGAGGTCCAGTTCGGCCTGCTCGTTGTTCTGCAGCACCAGCATCACCTGGACGAGCGGGTGGCGCGCCAGGGAGCGGACCGGGTTGATCTCCTCCACCAGCCGCTCGAACGGCACGTCCTGGTGGGCGTACGCGGCGAGGTCGCTCTCGCGGATCCGGGCCAGCAGCTCGCCGAACGTGGGGTCGCCCGAGGTATCGGTGCGCAGTACGAGGGTGTTGACGAAGAAGCCGACCAGATCGTCGAGGAGTTGCTCCGAGCGGCCGGCCACCACCGCCCCGATCGGTATGTCCTCGCCCGCGCCCCAGCGGGACAGCAGCGCCGCGACACCCGCCTGCACCACCATGAACAAGGTCACCTGATGGGTGCGTGCCACGTCGAGCAGGGCGGCGTGCAGCCGCGCGTCCAGGGGCATCATGACGCGCTCCGCCCGGACGCAGGGCACGGTGCCGCGCGGCCGGTCGAACGGCAGCTCCAGCTCCTCCGGCAGCCCGGCGAGGGCCTTGCGCCAGTGGGTCAGCTGGCGTGCGTACAGGCTGCGGGGGTCCGCTTCGTCACCGAGCAGCTCCCGCTGCCACAGGGTGTAGTCGGCGTACTGCACCGGCAGCGGGGCCCAGTCGGGGGCGTGGCCCGCGCGGCGGGCGGCGTAGGCCCGCGCGAGGTCGCGCATCAGGGGGCCCAGCGACCAGCCGTCGCTCACGATGTGGTGCAGGACGAGCAGCAGTACATGATCGTCGGGGGCGGTCTCCAGGACGGTGACGCGCAGCGGCAGATCGGCGGCGAGGTCGAACGGCCGCCGCGACGCCGCGTTCACCAGAGCCTCGGCCTCCTCCCCGCGGCACCGCACGGCCTCGACCACCGAGGGCGCCTCGGCGGCCGCCAGCACCAGCTGGCAGGGCGCGCCGTCGATCTCCCTGATGACGGTGCGCAGGGTCTCGTGCCGGGCGAGGAGGTCGGCGACCGCCGCCGTCAGCGCCTCCCGGTCGAGCGGGCCGCGCAGCCGCAGCGCGACCGGCACGTTGTAGTAGGCGCCCGCGCCCTGCATCCGGTCGATCAGCCACAGGCGCTGCTGGGCGAAGGACAGCGGCATGGCGTCCGGCCGGGTCCGGGCGGCCAGCACGGGCCGGGTGCTCTTCTCCGTGTCCAGCTGCCGGACGAGCCCGGCGACGGTGGGATCCTCGAAGAAGGCCCGGATGCGGATATCGGCGCCGGTCACCGAGCGCACCCGGGCCAGCAGCCGGGTCGCCAGCAGGGAGTGGCCGCCCAGCTCGAAGAAGTTGTCCTGGACGCCGACCGTGTCGCGTCCCAGGAGGTCGGCGAAGAGCCGGCCCACCACGGCCTCCTCGCGCAGCGCCTCCTGCCGCGCCCCGTCTCCCGGCGACTCGGCGGAGCGCGGGCGGCCGGGCGCGGGCAGCGCGGCGTGGTCGAGCTCGTGGTCCGTGGTGCGCGGCAGCCGGTCGAGGACCACCACCTGCGGGACCAGATAGCCGGGCAGCGACCCGGCCGCGAACCGGCGCAGTTCCGCGGCCAGTTCGGGCCGCTCCCCGGCAGGGGTGCAGTACGCGACCAGGCGCCGGTCTCCCGGGCCGTCCTCGCGGACGACCACCACGGCCTGCCCGACCCCGTCGTACCGGCCCAGGACCGCCTCGATCTCCCCGGGCTCGACGCGGCAGCCGGCGATCTCGGCCCGCTCGTCCGCCCGGCCGAGGTGTTCCAGGACACCGTCCGCGCGCCGGCGCGCCAGGTCACCGGTGCGGTACATGCGCTCGCCCGGCATGAACGGGCAGGGCACGAAACGCTCCGCGGTCGGGCCCGGCCGGTTGAGGTGACCGCGGGCCAGGCCCGCGCCCGCCACGTACAGTTCGCCGACGACCCCGGGCGCGACCGGTTCGAGGCGCGCGTCCAGGACGTACCCGCGGAGGTGGCCGAGGGGGCGGCCGATCGGCACCCGGCCGGTGGCCGATTCCTGGGCCGACAGGGCGTGGGCGGTGGCGGCCGTGGCGTGCCCGGCCGGGCCGTAGAGGTGGTGCAGTACGAGGTCCGGGTGGGCCGCGAGGGCGCGCCGCACGGCGGCCGCCGACGCCCGGCCGCCACCGGTGGCCAGCGTGCGCAGTCCGGTGAACGCCTCCGGGCACTCCTCGGCGACCTGGTCGAAGAGGCCCTTGGTGAGGAAGAGCGCGGTGACCGCGTGGCGCTGCAGCACGGCGCGCAGCCCCGCGGGGCCGGGCGCACCGGCCGGTGCCACCACGACCGTGCCGCCCGAGAGCAGCGGCACCCACAGCTCGTAGATGGCCGCGTCGAGGGTCTGCGGCGAGTGCAGCAGCACACGGTCCGGGGCCGTGCCGCGCCACCGGCGGTCGGTCGCGAACGCGGCCACGTCACGGTGGCACACGGCCACCCCCGCGGGCCCGTCCGCCGGGTCGGCGGGATACCTCAGGTACGCGAGCTGATCCGGATGGACCGCAACGGCGGGATCGGTGGCCTCCCCGGACCGGCCGTCGCCCGGCCGGACCACCCGTACGCCGCCGGGTACGGCACCGGGCGCGCGGTCGGTGAACAGCACGGCGGCGCCGGCGTCCTCCATCACCCGGGCCGCCCGGTCCGCGGGCAGACCGGGGTGCAGCGGCACACAGACACCGCCGGCCTTGAGGATCGCCAGGGTGGCGGCCACGGCGTCCGCCGACGGCTCCACGAGCAGCGCCACCGGGGTCTCCGGTCCGACGCCGAGGCCGGTCAGATGGTGCGCGAGCCGGTTCGCCCGCGCGTCGAGCTCCGCGTAGGTGAGGGTGTCCTCGCCCGCGACGGCGAGGGCGTCGGGGGTGCGTGCCGCCTGGTCCGCGAACGCCCGGGGCAGGGACACGGCGGCCGCGGCGCCGTTCCCCCCGGAGAGGAGCCGTGACCGCTCCGCCGCCCCGAGCACATCGATCCGCCCGACGGGCAGACCCGGGTCCGCGGCGGCCGCGGACAGCAGGCGGGCCAGCCGCACCGTCAGCGCCTCGACCGTGTCGCGGTCGAACAGGTCGGCCGCGTACTCGACGCTGCCCGTGATGCCCGCGGGCGCGCCGTCGGCGTCGAACGCCTCCGCCAGGCCGATGTTGAGGTCGAACTTGGCGACCCGCATCCCGATCGGCTCCGGGCAGGTGTCGAGGCCGGGCAGGTCGAGACCGGTCTCCGCGGTGTCCTGGAGGACCAGCATCACCTGGAACAGCGGGTGCCGGGCCAGCGACCGCACCGGGTTCACCTCTTCGACCAGCCGCTCGAAGGGGATCTCCGCGTGGGCGTGCGCCTCCAGCTGGGTCTCGCGGACCCGGGCCAGCAGCTCGGTGAACGTGGGGTCGCCCGAGGTGTCGGTGCGCAGCACCAGGGTGTTGACGAAGAATCCGACGACGTCGTGCAGCGCGTCGTCGGAGCGCCCGGCGACCACCGTGCCGAGCGGGACGTCGGTGCCCGCGCCCAGCCGGGTCAGCAGGGCGGCGAGGCCCGCCTGCAGCACCATGAACAGGGTGGCCCGGTGCGCCCGCGCCACATCGAGGAGTGCGGCGTGCAGGTCCGCGTCGAAGCGGAGCCCGACCGCGTCGGCGCAGGCTCCCTGTACCGGCGGCCGGGGGCGGTCCGCCGGCAGCGTCACCTCCTGGGGCGTCCCGCTCAGGTGGTCGCGCCAGTACGCCAGCTCCCGGGAGAGCACGCTGTGCGGATCGGTGTCGCTGCCCAGCAACTCCCGCTGCCACAGGGCGTAGTCCGCGTACTGCACCGGCAGTGGGGACCAGTCGGGGGAGCGGCCGGCGTGCCGCGCCGTGCAGGCGGCGGCCAGGTCGCGCAGGAACAGCCCCTGCGACCAGCCGTCCCCCGCGATGTGGTGCACCACCACCAGCAGGACGTGCTCCTGGGGGGCGAGCGCGAAGACCGTCATGCGCAGGGGCAGTTCCCCGCCCAGGTCGAAGTGGTGCGCCGCGGCCGCGTCGCGCAGCGCCGGAAACTCGTCCGGACCGCAGCGGACCGTCTCGAAGTGCAGCCGGGTCTCCGCGGCCGGTACGACCTGCTGTACGGGGACGCCGTCGACCGCGGGGAACACGGTGCGCAGCGCCTCGTGCCGGATGACGACGTCGCGCGCGGCGTCCCGCAGCGCGGCCTCGTCCAGGGGTCCGCGCATCCGGATCGCGAACGGCAGGTTGTACCGCGGGCTCGGACCGTCGAGCTGGTCGGCCAGCCAGAGGCGCTGCTGCGCAAACGAAACCGGAATCACGGATTTTCCTTTCCTTCAGGTCACATCGGCGGTACGCACACGGAAGCTTCGGCAAGCGGCCCGACCGGTTCGGCGAGGCGTTCCCCGGGTAATTCCGGGCCGCTTCCGATCGCTTCCGGTCGTATCCGGCCGAGGGAATTCACGCCTTTCGGCCGGCTCTGCGGGCGGGGAATTCGGTGCCCTGACGGGTGGCCGGTCTCACCGTCCGCCGAGGGCGGCGATCAGACTGGCCGGGCGGATATCGGTCCAGTTCTCCTCGATGTGGTCGAGGCAGCCCTGCCGGGTGTCCTCCTCGTGCGCCACCGACCAGCCGGCCGGCACATCGAGCCAGGACGGCCAGAGGGAGTGCTGGTTCTCCTCGTTGACCAGGACCAGGTACCGCGCGTTCTCGTCCTCGAACGGGTTCGTCACAATGATCGACCTCCTTGGTTGTCTGCGAATCTATCGACGGGCGTCCGGCCCGCGCGGAAGTAGGTCCGGCAGGAAAGCGGCAGTTGTACGAGCCCGTTTCGCCCGCCGGTGAGCGGCGGATTTCCGCCCGGGTGCGCCGCCGGAAAGCGAACGGCGGCTTGACTGCGGTCAGCCGGTGACCAGGCGCACGGGGAAATGGTCGAGGCCGAAATTGATGATGGAGCCGTTGTGGCGCAGCGGCCCCGTCGGCCGGATCTCCGTCACACGGCGCAGCATCGCGGAGAACAGCCCCTCCAGCTCCGCCTTGGCCAGCGGCGCCCCGATGCAGTAGTGCGCCCCCAGGCCCAGCGCCAGGTGTTTGTTGGGCGAGCGGTCCAGGATGATGTCGTGCGGGCGGTCGAAGGCCGCCGCGTCGTGGTTGGCGGCCCAGGTCCAGACGACGACCCGTTCGCCGCGCCGGATCAGCTGTCCGCCCAGCTCGGTGTCCCGGCTCGCGGTGCGCAGCGTGTGCAGGCCGACCGAGGTCCAGCGCAGCAGCTCGTCGAGCGCGGCCCCGATCTCCGCCTCCCCGTCGCGCAACTGCCGCCACAGCTCGGGGTGCTGGACCAGCGCCAGCAGACCCATGGCCGCCGTGTGCCGGACGGTCTGCACACCGCCGACGACGATGTTGTCCAGGTTGAGGACGACGTCCTCCACCGGCATCGGCCGCCCCTGGACCCGGTAGGTGGCCACCTTGCTGATCAGATCGTCGCCGGGGTCGGCCCGGCGCAGCAGGACCTGCTGGAACAGGTACGGCAGCAGCCGCTGGTGGCCCGCCCGGCGCTCCTCGGGGGTGCGGCACAGGAAGGCGTCGTCGCAGACCCGGACCACCATGTCCCGGTCCTCGTCCGGGATTTCGAGCAGATCGCACATGACGGCGAGCGGCAGCGCGGCGACGGTGTCCACCAGGTCCACCTCGCCGCGGGCGACCGCCTCGGCGACGAGGGAGTCCGCCAGCTCGGCGATACTGCGGGAGGCGTTGCGGACGCCACCGGACGAGAAGAACGGCGTGGCCGGCGCCCGGAGGTCACGGTGGCGGGGCGGATCGGTCAGGGCCATCATCCGGCCCGAGCCGACCGGTGTCCGGCCCTCGCCGCTGCCCAGCAGCGACCCGCCCTCCGAGCTGTAGACGGCGGTGTTCCGCAGGACCTCGGCGGCCAGTTCGTACGAGAGCACCGACCAGACGGGGCCGTCGTCGGCCGTCTCGGTGCGCTGCACCGGGGACTTCGCCCGCAGTGCGTCGATGACGGCGGGCAGGTCGGGGCGTGACCACAGGCCCGGATCCGTGAGATCGGTCATCGTGCTGAGCACGGCAGCTCCCTTGCGTGGGTGGGGCTCATCGGGCGGTTCTGTCGCGGGCGACCAGGGCCGGTCGGCCGACCGGCCCCGCCTGGGTCCGTTCGCGCACCGCGCGGGTGAAACCGGCGAGGTCGTCGGCGTCGAGCAGGTGGCGCAACTGGAGGTCGATGTCGAGGGTGCGGCGCAGCTTGTGGACGACGCGCAACGCGGCGAGCGAATGGCCGCCGAGCGACAGGAAGTTGTCGGTCTGCGCGACGGAGGCGACCCCGAGCACCGTGCGCCACTCCTGGGCGACCCGCTCCTGGAGCGCGTCGCCCTGCGGCGCCCCGGACCCGGCGGCCGCGGGGGCCGCGACGGCCGGTGCGGGCAGGGCCGCGTAGTCGGTCTTGCCGTTGGGGGTGAGCGGCAGGCCGTCGAGGACGGTCAGGGTGTGCGGGACCAGGTGCGCCGGCAGTTGCGCGCGCAGCGCGGCCAGCACGGCGGGGCCGCCCGCCGCGGCCGGGCCGGTGACGTACGCGGCGATGCGCAGGTCCCCGGGGGCCGCCTCGCGCACGGTGACGGCGGCCGCGGTCACCTCGGGGCGGCGGGCGAGGACGGACTCGATCTCGCCGAGTTCGATCCGGTGGCCGAGCACCTTGACCTGCCGGTCGACGCGGCCGGCGAACTCCAGCAGCCCGTCGGCGCCCCGGCGGGCCCGGTCCCCGGTGCGGTACATGCGGCCGCCGGCCGGCCCGTCCGGGTCGGCGACGAAGCATGCCGCGGTCAGCCCCGGACGGTGCAGATAGCCGTGGGCGAGGCGGGGCCCGGCGAGGTACAGCTCACCGGTGACCCCGTCGGGCACCGGCCGGAGCCCGTCGTCCAGGAGGCGCAGCCGCACACCGGGCAGCGGGTCGCCGAGGTGGGGGCGGGGCCCGGTGATCGCGGCGACCGTGGCGTCCACGGTGCACTCGGTGGGGCCGTAGAGGTTGACGGCGTCGGCGCCGCCGTCGGCGAGCTCCCGCCAGGTCCGCTCGGGGACCGGTTCGCCCCCCATGAACAGCCGCACCTGGCGCCCGGTGAGCGTTTCGCGCAGCAGTTCCCAGTGCGACGGCGTCAGGTCCAGGTCGGTGACGCCGGTCGCGTCGAGGACGGCCGCCAGCGCGGCGGGGTCGGCGCGCTGCTCGTCGCCGATGAGTACCACCGTGTCGCCGCGGCAGACGCGGGCCCACTGCTGGACCGAGGCGTCGAAGGACATGCTCGCGTTCCAGCCGACGACCGAGGGCCCGGCGCGGTAGACGCCGCGCTCCTCCAGCCCGGCGACGAGGTCCGCGACACCGCCGCGGGTGAGTTCGACGCCCTTGGGCACACCGGTGGACCCGGAGGTGTAGATGACATACGCGGGATCCCGCGGGTCCGGCTCCGCCGCCGGGCGGGGCGCGGCGGCGGCGTCCGGGCCGAGCACCGGGACCCCCGGCCGCGGTGGCGCGGCGCCGTCCGCGCCGATCAGCAGGGCGATCCGGGCGTCCTCGGCCATGAGGGCGAGCCGGGCCGGGGGATAGGCGGGGTCGAGCGGGACATAGGCGGCGCCCGCCCGCCACACCGCGAGCAGCGCGACCACCAGGTCCGCGGTGCGGGGCAGTTGGACCCCGACCCGGTCCCCGCGGCCGATGCCGTGCGCGTGCAGTGCGGCCGCGAGGCCCGCCGTGCGGCGGTCGAGTTCGGCGAAGGTCAGCTCGGTGCCGCCGGCCCGGACGGCCGGGCGGCCCGGGGCGGTCCGGACCGCTCGGGCGAAGCGGGCCAGCAGGTCGACGGGGCGCCGGTCGGCGCCGGTCGGGGCGGTCATCTCGGGTTCCTCTCCTTGTCCGTGGTGTGTCCGCAGGACGCGGCCATCCGCTGGAGGGCCGCGGTGTAGGCGTCGTGGTACGCGTCGACGAGTGCGTCGGGGACCACCGACCGCTGGTGGTCCACGGCCAGCAGGACGCGTTCGGTGACCGGGTCCTGGACGAGCGAGGCGCAGAAGGTGAAGTTGTTCGGCTCGTGGCGCATGACGGGTTCGCAGCCGATCAGCCCGTCGTCCACGATCCGCGCGGCGTCGAGCTGGCCGAGCGCGTGGAAGCGCAGATAGGCGAACTGGCCGTCGAGGCGGGTGCTGGTCATCATGCGGGCGAGCCGTGCGAAGGGCACCCGCCGGTGCGGCATCATGTCCAGCTCCTCGTGGTGCACGGCGCGCACCAGCGCGAGCGGGTCGTCCCCGGCCACCTCGCAGGTCAGCGGCACGGTGTTGAGGAACAGGCCGTAGGTGTCCGTGCCGCCGAGCCGCTCCAGGCGGCCGTTCACGGTCAGTCCGGTGGTGACCCGGTCCCGTGCGGTGATCTGCCCCAGCGCCCTCATGTGCGCGGCGAGCGCCACCGCCTTGACCGGCACCCCGGCCGCGTCGGCGGCCCGGCGCAGCTGTCCGGGCGCCTGCGGCAGCACCCGCTGGACGGTGCGCGGCAGTTCGGGGTGGTCGGGGACTGCGTCCCACAACTCACCGCTGACACCGCGGAGTTTGCCCCGCCAGTACCCGAGCGCCGCAGGATCGGCGGCGGCCCGTCCCTCCGCGGCGACGAAGTCGCGGAAGGACGACGCCGGGGGCGGGGCGGCGGCGCTGTCCGGGGCGGCGGCGAGTGCGCCGTGCCGCCGCAGCAGTTCGCTCAGGAGCGAGGTGAAGCTCCAGCCGTCGAGGATGGCGTGGTGCTCGGAGATGGTGAGGTGGAAGGCGTCGTCCGCCGTCCGCTGCACGGTGATCCGGAAGAGCGGCGGGCACAGCAGGTCGAACGGGGTCCGGCGGTGGTGCTCGAAGACGTCCAGGATCGCCTTCTGCTGCTCGTCGGCCGCCAGGTCGCGCAGATCGTCGCACTCGACCGGCGGCGCCAGCTCCGCGTGGACCAGCTGGAGCGGCTCACCGAAGCCGGCGATGTCCAGACCGGTCCGCAGGACGGGGTGGCGTGCCATCGCCTCTGCGACGCTCTGCCGGAAGGCCGGCTCGTCCCAGGCTCCGGCGATCCGGTAGCTGTTGACGTTGTGGTAGCTGTCGGTGGCGCCGGCGAGCTCCATGTGGAAGACCATGCTGAGCTGCATGGCGACCATCGGGTAGGCGTCCACCAGACCGGCCGGCAGCTCCCGCCGGTCCTCGTCCCGCACCAGGGCGAAGGGCGCGGCGTCGGCGTCGTCGTCGGTCACCGGTTGGGCCAGCGGTGCGAGGCCGGCGATGGTGGGCGCGTCGAAGATGTCGCGGAGCGAGACCTGCCAGCCCCGCTCGTGCAGGCCGCCGGCCATGTGGACGGCCCGGATCGAATCGCCGCCGAGATGGAAGAAGTTGTCGTGCACACCGACGTCGGGCACCTCCAGCACCCGCGACCAGACCGTGGCGAAGTCCCGCTCGGCCGCGGTGCGCGGCGCGACATGACCGGCCTCGGCCGGCCGGAATCCGGGGGCCGGCAGCGCCGCGCGGTCGACCTTGCCGTTGACGGTCAGCGGGAACGCGTCCAGGACGGTGCAACTGGCCGGGATCATGTAGTCGGGCAGCGTCCCGGCGAGGAACTCCCGTACCCCGTCCGGTTCCCGGCCGGTGACATAGGCCGCCAGCCGCTGGTCGCGCACGGTGACGACGCAGGCATCCACGTCCGGGTGCCGGCCCAGCGCGTTCTCGATCTCGCCCAGTTCGATCCGGAACCCGCGCAGCTTCACCTGGAAGTCCGCGCGCCCCAGGTATTCGAGACCCCCGTCCGGCAGCCGCCGGGCCACATCGCCGGTGCGGTACATCCGCGCCCCCGCGCGGGCGGCGTACGGATCGGCGAGGAAGCGCCCCGCGGTCAGCGAGGACCGTCCCCAGTAGCCGAGCGCCAGGCTGTCGCCGCCGATGTACAGCTCGCCGGGGACACCGGCCGGGCAGGGGCGCAGCCAGTCGTCGAGGACCATCGCCGTCAGATGCGGCATCGCCGTACCGATCAGGCTCCGCCGGAAGCCCGCACCGGATTCCTCGATATCGCAGGTGGTGACGTGGACGGTGGTCTCGGTGATGCCGTACAGGTTGCACATCCGCGCCGGGGGCCGCGGGTCGAGCCCGTACCAGCGCTCCACCACGGCCGGGTCGAGCGCCTCCCCGCCCAGCATGATCCGTTTCAGTGCGGGGAGCGCGCGCGGACGGCGCCTGAGGACGGCCTCCAGCTGCCGCAGCGCCGAGGGGGTCAGGCAGAGGAAGGAGACGCGCTCCGCGTCGAGCAGTTCGGCGAACTCCTCGGGCGAACGGCTCGTCAGATACGGCACCACCACCAGCCGCGCGCCGTGGTGCAGGGCTCCCCAGAGCTCCCAGACCGTCCAGTCGAAGGCGAAGCTGTGGAAGAGCGTCCACACCTCGCCGGGACCGAAGCCGAAGTGACCGGCACCGGAGGCCAGCAGCCTGCTGACGTGCTCGTGGGTGACCGCCACGCCCTTGGGCCGCCCGGTGGAACCCGAGGTGAAGATGAGGTACGCGGTGTCCTGGGCCCGCACCGTTCGCGCGGGCCGCTCCGCGGGCATCCGGGCCGTATCCCCGGCCCGCGCGGCCAGGTGGAACAGTTCCCAGGGCCCCTCGGGCACCCGGTCGGGCCGGTCGGTGACCACCACGGCGACGCCCGTGTCCCCCCAGGCCGCCGCCGCCCGCCCGGCGGGCGCGGTCGGGTCCACCGGGACATAGGCCGCACCGGCCTTGAGCACCGCGAGCACCGAGACCGGGATGTCATGGGTGCGTTCGAGCAGCAGCCCGACCCGGTCGCCGGTGCGGACACCGGCCGCGATCAGCGCATGGGCCAGGCGGTTGGCGCGCGCGTCGAGTTCGGCGTAGCTCAGCGACACGGCACCCGAGGTCACCGCAGTACGCTCCGCGTACGCGTCCACCGCGTCCTCGAAGAGCCGGTGCAGACAGCGCCCTTCGACCGGCCCGGCCGCCGGAGCGGGCGGCTCGGGGCGGGTCAGACCGCGCAGCGGGCGGTCGCTGTCGTCCAGGGCCGCGGTCAGCACCCGCTGCCACTCCGCGGCCATCGCCCGGATCGTGGCCGCGTCGAACAGGTCGGTGGCGTACTCGGCCTCGCCGCGCAGCTCGCCGTCGTCGAAGACGGACCACGTCAGATCGAACTTGCTGGTGCCGTTGGACGCCACCCGCCGCTGCGCCCGGACCGGCCCGAACCGCAGGGGCTCACGGCTCTCGGCGTGCGCGCCGAACACCACCTGGACCAGCGGGGGATGCTGCGCCGAGCGGTCCAGCGCCAGCTGGTCGACGATCTGGTCGAAGGGCATGTCCAGATAGGCGTAGGCGTCGAAGGCGACGTCCTGGACGTGCTGCACCAGCTCGCGGAAGGTCAGCTGCGGGGCCAGCTCGATGCGCAGCGGCAGCAGATTGACGAAACAGCCGACCAGATGCTCCAGTTCGGGCCGGTTCCGGGTGGTCACCGGGGTGCCGATGACCATGTCCGACGCGCCCGTGTACCGGTTCAGGAGTACCGCGAACGCGGCCAGCTGGACCATGAACGGGGTCACGCCCTCGGCCTCGGCGAACTCCCGGACGCGGGCGGCCGTGCCCGCGGGCACCGCGAACGGCTCGGTATGCCCGCGGTAGGTCTGGACGGCGGGCCGGGTGCGGTCGCCGGGCAGTTGCAGCAGACGGGGCGCGCCGTCGAGGCGGGACGCCCAGTAGGCGCGGTGCTCGTCGTACGCCTCGTGCCGCTCCTCGGTGGCGTAGTCGGCGTACTGCTCGGTCAGTTCGGGCAGGACGGGCGCCCGCCCGTCGGCCAGCGCCGTGTACGTCTCGGCCAGTTCGCGTTCGAAGACCTCGGCCGACCAGCCGTCCCAGATGATGTGGTGGACGGTGAAGACGACGCCGGTCTCCTCGTCACCGCGGCGGATCGCCGTGGCCCGGATCAGCGGACCGCTCCGCAGGTCCAGGGCGGCGGCGCCCTCGGCCACGACGAGGTCCCGCACCCGGGCGGCCCGGTCGCCCTCGGCGAGGTGCCGCAGATCGACCACCGCGAGCGGCACGGCCATCCGGTCGTGTACCAGCTGGACGGGCTCCTCGGTCCCCAGGGCGAACGTGGTACGCAGCGCCTCGTGCCGCCGGACCAGAATCCCAAGCGCCTCCTCCAGGAGCCGCAGGTCCAGGGGGCCGCTGAAGTCGAAGACCCAGGGGGTGTTGTACGTCGCCGCGCCGGGGTTCCACCGGTCGAGGAACCACAGCCCCCGTTGCAGCCCCGAGACGGGGGCGGTGCGGGCCGGCGCTCCGGATGAGGTCACTGTCGTCCTGCCTTCCGTGCGGATGCCGTCGGGGTTCATGAGGTGGCCGGGAGCCGTGCGGCGATGGCGCTGACCGTTTTGGCCCGGAACACGATCTGGGGCGTGATGCGGGTGCCGGTGGACCGGGAGAGCTGCATCGCGACGCGGACCGCGGCCAGCGAATTGCCGCCGATGCGGAAGAAGTTGTCCTCGGCGGCGATCTCCGCGACCCCCAGGACCTGGCTCATGGCGTCGGCGACCAGCCGCTGGGCGCCGGTCAGGGCGGTGCCGTCACCGGAGCCGCGCCGCTCGCCGGGTGCGGGCAGCGCGCGGCGGTCGATCTTGCCGTTGGGGGTCAGCGGCAGCGCGTCCAGGATGTCGAGGGTGGTGGGCACCATGTAGTCGGGCAGCCGCTCGGACAGGTACTCCAGGAGGGCGTCGGCGTCGGCCGCCGGGGAGTCCGCGGTGATGTAGGCGGCGAGCCGGCGGTCGCCCGCGGACGGCTCATGGACGGTGACCGCGCTCTGCCGCACGTCCGGGTGGCGGGTGAGCAGCTCCGCTATCTCGCCGGGCTCGACGCGGAAACCGCGGATCTTCACCTGGTCGTCGGCCCGCCCGGTGATCTCCAGGCCGCCCTCGGCCGACCAGCGGCCCAGGTCGCCGGTCCGGTACAGGCGCGCGCCCGGCTCCCCGCAGGGGCTGGCGACGAACCGCTCCGCGGTCAGGGCGGGCTGACCGACGTACCCGAAGGCCAGACCGCCCCCCGCGCAGTACACCTCGCCCGTCTCCCCGGGCTCGACCGGGCGCAGCGCGGCATCGAGGACATGGACGTCCTTGCCGGTCAGCGCGGTGCCGACCGGCACCGAGGAATCCGGGATGTTGTCCGCGTCCGCCAGGTGGCAGGTGGTGAAGCCGAGGCTCTCCACCGGACCGTAGCCGTTGCCCACGACCAGGCCGGGGAAGGTCGCCAGGGCCTTGGCGACATGCGTGGCGGAGGCCCGCTCCCCGCCGGTGAAGGCGGTCTTCAGCCCCCGGAAGGCTTGCGGGAACTCCTCCAGCAGGAAGTTGAACAGGCTCGCCGAGAGCTGGAGCTGGGTGACGCCGTGCCGCACGGTGAGGTCGGCGATGGTCTCCGGATCGGGCCGCTGTCCCGGCTGGAGCACACAGGCGCCGCCGAACAGCAGCGCTCCGAAGAGCTCCAGGGCGAAGGCGTCCCAGGAGACCGGCGAATGCTGGAGCCACACCTCGTCCGGGCCGAAACGCGCGTAGTCCTGCGCCAGATAGGTCGTGGTCAGCGCGCGGTGCGGCACCGCCACGCCCTTGGGCCGGCCCGTGGAGCCGGAGGTGAACATCACGCAGGCCAGGTCGTCGCCCGAGGCGGGCAGCCGCGGGTCGTGGTCCGGACAGCCCGCCACCTCGGCGCCGACGGCGTCCAGATCGAGGTGGTCCGGTCCGCCGGCCGGCGGGGGCCCGCCGCGCTGGGTGAGGACGAGCGTGGCCCCGCTGTCCGCCACCGCCGCGGCCAGCCGCTCCGCGGGGAAGTCGGGGTCCAGGAGGGTGTAGGCGGCGCCGGTCTTGAGCACCGCGAGCAGCGCCACGATCAGGTCGCCGCCCCGCTCGACCAGGATCGCGACGGCCGAGCCGCGGGTGATACCGCGGCCGGCCAGGAAGTGGGCCAGCCTGTTGGCGCGCCCGTTGAGCTCGGCGTAGCTCAGCCGCCGGTCGCCGAAGACGAGGGCGGTGGCGTCCGGGACCCGGGCCGCCTGCTCCTCGAAGAGGCTGTGCACGGGCAGCCCGACGGAGACCGCCAGGGTGCCCAGCCAGCTCTCGCACAGCTCCCGCATGGTCGATTCGTCGAACAGATCGCGGTCGTACTCGAAGCGGCCGGTGAAGTCCGTGCCCCGGTCGTCCACGGAGATCGACAGATCGAAGCGGGACACCTCGTTCATGTGCAGATGGCGCGTCACCGGAACGCCGCCGACGTCCAGCGGACGGGAGTCCAGCGGATGCATTTCGAGGACCACCTGGCAGAGGGGGTTGCGGTCCTCCGGGCGGTCCTCGAGAACGAGGTCGATGATGTCGTCGAAGGGGACTTCCTGGTGCCGGTAGCCGCCGATGGCCACCTCGCGCACCTGCCGGACCAGATCGCGGAAGGACATACCGGCGCCGACGCCGACGCGCAGCGGCAGCAGATTCACGAAGTAGCCGACCAGATCGGCCAGTTCGGCGCGCGAGCGGGTGTTCACCGGCGTGCCCAGCACCAGGTCCCGCTCACCGGAGCGGTGGTGCAGTGTCAGCGCGAGGCCCGCGAGCAGCACCATGAACGGCGTCACGTCCTCGTCGCGCGCGAACTCGCGGACGGCCCGCGCGAGCTCCCCGGGCATCGCGAAGGAGTGGAAGGCCCCCCGGAAGGACTGGAGCTCCGGGCGCGGGTGGTCGGTGGCCAGCACCGGCGCCTGCGGGGCGTCCCGCAGCTGCGCACGCCAGTACGCGAGCGGCTCGTCGGGGAGCCCGCCCTCCTGCTGCCAGACGCTGAAGTCCGCGTACTGCACGGGCAGTTCGGGCAGCCGGTGCGCTCTGCCCTCGTCGAGTGCCGCGTACAGCTCCCGCAGGTCGCGCTCGAAGACGGGCAGCGACCCCTCGTCCCAGACGATGTGGTGGAAGACGAGCAGCAGCACGGTCTCGCCCTCCGCGGTACGGATGGCGTGGGCGCGCAGCAGCGGCCCCGTCTCCAGGTCGAACGGCTCGGCCGCCGCGCGGGCGATCACCCCCTCGACCTGCGCCTCCGGCGCGTCGATGACCGTGCAGGGCAGCTCCATCCCCTCGTGGACCACCTGCTCGGGACCGTCCTCGCCGAGGACGAAGGTGGTGCGCAGGACCTCGTGCCGGTCCGCGACGGCGCGCAGCGCGGTGTGCAGCAGCTCGATGTCCATGGCGGCCGCGAAGCGGAACACCCAGGGCACGTTGTAGGTGGGCGCACCGGGATTCCACTGGTCCAGGAACCACAGCCCGCGCTGGTACTTCGACAGCGGCGCACGGGTGAGGTGCGTACGGACCGGGGCCGGGCGCTCGCTCGCGGCGCCGCCGGTCACCGCCGCGGCGAACTCGGCGAGCGTCGGGGCCTCGAAGATGATGTGCGGCGAGACCATGCCGAAGGCGTCGACGATGCGGCCCACCACGCGCATCGCCGTGAGGGAGTCGCCGCCGAGGTGGAAGAAGTTGTCGTGGGCGCCGACCCGGGGCACGCCGAGCACATCGGACCAGACGGCGGCGATCAGCTGTTCGGCCGGGGTGTGCGGCAGGCGCCCCCCGCCGGTGCCCGCCGGCCGGGCGCCGGGCGCGGGGAGCGCGGCCCGGTCGACCTTTCCGCCGGGGGTGAGCGGCAGCGCGTCGAGCACGGTGAGACTGCCGGGCACCATGGGCTCGGGCAGCTCGGCGGCGAGGAACGCGCGGACCGCGTCGAACTGCGGGGCGCCGCCGGTGACATAGGCCGCCAGCCGCCCCTCGTGCACGGTGACCGCGCACGAGGTCACCCCCGGGAAGCGGCCCAGGGCCTCCTCGACCTCGCCGAGCTCGACCCGGAAACCGCGGATCTTCACCTGGTGGTCGACGCGTCCGACGAACTCCAGGGGCGCGTCCGGCGCCGCCCGTCGGACGGTGTCCCCGGTGCGGTACAGACGGGCGCCGGGCACGTCGGAGAAGGGGTCCGCCACGAAGCGCTCCGCCGTGAGCGCGGGCCGCCCCCAGTAGCCGGACGCGAGGGCGCCGCCGCCGAGGTACAGCTCGCCCGCGGTCCCCGGCGGGCAGGGCCGGAGCCGGTCGTCCAGGACGTGCGCGCTGCGCTGCCCCAGTGCCCGGCCGATCGGGACCGTGTCGCCGGCGGTCTCCCGCGCGGCGTCGTGGGCGGTGGCGGTGATCACCGTCTCGGTCGGGCCGTAGGCGTTGACGAGCGGTATGCCGGTGCGCGCGTACCAGGTGGCGGCGGTGCCGGGGTGGAGCCGGTCGCTGCCGGAGATCATCAGGCGCAGTCCCGCGGGCGGGCGCGCCCCGTCCCGGACCGCCGCGGCCACCTCGTGGAAGTGCCCCGCGGACAGGTTGGCGACCGTCACGCCCTCGGTGTCGAGCAGGCCGAGCAGCTCCGCCGGTGCCATCAGCTGCCGCTCCGGTATCACCAGGCGGGCACCGCTGGTCAGCGCCGTGAGGACCTGCTCGATCGCCACGTCGACATGCGGCCGGGCGGCGTGCAGCACGACGTCCTCGTCCGTGATCTTGAACCGGTCGGCCGCCGCGGCGATATGCGCGGCCAGCACGCCCTCGGCGACGTGCACGCCCTTCGGGCGACCGGTGGTTCCCGAGGTGTAGAGGACGTATCCGCCGCCGCCCGGCGGGTGGTCGCGCCCAGGTCTCGTCGTGAGGACCCCGTCGGCCAGGACCGCGTTCGCGCCGGCGTCGTCGAGGATGAACGCGGTGCGCTCGTCGGGCGCCTCGGCGTCCAGCGGCAGATAGGTGGCGCCCGCCCTGAGCACGCCCAGCAGTGCGACGACGTGGTCGAGCCGGTCACGGCAGGTCACCGCGACGACGTGGCCGGGCGTGAGCTGTGCGGCGAGCGCGTCGGCCAGCTCGTCCAGTTCTTGGCAGGTGACGGTCCGGTCGCCCCTGCGCACCGCGGGGCGCCGGGGCGCGTGAAGCGCGGCCGCTGGGAATCGGATACCGCATGAGGACATGGTTCAACCCCGGTGGATTGGCGTGACGATGCGATGCGCCGACGCTAGGCCGCGGGCGGGCGGCAGATCGGCAGGAGAGGGAGCAGAAAGGGGGCAGTATCACCTGCCGTCGCCGGGGGCCCAGACGTCGTCCGGGCCGAGCGCGCCCGGGGTGTACTGCCCCAGGGCGCTGACGAGGAGCCGCATTTCCGTGGCCAGGCACTCCAGGAAGCGGATCAGGCCGTCGTGCGGGTCCTCCGCCGTGGCGAGCAGCGCCGCCCGGCCCAGGCCGACCGCCCGCGCCCCGAGGGCCAGGCTCTTGACGGCCCGGCCGCCTTCCCATATGCGGCCCGACACCAGCAGACACGGCGGGGGTTCGGGCAGCCGCCGCAGACACTCCGCCAGCGGCAGCCCGACCTGCGCGGGGAACACCGTCGGCGCCCAGCCGGTCCCGCCCTCGGCGCCGTCCACCGTCACGGCGTCGGCACCGGCCTCGACGGCGACCCGCACCGCCGCCGCCAGGTCCCGGCCGGGATAGAGCTTCACCCAGACCCGTGCCCGGGGGAAGTTGTTCCGCATCAGGCGGATCTGCTGCCGCAGGATCTCCGCCGTGAAGGTGCCGGGGCTGCTGGCGCGCAGTACCCGGTCGCCGAAGAGCGGGTCGATGCCGAACTGGTCCTCCAGCCCGGCCGCCGCCGCGGCGTCGAGCACGGTCATCCCGCCCAGGCCCGGTTTGGCCCCCTGGCCGACCTTGAGCTCGAACGCGAGCCGTCCGGAGTCGAGCAGCGGCCGGGCGGTCGGGTCGCTGTAAACGAGGTTCCACACCTCCGCGTCGGCGTCCTCGGTGCTCTGCTGGACGACCACACCGCCCAGTCCGTCGCCGACGTGCTCGGCGTAGGCGGTGAGACGGCCCAGCAGGGAACGCGAGGCGTCGCCGTCGAGCCGCCCGTATCCGTTCACCGGGACGATGTTCTCGCCGATGACCATCGGTACGCCGACCGCCGCGGCCTGGCGGCTGAGCGCGAGGCCCAGGTCACCGCCGGCCGCACGGGTGGAGCCCAGGGCGGACACATAGACCGGGAGCGTGGCGTGGAACCCGCCGATGTCCGTGGCGAGTTCGACGTCCTGGTACGTCGGTTCCCGGCCGAGGTCGATGAGTTTCGCGAGCCGCCGCTCCATGAAGACCGGCGGGACGAGCCGCATCGCGTCCAGGAGGTCGTGCGGCTCGCCGGGTTCCGCCCCGAACAGCACGCGCCCGTAGCCGTCCGCGGGCGGGAAGACGGCGGACGCGCCCCGCCGGGCCCGCCGGCGCACCTGCTTCTCCGGGAATCCCGGAGCCATCAGATCGCTCACGGCGACACCACCCCGGGCAGCTTGGGGAAGGCGTTCGCCTGCCATACCGCATCGAGGCCCGCCACATAGCGGGTGAAGCGCTCGACACCGAGGCCGAACCCCGCGCTCGCCGGGATGCCCTCCCGCATCAGGTCCAGGTACCAGCTGTACTTCCTGGGGTTCTCGCCGGTCTCCCGCATCCGCGTGACGGCCTCCGCGTACTCGAAGGTGCGCTCGCTGCCGCTGCACAGTTCCCCGAAGCCGTCCGACGCGATGAGGTCGAAGTTGCGCAGCATCCCGGGCGCGGTGGGGGATTCCCGGTCCGTGAAACCGCGCGACCCCTTCGGATAGTCGGTCACGAAGAACGGCCGGTCGGACTGGGCGGAGAGCAACGCCTCACCGTCCCAGTCGAGTTCGGCGTCGGGGCTCTGCCCGTGGCCGAGGGCGTGCAGCCGCTCGACGGCCTCGGCGTGGGTGATCCTCGGGAACACCCCCTTGACCAGGCCCGCGAACATGCCGACGTCCCGGCCGAGTACCTCGAACTCCTGCGGGAGCTCCGCCACCGCGCGGCGCACCATCTGGGCCACCAGGTCCTCCGCGAGCTGGACGGCCTGCTCCTTGGAGGCACCCGCCCACTCCACGTCGAGCTGGTGGAACTCGGCGAGATGACGGCTGGTGTCGGCGGTCTCCAGCGGTTCGAGCCGCACGTTGGGAGCGATGCAGTAGATCTTGTCGAAGGCCAGCAGGGACGCCTGCTTGTACAGGATGGCGCTGGTCATCAGCTTGTAGCGGTGGCCGTAGTAGTCGACGTCGACCTGCTTGGACCCGCGGCTGCACGGGTCGGTGACCGGCCCGATGACCGGCGGGTGGATCTCCGTGAAACCGGCCTCCGCGAGGTGGTCGCGGGCGGCGGCGAGCAGCTTGTTCTGGATGCGCAGAGTGGCGTGCAGGGCCGGGGAAGTCAGATGCGCGCGGGGATTGGCGGGGCCGGTGAGGTGGTTCTCGGTCATGAAGGTCCTCGTGTCGTGGGCGGCATGACGCAGTCAGGGAGATCAGAGAGTTCAGGGAGATCAGGGAGAAAGGGGCAGGGGAGCGGCCACCGTCCGAAAGGCCCGCTCGTCGAAGGTCCTCTGCACATACGACAGGGCGTCCAGCAGTTCCCGGGAGCCGGTCGCGGACCGTCCGGCTCCGGCGCGGCCCGCGACCGGCATCGCACCGGCGTCGGTCCAGTAGAGGCGGCCGGAGGAGTCGAGGCCGCTGCGGGCGCGCCCCGCGTTGTCCGGGTGCAGGCAGTACGGCACGTCCAGCCGTCCCTTGGCGAAGGAGCGGACGAGCGCCCGGCCGATGTCCGCATCGAGGTCGAGCACGGCGTCGATCAGCGCACACGCCTCCTCGTGGATCCCGGTGTCGGCGATGCCGGTGCGCGGTGCCCGGCCCTCCTCGCCCGCGACGACGGCCGCGGTCTCCAGGGCCCGGACGTTCTCCTCGACGGTGGGGATGCGGTGGGCCTCGGCCGTCGTTTTCACGATCAGCCGGGCCGCGCCGGTCCGCACCGAGAGGCGGGCCGCCTCGTCGAGCAGCAGCTGCGCCCCGCCGGGGGACTGCGGATACACCCCCATATAGGCGTAGATGACGATGTGCCAGTCGATGTCCGGCAGCCGGTCGGCGGCGATCCGGATCAGCGCGGCCACCGACTCCTCGTCCTGGCCGGTGTGCGTCTGCTGCGCGTAGCTGAGCGAGATGCTGCGCAGTCCGTGCTGGCGGAAGAACATCCCTTCCAGCACGCTGAGCGCGATGAGGAGGGACGGCGGGCACAGCTGCCCCATCATGCAGCCGCCGAACGTCTCCAGATGCGGTTGCGCCCCCGCCTCCTGGGCGGCGGCCAGCAGTTCGCAGCACCGCTGCCAGCTGGTCACCGCCTCGCGCAGCGGGAGGCGGCTGTACGGCAGGCAGTACGAGACCGGTCCGCCCTCCGTCGCGTCCAGGCCCGCCGCGAGGAGCGCGGCGACGATCCGCTCCGGCCGGGCCGACCCGTGCCGGACCTGGACCGGGAACTCCTCGTCCGCGATCCCGCGCAGCAGCGACCGGGTCACGTCCGGCGGGTAGGAGGCGATGGGGTAGCCGTTGAGCGCCGTCCCGTCGTCGATGGCCCGGCGCGCCTCGTCGAGCGCGCCCGTTCTCGTATAGCTGTCCACCGTGAGGGTGCCGACCGTGGTCGCCGCGGCGTTCCTGGTGGCGTACAGGCCGAGCCGCATCTCGTCGAGGCGGCTCATCCCCATGCGCGGCTGTACGACCAGGCGGCCCTGGCTCCGGGCACGGGCGACGAAGGCGCCGAACGCCGTCACGCCGGTACTCCCGCCGCCAGTCTCTGGACGAAGACCTTGAACGCGTCGACCGCCCCCACGTCCGTGAAGACCCCGTCGAAGCCGGCGGCGAGCAGACCGCGCGCCGCCGTGTCGTCGCCGTCGGCCGCGCCCGTGATGCCGAGCTTGCCGCCGATCACGACGGGCGTCTCCAGGAGTTCGGGGCAGGCGCGCAGCGCCGGGAGCACCCGTCTGCCGTCGTGGTGGCCGTGGCCGTTGACACTGCTGAGCACGATCAAATCCGGCTGACGGCGCCGGCACTCCTCGACGAGGACGTCATCGGGGACACAGGCCCCGAGATTGGTCACCCGGTGGCCGAGCTCCTCCAGCAGCAGCTGGAGGAAGACCAGGTTCCAGGTGTGTGAGTCCGACGCCATGGTCGTCACGACGATGTCCAGGCCGCTGGGCTCGGCCGCGGTGTGCTCCACTGCAAGTCCTCTGCGTTCAAAAGGGGAAGGAGAGTCGGGTGGGACGGGACGGCGCGCTCACCTGGCCAGCGCTTCGAGCACGGGGAGGCCGGCCGCGGCCGGTTCCCCGGCGCCGTCCGGCCGCCGGGTGTCGCGGGCCTCGCGCCACAGCACGCGGAAGAGGTTCAGGGCGGCGAAGCGGACACCGTCGTCGGCGGCCACGGAACGGATCACTCCGCGGCACAGCAGTTCGTGCACGGTCTGCAGGCACTCCGGCAGGGGCCGGCCGCTCTCCGCGGCGATCTCCTCCACGGACCGGTCGCCCTCCTCGGCCGTCAGCTGGTCCAGCACCAGCAACTGGTGCGGCGTCAGTTCCCCCAGGGCCGTGCGCAGCGACTGGTGGACGTCCCCGCGCGGGCGGGGGACCACCGGGGGAGCGGGCAGGGTGAAGGGCGTGTCCGTGAGCTGCCGCAGGATCTGGCGCGGCGACTGGACCAGGCTCCAGCCGGCCACGTACTCCAGCGCACGGGGCAGCCCGTCCAGATAGCGGCACAGTTCGGCGAGTACGGGGGCGTCCTCGGGCAACGGCGCGTATCCGGGCCTCAGCCGGCGCAGCCGCGACGCCAGCAGGCGCACCGCCGCGGACTCGGACAGGGCCTGCGGAGGGTGCTCGGGGCCGGGCGCCGGGGTCGGGAGGGGGGCCAGCGGAACGACCTGCTCACCGGTGAGTCCCCGGGGTGTCCGGGCGGTGACCAGGACGCGCAACTCGCGGCAGCCGCGCAGGAGGTCGTCGAGCGCCGCCGCCTCGACGCCGTCGTCGGCCCCGTCGAGCACCAGCAGCGCGGGCCGGTCGCCGACCTGCTCGGCCAGCCCGTCGAACCGGCCGCAGGGGGTCAGGGCCCGCAGCGCGCCGGAGTGGGCGGGCCGGCCCGCGGACCGGCGCTCGTCGCAGGCCACCCAGTGCACCGACCAGGAGGCCCCGAGGTAGATACGCCACGCCACTTCCAGGGCCAGCCGGGACTTGCCCACGCCGCTCAGGCCGACGAGGGAGACCAGCCGGTCGCCGTGCTCGGTCAGGGCCCGGGTCAGGGCCTCGGTCTCCGCCTCGCGCCCGACCAGCGCCGTGTGCGCGGTCGGCGGGGCGACGGGTTCCGCCTCGAACTCCCGCTGCCTGGCGGCGGCTTCGAAGGCGGCCCGCGTCCGGCCTTCGAGCCGGAGGGCGTCGGCGATCAGCCGTACCGTCTCGTGCCGCGGGCGGCGCACGCGACCCGCTTCCATATCGCGCAGCGCGCGCACGCTGAGGGTGGCGTGGTCGGCCAGGCCCTGCTGCGTCAGGCCGATGCGTTCGCGCTGCGCCTTGAGCAGTTCCCCGAAACGCGGTACCAGGCGTCCGCCGCCGTCCATGCCCTCACCCCTACTCCCTCACCGTTCTCCGACGGCGCCCGATGGCAGCCGGTCCGGTTTCCCGCTGGTGGCGATGGTTCATGAGGCGGATATACGTGCGATCCGCGAACGCCGAATACCGGCCGTCAGGTTGGCAATCCACCATCTATCGGCCGTAGATCAGTTCGGAGAAGACTTCGGGCCGACAGCGAAACCACCTGAACCATCCGAAGGAATGGCACTCCTCATGAAGAGATCTCTCCCGTCCCTCTCCGCGCGCGCCGTCCCGGCTCTGATCACGGTCGGCTGCACCTCCGCCCTGCTGGCGGGCCTCATCGCCTCGGCCGTCCCCTCCTCCGGCCTGCGGGCGGCGGACCGGTGGGCGGCCGGCGTGGTGTCGACCGCCACGCCGCTCGCCCTGGGCAACGGGAGGGACTCCGGCACTTCCGAGTGGAACAGCAAGGGCTGACACCCCGTGCCGCGCAGCGGGCCGGGACCGGGCCGGGCGGGGCGGGATCAGCCGTGCGCGACCGCCGTGAGGCGGCCGGCCAGGTCCCGCGCCTCCCGTACGTCGGGCAGTCCCAGCCCCGCGAAGACGGCGTCCGCCTGACGGGCGCGGGTCAACGCCCCCCGGGCGTCGCCCAGGCCCGCCAGCACGCGGGCCAGGATGAGCAGCGCGTACCCGCGGTCGTGTTCCGCGCCGCGCTCCTCGCACATGACCAGTGAGCGCTCCGCCTCGGACCGCGCCTCGTCGAACCGCCCCAGGACGCGCAGGGTCTCCGCCAGCCGGAACCGGGCCTGCGCTTCCTGGCCCCTGATCCCCGCGGCGGCGCAGACGTCCAGGCATTCCCGGTACCGGGCGACGGCCGCGGCGTGCGACTTCAGTTCGTGCAGCGCCTGGCCGTGCACGAAGAGGGCGTACGCGATGCAGTGCTGTTCCGCGGCGCCGTGCAGCGCCCCGAGCGCCTGCTCGCAGATCCGCGCGGCCTCCTCGGCGCCGCCACTGCGCAGCCGGGCCTGCGCGGCGTTCAGGATGGCCGTCAACTCGCCCGACCGGTGGCCCAGTTCACGGGCCAGGCCGATCGCCTGCTCGTAGCAGCGCACGGCGTCCCCGTACCGCTGCTGGAACTGGGCGATCAGACCGCGGTCGTTGAGGGTCTGCTGCAGGATGACCCGGTCGTCGGCGCGGTGGCACGCCTTCGACGCCAGGGCGGTGTGGCGGGCCGCCTCGTCCAGCCGGGCGTTCTGCAGGGCGGCGTTCCCGCAGACGAACCTCGCGCGCCCCGTGGTGTAGTCGTCACCCTGCGCCGCGGCCACCTCCGCGACCTCCCTGGCGGCCTCGGCCAGCCGGCCGTACGGGATGCTCTTGCCGAACGGGCTGAGGGCGACCAGCAGATCGGCGGCCATGCGCAGCGTGCGCGCGGGGACCGGCGCCGGTCCGCGGGCGGCCACCAGGACGGCGTTGACGATGCAGTCGAACTCGGTGCTCACCCAGTCCTGTGCCTCGGACAGCCCGGGGAACCGGGGGCCGGGCACGGAACTCGCGGTCAGGATGACCTCGGCCGGGTCACCCGGCACCATGTGCTGGAAGGCCGAGCAGCCGCCGGCCAGCAGGTGGCCGAGCAGCCGGGCCAGCGTCGCGGCATCGTCCTCGCCGGAGTCCTTGGACGCGGTGGTGAGCTGGAGGGCGAAGGCCCGCACCAGATCGTGGAACCGGTACCGCTCCGGGAGCGGCGCTTCCAGCATGGCGGCGTCGACGAGGGCCTCCAGCAGATCCTCGGCTTCGTGCTCACCGAGACCCAGCGCGGCCGCCGCGCAGGCCAGGGAGATGCTCGGCCGGGCCACCGGGGCGAGCCTGCGGAACGCTCGCGCCTGACTCTCGGTCAGTTGCCGGTAGCCCAGTTCGAAGGCCGCGGCCACCGCCAGGTCGCCGGCCCGCAACTCGCCGATGCGGCGGCGCTCGTCGGCCAGCCGGCCGACCATCGTCGCGATCTGCCACTGCGGCCGGGCGGCCAGCCGCGCCGCCACGATCCGTACGGCCAGCGGGAGATGACCGCAGGCCGTGACCAGTTCGAGGGCGGCCCCGGGTTCGTCGCTGACGCGCCGGGCCCCGGCGGTCGACGCCAGCAGTTCGAGCGAGTCATCGGTGCCGAAGACGTCCAGGGCGGTCTGGAGCGTGGTGGGCAGGCCGGTGAGCCGGACCCGGCTGGTGACGACCACCGCGCAGTCGGCCGATCCGGGCAGCAACGGTCTGACCTGGGCCGGGTCACGGGCGTTGTCCAGGAGGAGCAGGATGTGGCGGCCGTCGAGCGTGCTGCGGAAGAGCCGCGCGCGGTCCTCCAGCAGGGCCGGCAGGGTGTGTCCGGAGACTCCCAGGGCGGTCAGGAAGCTGTCGAGGACGATTCCCGGATCGGCGGGTTCCAGCCCGTTGCCGCCGAGGTCCGCGTAGAGCTGGCCGTCGACGAAGTGCTGCTTGGCCTGGTGGGCCAGGCGCAGGGCCAGCGTCGTCTTGCCGATGCCGCCCATCCCGGTGATGGAGACCACGGGCATGGCGGTGCCCCCGGCGTCGGTGAGCACCTGGCACATCTCGCGCATCTCGTGCGCCCGCCCGATGAAGTCGGCGGTGTCGGCGGGCAGCTGGGCGGGACGGAAGAGAGCGGGCTGCGCCGGCCGCGCCTCGTCGGGCGCCGCCGGGCCCGGCGGCGCCGCCAGGTGTACCGGCGCGCGTTGGGGCGCCCGTCCGGGCGCCGGGGGCAGCGGCTCACCGGCGAGCACCTGGGCCTGCAGGGCGGTCAGCTCCGGGCCGGGGTCGACGCCCAGCTCCTCGGCCAGGAGGCGCCGGGCCCGGGTGAACACCGCGAGGGCGTCCGCCTGTCTTCCGCAGGCGTACAGCGCGCGCATCTGAAAGCCGTAAACCCGCTCTCGTAACGGATATTCCTCGGCGAAGGCGGCGAGTTCCGGTATGACGAAGCTGTGCCGCCCCAGCCGCAGATCGCTGTCGAAACGTTCCTCCAGCAGGGCGAGGCGCAGCTCGCCGAGGCGCGAGCGCTGCTGTTCGGCGAACGGGCCGGGGAGACCGGCGAGGGGCTCGCCCCGCCACAGCTCCAGCGCCTGCGTCAGCAGCCGCCGGCACTCCTCGTCCAGGCCCGCCTCCCGGGCCTGCACCGCGTCGGCGGCCAGTTTCTCGGCCAGATGGGCGTCCACACTCACCGGCAGCACCACCAGCTGATAGCCGTCGCGCAGCGAGACGAGGAGCCTGGGCTCGGCCCGGTCCTCCTCCAGCATCTGCCGCAGCCGCCAGGCGTACGTCCGCAGACTGGCGAGGGCGGAACCCGGGGCGTCCTCCCCCCAGATGGCGCCGATGAGTTCATGCGCGGAGGCCCCCCGGCCGGCGCGGAGCAGCAGAGCGGCGAGCAGGGCCTGTTGCTGCGGAGGGCCGGCGGTGAGGTCCTTCCCGCCCCGGCATACGCGCACGGCTCCGAGCACCGAGAACCATATGTCGTACCGCATCAATGTCCTGCCCTCTTTCCGCCCCCGGCACCCTGACTTCGTGGGTCGGTACGGGGGGCGACAATTCATTGATCACTGCGCCAACCGGACTCTACGCTCGGGGCTGGTCGCTGGCATAGATCCCGCTCGCCCGACTTCAGGGCGATTGGGCGAACGCCATATCCGGTCGGCGACCGCCGGAGAGCTCGCGTTCCGCGGCGCTCGCGACGGCCGCTCGGGCGGACGGCCGGCGTCCGCCCGGGTCCGCGCGCCCGCCCGGGACGGGTAACTCACCGCGTCCGCCGCGGTGTTCCGGCAGCGGCCCGGCGGCCGCGCTCCGCACCGTCGCGAAACCGCCCGCTCCCGGGTGCGGGTGCCGGTTCGGGTGCGCGCTGCCCGCGGTATGAGGCGTCGTCGCGGCCGACGCCCGCGCACCGGCCGCCCCGGACGGGGCCGACGGCGACCGGCGGCGCCCTCGCCCCTTGTCAGTATCCAGAATCCTGGTTACTGTCTGGTTTGTGAACGGTTTCGACGATCGCTTCCTGACCCGCAACGGGCTCGCCGCCCGGCAGCTCGCCGTGCTCCTGCTCCACCACGAGCCCGACACCCGGCTGCCCCGCGTCCGCGACTTCGCCCAGGAGCTGGGGTACGGCAACGGCACGATCCAGGCGGCGCTCGCCCTGCTCGAAGAGGCCGGCGCGATCGAGACCACCGCCCGCGGCCACCTCGGCACGTTCCTGGTCAGCTCCGACCGCGCCATACTCTGGCGCCTGTCCGGGCTCGGCACCCTGCTCGCCGCGATGCCGCTCCCGTACTCCCGCCGCTACGAGGGCCTGGCCACCGGTCTGCGCGCCGCCTTCGAGGAGGCCGGTACGCCGTTCGCGATCACGTTCATGCGGGGCGCCGGCACCCGGACCGCGGCCCTGCTGGAGGGCAAGACCGATCTGGTCGTCCTGTCGCGCTTCGCGGCCGACCGGCTGATCGAGGAGCACCCGGGCCGGCTGACCCTGGTCGCCGACCTCGGCCCCGCCACCTATGTGGGCGCGCACGGGCTGCTGCTGCGCGAGGGCGCCTCGCTCGACATGCCCGGTCTGCGGGTGGCGGTCGACCACGCCTCCGAGGACCAGTGGATGCTCGCCGAGCGGGCGTTCGCCGGGCGCTCGGACATCGAGTGGGTGGAGTCGTCGTACATGCAGATGGGGGATCTGCTCGCGCAGAACCAGGCCGACGCCACCGTCTGGAACCTCGACGAGGTGCAGGGCCGGAGCGCGGGGGTGGACGTCCTGCCGCTGGGCGACGAGGTCACCCGCGAGCTGGCGCTGCGCAACTCCAGCGCGGCGATCATCGGCAGGTCCGAGGGTGCGAAGGCGCTGACCGCGGTGCGGGACGCGCTGGACCTCTCCCGGGTCACCTCCCTCCAGGCCGAGGTGCTGCGGGGGGAGCGCATCCCCTCGTACTGACCCGGGCCGGACCCCCGGTCCCAGGCTTTATCCGGAACTTACGACCCTCCCGCGAAGGACCTTTGGCCCACGTCAAAATCCAGAATCCTGATTACTGTCGAATTGAGGAAGGGATCACCATGGACGATCAACTGGCACTGCGCATCCAGCTCTTCCGCGAAGGCGGCCAGGTCAGGCCCGAGGTCGCCGACTTCGTGACCGCCGAGCTGACCGCCCTCGCCGCAGCGGGCAGCACCGTCACCGAGGACAGCGCCGGCATGCTCACCAGCCATCTGATGATGGCGCTCACCCGGCTCCTCGACGGTGAACCGATCGAGCAGTTCCTCACCGACGAGCAGGTGGCCGCCGAACTGGCCGGACACCCCGACGCCGTCGCACGGGCCCACCGCGTCGCCGACCGGGCCCGCGAGGAACTCGGCGCGCAACTGCCCGACTCCGAGATCAACTTTCTCGCCATGCACCTCGCCGTACTGGCGTCGCAGCCCACCCGCCACTGACCCCGCGCGCTTCGCACAGAAAAGGAATCCAGCCATGACGAAGATCCTCACCGGCGGTGTCGCCAAGGTCGAGACCGCCGACGCGGTGCGCAAGCTCGACCGGCCCGGCATCGAGGTCACCGTCTCCTCCGACATGGACGCGGCGATGAAGCTCCGGATGAACCAGGCCGACTACTACTTCGGCACCTGCCACACCGGCGCCGGCGCCTCCCTCGGCGTCCTGGTCGGGCTGATGGGCAGCGCCGCGTGCCACACCTTCGGCCGCTCGATCCCCACCGAAGAGCAGATCACCGCGCTCCTCGACGACGGCAAGAAGGTCTTCGGCTTCTCCATGGACCAGGTCGACGCCGTGGTCCCGCTCCTCGTCTCCGCCCTCGCCGCCCGCGGCTGACCCGTTCACCCTCCGGGCACAAAGGAGTGACCCCCCTGTGAGCACCACCCTCGCCGCCGGCGCCTCGCTGGAGCTGTCGACGGTCCAGCAGATCTTCGTCATAGCCCTGTGCGCGCTGACCGCGTTCATCTCGCACATGGCCCTGGCCGTCTTCAACGACGGCGTCCGCCCCTTCCTGCTGGACTTCATCCAGGGGCGCTCCAAGCGCAGCTCCGTCACGGCCGTCTCGTTCGGCCTGTCGGCGGGCTTCATCTTCGGCCTGGGCGCGCCGATGGCGCTGTCCACCGGTGTGCTCAACCCGTGGCTGCTGTTCCTGCCGACCGACATCCTCGGTCTGCTCGCCCCCAAGAAGTGGCTCGCGCCGATCCTCGGCGGCGCCTGGGGCGCGCTCGTGGTCTTCGGCCTCAACGGCGCCAACAGCGTCGCGCACGACCTGCCCGTCGACTTCCTGACGGCGATGCAGCAGATGTCGACGCCGATCCTCTTCCTGTTCACGCTGTTCCCGGTCCTCGCGATCACCAAGCAGTTCGGCAGGATGTGGGGCGGTATCGCGGGCCTGGTCGAGGTCGTCCTCGTCGTCGCCACGATGAAGCTGTGGCCGAACATGTTCGCCGGCGCGCTCGCCATGGCCGTGGGCGTCCTGCTGCTGATCGGTCTGGCCGTCGCCAAGGACCTGCGCCGGCGCAAGGCAGACCGGGCGGCCGGGGTCACCGAGCCGGTGATCGAGGGCGAGGACCCGATGGCCTCGCTCTTCTCCGCCAGCGCCGCACGGCTGCGCAAGTACCTGCCGCTCTTCATGGTTCTCGGCGCGGGCGTCTGCGTCCTCGCCCAGATGCACGTCTTCGGCGGCGGCGAGGCGAGCAGCTTCCTGATAGCCAAGGGGCAGTACGCCGAGGCCGCACAGCTCGACTTCTACCGGGTCTTCGGCTTCATCCCGCTGATCGCGACCACGGCGCTGGCCTCGGGCGCGTACGGCATCGCGGGCTTCACGCTCGTGTACCCGATCGGCTACCTGATGCCGAACCCGTTCCTCGCGGCCGTCGTCGGCGCGGCGGTCTTCGCCGTCGAGGTCCTGCTCCTGTCGTACATCGGCAAGCTCCTGGGCAAGCTGCCCAGCGTCCGCGACTCCTCGGAGCACCTGCGCAACGCGATCACCGACACCCTCCAGCTGGCCATCCTGTTCGGTTCGCTGATGGCGGCCAACGCCATGGGCGGCGGCCTCGGCATCCTCATCGTCGGCGGGCTCTACCTGCTCAACGAGGCGATGAACCGGCCGGTCGTCCGGATGGCCGCGGCGCCCACCGCGGTGATCATCGGCGGCGTCGTGCTCAACGTCCTGTACTGGCTCGACCTGTTCACCCCGCTCAAGGGCTGAACCGGCACCCCGCGCAGGGGCCGGGCCCGCTCCGCCGACACCCGGGGCCGAGACCGGCGACGTACGCCGGCAGCGAGGAAGGAACACCCTCATGAGCACCACCACCCCCCACGGAACACCGCACACCCTCCGCACCGTCACCGGCCCGCTCGCCGTCGAGGCCGTACAGGGCCCCGTCCTCTCCCATGAGCACCTGGTCCTCGACCTCGACAAGAAGGGCGACCGCGCGGCCGTCCTGGAAGCCGGGACGCACGGCGCCGCGGTCACCGCCGAACTGGCCGCACTGCGCGAGGAGTTCGGGCTCTCCGTGGTCATCGAGCTGACCTGCCGGGGCATGGGCCGCGACGCCGGCGCGCTGCGCCGCATCTCCCGGGAAGCGAACGTCGCCGTCGTCGCCGCCACCGGCTGGTACTACGAACCGTTCCACCCGCACGACCTGGACGGCGCCGGCGTCGAGCAGCTCACCGAAACCCTCGTCCGCGAGATCGACGGCGGCATCGGCGCCACCGGCATCACACCGGGCGTGCTCGGTGAGGTCGGCAGCCACGGCGACACCCCCAGCGAGCCGGAGACGCGCGTACTGCGGGCCGCCGCGCGGGCCGCCGTCACCACCGGCCTGTCCGTCTCCACGCACGCCCAGCTCGGACACGGCGGACCGGCCCAGCTGGCGCTGCTGACCGGCGAGGGCCTGCCCCCGCACCGCATCGCGATCGGCCACCAGGATCTCCTCGACGACCCGGCCGTCCACCGGGACCTGGCCGCGGCCGGGGCGTACGTGGCCTTCGACACGGTCGGCAAGGAGAGCTACCAGTCCGACGACGTACGGCTGCGGCTGCTGCTCGCGCTGATCGAGGCCGGGCACGCCGACCGGGCTCTGCTGAGCTGCGACATCTCGCGCCACGGCTACCTGGCGACCGAGGGCGGCCAGGGCTACGGCCACCTGCTGAGGTCCTTCCTGCCCAAGGTGCGGGCGGCGGGCGTGGACGAGGACCTGATCGACCTGATGACGCGCCGCAACCCGCTGCGCTTCCTGACCGGCGCGAGCGTGGAGGAGATCTGATCATGACCGCCGAAGGACCCGCCCTCCCCGAGACCTTCCCGCTCGCCACCGTCCCGGTGGACGACGCCGTCGCCACGCAGTTCCGGCTGCTGGAGCACGTCGCCGCGCACTTCGAGGGCGACGAACTGTTCACCGCCGACGCCGGTGTCGTCCCCGGCCTCGGCCGGCCGCGGACGACCGCCAAGGTCGAGGCCGTGCTCGCCGACTTCTTCGGCGCCGAGGACGCCGCGCTCGTCCAGGGCGCCGGCACCGGGGCGATCCGCGCCGCCCTCAACGCCGCCGTCGGCGCCGGCGACCCGCTGCTCATCCACCGGGCACCCGTCTACCGCACCACCGACGTCACCCTGCGCGGTATCGGCGTCGAGACCATCGAGGCCGACTTCAACGACCCGGCGGCCCTGACCGAAGCCCTGGGCTCCGGCCGGTTCCGCTGGGCCTATGTGCAGCACACCCGGCAGCGGCTCGGCGACTCCTACGACCCGGGCGCGGTCCTCGCGGCCTGCGCCGAGGCCGGGGTGCGCACCCTCGTCGACGACAACTACGCCGTACTGCGGGTACCCGCCGCCGGCGTCGAACTCGGCGCGGACGCCTCCTGCTTCTCCCTGTTCAAACTGCACGGGCCCGAGGGCGTCGGGGCCGTCGTCGGCGCCCGCGACCTCGTCGCACGCGTCCGCGAGGACAACTACTCGGGCGGCGGCCAGGTCCAGGGCCACCAGGCGCTCGACGCGCTGCGCGCCCTCACCCACGTGCCCGTCATGTGGGCCGTGCAGTCCCGCGTCGGCGCGGAGGTCGCCGAACGGCTCACCGCCGGCGAGGTGCCGGGCGTGGCCGAGGTGCGGCTCGCCAACGCGCAGGACCGCTGCCTCCTCGTCCGCCTCGACCGCCCCGTGGCCCGCGAACTGCCCGCCACGGCCAAGAAGTTCGGCGCGGCGCCCTACCCCGTGGGTTCCAACTCCCGGTACGAGATCGCGCCGCTCTTCTACCGCATGTCCAGCTCGTCCCTCGACGATTCCCCCGGACTCGCCGACTGGACGGTTCGGATCAACCCGATGCGCGCGGGCGCGGACCTCGTGATCGACATCCTGCGCCGCTCGCTCGACGCGACGGCCGCGGACCCGGCACCAGTGAAGGACTGACCGACCGTGTTCCTCGACAGCCTGCTCACCCGCAACCCCGAGCTGGCCGACGCCGCGGCCGACCTCCACCGGCGCGGCGCGATCCCGCCCGACACCTACGTCATGGACCTCGACGCCATCGAGTCCAACGCCCGGCTGCTCGCGGCCGAGGCCGACCGGCTCGGCCTGACCCTGTGGTTCGTCGTCAAGCAGCTCGGCCGCAATCCCGAGCTGATCAAGGCCATCGCCCGGCACATCCCGCGGTACGCCGCCATCGACGCGCCCGAGGCCCGCACCCTGCACACGGCGGGCGCCCGCGCGGGCAACCTCGGCCACCTCGTGCAGATCCCGCACCGCGACCTGCCCGAGATGCTCGCCTGGCGGCCGGAGACGGTCACCGTCTACGACCTGGCCAACGCCCGCGCGGTCTCCGCCGCCGCCCAGGACCTCGGCTTCAGGCAGGACATCCTCATCCGCCTCGAAGGCGCGCCCGGATCGGTCTACCCGGGCCAGGAAGGCGGGATTCCGATGGCCGGGCTCGACGGGTTCGCGGCGGCGGTGGAGCAGCTGCCGGGCGTACGCATCGCGGGTGTCACGGCCTTCCCCTGCGTCCTGTGCGATCCGCACACCGGGGTGCCGCGGCCCACGCCCACCTTCGAACTGGTCCTCAAGGCCCGCGCGCTGCTGGCAGGGCGCGGGCACCAGGACCTGAAGCTGAGCGCCCCGAGCGCGACCTCGGTGGCCTCGCTGCCGCTCCTCGCCGAACTGGGCGCCACCCACGGGGAGCCGGGCCACTCCCTCACCGGCACCACACCGCTGCACGCCCACGACCTCACCCAGCCCGAGAAGCCCGCGTACGTCTACGTCACCGAGGTCGCGCACACCCTCGCGGACGGCCGCCCGGCAGTGTTCGGCGGCGGCTTCTACCCCCGCGCGCACATCCGGAGCGCACTGCTGCCGCGCACCGGCCTGCGCCTGCCGGTGCAGGACTCGCCCGCCGAGAACATCGACTACTACCGCCTCCTCGACGCGCCCGCGCCGGGGCAGGACGTGCGGGCGGGCGACACCGCCCTGCTCGCCTTCCGCACGCAGATCTTCGTCACCCGCGCCAAGGTCGCCGTCGTCGCCGGCCTGTTCACCGGCGAGCCGCGCCTGGCCGGTCTGTACGACGCCCAGGGAAGGGAGTACTGATCATGGCCAAGACCGTCATCGTCGTCATCGACGGATTCGGCATCGGCGCGATGCCGGACGCGGGGGCCCTGCGCCCCGGCGACCTGGCCGCCGACACCTGCGGGCACGTCCTGGACCGGTGCCGCGAGGCGTTCGGCCGTCCGCTCCGGCTGCCCGCGCTGGGCGCGCTCGGCCTGGGCCTGGTCCACCCCCACCCGGACCTGGCCCGGCACACCCGCCTCCCGGTCGCCGTGGGCCGGGCCGCGCTCGGCTACCCCGGCGCGGACACCTTCGCGGGCCATCAGACGATGATGGGCGCCGACTTCAGCAAGGTGACGGTGGCGCGGCTCGCCGCCCACCTGGACGAGGTCACCCAGACCCTGGAGGACGCCGGCCACCGGGTCGAACTCCTCGGCGGAAAGCCCCTGTTGATCGTCGACGGCGCCGTCCTCGTGCACGACAACCTGGAGGCCGACCCGGGCATCAACTGGAACGCCTCGGCCCGGCTGGAGGACATCGGCTTCGACGGGCTGCTCTCCATCGCCCGCACGGTGCGGTCCGTGGCGCCCGTCGCCCGGGTCATCGCGGTGGGCGGGCACGCGGAGCGGCCGCTGTCGGAGTCCGTCCGCGAAGGGGACACCGGCACGATCGGGCTGGACACCCCGGCGACCGGCTTCTACCGCAACGGCGGGCTCCAGGTGCAGCATCTGGGCGCCGCCCTCGACCACGCCCGGCAACTGCCCGACCTCGCCGCGCGGGCCGGGATTCCGGTGACGCTGGTCGGCAAGGCGGCGGACATCCTGGCCTGTGACGAGGCGGTGCGGCGGCCCGCGGTGCCCACCGCGGACGTCCTCGCCCACACCCTGGAGGCCGTCCGCGCCGAGGGCGACGCCCTGGTCGTGGCCAACGTCCAGGAGAGCGACCTGGCGGGACACCAGCAGGACGCCGAGCGCTACGGACGGATACTGGAGCAGACCGACGCGGGCCTGACGGCGCTGACCGCGCTGCTCGCCGCCCCGGGCGACCGGCTCATCGTCACCGGCGACCACGGCAACGACCCGACGATCGGGCACGCCTACCACACGCGCGAGTACGTCCCCGTGCTCATCCACCGCCCCGGCATCCCCGGAGTGGAACTGCTGCCGGACGCGGGAAGCCTCGCGGACGTGGGGGCGACGGCGGCGGTTTCGCTGGGCCTGGACCCGGCCGGACTGGCGAACGGGGCGGAGATCGGACGGGCCCCGGCGACGGAGGCGTGAGCGGCAGGGGTCCGGCGACCTGATCGGGCGGGCGCGCCTGCGCATCCGGCGCGGGGAAGCACCGGGAGGCGACCACCGTCCGCGCCGGACATGCCGCCGAGCGCCTGGCCGTTCCGAGGGCCGGGCGCCGCGAGAAGTCCCGAAGAGGTGGCCTCGCGACGGGTGACGGTCAGGTTGTGCACCGGGGCTCCCCTCCATCTCCCGTACGACAACGGGAGGTTGAGGGTCTGCGTGGATGCCGTGGCCCCTCGGCCTCCCCGCCGGTGGCCTCCCGGCCCTCGCCCGCTCCGTACCGCCCGCTCACCCGCCGGGAATCGTCCAGGTGAGAACGGTGGATTGCAGAAAGGCGAGGACGCAGAAGACCGCGAGCAGGGCGAGGCTCCAGCCGATGACCTTGCGCAGGATGTCGCCCTCCCTTCCGGGAAGTCCCACGGCGCCGGCGGCGATGGCGAGATTCTGCATCGCGGCGGCCTTTCCCTGGACCCCGCCCGTGCTGTTGGTGGCGGCCATGAGGAGGGGGGAAATCCCGATGCGGTGCGCCGCGGCGATCTGCATTCCTCCGAAGAGCGCGTTCGAGGAGGTGTCGGATCCGGTGAGGGCCACGCCGAACCAGCCGAGGAATCCGGAGAGCAGGGCGAATACGCTGCCCAGCCCGGCGAGCCAAGTGCCGAGCGAAACGGCCATACCGGAGAGGTTCATGACGTAGGAGAGCGCGAGGACGCAGCTGATGGTCAGTACGGCCCAGCGGATCTGCCGGAACGCCTGGCCGTAGCAGCGCAGGGCGGTGGCGCCGGTCGCGGTGGTGGCGGCGACCAGGTCGGTGAGCTGCTCCGCGAAGAAGTTGGAGCAGACGAACTGGCCGGCCCCGAAGCCCAGTCCCGCCACGAGCGCGGCCGGCCACACCTGGCGCAGCCCGCGCCTGCCGTCGAGGATCATCAGCAGGGCGAAGGGGGACGAGGAACGCGATGACCGCCGACTGGCGGCCGACCATGGCCCCCAGTTCGCCGGCCGGCAGCGAGGTGGCCTTCGCCAGGGCCTCGATGGGGTTGCCCACCGAACCGAACGCCGCCGGGGCGCGCGGCAGACTCCGGCACCGTGCTCGTGGCCACCGGCGTCTCCTGCCGCCAGCAGGTCTCCCACGGAACGCAACGCCTGGCGCCCGGTCCAGCTGCTGCGCGAAGCAGTGCTGTGAGGCGATGCGGTCCTGTGCGGCGATGCGGTCCTGTGAGGGGACGCGATCATGGCTCCGGCCGCTGTCGCGGCGGTCTTCGGGGGTAGGTGGCGGGGCGGTGCGGCGGTCGGCGGGCAGGCAGGCGAGGGAGACCTCGGCCTTTCCGACGAGGAATCCCCGAGGAACCCCGTCTCCTCAGGCAGTTCGGCCGTCAGTGCGGTGCCGTCGGCGGCCACATGGAGGGGTTTCTGATCTGGTCGCGAACCGGGGTAAACCGGGTTTGAAAAATCATGTCCTGTCGGACGCGAATGGACTGCCTCCGGTCGTCGACCTCTCCGCTGCCCACGCCCGACAGCGAAGGCTTGAAGCCGATAGTCGAGGGGCGTCTAACGAGACATGACTCGCGGCAGGTGTGCCAAACCCCGATGCCTGCCCGCGGACAAGGCTTACGACGTTTCTCACCTGCGGAAATGGCTCTGTGGTATGCGGATTGATGTCCGCATCGCATGCGAGGGCATTGCTTCCGGCGAACGACCGGGACGGCGCCCTTGGGTGATCGAGCGCACCATCTCCTGACGGACCGGCTACCGAAGACCCGATCCCCGCTATGCACGTGATCCCCATAACTACCTGGCCTTCCTCGGACTCACTGCTGCTGTCTGCCGCTACAAGCACCTGATCCGTCTCACCGCACAGGACACGTTTTTCTTGGAGCGTGTCCTATGCGGTGAGACAGATTGATGGGCAGCGCACGCTCTGGCCGGATGTGGTTCTGTAATCGGAAAGATCTGCATGTCAATGCCGCTTTGCCATTCAGCCCTGGTGCGGTGTCGCATATCGTGCGTGGGTGCGTCCCATCGGACCCGAGTGGTCTGAGGTGGAGAGATGAGTAGAGTGCGATGGGGGGACCATGGGCGACATTCGTCTGGACACGACCAAAGTTCGCAATACCGGCGAGGATATGAAGGCCCTGTCGAATGACACCCAGCGAAGGCTGGGGCACACACTCGACACCACGTACGACGTCTACCGCGACCACATGTTCTGGCAGTGCGGGAGCTCCTTGCTGGCGTGCCGTGACGCCTGGCAGGGCCACATGATCGAGCTTGCACGGCAGATGGGGGATTTGGGGCAACGGCTACAGGACTCCGCCGATGGCTACGACGCTGCGGACCAGGATGCCGTCGCGCGACTGCGGGCAGGAATGAAGGACTTGGGGAGTGGCTGACATGGTTACCTACGCAGAGCTCATCAGCGCCCATCCCCGGAAGTGGAAGGATGCCGCCGGCGACTGGGCGGCACTGGCGAAATACGCGCTGAACGCGGCGAACGACGTACGCGAGCAGGGCGCCAAGCCTCTCGCTGAGAACTGGGCCGACGAGGTCGGCGCCGCGGCAGCCGCAGATTTCGTGAAACTGGCCAATCAACTGGAGTCCGCTTACGATCTGCTGCTCAGCGTCAAGATGGTGATGGAAGGGATGTACACCAGCCTCGACTTGGCGATGAGTACAGCCCACCAGCTCACCGATCTCGCCAGGGCGCATGACCTTGCGCTGGGTGAGGATGGTCTGCCGCTCGAATGCCCCGCGCCGAGCGCAGAGGCTGGCAAGCAGCAGGCGTACGCCGAGATCGTTTGCCTGCGCGATCAGGCGTTGAGACAGGCCACCGAGGCGGACGAGCGCACGAAATCCGAGTTGGATCGGTTGGCCGCCGCGGTCGGCATCAGCGACCCAGGGGAGGCCCTGAAAGAGCAGAACAGGGCCTCCCACACCGAAATGGAGATGCTGGCCGCTGACATCCCGAAGGAAGGCACCAACCCAGCAGCTGTGCGGGCCTGGTGGAACGGGCTGAGTCAGGAGCAACAGCACGTCCTGATGCGAGCCGAGCCAGTGGAACTTGCCGGCCTTGACGGAATCCCCGAGAACGTCAAACGAGAGATGCGCGGCACGGATGGGAAATTCGACCGTGTGAAGATGGTGCAGTATGCGCTGGAACATTGGGACAAGAAAGATCCGATCCAGTTCGACAACAACTGCACCAACTTCGTCTCTCAGGCGCTTGACCACGCCGGGATGCAGCACAAGATCGCCCCCTGGGCAGGTGCCCGGGGCGATGACACGTGGGGAAACACCGGAGGCATCGGCATCGACACGATCGACGCAAGCATGTACTACTCCAAGACGTGGGCCGGAGCCGAGAATCAGCAGAATTTCATGCTCAAGCACGGAGGGGAGGAAGTTCCGGCGTCCCAGGCCCGTCCCGGCGACATCATCTACTACGAGCAGCAGGGCCCCAACGAAGAAATCGAGCACGGCAACACGCATCACGCTGCCGTGGTCACCGCAGTGATGCCGGATGGCGAGATCAAGTACACCCAGCATCAGGACTCGTATCAGAACGTGAGTCTTCAAGGCCGGCTCCCGGCGACGGAAAGGGCTGAGGGCCAACAGAGGATTCGCGTTGTCCGTCCGCACCCGGATTGGTACTGATCATGTCGACCGAATTCGTGTCGCAGCCTCGAAACGTCAGTCAGTATCCCTCAGTGCGATGGAAAGCGGCGATCCTCTCCGTGCCGCTACTCGCAGCTGGATCCATCGTCAGTTTCGGCGCCTCGATTTCGCTGTCCAACGGACACCATGAATTCCAGTCGACGCACTGTCGTTACACGTTGGTGCCGTGGACGCACTTCGCGGTGTCGTACGCAGGTCTGGCAGCTGCCGGACTGGCCGTGGCTGTTCGGTTCCTGATGTTCCGATCAGTTCGGCGATCGGGTAGGCACCCGCAGCGTGGATGGCAGAGCGCGCTCGCCAACCTTTTCTCCGTCGTTGCCTGCGTAATAGTCCTCTTTGCGGCGGCCATGGTCGTGGTAGCCCACGTGGACGCAGCTCATTCCGCTGCGAATATAGGGAAGCCCATCTGCGAAGGATGAGATCGTCTCACCACATAGGGCACGGTCTGAACGGTATGGTCAAGACGGTAGTCGGAAGCCGGATTCAGGATATCCTGAATCCGGCTTCCGGTATTATTGATCGAAAACAAGGGGGCGGTATGTGGTCAGGTGGGCATAACGGCTACTTAGAGCAAACCGGACGGATGATCGCCGAGGAGTTGCAGCGAAACCGCTCCCGACAGCGCGCCAAGGCCACCAAGTACAGCAGAGAACTGGTGGAGCAGAGCCGCAAGATCGCCCATGAAACCGAAGCGGTCGAACTGGAGCGCCTGGCAGTCCTCGGGCAGATCCCGCAGGCCGAATACAAGGCCCGCATGGCCGCACTGGAAGAAGAGGCCGACGAAGACGCGCCGAATGCTCGGCCTCAACGTGGCGGGCATCAGCACGGCTGTCCGTGTGAGGGGGGCGACGAATCGAACCCCATGTCGCCTTGGTCTCGTTGGCCTGCGGACTGATCTGCCGGTGCCGCCTCAGGAACGCCGACTCGTGGCCGTGGTGCGAACGTGTAGGCCGCGTAGGCCGTCGGCCCTGCCCTGAAATCACAGCCAGGTCGTCGCCAGCCAGATGGTTACGGCCGCAGTGAGCATGAGTGTGATGTTGAGGGCTATCTGACGGTCCGCGCGGCTCAGGTGAACCCCGGTCGCGCCGATCTGCAGGACCACGAACCCGGTGGACGCGGCCAGGGCCAACCAGGGCGCGATACCGGTCAGCGGCGGGAGGATCAGCCCGATCGCGCCGAGCACTTCGATCACCCCGATGGCTCTGACAACCGGCATCGGTGTGCTCTCCACCCAGGCCATCATCGGGCGGAGCTGCTGGCGGCTCCGGACCATCTTCATCCCGCCCCGTAGAGATAGAACAGAGCGAGCAGGCCGGCAGCGATCCAATAAGCGACGTTCACGATTCCCCTCCACGCAGCCAGAGACAGGTGGCCCCGTCGTCACCAGGGGCACAGCGAAAGGCGCAGGCGCAGGCGCGTGCGCGAGTGTGTAAGTGGTCCGGACCCTCAGGGGCAGGAGCGCCCTCGGCCGATACGGATCCGGCACGGGCAGCCAGGCGGGGTTGTCCTCCTCCTGGCCTTTCTTCAGCTGACGTCGGTGGCGGGCTCGGTGGCGTAACGGCTCATCACTCGGATGTGCGCCTGGGGGGTCAATGCCTGGCCGCCGGCGATCATGTCCTGGAGGTCGCGGAAGTACTGCACGTACAGGTCCGGTGTGAAAGTGCTGAGCATGACGGCCGGTTGATCGGTCACGTTGGCGAAGGTGTGCGGTGCGCCGGGCGGGACCATCACGAGCGTGCCCGCAGTCGCGTCGTAGTCCTTCTCTCCGACCGTGAACCGCACCATGCCCGAGATCACGTAGAAACCCTCGTCGTGCTGGGCGTGGCGGTGCTGCGGCGGTCCGGGTGTGTGCGGTGCGAGGACGGACTCGGCGAGCCCGATGCGGTGCCCGGTGTTGCTGCCGTCTTCGAGTACACGGAGTCGCGTGGTGCCCAGGACGATCGTCTCACCGTCGCCCGGACCGACCACCGATACGGCGGGCTCGGCGATTGGCTCACTGGTCTTCAGCTCGTTGTTCATGCCTCGATTCCACCGCCGGGGCACTGCGACTGTCCAAGACCTGTTCCATGACCTCGATACCGTCCGGGTATCGTTGCAGCATGGAGCTACGCACATTGCGCTATTTCGTGGCGGTCGCCGAAGAGCTCCACTTCGGCCGCGCGGCCGCCCGGCTGCATATGAGCCAGCCGCCGCTGAGCCGGGCGATCAAGCAGCTGGAGACGGAGATCGGCGCCACGCTGTTCGACCGGTCTTCCGCCGGTGTCACGCTCACTCCGGTGGGGGCGGTGCTGCTCGATGAGGCGCGCTCCCTGCTCGACCAGGCCGACCGCGTACGGGTACGCGTGGCCGCGGCGGCCGGTGCCGCGACCCTCACCGTCGGCATCCTGGGAGACAGCACCGACCCGGGCGTGACCCGGCTGGCCGGTGCCTACCGCCGGCGGCACCCGCATGTTGAGGTCCGCATCCGCGAGACCGACCTGACCGACCCCACCTGCGGCTTGCACGCCGGACTGGTCGACGTCGCCCTGACCCGCGCGCCGTTCGACGAGACCGCCCTGACCGTGCACGAGCTGCGCGCCGACCCGGTGGGAGCGCTACTGCGCGCCGACGATCCGCTGGCCCGCCGCGACGGTCTGAGGCTGGCCGACCTGGCCGACCGTCGCTGGTTCGTCTTCCCGGAGGGCACCGACTCCCTCTGGCAGTCGTACTGGAGCGGCGGAGAATCCCGTAAGGGGCCGGTGGTGCGCGCCGTCGTGGAATGTCAGCAAGCCGTTCTCTGGAACGGCACGGTCGGCGTGACACTCCTGGACCACCGGCCGGCAGCGGGGCTCACTGTGGTGCCGCTGACCGACATGGAGCCGAGCCGCGTGGTGGCGGCATGGAACGAGGGCGACACGAATCCACTGATCCGCTCGTTCGTCCAGATCGCGAGCACCGCCTACCGGCACTGAGCGCCTCACCGGTGGCACGCCGGCACGAACAGCACAATCGTCATACCGTGCACCGCCATCGTCGGTCTCGATCCACGAGATGGTGCTGCGGCCCCTATTCGCGGCCACGCCACGGGGGTGCTCTCCCAACGCGGCCTGCTCGCATTCGGCTTGGGAATGCCCCGTAAGGGGCGCCTCCGCAGGCTGGGCGCTTCCCGTTTACAACATCGCTTTCTGGGGTTGCGTGGGTACCACGATGACGGTGGTGGTGCCGGCGGTCAGGGCCGCCTTGAACTCCCTTTCCAGGTCCTGAGCGGTCTCCACGTCGACCGCGCGGCATCCGAAGCCGCGGGCCACGGAGGCGATGTCGAGCCCCGGCAGGTCGAGCCCTGGGACGCCCGGTGTCTCCTCCAGCACCGCGAACGATTTGAGGATGGAGTACTCGTGGTTGCGCATGACCACGTAGACGATCGGGAGGCTGTGCTGCGCCGCCGTCCAGATGGCCTGTACGGAGTACTGGAAGGAACCGTCGCCGATCAGGCCGATCACCGGCCGTTCGACGCCCCGGTCCCGGTCGCCGAGTGCGACGCCCACCGCGGCGGGGGTGCCCCAGCCGATCCCGCCGCTGGCCGTGGCGAAGAACGATCCGGTGCTGACCGTCGGGAGCCATTCGACCTGCTGCGCCATCGTGGAGGTCGATTCGTTGACGATGACGGCGTCGGGTGGCCGGACTCTGCTCAGGGCGGCAAAGACCTCCGGTGGGGTGAGCGTGCTGTTCGGCACCCGCGGCAGCTCACGGGGCCGCACCATCGGCTCCGGAGCGGTCCGCGCCGATCCCTCGGCGACCATGTCCAGGAGCAGCTCGATCGCCATCCGGGGATCGCCCAGGAGGCTGTCGCCCACCCGCGCCGCCGCGGCAACCTCCGGATCGCCGGTGAGGTGCAGGAGCTCCGTGCCCTCGGGGAGGTAGTCGCCGGGCACGTAGGGGTAGTACCGGAACACCTCCGCGCCGATCACGGCCACCAAGTCGTGCCCCGCCAGCCGGTCGCCGATGGTCTTCACCGACATGCCGAGCGGGCCGCCGAAGAGGGGGTGGTTCTCGGGGAAGGATGCGCGGTCCAGCAGCGGGGCGCCGTAGACGGAAGCGCGCAGCTTCTCCGCCAGTGCGACGGCCGCGTCCCAGCCGCCGCTGCGGTCGACCTCCGGCCCGAAGACCAGTGCCGGACGACGGCTTGCGGAGAGGCGATCGGCGAAGCCGCGCAGCCGCTCCGGGTCGGGGGCGAAGCGGTCGCTCACCGTTCGCACCCGGGCAAAACCGGACAGGGGCCGCTTCCAGTCGTCCATGGGAATCGACAGGTAGACCGGTCCCGCCGGCGGCTGCAACGCCTCCGCGTAGGCCCGCATGAATGCCTCGGGGACGTCTTCGGCGCGGGCCGGCTCATAGGACCATTTCACCCACGGCTTCGGCAGCGTGGTGGCCTCCCGGTTGCCGAGATACGGCTCACCGATCACCAGTTCCCGATGCTGCTGTCCCGAGGTGATGATCAGGGGTGTGTTTCCGTGGTGGGCCGCCACCAGGTTGCCCACGGCGTTGCCCAGCCCGGCCGAGGAGTGCACGTTGACCAGTGCGGGGCGCCGGGTCACCTGGGCGAAGGCGTCGGCCATCGCGATGACGGACGCCTCCTGGAGTGCCAGGACGTAGGCGAAGTCCTCGGGGAAATCCTGGAGGAAGGGCTGTTCGGTGGAGCCGGGATTACCGAAAACCGTGGTGAGTTTCAGGATGCGCAGCAGGTCGAAGGTCACGCTGCGGACGGTGGAGTTCTCAGTCATCGTTGCCGCCGACTTTCGTGCTGGGGCCGGGCATCGGGTGAGCGGCTCCGCCAGTGGCGGCGAGCGCTGCTCGGCGCGGGCTCGGGCGCCTACCTCGGCGTCGCGGGACGCCGGAAACGGTGCGACAGTCCGATCCTGCTCGACGGAGGCGTTTTCGTCGCGAATTGCGGTCCGTTCGGTGACGACGATTCGTTTGATGGCAGTGACGGCAATGACGGCAATGACGGCAGTGACGGCTGCCACGGCTGCGATCTGCGGCGGTTGCCACGGCCGGCACGCCGGCACGCGCCAGGTGACCTGGACCGGCGTGGGCGTGCGGATCCGGCCCTGGCCGGTTGGCGGTGTCAGGTGCGGCGGCGGAGGGCGTCGGCGGTGAGGTCGGCGAGGGGGTGGCCGTCGACGGCTCGGTGTTCACCCGCTACAAGACACCGGCCTTCGTCGCCCCCGGCTACACCCCGACGTTCACACCGGTACCGCTGCGCAAGGACTTCGACCTCGACCCGCCGAAGGCCAGGCCAGGCACCGGCCGAGGCGGAGGCGGGCCCGCGCGTCTCCCTCAGCTGGCCTGTGCCCAGGCATACAGGTGCTCGGGCCGCCCCGTGTCGCCGTACTTGAGGGTCAGCCGGATACGGCCGGTACGTTCGAGGTGCTTGAGGTAGCGCTGGGCGGTGGAGCGGCTGACCCCGGCGCGTTCGGCGACCTCGTGGGCGGAGAGCGGGAGCCCGGCCTCGTCCAGGATCCGGCGGATCAGGTCGACGGTCGCCGCCGAGTGGCCCTTGGGCAGCTCGGAGTGCGGGGAACCGGGGGTCCGGAGGGCCGCGAAGATCCGGTCCACCTGCTCCTGCCCGGCCTCACCGCGCCCGCTGACGCCCTCGACGGTACGGCGCAGCGCGGCATAGCCGTCCAGCTTGGCGCGCAGCCCCGCGAACCCGAACGGCTTGACCAGGTATTGCAGCGCGCCGTACCGCATCGCGGCCTGGACGGTGGCCACGTCGCGGGCCGCCGTCACCATGATCACGTCGGCGTGGTGGCCGAGCTGCCGCAGCCGTCGCACCAGGGTCAGGCCCGTCTCGTCCGGCAGGTAGTGGTCGAGCAGCACCAGATCGACCGGGGTGCGCTGCAACGTCGCCAGCGCCTGGGCCGCCGTATGGGCCCGGCCGGCGACGCGGAAGCCGGGCACCTGGGACACATACGCGGCATTGATCTCCGCGACGCGGAAGTCGTCGTCCACGACAAGGACATCGATCACGGTGACTCTCCTGCGGTCGTGAGCTGACGAAGGGGAAGACCGGCGTGGAGCGCCGTCTTCCGGGGGTGGAGGCCGGGTGACGGGAGGGCGGGGAAGGGGGCGTCGTCCCGGGCCAGCCGCTCGGGCGCGAGCGCCTCGGGCAGCACGACGGTGAAGACCGCCCCGCCGCCCGCGCGGGCGGTCACCCGGGCCATCCCGCCGTAGCGCTCGGAGAGCCGCCGCACCAGGGCGAGGCCGATACCCCGGCCCCGGGGGGAGCCGGTGGCGCTCTTCGTGGACCAGCCCTCGGCGAAGATCCGCTCGCGCGTCTCGGGCGGCACCCCGGGCCCGGTGTCGCTGACCCGTACGACCGCGGTGGTGTCTTCCGCGCGGAGCTCCACCTCGACGAAGGGCTCGGCGCAGCGGCGCTCCGCGGTGGCGTCCAGTGCGTTGTCGATCAGATTGCCCAGGACGGTCACCAGGTCGCGGGGGTCGACCACCGCGTCGGGCAGCAGCGTCGCCGGGGAGATCCGCAGTGCGACACCGCGCTCGGCGGCGATGGCCGCCTTGCCGACCAGCAGCGCGGACAGCAGCGGGTCGTGCACCCGCTCGGCGATCTGCTCCGCGGACGCCCGGTGGGCGCTGGCGACCTCCGCGACGAACTCCACCGCCATGTCGTACCGGCCCAGTTCGAGCAGTCCGCGGACCGTGTGCAGTTGGTTGGCGTGCTCGTGGTCCTGGGCCCGCAGGGCGTCCAGCAGGCCCTGGGTGCTGTCGAGTTCCCGGCCCAGTAGCTCCAGCTCGGTGCGGTCGCGCAGGGTCACCACGGCCCCGCCGTCGCTGGTCGCCACACGGTTGGCGACCAGCACCCGCCCGCCGCTGACGGCCAGCAGATCGCTGCCGTCCACCCGTCCCGCCAGGACGTCCGTGGTGCGGCCCGGCGGCAGCACCTCGTCCAGGGCGCGGCCCGCGGCGCCCGCGTCGAGCCCGAGCAGTCGCCCGGCCTCGTCGTTGACCAGCCGGATCCGGCCCTTCCGGTCGAAGGCGACCACCCCCTCCCGGATGCCGTGCAGCATCGCCTCGCGCTCGTCCAGCAGCGCGGAGATGTCGGCGGTGGCGACCCCGTGCGTACGGCGGCGCAGACTGCGGGCGACCCCCACCGCGGCCAGTACGCCGACCGCGAGCGCGGCGCCCGCGTACCGCAGCAGCCCGGGGATGGCGTTCAGTAGCAGCCCGTGCACGCTGTCGTAGGCGATCCCGACCGAGACCGCGCCGACGATATCGCCGCCGGGGTCGCGCAGCGGCACCTTCGCACGGGCCGAGCGGCCCAGCGTGCCGGTGTCGATCTGCCGGACCTCCCGGCCGGCCAGGGTCCGGCCGGGGTCGGTGGAGACATGGCGGCCGATCTCGGCGGTGTTGGTGTGCGACCAGCGCACCCCGCGGGTGTCCATCACCACGATGTACAGCGCCCCGGTGGACCGGCGGATCTGCTCCGCCGCGGACTGGACCGGGCCGCGCGGCGTGGGCGCGGAGGCGGCCAGCTCGCGCGCCAGATCCGGGTCCGCGGCGGCGGTCTGGGCGATGGACAGCGCCCGGCGCATCGCCTGGTCGTCCAGCGCATGGCTGAACGGGGCGAGGAACAGGCCGGTGGCCAGCACCATCACCCCCGTCGTGATCGCCACCTGCGCGATCAGGACCTGTGCGAAGACGCGACGGGGCCAGTGGATCCGCATGCGGTCCCCCTTGTCTCGGCGGCCCGGCGCAGCTTTGCGGAACCGACTCTTTCTGTTGGCCTCGGATCAACGCAACGTAAGCCGCCGCGGCCCGGCTGCCCAGCCCCCGTCGAACTTTTGTTGTTCTAGCGTGAGCAAAATGGGCACAACAGGGTTTGCGCGCAGAAAGACGGCTTGCGCCCACAAGGCTGCCGCTGTGGCCCCGCTCACTCCTAGCCTCCCGCTCCATGAACAGCCACACGAGCCCCGCCATCGAGCTACGGGGAGCGAGCAAGACCTTCCGCACCCCCTCGGGCGGACTGCACACCGCCGTCCGGGACCTGGACCTGACCGTCGGCCGCGGCGAGTTCGTCGCCGTGGTCGGCCCCACCGGATGCGGTAAGTCGACGACCCTGACCCTGGTCAGCGGCCTGGAGGAGCCCACCGAGGGCGACGTCCTGGTCGCCGGTGAACCGGTCCGCGGCATCGGCGACAAGGTCGGCTTCGTCTTCCAGCAGGACGCCGTCTTCCCCTGGCGCACCGTGCTGTCCAACGTGATGGCCGGCCCGCGCTTCCGCGGCGTACCCAAGGCCGAGGCCAGGGAACGGGCCCGTGAATGGCTCGCCCGGGTCGGTCTCGGCGCCTTCGAGGACCGCTACCCGCACCAGCTCTCCGGCGGCCAGCGCAAGCGCGTCGCCCTCGCCGCGACGTTCGTCAACGACCCCGAGATCCTGCTCATGGACGAGCCGTTCTCCGCGCTCGACGTCCAGACCCGGGCCCTGATGTCGGACGAGCTGCTGGACCTGTGGTCCGGAACCGGCGCGTCCGTCGTCTTCGTCACCCATGACCTTGAAGAGTCCATCGCGCTCGCCGACAAGGTCGTCGTCATGACCGCCGGCCCGGCGACCGTCAAGGAGGTCTTCGCCATCGACCTGCCGCGGCCCCGCCGGGTCGAGTCGGTGCGGCTGGAGCCGCGGTTCCTGGAGATCTACCGGGAGATCTGGTCCTCGCTCGGCGAAGAGGTCCGCATCACCCGCGAAAGGGGCGCCGCCCATGCCGCCTGAGACCGCCATCGCACCGGCCGGCGCAGCCAAGCCCGACCCCGCCGGATCCCGTACGCAGGCCAGGGCCCGAGCCGCCCGGAACCACAAGCTCCTTGTCTACGGCGCCCGGATCCTGCTCCTCGTCGGACTGCTCGGCCTCTGGGAAGGGCTGGCCCGCGCCGACGTCATCGACCCCTTCAACTTCTCGATGCCGTCGAAGATCTGGGACCAGATCACCCAGTGGGCGCTCAACGGCACCCCGCAGGGCACCCTCGTGGAACAGATCTGGTACACGCTCTACGAGGCACTGCTCGGCTGGGTCATCGGCGTCCTCGCCGGTGTCGTCCTCGGCATCGCGCTCGGCCGGATCCGCTTCCTGGCCGATGTGCTCGGCCCCTACATCAAGGTCCTCAACGCCCTGCCGCGGATCGTCCTCGCCCCCATCTTCCTCATCTGGTTCGGCCTCGGACCGGCCTCGAAGGTCGCCTCCGCCGTGGTCCTGGTCTTCTTCCCGGTGTTCTTCAACGCCTTCCAGGGCGCCCGCGAGGTCGACCGCAACCTCGTCGCCAACTCCCGGATCCTCGGCGCCAGCAACCGCCAGGTCACCCTCCAGGTCGTCATCCCCTCCGCCACCTCCTGGATCTTCACCAGCCTGCACGTCAGCTTCGGCTTCGCCTTGATCGGCGCCATCGTCGGCGAGTACATCGGCGCGACGAAGGGCCTGGGCCTGCTGGTCTCCGCTTCCCAGGGCACCTTCAACGCCGCCGGCGTCTACGCGGCCATGGTCATCCTCGCCGTCGTCGCCCTGCTCGCCGAAGGGCTGCTGGCCTTCCTCGAAAAGCGGCTCTTCCGCTGGAAGCCGGACGACACCGGCGAAGCCCGCTGAGCCCCCTTCCCCTCCGCCCCCTCACAAGGACGTGACCATGCGCACCCAGCTCAAGATCTCCGCCGCCGTGGCCGCCGCGGCGCTCGCCCTCACCGGCCTGACCGCCTGCGGCGGCTCCTCCTCGAACGCGGCCGCGGACGGCAAGGTCAAGATCATGGTGGGCGGCCTCGACAAGGTCATCTACCTCCCCGCCCGGCTCACCCAGCAGCTCGGCTACTTCAAGGCCGAGGGCCTCGACGTCACCCTGCTCACCGAACCGGCCGGCGTCCAGGCCACCACCTCCCTGCTCTCCGGTGACGTCCAGGGCGTCGTCGGCTTCTACGACCACACCCTCGACCTCCAGGCGAAGAACAAGCAGGTCGAATCGGTGGTCCAACTGGCGCGGACCCCCGGCGAGGTCGAGGTGGTCTCCACCAAGGCCGCCGACGACATCAAGTCCCCCAAGGACTTCAAGGGCAAGACGCTCGGCGTCACCGGCCTCGGCTCGTCCACCGACTTCCTCACCAAGTACCTGGCGGTCAAGAACGGCGTCAAGACGGAGGAGTTCCACTCGGTCGCGGTCGGCGCCGGGCAGACCTTCCTCTCCGCCCTCCAACAGGGCTCCATCCAGGGCGGGATGACCACCGACCCGACCGTGGCCCAGGTCGTCGACAAGAAGCTCGGCAAGGTGCTCATCGACATGCGCACCCCCGAGGGCTCCCAGCAGGCACTCGGCGGCCTCTACCCCTCCTCCAGCCTCTACATGAACACGGACTGGGTGAACAGCCACAAGGACACCGTCCAGAAGCTCGCCAACGCCTTCGTCAAGACCCTCAAGTGGATGTCCGCCCACACGCCCGAGGAGATCGCCGCGAAGATGCCCGCCGACTACGCGCAGGGCGGCAAGGAGCTCTACGTCAAGGCCATCAAGGACACCCTCCCGATGTTCACCAAGGACGGTGTGATGCCCGCCGACGGCCCCGCGACCGTCGAGCGCGTCCTGAAGTCCTTCAACCCCAACCTCAAGGACGCCACGATCGACCTGAAGAAGACCTACACCACCGAATTCGTCAAGAAATGAGGACCGGTCAGGGAGCTGTGGCGCGGACGCGGTGACACTCCTGGCGGGCTTGGGCGGGTTGGGACAGCCGGGGGTATGCCGCGGTGGCGGGTAGGGGCGGGCGCCGGTCCGGACGGCGAGGAGTGACCGCATCGCGCGGACGACCTGGGCAGATCGGCTGGTTCCGCCGAAACCGCCTGGCCCCGTTCCCGAGGCCGCCACGATCGCCACGCTCGCCGAGTTCAACGCGGTGACCGAGCGGTGGGGCGAGGCGGACGACGCCCGCCGCACCCGGTCCCGGCCCTGTTCTCGTACAGCTATGGCGCAAGGCCGGGAGAACAGGGCCTCCTCGGTGCTCGTGGGTCGCCACCCCGAGCTACCGAGGGGCCCTGTTCTCATGCCTCTGCCCGGTCAGGATCACCCGGCCAGGGATCCTGTTCGATCAGAACCCGAGAGAAATACGTCCTCTCAGGTTTTCAGGCCCCACAGCATGTCCCGGCCGAACACCCACTTCCGAAGCGGACTCCAGCCGGTTACCGGACGTTCGGCTTCCGGCCGATGGGGCCCGTCTTCGATTCCGATGCACGTGAAGTCCATCGCGCCGCCCTCGCGCTCGTAGCCCTGGCCCGCAGCAACGCACTTGTCGAGCATGTCGAAAGCCTCGACAGGTGCGTACCGGCACCGGGGTCTTCCTCAGGCATGTCGGGGAAGACCCCGCCGCTCGTCCGTAGCCGATCAGGCCAGTTCGGCGGTGATCTGCCAGAACGGCAGCAGAACTCGGCCGTGTTGGTCGACGGACACGCTGTCGTCCCGCTCCGGGGATCCTGACGCGGCGGGCACCAAGTCCTCCCATGCCTGCCGGGTCAATCCGGTGGTGTAGTCGCGGGACTCCATGCGTCGGATCGTCCAGCCGTCGCGGAAAGCCTCGCGCAGGCTGCGTTCGTCCGTCTCGGCCGGCATCTTCAGGCGAGCGGCCAACTCGCCGCGGAAGCACAGGGCATGAAGCCTCGCACCGGGCGCGCACACCCGACGCAGTCCGGCGAGGTACGTCCGCCGCTGATCGGTGTCCAGGCAGTGCAGCATGGCGCTGTCGACAACCGTGCGGAAGCCTCCGGGGATGCCGTGCAGTTCCGTCGCGTCGGCGACCATGAAGGTCACCGCGCTGCCGGCGGCGTCGGCCTTGGCCCGGCTGCGCTCGATCGCGGAGGGTGCGGCGTCGAAGGCGGTCACCTCATAGCCGCGGCCCGCCAGGAACAAGGCGTTGTCCCCGAGCCCGCAGCCGCACTCCAGAACCGGGCCGGTGATCTCGCCTGCCGCCTCCAGCTCGACGAGCAGCGGCTGGGGGGCGTCCAGTTCCCACGGGATCAGTCCCGACCGGCGGTCGTCCGCTCCGTAGGAGATCTCGCGCCCCTGGTACACCGCCTCGAAATCTATTCCCGGCTCCCTGCTGTCCTGGCGGTCGTGCGCGGGATGCAGATCGGCCATCAACCCTCACCTCTTCTAGTAGACGGGGTCGTTCTCTAATAGGAGTGTAGGCAGGAAGGAACGCTAGCGTCTACTGTTGAACCCATGGCAGAGAGCACGACACCCGGCCGCCGCCGCCGAGGTGCGGAACTGGAGCACGCGATCTACGTCGCGACGCTCGACGAACTGGCCGCGAACGGCTACGGACGGCTCACCATGGAGGGCATCGCCGCCCGCGCCGGCACGGGCAAGGCCGCCCTCTACCGACGCTGGCCCGGCAAACAGCCCCTGGTTCTGGACGCCCTGCGCTACGCCCTGCCCCTGCTGCCCGAGCCGGACCCGGAGCATTCGACCCGGGAAAACCTCGCCGGCGCCCTCGCCGCCTTCAGCGCCGTGCTGGCCGGCAGAACTCTCGTACCGGGCATCGGGTTCATCGTCGACCTGCTGCGCGAACCGGACCTGCGCGCCCTGTTCGCCGACATGATCATCGCGCCGCGCCTCGAGCGCATCGAAGCCATCCTGCACGAGGGCGTGCGCACCGGCGAGTACGGCCCCGAGGCCCTGCACCCGCTGGCCGCCCGCACCGGCCCCGCCCTGATAATGCAAACCTTCCTGCTCACCGGCGAGCCACCGAACCCGCGGGAGATCGACCTCATCATCGACACCATGCTCCACCGGACGGCCACGCCACGGGAGCAGGGCGGACGCGGGGGAACTCACGAGCCCACCCAGACGCGGGCTGCGACGGCCCGGCAACGGGACAGCTCGGCAAGCCCCGCATAGGACGCGGTCTACGCACTCCGGCACACCGGAATTACGGGCTGGGCCCGGATACGGACCGGAAATTGACGGAACAGTTGGTCAGGAGTGGGGCAGCGGCGAGGAGAGCTGGGGGTTACCGCGTATTCAGGACTCGGCTCTCAGCGGATCCAGCGAAAGGCGCCTGACGGGCAGAAGCCCAGGCCAGGCGCCTTTTCTCGGGCCTTTGGAAGAAGCCGAGCTTCTTCGGGGAATGCGAGGCGAGGAGGTTCTTCGCCTGCTGGTGGTACTGCGCTCGCAGTGGTGCTGAGCGGCTGAGCAGCTGAGCTAATGAAACGGCGGACGGGGCCGGCATCGGCGGGGTGTTGGTCCGTGTATGGCCCGGATCTCCGGGAACTGGGGCACCCGGATGCGAAGACCTTTCCGGTGTTGCAGACGATGGGGGAGAAGGCCGACGACGACGGAATGGAGCCCGTAGTCGGTGGAGGTGGGGGCGCTTGGCGAAGCAGAACAGCGTGGGCCGCCTCCGGTCGCAGAGACGCCGGCTCTCGCGGCTGTTGCCGTGTCACAGACGTTCGCGGACGTGGCGCGCGAACGCCTCCGGGGTAAGAAACCTGCCCCCGCTTTCACGGAGCGGAAGAGCGGCGCCGTCGAGTTCAGCGGCGGGCAGCTCTTCGCGGGAAGCGCGATGAGCGCGGTCGACCTTGACCGACCAGGGAAGATAGGTGAGCTCTTGAACGGCTCTGTCAAACGCGGGAGTGCGCAGCCCCTCGACCTTGTCGGCGAGAGCGAGCAACCGGTCGTCCGACGCGGACTGTTCACCGAGCAGCAGCCCAAGATATCCGTTGAACTTTCCCGCCTTGCCGGCCTCCGTTTCCGCGTCGGCGTTGGCTGCCGCGCCCAGGGCGTTGATGGCGTGGAGGGCGGACTCGTCTCCCGCTGTGCCGTCCAGGGTGGCGGCCACTCGGTACTCGATGCGGTACGCGCCCTGGTCTGCCAGTGCGCGCATGGCCGGGCCGAGAGCTTGCTCCAACTTGTGGCATTCCGTGCAGTTCAGCGCGGTGTGGACGGTGAGGGTGCGCCGGGCGTCCGGCTTGCCGTGGACCACCGAAGTCCGTTGATCCCCTGCGGTGTTGGCGGGCACCACCAGCGGCTTGTCCACGGCCTCGTCCGCCGGGTCGCCGCTGGTGAGATAGACCCCGCCCAGTGAAAGGACGGCCACCACCATGGCGACGAGGAGGAGCCGACGGCGGAGCCTGGTGCGTTTGGCCGCGGTTGCCCGCTCGGCCCGCAGCCGCTCCCTTGCGCTGAGCCCGTGCGCACCCTCACTCACGACTACGAGTCCTTGCCGGCAGGCGAGACCGCCACGCACGTGGCTGTGCCGAACTCACCCTTGGCGGTGGACCGCTTCGCCTCCTTGCCGTTGATATAGATCACGCAGTCTGCCTGGCCTCCTTTCTCGCCCAGGATCAGACTGACGCTGGGGGAGGTGGCTATGCCCTTCATCGTGGCCTTCTTCTTCCATGGCAGTTTGGGCGCCTCGACATCCTTCGAGGAGACTTCCCCCTTGGCGCCGTCCTCGTAGGTGACGGTCTGCACGCCGCTACCGGTCACCTCGTAGACGACTTCGAACTCCTTGGCGTCCAGCTTGTCGAATTCTGTCTTGACGTCACCGGCGCATCCGGTGAGCCACGTTGTCGCCAGCCCGGTGGCAGCGGCGATCGAAACGACCTTCATTGCGCGGCGCATTATTTTTCCTTGATGGATAACGGGATATCTGTGTGAGGGCGGCCCGATGGGCCGAGGAAGGCCGGTGCGGCGGGGGGACTCCCCGCCGCACCGACGGCAACAATGGCGTCCGACCTGGACTACTCGGACGGCCTAAGTAGCCTGGATCAGCTCAGCCAGTAGCGCCTTCGAGTGTTCCCGGGACCTGTCTCTGAGCGCCTGCCGGAGGGAGTCGTCGAACGCCCTGGGGGCGGATGACAGGTCGGAGATGTCAGCCAGCTGGCGTGTGCACTCCACCTCGTAGCGGTCGACGCCGTCACCGATTTCATCCGAGATGAATTCCGCTGCGTTCAATACGTGATTACAGCAGGACTCAATGTGCGTGGTGTCGTGCGTCTCCCGGTACTTGCATGCGTAGTGCAGGGCACCAGCGGCCTCGTAGGCGTAGGAGTACAGCCCGTCGGGTACTTCTTCCCCGGCCAGCTCCGGCAGCCGGAGCAGTCGATCGGCCAGTTCCTCCCATGGATGGGTGGCAGCGGTCGACCACAGCCGATCGAGGCAGTCCACGACCAACTCGACATCCGCGGCGCGCGCCGGGTCGGTTCCGACCACGCCAGTGAAGAGTTGTGCCATGCGCTCGGCGCAGGAAGCCGCGAACAGTCCTGCTCGTTCGACGTCGCCGCTGCTCAGGAAGTGCCGCAGCGTTGTTTCGTAACTCACCAGTGGAACGTCCTTATCTGTGTGCCTTTTTCCCTTGGGTACACGCGGCCCGATATTTTGCCGCCACTGGATCTGATCAGTGGTGCGCATACATTGCTGCACACGCTCCGCGACGCGCCGCCGGCAATCGGAGACCATCCCATTCTATTGATGAACAAGAGGGCGTTCTGCTCGGCATGCGTGCCCTTGATGTTGTCGGCAAGAATCTCGCCCCGGCGGAGCATCCCCTTCTGGGTTCTGTTCAGGCCGTTGCCGCTGCCGGCGACGACGTCCACGCTCCCCAGCGGGGAGCGGGCGCGCACCACGGCGACCGTGGAATGTCCCCTGGCAATGTCGCTACCGGCCTGGGCATGGATTTGCGAGGCCCGGTCGGAAAGCTGCTGGGACGGTGAGCAGTTTGTGTTGTGTACCAGGACGGGGGCGTTCCCCGCCGCCACGTGGTACGTATACGTGCTCTCGACCGTCAGGTTGTGAACGGTCGCGTTCTGCGTCCACGCCTGGACCGCACTTATCTGCACCCAGGTGCCGGAGCTGGTCTGGAGCCACATGCCGGGTTTCAGGTCGCCGGCGTCGAGCCACTTCTTGAGGTCGGGGACCCAGAAGGGGTGGCCGTCGGTGGCGATCAGGGCGCCGCTGTCGGCCTGTTCTCCGCCCTTGTCACCGTCCGCACGAACGGTGATCTTGACGAGGTCCTTGCTGCCGTTGCCGATGATCGTGGCGACGACCGGTTCGGCCTTGGCCTTACCCGTTTCCGGGTCGGTGGCCAGGACCTTGTCGCCGGTCTTGATCTCCTCGATCGGCTTGTGGGTGCCGTCGGCCATCAGGACGGTGGTCCCGGGCACGAAGCTGTTGGGGGTCGGGCAGCCCTGCGGCTGTGCCGCCTCCCGGACCTGTTCCTTGGCCTGTTCCTTGACCTCCTGCTTCACCTCGTGCTTGATCTGCTGCTTGACCTGGCGCGAGCCCTGCGGTTTCGCATGCTTGGGCTTCGGCGTCTGCTTCGGATGCCTCGGCCGCACTGCTCACCGCGGAACATCGTGTCCTCGCCGTCGACCTTCCCGGGCACGGCCGTTCCCCCGGGATTTCCCCATGGACGATCCCCGCCGTGGTACTGGACGTCGCGGACACGATGGACGCGTGTGGCATGCCGGCGGCTGTTGTGGTGGGGCATTCCCTCGGCGGGCTGGTCGCGGTCGAGTACGCGCGGGCGTATGCGGGTGCTGTCCTTGCCGCCGTGAATCTGGACGGTTTCTGGTGGGGACGGCCCGGTGAGTACCCCGGTGCCGAGCGGGTGGGGGAGCTGCTGCGGTCGTCGGACGGTGCAATCGCGCCACCCGGGTACATCGAGCGGCAAGTTGTCCACGCCGCTCGGTACGGGATTCCCTCCGGGCGTGCGGAGGCCGCCGCCCGCGCTGCCGTGTGCCCCTTACCCGGCGGCGGGTGGCAGACGCTACCGGAGCGCAGGGCCGCGCTGGAGATGTACGGCGAACTCGACAGACTCGGCGCGTTGGGTGCCACCGCCTGGCTGAAGGGGGTGGAGTGCCCCCTGTTGCTGGTGCAGGCCGGCCGGCCGCAACCGCCGAGCCCCGCGATGGAATGGTTCGACGACCTCTCCGCCCGGTTCGCACGGGGGCTCTCCGCGGAGCTGGCCGAGCTCTCCCGCAACCGGCCGACGATCACCGTCACCCAGATCGACGCCAGCCATCCCATGGTCCTGGAAGCCCCGGAAGCAGTGGCGACACTGATCGCCGGGTTCGTCCGGAGCCTGCCCGGGACCTCGGCCGGGGCAGACCTACGGCGAATGGACTGAAGCGCCGCTGGACGGGTTTCCCCTGTTCTCTGAACCACCAGTTGAGGCAGTACGTTGGTCCGATGACCGATTCTGTGCCGCCCGGTGGCGCTGTTCTCGATGCGGACGAACTGGATGCCCGGTGGGCGGATGCCTGGCAGCCGGGAGAGGTCGCGGAGCGGTTGGCCGGGGTCAGCGTGCCCTGGTGCGTCGTGGCGGGGTGGGCGCTGGACCTGTTCCGCGGAGGGCAGTCGCGACCTCACGGTGATCTGGAGATTGCGGTGCCCGCGGCGGGGTTCGCGGAGATTCGTGACCGCTTCCCCGAGTACGTGTTTGACGCGGTGGGTTCGGGACGGGTCTGGGTGGGGGCCGGGGCAGAGGCGCTCGCGGCCACGCACCAGACCTGGCTGCGGGATCCGGTGAGCGGCCAGTTCCTGTTCGACGTCTTCCGGGAGCCGCACGAGGGCGGGACATGGATCTGCAGGCGGGACGGGAGTCTGCGGCTGCCGTACGACACGATCATCGAGCGGACCGCGGACGGCATCCCCTATCTGGTGCCGGAGCTGGTGCTGTTGTTCAAGGCGAAGGCGGCTCGTCCGAAGGATCATGCGGACTTCGACGGGGTCCTGCCGCTGCTGAGCCAGGCACGGCGCGACGTTCTCAGCGGGTGGCTGACGCGTGTGCATCCCGAACACCCCTGGCTGGCGAAACTGGCGAGGAGGTGAGGCAGGCCCTGCCGTCAGCACTGCCCACTGGCGGCTTCAGGACGGCATCGTGACGAGCCTGCCGTGACCGTTCGGCGAACTGGTCCGCAGGGCCCGGCTCACCGCTGAGCAGGGCGAGGAGATACATCAACCAGCCATGCGTACCGCGGACGTGACCACTCACCATCGGTGAGGGCGACCACCGGTCGGGAAGATGCCCCGGTCTCTCGGTTGCCGAGGGTCCGGCGGTTTATGAGCTGGCTGGCCGGCTGCACCCTCACCAGCCTCCTCACGTCCCCGGCTCTTCCCGCCGCGAGCCGTTCGCCGGGACCAGCACACGCACCGCCGCGAAGCTCAGTCTTCGCACCGGGGTTACGCCGCTCTACGAACGTTTCCAGTGGAAACGACCGTGCCGTATGGGCAGGGCGGACGTCGGCGTCGTCGCGCTGAGGTGGGCCGGCCGCTGGCCGCCCCTGTACGGGTGGCCAGCGGGGGCGGGGGCGGGGTCAGGCTTGGCAGTACGTCAGGCGCAGGGCATCGTCGTGATGGGCGAGGGCTACCCGGTCGGCTCAGTTGTCCCGCTCGCGCCATTGCGCGCGGTTGCCCTCAACCTCGGCGATGCTCGGGTGTCGCACGGCGTCCAGCCGCTCATCAGCGAGAAGGTCGGCGATCAAGGCCGGGGGTCCGAAGACCTCGGTCGCGCTGAGGTCCCAGTTGGTGAGGACGAACCAGGAGCCCTCCAGGGGCCACCAGTGCGCGGGGAACTGGGTTGTGACGGCCCGGTTCGGCCACGCGCAGGCGTCATGGTGAGCGAGTGCCTCATCCAGCCGGCCCCGACGGGCCGGGATCGGGCAGCCGATGTCCTCGATCGTGGCCTGAGCCCAGTAGCACTCCGTGCGCAACCCGTTGGGGCTGTGGCGGGCGAGGATCTCCACCAGGCGGGCCAGACTGTCGCGGTCGATCTCGCCCACGTCCGGGCCTTTAAAGCCTTCGGGCCGGTCCAGCTCTCCGAAGACCCGGAAGGAGGGGGTGTACGACCAGTCCTCCAGGCGCTTGCCGGCCTGCGTCAGCACGTCGTCCCACCTGACTCGCTTCCCTCCCACCGTGATGGTGTGCAGAACCCAGCAACGATCAGGGAAACCCTCCTGGGGCTCGTAGCCCAAGATGGCCCCGTCCTCGTCCAGAAGCGGGCGCATACCGCCCAGCGAATCATCGTCCGACACAAGCTCCAACACGGAATCCCTCGGCACTTCGATCATGCATCTGACGTTCTGTAACCGATGGAGCTTAAACGACAGGTTGGGAAGCGACAGGCTGAGAGGGGAACCAACACGTGGTCCAGGGCGCCACTGGCAAGATCGCGGCAGGTCCTCATCGCCCTGAGAGGGGTACCCCGGTCCCAGATTTCGTCAGGGCGCCGACCACTGCCGAGGACAGCGTGGCGACCGAGCCGAAGACCCCTACCTCGGTCTGCGACTCGGGCCGCGCCGGTCCGTCCTCATCGGGCAACACCGTCGGTCCGTCCGCTGACCTGGCGCAAGGAGGAGCGAGGCGGCCCGGCGGCCGTGACGGATCAGAAGGAATGCCGCATCGGATTGGCGCCGTGACGAGCGGCCCGAGAGCTCCCCGCAGCCGACAGAGGGCTGGGCGGCCGGTGAGCCCCGGACCGCGACGGACACGACACATCGCGGCAGTCCGATACAACACGGACGCCCGCTATCTGACGCCGCGTCTGGCATCAATCGAAGTTCCTGGCAACAGTCGAATGTGGCGCGGTAGCCGATGCCGAAGGTCCGGCTGATCCGGGCCCGGCCCTCTGGTGCGGCGTGTGACCGCCTTGCCCTCGTCGGATGTCCTGTGCCGCGGGCCGGGAGCGATCCCCGAGCCATCCCGCTTCAGCGCACGGTGATGACCAGCTTGCCCGTGGTGCGGCCCGTCTCGCCCAGGATGTGGGCTCGGGTGCCTTCGGCGAGGGGGAAGGTGCCGGAGACGTGAGCGCGGAGCCTGCCCCGGTCGACGAGCTCGGCGATGGCGCGCATCCCGGCCTGGTCGTGCTCCACGAGCAGGGTGACAGCGCGGACCTGCGCCTTCTCCGCCGCGGCCTGGGTTTCCTCGGTGCTCGGCAGCAGCGAGACGAGGACGCCGCCGGGGCGGAGCACGCTCACGGAACGGGTGGCGGTCTCCCCGCCGAGGGCGTCAAGGACGACGTCGTAGCGCTCCTCGGTGTCGGCGAAGTCCTCGGAGCGGTGGTCGATGCAGGCATCCGCGCCGAGTTCGCGCAGGAAGTCGTGCTTGGGGGCGCTCGCCGTCCCGGTGATGTGCGCGCCGCGCTCCTTGGCGATCTGTACGGCGAGATGGCCGACACCGCCGGCCGCGGCGTGGATCAGCACCCGCTGCCCGGCCCGGAGGCCCGCGGTTTCGACGAGGGCTTGCCAAGCGGTGAGCGCGGCCAGCGGCAGAGCGGCCGCCTGCACATGGTCGATTCCGGCGGGCTTGGCGGTGAAGGCGCGGGTGGGGCCGGTCACGTACTCGGCGTGGGAGCCGGCCCCGTACGGGTAGGGCAGCATGCCGAACACCTCGTCACCGGGCCGGAAGAGGGTGACGCCGAAGCCGGTCTCCACCACGGTGCCGGAGACGTCCCAACCGAGGGTCAGCGGCGGGGGCGGCAGGAACATGTTCAGGGCACGGTGCTTGAAGTCCGTGGGGTTGAGCCCGGCCGCGTGCACGGCGACGAGGATCTCCCCGGGGCCGGGCGCGGGCCGCGGAAGCTCCGTCAGCCGGAGGACCTCGGGACCGCCGAGGGCCGTCTGGTGCAGGGCGAGCATCACGGGGGAGTCGTCGGGAGCGGTGGGGTTCGGGGCGTCCGTGGCGGCCGCCGGATGCGGTGAGTTGAGGTTCTCAGGGGTGTCCGTCGAAGTCATGCCTCGATCCTGGCCGTACGGTCCGCCCCGGACGATGGCAAGAAGGTCATCCTCCGATACATTCCTGCCATGCCCGTCGACCCTGCCGCCCGCCACGTCCCCGGCGCCTGCGGTACTCCCGCTGCCCGCCCCGCGTCCGCCGCGCCTTCCCGGGCCCGTGACCTCGCCGCCCGCGCGGCGGAACTGGACCGCCAGATGCGCCCGGACCCGCGACCCGAAGCCCACAAGGTCGCCGTCCTCGCCCTCGACGGCGTCTACCCCTTCGAACTCGGCATCCCGCACCGGGTCCTGGGTTCCGCCGATGGCCGCTACGAGGTGCTGTCCGCGAGCGCGGACGGGCAGCCCGTGCGTACCGACTCGGACCTGACCGTCATCCCCGGGCACGGTCCGGAGGTGCTGGCCGAGGCGGACACCGTGGTCATCCCGCCGTACGCGATCTCCCGGGCCCCGGCCCCGCAAGCTCTGGCCGCCCTGTCCCGCGTCCGCCCCGGCACCCGTCTGGTGTCCATCTGCACCGGCGCTTTCCTGCTGGCCGCCGCCGGTCTGCTGGACGGGCGCCGGGCCACCACCCACTGGGCGCTTGCGGACCACTTCCAGGAGCTGTTCCCCCGGGTCGAGCTCGACGCCGGCGTGCTCTTCGTCGACCACGGTGACGTGCTGACCTCGGCGGGCGCGGCGAGCGGTGTCGACGTCTGTCTGCACCTGGTGCGCCAGGACCACGGCAGCGAGGTGGCCAACCAGGTCGCCCGCCGCTGCGTCGTGCCCCCGTACCGGGACGGCGGGCAGGCGCAGTACATCGAGCGGCCGCTGCCGCCGGTGAGCGGAACCGGCACCGGGCCGACCCGCGACTGGGCGTTGCAGCGGCTGGAACTGCCGCTGTCGCTGGACGAGATGGCCGTGCACGCGGCGATGAGCACCCGCACCTTCGCCCGGCGCTTCCGGGAGGAGACCGGTCTGAGCCCCGGCCGCTGGCTGACCCAGCAGCGGCTGCGGCAGGCGCGGCACCTGCTGGAGTCCAGCGACCTGCCGGTGGAACGGGTCGCCCACGAGGTCGGCTTCGCCACCGCCACCTCGCTGCGGCGGCACCTGGCGGCGGAGGCGGGGGTCGCCCCGTCGGAGTACCGGCGCACTTTCCGTGCCTCGGGTCCAGCCGCGGGCGGCGTCAGGGAAGCATCAGGACCTGGCGGCTGAGCCGGATCCCGCCACACACCTCAGCCGTCGTCACCGGCATGGCGACGGCGCTTCGCCCGCGAGCTGAGGAGAAAGAGGCCGCCGCCCGCGACAAGGGCGCCTACGGCCAGCAGTGTCAGGTCCGTGGCGCCCTGGCCGGTGTTCGCGATGGTGCCCCGCCCCGTACCGTTGCCCATGGACGCCGGCAGAGCCGACGCCCCGGCGGAGGCCGCGCCCGAAGTGGCGGAGGCGGGCGAACCGGCCGCCTTCCCCGCCCCCACGACCTTGAACGATGCCACGACGGGCCGCGGATGGGCATTGAGCTTGCACCCTACGTTGATCGGGCCCAGGGTTTCGCCGTTCGCTTTCTGCCCGGCGAGTTTCAGGGTGAGGTCGCCAACGGCGATCTGTACGTTGCCCGGCTTGTGGAACGTGCGAGAGGGGGTGGTGCCCGTCGCCTTGACGGCAAAGGCACGGTCGGAATCGGGAAGGGTGACCTTGTTGATGTCGAAGTGCACAGGGACGCTGAAGTCGCCGTCCGGAGAGTGCAGTTCTGCGTTCGCGTCCACCGTGCCCTCAATGGACTTCAGGTCCCCAATGGCGGTGTGGATCAGGTGTGTGTCCTCCTTGCTCACCGTCGTCGTCGCGTCGAGGGGGAATTTCGGGGTGGACTTGCCGGCCGTGACCGAATCCGGAATATCCGAGTGGATCTCCATCGGGACGGACTTGCTGAACAGAGGAACTGAACATGTGTAGTTCAGTGTGCGCGAAACCGGGTGCGCGAAGGCGGCGCCAGCTCCGGAAACTCCCACGGCTCCGGCGATGATTCCCGCTGCCGTCGCTACCCGGAGCACCACCCTCGTTTTTGACCTTGCTGCGTTGCGCCTGCCATTCATGAGCTGTCCCCAATCGGTCGATCAGCGGTGATTCTCATCGGTCAGCGCCTGTCACGTTTCTTCGTGTTCAAGGCGACGCGCTTCCGGTCGCCAATGGTTCCCGCTCGGCCATAATCGGTGAACTCGGCCGGCGGGAGGCATGGTGCGTCTGGAAGGTGTGAGCCAGGTGGGCTTCGAGTTGTGCGTGACGGAATTGGTAGACCGCGCCGGCCCTGCGCAACACCCCTCGTTCGTGGGCGTCGTCCAGGAAAGCGACCACCGCCCAGGGCAGCCGCCCGGTCAGCGGCAACCATATGCGCGACAAGGCCACCCACTGACCCCAAGCGGTGAAACTCAGTCCGTATCCGAGCCCGCCCCCGAACGCGCCCTCGATCCCGAAGGTGAGCCCGGCCAGCAGCCCGAGAACGGGTCCGGTCGCGAACTCACCTAGGTACCCGGGCGCGCCCCCGATGGCGATTCCGGCCGGGAGCCCGAGCACGAGCAACCACACGAGCATATAGACGAACGCGTTCTTGCGGTTCGTCCTCAACAGGTCCGAAGCGCTGATAGCGGATGTGGTGTCAATAGGGGTTTCCAACCAGGCCATGATCGCCAGCGCGAACCCGGCGCCCAACCCCAGCTCCGCCGGGAACAGCAATGCGCCTCGGAGCCCGCCACTGAGTCCGTCGTCGAACCCCAACGGCCCGATGACAAACCTGTCCAAGAGCTCCAGCGCAATCGCAGCCGGCACCCCGAAAGAGAACCCCAGCACGAACCTGCGGATGATCTCGGCGGCATTCCGTCGGATCCCGCCGAAGAGCTGGATGTGCAGCGTCGATGGCTCGGACGCCGGGCCCCTGCGTGCGAATCCGTACACCAACCCGAAGACCAAACCGGCCACCAGCCCGTGCAGGAGCCAGACCAGGAGCCCACGCTCGATCGCGAACCCGAGCGGATGCGTCGTCCCGACCAAGTCCACGGGCAGGTTCCCGATCCCGGTCGGCACTCCCAAAGCCATCCCGGCCAGGAACCCGACCACGAGCATGCGTGTCGAACGGCTTACCGCGGCGCCCAGTTGCCACCACGCGAGGTCATGGGTACGGAGTTCGGCAAGGTGTGCGGCGAGGTAGCCGAGCCAGTGCTGGGCATGTTCGGGAGTCCAGTGACGGCGGCGTCGGCGGGGACGGTCCGCGTCGCGATCGTCCGTGGGCGCGAGTTTGTAGACGGCGGGGATGAACGCGGCCAGGAGATGCTTTTGCAGGGCTTCCGGCGTGGGGAAGTCCAGCAGCTCCCGGGGGTCTTGTCCGGGAGCGTCGCTGTAGATGGTGCGGGCCAGGGAGACCATCAGCGGGGTGGAGAGAACCTCGGCGAGGTTCGCCGTGCACGGGGTGAACGGCGTTTCGCGTAACCGTGCCAGGACGGTGTCCCAGACGGTACTGTCCGGGCCGCCGCCTCTGACCGGCCGGCTGGCTCGGGTCAGGTAGTCGCCGTAGTCCTCTACGGTGAGACCCTCCAATTCGATGACCGCGGCGGCGGTCAGCACGTCGGATTCTTTGGAGTCGTTGACGGCCCTGCTGTATTCGTCCGGGCGGCTGGTGAGCAGCAGCGGCATGGTGGTGGCCTTGTTGAGCGCTTCGAGCGCCTTGCCGTGCAGGCCGCTGGGGATCTCGTCGAAACCGTCCAGAACGGGAAGGATCTTGCCCGTGTCGAGCAGGGCGCGGGCAAAACTGCCGCCGTGCGCGGCCGGAGCCGCGAGGAAGGGGTGGTCGCGCACCAGTTGGGCGCACATCCAGTCGCGCAGTGAAGTGGCGGCCGGATCCCAGGAACCCAGGCCGAAGATCACCGGTACCCGGTCGCCGGGGACGCGGGCATCGAGCCAGTCGACGAGGAAGCGCAGGGTGAGGATCGACTTGCCCGCCCCGGCCTCACCCAGCACCACCAGCCGAGAGGAGGGGACGGAGAGGTACGCCTCCACGATCTGGTCGAGTTCACCGTCCAGCGGGAGGGGATGTGCGGCTGCCCCGCGCGGGAGCTTGCGGATGTTGGCCCAGTGATCGAAGACATTCCGGTCGGTGCACCGGAAACGCAGGGGGAGCGGGAACGGGTCGTGCACCCGCCGCTGCTCCTCCTCCTTGCGCCATTGTCTGGACACCTCGCGGGCCAGCGCTTCGGCCGGGTCGTCATCAGCCAGCTGTAGCTGTGCGGATGGCGGTGGGAGCCGCGTGAGGTGGGCGGCACGGGTCGGCAAGCCGATCAGTTCGCTCAGTTCATCGATCTGATCTCGACTGAGACTCTTGTACCAGCGTTGTACCCGGCTTGCCGTGAGTCTGCCTGGACCGTCGGTGGCGTGATGCAGGCTGACCACTCCGATCAGGTACCCGCTGCTCCACACCGCGGCTCCCGACATCCCTTCCCATGGGGAGCGGCCCTCCGGATCGGCCCCCGGAGCGCTTACGGAGATCTCCAGGGTGCCTTTGCGCAGGTCCGCCCATGGCGTGGTGCTGCCCAGCGCATGGTGGGAATCCCGGTACTGCGTGGTCCTATTGAGCTCCGATGATGCAATGTCGATACGCAGCTTGAATTTGGGGAACCCCAGCGATTCGCAATCCACGGGCTGGGTGATGCGGCCGAACCGCACCGGCGGGACCTCTAGGGCGTACATCCCTCTGCTGCCCGCGTCCTGCGCGATCTTGAGCACCGCGATATCGACTCCGGAGTCCTCCCACAACGGATCCGGCTCGGCCGGCACATCCGTGACGACACCGTCCTCGGTGAGGAAACGCAGCGTGACCGAGATCGCGTCCCGCACGACATGCGCGGCTGTGAGCACCGTATTCCCACTCACGCGGTAGCCCGATCCGCGCCACCTCTCGCCTCCGCGCCCGATGACGAGGACCTGGACCACTCGCCGTACATCGAACCCGTCCGGCTCGGACGCCTCGGTCGCGCCGCCGTCCGCGGCACTCATTGCTCGTCCCGGCCGGCGCGGCCGGAGACGAACGGCGGATTGTGCGACCCGTTGAGGGTGGGCTGCAATGTCAGTTTGATCAGCTGCGTCGAGGTGCGGTTCGCCGTCGCCTCCACATCGGACTCCACCACCCAGAACCGTACCTTCGCTCCCGCGCGCCCGGTCCGCTCCACCGCGACCGACAATTCCAGTTCGATCGCCCCCAGTTCAAAGCGCAGCGTTTCACCTTCCGCCGCGTCGACCGCCTGTTCCAATTCCTCCCGCAGATTCCTGATCACACTGGCCAACTCGATCATCCGTGCCCCCTACGCCGGTGCCAGTCGGTCACGAAAAACTCTAACCGCGTGGAAGCCTCAACACGTCGATTTTGCAAGGCAGTTGACACCAATGGGGGACATCGGGTGGCGCGAGCCGCTGCTGCCGGTGAGGCGTACCCGATGCTCGCGGACGTAGAGGTGGACGCATGCGGCAGATGGCTGACTTTCGCAAGCTTTGCTGGAGGCCCTGCCGGTAGGCCCCCTGCTGCCGAGCCCTTTCATTCCTCAGATCGGTCAGGACGGCGTCGGTGAACTCGACTCGCAGCGGCAGCATCCACTCGCCGAACTTCCGGTCGGTGAGGGCGACACAGCCCGCCCCCGCATCGGGGTTGACCCACAGGAAGTGTCCATCGACGAGAAGTCCGCGGCCCAGGCCCGCGAGCGACGTCACCCCGCCCGGCCTGCCGGGCTGGGACAACCCGTCCGGCCTGAGTTCGAGTGCCGCCGCGACGGCACCGCTTCGATCACCGCCGCACTTCCGGCGCTCTTGGGCCGCAGCCGGCCGGACAGTGCCGTTCGGCCGGGCGGCGCCTTCACCGGCGTGTGAAGGCGCCCCGGGCGTCGTCCTGGTCGTGCGCAGCCGCGGTCGGGTCTTGGCTCCGTCGGTGCCGGCCGGCCCATTGGGGGAGCGAGAATCCGTCGGCGGCTGTCTCCTCGCGGCAGAGGGGCTTGCCGAAGGCGAGGAGGCGGCGGGCCGCGATGTGGTCTGCCGGTGCGTTGACGGACTCGACGCCCGCGAGGAGTCCGTCTTTGAACAGCAGAACGGAGAACGATCCGGTCGCCGGGTCGCCGAGGACCGTGCTCTCGTCGTGGCCTTGTCCGAGGCCGGCGATCTGGAGCTTCGTCGAGAACTGTTCGGTCCAGAACCAGGGGACGGCGGTGTAGGCGGCGGGGGTTCCCGTCAGGCGGGCGGCGAGGCAGCGGGCCTGGTCGACGGCGTTCTGGATCGATTCGAGCCGGGTCCGGGTCCCGGTGTGGGCGTTGGGGAATTCGGCGCAGTCGCCGATGGCGGAGATGCGCGGGTCGCTGGTGCTCAGGAAGGCGTTGACCCGGATGCCGTCTCCGACGTCGATTCCGGCATCGGCCGCGAGTTCGACGGCGGGTGCCACGCCGACTCCGACGACCACGAGGTCCGCCGGAACGCGGCTGCCGTCGTGGAGCCGGACGCCGGTGACGGCGCCGGTGTGGTCGCCGTCGAGGCGTACGACCGTACGGCCCAGGTACAGCGTGGTGCCCTGTGCCCGGTGCAGGTCGGCGACGTGTGTCGAGGTCGCGATGGATACCGCCCGCGCCATCGGGCGGTGGAGCGCCTCGATGACGGTGGTCGTGATGCCCGTCTTCGCCGCGGCGGCCGCCACCTCCATGCCGATGAACCCGGCACCGATGATCGCCAGGTGTGAGGCGGTTGGCAGTCGGGTGCGCAGCCGTTCGGCGTCGTCCTGGGTGCGGAGCTGGACGATCCCGTCCAGGGTGATGCCCTCGATCGGTGGGATGCGGTTGCGGGCTCCCGTGGCCAGGACGAGATGGTCGTACGCCAGGGTGTTTCCGTCGGTCAGGTGGACCCGCCGGGTGGACCGGTCGATGGAGGCGACTCGGGTGTGCCGGAGTGCGATGTGGCGGCGCTCGTAGAAGGAGTGGGGGCGCAGCTCGATCTGTGTCTCGGGGTGCAGCAGGAAGCTTTTCGACAGGGGTGGCCGTTGGTAGGGCAGGCCCGGTTCGTCGCCGACGAGGATGACGGGCCCGGCGTGTCCTCGTTCCCGCAGCGAGGTCGCGACCTGGAAGCCGCCCTGCCCCGCGCCGACGATCACGACGGTTGCGCCGGGCTTCATGTCCGGCTCCCCGGTACGGTCACGACCATCGTGTCGATCGTGTCGCCGGCCGGGAGTTGGCAGCTCAGCCGGCTGGCGGTGGTTCGTGGCGCGTCGGTGCAGGCGAGCATCTGGTCCTCGTCGTCGGTCATGGCCGGGAGCTGGCCGGCTCCCGGGTCCTCGACGTAGACGTGGCAGGTCGCGCACATCATGTTGCCGCCGCATTCGCCGACGATTCCGTCCACGTCGGCGGCGAGGGCGGCCGACATGACCGAGTCGCCGGGGGCGGCGTTGATGGTGACGCGGGTGCCGTCGGGCTGTCTGTAGATGATCTTCGTCATGGCAACGTCCGAGTGGTGGTTGTGGTGGTCCCGTACAGGGCGGTGTCTTCGTCCGTGACCCGTTGGCGCAGCTCGCCGAGGCCGGTGATGCTGCCGCGGATCTCGTCGCCTTCGACGAGGTAGGCCGGCGGGTCGAGCTCGAATCCGCAGCCGCTCGGGGTGCCGGTGAGGATCACGTCGCCGGGGAGCAGGTCCATGGTGTTGCTGATCGACGCGATCAGGGCCGGTACGTCGAAGAGCATGTCGCTGCTCCAGCCGTCCTGGCGGGCTTGTCCGTTGACCGACAGCCGCAGGTTCAGCGGCTCGGAGTCCGGCCGTTCGTCGTGCTCGTCGCGCATGAGCAGCCAGGGTCCGGTAGCGCAGAACGACGGGAAGCCCTTGCCCCGGACGAGTTGCATCTGCAAGGGCGAGTGGAGTCCGGCGCCCAGGGCCACGTCCCGCGCGGTGACATCGTTGGCGATCATGTGGCCGGCGACGTGGGCGAGGGCGTCGGCGGGGGCTATCCGCCGTCCCGCCCGGCCGATCACGACGGCCAGTTCGAGTTCGTAATCGAGGGCCGTCGTCTCGGGCGGTTTGATCAGCGGGTCGTAGGGCCCGCACACGCTGCCCGGCGGCTTGAGGAACAGGACGGGCTCGGTGGGCGCGGTCTGATGCCCGAGCACGGCGTCGGAGTGCATCGGGTAGTTGAACCCGACGGCGATCACCTTGCCGGGACGCGGTACCGGCGGCCCCAGGCGCACGTTGGCGCGTGCGATGTGGTGCCGGGTGTCGTGCAGTGCCGCTGCCACGAGGGGGCGGACCGTCGGCCACAGCGCGAGGAGGTGTGTGGTGTCCGTGCCGGGGAGCCCGAGGGGCGCGAGAACTGGTGCGAGGGGCAGAATCGTGTGGTCGTCGACCAGCACGCCCGGCTGTTCGCCGCCGGGTCCGCCGAAACTGACGATACGCATGTCGTCTCCAGGAGAAGGGGTGTCGGCAGAGGGCGGCGTCACCACGCGGGGTGTGCGTCGACATGTGTGACTCCCGCGAAGTGTTCGGGGTGCGCGCGCATCCACCGCGCGATCTCGGCCGACCGGGCGTGCCAGACGCGGTCGTCGGCGTCGAGTCGGTCCATCAGGGTGGCGATGGCGGCGACCTTGTCCGGGGTGTCCTGCCAGAGCACGTGGAACACGTACGACGCGAAGCCGCCGGCCTCGACGGTCTCTTCGAGGAACCGCTGGTGCGCGCGGAGCAGGACGTCCGGGCCGACCGGATGGTCGCCCGGGTCCTCCTCGCGCAGCCGCGTGAAACCGGGGATGTAGTAGGCGCCGTCGACGCCCGTCCACGGGTAGGGCAGCAGTGCCAGCCCGTCCTGAACGCCGTGGACGTCGCCGGCCAGTGAGGCGAGCTCGAACCCGTACTCGCGCAGCAGCGCCGGCGAGTGGTCGCCGAGCAGGCCGGCGGGAGGGCGGGCCGCGACCGGCCGGATGCCCAGCCGGTCGTACCGCTCGAAACTGCGGTCCAGGGCCGTGCGCGATGCGGGGCCGTCCGTCCGGGCCCACGGTTCGTGCAACCAGCCGTGCCACCCGATGTCGTGGCCGGCCTCCGCGATGGACAGCACGGCGTCCGGGTAGGTGTCGACGTTCCACGCCTCCAGGTAGAAGGTCGACCGCACCGGCCGCTCGCGCAACATCTCCAGAAGGTTCGGGAGCTCGTCGGACACACTGTGGTGCCTCCCGACCGGGACGTGGCCGGGCCAGGACCCCATCTGGAGCTCGGCGGCCTCGCCGAGGTGGTCGAACGTGACACACGCCGCGGCCCGCCGCCCGCCGGGCCACCTTCCTGCGGTCACCGCCTACACCCCGTTCGGCGCGACCGTCAGCGCCGTCATCGCGCGGAACACGAGGTCGTCGGTCCACGGGGGGTTCGGGTCGGTGAGCGTCATCGCGGGCAGGCGCTGCGGCAGGACCCGGAGCAGGACGTCGCCCTCCAACCGGGACAGCGGGGCACCCATGCAGTAGTGACCGCCCGCGGTGAAGGCCAGGTGGCGGTTGCCAGTGCGCCGGATGTCGAACGTGTCCGGGTCGGCGAAGCGGCGTTCGTCGCGATTGGCCGACGCGATCCCGAGCAGCAGTTGCGTGCCCTCGGCGACGGTCTCGCCGTGGAGCTCGAACTCGTAGCCGGCGTACCGGGTGATGAAGTGCACCGGTGACTGCCAGCGCAGCACCTCCTCCCACGCCGCCGGCGCCAGGTCCGGGTCGGCGGCGAGCAGCCGCATCTGGTCGGGATGGGACAGCAACGCGTGGACGGCACTGGTCATCGCCGTCATCGTGGTGTGGTAGCTGGCGATGAAGAATCCGACGAGCGTCACGATCAGCTCGTCCCGGCTGACTCGGCCGCCGGCCTCCTCGGCCAGCATCAGCGCGCCGACCGGGTCCTCGGGGCCGAGCTTTCCACGCTGCGAGTCGACGATCTCGCCGATGTAGTCGAAGTAGAACTGCGCGGCCTGATCGGCCTCGGCCAGTTCGTCCGGCGTGAGGGGAGCGTGGGTCAACAGGCGGTTGAGCGCGGGCATCCGTCGCAGTACCGTCCCCGCGTCGGCGGCGGGGGCGTGCAGCAGTCGGCACGCGATCTCCGCAGGCACGCGCATGCCGAAGTGCTCGACGAAGTCGACCTCGCCATCGACCGTGGCGAGCGCCTCGACGTTGTCGATGATGATCCGCTCGACCCACGACCGCATGTGGGCCAGCGCCCGCGGCGCGAACGCAGGCGAGGCGAGCTTGCGCAGCCGGGTGTGCGTCGGGGCGTCCAGGTCCGGCAGCGACAGTTTGTGGAAGGTGGCGCCGGGGCCGGGGCCGGTGCCGATGCCGGCCGGGAACTCGCCGGCCTTCGGCTGCACCCGCATCAGCGGATCCTTGAAGATCCGCTCGATGTCGGCGTAGCGGGTCAGGACGGCTCTCGTGCCGTCGGGTCCGACCCGGGCGACGGGGGTGTGGTCGCGCAGCCGCCGGTAGGCCGGGAATCGATCGGTGCGGAACGTGGGATCACCGAGGCTCAGATACGCCAAGGCGGACATGGGTCTCCTCGTCGAGTCGTTGTCGTCGTGGTAGCGCCGCTGCTTGCTTCCGCCGACGGTACGGTTGGCCGAACGAGCGTGTCTTTGGGAAGAACACGAGGCCAAGCGTGGGTTTCCTGTGCTTTACACAGGCACCCGACGCGCTGCTCCTCGACGGCGCCGGTCCTCTACCGCGGTGTCGACCGGCACCCGATCACCGACCGGGCCAGCCCGGCGAACGTCCGCGGATCGGCGCCGGTGAGTTCCTGCCATCTGCTCAGCCGGTAGCCCATGGTGTTGGGATGCACGTTGAGCCGCCTGGCGGCGTCGGAGAGGGAGAATCCGCAGTCGGCGAAGGCCAGGACGGCGGCGGCGAGGTCGGGATGGTCCCGCTGCGTCTGCTGAATGCCGGCGAGGATCGGCGCCAACCGGGGCTGACTGTCGAGCAGCGTCGCCTCCAGCCAGGAATCCGCGAAATGCACGGACGGCTCGTTCCACAGCTGCGCCGTCCGCAACGCGCGCTCGGCGCCGACGGTGCTCAGATGTGCGCCGATCAGGCCCTGACGCGGCAGCCCGATCCCGATGGCGGACCGGTCGCCGGCGATCCCATGGACGGTCCGGACCACGAGCACCGGGTCGCAGTCCTGCGCGATGGCGATCATGACGTCGCCGCGGACTCCGCACTGCATGACACCGGACAGTCGCCGGGTCGCCCGTTGCAGGTTCTCCACCTCGGGCCGGGGCCACGACGCGCGGGGCGCGCAGAACGCCTGGAACCGCCCCTCCACGTCGAACGCCAGGGCACGCGCGGTCTCGGCGACCTGCTCCCCGAGGGAACGATCGCCCAGCTCGCTCAGGAACCGCTGCCGCAATTCGGCGTGCTGCACGGCGGTGCCCGGCGATTCCGCGACGAAGGCGTCGACGACCGACGCGCTCATCGTCTCCGTCCACCGGCCGATGGGTTCGACCAGTTCCAGGAGCAGGTCGTCGGTCGCCTCGGGCGCGGACTGCATGGCGGCCCACAACTCACGACGCACGATGTGGAACGAACTCAGCACGTCGTAGGCGGACACGCCCAACTGCGTCCGCCGCAGGGCGGAGCGCCGCGTGAACTGGAGATGCTCGGCTATCGGCCCCCGCCCGGACGCGATGCTGGAGAGCATGCGGCGGACGAGATCGCGCACCGTGCGCCGGTGTTCGAGTTCCGGCAGGTGTTCGTACGAGGGCAACTCGGCGCGGATCCGGGCCGTCAGGTCGGGATCCGCGCGTTCGAGTCGCAGGGCGACCGCGTCACACAGCGTGCTCATCGCGGCGGAGTCCGATGTCATGCTCCCCAGCGTATTCCGGGAACCGGGCCTGGCTCCTGGAGCGCCGGGCGGAGGTCCTTCCCAGGCACACGGGCATTCACGCCTTCACCAGCCTGGTGGCTGGCGAAGGACGCTACCGCGTCGACACACGTCCAGGGTCGGCGCTACCGTCGATAACTCCTGGCGCGCCGCCGTCCTGAGGCACACCGTCATCCGCCTGCACCCCCTGTCCGTCCGCAACGCCCTGTTCGGCGCCGGTCTGGTTGTGGCGTATATGGACGCCGTCGGCGATGGCAGTGACGCGCCCTACGGCATGCTGATCGACTTGGCCCGCGGCATCGACGCCGGCCGCTGCGGCACGTACGACGCGGCCGACCGCATCCGTTCCTGGCGGATCTGACCATCACCTCGTGGTCCCGGAATCCGCTGGAATGGCGAGGGCCGTCTGCGGGCTCTGTCTCCAGAACGATCAACCACCGGATGGTGCCACTGGGCGAGCCCTCGCCGAGGTAGTCATCAACGCGCGCTGGCAGGTCCGCCGACACCTCGACTCCCTTCCCGACCGAGCGGGGGAGGGGGACGGAGGGTCGCGGGAGGCCGGAGGGTACTGGCGCAGCGCGGCAAGTTCCAGCGATCTGCCGCGCCTTGCGTGGGGCGATCGCCGCAGGCGACGACCCTGAGTGGCTGAGCGTTGCCCAGCTGGCAGACGCTCTGGGCGACGCGGACCCGGCGACGTTGGTACGGATGCAATGACCGGACCCAGATGTTCGGCCGACCCTGCACGCCGAATCCGCCAGGGCCCACGTCACGATCTTGAGGACGCGGATGGAGTCCGTCCTGGGCCGGCCCGCCGTCTGTCGACTGGTCGGTGTCGTCTCTGCGGCTCCCACGCCTTCTGGCAGCAGGCCGCCGCACTCCCTCGCGGGTGAGTCGCCCCTCGAACGGGTTGCTCAGCCGACGCCGCGCCGAACGTGACTGCCGCGCGGGCGGAGTCCGATCCCCGCGGCGGGCGGGGATCGCGCGGCGCAGGCCGACGGGTTGTCAGAAGTTGTACGGCTTTTCGGTGTTCCAGTTGAGTACGTCGGCTTCGTTCCAGCTGAACTGGGGCTTGTTGCCCTTGAGGTCGACGGAGTAGGAGGGGCCGTCCTGGCCGCCCGTGCCGCGCAGTGCGAGGGCGAAGGAGGTGGCGGTGTGGTTGTTGGAGCCGTAGTCGAAGAGGTTGACGGCGCTGTAGACCTTGGCGCCGGGCTGGAGGGTGATGTGCTTGCCGCCGCCCGGGTTGTCCTTCTTGGAGTGCGCCAGTGCGGGGCCGTCGACGTTGTCGCCGAGCTTGACGGAGGGGTAGGAGGTCACCCAGCAGGGCTTGCCGCCCTCGTTCGAGGCGGTGATCAGCAGGTGGTCGCCCTGCTGCCCGGCGAAGCGGTGCACCGCGGTGAGCAGCATCTCGTCGCCGCGGCACTGCTGGGCGCCGGCCGTGGTGCCCTTGCCCGCGACCTCGTGCGTCCCGCCCGAGGCGCTCGTCGAGCGCGGGCCTTCCTTGGCGTGGCCGCCGCTGTTGACCTGCTCCGCACCGTCCTTGCCGTCCGTGGTGGAGGCGGTCCGGCTCTGGGCGGTGCCGGCGGCGTTGTCGCCGCCCGCCGCCTTCGAGCCGTTGTCGGCGCCGCCGCAGGCGGTCAGGCCCAGTGCCAGTGCGGCGGTGACGGCGGCCAGGGTGGCGGTGCGGATCCGGGAAGTGCGCATGATCAGGTTCCCCCTGCGGTTGATGCGGGACTTCCTTGGGTCGTTCCCGCGGTGTGAACACCACTCTTCCCGGGTGCGCTGACGTCCTGGCAACGCCTCACTCACGTCCCGCAAACAGACCGCGCGCGAACGGGTGAGGCCGAGCCGTGGCCCGCTCCCGACACGCCTCCGTACGCTCCCTGGAGCGACATGCCCGTCCCGGCGTCAACGCGGTCGCCCAGCACGTCGCCGAGCACTACCCCGCCGTTCGGTGGAACCGCTGACGGGCTACAAGGTCATTCCGCGGCGGGCTTTACAGCCACCTTGGTTGGACCCCAAGAAGAATGATCAACCCCAGGCTGTTCCTCACGACCGGCCGGGGTCGCCACCGGCACCGCAGGTCAACGACAAGCTCAGCGGAAGTCGTCGGAGTGGTCGACGGCCCACCGGGCGTAGGTGTGAGCCGGCGTGCCGGTGATCTTTTCGGCGATGACGGAGGTCAGGACCGGGATGCCGTTGGCGGCGGCCCACTGGCTCACGATTGCCTCGGCCACGACCGGATGCATTGTTCTGCCCACTTCCGCGCGAGCCTGCTCGTCGGAGACGTGTTCGATCCTGATGCGGCGACCGAGGGCCTCGCCGATGTACTCGACCTGCCGTTGCAGGGTCAGGGACTCGGCTCCGTAGATGGTGTATGCCTGGTGCGAGTGGCCCGGTTCGGTCAGGGCGGTCACCGCAAGCGCAGCGATGTCCTTCTCGTGCACCGGTGCCGACTGTGCGAGCGGATAGGGCAGGCGGACGAGGTTGTCGGTGCGAATCGATTCGGCCCACCAGGTGCGGGTGTTGGTCGCGAATGTCCCCGGCCTGAGGAACGTCCAGTCCATGCCGGACCGTTGGATGACCTGCTCGATCGTGCGGTTCAGGCGGGGGACCGGGTGGTCGGCGTCGGGGTTCAGGACCGACACCGACGAGAGCAGAACCACCTGCCGGATCCCCGCGGCTGTGGCCGCCGCAGCGACCTTCTCGATGTCGTAGGGCTTCTGGGGGTTGAGCATTCCGTAGAGGAACATCTTGTCGGCACCGTCGAGCGCTGCGGGCAGCGTCTCGGGACGATCCAGGTCGGCGGCGACTGCTTCCCACCCGGGCGTCAAGCCCGCGGCTGGGGTTCTGCTGACTGCTCTGACCTGCTCACCGGCGGCCAGCAGGCCATCGGCCACGTGACGACCGACGTTGCCGCGAGCGCCGAAGACAACTGTCACCATGACGGGATCTCCTGTTGGTTGTGGACGTGAATGGCTGCACAGCCGGCTATGCCGTGGAGACCCACTTTCGCCACGGACATGTCGACAGTGCGGGACGTGTTGCTGTCACGCGGGTGGCGGTCCGGCGTCAACGGGCGTGGCCGTCGGCGATGTTGTGGGGATCAAGTCGAGAGCCGGAGCCGCGTGGACCGGGTGGGCGGGCGCGGGACATCGCTGCGCCGAGACGGTCGACCGCGAGTGACGCCGCTGAGGGTCTGCGGTTGTCGGCGTGAGCGCCATAGGCGGGCCTCCCGGTCTCCGGTCAGGGCTGGATGTTTTCCAGGTCCTCCAGGAGGCTGGGGTGCTTCGGCTCCCAGTCGAGGGTCTGTTGGGTGTGGGTGCTGGACGAGGGCTGGTCGGTCGCGAAGATCGGGCCGAGCGGGCCGTACGTCTGCGACGGCACCGATTCGACCGGCAGGCCCAGCCGTCGGCCGATGACCGCGGCGATGTCCCGCACTCGGTCTCCCTCGTCGGCCACGGCGTGCCAGACGCTGCCGGCATCGGCCTGTTCCAGGGCGAGCCGGAGGAGGACCGCCGCGTCGAGCGCGTGGACCGCCGGCCAGCGCTGTGTGCCGTCGCCCGGGTAGCCGGACACCCCGGTCCGGCGTGCGATGCCGGTCAGCAGGCCGGCGAACCCGCCCGCGCCCTGGTTGTGGACCGTGCGCGGCAGGCGTACGGCCGTACTCCGGACCCCGCGCGCGGCAAGGCCCAGGACCGCTGTGACCGTGCGGCCGCGACCGCCGACCGGTCCGTCCGTCGGCACCGGGTCGGCCTCGGTGGAGACACGGCCCGGGGCCTGGGGCGTACCCGAGACGGTCACGAAGGGGCGGTCGCTGCCGACGAGTTCCTCGCCGAGGGCCGCGAGGGCGGCGCTCTCCTCGACGACGTTCTTCGCGAGGGCCTCGGGGCTGCTGAAGTCATTGCCGAATGCCAGGTGGATGACCCCGTCGGCCTGAGTGACGCCGGCCCGGAGGGCGTCCAGATCGGCGAGGGCTCCCCGGAGCGGCTCGGCGCCGGCCGCCTCGGCGGCGAGCGCGGACGCGTCGGAACGGGCGAGTGCGAGGACGGTGTGGCCGTTGCCGAGCAGTTCGGCGACGACGGTGGACCCGATCAGACCGGTGGCGCCGGTGACGAAGACGCGCATGGAAATCTTCCTCCAAGTGATGGGACTCTTGTCCCGTCACACGCTACCAGGTGACGGGACAAGAGTCCCATCGCATATGCTGGCCCCATGGGTAGGTGGGAACCAGGCGCACGCGAACGCCTCGTCGTGGCCGCAGTCGATCTGTTTACCGAGCAGGGGTACGACGCCACGACGGTCGCGCAGATCGCCGAGCGTGCCGGGGTCACCAAGAGCACCTTCTTCCGGCACTTCCCCGACAAGCGCGAGCTGCTGGTGGCCGGACAGGAGACGCTGAGCCGGCTGCTGACCGAGGGGATCGCCGAGGCCCCCGGCTGCGCCACCCCGCTGGAGGCGGTCGCCGCCGGTCTTGTTCGCGCGTCGAGCGCGATGGGCCCCGTGAACCGCGAGCTCGCCCCGCGCGTGAAGGCGGCCGTCGCCGCCAGCGCCGAGCTGCAAGAGCGTGACACCCTCAAGACCGTCAGCCTCGCCGCCGCGATGACGGACGCCCTGGCCGCCCGCGGCCTGCCCGACCCCACCGCGGCCCTCGCGAGCGAGCTGGGCGTCCTCGCCTTCAAGCGGGGGTTCGCCCAATGGTCCGAGGGCGACCGCGACGGCAAGGACGAACTCGCCGGACACGTCCTGGCGTCCCTGGACGAGCTGCGCGCAGTGAGCGCATCGCTGGGTTGAGCGGACGGATCCCCCCGCTCATCGGCTGGTTTCGCATCGGCCGCTACCTGCGGCGCCGACAGATCAAGCACACCATCCCCGAGCCGAGGAATCAGCGGGCCAATCGCGTGCGCTGTGGGAGCCGAGGCGGCCGGCCCACCAGCTTCGAGAAGGCCCGCAACGTTCGCAGGAACGAAGTGGAGCGGTTGATCGGAAAGTTGAAGATAAACCGGGAGGTTGCCACGAGCTTCGACAAGCGGGCCTATGTCTTCTACGGCACTGTGACCGTTGCGGCCATACGCCTGTGGCTTCGTGCATGACCCGTCAGACGGAACCTAGCCGGCCCAGGGCCTCCCTCCCCAGGTGCCCGGGGAGGGAGGCCCGCCGCCTAAGGGGCGATGATCACCTCGTACCACTCCATCTCAAGGATGCGGTCCGCGACGACGGCTCGGCCGAGTTCGCCCCCTGCCCCCCTGTTCTCGGGCAGGGGCACATGAGCCCGGATACAGGGCGCGTTATTACCGTGGGGGCTGTCCCGTACGACATCGACGTGCCACACCCCGGCGGTCTTCCTGGGGATGATCTCCGTGCACTCGGAGCCGTTCGTGCCGCCCTGCACGGAGCTGGCGAAGGGAAACTCGTCGCAGGAGTCGTCCGTGACGCTGGGGTCCTTCTTGAACGGGTCCGGGGCCGCCGTGCACGACTGCCTGCGCTTCCTGGCCGCCTCCGTCTTCCCACCGGAATTACGCTGCAGCGGCTTCGTCTCGGTGCCGAAGTTGCCGCCCTTGAGGTTGCTCTGCGCCCACCCGTAGGCGATGGCGGCGGCCCCGTAGGCGGATTCGCGGATGGTCACGTTGGCCAGGTGTCCCATCACGATGCAGCCGGGGTACTGGCCGACCTGCGCATCACAGCGCAGATCGTGACCGTTCCAGGTCACCGGGTTCGCAGGACCGCCGCCCGCCTCAAGGATGTCCCCGACCGATGTATAGGTGGGGGAGATGAACGAGTAATTGCCCTTGGTGACAGTGGAGGTGAAGGACAGGTTCCCGGTCCTCTCATCGCCCAGCTCCAGTTCGACGGGTGCGCCGCCCCAGGCCGGTGCGTCCACGGTGCACAGGCCGCTGCAGGTGGCGGACAGGTCCATCGACACGGTCTTCGCCTTGCCCTCCATCTTGGTGGCCTTGACGGCGATGTTCTCCGTCCACTTCCCGCTGGAGGAGCTCAGGCGAGCGAAGCTCACGGCCTCGACGACGGAGCGGCCTGTCTCCTTGCCCTTGGTGTCGAAGGCCCGGTTCGTGAGCGTCTCGCCCCAGCAGTAGTTGTGCCGGTCGGAGTCCCGGCCGTTGGCGCACGCACCATCCGAGACGCCGCGCACGATGCGTTCGGTGACAGTGTCAGGGGCGGCGAAGGGCACCGCCTCGGCGCAGGTCCAGCCGGTGCCCTGGCGGCGCGCCGGGGAGCCCGGGGCGGTGGCCTTGCATGTGCCGTAGCCCTTGGGGGCGGCCTTGGCGGGTGCGGCGGCGGCCGGTGAGGTGCCCAGGGCGAGGAGGGTCGCGGTGAGGGCGAGTGCAGCTATGGCCGCGAGCAGGTGTCTGACGCGTTTCAAAGGGTGGTTCCCCTCAATCGGTGGTGTAAGGGTCCATCAGGGATGGAACCGGCCCAACGTCTGCGCGCACAGGGGCGGAATAAGTCCCTCCATGACCATTTTTGGCCCGTTGCGGGCTCACACCGCCACCCTCGTGGTCGCTACGTTCACCCCTTGACCGAACACACACAACCAGGGGGAAAGGGCAACGATGCGCCCCACAAGACCCGTCAGCCGCATAGGCAGAACACTCATGGCCTGTGCCGCCTCGGCCGCTGTGGCCACCGTGGGACTTGCCGTCTCACCGGCCGCCGCCGCACCCGCCACCACCACGCAGGCCGAGCCCGGCGGCGCCTGCACGGCGGCCGACCTCGGCACCCGGCACCCGTACATCAAGTCCTCCGAAGTGACCCCGACGATCACCCACTTCAAAGGCTGGTACGTCACCGAAGGCTCGACCGGTACCCAGTCCGTCAACACCAGCGTTCAGACGACCATCTCGGTGTCCGTCGGCCTCACCGGCAACGTCGAAGGCAGCTTCGAATTCGAGACCCTCGGCAAAGTCGGCGCGAGCCTGGGCCTGAACGTGCAGGTGAACTACACCTCCACCAGCAGCACGTCGACGTCCGTCACGTGGAACTTCCGCAATCCCGGCTATTACGGCCTCTACAAGGGCACCAAGAAGGTCACCGGTACGTACGGCAGCCTCAATTGCAACCGCGTCCAACAGGGCGACGGCAGTTGGGCGCTGAAGTGGATCGAAGGGGCCGACACCGGCAGTTACACCACCTTCACCACCCTCGAAGAAGGCGCGGTGCGCTGCGAGGACAAGGTCCCCGCCAACAGCATCATGCGCAAGGCACAGGACCTCCTCGACTGTGGCTCCGCCACCGCCACCGCGAAGCACCCGGCCGGGCCGGTCCCCTCGGCGAAAGCCGCCAAGGCCGGACACGAAGCCGAGAAAGCCGCCAAGGCTGAGAAGAGCGTGAAGGCCACCAGGAGCCAGGCCCCCGCCACGCGGGCCGCCCTGGACTGCCAACCTGCCGTCTACAAGATCGACGTCCCCGGCAAGCCTCTGAACTGGAGCGCACCGCTCCTGGCCAACGACGGCATCCGCCTGCGCGAATCCAACTGGACCAGCGCCCACCTGGACAACTGGCGGCTGTGCAACGTGACGGAGCGCAACGGGGTCATCGAGGCGTCCCTGTGGAACTGGGGCAACGGCGGATGCGCGACCGTCCCGGCGGACATCGCCAACCAGGAGCAGGCATACCTGACGACGGCCACCTGCGGGGAGGACGACCTTCAGCGGTTCTACATCTACCGCGACGTACCCGGCAGCTCGAAGATCGGTGTGCAGAACAAGTACACCGGCTTCATGATGGGCCACGACCGGTACGCGGACGGGGAGTTGATCCGCCAGTACTCCAGCGGCAGGCAGGACGGTACGGGTACGTACACCCTGACCGGAGTCTGACAGCCCCCACCCCGTGAGCGCGGCCCCGCACGTGAACCCCCGGCCTCCCGGTTCCGTACGGGGCCTTCCGCCTCTCTACCCCGAGCCCAGCCTTGGGGACCGGCGCCCGTGGCCGAACGCCCTCTGTTGCATGCGGTAAACCCCGTCCTGGGCGGTTCGCGCTTCAACCCGACTAGAGAAGCGATGTCAACGCATGTGCATGCGAGGCGTGTTGACGGTGGTCAACGAGTTCTCGTCTCGGTTCGTCACCGACCCGTCAGACAGGCCCTGGTGCCAGGGCCTGGGCCCGAATGGGGCGTACCCAAGGAGCACTTGCTGCCATTGAACGTTCGGACGACGTGTTCAGCCGGGCGAAGGCCGGCGAAGATGTCGCCTGGATGAGCTACTACGACAACGCTCAGCACCATGGCGACACGGGCCACGCGTCCTTTGACCTAGCACTCTTGCCGGGACAGTCATCCGCCATGGCTACGTCGAGACTCCGTACCGCGACCAACGAGCACGCCGACGATTACGAGCGCTCACGAGCTCTCTCCGGGACGAAGCCGGCCACCCTCATTATGGCCATGGCGGTTCTCAAGGAGGCCGTGTCGATCAGGCAGCGGGCTCTCGACGAAGTCGGCTGACTCCGGTCGAAGAGGGCGATCGATGAAGTGACCAATCTTTCCGGGGCATCCGCGCGATACGCCGGCGACTGTGCGCCACGAACACAACGGGAGGTTTCGATGTAGACGAAGTCTTCCGACGTGGTGCTGCACTGGTGATGGAGGTAGGCCCTCCGAGACCGCCCA
>JOEL01000002.1 GCA_000720995.1 Streptomyces celluloflavus
ATGCGATGGCGGGTGCCCGTGTCGGATTTTGTGGCGCATTCGCGTCTGTGTGAGCCGTTGGCCGAGATGTTGCCGGTTCGTCTGGCGGGGATTCGGCCGGGTAGGGGTGCGGTGCCGTTCTTCTCCACTGTGCGGGGCGATTGGCTGGACGGCAGTCTCCTCGACGGCGGGTACTGGTACGAGAACGTGCGCCGTACTGTCCGCTTCGCTGACGCGGTGACTGCCCTTGCGGCGTCCGGTTACCGCAGCTTCGTCGAGGTCTCCGCACACCCAGTGCTGCTGACCGCCGTCGAGGAAGTCCTCACCCCCCGCGCCGACCTGCCCGACCCGGTGCTTGTCGACACCCTGCGCCGGGAGGACGGCGGTGCGGCAAGGCTGCTCCGCTCCCTCGCCGAGGCACACGTGCACGGCCTGCCCGTCGACTGGACGGCCGCACTGCCCGCCTCCCCGCCGGTCCGCGCCGCCGCCCGGCGCGTCGAACTCCCCACCTACGCCTTCCAGCACCGCCGCTTCTGGCCGCGCCCCAACGGTGCGGGCAGCGCCGCGGGCGCCGCCGAACTCGGCCTGGACCCGCTCGGCCACCCGCTGCTCGGCGCCGCCACGGCGCCCGCCGACGGCGGTGCCCTGGTGCTCAGCGGCAGCCTCTCCACCCGTACCCACCCCTGGCTCACCGACCACACCGTGCACGGCAGCACCCTCCTGCCCGGCGCCGCCTTCGCCGAGATGGCCTTCGCCGCCGCGGGGCGCGTGGGCAGCCCCCGGGTCGAGGACCTCATGCTGCTGGCCCCGCTGCCGCTGCCCGCCGACGCCGGCCCGGTGCGCGTACAGGCCGTGATCGGCGCTCCCGGCGCCGACGGCAGTCGCGAACTCGGCCTCTACTCCAGGCCCGGTGACGCGGGCGACGACCTGCCGTGGACGCGGAACGCCACCGGCCTGCTCGCCCCCACGGACCCGCACGGACCGCCACAGCCACTGCCCGACGCCGACTTCGCCACCTGGCCGCCGCCCGGCGCCGAGCCCGTCCCCGTCGCCCCGGAAGCCTTCTACCGCGCCACCGCCGAAGGCGGCTACCACCTCGGCCCGGTATTCGCGGGGCTGCGTGCCGTGTGGCGGCGCGGCGACGACGTGTTCGCCGAGGTGGCCCTGCCCGACGAGGCCGCTGACGCGGCCCCCGCCTTCGGCGTGCATCCCGCGCTGTTGGACGCCGCCCAGCAGGCCGGGGTGTTCGCCACCGGCGGCTGGGAATCCGGCGAGACCTGGCTCTCCTTCGGCTGGACCGGGCTTGCCCTGCACGCCGTCGGCGCCAAGGCGCTGCGGGTGCGGCTGCGGCAGAACGACAACGGTGCCGGTACCGGCGGGCTTCAGCTGACCGCCGCCGACCTCACAGGAGCGCCGGTCCTGGACATCGAAGCGATCGTGATGCGCCGCGCCGAAGCCGGTGACACCGCAACTGCTGCTGTGGGCCGGGCAGCTGATGCCCTGTTCGCCGTCGAATGGACCCCGGCCCGCGCCACCGGCCGCCCCGACCGGCTGACCTGGGCCGTCATAGGCACCGGCCCGACCGGCATCGCCGCGCGCGCCACCGCCTACGACACCCTGGACACTCTCGCCGCCGCCGTGGCCGCGGGCGCTCCCGCCCCCGACCTGGTCCTTGCCGACGCGTCCGACGGTGCCGCCGCCGTGCTGCCGCTCCTTCAGGACTGGCTGACCGCCGCCGACCTGGAGCCCGCCCGCCTCGTCCTCGTCACCCGCGGCGCCCTCGCCGCCGAACCCGGCGAAGACGTCACCGACCTCGCCGGCGCAGCTGTCTGGGGCCTGGTCCGTTCCGCGCAGTCGGAGAACCCGGACCGCTTCGTACTGGCCGACCTGCCGGCCGACGACACCGACGGCACCGACGACACCGACGACGACGCCCTGTCCGCTCTCGCGGCGGCCCTCGCGGCCCCGGAGCCCGAGGCGGAGCTGGCGATACGTCACGGCGTCGCCCGCACCCGCCGCCTCGTCCGCCCCCGCCCCCTCACCGAACCGGAGCGCGCAGACACCGGCACCACCCCCGGCACCGTCCTCGTCACCGGCGGCACCGGCACCCTGGGCGCCGTCGTCGCCCGGCACCTCGCCACCACCGGCCGCGCCGCCTCCCTCCAGCTGACCAGCCGCTCAGGACCGTCCGCCACCGGTGTCCCGGCGCTCGCCGCAGACCTCGCCGCCCGCGGCACGGCCGTCCGCGTCACGAGCTGCGACGCCGCCGATCCCGCCCAACTCGCCGCCCTGCTGGAACGCGAGAGCGCCCTCACCGGCGTCGTGCACGCCGCGGGCGTACTCGACGACGGCGTGCTCGCCTCCCTCACCCCCGCCCGCATCGAGGGCGTGCTGCGCCCCAAGGCCGACGCCGCACGCCACCTCGACCGGCTCACCCGCCACCGGGCACCCGCCCTCGACCTGTTCGTGCTGTTCTCGTCCGCGGCGGCCGTCCTCGGCGCACCCGGCCAGGGCAACTACGCCGCGGCGAACGCCGTCCTCGACGGCGTCGCGGCCGGCCGCCGTGCGGCCGGGCTGCCCGCCGTCTCCCTCAACTGGGGCCTGTGGGCCGAGGCCAGCGCCATGACGAAGGAGCTGACCGGCGCCGACCGCGCCCGCTTCGGGAGCACCGGCGTCGGCACGCTCGCCACCGCACAGGGCCTGGCCCTGCTCGACCTGGCACTGCGCCGCGACGAGGCACAGCTCGTCCCGGTCCCGCTCGACCTCCCCACGCTGCGGGGCGCCGCCCGCGCCGGAATCAAACTCCCTGCCGTACTGCGCGCCCTGGCGCCCGCCGTACGTAAGGCACACGACGCCGCGTCGGCAGCCACCGCGAGTGGCGCCGCCGGGGCCGAACTGCGCGCCAGGCTCACCGCCGCGCCCTCGCCGGCCGAACGCGAGGCGATCCTCCTCGACACGGTCCGCGAACAGGCCGCGGCCGTCCTCGGCCACACCGACCGGGCCGCCGTCCTCACGGATGCCACCTTCCTGGAACAGGGCCTGAACTCCCTGTCCGCCGTCGAGCTGCGCAACCGGATCGCCCAGGTCACCGGCCTTCGCCTGACCGGCCCGCTGGTCTTCGACCACCCCACACCGACCGAGCTCGCCGCCCACCTGCGGGAGCGCTTCGAGACGGCGCCGGTGCGAGCGGACACGGCGGAGGGCCACGCGAGCCGCTTCGCCCTCCCCGCAGGCGCCCCCTCAGCTCCCCTCGACAGCACGGGTCTCGACCCCCTGGCCACCCTCTACCTCCGTGCGCAGGGTGAAGGCCGGGGTGCCGACGCCATGCACCTGATCACCGGCCTCGCCGCCTTCCGGCCCACTTTCACCGCACCCACCGACCTGGAGCGCATCCCGCCGCTGACCACCCTCACCCGCCGCCCCGACGGCCCCGCCCGTCCCGTCCTCATCTGCCTGCCGTCCTTCGGCGCCACCGCCGACGCCCAAGAGTTCGCGCGCCTCGCCCGCGGCTTCCGCGGCCAACACCAGGTGCTCGCCGCCGCAGTCCCCGGCTTCGCCCCCGGCGAACCGCTGGCGGCGGACCCCGACGCGCTGCTCGACCTCTACGCCGCGACCGTCCTCGCCACCGCCGAAACAGCGGCGCCCGGCACACCGTTCGTGCTCGTCGGTTACTCCTCGGGCGGCCTGACCGCGCACGCACTCGCCGCCCGCCTGGCCGGCCGGGGCCGCGCACCGGCAGCCGTCGTGCTGCTCGACACGTTCATGCCGGAGACCGCGGGCGTCCCCGACGCCCTGCTGGCCGACCTGCCCACCGCCGTCCTCGCCAACAACCGGGGCAGCCGAGGCGCGGGTGGCGTCGGGGGCGACGACTGGCTGACCGCCCTCGCCCACTATTACGCCTTCGACTGGCGCGACCATCTCCCGCACGCCACCGACCTGCCCACCCTGCTCGTCCGCCCCGCCGACGGCCCCGAGGGCCCGAACCCGGCGGTCGATGCGCCATGGGGGCACTCGGACGACGTCACCCCGGTCACCGTGCCGGGCGACCACTTCTCCATGATCGGCGACCACGCCGAGGCCACCGCGCGGGCCGTCGAATCCTGGCTCGCCGCCCACCTCAACAACCAGGACAGGAACGATGACTGACCCCAAGGAGCACCGGTCCGCGCAGCGGCACCGCCTCGCCCTCGTCGGCGCCGGAGTGATGGGCACCAACATCTCCGCCCTCGCTCTGGGCCATGGCCTGGACGTCACCCTCGTCGACGTCGACGACGCGATCCTGGCCGCCGCCCGCACCACCATCCGGCAGAAGCTCAAGCACGCCCAGCTGATGGGCGTGCTCCCGGCCGACCGCCCCCGCGGCACCCTGCGCACCACCACCTCCCTCGCCGACACCGCCGACGCCACCACGGTCATCGAGGCCGTCGTCGAGGTCGCCGAGACCAAGCGCAAGGTGCTGACCGAGGTCTCCGGCCTTGTCGCCCCCGGCACCCTGCTGATCTCCAACACCTCCTGCATACCGGTGGACGAGATGGCGGGCTGGGTCGTCCGCGGCGACGAGCTGGTCGGCGTGCACTTCATGAACCCCTCGTACCTCATCGAGATGGTCGAGGTGATCCGCGGCACCGCCACGAGCGAGGCCACGATGGACAAGGTCACAGCCGTCCTGACCGCGCTCGGCCGCAAGTTCCTGGTGATCAACGACGCGCCCGGCTTCGTCATCAACCGGCTGCTGCACCCGCTGATCAACCGCGCCGCGATGCTCGTGCAGGAGGGCGTCGCATCGGCCGAAACCGTCGACGGCCTGCTCGAAGGCTGCCTCGGCCACTCCACGGGGCCGCTGCGCACCGCCGACCTGATCGGCATCGACAACCTGGTCGACTCGTTGCGCGTACTGCACGAACGCACCGGCGACCCCGAGTGCGACCCCTGCGACCTGATGCTGCAAAAGGTCCGTGACGGCCACCACGGCCGCAAGACGGGCCACGGCTTCTACGACTACCGCTGACCGGGCCTCGCCCGATCCCTCACGACACGAAAGAGCTCACCATGACCACCATGAACCCCGGCATCGACGCCGCCGGCGTCGAGAAGCAGCTGATCGCCTTCCTCGCCGAGCGCACCGGCGCCGAACCCGCCCCCGAGCAGGACCTGTTCGACGCGGGCCTGGTCTCCTCCATGTTTGCCATGCAGCTGGTGGTGCACCTGGAGGACGAGTACGACATCGAGATCGTCGGCCCCGAACTGTCCATGGACAACTTCCGCAGCGTGCGCGCCATGTCCGCCCTGGTACTTCGCCTGCGCGACAGCGAGGGCGAGGGCGAGAGCGACAGAGAGATATGAGCAACCCCACCGCGATCGGCTCGACCGTGATCGACACCGCTGAGATCGACGCCCTCATCGGCGACGGGCCCGCCGCCTGGGACGCCGCGGGCCGTATCCCCGTCGAACTGCTGCGCAAGCTCGGCGCGAGCGGCGTGCTGTGCGCCGAGGTCCCGGCCCGCTTCGGCGGGCCGGGTGCCGACCCCCTCGCCAATGGCGCGCTCACCGCCCACGTCGGCGCCCTGTGCAGCTCGCTGCGGAGCATCATGACGGTGCAGGGCATCGCCGCCGCCGCGATCCGCCGCTTCGGCGACCGCGAACAGCGCCGCCGCCTCCTCGCCGATCTGACGAGCGGCCGCCTTGCCGCCGTCGCTTTCAGCGAACCCGGCGCCGGCTCCGACCTCAGCGGCATGGCCACCCGTATCCGCCCGGTCGGCGACGGCAGCGGCGACGTCCTGGTCACCGGCGAGAAGATGTGGATCACGGGTGCGGCCTACGCCGACGTCATCCTGGTGCTCGGCCTGCACGGCGAGGGCCCCGACGGCGCCGCCGTAGTGGTCCCCACCGACGCCCCCGGTGTCACCGTCGAACCCGTCCCCAACCCGCTCGGCTGCCGCGCCGCCACGCACTGCCGGGTGCTGCTCGACGAGGTCAGGCTCCCCGCGGAGACCGTACTCGGCGGTGGCCGCCAGCCGCTCCCGCTGCTGTTCACCACCGCTCTCTCCTACGGCCGGATGTCGGTCGCCTGGGGCTGCGTCGGTATCCTGCGTGCCTGCCTTGCGGCCGCCACCGCGGATGCCCGCTCCCGTGAGCAGGGTGGCGTCCGCAGCGCCGACCACCAGCTGGTGGCCCGGCACATCGCCGAGCTCTACACCTCCGAGCGCATCGCCGCACAGGTCTGCCGCTATGCGAGTGAGCAGTGGCAGCGCGGCGCCACCGACATGGGCGTGGCCGCGGTCCTCGCCAAGCAGGTCGCCGCCACCCACGCGGCCCGCGGCGCCGCCGTCGCCGTCCAGGTCCTCGCCTCCCGCGGCTACACCGACGACCACGTGGTGGCCCGCGCCTACCGCGACGCCAAGGCCATGGAGCTGATCGAGGGCAGCACCGAGATCTCCCAGCTGATCCTTGCCCAGCACGCGCTCGACACGACCTGACGCAGCGTCACGCAACCCCGCAGCATCACGCAGCACCACCACACTTGCCACCACGAAGGAGCCACCCGTGTCCGACGAGCCGACCCTCGTCAAGTGCCTGGTCTGGGACCTGGACAACACCTTGTGGCGGGGCACCCTCCTGGAGGACCCCGAGGTCGACCTGCCCGAGGAGATCCGCCGAACCATCGTCGAACTCGACGCCCGCGGCATCCTCCAGTCCGTGGCCAGCAAGAACGACCACGACCACGCCTGGGAACGCCTGGAAGCCCTCGGCATCGCCGAGTATTTCGTGCTGCCGCAGATCGGCTGGCATGCCAAGTCCCAGTCCGTGAAGGAGATCGCCGGCCAGCTGAACTTCGCGATGAAGACGATCGCCTTCATCGACGACCAGCCCGCCGAGCGCGCCGAGGTCACCCACCACCACGGCGAGGTGCGCTGCTACGACGCCGAGCAGGCCACCGCCCTGACCGGGCTGCCCGAGTTCAGCCCCGCCGCCGTCACCGTCGACGCCGCCCGCCGCCGCTCGATGTACCAGGCGGGCTTCCGCCGCACCGCCGAGCGTGAGTCCTTCTCCGGCCCGGACGAGGAGTTCCTGCGCTCCCTCGAACTGGTCATGGAGATCGCGCCGGCCGACGAGGAGAACCTCTCCCGTGTCGAGGAGCTCACCCTCCGTACCAGCCAGATGAATGCCACCGGCGTCCACTACTCCGACGCCGACCTGCGGGCCCTGCTCGCCGACCCGGAGCATGAGGTCCTTACCGTCACCCTCACCGACCGCTTCGGCCCGCACGGCGCCGTCGGCGTGCTGCTGCTCGGCTACCACGAGCAGTTCTGGCACCTGAAGCTGCTCGCCACCTCGTGCCGGGTGGTGTCCTTCGGCGCGGGCTCCGTGCTGCTCAACTGGCTGATCAGCGAGGCGGCGAGGGCAGGGGTCCACCTGGCCGCCGACTTCCGCCGCACCGACCGCAACCGGATGATGGACATCGCCTACCGCTTCGCGGGGTTCACCGACGACAGCTGCGACTGCCTCGCCACCCTCGACGACGACAGCGCCGCCGACCGCGCGGGCATCGAGTTCCGCCACCTCGTCGCCGAGCCCCGCCCCGCGCCCACCACCATGCGCGTCGCCGCCACGGCCCTCACACCGGCAAGAGGGGCGTCCGCATGACCGAGCCCCTGGCCGTCGTCGGCATGGCCTGCCGCTACCCCGGCGGCATCGCATCGCCCGAGGACCTGTGGCAGGCCCTGACCGAGCGCCGCACCGTCGCGGGCCCCTTCCCCACCAACCGTGGCTGGGACCTCGACGCGCTGCGCAGCGGCGGCCGCTCCGCCGCCGACCGCGGCGGATTCCTGGACGACGCGGGCGGGTTCGACGCCGAGTTCTTCGGCCTCTCCCCGCGTGAGGCCGAGGCCATGGACCCGCAGCAGCGCCTCGCCCTCGAAACCTCCTGGGAAGCCCTGGAACGCGCCGGGCTCGACCCGACCGCCCTCCACGGCTCCCGCACGGGCGTCTTCCTCGGCGCCGAGGCCCGGCCTTACGGTCCGCGCCTGCACCAGGCCGCCGCCGACCTCGCGGGGCCGCTGTTCACCGGCACCGCCCCGAGCATCATCAGCGGACGTGTCTCCTACGCGCTCGGCCTGCGCGGACCCGCCCTGACCGTGGACACCTCCGCGTCCAGCTCACTGGTGGCGCTGCACCTGGCGGTCGGTGCGCTGCGCCGCGGTGAGTGTGAACTCGCCCTTGCGGGCGGTGTGTCCGTGATGACCACGCCCTACTACTACGTGGCCTTCAGCGCGCTGCGCGGCCTTGCCCCGGACGGCCGCTGCAAACCGTTCTCGGCGGACGCGGACGGCACCGCTTGGTCCGAAGGCGCCGGCATGCTGGTCGTCGAACGCCTGGAGCGGGCCCGCCGCCTCGGCCACCGGGTGCTCGCCGTGATCCGCGGCTCCGCCGTCAACTCCGACGGCGCGAGCCAGAGCCTCACCGCCCCCAACGGCGACGCCCAGCGCGACGTCATCCACGCGGCCCTCGCCGACGCGGCCCTGACGCCCGCCGACATCGACGCCGTCGAGGCACACGGCACGGGGACGCGCCTCGGCGACCGGGTCGAGGCGGGCGCCTTGCTGGCCGCCTACGGCGCGGACCACACTGAGCAGCACCCGCTTCTGGTCGGCTCCGTGAAATCCAACCTCGGCCACACCCTGTCCGCTGCGGGCGCCGCGGGCGTCATCAAGACGATCCTCGCCTTCCGGCACGGCACCCTCCCCGAGTCCCTGCACATCACCGCCCCCACCCCCGCCGTCGACTGGTCGAGCGGTGCCGTCCGGCTCGTCACCGAGCCGACCCCCTGGCCCGGGACCGCACACCCGCGGCGCGCGGGCGTCTCGGGCTTCGGCATCGGCGGCACCAACGCCCACCTCGTCCTTGAGGAGCCCCCCGCCGGACCGGCCCTTGCCGATCCGGCTCCCGCCCCCGTGCCCACCGGCAGTGTGCTGCGCACCGACCGCGCCGCCACCCCCTGGCTCCTCTCCGCCCGTACCCCCGCGGCCCTGGCCGCCCAGGCCGACCGCCTGGCCCCACACCTCGACCTCCACCCGGACGTCCCGTACCAGGACGTCGCCCACTCCCTCGCCACCACCCGCGCCGCCCTCGAACACCGTGCGGTCCTGCTCGGCCCCGACCCGCGCACCGGCCTCGCGGCCCTTGCCGCCGGCCGCCCCGCCGCCGCCGTTCTCACCGGCGAGGTCCACCCCGAAGGTCCCGGAAAAACGGTGTTCGTCTTCCCGGGGCAGGGCTCGCAGTGGGTGGGTATGGGGCGTGAACTGGCAGAGTGCTCACCGGTGTTCGCCGCTCGCCTCGCGGAGTGCGCGGCTGCTCTCGCTCCGTACGTGGAGTGGGAGCTGGCCGACGCTCTGGCCGGCCGCCATGGCTTCGAGGCCGCCGATGTGGTGCAGCCGGCGCTGTGGGCGGTGATGGTGTCCCTGGCCGCCGTGTGGCAGGCCGCCGGGGTCCGGCCCGATGCCGTGGTCGGGCACTCGCAGGGCGAGATTGCGGCGGCTGCCGTCGCCGGGATCCTCTCCCTCGACGATGCCGCCAAAGTCGTCGCGCTGCGCAGCAAGACGCTGACGGCCCTGGCGGGGCGCGGTGGCATGATGGCCGTCGAACAGGCCGCCACCACCGTGCGCGGGTGGATCGCGGCGTACGGCGACCGGCTGGCCATCGCCGCCGTCAATGGGCCGACCGCCACCGTGATTTCGGGCGAGACACAGGCGCTGCGTGCCCTCGCGGACGAGCACGCCGATACCCGTACCCGGACCCTCCCCGTCGACTACGCCTCGCACAGCGCCCACGTGGACGAGCTGCGCGAGGAGATCCTGACGGCGCTGGAGGGCATCGCCCCGTGCGAGACGTCGGTTCCGATGATCTCCGCCCTGACCGGCAAAGACATCAACGGCCCCGAACTCGACGCCGCCTATTGGTATGCCGGCCTGCGCGAAACGGTGGAGTTCGACGGTGCCGTCCGCGCCCTGGCCGACACCGGCCACGGCACCTTCGTCGAAATATCCCCGCACCCGGTCCTCACCACTGCCCTCGCCGCGAGGGCCCGGCTCGCGGTCGGCACCCTGCGCCGCGATGACGGCGGCCCCGACCGTCTCCTCGCCTCGCTCGCCGAGGCATACGTCCACGGCGCGCCTGTCGACTGGGCCACCGTCATCCCCGTCACCCGCACCGTCGACCTCCCCACCTACGCCTTCCAGCGCACCCACTACTGGCTCCTCGACGACCACGCCGCCCCGGCCGTGCCCGCGGCCCCTCTTCCGGAACCCGCCCCTGCTGCCCCCGCCCGCGCCTTCGACCACCTCGGGCTCCTTGACCTCATCCGCTCCCACGCGGCCGCCGTCCTCGGCCACGCGGATGCCCGCACCGTGCATCCGACGCGCACCTTCAAGGCGCAGGGTTTCGACTCCGTGACCTCCGTCGAACTCCGTAACCGCCTCACCGCGGCCACCGGCCTCGACCTGCCCCCGACCCTCGTCTACGAGCACCCGTCACCCACCGCCCTCGCCCACCACCTCCTGGACGAACTCCGCCCGGCTGACCCCTTGGTGGCGGCCCTCGACACCCTTGAACCGCTGCTCGCCGCCGCCTCGGGCCCCGCCGGGGCCCAGGCGCGCACCCGTTTGGCGGCCCTCCTCGGAAAGTCCCGCCCGAACCCCCTCGGCGACACCACCGACGAGGACCTCTTCGCCCTCATCGACACCGAGCTCGGCCTCGACCGAGACCACTGAACGGAGCACCCGCGATGCCCGACGCGATCGACGACAGCCTCTGGCTCCGCCGCTACCGCCAGACCGACGCGGTCCCCGCCGCCCGCCTGGTCTGCTTCCCGCACGCGGGCGGCACCGCCCCCTTCTACCGGCCCGTGGCCTTCGCCCTGCGCACCGCCGACCGTGTCGACGTCCTCGCCGTCCAATACCCGGGCCGCCAGGACCGCCGCCGCGAGGACCCTGTCACCGACCTGCGGGAACTCGCCGCCCGCAGCGCCGAAGTCCTTGCCCGCCAGCAGCCGGACCTCCCCTTCGTCCTCTTCGGCCACAGCATGGGTGCCTGCGTCGCCTTCGAGGTGGCCCGCCGTTTGGAGGCCGAGGGGCGCCCGCCCGCCCGGCTCTTCGTCTCCGGCCGCCGCGGCCCCGCCGTCGTCCAGGATGCGGCCGCCGCCGTGCACGGCCTGGACGACGACGCGATCATCGCCGAGATCCGCCGCCTCAACGGCTCGGCCTCCATGGTCCTCGACGACCCCGACCTGATGGCCGCCGCCCTGCCATCGCTCCGTGCCGACTACCGCGCCATCGAGACGTACCGCGCCGGCCCGACCGATGCCGTCTCCTGCCCGATCACCGTCCTGACCGGTGACCGCGACCCCAAGACCACCGTGGCCGAGGCCGAGGAATGGCGCGCTCACACCACCGGCGCCTTCGACCTGCACGTCTTTCCCGGCGGCCACTTCTACCTCACCGATCAGATGCCGGCCGTCCTCGACATTCTCGACCGCCATCTCACCACTGTGACGGCCACTGCGCCCGCGTGAAACGAAGGGGCCGGGCCCGGCACACTCACACCGGACCCGGCCCGCACGCGCTGACCTTCGTTCAGCGGAACAGCTGGCGCACCCGCCGCCCGTAGATGATCGACATCACGCGGAGCAGGACGAGCCCGCAGGCGCCCTGCTCAATCTTCATCCACATCGGGATCGAGTCCGGCAGCGCGAGAAACACGACGATTACCGGCACCATGATCGTCACCGCGATCCGGAGCCGCAGCAGCCCCTTGGGGCTGCCCTTCGCCGCGGAGGAAGCGAAGCCGTACATCAGCAGCGAAGTGAAGGCGACGATAATGCCGCGGACCCAGACGGTGGGTGTCACCAGATCGTGATTGTCCTGCAGCATCACCGTCGCGCCGACGGTTGCCAGGCTGAGGACGATATAGATCAGAACGAGCATTTTCACGTTCCGAAACACGGACTTGCGCTCAAGCTGCGAGCCGGCTTCGGAAGTCGAGTTGGTGTTCTGCAAGGTGACTCCTTTTATGTATCGGTGGGGGATTTCGCTATGGAGGGCGCCCCCGATCTCAGAGGGCTTCGGTGTCCCAAGTCGGAAGCAGGGGTGCGGAGTTGCTGCTTATATGCAGGCGGCAATTATTCCCAGCTCCCGTACCCCGGTCAAGCGGAGGCGCCCTTTCTCGGGGGATCCAAGGGTTATCTTTGAATCATTCCCGGAGACCCCTCAGGGGTTCCCGCCGAAACCCCTGTCAGGGGGCAGCTCTTACGTGTGGGTAGCCCGCGGTATACGCCGGGAATGCCGTGTCGAGACGTGGACCGATATGTGCGCGGGCGGAATCCCGATCGGTGCTTTATGCCCTGCCACCGCTGGTCGTCGAGGAGTTGGCGGCGGCTCCTGTCGCGCGACGGAAAGCATGTGCGAAATGGGGCGGTGCGAGGAGACGTTCAACTCCCTCGACAACTACATGTGGAGGGTGCAATGCGCATGGGGCCTGGCCGGGCCTCACCGAGCATCTTCTCTTGTGCAGCGAGGTGCGGCGCGTCGGTGGATTTTGCGAAGTTCAGGCGCCGGTCCGCACCAGTTCGAACTTCGGGAAGGACACCGGGTCCGGGGCACGGCCCGCCTGAAGCACGTACGCACGCCCCGCCTCCTCGCCCGCCGCGATCTCGGCAACCGACGCCGCGATCTCGGCGGGCTGCGCCACGGCGAAGCCCTCGCCGACGAGGTAGTCAACGGTCTCCGCCGGCAGGAGCGACGTACGGACGAACCCCGGGCAGATCGCGTTGATCCGCACCCCCTTCTCCTGCCACGTCGGCGCCAGCGAGCGGACCAGTCCGATCACTCCGTGCTTGGTCGCCGCGTACACCGGGTCGAAGGTCACCGCCGAGGCCCCGGCCATACTGGAGGTCACCACCAGCGAGCCCCCGCCGTGCGCGGCCAGCGCCGGCAGCGCCGCATGCAGCCCGAACATCACGCCGTGCAGGTTCACCGCCAGCACCCGGTGCTGCCGCTCCGTGTCGTAGTCGTCCTCCGCGAACCCGCCGCCGTCGCCGACCCCGGCGTTCAGGTGCACCAGGTCCAGCCCGCCGTAGGTCTCCACGGCGGTGGCGATCAGCGCCAGGTTGTCCGCCTCCCGCGTGGTGTCGGTACGGACGAACAGCCCGCCGACTTCCTTGGCGACGGCCTCGCCGCCCGCCTTGTCGATATCCGCCACGACCACGTGCGCCCCGAGCCCGCCGAAGTGCCGCGCCACCGCCGCGCCGATCCCGCTCGCCGCACCCGTGACTACCACGACCTGTGCCATGTCCTCTGTCCCTCCGCGATCTTGAAATTCTGAGCGACCTGATGGTCTGGTCAGGACGCCGTGGCCGACTCGTTGCGGATGGCGGCCACCCTGTCCGGCTTCCGCCCATAGCGCCGGCTGAAGGTCTCCAACACCACGAACAGCACCACGTACTGGAGCGTGGTCACCACCATCACCGAGTCGACGGGCAGCGTGTACGCGAGCACCACCCGCACCACCGAGTCCAGCAGCAGACCGATGCCCCAGACCACCGTCAGCCGTCGCATCAGGTGGCGGAAGGACGGCGAGTTCTGCCACTGGCCTGCCACCTGCGCGCGCCTCTCCCCCCTCGCCACCGATGACACGATCCGGTAGATGATCGGCCGACCGCGCAGCGTGGCCAGGAACGCCAGCCCGACGACCCCCGTCATCCAGCCGTCCTTGGCGAACATGAACCGCGGGCTCCCCGAGATCGCCGACAGCGCCGCGCCCAGGGCCACCATGGCGAGCACCAGGATGCCGAGCGCCCCGATGCGTCGCTCCCGCACCACCGTCAGCAACGCTTCCAGCACCGGCGGAACAGCACTCGCCAGCACTGCCCACCACAGACCGACCCCAGCCGCTCGCAGGCCGTAGAACACGGCCAGCGGCGCGGCGACGTTCAACCCCAGGCTCTGCAGCAGCGGCCCGTTCGACGATCTCGCGTGCTCGTTCACGATGCCCATCCCGGTCATGCCCTTCCCCCCCGTCCGCGTCCGTCCTTGATGTCTTCGAGGCTACGGAGCTGCGGTATCGCGAACACTGGGCTCAGCTCCCGAGGAGGGGTGGGGCTAGACCCACCCCCCGTGCGGGGCCTGGGCGCATGTCGCCGGCCCTCCGGCCCTGCCACGATGGGTGAACTCGTTCCGCACGCGGCCGGGTTCGGTCGGGAAGCAGACCGCACGCTCGGCCGATGCCCGGTCGATCCCGGCGCAGTACGCGTTCCGGGGCAGCGCCACAGCTATCCTCGTGCCTGTCCGCGACAGGCCGGTGACAAAGCTGATCCCGGGGCAGTCGCTGACCGGCGCTCCGCGGCGCGGCCCGCTGCGCCGGTCGACTGCTCCCGAAGAGCCGGGGGCGGCGGTGCCATGCGGGCCCTCAACGGACGGCCACCACCCCGCCTCTCATCGCGAACCCCGCTACGGGGCCCGTAACAGAAAGGGTCCGCCAGTGACCACGACCGCCGGAGGCGTCGTCGGCACCGCCCTGCGCAGCCTCGGGCAGCGCCACCGCGAACTCGGGTACTGCTGGGTGGTCGGCTGGTGCAGCCCTGCGGCCTTCGCGATGCTGCTCGTCGGCCTCCTGGCCCAACTTGTCGCGAACGGCAACGCCGAGCACGGCTGGGTGCGCGCGGTGCGCAAGCTGACCGACACCTACCGCAAGCTCCCCGAGCGCTGGGGCGGCAGCGTCATCCCCAGCCCCCGTCTCCGGGACCGCCCGCTCCGCGAGGACCCGGCCAACCGCCGCGACCTGTTCTTCCTCGCACTGGAGCCACTGGTGGCCCTGGTGGTGCTGTTCGCCCCCAATATGATGGCTTGGTACGGCCTGTTCGGCCTGTTCGCCCCGGGCATCGCCGCGTTCTTCGGCAGCCACCACGGCATGTTCTACGGTGCGGTGTTCAACTCGCCGGTCGCGGCGCTGCCCGGCGGCCTCGCCCTCTACTACGCCGCGCTGCGGCTGGCCGGCCCGGCCTCCCGACTGCACGCCCACCGGTGGCTGCCCCGGCTGCTCGCCCCGGCTCCGTCCGTCGCCGCCGAGATGGAGCGCCGCCGGCTGGCCGAGCGGGTCGAGGAGCTGACCGAGACCCGCACCACGACCGTGGACAGCCGCGAGGCGGAACTGCGCCGCATCGAACGTGACCTGCACGACGGTGCGCAGGCCCGGCTGGTGGCGATAGGTCTCGCCCTCGGCACGGTCGACGCGCTGCTGGAGACGGACGTGGAGCGGGCGCGCGAGATGGTGCGGCAGGCGCGGGACAGCTCGGCGCGCGCGCTGACGGAGCTGCGCGACCTGGTGCGCGGCATCCGCCCGCCGGTGCTGGCCGAGCGCGGGCTGGTCGACGCGCTGCGCGCGCTCGCCCTGGACGCCCCGCTACAGGCCGAGGTCGACGCCGAAGGGCTGACGAGCCGTCCGGACGGGCCGATCGAGACAGCGCTGTACTTCGCCGTCGCCGAGCTGCTGACCAATGCCGCCCGGCACGGGGATGCGGCGCACGCCCGCGTCGAACTGAGCCACGCAGACGGAGTGCTGCGCTGCACGGTGTGGGACGACGGGCGCGGGGGCGCTCATGAGGAGGCGGGACCCGAGCTCGGGCCGGGTGGCAGCGGGCTGCGCGGGATCCGTCGCCGCCTGTCGGCCTTCGACGGTAATGTGGACATCGAGAGTCCGGCCGGAGGCCCGACCCTGGTGATGATGGAGCTGCCTTGCGTGTTGTCCTCGCGGAAGACCTCTTCCTCCTCCGAGAGGGGCTCTGCAACCTCTTGACGGCGCACGGTTTCACCGTCGTCGCCGCTGTGGCCAGCGGGCCGGAACTGCGGCGGGCGCTGGCCGAGGAGGAACTGGACGTCGCCGTGGTGGACGTACGGCTTCCTCCCACTTTCACCGACGAGGGCATGCAGGCGGCGCTGGAGGCCCGGCGCGAGCGGCCGGGGCTGCCCGTGCTGGTGCTCTCACAGCATGTCGAACAACTGTACGCACGTGAGCTGTTGGGCGATGGCGCAGGGGGGATCGGATACCTGCTCAAAGACCGGGTGCTCGGCGCCGAGGAGTTCGTGGAATCCGTACGACGGGTGGCGGGCGGCGGCACCGCGATGGACCCGGAGGTCGTGACCAAACTGCTGGGCGGCCGTCGCCGCGACGACCCGCTCGCCATGCTCACGCCGCGCGAACGAGAGGTGTTGGCCCTGATGGCCGAGGGTTGCTCCAACGCCGCCATCGCCGCACGGCTGTTCGTCAGCGAAAGCGCCGTCGGCAAGCACTCGGCCAGCATCTTCAGCAAGCTCGGCATCAGCGTCTCCGACGACACCAACCGCCGGGTGCTGGCGGTGCTGGCATACCTGAACGGGTCCGTCCACCCCTGATCCACACACCAGAGCTCCGCCGCCCGGCGATTGACGTGTAGTGATGCAGCGCCAGGACGGCTTGAACGAGCACTGCTTCGCTCGATAGGCCACCGCGCAGCCCGACGACCCTGTCCGCGTACGCCCTTCACCCGTGGAGAGCAATCATCGGGCAAGTCGCATCCGGACCGTACGAAGCCGCCGAGCGGTGGTTGACCTGACGACCGAGCACCAGTCGACAACGCCTTGTCGGCGATGTGCCCCGAGAGCTCGTCACACGATCAGGAGCGTGATTTCTTGAGGCGTCTCCCGCAGATGGGGCTGCGGGCGAGGGAGCCGAAGGCGTGGTGGAGTTCGGTGCGGGGTTCCCATCGGGTGGCGAGGAGTGGGAAGCGGTGGAGCGGGGCGAAGGCCTGCTCGACGACGTAGCGGAGCCGATGCTCGGCGCCAGAACGTCAGCGGGGTGTCAGGCAGCAGGGGCAGGGTTTTTGTGGGGTCGCCGGGGTGCGGTCGATCCGCTGCCGTGATCCGAGGGTGGGACAGGGAAGCCGGGTATGGGTGTGATCAGCAATGACAGGTCAGGGACTGGCCCAACAGCTGGAGGCGCCGCCGTGCTGGGTTACATCCCTCGTGCGAGCCAACCCTGGATTGGTGCGGCTGCGTGGGCGAGGGGCCGGCGGAGGGTGTGAGTCGCGCGAGCGTAGTGCCGCAATCGGCGCTGCTTCAAGTGAACTCCCCCTGAAGCAGCGCCACTTGGCGGCGCCACCATACGTACGTGGTTGCGCCCTAGTACGAGTAGAACCCCGACCCGCTCTTCCGCCCCAGCCGCCCCGCGTCCACCATCCGCTGGAGCAGCGGGGGAGCGGCGTAGAGGGGCTCCTTGTACTCCTCGTACATCGAGGCGGCGACCGAGGCCACGGTGTCCAGGCCGATCAGGTCGGAGAGCTTGAGCGGGCCCATCGGGTGGGCGCAGCCCAGTTCCATGCCGTTGTCGATGTCCTCCCGGCTGGCCATCCCGGACTCGAACATCCGGATCGCGGAGAGCAGGTACGGGATGAGCAGGGCGTTCACGACGAAGCCCGAGCGGTCCTGGGCGTGGATCGCGTGCTTGCCCAGGACGTCCTGCACCAGCGCCTCGGCGCGCTTGACGGTGTCCTCGCCGGTGGTCAGGGCGGGGATCAGCTCGACGAGCTTCTGCACCGGTGCCGGGTTGAAGAAGTGGATGCCGATGACCTGGTCGGGACGGGAGGTCGCGACCGCCAGCTTCACCAGCGGGATCGACGAGGTGTTGGACGCCAGGATCGCGTCCGGCCGGGTCACCACCTGGTCGAGGACCTGGAAGATCTCGGTCTTGACCTGCTCGCTCTCCACCACGGCCTCGATGACGAGGTCGCGGTCGGCGAACTCCCCGAGGTCGGTGGTGAAGCTGAGCCGGCCGAGTGTCGCATCGCGCTCCGCGGCAGTGATCTTGCCGCGCTCGGCGGCCTTGCCGAGGGAGTTGGTCAAACGGGTGCGCCCCAGCTCCAGGGCCTCGCCGGTGGTCTCCGCGACCATGACGTTCAGCCCGGCGCGGGCGCACACCTCGGCGATGCCTGCGCCCATCTGGCCACAGCCGACCACTCCGACGCGTTCGATGTCCGTCACCTCGTGCCTTTCGCTGATCTTCAGGACCGGCGGTCGGCCGTAAGGGTGCGGCGTCCGCCTCGCTCCCGACGTTACCCGGCACGGTCCTGTGCACCGGGGGCCGGGGCGGGCATGCTGAGCCGATAGGACGCGCCAGGACGGGATGAACCGGACAAGCTGGGGGCTTTCCATGCGAGGGATCACACGAAGAGGGTTCGCGGCGACGGCGCTGGGCGCGGCCTCGGCACTGCTCGCCGCGGGCGAGGCGGTGGCCGCCGCGGGTGAGGCGGCGGCCGAGGGGAGGGCCCCGGCCGGTCAGGGGGGCCGGCCGCGCCGCGACGTCCGCGGTATGTGGCTGGCGACGGTCGCCAATCTGGACTGGCCCTCCCGGCCGGGCCTGCCGCCCGCCGCGCAGCAGGCCGAGCTGCTGGCCCGCTTCGACGCCGCCGTCGCGCACCGGCTGAACGCGGTGTTCTTCCAGGTGCGGCCCACCGCGGACGCCCTGTGGCCCTCCCGCTACGAACCGTGGGCGGAGTGCCTGACCGGGCAGCAGGGCCGCGACCCGGGCTGGGACCCGCTGGGTTTCGCGGTCCGCGAGGCGCACCGGCGCGGGCTGGAGCTGCACGCCTGGTGCAATCCGTACCGCGTGGCCAACCACACCGATCCGGGCCGGCTGGTGCCCGGCCACCCGGCGCGGCGGCACCCCGGCTGGGCGCTGCCGTACGGCGGGAAGCTCTACTACAACCCGGGGCTGCCGGAGGTCCGCCGCTTCGTACAGGACGCGATGCTGGACGCGGTACGCCGCTACGCCGTCGACGGGATCCACTTCGACGACTACTTCTATCCGTATCCGGTCGCGGGCCAGACCTTCGACGACGACGCGGCGTACGCGGCGCACGGCGCGGGCTTCCCGGACCGCGCCGACTGGCGGCGGAACAACATCGACCGGCTGATCCGGGAGATGTCGCACCGGACCGCCGAGGCCGGGCGGCGGGCGGGGCGCCGGGTGCGGTTCGGCGTCAGCCCGTTCGCCGTCTGGCGCAATCACACGACCGACCCGGCGGGCTCCGCGACCCGGGCGGGGGTGCAGACCTACGACGACCTGTACGCCGACACCCGGCGGTGGGTGCGCGAGGGCTGGATCGACTACATCGTGCCGCAGGTGTACTGGAACATCGGCTTCCCGGCCGCCGACTACGCCGAGCTGGTGCCCTGGTGGTCGCGGACCGTGGCCGGCACCGGTGTGGACCTCTACATCGGCGAGGCCCTGTACAAGGCGGGCGATCCGGCGCAGCCGGCCGCCTGGCAGGACCCGGCCGAACTCTCCCGCCACCTCACCTTCGCCCACGGCTACCCGCAGGTCGGCGGCCATGTCTACTTCGCCGCGACGGATGTGGCCGAGGACCGGGTGGGCGCGCTGGCGCGGGTCGTCAGCGACCACTACGGCGGCCCGGCGCGGCCGTCGGTGTGAGACCGGGGCCCGAGGGCAGGCCGGTGCGTCCCCGCGCCCGCCGACGGCGGGTGGTGACCGCCGGCGGCGGGGACCGGGTCAGCGGGTGGGGTGGACGTCGGCCGCCGTCTTGTGCTGGACGACCGAATCGGGGCCGGGCGACATGATCGCCTCATGGCCGTCCTCGGCGCGGATGCGGTACGGCGGAGTGCCGTTCGTCCCCAGCACCTCGATGATCTCGACGACGTGGTCGTGCTGCCCGACGATCCTGCCGTGCACCACCAGATGGTCGCCTGTGCTCGCTTTCATCAGGGGTGTCCTTCCGCCTCTGGCGGCCGTACGACCGGGGGCCGACGAAGTGACGGCCGAGCTGGTTGAACGGCCAAGGGTTTACGGACCTGGGGCGGCCCGGACGGCGGTACCTGCCGTCGCGGCAATTTTACGTCCGAGCGGGCCTGTTGCCCCGGGCACACATCCCGGGCCCCGCCCGCCCGGTCCGTCCCATTCCCGTTCCTCACCCGGTCCGGACGGCTCCGTCCGCCCCCGCGCCGTTCCCCGCGCGTGCCGTCAGCCGCGCGTCCGCTGGGTGACCGCGATGCACACCAGCACCGCGAGCGCCGCCGCCGCGGCGGTCGGCGGCAGGTGCTCGCCGAGCAGCAGCACGGCCCACACCATTGTCAACAGCGGCTGGGCGAGCTGTATTTGACTCGCCTTGGCGACACCGATGTCGGCCATCCCGCGGTACCAGACGACCATGCCCAGGAATTGCGAGCCGATCGCCAGCCAGAGCAGCCCGCCGACCGCGTGCGCCGTCAGGTGCAGCGGTTCGGTGGCCAGCGCGGCCACCGAGCCCACCACCGAGATCGGCAGCGCGAGCACCAGCGCCCAGCCGATCACCTGCCAGCCCGGCATCTCGCGGGCGAGCCGGCCGCCCTCGGTGTAGCCCGCCGCGCACACCAGCAGCGCCGCGAACAGGTAGAGGTCCCCGGTGCTCGGCGCCCCGCCGCTCTGCTGCACCGCGAAGCCGATGACGACGGCGGCACCGGCCAGCGAGGCGAACCAGAAGGTACGGGAGGGCCGCGTCCCGGTCCGCAGGGCGCCGAAGGCGGCGGTGGTCAGCGGCAGCAGCCCGACCACGACCGCCGCGTGCGAGGTGGTGGAGGTCCGCAGCGCGAGGGTGGTCAGCAGCGGGAAGCCGAGGACGACGCCGCCCGCGACGACCGCGAGCCCCGCCCAGTGGCGCCGTTCGGGTGGCCGGACCCGGCACACGGTGAGCGCGCCGCCCGCGATCGCGGCCGCCAGCACGAGGCGCAGCATCACCGCCGTCCACGGACCCATGCCCTCCAGCGCCCAGGCGGTGGTGGGAAAGGTGAGCGAGAAGGCCGCGACGCCGAGCGCGGCGAATGCGGTGCCGCGAGAGGTGGACGCGGAGTGGGCGGCTCCGGCCGGGCCGTCCGCCGGGGCGTGGTCGGCGGTGCCCGCCGGACCGGTGTCCGGGCCGTCCCCGACGGTGCGCCCCGGTGGTCCGCTGGCCGTCCCGCTCGCCGGTCCGCCGCTCACTGCTATCGCCGTCGGGGTGATAGCGCTATCGTTATCTCTCATGCATGAGCGTAGCAGTGGGGCGGGATTGGCCGCCATCCTCCGTGCCGACCTGAACCGCTACTCTCCTGGTGAGAAGCTGCCATCGAGTCGCGCCCTCGTTGAACGGCACCGGGTGAGCCCGGTGACCGTCTCCCGGGCGCTGGCCGAGCTGGTCGCCGAGGGCCTGGTCGTCACCCGGCCCGGCGCCGGGGCCTTCCGGGCCGCGCCGCGCACCGGGCCCCCGCGGCCGGTCGACACGTCCTGGCAGGAGATCGCCCTGAGCGCCGAACCGGCCGGCGACCAGGTGCCGCGCAGTGTGGACGCGTCGGGGGTGCTGGCCACACTCGCCGCACCGGCCCCCGGCGTCATCGAGCTCAACGGCGGCTATCTGCACCCCACTCTCCAGCCCGAACGCGCCCTCGCCGCCGCGCTCGCACGGGCCGGCCGGCGGCCCGGCGCCTGGGGACGGCCCCCGGTCGAAGGCGTGCCCGAACTGCGGGCCTGGTTCGCCCGGGAGATCGGCGGGCCGGGCGGGACGCTCGCCGCCAGTGACGTCCTGGTCACCGCCGGCGGGCAGAGCGCGCTGACCGCCGCGCTGCGCGCACTGGCCCCGCCCGGCGCGCCGGTGCTGGTCGAATCGCCGACCTACCCGGGCATGCTCGCCGCCGCCCGCGCCTCCGGGCTGCGGCCGGTACCCGTACCGATGGACGCCGACGGTGTACGCACCGATCTGCTCGCCGATGCCTTCCGGGCCAGCGGCGCGCGGCTGTTCATCTGCCAGCCGCTCTTCCAGAACCCGACGGGCACCCTCCTCGCCGGGGAGCAGCGGCGCGAGGTGCTGCGGGTGGCCCGCGCGGCCGGGGCGTTCGTACTGGAGGACGACTTCGCCCGGCGGCTGGTCCACGACGACACGCCCGCGCTCCCGCCGACCCTGAGCGCGGACGACCCGGACGGCACGGTCGTCCATGTCTGCTCGCTCACCAAGGCCGCCTCGCCCAGCCTGCGGGTGGGCGCCCTGGCCGCCCGTGGGCCGGTCCTCGACCGGCTGCGCGCCATCCAGGTCGTGGACGGCTTCTTTGTGTCGAAGCCCCTCCAGGAAACCGCCCTGGAGCTCGTCGGATCGCCCGCCTGGATCCGTCATCTGCGCCTGATCGCAAGGGAGTTGACGGACCGCAGGGAAGCGATGGTCGCGGCGCTGCACCAGTGGCTGCCCGCGTTCACCGCACCCGGCCCGGGGGCGGTGCCCGGCCGGGCGGCGGGCGGCGCGCTGTACGTCCCGCAGGGCGGCTTTCACCTCTGGCTGCGGCTGCCGGACGGTACGGACGAGGCGGCACTGACCGGTGCGGCGCTGCACGCGGGCGTCGCGGTCGCGGCCGGCCGCCCCTACTTCCCCGCCGAGCCGCCGGCCCCGCACCTGCGGCTGAGCTTCGCCTCCGCGGCCGGCACCGCCGAACTCGTGGAGGGCGTCCGCCGGCTCCGCACCGCCTGCGACGAACTGCGCATCGCCGCGGGGTGATCCGGCCGTGCGGACCCCATGCGCGGGCGGCAGGGCCCGCGGCGGCCCGGGTGCGGCGGTACGGGCCCGGCCCGTCTTCGGCAATCGGTTCGACGCCGGCCCGCGCGTCTGCGAACCTCCCGGCATGAACGCACACGCCCTCGATGGCTACGAGATCTCCACCGACCGGGCCCGCCTGGACGCGGACCTGGTCCACCACTGGCTGTCCACGGACGCCTACTGGGCCCTGGGCCGCCCCCGGGAGCAGTACGACCGAGCGGTCGCGGGTTCGCTCAACTTCGGTCTGTACGAGGCGGGTTCGGGGCGCCAGGCCGGGTACGCCCGGGTGGTCACCGACCAGGCCACCTTCGCCTGGCTCTGCGATGTCTACATCGGCCGGGACGACCGCGGCAAGGGACTGGGCACCGCCCTGGTCGAGGCCGTCGCCGAGCACCTCACCCCCTGCGGCCTGGCCCGCATCACCCTCGCGACCAAGGACGCACACGGCGTCTACGAGAAGATCGGCTTCCGCGCCCTGGCGGCCCCCGACCAGTGGATGACCCTGGGGCTGATCGATCCCGGCCCGATGGACCCCGGGCCGTGCGGCAGCTGACCGGCGGGGCGCGGGCGGGGGCAGGGGTGGGCACGCCCGTCGACCGGCGGGCGGACGCCCGCCCACCGCTGCCGGACTTCCGCCCGTAGGGGGACCGGCCGGACCCCACCCCCGGAAGGCCCAGCAGGTACCCGGAAAGCCCAGCCGGGCCCGTCCGCCGTACGAGGCGCGCGTAACCGTGTGACCTGCGGGGAGAACCACCGCGCGGGGCGCCCGGCCAGTCGGTTGGCCCAAGGCGCGGCGTACCACCGAGGTGCGCGCGAGGAGGCCGGGCGCTTCGCTCGGGGTATGTCCCTGCGCCGCACCCTTCGCCACGCCTCCCGATGCGCCTCCGTGACCGGCGCCCCGGCGGCGGCCCGCGCGTTGCGGGGCGCCGGTGCCGCGGTGAGCGCCGGTGACCGTGGTGCGGATGCCTCGGGTGAGGCGCATTCGGTGACCGTCCGGCCCGATCCGGTGGCGCCCGGTGGAAGCTTCGCCGTCTTCGACGGTGGCAGCGGCCCCGGCGAGGCCGTCTTCGGCGGCGCAGAAATCCCGAAGCCGGCGCCGTCCCCGCTGCGGAACCAGACCGGCGGCACCGGCACCGTGCCGGAGTCCACCGGATCCGGCGCGTACACCGTCACCCTCCTCTGCGGCGGCGGCAAGGGAGCCGGACAGCAGAGGAAGATCGCCGGGACCTTGACGGCCGCCGGCGAGCCCGGCAGGGCGGGCACGGCCCACCGGACGGGCCGGGCCGGCGGCCGGGACGGCGCGGCGGTTCCCCGCGATGGTTCGGAGACCGGTCTCGGCGGCGGTTCCGGCGCGAGCACGGCCGTCACGGTGCTCGGCGGCGCGCGGCCGGCCGGCACCGCCGGCCGGGGAGCCGTGCGCTGCCACCGGCGTATCCGCAACGGCCGGGGCTGACACCGATGAGCACCGGTGTCAGCCCCGTCCGCCTGTGGCGCGCGGTCGCCATCGGACTGGCAACCGCCCTGCTGGTGACGGGCGTTGTCGTCTACGCCGCCGCCCGGCTGATGCCCCGGGAGGCCACCGGCGTGGTCGACGGCGGCACACACACCATTCCGCGCGCCGAGATCGCCCGCACCGTCAGCGGTCAGCTCAGCCTGCCGCTGCGCAACGGGCCAGACCGGGTGCGCTGCGCCGGCGATCTGCGGCCCGTGCCGTACACCGTGGTGCGCTGCACGGCGCACTTTCCCACCGGCCTGGAGCGCCAGCTGACCGTCGAGGTCATCCATGTCCGGCACAACAAGGTCACCTACCGGCGGCTGACCGAGCGCCGCTGAGCGGTCAGCCGGCCTGCAGCCACACCCGCAACGGCCCGATGGGCAGGCACCCCTCGTCCACCGCCGCCGTCAGGTCGTCGCCGGATTCGTACCCGACGACCGGCAGCCCCGGCCACCGCTCGGCGACGGCGGCGAGCACACCGGCCCAGGCGGCACGCGCCGCGCCGTCCGCCGCGAACACGTTGGAGAGCCCCACCACGGACTCGCTCCGGCTGGCGACCGCCCCCGCGACGACCGTGTCACCGTTCCGGCCGCGCAGGAAGAACGTCTCCTCGTCGGCGAGCAGTTCACTCCGGAACGGCCCATTTCCGTCCGCGCCCCACGCCGCGGCCCAGCCGGCCAGTGCGTCGGCGTCCCGTACGACATCCCAGCGGACGCCGTCCACCGGGGCCGGAGCCGCGAGGGTGGCCGGCCGGTAGATCCACTCCGCCTCGAACAGCACCTCGAAGCCCGCGCCGGTCAGGTCCAGGCAGGCGAAGCTGTCCTTGACCGAGCAGCCGGGCGAGGCGGTGTCGATCCGGGCCAGCAGGTCCGCGCCCGCGGTGTGCGGGGTCAGCGTGACGGCATCGGGATAGAGCGGCGGCGTGCGGTGCGCACTGGCCCACATCCCCTCCACGAAGGCGCCCGGCGTGCCGTGTGCCCGGCAGACCGCCTCGCACCAACTCGCGTTGTTGCGGGCAGCGGTACGCACCCACCGGTCACGTTCCGCGGCGTCCGGCGGCAGCAGTGATTCGATCATGCGGTGATGGTGCCAGGGCGGAGCGGACTTCTCCACGGGATTTTCCGGCCCCGCCCCGGGCGGGCGGGGCATGGACTCGGACGGCCATGGCCGAAGCGCCGGCACACACGCACCCGGCGGAACGCACGCCGCAGCCGCGCCTCGTCAGCGAGCGGTGCGTACGCGAAGGCCGCCATGGGGCACGGACCGGGGCGCGGGCTGCCGATCGCGCGGCCGGGTTCCTCGGCGGCGGTGCGGTGGTTCGCGTGGAGGCGCAGGTGGTGGCCGGGCTCGGTGCAGCCCGTCGCCCGGTACCGGCACAGCGTCCTGGCGTCGTTCCGCGTCCAGATGTCTTCGAGGAGAGGGGCGGAGACCGGAGGCTCGGCGGGCAGGGCGTCGTCGTACGCGGTGTCGAGGAAGGAGAGCACCCGGCAGCGCGGCCGGGAGAGCTCGTCGGCAGGTGGGTACGCGCGGACGCGTCAGCTCAGGATCGTGACCTCAACCGGCCGACGCCCGGCGTCGTATGGCGCCGGGGGAGAGGGCGAGCCCGGCGGTTCGCCTCGCCCCGGCTCCGGTGCGGAAGTACTGGCCGCCCGGTGGTGCCACGGACCCGGTGGCCCTAGAGGATGGTCAACTTGGGGTACGGGCTCGTGATCCGTTCCTGCAGCGAGCCGAAGTCGACGAGCACCGCGATTCCGTCCTCGACCGCGGTGACCCGGCCGAGACCGTGCACGTCATGGGTGACCCGGTCGCCCACCGCGAACACCTTGAGAGGCGGCGCGGCGGCGGTTTTGAAGGGGCTGGTGGGCAGGGGGCGCTTGATCATGGCTGGCTTTGTCATCGCCTCCAGTATGCGCTCGACCGGGCCTCTTCACGGCCTGTTCACCTGGTGTACCTGGGACCGGTGGGGTGTCGCCGGGGCTGCCGCGCCCGCCTCGGGCCGCTCCGGGAGGTGCCGCGAAGACCGCTGTCAGCGGGAAAGGACGAGGTCGGCGCGGTCGCAGATGAGGGCCGCCACGGCCGCGGGATCGTCCGGCGTGATGAAGGGCCGGACGAATTTTCCGAGATCGAGGACGAGCGCGGTGTCCTTGCCGGCCCGCCCCGGGTCCAGGCTCGCCCAGTAACGGGGGTTCGCGGTCCCCCACAGGCGCGCTTGTCCGTTGGCCGGCCCCATCGTCACCTGCCGGATCGCGCGGATCGAGCGGTACGGGACGGTCTTGGTCCCCCACGGGAAGTAGTAGCCGCGAATCCGCACGGCGTCGGGGGTGCACTCGATCCACCGGTCCCGATAGCTGCTGCTGCTCATGTGCTCGGCTCCCTCGTCCGGACGGTGCGTGGTGGTCGTGCCCGTCGAAGTCTCGCACCGGCGCCGTGCACGTCGACAGGCGCCCTCCACGGCAGCGACGGACGCCGTCCGCGCGCGGCGGCGGTACACGCCTCGCAGCGCTCGGCCGGGAGGTCCCTCCGCCTCACCGGTCACATGCGTCCGTCGTGATCCGGAGGAGCGGTGACCGGCGGAGCGGTGACCGGCGCGGCGCGGCCGAGGTGCCGCTTCGGCGCGTGCGGCCGACGGCCCCCACCCCCTACCCGTAGTACTTCGGAGCTACGCGGAAGGTGTGCTCCCCGGAGTGACGCCGACCACGGGCGGCGGTTCATAGCTTCGGTACCGGAAGCACGACCCACCCCGGTACGGAAGGACCTCCGCGATGGTGTCCCGACCGCGCAGCAGCCGCCTGCGCAGAAGTCCGCTGCGCGGCGACGGCCCGCCCGGCGGCCGTTCCACCGACGGCCGTTCACCCGGCGGTCGTTCGCGCCGGGGGCGTGGGTGGCGTGCCGTGCTCGCGGCGCTCGTCGTCGCCTCGGTGGCGGTGCCGGTGTCGGGCGCGGCGGGTCCCGGAGCGGTGCCGGCGCCGGAACCGGCCGCCCTCGCCCCGCTGGGGGCGGCGACGCCCGCGGCCCTCACCGGGCGGTACGCCGCGGTGCGGGACGGTATCCGGGCGGCCGGGCGGGCGGCGGCCGCGCACGGTGACCGGGGGCGGGCCGCCGCGCTGCGCGCCATGGCGGACCCGCACCGGCACTTCCTGTCCTTCGACGGCCGGGACGGCGGCCGCACCGCCGAGGTCTTCGGCGACCTGTCCCGGGCCGGGCGGATCGCCGTACTGGTCCCCGGCTCGGACACCAGCCTCGACCGCTACGCCCGTTTCCGCTCCGGCGCGACGGCGCTCCAGCGGGAGCTGGGGGCCGGCTCCGCCGTCGTCGCCTGGCTCGGATACCGGACGCCGGACACCGTCAGCCCCGTGGTCCTCACCCCCGACCGCGCGCGGGAAGCCGCCCCCCAACTCCGTGCGTTCGTCGGGCAACTGGGGGTGCTGCGGCCCGCCGCCCGGGTCGCGCTCCTGTGCCACTCCTACGGTTCCGTGGTCTGCGGTCAGGCCGCGGCCGGGCTGCGGGTCGCCGACATCGTCCTGTACGGCAGCCCCGGCACCGGCGCCGAGAGCGCCGCCGCCCTGCGCACCCCGGCCACCGTCTGGGCCGGCCGCGCCGCCGGCGACTGGGTCGCCCACGTGCCCCACACCCGGCTGCCGCTGCCCTTCACCACCCTCGGCCTGGGCCCCGACCCGCTCTCACCGGAGTTCGGTGCCCGCCGCTTCGCCGCGGGCACCGGTGGCCACAGCGACTACCTCACGCCCCACTCCCCGTCCCTGGAGAACCTCGCCCGGATCGTCCTGGGCCGTACCCCTGCCAAGGAGCCCCGATGATCACGTCAAGCCGCCTGCGCGGCCTCGTCCGGCGCATCGACACCGCCACGCCACCCGACCGCGACCGCGCCGTCGACGCCCTGCGCGCCCTGGCCATCGGGGGCGTGGTGCTCGGCCACTGGCTGGTGACCGCCCTGGTCGCCGACAGCGGCACCCTGCACACCGCCAGCCCGCTCCAGCACCTGGCCCAACTCACGCCCGTCTCCTGGCTGTTGCAGACCCTGGCGGTCTTCTTCCTGGTCGGCGGCAAGGTGGCCGCCGACAGCTACGCCGCGGCCCGCACCCGGGGCACCACCTACGGGCAGTGGTTCGGCGCCCGGATGGCGCGCCTGTGCCGGCCGGTGGCCGCCGTCCTGGTGGTGTGGACCGTGGCGGCGGGCGCGATGCTCGCCGCCGGCACCGGCCTGGAGACCCTGCACACCCTGCTCAAGCTGGTGCTGTCCCCGCTGTGGTTCCTGCTGGTCTTCGCCGGTCTGACGGCGGCGACCCCGCTGGTGGCCCGGCTGCACCCGCTGTGGCCGCTCGCCGTGGTGCTCCACGTCGACCTGGTCCGCTTCGCCCTGGGCGGGCCCGGATGGCTGGGCTGGATCAATGTGGCGGCGGGCTGGCTGGTCCCGTACTGCCTGGGCACGGCCTGGGCCCGCGGCGCGCTGCGCGGCCGCGGCACCGCGGTGGTGCTGCTGGCCGGGGGAGCGGCCGCGACCGCCGCACTGGTGCTCTGCGCGGGCTATCCGGCCGCCATGGTCGGGGTGCCCGGCGCCGCCGTCTCCAACCTCAACCCGCCGACCCTGGCCGCCGTCACCTTCGGTCTCGCCCAGTGCGGCGCCGCCCTCCTGCTGCTGGGTCCGCTGCGGCGCCTCCTGGCCCGGCCCGGGGCGTGGGCGGCGGTGGCGCTGGTGAATCTCTCCGCGATGACCATTTTCCTGTGGCATCAGAGCGCGATGATGGCGGTCACCGCGACGGGATTGCTGGCGGGCGGGCCGCTGCCCGGTCTGCACACCGTGCCCGACAGCCCCGCCTGGATCCTCGCCCGCCTCGCCTGGCTGCCCGTGTTCGCGGCGGCGCTGCTGGTGTGCTGGGCCGCGTTCCGCACGTACGAGCAGGGACGGCGGGAACGGCGCGGCGGCACCCGGGTCGTATGTGAGCACCGACCCGGCCGGAGGACGGTGACGCACCGTGCCTAGGGTGGGCGCCGTGGATCTTGTGGCCAAGGGGGACCGGGAGCGCCTGACGGCGTTCCTGAGGAAGGCGCCGCGCACCGTACGCGAAGGGCTGCGGAAGGCGCCGCGCGCCGTGCGCGGCGACCTGTGGACGGTGGCGCGCGACCCGCTGCCGAGCGTGGGCCTGCTGGGCTGGCTGCCGCATGTCCATGTGATGCTCTTCGTGGCGATCATGGGCCTGCTCAACGCGAACCAGTCCCGGCAGGTACTCGGGGAGGCGTCGGCGCTCTGGACGCTGATCGCCGTGCTCCAGCCGGCGGCCGCGCTGCTCGCGCTGTCCCGCCCGGTGCCGGCCTGGTGGCTGTCGACGATCGGGCTGTCCGCGACCGCGGCGGCCGCGGAGACCGGAGCCGACCGCGACACGCTGTGGCCCTGGAGCGTCGCGGGAATCGCCCTGCACACCCTCGTGCTGCTCCTCCTCGCGCTGCGGGTCCGCCCCCGGGTCGCGGTCGAGGCGCTGGGGCTCACCGTCCTCGCGGGGCTGCTCAACACCTCCCTGGCGTCCCAGAACCACAACCAGGTCCTGACGCGGGGCGCCGTGATCTTCGCGACCGCCGTGGTGGTCGGCACCGCGCTGCGCGGCCGCCGGGTGGCCCGTACCCGGCTGGTCCGGCAGGAGGAGCTCACCGCCGAGGAGCGGTCCCGACGCACGCTGCTGGAGGAGCGCAACCGGATCGCCCGCGAACTGCACGACGTGGTCGCCCACCACATGTCGGTGATCTCCATCCAGGCGCAGGTCGCCCCGCACCTGGTCGACGCCCCGACCGCGGAGCTGACGGAGAACCTCGCGGGCATCCGCGAGAGCGCCGTCGAGGCGCTGACCGAACTGCGGCGGGTCCTGGGCGTACTGCGCTCGGAGGACGCCGGGGCGGAGGGGGTACGGCACGCTCCGCAGCCCACCCTCGACCGGCTGGACGAGGTGGTCGCCAAGGTGCGCGGCGCCGGGCTCACGGTCACCACGGAGACCACCGGCGCGCCGCGCCCGCTCTCGCCGGGCGTCGAACTGTCGGCGTTCCGCATCGTCCAGGAGGCGCTCAGCAACGTGCTGCGGCACGCGCCAGGGGCGGCGGTGCGGGTGGCGATCGGATACCGGCCGGACGGTCTCACCCTGCGGATCGCCAACACCGCGCCGCGGGAGCCCGTACCGCTCCCGTCGGACACCGGCCACGGGCTGCTGGGCATGCGCGAACGCACCGCCATGCTCGGCGGCGAACTGGCCACCGGCCGCACCCCCGACGGCGGCTGGGAAGTGACCGCGATCCTTCCCGCCACCGCCCCGAAGCCGCCCGCCGACCCTGTTGAGGCCCGTCCATGACGACCATCCGCGTGCTGATCGCCGACGACCAGATGATGGTCCGCCAGGGCTTCACGGTGCTGCTGAACGCCGAACCCGGCATCGAGGTCGTCGGCCAGGCCGTGGACGGTCTAGACGCCGTCGCCAAGGTCGCCGAACTCGCCCCGGACGTCGTCCTGATGGACATCCGGATGCCCGCCCTCGGCGGCATCGAGGCGACCCGCCGGATCACCGGACCGGCCGGCGCCACCGTCAAGGTGCTCGTGCTGACCACCTTCGACCTCGACGAGTACGTGTACGAGGCGCTGCGCGCGGGCGCGTCCGGATTCCTGCTGAAGGACGCGTCGGCCGCCGAACTCGCCCAGGCGGTACGGGTGGTGGCGGCCGGCGACGCCCTGCTCGCCCCGAACATCACCAAGCGCCTGATCGCCGAGTTCTCCCGGATGACCGGCGCCCCGCGCACCCCCCTCAAGGACCGCGTCGGCGATCTGACGGAACGCGAGACCGAGGTTCTGTCGCTGATCGCGCAGGGCCTGTCGAACGCGGAGATCGCCGAACGTCTGGTGGTGGCGGAACAGACCGTCAAGACCCATGTGAGCCGGATCCTGGTCAAACTGGGTCTGCGCGACCGCACCCAGGCCGCGGTCTTCGCCTACGAGACGGGACTGGTGCGTCCGGCCGGATACTGACCGCCGCGGGGGAGCGGGGCGCCGCAGCGGCGACGGGGAGCGGTGACCGGCCGTCGCCTTCGCCCGCGGGGTGGCCCGCCGACGCTCATCGCGCCTTTTCGGTGGTGGTACGGGCGCGACTCCGGGGCCCCGGCCCGGGACACGGGCCGCCACAGAGGGCTCGCACCCGGAGAACGAGCACACCACCGCCGATCACGGGGCTCCCCGCACCGTGCGCGACGCCGGGGTCAGGACCGGCGGCGGGGCTTGCCGCGCTTGCCGCCCTTGGGGCTGCCGGAACCGCCCCGTGGGTTCTTGCCGGCCGCGGGCTTCCGCCCGGCCGTGGGCTTGCGCTGCCCACCGCGGGTGTCGGGGCGCTTGCGCTGCGTCTCCTGCGCCGGGGCGGCGGCGCGCCCCCGTGAACTGTTGACCGTCCGCCCCCGGACGATCCCGATGAAGTCCTCCACCATGTCGGTGGTCTCCTCCTCCGGCCACGACAGTGCGACACGTGACTGAGGGGCGTCCGTGACCGGCCGGTAGGTGAGGTCCTTGCGGTGGTGCAGGCGGGCGAGCGACTGCGGGACGACAAGGAGCCCCACGCCCGCCGCCACCAGTTCGATGGCGTCCGCCGTCGTGGCGGGGCGCTCGTTCGCGGGCCGCCCCGGCGGGCGCTCCCAGTCGAGGGTGTCGTCGAGGGGATGCAGCACGATCTCGTCGGCCAGGTCCTCGGCGGACACCTCGTCGACCGCCGCCACGAGGTGGTCCTTGGGGACCACGACCACCGTCGTCTCGGCGTAGAGGGGGATCGCGCTGAGGTCCGTCCGGCCGGTCGGCAGCCGTACGAAACCCGCGTCGGCGCCGCGGTCGCCCAGCACGCCGGGCGCTTCGGCGGCGGTCACCGGGATGAGGATCAGCGGGATGCCGGGCAACCGCTCGTTCCAGATACGCACCCATTTGGTCGGGGTCACGCCCGGGACGTAGGCGAGCCGGAACGACGGGGGTGCTTCTGAGCCTGTCACCGTGCCAGGCTACCGGTCGTGTTCGAAGGTGTCGGACACGCTCGGTACCCTTGGCACCATGACGTCGCACCAGAACACCCAGACAATGAAGCCCGCGACCGCGGCGAAGAAACTGGGTGTGTACCTTGAGGCCACCCCCGCCGAGTTCCAGGAAGGCGTCGTCTCGCGCGGCGAGCTGAACGCATTGCAGGCCGATCCCCCCGAGTGGCTGCGTGAGCTGCGGCGCAACGGTCCGCACCCCCGCCCGGTGGTCGCGGCGAAGCTGGGTGTCTCCATCTCGGGCCTCGCGCGCGGCGGGATCACCGAAGCCCTCACCACGGAGCAGATCGAGGCGCTCAAGAAGGACCTCCCCGAGTGGCTGCAGAAGGAACGCGCCACCCAGGCCGAGGTCCGGAAAGAGACGGTACGCATCAAGGAGAAGAACGCGGAGCGTGACGACCAGTCGCGTTCCTGACCGGGCACGGGCGACCGGGCCGCGGCACGGCAGGACCGTACGCGGCAGGCCCGTAAGGCAGGTCACCGGTCGGCCGCCGGGCGCTTCCCTCTGAACGGCGCGCCTCGTACGAGGACGAGACAGGCCGGAGTGAGTGGCCGAGGCAGGCGTCCGAGCAGGTGGTTCACGCCTGCCCGTGCAGCTTGCCGATATGGGTGAGCACTTCGTCCACGTGCGGACGCACCCGGGCCTTCAGCTCATCGCTCCAGGTCTCGTCCGCGTAGTGGCAGTTGAGGTACAGGTACCTGGCGTGTTCCAAGACGGGACGGTGTTCCGGGGAGAGGCGCGCGAGGGCCCAGTCCGCGGCGGCGTCCTTGGGTCTGATCTCGCCGGTGGCGAGGGTGGTCCAGACGCGGGCGAGAGTCAGCAGGACGTTGCGGGTGTCGTCGGTCAGCTCGTCGAGGAGTTCCGGGATGCCCGCGACGCTCGCCCGGACGAGGTCGGCGTGCGGCACGGGGTCGAGGAGCTCGGCGGGAGGCGGTCCGGTGAGGGGGTGGTCGCCTGCCAGGACCATCGTGAGCACCAGAGCAAGATCCGGCATCGCGCCGGGCCGCGGGGGGCCACTCGCCCGGAGTTCGTCGCGCAGCCACTCGCCGTAGAGGAAATCCCCGGTCGGCGGGGTCCGCCAGGGGCGGACCTCGGACTGCACGACGACGGTGAGTTCGACCGGCCGGACCGCGGCGGTGAGGCCGGAGATCTCCAGCAGGCCCCGAAGGAGCGCCCGCCGCTCCCGGTCGTCCAGGCTCCGCCGGGTGACGGCCAGGATGTCCAGGTCGCTGGCCGGAGCGAGGCCCCCGAGCACGGCGGAACCGTGGAGGTAGGTGCCGAGAAGCTCCGGCGCCAAGACGTCACGGACGAGTCCAACGGTCTGCTCAAGCTGATCCATCACGCCAGTGTCGGACACCACGCGCTCACCGGAAAGCGACTATCTGCCGCGCCGGGCCGACCCGGCAGGCCCCGACCTCTGCCGACAGTCCTCCGGGCGGCGCCACCGGCATCCGGTGGTGGACCCCACTGACGCCAGTGATGTGACTGACGTCCTGATGGCAGACGGCAACCCGCACAGCACCGATCCCTCACGGGCCGAGATCCGCATCCGTACCGGATTTCCGCTGCGCCCGTTCCCGCGGCCCGCACAGCGCTAGCGTGGGGCCCATGATCGTATGGCTCAACGGCACCCACGGCGCGGGCAAGACGACGACCGGTGCACTCGTGCAGCGGCTGATCCCGGATTCACGGGTGTTCGACGCCGAGAAGGTCGGCGAGACCCTCATGGACATCACCCCGGGGCTGCCCGCCACGGACAACTTCCAGCACTGGCCGCCGTGGCGGCCGCTCGTCGTCGAGACCGCCCGCCGGGTACTCGACTACACCGGTGGCACGCTGGTGATGCCCATGACCGTCCTTGTCGAGGAGTACTGGCGCGAGATCAGCGCGGGCCTCGCCCACCATGCCATCCCGGTACGGCACTTCGTCCTCCACGCCGACCAGGACACCCTCCGCGGGCGCATCGCGGGCGACACTGTTCTCGGCCCCAACTCCCCGTTCCGTCTCCAATACCTCGATCCCTACGCCGAGGCGGCCCGCACGTGGCTGCACGCCGAGGCCGAGGTCGTCGATACCACGCACCTCACGCCCGCCCAGGCCGCCGTGCAGATCGCAGCGGCCGTCAAGGGGTGAGGTCCGCATGAAGCGCCACCCCGCCGCGGACGTCGCCCGCGCATTCACCGTGTCCGGCCAACCAGTGCGCTTCACAGGAGGCGCTGGGCGGCACGGCCCCCGCAGGAGGGCCGCCCCGGTTTCCGGTCAGCTGGTGGCGAGGAGTCCGAGCGTATCGATCACGCGGTTCGAGAAGCCCCACTCGTTGTCGTACCAGGCGACCACCTTGACGTGGCGGCCGTCGACGCGGGTGAGGGCCGAGTCGAAGATCGACGAGGCCGGGTTGCCCGTGATGTCGGACGACACGAGCGGGTCGTCCGAGTATTCGAGGATGCCGGCGAGCGGCCCCTGCGCCGCGGCGCGGTACGCCGCCAGCACGTCCTCGCGCGTCACCTCGCGGGCGACGGTCGTGTTGAGTTCGACGATCGAGCCCACCGGAACCGGTACGCGGATCGAATCGCCCGACAGCTTGCCGTCGAGGTTCGGCAGCACGAGGCCGATCGCCTTGGCGGCGCCCGTGGTGGTCGGCACGATGTTGACAGCGGCGGCGCGGGCGCGGCGCGCGTCGCGGTGCGGACCGTCCTGCAGGTTCTGCTCCTGCGTGTAGGCGTGCACCGTCGTCATGAAGCCGTGCTCGATGCCGGCGAGATCGTCGAGTACCGCGGCCAGCGGCGCGAGCGCGTTGGTCGTGCACGAGGCGTTCGAGACGATCGTGTGCACCGCCGGGTCGTACGCGCCGGTGTTGACGCCGAACGCGAGCGTGACATCGGCGCCGTCCGCCGGCGCGCTGATGAGAACCCTCTTCGCGCCCGCGTCGAGATGGGCGCGGGCGGCGGTGGCCGACGTGAAGCGGCCGGTCGCCTCCAGCACGATGTCGACGCCGAGCTCGGCCCAGGGCAGCTGCGCCGGTTCACGCTCGGCGAGCACGGTGATGCGACGGCCGTCGACGACGAGGGCGTCCCCGTCGGCATGCACCGGGCGGCCGAGCCGGCCCGCCGTCGTGTCGTAGGCGAGCAGCCGCGCGAGGGTGGCTGGCTCCGTGAGGTCGTTGACGGCGACGACATCGAGGTCGCTGTCGCGTTCGAGCAGCGCGCGCAGCACATTGCGCCCGATGCGGCCGAATCCGTTGATGGCGATGCGAGTCATGAGTGGTGTCCCTTCGGGTTCGCCATCAGGTTCGCGTGCGGCGTCCGCCGGTGACAGCGGCGTGATCGCCACGGTCCGAAAGGATCGCGCCACGTGGTGGTGGCGGGCTACTCGCCCTGGGCGAAGGTGCGCCGGTACTCGCTCGGCGTGGTGCCGAGGATGTGGTGGAAGTGCAGCCGCAGATTCGTACCGGTGCCGAGACCGACGTCGGCGGCGATCTGCTCGACGCTCCGCTGTGAACGTTCGAGCAGTTCGCGGGCCACGTCGATGCGGGCACGCATGACCCACTGCATCGGCGTGTACCCCGTGTCCTCGACGAAGCGCCGCGAGAGCGTGCGCGGCGAGACCGCCGCATGCCGGGCGAGCGCTTCCAGGGTGAGGACCTCGCCGAGCCGGTGCAGCGCCCACTCCCGGGTGGCGGCGAACCGCTCGCCGAGCGGCTCGGGCACGCTGCGCGGTACGTACTGCGCCTGACCGCCGCTGCGGTAGGGGGCCGCCACCAGGCGCCGGGCCGCGTGGTTCGCCGCGGCCACCCCGAGATCGCCGCGCAGAATGTGCAGGCACAGGTCGATGCCCGAGGCGGCGCCGGCCGACGTCAGCACGCTGCCCTCGTCGACGAACAGAACGTTCTCGTCGACCTGGATGAGCGGATGCTTCGCGGCGAGTGCCCGTGTGTAATGCCAGTGCGTGGTGGCGCGCTTGCCGTCGAGCAGGCCCGTGGCGGCGAGCGCGAAGGCGCCCGTCGAGATGGCGGCGAGCCGCGCGCCCCGGTCGTGGGCGCCGATCAGCGCGTCGACGACGGCCAGCGGCGGGTCGTCGCGGTCCGGGAACCGGTAGCCGGGGACGAAGACGATATCGGCCCACTCAAGGGCCTGGAGGCCGTGGCCGACGTGGTACGACAGCCCGTCGCCGCCGGTCACGAGGCCGGATTCCGCGCCGCACACCCGCACCTCGTACGGCATGCTCGCGCGGGTCGTGAACACCTGCGCGGGAATGCCGACATCGAGAGGCTTCGCACCTTCGAGCACGAGGACGGCGACGTGATGCGGGGAGGGGGCGGGCACGGGAAGAGGGTACGCGGGGGCGCACCGGCCTGGTTCCGGCAGCCGGGCGGGTCCGCTCTCGTCACCTGCGGGCCGGCTCAACCGCTCACGGGCCACCTCAAGGGGGCTGCCGCCGTCGGGCCGCGACGGCGGCAGCCCCCGCAGGTTTCAGCCCTTGCGGGGGGAGAAACTGCCGCCGGCGCCGTCGTTGGCCGTGCAGTCCATGTCGCGGTAGCGATCGACGAAGGTGCCGACGAGGCCGGTGAACGCGTCGTAGGTCTGGTCCAGGGGCAGGTCTTCACTCACCCTGAACCGCAGCTGCACGTGGACGGACTCGCGGGGCTTCAGCGTCTTCGGGCCGGGGATGGTGCCGCCGGCGTTTCCGCCGGCCTGGCGCAGCGTCTTCCAGGCGCTCTGCGAGGTGTCCCAGTACTGCAGATCGCCGTACGGGCTCAGGTCGCGCTCACCCTCGTTGTAGACATAACTGCCCAGCTTGGCGCTGAGTGCGAACGACTTCAGCTCCTTCGCCGAGGCGTTGGTGAGCGTGGCGGTGTAGGTCGTCCAGTGAGTGCCGAGGGCGATCGACTTGGGTATGCCGAACGAGCGGCCCACGAAGGTGTTGTTGTGGTACTGCCCGTAGGCGGTGTCGAGGTCGTAGCACGTCGGGATGTCCGCGGCGGGGGCCGCCTGGGAGGCGGGCGCGGCGGCCACCGCCAGGGGGAGCAGGGCGGCCGTCGCGGCCGAGACCGACAGGGCGCGGCGCAGTTTCATGAAGATCTCTTTCCCGGTTCTTCGGACCCTTGGAGCCTTTGCTTCCCGTGTCATCGAGTTCTCAGGCCGCGGGTCCTTGGGTGAGCAGGTTCTCGGAGAAGTGGTGGGGCTTACGCGGTGACGTCCGTGGCGCCCGGACCGGCCACGCCCTTGCGACGGCGCACGCCGATGACCGCACCCGCGCCGACCGCCATCGCGGCTCCGCCGGCGAGCGCGATGGCCGGGAGCGCGGACGGGGAGCCGGTCGCGGCGAGGTGGGCGCCGCCCTGCGGGCTGAGTCCACCGGTGGAATCGGAACCACCGGTACCGCCGCCGGCCGCGGCACTCCGGCCGGGCTCGGCCGTGGAGCCCGGTTTGCCCGGCTCACCCGGCTTGCCGGTCGAGGGCTGCGTGGGCTTCGCGCCCGCGGGGAGGATGGTGAAGTCGTACCAGGCTTCCTTGGCCGAACCACAGGAACCGTCGGGGTTGCGGTAGTCGCCGGCGGCGAGGGCGTACCCGGCGCCGGGCTTGGCGTCCTTGACCACGCGGGTGCGCAGCTGGAGCGTGAGGGTGCTGCGCGGACCGACGGCGAAGGAGCCGAACAGGTCGTCGGGCTCCGCGTCGTGGAAGGTCTTCCACTTCCCGGTCTTGGCGTCGCGGTACTCGGTCTCCAGCTCCCAGTACGGCCGGTCGACATCTTCGGCGGAGGACACGAGCAGGAAGGGCTGGACCTCCGCCAGGGTCTTGCCGGTGGTGTTGGTGAGCGTCATGGAGAAGGGGGCCCAGGCGCCGCCCGCGGCCAGCTGGCGCGGCAGCCCCTGGACGGCCGCGCGCAACTGGTCGGACTCGAACGCGCAGGACTGACCCGCACCATCGGAATCACCGGCGTCCTTGCCTCCGCCGGTGGCACCACCCGCGCGGGTGGTCCCCTCAGTGGTCCCGGTGGCTTTCGGCGGCTTCCCCGGGGCGGGCCGGGCGGCCCCGTCGCGGTCCTGGGGTGCCGGGCCGCCGGCAGCGGTATCGCCCGGGGGCCGTGGCTCGTCCGGATTGACCGTTCCGCCGCCGCTCGTCGCGGAGTCCGACGGCCGGTCCGCCGGTGTTGTCGCAGCATCGGCGGAGCCGGGAGCGGCGGGCGTACGGGGACCGGCCTCGGACACCGGCCCCGTCGCGAACGCGGCGGCGGGTGCGGCCAGTACGGCGGCGGGCGCTATCACGGCGGCCGTTGCGGCGGCCGTCAGGGCGCGGCGAATCTTCATCCGGCAGACCTCTCAGATCCCAAGTGCCGTCTGAACGGCGCAGGTTGACGTTCGTCGTGTTCAGGTCGTGCATGACGCATGGTGTGCGTGAGTGCGCATGCAGGGATGCGTACAGGCGCACACCTGCGCCGGTTGTGCGACCGCTCGCACTGCGAAAAGGTTGCATGCTCAAGTCACCGAAGTGGCGCATGGGGTGGGAGGTGTCCAGGGATTTCCGTGCGGGTCCGTCTTCGGAGATCGCCGAGTGGTGGACCGGAACGCTACGGGCCGCGGCGGTCGCGAGATCCGCTAACCGGTGCGCTCGTCCGCCGGCGGGGAATCTCGGCCACGCCAAGGCGAGGAAAGCGGGATCATTGCATAAACCTGCCTCCTTCCGTATAGTCATGCCATCGACGAGGAGGGTCCATGGCGGTGCGAGCGGCAGTGGCCGGTGCGAGTGGGTATGCGGGCGGTGAGGTGCTGCGTCTGCTGCTGGGGCATCCGGAGGTGGAGATCGGCGCGGTGACCGGGCACTCCAGTGCGGGGCAGCGGCTGGGCTCGTTGCAGCCGCATCTGGCGCCGCTGGCCGGGCGGGTGGTCGAGGCCACCTCGGCCGAGGCGCTGGCCGGGCACGACGTCGTGTTCCTCGCGCTGCCGCACGGCCGGTCCGCGGCCGTCGCCGAGCAGCTCGGCCCCGATGTGCTCGTCGTGGACTGCGGGGCGGACTTCCGGCTCAGGGACGCCGCGGACTGGACGGCGTTCTACGGTTCGGCCCACGCGGGCACCTGGCCGTACGGCCTGCCGGAGCTGCCCGGGGGCCGTACCGCACTGCACGGAGCCCGGCGGATCGCGGTGCCGGGCTGCTATCCCACCGCCGTCTCACTCGCGCTGTTCCCCGCGTACGCCGCCGGGATCGCCGAACCCGAGGCCGTCATCGTCGCCGCCTCCGGGACCTCCGGTGCGGGCAAGGCGCTCAAACCGCATCTGCTGGGCTCCGAGGTCATGGGCTCGATGAGCCCGTACGGCGTCGGGGGCGGGCACCGGCACACGCCGGAGATGATCCAGAATCTGAGCGCCGTGGCGGGGGAGCGGGTGGGGGTCTCCTTCACGCCGACCCTCGCGCCCATGCCACGCGGCATTCTCGCCACCTGTTCGGCGAAGGCGCGGCCGGGCGTGGACGCGGAGGCCGTCCGGACCGCGTACGAGAAGGCGCTCGCCGAGGAACCGTTCGTCCAGCTGCTGCCCGCCGGGCAGTGGCCGTCGACCGCCGCCGTGCACGGCTCCAACGCGGCGCAGATCCAGGTGACGCTGGACCCGGCGGCCCACCGGATCATCGCGATCAGCGCCATCGACAACCTCACCAAGGGAACCGCGGGCGGCGCGGTGCAGAGCATGAACATCGCCCTGGGGCTCCCGGAGCGGACGGGGCTCAGCGCGGTCGGGGTCGCGCCGTGAGCGGCGGACCCGCGCGGGGGCGGCAACGGGTGACGGGCGTGCCCGCCAGGGGCGCGGCCGGAGAAACGACGGAGGAGATGCAGTGAGCGTCACGGCAGCACAGGGATTCACGGCGGCGGGGATCGCCGCCGGGATCAAGGAGAACGGGAACCCGGACCTCGCCCTCGTGGTGAACAACGGACCGCGACTGGCCGCCGCCGGTGTCTTCACCGCCAACCGCGTCAAGGCCGCGCCGGTCGTCTGGTCCGAGCAGGTCCTCAAGGGCGGCCGGGTCTCCGCGGTGGTCCTCAACTCCGGTGGCGCCAACGCCTGTACGGGCCCGCTGGGCTTCCAGGACACCCACGCCACCGCGGAGAAGGCGGCCGAGGTGCTGGCGGGGCACAACGCGGGCGAGGTGGCGGTCGCGTCCACCGGTCTGATCGGGCTGCGCCTTCCGATGGACAAGCTGCTGCCGGGCATCGCGCAGGCCGCGGCCGAACTCTCCGGACACGGCGGTGAGAAGGCCGCCATCGCCATCAAGACCACCGACAGCGTGCACAAGACGGCCGTGGCCGGCCAGGACGGCTGGACGGTCGGCGGTATGGCCAAGGGCGCGGGCATGCTCGCACCGGGTCTGGCCACCATGCTCGTCGTGCTCACCACCGACGCCGATCTGCCCGCCGCGGACCTCGACACGGCGCTGCGCGCGGCCACCCGGACCACCTTCGACCGGGTCGACTCCGACGGCTGCATGTCGACCAACGACACCGTGCTGCTGCTCGCCTCCGGCGCCTCCGGCGTCGTACCGGACGGCGCGGCGTTCGCCGAGGCGGTGCGCGCGGTCTGCGCCGACCTCGCCCGGCAGCTGATCGGGGACGCCGAGGGCGCCAGCAAGGACATCCGGATCGAGGTCATCGGCGCCGCGAGCGAGGACGACGCCGTCGAGGTGGGCCGCTCCATCGCCCGCAACAACCTCCTCAAGTGCGCCCTCCACGGCGAGGACCCCAACTGGGGGCGCGTCCTGTCGGCCATCGGCACCACCTCCGCCGTCTTCGACCCCGGCCAGCTGAACGTCGCGATCAACGACGTCTGGGTCTGCAAGAACGGCTCGGTGGGCGAGGACCGCGAGCTGGTCGACATGCGCTACCGGGAGGTGCGGATCACCGCCGACCTCTCCGCCGGCACCGAGTCCGCGGTCATCTGGAGCAACGACCTCACCGCCGACTACGTCCACGAGAACAGCGCGTACTCGTCATGAGCGACGCCGTCCCCCGGACCGGGGTACCCCCGCGCAAGCACACCGCGCTCCCCAAGGCCCGCACTCTCATCGAGGCGCTGCCCTGGCTGACCCGGCACCACGGCAAGACCGTCGTCATCAAGTTCGGCGGCAACGCCATGGTCGACGAGGAGCTCAAGCGCGCCTTCGCGCAGGACGTGGTCTTCCTGCGGCACGCCGGGCTGCATCCGGTCGTCGTGCACGGCGGCGGCCCGCAGATCAGCGCGCAGCTGGACCGGCTCGGCCTGGAGTCGGAGTTCCGGGCGGGACTGCGGGTCACCACGCCCGAGGCGATGGACGTCGTCCGGATGGTGCTGGCCGGGCAGGTGCAGCGCGAGCTGGTCGGGCTGCTCAACGAGCACGGACCGCTCGCCGTCGGCATGACGGGCGAGGACGCCCAGCTGATGACCGCGACCAAGCACTACGCCGCGATCGACGGCGAGCGGGTGGACATCGGCCGGGTCGGCGAGATCACCGAGATCGACACCGGTGCCGTCCAGGCCCTCCTGGACGACGGCCGGATCCCGGTCATCTCGTCCATCGCCCGCAGCGGCGACGACGGCGACGGCACCGGCGTCTTCAACGTCAACGCCGACACCGCCGCGGCCGCGCTGGCCGCCGCGCTGGGCGCCGAGACGCTGATGGTGCTCACGGACGTCGAGGGGCTGTACGAGGACTGGCCGCACAGCGACGAGGTCATCTCCCGGCTGACCGCCACCGAACTGGAGAAGCTGCTGCCCGAACTGGCCAGCGGCATGGTCCCCAAGATGCGGGGCTGCCTGCACGCCGTCCGCAACGGTGTGCACACCGCCCGGGTCATCGACGGGCGGGTCCAGCACGCGATTCTGCTGGAGATCTTCACGGACGAGGGAATCGGCACGATGGTCGTGCCGGACGCCGACACGATCGAGGGGACGCGATGAGCGGCCAGGTGGACAACGCGGGCCTGACCCGGCGCTGGCAGGGCGCCATGATGGACAACTTCGGCACCCCTCGCATCCCGCTGGTCCGCGGCGCGGGCGCCCGGGTGTGGGACGCCGACGGCAAGGAGTACCTCGACTTCCTCGGCGGGATCGCGGTCAACGCGCTCGGCCACGCGCATCCCGCGGTGGTCGGCGCCGTCGCCGGGCAGGTGGCCACGCTCGGGCACGTCTCCAACTTCTTCGTCGCCGAGCCCACCGTGACGCTGGCCGAACGCCTCCTCGCGCTGACCGGCCGCCCCGGCCGGGTCTACTTCTCCAACTCCGGCGCCGAGGCCAACGAGGCCGCCTTCAAGATCGGCCGGCTGACCGGGCGCCCGCACATGGTCGCCGCCGTCGGCGGCTTCCACGGCCGGACCATGGGCGCCCTCGCGCTGACCGGCCAGCCCGCGAAGCAGGCCCCGTTCGCGCCGCTGCCGGGCGACGTCAGCTACGTCCCGTACGGCGACGCCGACGCCCTGCGCGCGGCCGTCACCACCGACACCGCCTTCGTCATCCTGGAGCCCGTACAGGGCGAGAACGGTGTGGTCGTACCGCCGCCCGGCTACCTCAGGGCCGCCCGTGAGATCACCGCCGCCACCGGCACCCTGCTCGTTCTCGACGAGATCCAGACCGGTATCGGCCGGACCGGGAACTGGCTGGAGTCCCAGGCGCAGGGCGTCGAGGCCGACATCATCACCCTCGCCAAGGGCCTGGGCGGCGGCCTGCCGATCGGCGCGACGCTCGCCTTCGGCCCGGCCGCCCAGTTGCTCACCCCCGGCTCGCACGGCTCGACGTTCAGCGGCAACCCGGTCGTCTGCGCCGGCGCCCTCGCCGTCCTGGACACCATCGCGGCGGACGGCCTCCTCGACCACGTCAAGCGGATCGGCGAGCGGTTGCGCGCCGGGACCGAGGCGCTCGGTCACCCGCTGGTCAACCGGGTCCGCGGGGCGGGGCTCCTCCTGGGTATCGTTCTGACCGAGCCCCTCGCGCCCCAGGTGCAGCAGGCGGCTCAGGACGCGGGCCTCCTGGTGAACGCGGTCGCGCCGGACGTCATCCGGCTCGCCCCGCCGCTGATCGTCTCGGACGACGAAGCGGATACGTTTCTCCAAAAGTTCCCCGCCGTCCTCGACACGGCTCGCCAAGGGGCCGACGGGGAACAACGATCCGGAGACTGACGACAACGATGACCGAGGCGCAGGACAACGAGACGCTGCACGGCGGCCAGGCCGTACCGCAGACCCGCACCGCCCGCCACCGCCGGATCGTGGACATCCTCAACCGGCAGGCGGTCCGCTCACAGAGTCAGCTCGCCAAGCTGCTCGCCGACGACGGGCTCTCCGTCACCCAGGCGACGCTCTCCCGGGACCTGGACGAGCTGGGCGCGGTGAAGATCCGCAACACCGGGGGCGAGCTGATCTACGCGGTGCCCAGCGAGGGCGGCGACCGTACGCCACGGGCACCGCTGGGGGAGTCGGCCAAGGAGGAGCGGATGCGCCGGCTCTCCGGCGAACTGCTCATCTCGGCCGAGGCCAGCGCCAATCTCGTCGTCCTGCGCACCCCGCCGGGCGCCGCCCAGTTCCTGGCCTCGGCCATCGACCAGGCCGAACTGCACGACATCCTCGGCACCATCGCGGGCGATGACACGCTGATGCTCATCAGCCGCGACCCGGCGGGCGGCCAGGCGCTGGCCGACCATCTGCTGCGGCTGGCGCAGAAGGCGCACTGAGACCGGGTGGCGGGGCGCCGGGCGAGCACACCCGGGACCGGCCCCGCCGCGCCGCCCGCTCAGCCCCGCCGGTCCGCGAACGCCGGGTGCCGGCCGGCCGACAGCAGCGCGGTGGCGGCGCCCCGCACCGCCGCGGTGTGCGGTGCGGGCACCGGCCGCACCGGCGCGCGCAGCAGCCGGGCCAGCTCGTAGCCGAGCTCCGGCCGGATCGCGCCGCCACCGGTCAGCAGCAGCCCCCGCGCCAGCGCGTCCACGGCCCGCACCCCCGTGGCGGCGTCCGCGCGCAGCAGTTCCAGCACCATCCCCACCACCGTCCGTACGAACGCGTCGGTGGTGAGCGCACCGTCGAGATCGAGCGTGCCCCGGTCGGCGCGCCGGGCGTGCCGTACCGTGCCGTCGGCCAGCAGCGCCACCTCCGTCAGCTGCGCCCCGATGTCGGCCACCAGCAGCGGTTCGGCCGGGTCGGCCCCGGCCCCCAGGGCGGCCGCCCGGACGCTGTCGATGGTCAGCACCCGGTGCGGGCGGAGTATCTCCAGCGCGCGCAGCGCACCGGCCCGCTGGTCATCACCGGTCAGCACCGGTGTGGTCAGCACGACCAGCGGCCGCCGGGCGACGTACGGCAGGCAGCGGCCGAGCAGCCGCTCCAGCATCCGGGCCGAGCCCGCCACATCGACGACGCTGCCGCGCCGCACCGGATAGGCGCCGGCGCCCGGGAACGTCACGGTGGGGACGTCGCAGACCATGCCGCGGCCGGGCAGCCAGGCACGGGTGCGGGCGCTGCCCATGTCGAGCGCGATCCCGGGAGACCAGCGCCGCGCCCGCCACCGGCCGGGCCGCTCGCCGGCGGTGAGGTCCGGCCACGGGGCGGTCACCGTTCCGCCTCCCGCGCCTGATGGCAGCGCACGCAGTAGCGGGCCTGCGGCACGATCTCCAGCCGGTCGAGGGGGATCGGCCGGGCGCAGCGGTGGCAGTTGCCGTACCGGCCCCGGTCCATCCGCTCCAGCGCCGCCTCCACATCGGCCAGCACCATACGGGCGGTCGCCGCCAGCCGGAGGTGCACCTCCTGCTGGCCCGCGGACCGCTGCTCGCGGAGCCGTACGGCCCGTGCGGGTGACGGCTCCCCGAACTCCCGCAGCTGTTCGATCCGGAACCGGCGCTGCTCCTCCAGGTTCTCGCGCAGCGCGTCCAGTTCGTTGGGGGCAAGGCCGGCCATGCCGGTGTCGATGAGCTGGTGATGCACGACTTCACGTCCTCCGGAGAAACACGGGAGAGGGGAGTGGGGAGAGGGGAGCGGGGGTGGGGAAGGGGAACCGGAGACAGCCGTCGGGCCCGGCCGTGCGGTGGCCGGGCCCGACGGGGAGCGAAACGCCGGTCCGTCAGACGGCGCGCTCCTGGCAGCCGACGCAGCAGCGCGCGTACGGCAGGATTTCCAGCCGCTCCACCGGGATCGCCTTGGCGCACCCCTGGCAGTCCCCGTAGGTACCGGTCGCCAGCCGGGAGAGCGCGGCCTCGATCTCGGTCAGCACCCGCCGGATCGCGTTCGTCTGCACCGAGAGCAGCGCGTCGGACCCGGGCGGCGCGCTCTCCTCGATCGCGGTGAGCTGCGCGAGCCGCGAATTGCGCTCATGCGCGAGGCGCTGATGAGCCTCGTGCGCGGCGAGCCGCTGCGGACGGGATGCGGCGGGGGCGACTTCTGGCGACATGGCGGACGGGTTCCTTTCGGTGCGCCCCGAAGGGCGCCGCGGTGCGGAGAAGGGTGCATACGACGGCGAACCGACGGGCCGGGCGGGCACATCGGGCCGTGGGGGTGGGCGCGCGGTGGCAGACAGCGCCGGTCCGCGGGCTCGGGCGGGTTGCGCCGGCGGCGGCCTGGGGCCGGGCGGCGGACGAGGTATCAGCGCTCCATGGCACCCACCATGGCCCGAACCGGATGCAGTGGCCATGGGGTCCAGCACCCATTTCGGGGGGCGCCGGGGCTGTAACCGCCCGGCGGTATGGCGTCCGCACCCGATCGACCAGGCCGCCCCGCTGCGGCAGGCTGGACCCGTGGCGAACGGCGCCACCGCCCGGGAACGGGTGCCGCCGGGCCCCGGCAGGCCGCGCGGGCGGCCGGGGTGGGAGAGTGACCAACGAGGAGGAAATGCGCACTGTGTCTTTGTTCTGGCGGATATTCGGGCTGAACGCCGTGGTGTTCGGCGCGGCCACCGCGCTGCTGCTGTGGGCCCCGATCACCGTCTCCGTCCCGGTCGTCCTGACCGAGGCCGTCGTCCTGGTCGGCGGGCTCGTCATCATGCTCGTCGCCAATGCCGCGCTGCTGCGCATCGGCCTGGCCCCACTGGACCGGCTCACCCAGCGCATGACCACCGTCGATCTGCTGCGGCCCGGCCAGCGGCTGCCGGTCGACGGGCACGGCGGCGTCGCCGAGCTGCTGCGCACCTTCAACGAGATGCTCGACCGGCTGGAGGCCGAACGCGCCACCAGCAGCGCCCGCGCGCTCTCCGCCCAGGAGGCCGAACGCCGCCGGATCGCCCAGGAACTCCACGACGAGGTGGGCCAGAGCATGACCGCGGTACTGCTCGAACTGAAACGGGCCGCCGACCGGGCGCCGGAGGCGCTGCGTACGGACCTCCAGCACGCCCAGGAGACCACCCGGGAGAGCCTGGACGAGGTCCGCCGGATCGCCCGCCGGCTGCGCCCCGGCGTCCTGGACGATCTCGGCCTGGTCAGCGCCCTGACCGCGCTCACCACCGACTACGGCACGCACACGGGGCTGTCCGTGTACCGCCGTTTCGACCCCGACCTGCCCCCGCTGGAACCGGCGGCGGAACTGGTGCTCTACCGCGTCGCCCAGGAGAGCCTGACCAACGCCGCCCGGCACGCCGACGCCCGGCGCATCGACCTGACCCTGCGGCACACCGCCGCCGCCGTGGTGCTGGACGTCACCGACGACGGCAGCGGGATGGGCCGTGCCAGTGAGGGCGCCGGTATCCGCGGGATGCGCGAGCGCGCGCTGCTCATCGACGCGGACCTGGACATCGGCCCCGGCCCGGCCGGCGGTGCCCGCGTACGCCTGACCGTGCCTCTTCCCCGGGATGCCGCATGACGACACCGCCCATGAACCCGACGCCCGTGAACCCGCCGCGTACGCACCCCCCGGAGGGGCCGGCGCCCCACACGGCCGGCTCCGCCGCGAGCGCGCCGCACCCGAGCACGCCGCAGCCGGCGGGAGCGCCTCCCGAGGGGCCGCAGAAGTTCCACCCGACCCGGATCCTGCTCGCCGACGACCACGCGCTGGTCCGGCGCGGCGTCCGGCTGATCCTGGACGGCGAACCCGACCTCCAGGTCGTCGCCGAGGCCGGGGACGGCGCCGAGGCGCTCGCCCTGGCCCGCACCAGCAGCCCGGACCTGGCCATTCTGGACGTGGCGATGCCCCGAATGACCGGCCTCCAGGCGGCCCGCGAACTCTCCGCGCTCCATCCGGGGCTGCGCATCCTGATGCTGACGATGTACGACAACGAGCAGTACTTCTTCGAGGCGCTGAAGGCGGGCGCCTCCGGTTATGTGCTGAAGTCGGTCGCCGACCGGGATCTGGTCGAGGCGTGCCGCTCCGCGATGCGCGGCGAACCCTTCCTCTACCCGGGCGCGGTCACCGCGCTGATCCGCAACTACCTCGACCGGGTGCGGCACGGCGAGGACGTGCCGGAGAAGGTGCTCACCGCGCGCGAGGAGGAGGTCCTCAAGCTGATCGCCGAGGGCCACTCGTCCAAGGAGATCGCGGAAACGCTGGTCATCAGCGTCAAGACGGTCGAACGCCACCGCGCGAACATGCTGCACAAGCTCGGCATGCGGGACCGGCTGGAACTCACCCGCTACGCGATCCGGGTCGGGCTGATCGAGCCGTAGGGGCGGCGCGGGCGGGCGTACCGGCGGGGCGGGGAGCGCAGGGGGCACCAGGGAGAACCTGGGAAGACCAGGGGAAACGCGATGGGGGAGGGAAGGGCCATGGCCGCCAGGACCATGCGCCGACGGCCCCCTGCCCCGCGCCGGCCGGCCCCGCGCCGGGCGACCGCGCTCCGCCCGCACCCGCACCGCTCCGCCGCGCTCCGCCCGGCCCAGGCGCTGCGTGTCCTCTTCGCCGTCGCCTTCCTCCTCCTCGGCGGTCTGCTCCCACCCGCCGCCACGGCCGCTACCGCAGCCACCGCCACCACCGTCACGGCGGCCGCCCCGGCCGCGGCCGCCGCCCCCGCCACGGCGTCCGACGCCGGCCCGCCTCACGCCTCCGCGCCGCCTCCGGCCACCCGTCCGTACGCCCGCCCATGTGCCCACCCGAACGCCCACCCCTGGGCCGCCGCCCCGCGCCTGGCCGCCCGTGCGGCCGGTGACCACCCGCATCCGGTCCATCCTCCGGTGCCCGGTGTGCTCCCGTCGCACGGCTGCGGGCCCCGGCTGCGGGCGGGTCTCCCGACGCCGCAGCTCCGGGCCACCGCCGACCGTCTCCGGTACGCCGGGCGGTGCCTGGACCGCGCCCCGCCCCGCCGCCACAGGTAACCGACGCCACCCGTCGTTCTTTCCCGCCGCGTCCGGCGACTCCCGGCCGCGGTGTGCCTGTTGGAGGCATTGATGACCCGCGCCACAAGGGTGCGGGCGCTGCTCGCGCTCGCCGTTCTCGCCCTGTCCGTCTATCTCGCCGTGACCCAGCCCGTGCGGCTCGGTCTCGATCTGCGCGGCGGTACGCAGATCGTCCTGGAGACCCGTGATTCCCCCACCGCCAAGGCCGACCGGGACGCCACCGACCGCACGTTGGAGGTCCTGCGCCGCCGTGTCGACGCCCTCGGCGTCTCCGAACCGAACATCGCCCGCTCCGGGGAACGGCGGATCGTCGTCGAGCTCCCCGGCGTCCAGGACCCGAAAGAAGCCGCCCAGGTCCTCGGCCGTACCGCCCAGCTGACGGTCCACCCCGTCCTCGGCGCCGCACCGGCCCCACAGCAGGACACCGAGGACCGGGAGAAGCCCCAGGGCGACGGGAAGCAGGCCCCCGAGGCCCCCGGCAAGTCCGCGGACCCCACGTCCCACAAGACCCTCCCGGACGCGTCCGGCACGCCGCTCCGCCTCGGGCCGCCCGCGCTGACCGGCGCCGAGGTCGACAGGGCCGAGGCGCAGTTCGACGCCGAGTCCGGCACCGGCTGGTTCGTCGGTCTCGATCTGCGGGGCCCGGGGGAGCGGTCCTGGGCCGAGCTGACCGGCAAGGCGGCCTGCGCCCCGTCCGGTGATCATGCCCGCCGCGCAGCCATCGTCCTGGACGAGAAGATCATCTCCGCGCCGCAGGTCGACACCTCGGTCGCCTGCGGCACCGGCATCACCGGCGGCTCCACCCGGATCACCGGCGGCTTCGGCCAGGAGGAGGCGCGCGAGCTGGCGCTGCTGGTGAACGGCGGTGCGCTGCCCGTCCCGGTCGAGCTGGTCGAACAGCGGACGGTCGGCCCGACGCTGGGCGCCGCGGCCATCGCCTCCAGCGCCCAGGCCGCGGCCATCGGCATCGCGCTGACCGCCGTCTTCATCACCGTCGTCTACCGCCTCCTGGGCGCCCTCGCCGCCCTCGCGCTGGCCTGCTACGCGCTCATCTCGTACGCGGCCCTGCTGGCCCTCGGCGCCACCCTCACCCTCCCCGGCCTGGCCGGTTTCGTCCTCGCCATCGGTATGGCGGTGGACGCCAATGTGCTGGTCTTCGAACGCGCCCGGGAGGAGTACGCGGCGGGCGGCGCCCGCCGTGGCGGAACCGGCCGGCCCAGAAGCCTGCGGACCGCGCTGACCGCCGGCTTCCGCAACGCCTTCAGCGCCATCGCCGACTCCAACGTCACCACCCTGCTCGCCGCCGGGCTGCTGTTCTTCTTCGCCTCCGGGCCGGTCCGCGGCTTCGGCGTCACGCTCTCCATCGGCGTGCTCGCCTCCATGGTCAGCGCCCTGGTCATCACCCGGGTACTGGCCGAATTCGCCGTCTCCCGGCGGTCCGTGGAGCGCCGCCCGCGCCTGACCGGACTCGCCGACGAGGGGCGCGTACGCACCTGGCTCACCCGCCGCGACCCCGATCTGATGCGGCACCGGCGCCGCTGGCTGGCCCTGTCCGCCGTCGTGCTGGCCGTCGCCGCCTCCGGCATCGCCGTCCGCGGTCTCGACTTCGGCGTGGAGTTCACCGGCGGCCGGCTGATCGAGTACTCCACCACCGCACCGGTGGACGCCGACCGGGCCCGTACGGCGCTGGGCGACGCCGGCTTCCCGCGGGCGGTGGTCAACACCTCGGGCGACGGCGAGCTGACCGTACGCACCGAGGAACTCTCGGCCGCCGAGGAGACCCGGGTGGGCGAGGTGGTCGGGAAGCTGGGCGGCGGCGCGGAGAAGGTGCGCGACGAGCTGATCGGGCCCAGCCTCGGCGACGAACTGCGGCGCAACGCGCTGATCGCGCTCGGGGTGGCGCTCCTCGCGCAGATGGCGTATCTGGCCGCCCGTTTCCGGTGGACCTTCGGCGTCGCCGCGGTCGCCGGTATGGCGCACGACGTACTGATCCTCGTCGGGGTCTTCGCCTGGCTCGGCAAACCGGTCGACGGGGTGTTCCTCGCCGCCCTGCTGACCGTCATCGGCTACTCCGTCAACGACTCCGTCGTGGTCTTCGACCGGGTCCGCGAGCTGTGGGCGGCGGCCCGCCGTACGCCGTTCGAGCGCATCGCCAACACCGCGCTGCTGCAGACCGTGCCGCGCACCGTCAACACCGGGATCGGCGCGGTCTTCATCCTGGCGGCGCTCGCCGCGCTGGGCGGCGACTCGCTGACCGACTTCGCGCTGGCGCTGCTCCTGGGCATCGGCGTCGGCACCTGCTCCTCGATGTTCACCGCGACGCCGCTGGCCATCGAGCTGGAGGCGCGCAGCAGCGCCCCGCCGCCGCGGCCCGTCGCCCGGCGCTCCGGCGGCCGTCCGGCGGCTCGTGGCGGGCGGCGCCGGGGGAGCCGGGAGCCCGGCGACAACGGCGCCCGGGTCTGACCCGCCGCAAGACAGCGAAAAGCCCGCTGACCGGGAGATTTCTCTCCCGGTCAGCGGGCTTTCGTGCACCGTCGGGACGACAGGATTTGAACCTGCGACCCCTTGACCCCCAGTCAAGTGCGCTACCAAGCTGCGCCACGTCCCGGTGCCCGTACCGGCCGGAAAGTTCGCCGGAAGCGCTTCCGTGCTTCGATGAGGGGATGGGTGAAATATCCAAGAATGACGGGGTTCGGGTGCGCCGGGTGTACGACCCGCCGGAGCCCGCCGACGGCGCCCGGGTCCTGGTCGACCGGCTCTGGCCGCGCGGGCTGGCCAAGGCCGACGCGCGCCTCACCGCCTGGTGCAAGGACGCGGCCCCGTCGACGGAGCTGCGCCGCTGGTACGCCCACCGCCCCGAGCGCTTCGCGGAGTTCGCCGAGCGCTACCGCGCCGAGCTGGACCGGGACGCGGCGCAGCCCGTCCTGGGGCAGCTGCGCGACCTGGCGGCGAGCGGCCCGCTGACGCTGCTGACGGCGACCAAGGATGTGGCGTACAGCCATGTCCCCGTCCTGCTGGGTGTCCTGCGCGAGATGTCCTGAGCCCCGGGCGTCTTGAGTGCCCGGTGCCCCGAATGGCGCTGGCGACGCGCCGCTGACCTGCGCTTTCGTCAAGGCGTTGACGAATCATACGGTGGGCTGCATACTTATACCCATCAGCGTATGCACCGTAAGGAGAAACCCGTGACCGAGCGCGTCGTACTCGCCTACTCGGGCGGCCTGGACACCTCTGTCTGTATCGGCTGGATTGCCGAGGAGACGGGCGCCGAGGTCATCGCCGTTGCCGTGGATGTCGGCCAGGGCGGCGAGGACCTGGATGTCATCCGCAAGCGCGCGCTCGCCTGCGGCGCCGTCGAGGCGGAGGTCGCGGACGCCAAGGACGAGTTCGCCGACGAGTACTGCCTCCCGGCGATCAAGGCCAACGCCCTTTACATGGACCGCTATCCGCTGGTCTCCGCGCTCTCGCGGCCGACCATCGTCAAGCACCTGGTGGCCGCCGCCAAGAAGCACGGCGCCACCACCGTCGCCCACGGCTGCACCGGCAAGGGCAACGACCAGGTCCGCTTCGAGGCCGGTATCTCCTCCCTGGCCCCCGACCTGAAGTGCATCGCCCCGGTCCGGGACTACGCGATGACCCGCGACAAGGCCATCGCCTTCTGCGAGGCGAAGAACCTCCCGATCGCGACCACCAAGAAGTCGCCGTACTCCATCGACCAGAACGTCTTCGGGCGGGCCGTGGAGACCGGCTTCCTGGAGGACATCTGGAACGCCCCGATCGAGGACGTGTACGAGTACACGGAGAACCCGGCCGCCGTGCGGGAGGCCGACGAGGTCGTCATCTCCTTCAAGGAGGGCGTCCCGGTCGCCATCGACGGCAAGCCCGTCACCGTGCTCCAGGCCATCCAGCAGCTCAACGAGCGGGCCGGCGGCCAGGGCGTCGGCCGGATCGACATGGTCGAGGACCGGCTCGTCGGCATCAAGTCCCGTGAGGTGTACGAGGCGCCCGGCGCGATCGCGCTGATCACCGCCCACCAGGAGCTGGAGAACGTCACCGTCGAGCGCGAACTGGCCCGCTACAAGCGGCAGGTGGAGCAGCGCTGGGGCGAGCTGGTCTACGACGGCCTGTGGTTCTCGCCGCTCAAGCGGGCCCTGGACGGCTTCATCAACGAGGCCAACCAGCACGTCACCGGCGACATCCGGATGACCCTGCACGGCGGCCGGGCGGTCGTCACCGGCCGGAAGTCCGACGAGTCGCTCTACGACTTCAGCCTGGCGACGTACGACACCGGCGACACCTTCGACCAGTCGATGTCCAAGGGCTTCATCGAGCTCTTCGGCCTGTCGAGCAAGATCGCGGCCAAGCGCGACCTGGGCTGAGCCCGGTCCACCGGCCACGCGTACCCAGCCGCCTCCCCGCCCTCGGCGCGGGGAGGCGGCGGCACATCCACAGTCTTGAGGAGCAGCAGTGAGCAACGGCAACAGCGGTGATGTCCGGCTCTGGGGCGGTCGGTTCGCCGACGGACCGGCGGCGGCGCTCGCCCAGCTGTCGGCATCCGTCCACTTCGACTGGCGGCTGGCGCCGTACGACATCGCCGGCTCCCGCGCGCACGCGCGCGTCCTGCACGGGGCCGGTCTGCTCACCGCCGACGAGCTGGCACGGATGACCGAGGGCCTGGACCGGCTCGAAGCCGATGTGGCCGCCGGCGACTTCACCGGCACCGTCGCAGACGAAGACGTGCACACCGCCCTGGAGCGCGGTCTGCTGGAGCGGCTCGGCCCGGACCTCGGCGGCAAGCTGCGGGCCGGCCGGTCCCGCAACGACCAGGTCGCCACCCTCTTCCGGATGTATCTGCGCGACCACGCCCGGATCATCGGCGGGCTGCTCGCCGAGCTCCAGGAGGCGCTGGTCGGGCTGGCCGAGGCGCACCCGGACGTCGCGATGCCCGGCCGTACCCACCTTCAGCACGCCCAGCCGGTGCTCTTCGCCCACCATGTGCTGGCCCATGTGCAGGCGCTGTCCCGGGACGCGGAGCGGCTGCGGCAGTGGGACGAGCGCACCGCCGTGTCGCCCTACGGCTCGGGCGCGCTGGCCGGATCCTCGCTCGGTCTCGACCCGGAGGCGGTCGCCGCCGACCTCGGGTTCGAGCACGGCTCGGCCGGCAACTCCATCGACGGCACCGCCTCCCGCGACTTCGCCGCCGAGTTCGCCTTCATCACCGCGATGATCGGCGTCAACCTCTCCCGGATCGCCGAGGAGGTCATCATCTGGAACACGAAGGAGTTCTCCTTCGTCACCCTGCACGACGCCTTCTCCACCGGCTCGTCGATCATGCCGCAGAAGAAGAACCCGGACATCGCCGAGCTGGCGCGCGGCAAGTCCGGCCGGCTCATCGGCAATCTGACCGGTCTGATGGCGACCCTCAAGGCGCTGCCGCTCGCGTACAACCGCGACCTCCAGGAGGACAAGGAGCCGGTCTTCGACTCCTGCGACCAGCTGGAGGTCCTGCTCCCGGCGTTCACCGGCATGATGGCCACCCTCACCGTCCACCGCGAGCGCATGGCGGAGCTGGCCCCGGCCGGTTTCTCGCTGGCCACCGACATCGCTGAGTGGCTGGTCAAGCAGGGTGTGCCGTTCCGGGTGGCGCACGAGGTCGCGGGTGAGTGCGTCAAGGAGTGCGAGGCGCAGGGCATCGAGCTGGACCAGCTCACCGACGAGCAGTTCGCCAAGATCTCGCCGGAGCTGACCCCCGAGGTCCGTACGGTCCTCAACGTCGCCGGTGCGCTGGCCTCGCGCAACGGCCGCGGCGGCACCGCCCCCGCCGCGGTCGCCGTCCAGCTCGCCGAGGTGAAGGCCGACCTGGCGGCGCAGCTGGTCTGGGCCGCGGCCGGGAAGCGGCGCACGGCGTAACCGCGGAGTGCGCGACGGCGGCCCTCACCCGAGTGGTGGGGGCCGCCGTCGTCCGGGCGGCGGGGCCGCCGTCGGCCGCGGGGGAGGGGCCGCGGAGCACGGCCCCTCGGATATCGATGAGACATCTGTGTCTCATCCGGCTAATCTGCGTCTCATGGCTGTGGATCGTGAACAAGTACTGAAAGAAGCCGCCGCGCTGCTCACCCGCCGGGCGACGACGTCGATGGACGAGATCGCCCGCGCCGCCGGTATCAGCCGGGCCACCCTGCACCGGCACTTCGCGGGGCGGGACGCCCTGATAAGGGCGCTGGAGGAACGCGGGATCGAGCAACTGGCGCAGGCGATGGACGCGGCCCGCCTGGAGGACGGGGACGCCGCCACCGCGCTGCGCCGGCTGGTCACCGAGGCCGAGCCGGTCGCCGGCATGCTGGCGTTCCTCTTCACCGAGAACCAGCTCTTCGAGGGCGAGGCGGTCAACGCCGGCTGGGCCCGGCTGGACGGCAGGATCAACGCGCTCTTCCGCCGCGGCCAGGAAGAGGGCGACTTCCGGATCGATCTCAGCGCAGCCTGGCTCACCGAGGCGCTCTACGGGCTCATCGGCGCCGGATCCTGGGCCGTGCACGAGGGCCGGGTCGCCCGCAACGACCTCAACCACTCCATCGTCGAGCTGCTGCTCGGGGGCATCCGGCGGAGCATGGAGAAATGACCGGGACCACTCCGAGCGCACCGGCCGGTTCGGCGACGGTGGACGACGAGCCGCGCCCGGGGCGTTGGCTCGCCCTCGCCGTCCTCGTCCTCGCCGTGCTGCTGGTCGGCGTCGACGCCACGGTCCTCGGCCTCGCCACCCCCTTCCTCAGCGAGGACCTGCGCCCCTCCGGGACGCAGCTGCTGTGGATCGGCGACATCTACTCCTTCGTCATCGCCGGCCTGCTGGTCTCGATGGGCAGTCTCGGCGACCGGATCGGCCGGAAGAAACTGCTGCTGATCGGGTCCGTCGCGTTCGGCGGGATGTCGGTGCTGGCCGCGTACGCCACCAGCGCCGAGATGATGATCCTCGCCCGCGCCCTGCTCGGCGTGGCCGGTGCGACGCTGATGCCGTCCACCCTCGCCCTGATCCGCAACCTCTTCCACGACCCCCGGGAACGCAGTCTCGCCATCGGCATCTGGGGCGCGATGGCCTCGGCCGGCACCGCCGTCGGCCCGGTGCTCGGCGGCTTCCTGCTGGGCCACTTCTGGTGGGGCTCGGTCTTCCTGATCAACCTGCCGGTGATGGCGCTGCTGGTCGTCGTCGGCGCCAAGGTGATCCCGGAGTCCCGCAACCCCGATCCCGGCCCCTGGGACCTGCCGAGCGTGGGGCTCTCCCTGGTCGGCATCATCGGCGTCGTCTACGCCATCAAGGAAGCGGCGGTGCACGGCTTCCGCTGGCCCGTCCTGCTGGCCGCCGTCATCGGCGTGCTCGCGCTGGTCGTCTTCGTCCGCCGCCAGTACACCCTCGACTCGCCGCTGCTGAACATGAAGCTCTTCCACCACCGGGGCTTCTCCGGGGCGGTGCTGGCCGACCTGCTGACCATCCTGGGCCTGTCGGGGCTGGTCTTCTTCCTCTCCCAGTTCCTCCAGATGGTGCAGCTGCGCTCGCCGCTGAACGCCGGGCTCACCGAACTCCCGGCCGCGGTCGGCGCGATCGGCGCGGGCCTGGCCGCCGGATACGTCGCCCGCCGGCTCTCCGTACGGATCGTGGTGGCCGGCGGCCTCGCGGTCGTCGGGCTCGCGCTCGCCGGCTGCATCGGCCTGCACGCCGACACCAGCACCGTCGAGTTGGGCGCCATCCTCTTCGTCGTCGGTGTCGGCGGCGGCTTCGCGTTCACCGTCACCGCCGATGTGATCCTCTCCAGCGTGCCCAAGGACGAGGCGGGCGCCGCCTCCGCGGTCTCCGAGACGGCCTACGAACTGGGCGCCGCGCTCGGCATCGCCCTGCTCGGCACGATCGTCACCGGCATCTACCGCGGCTTCGCGGCGCCGCCCGGGGTGCCCGCGGGCGCCGCCGACGCCGCCCGTGAATCGCTCGGCGGCGCCGTCGACACGGCCGCCACCCTCCCCACGGAGCAGGGCGCCGCACTTCTGAAGACCGCTCAGGACTCCTTCGTCAGCGGTCTGGACGTGGCGGCCGGGGTGGGCGCGGCGGTGCTGCTGGCCGCCGCGGCGGCCGCGTGGTTCCTGCTGCGCGGCCAGGAGCTGGGGCACAGCCCCGTGACGTCCGGCGCCACGTCCGCGTCCGGCGGCCCGGCCGAACACCCGTAACAGGGCGGCCCGTCGGGCGCACGCACGGTCGGCCCGACGCGCGAACGAGGGACAGTCACGGCCCGGAACGCCGGCTCGGGCGTGTCCGGTGGATCACTGCGGCGCGCACCCGCGATGATCCACGGGACACGCCCGGGGGCGACTGTCCCACGCCCGTTCACGCCCGGTACGCGCCCTGGTGGCCGGACGGCCCACGCGGCACGCTTGACTCTCCCGTCGTCCCCCCTCGGTCGGCCCCGCTCAGGAGAGTGACGCAGTGCGCGACATCGGAAGACGCTCCTTCTTCACCGCAGCGGGGGCCCTGGCCACCGCGAGTGCCATCGGCAGCGACGCCTACGCCACCGGCCACGCCCGTGACGCGGCGAGCGCCGACGAGTACGTGGACGTCCAACTCCTCAACATCACCGACCTGCACGGCTATCTCCAGGCCGCGCCCGCCGCCAACTCCGTCATCCGGGGCGCGCACGGCAAGACCTACACCGTGGGCGGCGTCGCCTATATGGCCGCCCACCTGGAGCGCCTGAGAGCCGGCCGTCGCAACTCCCTCTTCTTCGCGCCCGGCGACCTGTTCTCGGGCTGGGAGTTCGACGCGGCCTCCTTCGCCGACGAGCCCACCATCGAAGTGCTCAACACCATGGGCCTGGACTTCGCCTCGGCCGGCAACCACGAGTTCGACAAGTCCGCGCGGTTCCTCACCTCGCATATGCAAAAGGGCGACGCCTACCCGGTGACCGGCCGGGACGGCTCCTTCCGGGACTCCACCGGCCGGCGCTTCCGCGGCGCCGACTTCCCTTACTACAGCGCCAACATGGTGTGGGACGACGAACGCGGCGGGACCGTCCTGCCGCCGTACAACGTCGAGTACGTGGACGCCGGCCGCGGCCGCCGGCTGCCGATCGGCTTCATCCACCTCACCGCCCTCGGCACCGAGAACTTCCCCGGCTCCTACCAGCCCGGTCTGCGCACCCTGGACGAGATCGCCACCGCCAACCGCTGCGCCGCCGAACTCAAGGCCCGGGGCGTCAACGCGATCGTGCTGAGCATGCACGACGGCGCCGTCGCCGGCGGCGACTTCGAGAGCGGCAGCAACCCCTCGGGCCCCGCCTACGAGCTGGCGCTGCGGGTCTCACCGGACATCGACGCGATCGTCACCGGCCACTGGCACACCGCGTTCACCATGATGGTGCCGGACCCGGACGGGGTGCCGCGCCCGTTCGTCGAGGCCGGCTGCTACGGCCAGCTGATCAACGAGATCAACCTGCGGCTCGACCCCGACACCGGAGCGGTGGTCCGGGCCCTGACCACCTCCACCAACCACCCCAACACCCGGGACGTGACCCCCGACCGGGAGGTGCGGGCGATCACCGACTACTGGGCGGGCTACGGCGCCCGGCGCGCCGCCACCCCGATCGGCCGGCAGTCCGGTTCCTTCACCCGGCGCCGCAACGCCCTGGGGGAGAGCACCATGGGCAACCTCGTGGCGGACTGGGCCCTGTGGGCGGGCAGACAGCCGCACGGCCCGATGGACGATCCGGGCGGCTACCGCAACATCCCCGCGGAACTGGCCGTCATCGCCGTCGCGCCGCGCGTCGGCCAGGCCATCATCGGCGGGGACCTGGTCCGTGACGAGGCGTCGGACGGCACGGTCACCTTCGGCCAGGCGTGGCATGCCGTCGGCTTCGGCGACCCGATCATGACGGTCACCGTCACCGGCGCGCAGATCCACGACGCGCTGGAGGAGCAGTGGGCACCGGTCGCCGGCGGTCTGCTGGGCTTCGCGCCGCTGGCCGTCTCCGGCAACGTCCACTACACCTTCGACGCGGCGGGGCCGGTCGGCCGGCGCGTCAACCCCGATGCGGTGTTCGTCAACGGCACCGCACTCGACCCGCGCCGCCGGTACCGCCTCGCCGCGCCCTCGTACACCCTCATCAACCAGGACGGCTACAGCGCCTTCGGCGGCTTCACCGAGCCGGTGCGGCACACCCGGGACTTCGAGAGTTTCGTCGAGTTCGTGCGCGGACGGCGGGAGCTGGCCCCCGCGCCGCTGAACCGGGTCTCGGCCGTGAACACCAAGCTGCCGGGTGCCCGGATCGGCACCGTCCCCGGATGGCATCAGCAGTCGAAGGCCGCCGCCGACGCAGTCCCCCGTCCCGAGGCGGCGCTGCGTTCGGCATCGGCCGCGGGCCTGCGGGGCCTGCGCGCCGCCGGCGGCTTCCGGGTGCCCTGCTGAGACCCGCCCGCCCCGGCCGGTCCTGACCAGCCGCTCCGCGCAACGCAAGGGGCCCCGTCCGACGGACGGGGCCCCTTGGCATGCGGTCGGGTCAGGCGGCCCTGGCCTTGGTGGCGTAGATGTCGACGTACTCCTGGCCGGACAGCTCCATGACGTCGCTCATCACCTCGTCGGTGACGGCCCGCAGGACATAGCGGTCGCGGTCCATGCCCTCGTAGCGGGAGAAGTCCAGCGGCTCGCCGAAACGCACCGTCACCGGGGCGATGTGCGGCCGGCCCTTGCCGCCGGGCTGCACCTTGTCGGTGCCGACCATCGCGAACGGCACGACGGGCGCGCCGGTCATCAGGGTGAGCCGGGCGACGCCGGTACGGCCGCGGTAGAGGCGGCCGTCGGGGGAGCGGGTGCCCTCCGGGTAGATGCCGAAAACGCCGCCCTCGTCCAGGACGCGGCGGCCGGTCATCAGCGCCGCGGCACCGCCCCGGCCGCCGTCGCGGTCCACCGGGATCATGCCGGAGCTGGTGAAGAACCAGGCCATCAGGCGGCCCTTGACGCCCTTTCCGGTGACGTACTCGTCCTTGCCGATGAAGTACACCGGGCGCTTGACCAGCAGGCTCAGGAACAGCGAGTCGATGAACGTGACGTGGTTGCCGGCCAGGATCACCGGTCCGCTGCCCGGAATGCGCTCCATGCCCTCGACCTTCGGGCGGAACAGGACACGCATGACCAATCCGAGAATCGCCTTCAGCAGAATGCGGGACAACGGGTCCTCCGGGTGGTGACTGGTCGACGGCAGGGAACAGGGAACGCGGGGCGGTGCAGCCCAGGACGATACTCGCGAGTCACCTCCACTCGCACACCGGGTGCACGGGACCGATACGCAGAGTTGACGCGTGTTGGCCCCATGTTCCCCCGGGCGTCGCCGGGTGTCTCCCCGACGGGGCCCGCCCGTGCTTACGATCGGCCCGTCCGCACCTGTCGATTGACAGGTGCGGGACATCCGGACGGATGCGGACGGACCATCGGAGCGAGGAGCGTGGGCATGCAGAAGCGGGAGCAGCCGGGACGGCGGACGGTGCTGGGGGCCGCGGCCCTCGGCGCGGGAGCGGCGGTACTGGGCGGTGCCGGGCAGGCGAGCGCCCGCGAACGCGGCGGCGCCGGCCACGGGCTGCCGGTCCCGCTGATCATCGGCCACCGCGGTGCCAGCGGCTACCGGCCCGAGCACACGTTCGGCTCCTACCAACTCGCCCTCGACATGGGCGCGGACGTCATCGAGCAGGACCTCGTGCCCACCAAGGACGGCCATCTCCTGTGCCGTCACGAGAACGACATCACCGCCACCACCGATGTCTCCGCGCACCCGGAATTCGCGGACCGCAAGACCACCAAGACCATCGACGGGCAGCAGCTCACCGGCTGGTTCACCGAGGACTTCACGCTCGCCGAGATCAAGACGCTGCGCGCGAAGGAGCGGATACCGGGCAACCGGCAGCACAACACCCTCTACGACGGCCGGTGGGAGGTGCCCACCTTCGACGAGGTCCTCCGATGGGCCGACCGGGAGGGCCGCAAGCGGGGCCGCCCGGTCTGGCTGCACATCGAGACCAAGCACCCCACCTACTTCCGCAAGCTGGGACTGGGCCTGGAGGAGCGGATCGCCAAGGCGCTGCGCGCGTACGGCCGGCACCGGAAGAACTCGCCCAACTTCCTCCAGTCGTTCGAGCCCGGCAGCATCCAGCGGCTGGGCCGGCTGGTCGACTGCCCCAAGGTCGTGCTGCTCTCCACCCTCACCAGCCGGCCCTGGGACTTCGTCGAGGCCGGTGACCCGCGCACGGTCGCCGATCTGGTCACGCCCCGGGGCCTGCGGTGGATCGCCGGATTCGCCGAGGGCATCGGCCCGGACCTGACCGTGATCATCCCGCGGGACAAGGACAACAAGCTCGGCAAGCCCACCCGGGTCGTCAAGGACGCGCACGCCGCCGGGCTCGTGCTCCACCCGTACACGGTCCGCAACGAGAACACCTTCCTGCCGGCCGACCACCGCCGCGGCACCGACCCGAACGCCTACGGCGACGCGTTCGGTGTCTTCCGGGCGTATCTCGCCACCGGGATCGACGGCCTGTTCTCCGACAACCCCGACACGGCGCTGCTGGCCGCCGCGGAGTTCCGCAAGCGCTGACGGACCGGGGCGGGCGGTTCGGGGCCGCCCGCCCCGCCGGAATCTCATCTGAGTTGGGAATGTCACAGAGGAGCTTGGGGCCGGTCTGTTCCTGTTGTCCGTAATGCCTGCGCAGAATGCTCGCGGCCGAGGTTGCCGCCGCGGAAATCCGGGGACTCCGGAAGGAGCAGTGTCAGCCAGGCCAGGACGGCGGCGTGCCGCGCACGGCGCCGCCGGTCAGGGCAGAAACACTCCGGGCGTTCCCCGGCTCTTCGGGGGTGTCCCGGAGAACGGAACCCTCAGCGCGCCCGGATCCGCGACCCGAATAGGGGAGGCATACGCGCATGGGCACCAGCGTGACCATCTCTGCGGCTACCGACCAGGACGCCGAGCAGATCCTCAAACTCCAGTACCTCTGTTATCAGCCGGAGGCCGCGCGGTACGACGACTACGGCATCGAGCCGCTCACCCAGAGCCTGGCCGCCCTCCGGGCCGAACTGGGCGGCGGCTGTGTGCTGGTCGCCCGGCTCGGCGCGGAGGTGGTCGGATCGGTGCGCGGCACGGTCGACGCGACAGGCACCGCGAAAATAGCCAAACTCATCGTGCACCCGCGGCTGCAACGGCACGGCCTCGGCGGCCGGCTGCTCGCCGCGGTCGAGCAGCGGCTCGCCGCCGAGCGGTCCGCCAAGCGCTACCGCCTGCTGACCGGGCAGCGCAGCGAGGGCGATCTGCGGCTGTACCGCAGCCACGGCTACGCACCGGTCGGCACCGAACAGCCCACCCGCAGACTCGGCCTGACCACACTGGAGAAGCCGGTGGCAGCCGAGGCGTACGCCGCCGGAGCCTGACGGCACCGTGGTGCCGGGCCCGTGGCACTCGGGGGCCCGGCACCGCCGGCCGGCGTCACGCCCGCCGGGACCGGCGCAGCCAGATCAGCCCGGTGACGGGCAGGATGACCGGGATGAAGAGGTAGCCCATCCCGTAGTCCGACCAGACGGTGGCGTCGGGGAAGGCGGCGGGGTCCACGAGCGTCCAGGTGCCGATGCCCAGCACCCCGAGCAGCTCCAGCGCGCAGCAGCCGAGCGCGGCCCGGCGGGCGCCCTCACCGCCGCGCACCAGCGAGAAGGTGATGAAGCCGTAGACGACCGCGGAGAGCGCCGAGAGGCTGTAGGCCAGCGGGGCCCGGTCGAACTGGGCGATCAGCTGGTAGAGGGAGCGGGACGCGGCGGCGACGGTGAAGACGCCGTAGAGGGTGACCAGCAGCCGTCCCGGGCCGGTGCCCAGGGAACGCTTCGCCGGGTCGGCGCCCGCGGTGCCGTCGGTCGTGGTGTCCGTCGTGGTCTCAGGCACTGCCGCCTCCCCAGATGTCGAACAGTCGCACTTCCAGCACCGCCAGCACCACGGCACCCGCCGCGACGGTGGCCGAACCCCACCGGGTGCGCTCCGAGAGCGACAGGAAACCGGTCGCGGGAACGCAGGCGGCCGCCCCGAGCAGATACGACACGAAGATCGCGGTGCCCTTGTCCGGCGACTGCCCGCGCGCCAACTGCACGATGCCGATGACCAGTTGGACGACGGCGAGCAGGGACACCACGGCCATGCCGATGAAGTGCCAGTCCTTGGTCGGCTGGTCGCGGTACGCGGCGAAACCGCACCAGGCGGCCAGCGCGAGAGCGGTCACGCCGACCACGAGCGTCAGCGCGTCGATCACCGGGACCTCCGCGCGACGCGGCGGCACACCGTGGGGTTGTGGGGCATGAGGCGACTCTAAACGGCCCGCGCACGGCGCCCGCGTCCGGCCCCGCCGAGGCGTCCGCCGCCCCCGTCGGCCGTGGCGTTGACCACAGCGGGGCGGGCGGGCCACCCGCCCGCCCTACCGCGCCCGGCCACCCGGTCCGCGACATCCGCGCAGGCCAGCGACCGGATCCGGCCGGACCGGCGGCGCGGACCGGGCCGCTGTCCAAGGGCCGGGCGGGCCTGTCCGTCATACGGACGGGCTTGTTCGGCGCTCACCCCCGTCTGGTTTACTTGCCGACATGACCACGACGAGCAGCCGCACCCTTGCGACCGAGGCGACCACGACGCCCGGTGCTCGTTGCATGTGTCGAATGTGTGACCGCTGAGGGCCCCCGCCTGAGCCTCGCGCCCCGAAGCGAGACCCATCGCCCCATGCCGTATGTCCGTCCGCCATGACAGACCCGGTAGCCCCGCGTCACCGGAACCCGAAGCCGGGCCCTTCGCCCTCCGGGTTCCCCCCTGCCGCACTCGCAAGAATGCCCCGTGCCCGGTGGGCGAGCCACCGAGCACTCGACAGTGACGGAATTCCCTGTGATCACCACAACGGGCCTGACCAAGGTCTACCGCTCAGGAGACCGCGAAGTCACCGCCCTGGACGGCGTCGATCTGCACGTCCGCGAGGGCGAGGTGTACGGCGTCATCGGCCAGAGCGGCGCCGGTAAATCCACCCTCATCCGCTGCCTCAACCTCCTGGAGCGCCCCACCTCCGGCACGGTCACCGTCGCCGGCCAGGACCTGACCGCGCTCGCCGGACGCGGGAAGCGCGCGAACGCCGGGCTCCGCGCCGCCCGCAGCCATATCGGCATGGTCTTCCAGCACTTCAACCTGCTGTCCTCGCGGACCGTCCAGGACAATGTCGAGCTGCCCCTGGAGATCCTCAAGGTCGACCGCCGCGAGCGCGCCCGCAAGGCCCGGGAACTGCTGGACCTGGTCGGCCTCGCCGACAAGGCCACGGCGTACCCCGCCCAGCTCTCCGGCGGCCAGAAGCAGCGGGTCGGCATCGCCCGCGCGCTGGCCGGCGACCCCAAGGTGCTCCTCTCCGACGAGGCCACCAGCGCCCTGGACCCGGAGACCACCCGCTCGATCCTCCAGCTGCTGCGCGACCTCAACCGCCAGCTGGGCCTGACCGTCGTACTCATCACGCACGAGATGGACGTCGTCAAGACGATCTGCGACTCGGCCGCGCTGATGAAGGGCGGGCGCGTCGTCGAGCAGGGCACCGTCGCCGGTCTGCTGGCCACCCCCGGCTCCGAGCTGGCCCGGGAACTGTTCCCGGTCGGCGGCGAGCCCTCGGACGGGAACCGCACGGTCGTCGACATCACCTTCCACGGCGCGGCCGCCACCCGGCCGGTGATCTCCGAGCTGTCGCGTACGTACAACGTCGACATCTCGATCCTCGGCGCCGCCATGGACACCGTCGGCGGCAAGCAGATCGGCCGGATGCGCATCGAACTCCCCGGCCGCTTCGAGGAGAACGTCGTGCCCATCGGCTTCCTGCGCGAGCAGGGACTCCAGGTCGATGTCGCCGACGGTGCCGACGGCGACGCCGAAAACGCTGACAACGCCGACAACACAGCACCGGCCGACGCCGCCGTGCCCACCCCCGCGAACCCGGCGCCCGCCGCCTCGCCGCTCAAGGAAGGTGCCAAGTGAGCTGGAGCGACATGCAGCCGCTGCTGTACGACAACACCCTCGACACGCTCTTCATGGTGTGGTGGTCGACGGTCTACGCGGTGCTCATCGGCATCCCGATCGGCGTGCTGCTGCATCTGACCGACCGCGGCGCGATGCTCCAGAACGCCGTGGTGTACAAGGTGCTCGGCGCGATCGTGAACATCGGACGGTCCCTCCCGTTCCTGATCCTGATCGTGGTGCTGATCCCCTTCACCCGGCTCCTCGTCGGCGTCTCCATCGGCCCGACCGGCGCCGTCGTCCCGCTCGCCATCGCCGCCATCCCGTTCTTCGCCCGGCTGGTGGAGGCCGCGCTGCGCGAGGTGGACCACGGGCTGGTCGAGGCCGCCCAGGCCATGGGCGGCGGCACCTGGACGATCATCTTCAAGGTGCTCCTCCCGCAGGCGCTGCCCGCACTGGTCGCGGGCACCACCACCACCGTCATCACACTGATCGGCTACTCCGCGACCGCCGGTGCGGTCGGCGCCGGCGGTCTGGGCAACCTCGCCTACACCTACGGCTACCAGCAGTACGAGACCGCGCTGATGATCACCACCGTCGTGGAGCTGATCGTCCTCGTCACCCTCGTTCAGCTCCTCGGCGACCTGATCGTGCGCCGGCTCGCCGGCCGGGGCACCCGGGTCCCCGCCACGATGCGCGTCGGGCTGCGGCGCGCACCGGCCGCGGCGGCCCCCCTGGCGGAGCCCGCCACCTCACCGGAGGCCGGGACCGCCGCCCCCCTGGGGGCCGGCAAGACCCCGTAACCCGGGACCCACAGGACGAGCCCGGACCCTTTGCCGGGCGTACCTCCGCACGTGCCCACCGCACGCGCGAGACCCAAGAAAGAGGCACTCTTCGTGCGCAACACCATCAAGATCACCGTGGCCATCGCCGCCGCTGCCGCCGTCGCCCTCGGCGCGAGCGCGTGCAGCGCCCCCTCCGACACCACGGCCAGCGCCGACAAGGACGACAAGAACGCCCCCCTCGTCGTCGCCGCGAGCCCCACCCCGCACGCCGTCATCCTCGACTTCGTCAAGAAGAACCTGGCCGAAAAGGCCGGGCTCAAGCTCGAGGTCAAGCCGTTCAACGACTACAAGATCCCGAACAAGGTCACCGACGACGGCCAGGTGGACGCCAACTTCTTCCAGCACAAGCCGTTCCTCGACACCTTCAACAAGGAGAACGGCACGGACATCGTGCCGGTCGTGAACGTCCTCATCGAGCCGCTCGGCGTCTACTCCAAGAAGATCCACAAGATCACCGACCTCAAGGCCGGCAACAGCGTCTCGGTCCCCAACGACCCCTCCAACGAGGGCCGTGCGCTCAAGCTGCTCGCCGACAACGGCGTGATCACCCTCAAGCCCGGCGTCGGCGCGGAAGCCAAGCTCACCGATGTCCAGGACAACAAGGGCATCAAGATCACGGAGCTGGAGGCCGCCCAGACCGCGCCGCGTCTCGACGACGTCGACGCCGCGGTCATCAACGGCAACTTCGCCATCGGCGCGCACCTCAAGCCCTCCACCGACGCGCTGGCCCTGGAGAAGGCGAAGGACAACCCGTACGCCAACTTCCTGGCCGTCAAGAAGGGCAAGGAGAACGACCCGCGGATCCAGAAGCTCGCCAAGCTCCTGAACTCCGACGAGGTCAAGAAGTTCCTGGAGGACAAGTACAAGGACGGCTCCGTCATCCCGGCCTTCGGTCCCGCCAAGAGCTGACGCCCCCTCCGCCGCGGCGGCCGCCGTACCACGGCCGCCCGCACGGATCACGGACGGGCCCCGGACCCGCGCAGCGCGCGGCCGGGGCCCACGCGCGTGGCACATCCGCGGGCGGATGCTGCATGCTGGTGCACTCAAGACGGTCAAGACGGTCAAGACGGCCCGTGCCGGTACGGCGACGACGGCCCGAATCGTCCCCCGAGCAATACGGCCAACGGCGTGGGAGCAGCGGCATGACATCCACCTTTCCGGACATCTCCATCAGCACGGAACGGTTGGTGCTGCGCCCCTTCGAGGAGGCCGATGTGCCCGCCCTCGCCGAGATGATGGGCGACGAACTCGTCACCGCCTGGAGCTCGCTGCCGCACCCCTACACCACCGAGGACGCCCGCGCCTGGGCCACCGGACAGGCCGCCGCCGTCCGCACCGCGGGCCGCGGCATCGCCCTGGCCGTCACCGAGTTCCTCACCCAGCGGCTGGTCGGCACCGTCCATCTCGACCACACCGACTGGCGGGTGCGCAGCGCCGAGGTCGGCTACGTCACCGCCCCCTGGGCGCGCGGTGAGGGCTATGCCTCCGAGTCCGTGCTCGCGGTCGCCCAGTGGCTCTTCCAGAACCACGGATTCGAGCGCGTCGAGCTGCGCACCCCGGCCGACAACACCGCCTCCCAGCAGGTCGCCCAGAAGGTCGGCTGCATCAGCGAGGGCGTCCTGCGCAACGCCTGGATAGCCCGCAGCCGCACCGAGGACGGCGGCTGGACGGACATCCGCACCGATCTGATCGTGTGGAGCCTGCTGCCCGAGGACCTCGACGGGCTCCCCGCCCGGATGGCCGACGCGAACGGATTCGCCTACCCCGAGTGGAACTGAGGCCCCGCCACCTCTGCGGTCCGGACCTTCCGGGGTAGTCTCGGCCTGCCGCGCACCCGCAGACCTGCGAGGCCCTGCCGACCCCGCCCCCGCACCCACAGCAGCCCCAGGAGACTGACGAGCATGGCCGACCGGGTCACGGTGATCGGATGGGACGGCTCCGCACTGACGACCGCCGCCCGCTCCGCCCTCGGCGCCGCGACGCTGGTGGCCGGCGCCGCCCACCATCTCGCCCTGCCGGAAGTCCCGCCGGGCGCCGAGCGGATCCGGCTCGGCAGCGTGAGCCTGGCCGCCCGCCGCATCGCCCAGCACCGCGGCACCGCCGTCGTCCTCGCCGACGGCGACCCCGGCTTCTTCGGCGTCGTCCGCACCCTGCGGGCCCCCGAACACGGTCTGGAGGTCGAGGTGGTGCCGGCCGTCTCGTCCGTCGCCACCGCCTTCGCACGGGCCGGCATGCCCTGGGACGACGCCCAGATCGTCGTCGCCCACAGCCGCGATCTGCGCCGCGCGGTCAATGTCTGCCGCGCCCACACCAAGGTCGCGGTGCTCACCTCGCCCGGCGCGGGCCCCGCCGAACTCGCCCTGCTGCTGACGGGTGTCCACCGCACCTTCGTCATCTGCGAGGCGCTGGGCACCGACCGGGAACGGGTGACGGTTCTCACCTCCGACAAGGTCGCCGACCTCGACTGGCGCGACCCCAACGTCGTCATCGTCATCGGCGGTTCGCCCGGCGGCGCCGCGGCCCAGGGGACCGGCTGGATCGCCGCCCACGAGGTGGGCCATCCGACCGGCCCGCGCGGCTGGGGACTCCCGGCCCGCGCCTACGGCGGCGTCCTGGACGAGGGGGAGTCCGTCCAGCTGCGCACCGCCCAACTGGCCCGCCTCGGCCCCCGGGTCGGCGACCTGGTCTGGGACATCGGCTCCGGCAACGGCGCCGCCGCCGTCGAGGCCGCGCGGTTCGGCGCCGCCGTCATCGCGGTGGACGCCGACCCGGACGCCTGCGGCCGCACCGCCGCGGTCGCCCGGCGCCACGGCGTCCAGCTCCAGATCGTGCACGGCCGCGCGCCGCAGATCCTCGAAGACCTCCCCGAGCCGGATGTGGTGCGGGTCGGCGGCGGGGGAGCGGCGGTCATCGCCGCCTGCGCCGCCCGTCGGCCGGAGCGGATCGTGGCACACGCCGCGACCAGGGACGAGGCCGAATCGCTCGGCGGCGCCCTGGCCGACGGCGGGTACGACGTCGAGTGCGTGCTGCTCCAGTCCGTGGACCTGGACACCTCGGTCTGGGTCGAACGCGAGCGCGCCGTCGTCTTTCTGCTGAGCGGTTACCGCGTTTCTCACCCGTGACCGGGTCGCCGACCCGTGGGAGGTAGGCTGGCGGATCGTTGCGCCGCCGTTCCGCGTTCGGCTTCGTACACCAATATCCGGAAAATTCCGCGGTTTTGGATGAAAATGAAGCTCTGGAGGGCGGACGTGCCGCGAGGCGGGCCCGCTCGTTCTAGCTATCGAGGCGTCGGCGCGCCCCGGTGAGCGCGTCGTACGAGCGGTTGGAAGGAGCACTACCAATGGGCGAGGGGTACGCATGACCGACACCGGCCAGGTCCCGGGCGAGGGACTGCCGGAGAACGCAGGCGGACATCCCGGGCAGCCGCAGCCGGCGGCCGTTCCCTCCCCTGTCGACACCGGAACGACGGAGCAGCCGGGCATCGTCCCCGCTCCGGCCGCGTATCCCTACCTCGACCCGGTCGACGGCGTCCCCGAGGACGACGATCTGCTCCTGATGCCGAGCGCCCAGGGCGCCTGGAGCGAGCAGCCGGCCCCCCAGCCGCAGCCGCACGGGAACCCGCAGGTCCAGGCCCGTCAGCCGCAGCAGAACGCACCGTACGCCACGGCCGCCGCGGGCTCGCCGATGCCCGCGCACACCGGTGACCACGAGAGCGGCGGCCGGGATTCCGGTGCGGTCGACCTCGGCGCCGTCCGTTCGCCGCAGGGCCGGACACCGGCAGCCGCGCCCGCGCGCCGTCCGCTGCACATGGGCCCGCCCGTCCCCGAGACGACCGGCGGGGTGGTCCGCTCGCTCGCCGACCGCGGCCCGGCCGCCGCGCCCCAGCCGCCCGCCGGCCCCCCCGCAGGCGCCCCCGAATACCTCGACGTCCCGGACGCCACCCCCGCCACCACCATGGGCGAGCAGCCGATCGGCGGCCCGCCGCCCGTCGCCCAGGCGTACCCCGAGCAGTCCTTCGGGGAGCCGTCACCCACGGCGCAGCCGTTCGGCGTGCCGTCCTATGACCAGTCGTCCTACAGCGAGCAGATGTACGGCGCCCCGGGCCAGGGCCCGCTGCCCGGCCCGCAGCTCGGCGAGATCCCGTCCCGGATGCCGCCGTGGAACGAGGCATCGGCGCAGGCGGTAGCGGCGCCGGTGGCGGAAACGGCCGACCACGCCGCGGCGGCACCCGCCGGGGAAGCCGCCGCCGGTACCGGCGCGGCGGCCCAGACCGCTCCGCAGGCCGCGGAAGCGCCGCGGCAGGCACCCGTCCCGGCGCCGGACGAGGACGCCGGGGAGGCCACGGACGGCGAGGCCGCCGGGCCCGCCGCCGACGCCGCCCCGGGCGAGCCCGACGGCACAGCGGCGACGGGCGGACCGCAGGGCGAGGACGCGGCGCTGACCGCGGCCCCGGCGGCGGAGCCCGCGCCCCAGACCACGGCACAGCAGGAGCCGGAGCCGGCCGGGCCGCAGGACACGGCGGCGACTGGCCAGGAGGTGTCGGAGACCGTTGCGGCGGAGACGGCCGTACCGGAATCGGCCGTCCCGGAGACCGTCACGCCGGACACCGCTGTACCGGAGACCGCCCTCTCGGAAGCGTCCGCACCGGAAGCGTCCGTGCATGAAGCGTCCGCGCAGGACGCACCCGTGCCGGATGCCGTCGCCCTCCACCCGCAGTCCCCGGCAGTCGCCGAGGCCCCGCAGCAGACCGTGGACCCTGACCAGGCCGCCCGGACCGCACAGGACGTCCAGCCTGCCCAGGCCGAGGTGCCGGGCCCGCCCGTCGGTACCCCGTCCGCGCCGGACGGTACCGCCGGGGAGCCGGTCGACCGCCCGGCGCCGGAAGCCGGGCAGCCCGAACCGGCCGTGCCGGCCGCCGACGCGTACCCGGAAGCCGAAGCGCACCCGGACACCGACCGGGCGGCGCAGAGCGCACCCGCGGCGCAGAACACCCAGGCGCCGCAGGGCCCGCGGCTCGTCGTCCCGGCGCAGCCCGCCGATCCGGCGCTGCCCGCCCCGGCCGGGCCCGAGGCCGCCGCCGACGACACCCCGCTCGCCCGGCCCGTGGCGTCCGCCGACGAATCGCAGCCCGCGGCGGCCCAGGCCGACGCGCCGACCCCTGCCGATGCCCCGACCCTGCCCGCCGCCCCGGCTGAGCCCGAGGCTCCGGCCGCGTCCGCCGCCCCAGCCGCGCCCGACGCCGCCCCGGTGGCCACGGCAGCCGCGACCGTCCCACCGGAGGTCGTCGCCCCCCAGAGCCCGGTCGCGGAGCCCGCGGCCGACGACGGCACGTCCCCGGAGCAGGCCGGCATAGAGCGGCCCGAGGCGCGGCAGCCGGTCGCCGGGCCGCCGCAGCCCGGGGCTTCCACCGAGACCGCGGACGCGCCAGCCGCCGCGCCCGGCGCGGCCCCCGCCGATCCTGCGCAGCGCCAGGACCAGGACACCCCGGCCGGGCAGCCGCAGCTCGTACCGGCCGGTCCGCACGACCCCGGCGCAACGGCCGCACAGGCCACCCCGGCCGACGCGGCGCCCGAGCCGGTGCCGGCCGCCGAGCCTGTCGCCGAAGCCGAAGCCGAAGCCGAAGCCGAAGCCGAAGCCGTCACCGGATCCGCAACCGTCGCCGAGCCCGTCACCGAAGCCGGCGCAGCGCCCCTCCCCGCCGACGCCGAGCCCGTCGAGGCCGCCGAGCCCGGCACCGTCGAGCCGCCGGCCGGCACTCCGTCGGCCGCCGTCCGCATCCCGGCCCAGGCGGCCGGCGGTACGACCGCGGCCCCCGCGGCTCCCCCCGTTGGCGCGGCCGCCGCGGACACGCCCCCGCACCAGCGGGACGCCTCCGAGCCCGAGAACCGGGACGACGACCGGTCCACGGTCGCGGACCAGGCCCACCCCGAGGCAGTGACCGCCGACTCCGGCCCCGCCGCCGCACCCACCGATGCGGCCGGTGTACCCGTCCGCGCCATGCTCCCCACCCAGCCCCAGCCCCAGGACGGCGCGCCCGTGGACAACGTCATGGACACCAGCGGTGCCCCGATCCCGATCCCGGCCCCGGCCGCCGGATACGACGACTCCGAACGCGCCGCCGTACACCGCGTGATGCGCGAGCGCCGGGACATCCGCAACGGCTTCCGCGGCGACCCGATCCCCAACGAGGTGCTGCTGCGCGTCCTGGAGGCGGCGCACACCGCTCCCAGCGTCGGCCACTCCCAGCCCTGGGACTTCGTCGTCATCCGCTCGGACGAGACCCGCGAGAAGATGCACCGGCTCGCGATGGAGCAGCGCGACGCGTACGCCGCGTCGCTGCCCAAGGCCCGCGCCAAGCAGTTCCGCGAGCTCAAGATCGAGGCGATCCTCGAAACGCCGGTCAACATCGTCGTCACCGCCGATTCCACCCGCGGCGGCCGGCACACCCTCGGCCGGCACACCCAGCCGCAGATGGCCCCGTACTCCTCCGCGCTCGCCGTCGAGAACCTCTGGCTCGCGGCCCGCGCCGAGGGCCTGGGCGTCGGCTGGGTCAGCTTCTTCGACGAGCGGGAGATGGTCCAGGCCCTGGGCCTGCCCGACCACCTCGAAGTCGTCGCCTACCTGTGCATCGGCTATGTCGACGAGTTCCCGGACGAGCCCGAGCTCATGCAGGCCGGCTGGTCCAAGCGCCGCCCGCTGTCCTGGGTCGTCCACGAGGAGACGTACGGACGCCGGGCGCTGCCCGGTGAGGACCCGCACGACCTGCTCCAGGAGACGCTTCAGGGCATCCGCCCGCTGGACGCCAAGGCGCTCGGCGAGGCATGGGAGCGGCAGAAGCGGATGACCAAGCCCGCCGGGGCGCTGGGCATGCTGGAGATCATCTCCGCGCAGCTGTCCGGACTGTCCCGCAAGTGCCCGCCGCCGATCCCGGAGCCGGCCGCCGTCGCGATCTTCGCGGGCGACCACGGTGTGCACGCCCAGGGAGTGACCCCCTGGCCCCAGGAGGTCACCGGCCAGATGGTCGCCAACTTCCTCGGCGGCGGCGCGGTCTGCAACGCCTTCGCCCACCAGGTCGGCGCCGAGGTCTGCGTGGTGGACGTCGGCGTGGCGGGCGAACTCCCCGCCACCCCCGGGCTGCTGCCCCGCAAGGTCCGCCCCGGTACCGACGACTTCACCACCGGCCCGGCGATGAGCCAGGAAGACGTGCTGAAGGCGATCGAGGTCGGCATCGAGACCGCCCGCGACCTCGTCGCGGCGGGCAACAAGGCGCTGCTGACCGGTGAGATGGGCATCGCCAACACCACCACCTCCGCCGCGCTGATCTCCGTCTACACCGACACCGACCCCGTCGAGGTCACCGGCCGGGGTACGGGCATCAACGACGAGACGCACGCCCGCAAGGTCGAGGTGGTCCGCCGCGCCCTGGAACTCCACCAGCCCGACCCGAACGACCCCATCGGCGTGCTCGCCGCGGTCGGCGGCCTGGAGCATGCCGCCCTCGTCGGCCTGATCCTGGGCGGCGCCTCGCTGCGTACGCCGGTCATCCTCGACGGCGTCAGCGCGGGTGCCGCGGCCCTGGTGGCGCGGGCCATCGCCCCCGAGGCGCTGGCCGCCTGCATCGCCGGCCACCGCAGCGCCGAGCCCGGCCATGTCGCGGCCCTGACCAAGCTGGGCCTGCGCCCGCTGGTCGACCTCGACCTGCGGCTGGGCGAGGGCACCGGCGCCCTGCTGGCCCTGCCCGTGGTGCAGAGCGCCGCCCGCGCCATGCACGAGGTCGCCACCTTCGACTCGGCCGGTGTGACCGAGAAGAGCTGACCGGCACCCGCCCGCGCACGGCCCCCCGGCCCACAGCCCCCTAGGCTGTGGGCCGGGGCTGTACCCCTCACCGGGCCCCACCACCCCTCACCAGCCGCTTCGGCGCCGCAGCGGCGACGACCCGAACCATCCGTACAAGGAGCCGTACCCGCCATGGCCGAGCACCCCGCCGAACACGCCGCCTACCCCGTCGGACTGCGGCTGTCCGGCCGTCGTGTGGTCGTCCTCGGGGCAGGCCAGGTCGCCCAGCGCCGCCTCCCCGCGCTCGTCGCGGCCGGTGCCGACGTCCTGCTGATCTCCCCCTCGGCCACCCCCTCCGTCGAGGCGATGGCCGACACCGGCGGAATCCGCTGGGAGCGCCGTCGCTACCAGGCGGGCGATCTCGCCGGCGCCTGGTACGCGCTGATCTCCACCGACGACCCCGAGGCCAACACCGCGGCCTCCCAGGAGGCCGAGGACCGCCGGGTGTGGTGCGTACGCGCCGACGACGCGGAGGCCGCCACCGCCTGGACCCCGGCCACCGGCCGCAGCGAGGGCGTCACCGTCGCGGTGCTCACCGGCCGCGACCCGCGCCGCTCCGCCGCCGTACGCGACGCCATCGTCGAGGGCCTGCGGGACGGCAGCCTCGCCGCCCCGCACCACCGCCGCCCGCACACCCCCGGCGTGGCGCTGGTCGGCGGCGGTCCCGGCGACCCCGACCTCATCACTGTGCGCGGCCGCCGGCTGCTCGCCGAGGCGGACGTCGTCATCGCCGACCGGCTCGGCCCCCGCGATCTGCTCGCCGAACTCCCGCCGCACGTCGAGGTCATCGACGCCGCGAAGATCCCCTACGGCCGGTTCATGGCCCAGGAGGCCATCAACCAGGCTCTCATCGAGCACGCCAAGGCGGGCAAGGCCGTGGTCCGCCTCAAGGGCGGCGACCCGTTCGTCTTCGGCCGCGGTATGGAAGAGGCCCAGGCGCTCGCCGAGGCCGGTATCCCCTGCACGGTCGTGCCCGGCATCTCCAGCTCCATCAGCGTCCCCGGCGCCGCCGGCATCCCCGTCACCCACCGCGGGGTGGCCCACGAGTTCACCGTCGTGAGCGGCCACGTCGCCCCCGACGACGCGCGGTCGCTCGTCGACTGGTCCGCGCTCGCCAAGCTGCGCGGCACCCTCGTCGTCCTGATGGGCGTGGAGAACAGCGGCGCCATAGCCGCCACGCTCATCGCCCACGGCCGCGCCACCGATACCCCCGTGGCCGTCGTCCAGGAGGGCACCACCGCGGCCCAGCGCCGCGTCGAGGCCACCCTCGCGACCCTCGGCGAGACCGTACGGGCCGAGGGCGTCCGGCCGCCGGCCGTCATCGTCATCGGGGACGTCGTCACCGTCGCCGCCCGCACCCCCAGGTAACCGATCCCGTACGCGGCCTCGGCACCCCGACACCGACAAGGCACTATCTCCCCGTGGCAGAAATCATCACCGTCGACGACCCGGACGACCCGCGCCTGAGCGACTACACCGGCCTCACCGATGTGGAACTGCGCCGCCGCCGCGAACCCGCCGAGGGACTGTTCATCGCCGAGGGCGAGAAGGTCATCCGGCGGGCCCGGCAGGCCGGCTACGAGATGCGCTCCATGCTGCTCTCCGCCAAGTGGGTCGACGTCATGCGCGACGTCATCGACGAGATACCGGCCCCGGTCTACGCCGTCCACCCGGACCTCGCCGAGCGGGTCACCGGCTACCACGTCCATCGCGGCGCCCTGGCGTCCATGCAGCGCAAACCGCTGCCCGCGGCCGCCGAACTGCTCGGCACCGCCCGCCGCATCGTGGTCATGGAGGCGGTCAACGACCACACCAACATCGGGGCGATCTTCCGCAGCGCCGCGGCCCTCGGCATGGACGCCGTGCTGCTCTCCCCGGACTGCGCCGACCCGCTCTACCGCCGCTCGGTGAAGGTCTCCATGGGCGCCGTGTTCTCCGTGCCGTACGCCCGCCTGACGAGCTGGCCCAGGGACCTGGCGACGGTACGGGAAGCGGGCTTCAAGCTGCTCGCGCTGACCCCCGCGGAGCGGGCCACGGCCATCGACGAGGCGGCCGTGCACACCCTGGAGCGCGCCGCCCTGATGCTCGGCGCGGAGGGCGGCGGCCTGACCACCGGCGCCCTGCGGGCCGCCGACGAATGGGTCCGCATCCCGATGGCGCACGGTGTGGACTCGCTCAACGTGGGCGCGGCGGCCGCGGTCGCCTTCTACGCGGTCGCGACGGGCCGCCCGGAAGCCTGACCGGCACGCGCCGGGCGTCCGGTCCTCAGCCGTCCGTCCGCGGACCGTCCGCCGGCGGCTCTTCCGCCGGCTGCCCGGCCGCGGACGGGGCGGACACCGGTGCCACCGGCCGCTCCACCCCCAGGCCGCGGGTCGGCCCCTGGCAGCCCTGGGCCGCCGCGATCCCCAGCGCCACCAGCAGCGTCACGGTCACGAACACGGTGATCCGCTGCCGCAGCAGCCGTCGGTCGGGACCCGGCCGGCGCCCGGCCGACGTCGTCCGCACCGGGGAGCGCGCACCCTTGCGCGCGGCGGGCCGCGCCGCCGGGACCCGCCCCGTGTTCCGCCCGGCCGCCCGCGGATCCGTGCCCGCCGCTGGCGGCGCCGGTGCGGCCGGCCGGGGCGGCGCCTCGCGCTGGGCCGGCGGCCGGGCCGACTGCGGACGCGGTGTGGGGGTGCCGGCCGCCCGGCGCACCGTGCGCTGCCGCGCGTACTCCTCGGCCCGCTGCCCGGTCGGCCGGCCACCGGGACGGCGCTCCCGCCCCCAGTCGGCCCCGCCCTCCGCCGGATCGCCCGACAGACCGTGCGCCTCGCGGGCCGCGATCTCCTTGAGCCGCAGCGACAGCGACAGCGTGCTCGGGCGGTCCGCCGGATCCTTGGCGAGACAGGCCGCGAGCAGCGGTGCCAGCGCGTCCGGGACCCCGGCCAGCTGCGCCTCCTCGTGCACCACGCGGTAGAGCATGACCTCGGAACTGCCCTGTCCGAAGGGCGAGTCCGCGGTGCAGGCGTAGGCGAGCGTCGCGCCCAGCGAGAAGATGTCCGTCGCCGGTGTCACCGCGGCCCCGCGCACCTGCTCGGGCGCGAGAAACCCCGGCGAGCCGATGGCCGTACCGACATGCGTCAGCGTGCTGGCGCCGGTGGCCCACGCGATGCCGAAGTCGATGATCCGCGGCCCCTTGGGCGACAGCAGGATGTTCGACGGCTTCAGATCGCGGTGCACCACCCCCGCGTCGTGCACGGCCAGCAGCCCCTCGGACAGCGCCGCGCCGACGGAGGCGACCTGCGCCGGGGACAGCGGCCCCTCCTCGTTCACCTTGTCGTGCAGCGAGGGCCCCGGTACGTACTGGGTGGCGAACCACGGCCGGTCCGCGTCGAGATCGGCCGCGACCAGCCGGGCCGTACAGCCGCCGCGGATCCGCCGGGCCGCCGACACCTCGCGCGCGAACCGCGAGCGGAACTCCTGATCCTCCGCCAGATCCGGCCGGATCACCTTCAGAGCCACCCGCTGCCCGCGCTTGTCGGAGCCGAGATAGACCACGCCCATCCCGCCCGCGCCGAGCCTGCGGTGCAGCCGGAACGTGCCGACGACACGCGGGTCCTCGCGCCGGAGCCGCATCATCGCCATGTCCGTCCCCTACCTGCGGTGGGGAGGCCCCACTCCGCTGCCAACCGTCTGACGTCGCACAGCTTACGGATTGACGGCGCGCTGTGCTGATAGGCCGCGCATGCGTCGGCAACCGGATTGCCGGCGACGGCCGGGACCCGCGCCGCCCGGGACGGAACCGGACGGCGTACGGCCCGACTTCCCGCGCGCTATCTCAAGGGTCCGACGCCGCAGGTGGATTGACGCACCGACAGATGGCCGGAGCGGGCGCCCAGGGGAGGCCGGGGACCGGGCCGGGGCGTACGGCACGATGCCGGGCCGGGCGGACCGGGCGGGCCGCGGCACGCGGGGGAGCGGCCGAAGTGAGCGAAGTCACCGGCCGCCGCGGATCCCCGGTGCGCGGGGCGGACCTCCGGGTGCCCTCTCGGGGATGTCCCCAGGTCCCGGCCCCGCCATCTCCACCCAGGGGAGTACGTCACCCACCGTGCCGTCATCCTCCTGGAGGCGGGGCAATCGATACGTCGGCATGACGACCGGCGCCCGCCGGATGCCTAATGTGGAGTTCCAGCGGCGGGCGTGGTACTCGTCCCCCGAGGTCGGACGCCCGCCGCTGCCACAGAACAGGAGCGGCACGATGGCGGACGGCTCAGGACGGGCGGCCCTCCGGACGCAGGGGCGCAGGGCCGCCGCGGCGTTCGGCGGCCGGCAGTCCTCCGGTACCCGCCATCCGCTCGTCGCGGTGGCCATGGTGCTGCCGCTGGCGGTCCTCCTGGCCGTGGTGTTCGGCGGCTGGGAAGCCGTCATCACACAGGCGTCGTCCGTGGTCGGAATGCTGGGGCGCTGAGCGCCCCGGTCCCGGGAGAGCGGCCCGGGACAGGCTTCGGACCGGAACCCCGTGGGGACGGGGGTACGGCGGACGGCAGGAATGGCCGGGCATCTGGGGAGATGCCCGGCCATCTGGCATTCCGGGCCCACGGCGCCGCACCGCCCGGCGCACGGGAGCCCACGGGAGTTGGTCCGCCGCGGCAGCGCCCGGAGCGGCTGCTCCCCTCCCGCCGGTCCGCCCGGACAACGACCGAGGGCCGGAGCGATTGCTCCGGCCCTCGGTCTGGATGTGGACGATACTGGGATTGAACCAGTGACCTCTTCCGTGTCAGGGAAGCGCTCTCCCGCTGAGCTAATCGTCCTCGGGACCACGGATCTCGATGATCTCCGTGGATACTGCGTGCGCGATACTGGGATTGAACCAGTGACCTCTTCCGTGTCAGGGAAGCGCTCTCCCGCTGAGCTAATCGCGCGGGACGGATACCCCGTGACCGGGGATCCAGTGGACGATACTGGGATTGAACCAGTGACCTCTTCCGTGTCAGGGAAGCGCTCTCCCGCTGAGCTAATCGTCCTTGGAGGTGGAGACGGGATTTGAACCCGTGTAGACGGCTTTGCAGGCCGTTGCCTCGCCTCTCGGCCACTCCACCAGGAGTGAAGGGGTTCGGGAAGATCCCCCACATCGAGCGGACGACGAGACTCGAACTCGCGACATCCACCTTGGCAAGGTGGTGCTCTACCAACTGAGCTACGTCCGCAGGTATCTCTCCCAGACTACGTCGGGGAGTCACCTGGCCTCCGGGGCGCTTTCGCGTCCCGGCGACGTGTTGAACTCTAGCGGATTCCGGGGCCAGTACAAAAACGCGTTTGTGCAGCGTGCTGCGGTGCACGCTCGCCCACGGCGGCGGTCGGGGCCCCGCCATAGACTCGTTGACGTGCGCTCCTTCCCTGCCATGGCCCGCTTCGGCGGCCTGATAGCCACCGACCTGCGCGATGTCACCAGCGATCCCGCGGCCCTCGACTCGACGGGCTGGTGGGCGGTGGTCGCGGACTTCGAGGGAGCGGTGGTCTGTGCCCGCTTCGGCGATGTCCGCCCCGCGACGGCCGCCGACGGGCCCGCTCCCGACCACTGGCGCGGCCCCGGGCCCGGCGACTGGCACAGCTCCCTGGACCGCGGCGCCTATACCGCGGGCGTACGTCGGATACGTGAATACATCGCGGCCGGCGAGGTCTACCAGGTGAATCTCTGCCGGGTGCTCACCGCACCGCTGCCCGACCCCGCCCGTGCCGACGTGGACGCGCTGACCGCGGTGCTGGCCCGCGGCAACCCCGCCCCGTACGCGGGCACGGTCCGGCTGCCCGCCCACGGCATCGAGGTCGCCACTGCCTCGCCCGAGCTCTACCTGCGGCGCGCCGGCCGCACCGTCGAGTCCGGTCCGATCAAGGGGACCGGCCGGACCGCCGCGGACCTGTCCGAGAAGGACCGGGCGGAGAACGTGATGATCGTGGACCTGGTCCGCAATGACCTCGGCCGGGTCTGCGCCTCCGGCACCGTGACCGTCCCGGCACTGTGCGCCGTCGAACCGCACCCCGGCCTCGTCCACCTCGTCTCCACCGTGCGCGGCGAACTGGCCGAGGGGCACGAGCGGACGGCCTGGGCGGATCTGCTCGGCGCCACGTTCCCGCCCGGTTCGGTGACCGGGGCACCCAAGTCCAGCGCCCTGCGGATCATCGACGAACTGGAGACCGCACCGCGCGGCCCGTACTGCGGTGGCGTCGGCTGGGTCGACGCGGACCGCCGCACCGGGGAGCTCGCCGTCGGGATCCGGACCTTCTGGATCGACCGCACCGCCCCCGGCGGCCCCGTCCTGCGCTTCGGCGCCGGGGCGGGCATCATCTGGGACTCCGACCCCGAGCGGGAGTGGGCCGAGACCGAGTTGAAGGCCGCCCGGCTGCTCGCGGTAGCGTCTGGCCGGTACGAAGCGAGCGGAGGGAAACGACGATGAAGATCTGGCTCAACGGGGGACTGCGGGACGCCGACGGCGCCCGGGTCTCGGTTTTCGACCACGGGCTGACGGTCGGCGACGGTGTCTTCGAGACCCTCAAGGCCGACCACGGACGTGCCTTCGCCCTCACCCGGCACCTGGAACGCCTGACGGCCTCCGCCCGGGGGCTCGGCCTGCCCGACCCCGACCTGGACGAAGTGCGGCGCGGCTGCGCGGCCGTCCTGGACGCCAACCCGATGGCGCTCGGCCGGCTGCGGATCACCTACACCGGCGGCGTCTCACCGCTCGGTTCGGACCGCGGTGAGTCCGGTACGACGCTGGTCATCGCGCTCGCCGAGACGCACCGCCGCCCCGACACCACCGCCGCCGTCACGGTCCCCTGGACCCGAAACGAACGCGGTGCGCTCAGCGGCCTGAAGTCCACGTCGTACGGCGAGAACGTCGTCGCGCTCGCCCGCGCCCGCGAACTGGGCGCCTCCGAGGCCCTGTTCGCCAACACCGTCGGCGCGCTCTGCGAGGGCACCGGCTCCAACGTCTTCGTCGTCCTCGACGGCGAACTGCACACCCCGCCGCTGACCTCCGGCTGCCTCGCGGGCATCACCCGCGCCCTCACCGTCACCTGGGCGGGCGCCAAGGAGACCGATCTGCCGCTGGACGCCCTGGAGCGGGCCGACGAGATCTTCCTGACCTCCACGCTGCGCGATGTGCAGGCCGTGACGCGGATCGACCGCCGCCAACTCGCGGACGGGCCGGGGCCGGTGACGGCCGAGGCGATGCGGATCTTCGACGCGCACGCGGCCGCCGACTTCGATCCGCGGTGATGACGGTGGCGCGGGCGGACGGGTAGAAAGTCCTCGTGACCACAACGCTGCGGCCCGCGGGACCGGAAGAACGACGGGACGACGGGGTCCGCGCCCGTCCGTACGACATCTGCGTCAACGGCCGCCGGGCCGGCGGGATCCGGCTGGCCACCGACGCGCGGTTCGACCCCGGTGCCGGCCGGATCGAGGCCCTGGACATCGACGCGCTCGACCGGCACCGCGGGCGCGCCACAGTCGCCGCTCTCGCCGCCGAGGAAGTGCTGCGCGGCTGGGGCTGCCGGCAGATCGAACTGACCGTCCCGGCGGAGGCCGCGGCCGGGCTGCGGCTCGCGGCCGCCCTCGGCTACACCGAGCGCAGCCGCCGGATGGCCAAGGCGCTCACCGCGCCGCCCGAACTCCCCGCGGCCGCCCGTGACCGTCCGCTCGGCGCGGCGGAGTACCCGGCCTGGCACGCCGCGGCGCACGCCGCCTATGTGCGGGTGCAGATGGCGCTGGGGATGTCCCGGGAGCGGGCCGAGCGGCTGTCGGCGGAGGGGCATCGCAGGATGCTGCCGGACGGCGCCGGCACGGACGGCCACGCGCTGCGGATCCTCGCGCACGACGGCACGGATGTCGGCAGCGTCTGGGTCGCCCTGCGGATGCCGGGCGAATCCGGCGGCTATGTCGTCGATGTGACGGTGGACCCCGCCCACCGCGGCCGGGGCCACGGCCGCACGCTGATGCTTCTCGCCGAGCGGATCTGCCTCGCCGCGGGCCGTCCGGTCCTGGGCCTCAACGTCTACGCGGACAACGCCCCCGCGCTCGGGCTCTACCGCTCGCTCGGCTACCGGCCCACCGCGTACCTGCTGTGGAAGCCGATCCTGTGACGGCGGGCCGCCGGGCCCCCGGCCACCGGGCGCTCCGGTGGCCGGTACGGCCCTGAAGCGCCCGCGGGACCCCGGGACTCGTGCCGCCGTGCTCAGCCCTGCCCGGCCAGCAGCCGGTCGGCGATCTCCTCGATCCGGGCGCGCAGGCCCTCCTGGCTCTCGCCGCCGTCCAGCCGCTCCCCGCCGATCACATACGTCGGGGTACCGGTCACACCGATCGCCTTGCCCTCCGCCTGGTCCGCGTCGACGATCAGCAGATGCCGCCCGTCGACGAGCGCGGTGTCCAGCTCCTCGGCGTCCAGCCCCAGCTCCCCGGCGACCTCCAGGAGCAGCCGCTCGCCGCGGCCGTCGAGCTCCTCGGTACGGGCCAGCACCGCCTCGGCGTACTCCCGGCCCTTGCCCTGGTCCACCGCCTCCTCGGCGGCCTGGGCCGCGACGTAGGCGTACTTGTGCTTCGGCAGCGGGAAGTGGCGCAGCCGGATGTCGAGCCGGTCGCCGTAGCGCTCGCGCAGCGCCCGCAGGTCCTGCTGGGCGGCGTGGCAGTCCGGGCACTGGAGATCGCACCAGACGTCGAGGACGGCGCGGGCGGTGGTGGCGGCGGTGAGGTCGTTCATGGGAGCAGTCTCCCAGCCCGTGACCAGGCCCTCGCACTGGGACCTGCGGAGGAGCGGTACCCCGAGATGTCCCTGAGGCCGGGCCGGAACGTGGCCCTCGGAGCGTCGGACAAGGCAGGATGGAGGGGAGCGCGGATCGTACGCTCGTTCATCGATGGCAGGAGGACCGGATGCTGACCTCGACCGTCTGTGCCGCGGTGTCGGCGGCGGGCCTGGGTATCGCCGCGTTGACGGCATACCGCAAGCGGTTCCTGGCCGCGACCCGCATCGCGGCTTTTTCCCTCATCCCCGTCGGCCTGGTGATGACGGGTGTCATCGACTGGCTCACCGGCATCGTCTTCAAGCCCACGGTCTGGGCCGGCTTCGGGGTGCTGGCGCTCTCCGCCGTGCTGTTCGTGATCGGCCGGGCCGTGGAGCGCCACCGCGGCATCGGCGGCCGCAAGGAGCGCAAGGCCGCGCCGGAATCCCGGACCGCCGCGGTGGCGCCCGCCGCCTCCGCGCCCTCCCTCGGCGCCGGCCGCACGGGAGCCGAGGTGGCTGCACCGCCGAAGACCCAGGGCAGGAGCGGCGCACCCAAGGATGACTTCTCGGACATCGAAGCGATCCTGAAAAAGCACGGGATCTGATGAACTCCCGCTGCTGAGGAGCGTATGAGGCGCGCTCCGGCGATCATGTGCGCCATGATGCGCGCGAGATGAACGATGAGTGCGCCCTGGCCCGGAACGATGCCCCGGACCCCGAACCGCGCGGATGTCTTTTCGCGCTGTCCCAGCCGCCGTTGATGCTCTTCCTCGGCTTCATCGGCTTTCTGCTCCTGCTCGGTGCGGTCCACGACCTCTTTCTCCTGTGAGGCCGCGACCGCGCCGCCCGGACCTGCGAAGACCGTGGAGAGGCCGCCCGGCGGGATCAGCCCGCGGCCTCCCGGCGGCGCGCGCGGTACGCCGCGACATGCAGCCGGTTTCCGCATGTCCGGCTGTCGCAGTAGCGCCGGGAGCGGTTGCGTGAGAGGTCGACGAAGGCATGCCGGCAGTCGGGGGCCTCGCAGCGCCGCAGCCGTTCCCGCTCCCCGGCGACGAGGAGGAAGGCCACCGCCATCCCGCCGTCCGCGGCCAGATGATCGGCGACCGAGGCGCCCGGTGCGAAGTAGTGGACGTGCCAGTCGTAGCTGTCGTGATCGGTCAGCTGCGGGGTGGTGCCCGCGGAGGCGACCAGCTGGTTCAGCAGCGCGGCGGCGGTGCGGTCGTCGTTCGCGGCGAAGACCTGCGCGAACCGCGCCCGGACGGACCGGACGGCCGCCAGATCGTTCTCGCCCAGGACACCCACGTCGCTGATGTTGTGGCGCCGCACGAAGTCCGCGAGGGCCCCGAGGCCGGTGAGGCTGTCCGGTGCGCCGGGCGACTCGCCCTCCGGAGCGGAGTTGAGCAGAGCGACGACCGCGTCGAGCGCACACCGGGTGTCATGGGTGATCATCACGGTTCTGCTCCCTGGCCGCACGGGGCCGGACGGGTCCCGCCCCTGGTGTCCTTGCCGAATGGTCGCCGACTCTAGCGCTTCGAACAAGCTTCGGCGCCGTCTCCGCGGTGGGTCCGCGGCGACGGCGCCGAAGTGTGCCGTATGAACTTGTCGGTCCTGCGCCGTCGCCCCGAGTCGGACGGTCGCAAGTCGTGAGCGGATGGGTGCAATGGGTGGCTGTGGTACGCCTCAACTCTCCGCGAGGATGTGGGAGAGCTCCGTGTCGAGATCGAAATGCCGGTGTTCCGTACCGGGTGGCACGGCGGCGTCGGTCCTCTTCAGGAACGATTCGAGGGCCCGCGCGGGGGCCTCCAGGAGGGCTTCGCCTTCCGGGGAACTCAGGGCGATGCAGACAACGCCCTGTCCGTGGCTCCGGGACGGCCATACGCGGACGTCTCCGGTGCCCGTGGGCCGGTGCAGGCCCTCGGCGAGGAGGTCGCGGGCGAATACCCACTCGACGGTCTCCTCGGCTCCGGTGTGGAAGGTGGCATGCACGGCATACGGATCGGCCGTGTCATACCGCAGGCCCGCGGGTACAGGCAGTGAGGACTCGCTCGACACAACGAGGCGCAGGTGCAGCTCGCAGCTGACCGTGGTGTTCATAAGCGCCAGGGCCTTTCGCTCAGTGTGCGCTCGGGGATTCGCACGTCGGCGAAATCGACATGCCACCTACGGTGCCGTTGTAAACCCCTCTGACGGTTTTGGGTGGCTTCCCGTACCTCTTACGGCGGATTGCGCGATCGCCGTCGACGGGAATTCCCTGGACGGATCTCGTCCGGTAAGTCCCGCCCCGTGAATACGGAGAGTGATGGGTGATCGGGCGTTGCGGAGGGTGTCGCGACGGCCCGGCGTCCGCCCGGCTCCGGGCACCGCATTCCGTACGGCGCTCCCGGCTCGTAGCCCCCGTCCGGCCCGGTCGGCGGTCTTCGGCGGTGCGGCGGCGGGCGTCGGTGCGGTGAGCACCGCCGTGCCGCTCGCGATATGCGGCGGGCGGGTTCGGCGCCGCGCCGCCGTGGTGCGTCGGCGGCTGCTCCCCAGGTGGTCATGGACCCCCGCCGACGTGGGGTAATGTTGGCGCCGCACCGGGCGATTAGCTCAGTGGGAGAGCGCTTCGTTCACACCGAAGAGGTCACTGGTTCGAACCCAGTATCGCCCACCCCGGACAGCGGCCCGGAGGCTTCAAGCCTCCGGGCCGCTGTGTCAGTTGGGGGTGGGTGCGCCCATCCGGGTGGTACACCGGGACCATGCCCGGTCGGCCGCGCCGTCCACACAGCTGTCACTTCCGCGGCGTATGGCCGCTCAGCGCCCCGCCCACTGCCGTCTACGCAGCCCTTGAAAATCTCGCGGCGTATCCCTGGTGGTGGCCGCAGGTGTGCGAAGCGACGCCCGTTGACGAACGGTGTGCGGTCGCCCGGTTCCGCTCGCTGCTGCCCTTCGGCCTGACGGTTGTCGTCGGCGGGGGCGTACGGGATCCGGATGAGGGGACGCAGGCCGGGTGGGGATCTGGACGGACAGTCGAGCCGGATGACGGCAGGACGCGGGTCCGCTTCGTCCGGGAGGCCGGGGTGTGCGAGCCCTCGCCGCGCCCGATCGCGGTGCCTGCGCGGCCGCTGTTCCTCGTCCACTACGCGCTGATGATGCGCGCCGGGCGCCGCGGGCCGGCTTCCCGGCCGGTCCGCGGAGGAGGGGCGGCGAACGGTGCCGCACGGTGGCCGCGGTGGGTGCGGAATCAGGAATTTGATGGAAGGCACCGGCGGCCTGTATTGTTCAGGTCGTTCGCGGGAAACACCGCAGACACCCGGGCGATTAGCTCAGTGGGAGAGCGCTTCGTTCACACCGAAGAGGTCACTGGTTCGAACCCAGTATCGCCCACCGGGATCAAGGACCGGGTCACCAATTGGTGACCCGGTCCTTTTCGTTGAGCGCCGCATTCGGTACCGGCCGGCGCTGCGCGGATCGGCGAATACGCCGGGAATGTGCTGATGAGTCATCAGGCCGCGGTGGTGAGACCGGGGCGCAGCGGCCAGTGCGGATCGACGGCCTCCGGGGTACCGCTGCGGGAGAACCATTCCTGTAGACCGCGGGCCTGCGCGGCGTGCCAGATCGCCTGCCGGGTGTGCAGCTCGGCCGGTTGCAGTCCGTCCAGCCGGGCGGCGAAGCGGTGTCCCAGTGCCCGGACGACGCGCAGCGCGGCGAGCGCGTCGGCCGCCGCCTCGTGGGCGCCGGTCAGCTCGACCTCGTAGTGCGCGCACAGGTCGGTGAGGGTACGGCGGCCCTTGCGGTAGCGGTCGAAGTGCTTGTCGAGGACCCGGGGGTCCAGGACGCACAGCGGATGGGCGCCCAGATAGGTGTCGAGGGAGGCGGCCCGGTGCCGCTTCAGCTCGCGGTCCAGGAGGGTGAGATCGAACGGGGCGTTCATCACGACCAGCGGGCGTCCGGCCGGCACCTGGGCGGCCAGGGAGCGCGCGATCTCCTCCAGCGCCGGCGCCGGCCAGCGGCCGTGGCGCGCGAGATGGTCCCCGGTCAGGCCGTGCACCGCGGTGGCCGCCTCGGGTATCGCGACGCCGGGGTTGATCAGCCAGTGGGTGGTGCGCGGGGTGGCGCGCGGGGTCTCCTGGACCACCAGGGCCGCGGAGACGACGCGGTCCCGTTCCACGTCGATGCCCGTCGTCTCGGTGTCGAAGGAAGCAAGCGGACCGTCATACCAGCACGGCATCATCCCAACTCCTCGCGCTCGTACGGTGGGTGACGGTGCACGCCACCCGAGCTGGTGATACCCGAGCCGCCGGGTGGTCGAACCGTCCTTGTTTGCGGACCACTTGACGCGGAGACAACCACAGGGACGGGCCGGCGCGATCCGCGCGGTCCGGCGGCGGCGCCTCCGGGCGTCACCGGGCGCGGCCGACGGCGCGCGGAGTTCTCCCGTACGCGGCCTGCCACTTCCCCGTCGTCCCTGTCACCTTCGATCGGCACAGCCCGGAAGGCATTGAGCGATGACGCTCGCGCAGCCCGAACCGGGCGGGCTGCTGCCACAGCGGATCACCCCGCGGCGCGGCGGACTCGCCACGACCGCCTGCATGGAGACCCTCCAGGTGGGCTATCTGCACGCGATTGCCGCCGCCTCCGGGTGCTCGCTGGCGCAGCCCTTCCCGGACAACGGAATCGACTGGCACGTCAGCCACGGTGCGCCAGGGCACACCGTCGACGACGAGGTCACCATCAAGGTGCAGCTCAAGTGCACCTACCAGACCGCACCGCGCCCACCGGGGCCGACCTTCGCCTTCACCCTCGACAACGATCATCTGGTGAAGCTGGCCCGTACCCCCGTGGCGGTGCACAAGATCCTGGTCGTGATGCTGGTGCCGCGCACCCAGGAGGACTGGCTGCGGGCCGGCCACGACCGGCTCGAACTGCGGCACTGCTGCTACTGGATCAATCTGGCCGGCCATGCGGTGACCGGCCGGCGCAGGACCACTGTGCGGATCCCGACGGCGCGGATCTTCGACGACCGCGCGCTCTGCGAGATCATGACGCGGGTCGGGGCGGGAGGGAGACCCTGATGTACCGGCCGACCGATGAGTACGACGCGACGCCGCCGGACCCCACGCAGGTCGATCCGGCGGTGCTCGGCGCGCTGCTGGCCCGGCACGGGTGGCGGCGCCGGGGCGGGACCGCCGGGCACTACGCCCGGTGGACGCCACCCGGCGGGGGCGGCGGCGCGAGCCTGCTGGTGCCGCACGACCACCGGTTCCCCGACAGCGGGGAGCTGCTGGGCGAGGCGCTGGCGTCGCTGGCGCAGAGCGGCCTGCCGTCCGCCCGTGACGTGCTGACGGGGCTCGCGGTGCCCAGCGACGAGGTGCACTGGGAGCGCGAGGTCCCGGACGACGGTTCGGGCGCCGCGCTGTGGGTGGCCCAGGAGCGGCTGCGGGGTGCCGCGCGCGCGATGCTGCTGGCCGGCGCGCTGGGCACGTACGGCCGGGCCGGGTTCTACGGCGCCAGGTACAAGCGGCGGGCCGAGGGGTTCCTGGGCCAGGTGCTGGCCGGCCCCGCGTCGGCCGGGCGCCGGCTGACCGCGTTCGTCCCGGTGGGGGCCGGGCGCCCGGCGGTCGCCGGGCTGCAGCGGGCGCTGCACGCGATCCGCGACGCGACGGACTACCAGCGGGCCACCGGCGGGATGGAAGCCTTCGACGCGGCCGTCGCGCTGGGTGTCTGCCATGAGCTGGCGGAGGCGCTGATCGCGCTGGTGCGGGACGCGGAGGGGGTGCGGATCGCGGTGGAGTGGTCACCGGCGGCCGGCGTCCCGGGCGGTTTCGCGGCCCGCCCCGAGCCGGTGGAGTTCTCGCCCGGTGATCTGCCCGCGCTCCAGCAGGCGGCGCAGCGCTACGTACGGGACGAGCCGTCGCTGCCGGTGCGGGTGACCGGGGCGGTCGTACGGCTGCGCCGGGAGCGGCCGGGCGGGCCGGGGGCGGTGCGGCTGCGGGTGATCAACGGGGCCGATGTGGTGCAGGTGCGGGTCGCGCTGGGGGAGGAGGACTACCGGATCGCGGGGCACGCGCATCTGGTGGGGCTGCCGATCCGGGTGAGCGGGCGGCTGGAGAGCCGGGGCGGTTTCCGGCGGATCACCGGTGGCCGCGATGTCACGCCCGTACAGGTCGACGAGGCGGAGCGGGACCGGCTGATGAAGTCCCTCCAGGAGAATCTGGACTTCTTCGAGGAGGCGTGCGGCGGGCCGCTGGGCGAGGAGTAGCGGGGGCGCCGGACAATCCGTTTCGCGGTCCGGTCCGGCGGCTCGGTACGATTCGGCTGCGCAGCAATCGCTGACGTGAGGGAAACATGAGTCAGGAGAGACCGGTGTCAGACGTCCGTGTGACCGTCCAACGCGATTCCGAGCGGGAAGAACGCGTGGTGACCACGGGGACTACGGCCGCCGACCTCTTCCAGGGTGAGCGCAGTGTCGTCGCCGCACGGGTGGCCGGTGAGCTGAAGGACCTCGCCTACGAGGTCGCCGACGGCGACGCGGTCGAGGCCGTGGAGATCACCTCCGAGGACGGTCTGAACATCCTGCGGCACTCCACCGCGCATGTGCTGGCGCAGGCCGTGCAGGAGCTGTTCCCGCAGGCGAAGCTCGGTATCGGCCCGCCCATCAAGGACGGCTTCTACTACGACTTCGATGTCGAGACCCCGTTCCACCCGGACGATCTCAAGCGCATCGAGAAGAAGATGCAGGAGATCCAGAAGCGCGGGCAGAAGTTCGCGCGCCGGGTGGTGAGCGACGACGCCGCGCGCGAGGAGCTGGCCGACGAGCCGTACAAGATCGAGATGATCGGCCTCAAGGGCTCGGCCGCGGAGGCCGCCGAGGGGGCGTCCGCCGAGGTCGGCGCCGGTGAGCTGACGATCTACGACAACCTCGACGCCAAGACCGGCGAGCTGTGCTGGAAGGACCTCTGCCGCGGTCCGCACCTCCCGAGCACCCGCGCCATCCCGGCCTTCAAGCTGATGCGCTCGGCGGCCGCGTACTGGCGCGGCAGCGAGAAGAACAAGCAGCTCCAGAGGATCTACGGCACCGCCTGGCCCACCAAGGACGAGCTCAAGGCGCATCTGGAGTTCCTCGTCGAGGCCGAGAAGCGCGACCACCGCAAGCTCGGCGCCGAGCTGGATCTGTTCTCCATTCCGGAGGACATCGGTTCGGGCCTGGCGGTCTTCCACCCCAAGGGCGGCATCATCCGCCGCACCATGGAGGACTACTCCCGCCGCCGGCACGAGGAGTCGGGGTACGAGTTCGTCTACACCCCGCACGCCACCAAGGGGAAGCTGTTCGAGAAGTCGGGCCACCTGGACTGGTACGCCGACGGCATGTACCCGCCCATGCAGCTGGACGAGGGCACGGACTACTACCTCAAGCCCATGAACTGCCCGATGCACAACCTGATCTTCGATGCGCGGGGCCGGTCCTACCGTGAACTGCCGCTGCGCCTCTTCGAGTTTGGGACCGTGTACCGCTACGAGAAGTCGGGCGTCGTGCACGGCCTGACCCGGGCCCGCGGCTTCACCCAGGACGACGCGCACATCTACTGCACCAAGGAGCAGATGGCGGACGAGCTCGACTCGACGCTGACCTTCGTACTCGACCTGCTGCGCGACTACGGTCTGAACGACTTCTACCTGGAGCTGTCCACGAAGGACCCGGAGAAGTTCGTCGGCGAGGACGACGCCTGGGAGGAGGCCACCGAGACGCTGCGCAAGGTGGCCGAGAAGCAGGGCCTCCCGCTCGTTCCGGACCCGGGCGGCGCCGCGTTCTACGGCCCGAAGATCTCCGTCCAGGCGAAGGACGCGATCGGCCGCACCTGGCAGATGTCCACCATCCAGCTGGACTTCAACCTGCCGGAGCGGTTCAGCCTCGAATACACCGCCGCCGACGGCTCCAAGCAGCGTCCGGTCATGATCCACCGCGCGCTGTTCGGCTCGATCGAGCGGTTCTTCGCGGTGCTGCTGGAGCACTACGCGGGCGCGTTCCCGGCGTGGCTCGCGCCGGTGCAGGCGACCGGTATCCCGATCGGCGACGCGCATGTGCCCTACCTCCAGGAGTTCGCCGCCGAGGCGAAGGCCAAGGGGCTGCGGATCGAGGTCGACGCCTCCTCGGACCGGATGCAGAAGAAGATCAGGAACGCGCAGAAGAGCAAGGTGCCGTTCATGATCATCGCGGGTGACGAGGACGTGGCGAACGGCGCGGTGTCCTTCCGCTACCGCGACGGATCGCAGAAGAACGGCATTCCGCGCGACCAGGCCATCGCGGAGATCGTCGACGCGGTGGAGCGCCGGATCCAGGTGTGAGCACGGCCCCGCCCGCGCGGGGAGGTCGGGGCCCCGGGGAGACCCGGGGCCCTGCGCCGTACCGGGAAAGTCATATGCTGCGTTTCATGACGAGTGAGCCGGAGCAGCAGATCGGAGTAGGGACGCAGGACGCCTTCCAGCGCCTGTGGACGCCCCACCGGATGGCGTACATCCAGGGGGAGAACAAGCCGAGTGGCCCGGGGGCCCGGGACGGCTGCCCGTTCTGCTCGATTCCCGCGAAGTCGGACGAGGACGGCCTCGTGATCGCGCGTGGTGAGCACGTTTACGCGGTGCTGAACCTCTACCCCTACAACGGGGGCCACCTCATGATCGTCCCGTTCCGGCACGTCGCCGATTACACGGAGCTGGACGGCCCGGAGACCGCGGAGCTCGCCGAGCTGACGAAGCGGGCGATGACCGCGCTGCGCACCGCGTCCGGGGCGCACGGGTTCAACATCGGGATGAACCAGGGCAGCGTCGCCGGCGCGGGCATCGCGGCGCATCTGCATCAGCACGTCGTACCGCGCTGGGGCGGGGACACCAACTTCATGCCGGTGGTCGGCCACACCAAGGTGCTGCCCCAACTCCTCGCCGACACTCGGGCGATGCTCGCCGACGCCTGGCCCGCATAAGCCGCTTCCGCCACGGGCGCCCGGGACGACACGCACCCGTATGAATCGGGCGAATCGCCCAAACTTGGATTAGCTGCCCCTCTAATGGGGTGGTGACCTCCCTGGATCGCCGCTCCGTGCTGCGCGTGGCCGCCTCGGCCGTGGCCACCGGCGCGCTCGGGTCGGGCTGCGCCCCGGCCGGTACGGACTCCCCGGCCGTACGGACCCCCGGCGCCCCGCGCTCCGGCCGGCCCAGCGCGCCGGACTCCGCCCGGCCGGGCGGAGTCCCGTCCGCCCCGGCGCACGCCGCCCGGCCGCCGACACGGGTACCCGGGATGCCTGTCCAGATCGAACACGGGCCACGGGACGGCCACGCGGTCGCGCTGACCTTCCACGGCCGGGGCGACCCCAGGACGGCCACCGCACTGCTGGACGAGGCCGAGCGGGCCGGTGCCCGGGTCACCGTGCTCGCCATCGGCGACTGGCTCGACGAGCAGCCCGCGATGGCCCGCCGGATCCTCGACGGCGGCCATGAGCTGGGCAACCACACCATGCACCACCGCAACATCTGCGCCCTGCCCGCCGACGCGGCGTATGCCGAGATCAGCCGGTGCGCCGAGCGGCTGCGCACGCTCACCGGCACCATCGGCAGCTGGTTCCGGCCCTCGCAGGCGCAGCGGGCCACCGATCTGGTGACCCGGCTGGCCCGTAAGGCGGGCTATCCGCACGTCCTGTCCTACGACGTGGACTCCCTCGACGCGAGCGACCCCGGCGCACCGGCCGTCCGGCGCACGGTTCTGGACCGGGTCCGCCCGGGGTCCATCGTGAGCCTCCACCTCGGGCACGCCGGCACGGTGGCCGCGCTGCCCCCGATCCTCGACGGCCTGCACCGGCGCGGACTGCGTGCGGTGACGACAACGGAGCTAGTGACGTGATGGCTGACCGGACCCGTACCCCCCACCGCACGACGTCCCGCACCGGCCGCCGGGCCGCGCTGCTCGCCGTGGCCTGCGCGCTGGCGGTGGCCGGCTGCGGCGGCGGCACCAAGACCAAGGCCGCCGAGCACAGCCCGCACCCCGTCAGGCCCGCACCGGCCAAAGCGGTCAAGCCCGGTCTGCCCGGGATGCCGCCGGTGCTGGACGAGAACGACATCTACGCGGCGGACCGGCCCGGCAAGCTGGCACCGGAGGTCCGGGACTTCCCCTCGCGGGTGTACGTGCCCAACACCGAATCCGAGAGCGTCAGCGTCATCGACCCGGAGACGTACAAGGTCATCGAGACGATCCCGGTCGGTATGCAGCCGCAGCACGTCGTGCCGTCCTGGGACATGAAGACGCTCTGGGTCAACAACGACCGGGGGAACGACCTGACGCCGATCGACCCGGCTACCGGCAAGGCCGGCGACCGCGTCGACGCCCACGACCCGTACAACCTCTACTTCACGCCCAACGGCAAGTACGCGATCGTGATGGCCTCGAAGGACAAGGAACTCGTCTTCCGCGACCCCCGGACCATGGAGGAACGCAAGACCGTGCCGGTGACCTGCTCGGGCGTCAACCACGCCGACTTCTCGGCCGACGGCAGGTACTTCATCGTCTCCTGCGAGTTCTCCGGCGAACTGCTCAAGGTCGACACCGAGAAGATGGAGGTCATCGACCAGCAGAAGCTGCCGTTCGAGGGCGCGATGCCGCAGGACGTGAAGATCTCGCCGAACGGCAAGACCTGGTACATCGCCGACATGATGGCCGACGGGGTGTGGATCCTCAACGGCGACACCTTCGCCGAACCGAAGCTGCTGCCGACCGGCAAGGGAGCCCACGGCCTCTACGTCAGCCGCGACTCCAAGAACCTCTACATCTCCAACCGCGGCGAGGGCTCCGTCTCACTCCTCGACTTCGCCTCCGGCCGGCTCGTCGACAAATGGCATATCCGCGGCGGCGGCAGCCCCGATATGGGCGGCGTCTCCGCCGACGGCAAGGTCCTGTGGCTGTCCGGCCGCTACAACGCCGAGGTCTACGCCCTGGACACCCGCACCGGCGAGACGCTGGCCAAGATCCCGGTGGGCCAGGGGCCGCACGGCCTTGCGGTCTACCCGCAGCCGGGGCGGTACTCGCTGGGGCATACGGGGATCTTCCGGTAGGGGGCCGGGACGGGCCGCCTCGCGCTGCGGCTACGCGTTGTACTCGTCCGCCTTCCTCGGCTCGACGCTCTGGATCACGCCGCTGAGGGCCAGGGAGCGGTTGTCGAAGCGCTCTGTGTCGACGCCGTTCTCCCGCAGGACGCTCATGGCGGCGGAGTGGACCGTACGCAGCACGGGGGTCGCGGCGCGCAGGGCGTCGTCGGCCATGAAGCGGTGGCGCCAGGGCTTGTCGGCCCAGACATGGCGCAGGCCGAAGGGCTCCGGGAGGGTGAGCTTGCCGCCGAGGAAGTCCAGCAACGGGGGGAACCAGGTCAGCGGGGCGCGGGCGGCGAGCCGGACGACCTCGCCGGGGTGCATGAGCGGGAGGTTGTGGGTCTTCGTCTCCCAGAACTTCACGACCTTGGAGACCGTCTTGGTACGGGGCGACGGCCCGGCCGTGAAGAGCGAGTTGACCGGGCCGAGGGCGTGGCCGGTCACCTCGATGCGCAGCGTCTCGTGCAGCACGGTGACGGTGATCATCAGGGTGATGACGAGCTGGCCGTCCCAGAGGACGAACTGGACGCCCAGATAGTGGCGGTTGCCGCTGCCGAACTGCTGCTCATTGCAGATGCGCTCGATCTCGTGCCCGCGGACCTGGTACGACTCGACGTCCGTGCCGTCCGGATGGGAGACCGCCTTGGCCTTCTCGCCGACCGGGACGACGATCCAGTGGCGTACCGACGGCGGCTGCTGGAATCCGCCGGTGTGCAGCGGGCTGCGCTCCAGCAGCCGCAGCCGGTCGTGGATGACGCGGATGACGTCCCAGCTGCGGAACGGGTGGATCTCGGTGCCCTCCTGCGCGGGCCGGAGCTCCTCGGCGAGCTGCCAGCTGCCCCAGCGGGTGCCCATACCGAGAATGCCCTTGGGGCCGGCGTAGAAGACGACGTTGCTGCGCTGCTCGGCGGAGACTTTGGCGAGATTCTGCCGGAGGGTCTCGGCCGAGGTGTGGTTCGGGTCCTGCGGCACCGCCTCGGGGATCTTCGCGGCCACCCCGCCGCCGTCCAGCAGCCCCGACCAGGCGCTCCGCATCGCCACCGCGGTCGTTTCGCAGATCTGCTTGGCCCACCACCAGCCGACGACCGGGAGGACGATCATGGCGCGGACGTAGATCGGCCAGAAGCCGTCGAACGGCAGCTTGATCATGAAGAACAGGGCGACACCGGCGAGCGCGGCCAGCAGCACCCCACCGAGCGCGGAGACACCCTTGCCCTCGCTCTTGGCGAGCATCTTCTTGAGCTGGAAGGAGCCCAGCCACAGCAGCACACCGGGCAGGAACAGCAGGCCGAACAGCACCATCACGGCGGTGAGCTTGGCGTCCCGCTGCTTACGGACGCGGGTGGCGGACAGGCAGTGCTCGACGACGATCTGCGGTTCGATACCGAAGGACGGGATGAGCGCCTTGCGGCCGCCGCCGAGCATCCGCACCTGGACGGCACGCGCGAACGCCTCGCCGAGATTGGGCTCGAACAGCGACAGCTTCGGTTTCTTGATCTCGGACGCGGCGGACTCGGAATCGGCCTTGGAGATATCGGCGAGCGGGCTGTCCCGATAGGCCACCGAGGCCAGCGCCTGGGTCGCCGCCGTCTGCCCCGCGCCCCCCGAGAGCGGCACCTGCGCCCCGGGACTGAAGTCGAAGCTGTCTGCCACTACCGCCCCCATCACCGCACGCATCCGATGATGCGGCTGTTTCCCGGATACCGCCCACGGCACACCTGCCGTGCCGGTGACCTCAGCCTACAGCCGCCGTCCGGCCCAAGGGAGTTGAGCGGGGACAGCGGCTGACCCGGCGTCGGCTATGCGCCGTTCCCCGGCTGTTCGCGGAGTTTCGCGGCGAGCTGCGGCGGCATCGGCTCGTGCCGCAGGTAGACCCGCTGGAAGCGTCCGGTGCCGTGCGAGACGGAGGGCAGATCCACCGCGTACCTGCCGATCTCGATCTCCGGCACCTCGGCGCGTATCAGGGTGCGGCCCGCCCCCGACTGCTCGGTGCCCACCACCCGGCCGCGGCGCCCCGACAGATCGCTCATCACCGGGCCGACGAAGTCGTCCGGCACCAGCACACTCACCTCCGCGACCGGTTCCAGCAGGTCGATGCGGACCTCGGCGGCCGCCTCGCGCAGCGCCAGCGCGCCCGCCGTCTGGAACGCGGCGTCCGAGGAGTCGACGGAGTGCGCCTTGCCGTCGAGCAGCGTGACGCGGACGTCGACGAGCGGGCGCCCGGCGGCGACCCCGCGCGCGGCCTGGGCGCGTATGCCCTTCTCCACGGACGGAATGAACTGCCGGGGCACCGCGCCGCCCACGACCTTGTCCACGAACTCGATGCCGGAGCCGCCGGGCAGCGGCTCGACCTCGATCTCGCAGATCGCGAACTGGCCGTGGCCGCCGGACTGCTTCACATGCCGGCCGCGCCCCGAAGCCGGCGCGCCGAACGTCTCGCGCAGCGGCACCTGGTGCGCGACCGTGTCGACCTGGACGCCGTACCGGGTGCGCAGCCGCTCCAGCGCCACCTCGGCATGTGCCTCACCCAGGCACCACAGGACCACCTGGTGGGTGTCCGGACAGTGTTCGAGCCGCATCGTCGGGTCCTCGGCGACCAGCCGGGACAGGCCCTGCGAGAGCTTGTCGTCGTCGGCCTTGCTGTGCGCCTGGATGGCGACCGGCAGCAGCGGGTCCGGCATCGCCCACGGCTCCATCAGCAGCGGGGTGTCCCGGCCCGAGAGGGTGTCGCCGGTCTCGGCGCGGGACAGCTTCGCCACGCAGGCCAGATCGCCGGCGCTCGCCTGCGACAGCGGCCGCTGCTGTTTGCCGAAGGGGGCGGACAGCGCGCCGATCCGCTCCTCGACGTCATGGTCCTCATGGCCCCGGTCCTGCATACCGTGGCCGGAGACATGCACCGTCTCGTCCGGCCGCAGGGTGCCGGAGAAGATGCGGACGAGCGAGAGCCGGCCGACGTACGGGTCGGAGGTGGTCTTCACCACCTCGGCCACCAGCGGGCCGTCGGGATCGCAGGTCAGCGGCGGGCACGGGGCGCCGTCGGTGCCGGTGACGGCCGGTGCGTCGCGCTCGGCGGGCGTGGGGAAGCCGGCGGTGACCAGATCCAGCAGTTCGACGGTGCCCAGGCCCTGCCGGGAGCCGTCGGCGGCCGGGGCCGCGGCCAGCACGGGGTGGAAGGTGCCCCGGGCGACGGCCGTCTCCAGGTCGCCGATCAGGGTCTTGACGTCTATCTCGGCGCCGCCGAGATAGCGGTCCATGAGGGACTCGTCCTCGCTCTCGGCGATGATCCCCTCGATCAGGCGGGCCCGGGCCCGTGCGATCAGCGGCAGCTCGTCCGCCGTCGGCTCGCGTTCGGTGCGCTCGCCGGAGGAGTAGTCGAAGACCCGCTGGGAGAGCAGGCCGATCAGGCCGTGCACGGGGGAGTGGCCGTCGGCGCCCGGCGTGCCGTAGAGCGGCAGATACAGCGGGACCACGGCGTCCTGGTCCGCCCCGCCGAACGCTTCGCGGCAGATCTCGGTCATCTCCTCGAAGTCGGCGCGGGCCGCTTCCAGGTGGGTGACGACCAGCGCGCGCGGCATGCCGACCGCCGCGCACTCGTCCCAGACCATGCGGGTCGCACCCGCCACCCCGTCGGCCGCCGAGACGACGAAGAGGGCCGCGTCCGCGGCGCGCAGACCGGCCCTCAACTCCCCGACGAAATCGGCGTATCCGGGGGTGTCCAAGAGGTTGATCCTGACATCGCCCCACTCCACGGGGACCAGGGAGAGCTGTACGGAACGCTGCTGGCGGCGCTCGATCTCGTCGTAGTCGGAGAGGCAGCCGCCGTCCTCGACGCGGCCCGCCCGGTTGACCGCGCCCGATGCCAGGGCGAGGGCTTCGACCAGGGTGGTCTTCCCGGAACCGCTGTGGCCGACCAGCACCACGTTGCGCAGGGCCGTGGGCGGGCCGGCCGCCGATGCCCTTCCGGCGGCTCCCGGGTATGTGCTCGACTTCTCGCTCATGTGTCTCGCCTCCAGGTCGACACTTTGCGGTGATTCGAGCTTTCCACCGTGGCCATGCCGCGTCCATACATGGCACCGCGGGACCCGGGAGAGCCGGGAGACCTGGCGGACGGCACCAGGGGCCATCGGGGTCCGGGCGAGGCAGGGCGCCGCCGGGCGGCCGCAGCTTCGCCAGCACCCCCTGGGCCGCACGGGGGCACGGCGCGGCCCCGGCGAGCCGTGCGGTGCACCGTGCGCGGTGGTGCATTCGTGGTGCCGGGGGGCCGCCTGGCTACGATGGGCCAGCCGGTGGCCCCATTGACCGCGCGGCCCGAATCGATCCTCCGGGAAGGCCATGCTGAACAAGTACGCGCGTGCGTTCTTCACGCGTGTTCTCACGCCGTTCGCCGCCCTGCTCATCCGTCTCGGGGTCAGCCCGGACGCGGTCACCCTCGTCGGGACCGGCGGTGTGGTGGCCGGCGCCCTGGTCTTCTTTCCGCTGGGGGAGTTCTTCTGGGGCACGATCGTCATCACGCTGTTCGTCTTCTCCGACCTCGTCGACGGCAATATGGCGCGCCAGCTGGGCCGCTCCAGCCGCTGGGGCGCCTTCCTCGACTCCACCCTCGACCGGGTCGCCGACTCGGCGATCTTCGGCGGGCTCGCCCTCTGGTACGCCGGACGCGGCGACAGCCTGGTGCTCTGCGCGATGGCGATCTTCTGCCTGGCCAGCGGCCAGGTCGTCTCGTATACCAAGGCCCGTGGTGAGGCCATCGGGCTGCCGGTGGCCGTCAACGGTCTGGTGGAGCGCGCCGAGCGGCTGGTCATCACGCTCGTCGCCTGCGGCCTGTCCGGTCTGCACGCGTTCGGTGTGCCCGGCGTCCAGGTCCTGCTGCCGATCGCGCTGTGGGTCGTCGCCATCGGCAGCACCGTCACCCTCGCCCAGCGCGTGGTGACGGTGCGCCGCGAGTCGGCGGAGGCCGACGCCATCGCCCAAGGGGGGAACGGCGCATGAGCCGCAGTGGCGGGACCGAAGGAACCGGCGGGACCGGGGCGACGGAGGGGGCGGGGCGGACCGGGCGCGCCGGGAGGCCCGGCCTGCCGAAGATCGACACGGCGAGGCTGACGGACGGGCTCTACGGCCTCGGCTGGAGCACCGTCAAGAAGCTCCCGGAAGCGGTCGCCGTACGGCTCGGCCGGCAGATCGCCGATATGGCCTGGAAGCGCCGGGGGAAGGGCGTCCTGCGGCTGGAGGCGAACCTCGCCCGGGTCGTCCCGGACGCGTCGCCGCAGCGCCTGGCCCAGCTCTCCCGGGCCGGTATGCGCTCCTACATGCGGTACTGGATGGAGTCCTTCCGGCTGCCCTCGTGGAGCAAGGACCGGATAAGGGCGGGTTTCACACCCCAGGACGTGCACCACCTGGAGGAGGGTCTCAAGAGCGACCGCGGCGTCATCCTGGCCCTGCCCCACATGGGCAACTACGACCTCGCGGGTGTCTGGGTCACCACCAAGCTCGGCGTTCCCTTCACCACCGTCGCCGAGCGGCTCAAGCCCGAGTCCCTCTACGACCGCTTCGTCGCCTACCGCGAGGGACTGGGCATGGAGGTGCTGCCGCACACCGGCGGCGCCGCCTTCGGCACCCTGGCCCGGCGGCTGCGGGCCGGCGGCCTGGTCTGCCTGGTCGCCGACCGCGATCTGTCCAGCTCCGGGATAGAGGTGACGTTCTTCGGCGAGGCGACGAAGATGCCGGCCGGCCCCGCGATGCTCGCCGTGCAGACCGGCGCGATGCTGCTGCCCGTCACCCTCTGGTACGACGACACCCCGGTCATGCGGGGCCGCGTCCACCCGGAGATCGACGTACCGCCGACCGGCACCCGCGCCGAGAAGGCCGCCGCGATGACCCAGGCGCTGGCCGACGCCTTCGCCTCCGGTATCGCCGATCACCCCCAGGACTGGCACATGCTCCAGCGCCTCTGGCTCGCCGACCTGGAGCCCCGCGCCGGAGCCGGTGCCCCGCGCGACGAGAACGGTGCCCCGCGGGGCGGGGACGGTGCCCCGGGCCCCGGACCCGGTGGCGCCGACGCCGGCCGGACGGAGCAGCGGTGAAGATCGGGATCGTCTGTCCGTACTCATGGGACGTCCCCGGCGGCGTCCAGTTCCACGTCCGCGACCTCGCCGAGCATCTGATCAGGCTCGGTCACGACGTCTCCGTCCTGGCCCCGGCGGACGACGAGACACCGCTGCCGCCGTACGTCGTCTCGGCCGGCCGCGCCGTACCGGTCCCCTACAACGGCTCGGTCGCCCGGCTCAACTTCGGCTTCCTGTCCGCCGCCCGGGTGCGCCGCTGGCTGCACGACGGCGCCTTCGACGTCATCCACATCCACGAGCCCGGTACGCCGTCGGTCGGCCTGCTCGCCTGCTGGGCGGCGCAGGGTCCGATCGTGGCGACGTTCCACACCTCGAATCCGCGTTCCCGCTTCATGATCGCGGCGTATCCGATCCTGCAACCCGCGCTGGAGAAGATCAGCGCACGCATCGCGGTGAGCGAATACGCCCGCCGCACGCTCGTCGAACACCTCGGCGGCGACGCGGTGGTCATCCCCAACGGCGTGGACGTCGACTTCTTCGCCGGTGCGGAGCCGAAGGCCGAATGGCAGGGCCGGACGATCGGCTTCATCGGCCGGATCGACGAGCCGCGCAAGGGCCTGCCGGTCCTGATGAAGGCGCTGCCGCGGATCCTCGCCGAGGTGCCGGACGCCCGGCTGCTGGTGGCCGGGCGCGGTGACGAGGAGGAGGCCGTCGCGACGCTCCCCGCCGAACTGCGCTCCCGGGTCGAATTCCTCGGCATGGTGAGCGACGAGGACAAGGCCCGGCTGCTGCGCAGCGTCGATGTGTACGTCGCGCCGAACACCGGCGGCGAATCCTTCGGCATCATCCTGGTGGAGGCGCTGTCGGCCGGCGCGCCGGTGCTGGCCAGCGACCTCGACGCGTTCGCCCAGGTCCTGGACCAGGGGGCGGCGGGCGAGCTGTTCGCCAACGAGGACGCGGACGCGCTCGCCGCCGCTGCCGTCCGGCTGCTCGGCGACCCGGTACGGCTGGCCGAACTGCGCGAGCGCGGCAGCAAGCACGTACGCCGCTTCGACTGGTCGACGGTCGGCGCGGACATCCTCGCGGTGTACGAGACGGTCACCCACGGCGCCGCCTCGGTGGCGGCGGACGAGCGGACGGGCCGGCGCGCCCGCTGGGGAACGGCCCGGGACTGACACCGGGGGCGGCGCGGGAGCACGCCGCCCGGTACCCGCGCGCACCCGCCGGTGCCGGAACACCCCCGCCGCCGGGGCGCCCGGGACCGGATCGGCGGGCCCGACCGGGGTGACCGGCCTTTTCCGTGCGACCGAACCGATCGAAGCGGGCGGTTCTTCGGGGCGCTGCGACCCCTGTGTGCCCGCGGGAGCGCGCCACGTATGCGCGAGGCGGGCGTCACACATGACCGGGGGCCCAGCCGGTACGGGGAGCGGGGCGGACGGCCGGGTGCCGAACAGGGACAGCCCGTGCCGGGCCCGGAAGCGCCGGGCACAGGCGACGGTGAGCGCCGTCACCAGGCCCAGCTGCACCAGCGTCTGCACGCGGCCGACCAGCGGTACGACATCGACCGGCAGGGTCAGGGCGGTGACCGCGCCGACCGCCGCGTCCAGCAGTTGCGCGGCGCCCCAGACCGCGGTGACCAGGCGCAGCGTGTGCCGCCGCTCGGCGGAATCCCGCCAGGCCCGCTCCCGCTCCTCGGCCGCGTCTCCGGCCCGCAGCTGCCGGCTGAAGTGGTGGGCGAACGGCCGCGGTGTGAGCAGGGTGCCCAGGAACCACAGCCCCAGCGCCACCGAGAGCCCCACGTTCTTGAGGAGCATCACCCGCGGGCTGCCGCTGATCACAGAGGTGGCCGCGGACACCGCGAGCATGCCGGTCACGAACAGGTCGAAGGCGTCCGCCCGGCGGCGGGTGACGATCGTGAAGGCGACGCGCAGCGCCGGGACCGCGCTGCTGAGCAGCAGCGCCTGCCACTGCTCCGTGCCCTGCGCCCGCAGCGCGTAGTAGGCCACCAGCGGCAGCAGCACATCGACCGCGAGGGAGCCGAGCAGACGGTGCCGGGAGCGCACCGGGGGAGGCGGGCCGGCGCTGCGGGCGGTCTGCGACGGGAACTGTTCCATGGCCGGGCCTCCTGGTCTGCGCGGGTACGGCGTCCTGCGCAAAACGCTAGGTGCCGGGGCCGGTCGGGCGAATCGGAGCCAGGGGCGAATGCCGTGGGTTGACCTCCCACCCGGTTCTCCACCTCAGGGTGGAAGCGGGCGGCCGGTACTGTGACCCGGCGTGACCACTTTGATCTGGATCGCGGCCGCCCTGGTCGTCATCGGTGTCTACCTGAGCTGGACCGCCGGACGCCTCGACCGCCTGCACGCCCGCATCGACGCGGCACGCGCCGCCCTGGACGCGCAGTTGCTGCGGCGTGCCTCGGTTGCCCAGGAGGTGGGTACCTCCGGCGTCCTCGATCCGGCCGCCTCGCTCGTCCTCTACCAGGCCGCGCACGAGGCCCGGCAGGCAGAGGAGGACCAGAGGGAGGTCGCCGAGAGCCAGCTGAGCCAGGCGCTGCGGGTCATCTTCGGCGAGGAGGCCCAGGTGGAGGCCGTACGGGAGGCCGAGGGCGGTGCGCAGACGATCGCCGAACTCACCGCCGCGGTCCGCCGCGTCCCCATGGCGCGCCGTTTCCACAACGACTCCGTACGGGCCGCGCGCGCCGTCCGCCGCCACCGGGTGGTGCGCTACCTCCGGCTCGCGGGCCATGCCCCGTTCCCGCTCGCCTTCGAGATGGACGATGAGCCGCCGGCCATCCTGGACGACCGCTCCGCCGGCGCCTGAGGCCGGACGCGGACGCACCGTGGGGCGGACGGGGAAGCGGACGGCCGCGATGTGCCACCGACGCCACGAGCCGCGTCCCCATGGCGCGCGCCGCGCAGCGCCACCGGCTCCGGCCGCCCGGCCGGGCCACCGACCGGGCCACCGGCCTCCGGACGAGCGACCCGAGCCACCGCCCCCCCCGGCCGGGCCACCGCCCCCCCGGCCGGGCCGCCGACCTCTCGCCCCCCGGACAAGCCACTGACCTCTAATTGGCCCTTTTCGTAGGCCCCTTACTAACGGTTGTGTGGCGGTGAAGCGCAACCACCCGCACTGAGTGAGGTCAACCGTGTCCACCACGCCCACCACGCCCCAGCACCCCGAGACCGGAACCGCGCGCGTCAAGCGCGGTATGGCCGAGCAGCTCAAGGGCGGCGTGATCATGGATGTCGTCACGCCGGAAGAGGCGAAGATCGCCGAGGACGCGGGCGCCGTCGCCGTCATGGCGCTGGAGCGCGTCCCCGCGGACATCCGCAAGGACGGCGGCGTGGCCCGGATGTCCGACCCCGACATGATCGACGGCATCATCAACGCGGTCTCCATCCCGGTCATGGCCAAGTCCCGCATCGGCCACTTCGTCGAGGCCCAGGTCCTCCAGTCGCTCGGCGTCGACTACATCGACGAGTCCGAGGTCCTCACCCCGGCCGACGAGGTCAACCACGCCGACAAGTGGGCCTTCACCACCCCCTTCGTCTGCGGCGCCACCAACCTGGGCGAGGCGCTGCGCCGGATCGCCGAGGGCGCGGCCATGATCCGCTCCAAGGGCGAGGCCGGCACCGGCAACGTCGTCGAGGCGGTGCGCCACCTGCGCCAGATCAAGGGGGAGATCGCCCGGCTGCGCGGCTACGACAACAACGAGCTGTTCGCCGCCGCCAAGGAGCTGCGTGCCCCCTACGAGCTGGTCAAGGAGGTCGCCGAGCTGGGCAAGCTGCCGGTCGTGCTGTTCTCCGCCGGCGGCGTGGCGACCCCGGCCGACGCGGCCCTGATGCGCCAGCTCGGCGCCGAGGGCGTGTTCGTCGGCTCCGGCATCTTCAAGTCCGGCGACCCCGCCAAGCGCGCCGCCGCGATCGTGAAGGCCACCACCTTCTACGACGACCCGGCGGTGATCGCGGACGTCTCGCGCAACCTGGGCGAGGCCATGGTCGGCATCAACTGCGACACCCTCCCCGAGTCCGAGCGCTACGCCAACCGCGGCTGGTAGGACGCAGATGACCACCCCCACCATCGGTGTACTGGCCCTCCAGGGCGACGTCCGCGAGCACCTCACGGCGCTCGGCACGGCGGACGCCCTGGCCCGGCCGGTGCGCCGTCCGCAGGAACTGGCCGGGCTCGACGGCCTGGTCATCCCGGGCGGCGAGTCCACCACCATGTCCAAACTGGCCGTCACCTTCGGCATGCTGGAGCCGCTGCGCGCGTTCGTCCGGAGCGGGAAGCCGGTCTACGGCACCTGCGCCGGCATGATCATGGTCGCGGACAAGCTGCTGGACGGCCGTGAGGACCAGGAGACGCTCGGCGGCATCGACATGATCGTGCGCCGTAACGCCTTCGGACGGCAGAACGAGTCCTTCGAGGCGGCCGTCGAGATCGCCGGCATCCCCGGCGGGCCGGTCGAGGGCGTCTTCATCCGGGCGCCCTGGGTCGAGTCGGTCGGCGCCGCCGTCGAGGTCCTGGCGACGTACGACGGTCACACGGTGGCCGTCCGGCAAGGTAACGTCCTCGCCACGTCTTTCCATCCGGAACTCACCGGCGATCACCGCGTCCACGCGTACTTCGTCGACCTGGTGCGGCGCGCCCGGCGCTGACACCGGGCGACGGGCGGGCGTACGGCCCTCCGGCGCGTTCCCGGTAGGATCTCAGGCGTTCGTTTCTCAATTGGTTACGCGAAGGAGACAGGCGGATGTCCGGCCACTCTAAATGGGCTACGACGAAGCACAAGAAGGCCGTGATCGATGCCAAGCGCGGCAAGCTCTTCGCGAAGCTGATCAAGAACATCGAGGTCGCGGCGCGCACCGGCGGTGCCGACGTGGAGGGCAACCCGACCCTTTTCGACGCCATCCAGAAGGCGAAGAAGAGCTCGGTGCCCAACAAGAACATCGACAGCGCGGTCAAGCGCGGTGCGGGTCTTGAGGCGGGCGGCGCCGACTACGAGACCATCATGTACGAAGGCTACGGCCCCAACGGCGTCGCGGTGCTCATCGAGTGCCTCACCGACAACCGCAACCGCGCCGCCTCGGACGTCCGCGTCGCGATGACCCGCAACGGCGGTTCGATGGCCGACCCGGGCTCGGTGTCCTACCTGTTCAACCGCAAGGGCGTGGTGATCGTCCCCAAGGGCGAGCTGTCCGAGGACGATGTGCTTGGCGCGGTCCTGGACGCGGGCGCCGAGGAGGTCAACGACCTCGGTGAGTCCTTCGAGGTGCTCAGCGAGGCCACCGACCTGGTCGCGGTCCGTACCGCGCTCCAGGAAGCCGGTATCGACTACGACTCGGCCGACGCCAACTTCGTCCCGACCATGCAGGTCGAGCTCGAGGAAGAGGGCGCCCGCAAGATCTTCAAGCTGATCGACGCGCTGGAGGACAGCGACGACGTGCAGAACGTCTTCGCCAACTTCGATGTCTCCGACGACGTCATGGCCAAGGTCGACGCCTAGGTCTTCGGCGCGCACAGCACACAGGGCCGTACGACGGGCCGGCGGGACACACCCCGTCGGCCCGTCGGTTTGTCAGTGGCAGCCGTTAACCTGCAAGAACAGGTGAACGAAACGGCGAGGGGTGGGGCCCGATGAAGGTGCTGGGGGTGGACCCGGGGCTGACGCGCTGCGGCGTCGGCGTGGTGGACGGGGTCGCCGGCCGCCCGCTGCGCATGGTCGGCGTCGGCGTCGTCCGGACCCCGTCGGACGCCGACATCGCCCACCGCCTCGTCCTGATCGAGCGCGGCATCGACGCGTGGCTGGACGAGCACCGGCCCGAATTCGTCGCCGTGGAGCGGGTGTTCAGCCAGCACAACGTCCGTACGGTCATGGGCACCGCCCAGGCCAGCGCGGTCGCCATGCTGTGCGCCGCCCGCCGCGGACTGCCGGTCGCGCTGCACACCCCCAGCGAGGTCAAGGCCGCCGTCACCGGCTCCGGCCGGGCCGACAAGGACCAGGTCGGCGCCATGGTCACCCGGCTGCTGCGGCTGGACGCGCCGCCCCGGCCCGCCGACGCGGCCGACGCCCTGGCCCTGGCCATCTGCCACATCTGGCGCGCCCCCGCGGTCAACCGCCTCCAGCAGGCACAGGCCGCGGCCCGCCGCACCCATCCCGCATCCGTCCCGTCCGCCGGCATCCGCCGGGGGACACCCCAGAAGGGCACCCGATGATCGCCTTCGTCTCCGGCCCGGTCGCGGCCCTCGCACCGGATACCGCCGTCGTCGAGGTCGGCGGTATCGGCATGGCCGTCCAGTGCACGCCGAACACACTCTCCGGGCTGCGCATCGGACAGCCGGCCAGGCTCGCCACCTCTCTCGTCGTCCGCGAGGACTCGCTCACCCTCTACGGCTTCGCCGACGACGACGAGCGGCAGACCTTCGAACTGCTCCAGACCGCCAGCGGGGTGGGGCCGCGGCTGGCCCAGGCCATGCTGGCCGTGCACTCCCCGGACACCCTGCGCATGGCCGTCGCCGGCGGTGACGAGAAGACCCTCACCGCCGTGCCGGGCATCGGCAAGAAGGGCGCGCAGAAACTCCTCCTGGAGCTCAAGGACCGGCTCGGCGCCCCGCTCGGCAACTCCCGCGCGGCCATCGGCAGCGCGGTGACGGCCGGCTGGCGCGATCAGCTGCACGCCGCCCTGATCGGCCTCGGCTACGCCACCCGCGAGGCGGACGAGGCGGTCGCCGCCGTCGCCCCGCAGGCCGAGGCGGCCGTCGCCGGCGGCGGGCAGCCGCAGGTGCCGCAGCTCCTCAAGGCCGCGCTCCAGTCCCTGAACCGGGCGCGATGACCGGCCGGCGGCACCCGGCGGCCCGCTCCGGCCGGTGCGCCGCCGCGGCCGCGCGCCCCCGACCGTACGACCACACCGGCGGCCCGGCCGCCCCGACCCCACGAGGCAATCCGCAGTGAACTGGGACGACACCGCACCGTCCGCCGCCGAGGACGCCACCGGCGCGGCCGACCGGCTGGTCGGGGCCGACGCCGACGGTGAGGACACCGCAGTCGAAGCCGCGCTGCGGCCCAAGGACCTCGATGAGTTCGTCGGCCAGGAGCGGGTGCGTGAACAGCTCGACCTGGTGCTGCGCGCGGCCCGCGCCCGCGGCGCCACCGCCGACCACGTCCTGCTCTCCGGCGCGCCGGGCCTCGGCAAGACGACCCTGTCGATGATCATCGCCGCCGAGATGGGCGCCCCGATCCGCATCACCTCCGGCCCCGCCATCCAGCACGCCGGCGATCTCGCCGCGATCCTCTCCTCCCTCCAGGAGGGCGAGGTCCTCTTCCTCGACGAGATCCACCGGATGTCCCGGCCCGCCGAGGAAATGCTCTACATGGCGATGGAGGACTTCCGCGTCGACGTCATCGTCGGCAAGGGGCCGGGCGCCACCGCCATCCCCCTCGAACTCCCGCCCTTCACCCTGGTCGGCGCCACCACCCGGGCCGGTCTGCTGCCGCCCCCGCTGCGCGACCGCTTCGGCTTCACCGGCCATATGGAGTTCTACGCCCCCGCCGAACTGACGCGGGTGATCCACCGCTCGGCCGGCCTGCTGGACGTCCACATAGAGGCCGACGGCGCCGCCGAGATCGCCGGCCGGTCCCGCGGCACCCCGCGTATCGCCAACCGCCTGCTGCGCCGTGTCCGCGACTACGCCCAGGTCAAGGCGGACGGCGTGATCACCCGCGAGATCGCCTCGCAGGCCCTGGGGGTCTACGAGGTGGACGGCCGCGGCCTGGACCGCCTCGACCGCGCGGTGCTCACGGCCCTGCTCAAGCTCTTCGGCGGCGGCCCGGTGGGGCTCTCCACCCTCGCGGTCGCGGTGGGGGAGGAGCGCGAGACGGTCGAGGAGGTCGCCGAGCCGTTCCTGGTGCGCGAGGGGCTGCTGGCGAGGACGCCCCGCGGCCGGATCGCGACTCCGGCGGCCTGGGCCCACCTGGGTCTGGTACCGCCGCAGCAGCAATCGGGCGGAACGGGACAGCAGGGCCTGTTCGGGGCGTGACGGCGCGGAGAGTCGCCCGCTGAGGAACTGCGGTGCGATGCTGAGCGTTGTTCCACCGGTGCGGACTCGCTTAGACTCCGCCGATGCCGTCCGTATGGCCCGGCATACCCACCCCCGTATATCAGACCGCGGATGAGCGGTCGTGCGAAGGATTTCCGTCCCGTGAGTATCATGACTCTCCTCCCCTTCATCGTCCTCATCGGGGCCATGTTCCTGATGACCCGGTCTGCCAAGAAGAAGCAGCAGGCGGCCGCGCAGATGCGCAACGAGATGCAGCCCGGCACCGGCGTCCGGACCATCGGGGGTATGTACGCCACCGTCAAGGAAATCCACGACGACTCCGTTCTGCTGGAGGTCGCACCCGGTGTGCACGCCCTCTACGCCAAGAACGCCATCGGCGCGGTGCTCGCGGACGAGGAGTACAACCGCATTCTGGACAGCGCCGACCCGGTCGTCCCGGACGACGCCTCCTCGCTGACCGGTGACATCGCCGTGGACGCCGCCGAATCGGGTGACAAGGCCGGCAAGATCGACCTGGGCAAGGACGAGGCCCCGGCCGACGCGGACGCCGACGCCGAGAAGCCCGCCGCCAAGGACGCCGAGGCCGCCAAGGATGCTGTCAAGGCCGACGCCGAGACCGCCAAGGACGACAAGAAGGCCGGCGGCGCCGACGCGAAGTAGTCCCGCCCGGACGGAACCGCGGAGCGCCCCGCGTGCGGTGCGCCCCGGTTCCGGGACGGTTTAGGCTCCGGCGGGGGCACGTCCCCACAACACTTCGTGGCTCCTCGGCGGACACCCGATGCCGAGGGGTTGGACAGGGAGATACGAGAAGGTGGCAGCACCGAAGAAGGGCCGCAGGTCGCCCGCGAGCCAGGGAAAACCGGGGCGCACCCTGGTTCTGATCCTGATCGCGATGGTGGCGCTGGTCGGAGGCATGTTCTACTCCGGCACTCTGACGCCCCGACTGGGCATCGACCTGGCCGGCGGCACCAGCTTCACGCTGGCGGCCCAGAATCAGCCGGGCAAGCCCAACGCGATCAACGAGACCAACATGAACACCGCCGCCGGCATCATGGAGCGGCGGGTCAACGGTCTCGGTGTGAGCGAGGCCGAGGTCCAGACGCAGGGCAGCAACCACATCATCGTGAACATCCCCAAGGGGACGGACGCGAAGCAGGCCCGCCAGCAGGTCGGTACCACCGCCCAGCTCGGATTCCGGCCGGTGCTGACCACCACCGCGGGCACCAAGGCCCCCGAGCCCACCACGCCCCCCTCCGCGGGCGGTAAGGGCGACAAGAACGACAAGGGCGACCAGGGCAACAAGGACGGCAAGGGCAAGGACGGCAAGGACGACGGCAAGCAGGGCGCCACGCCCCAGGGCCGCGCCGTCACGGACTCCCTGAAGAAGGCGCCGCCCGCCTCGCCCACCCCCTCCCCGTCCGCCACGCCCCCGGTCGGCGGCGGCGACGCGGACATCCCTGCCGCGCTCCAGAAGCAGTTCGCCGCGCTGGACTGCTCCACGAAGGAGTCGCGCGCGGCGGCCGGTGAGCATGCCGCCGGCAGCAAGCCGTCCGACCCGGTCGTGGCCTGCAAGGACGACGGTACGCAGAAGTACGTGCTCGGCCCGGTCGGTGTCGAGGGCACCGACGTCAAGGACGCCAAGGCGGTCTTCGACGCCCAGCAGGGCCAGGGCTGGATCGTCCAGATGGACTTCACCTCCGACGGCGGCAAGAAGTTCGCCGACATCACGGGCAAGCTCGCCACCAAGACGCAGCCGCAGAACCAGTTCGCGATCGTCCTGGACGGCGCGGTGGTCTCCGACCCGCGCGTCAGCCAGCAGCTCAACGGCGGCAACGCCACCATCTCCGGCGGCTTCACCCAGCAGTCCGCACAGGACCTGGGGAACATGCTGTCCTACGGCGCCCTGCCGCTCTCCTTCAAGATCGATGACGAGACGACGGTCACGGCGGCGCTCGGCGGCGAGCAGCTGCACGCCGGTCTGGTCGCCGGTGCCATCGGCCTCGCGCTGGTCGTCATCTACCTGGTCGCCTACTACCGGGGCCTGGCGCTGGTCGCGCTGGCGAGCCTGGGCGTCTCGGCGGTCCTGACGTACACGATCATGACGTTGCTCGGCCCGGCCATCGGGTTCGCGCTGAACCTGCCGGCCGTCTGCGGCGCCATCGCCGCCATCGGCATCACGGCCGACTCCTTCATCGTCTACTTCGAGCGCATCAGGGACGAGATCCGCGACGGCCGCACCCTGCGTCCGGCCGTCGAACGCGGCTGGCCGCGCGCCCGCCGTACGATCATGGTCTCCGACTTCGTGTCGTTCCTCGCCGCCGCGGTGCTGTTCATCGTCACCGTCGGCAAGGTGCAGGGCTTCGCGTTCACGCTCGGCCTGACCACCGTCCTCGACGTCGTCGTGGTCTTCCTCTTCACCAAGCCGCTGATGACGCTGCTGGCCCGGCGGAAGTTCTTCGCCGAGGGCCACCCCTGGTCCGGTCTGGATCCCAAGCGTCTGGGCGTCAAGCCGCCGCTGCGCCGCGGCCGCCGCTCCATCGTCACCACCGAGACCAAGGAGGCGTGAGATGTCCAAGCTCGGTAACCTCGGCGCCCGGCTCTACCGCGGCGAAGTCGGCTACGACTTCATCGGCAAGCGGAAGATCTGGTACGGCATCTCGATCCTCATCACCATCACGGCCATCGTCGGCCTGGCGGTGCGGGGCCTGAACATGGGCATCGAGTTCTCCGGCGGTGCGGTCTTCACCACCCCGAAGACCGCGGTGTCCGCCACGGAGGCACAGCACAAGGCCGAGGCGGCGGCCGGCGGCCACCAGGCCATGGTGCAGAAGCTCGGCGGCGGCGCGCTGCGTATCCAGATCAGCGGTCTGGACACCAAGCAGGCGGTGCCGGTCCAGGAAGAGCTCGCCAAGGATTTGAACGTCCCGGTCAAGCAGGTCAACACCCAGCTGGTCGGCCCGAGCTGGGGCGAGCAGATCGCCAACAAGGCGTGGCTGGGCCTGGGGATCTTCATGGTCCTCGTGGTGATCTATCTGGCCATCTCCTTCGAGTGGCGGATGGCGATCGCCGCGCTGATCGCGCTGATCCACGACCTCACGATCACGGTCGGTGTCTACGCCCTGGTCGGCTTCGAGGTCACCCCGGGTACGGTGATCGGTCTGCTGACCATCCTCGGTTACTCCTTGTACGACACGGTCGTCGTCTTCGACAGCCTCAAGGAAGCCGGCAAGGACATCACCAAGCAGACCCGCTTCACCTACAGCGAGATCGCCAACCGCAGCATCAACGGCACCCTGGTGCGCTCCATCAACACCACCATCGTGGCGCTGCTCCCGGTCGCCGGTCTGCTCTTCGTCGGCGGCGGCGTGCTGGGCGCGGGCATGCTCAACGACATCTCGCTCGCCCTGTTCGTCGGCCTCGCCGCCGGTGCGTACTCCTCGATCTTCATCGCCACCCCGCTGGTCTCCGACCTCAAGAACAGCGAACCGCAGATGAAGGCGCTGGCCAAGCGGGTGCGGGCGAAGCGCGCCGCGGCCGCGGCCAAGGGCGCGAGCGAGGAGGACCCGCAGGACGGGGTCGCCGTGGGCACGTCCGGTGCCGCCGAGGGCGACGACGCGGCGGTCGTGGGACCGCCCGCGCAGTCCGCCACCCGTGACCGCGGACGCGGCCGTACGTCGGGCAAGCGCCGATGAGCGCCCCCGCCGAGCTGCGCGAGCTGCTGCTCAGCCGGATCACGGACGTCCCCGACTACCCGCAGCCGGGCGTGATGTTCAAGGACATCACCCCGCTGCTGGCCGACGCGCGGGCCTTCGGGGCGCTCACCGACGCGTTCGCCGACCTGTGCGAGCGGTACCACGCGGACAAGGTCGTGGGTCTGGAGGCACGCGGCTTCATCCTCGCCGCCCCCGTCGCGGTCCGCGCCGGCATCGGCTTCGTCCCCGTACGCAAGGCGGGCAAGCTGCCCGGCGCGACGCTCGGGCAGTCGTACGACCTGGAGTACGGCACCGCCGAGATCGAGATCCACGCCGATGCGCTGGCCCCGGGCGACCGGGTGCTGGTGATCGACGACGTGCTGGCCACCGGCGGTACGGCCGACGCCTCGTTGCAGCTCGTGCGCCGCGCGGGCGCCGAGGTCGCCGGCCTCGCGGTGCTGCTGGAGCTCGGCTTCCTCGCCGGCCGGCAGCGGCTGGAGCCGGGTCTGAAGGGCGCCCCGCTGGAGGCCCTGATCACGGTCTGAGCCGGTTCTCGCACACCGCATCGGCGCTGAGGGCGCCCGGAAGAATCCGGGCGCCCTCAGCGCTGTGTCATGTACGTACTGATGGCCGCGGGAGAGCCGGGGCGCGTGGGTCGATACCATGGCACCCCGACCAGTTCGTGGTCCTGTGGTCCCACACCACTTGAGGAGTGCTCTTGCCAGACGAGGCCCAGCCGCTCTCCCCCGGACTGCGTCCGGCGGGATCCGCCGCCGCGCGTCCGGCCGAGCCGAACCCCCGGGACGCCGCTTCCGCACCCGCCACCGAGCCGGGCGCACGCGGTGGCGCCGCCCGCCCGGCCCCCGCCGCCGAGCCCGAGCCGAAGCCGGGCACCACCGCGAAGCCCGCCGTGGCCCCCGCCGCCGAACCGGCCTCCGCTCCCGAGCCGCCCGCGAAGGCCGCCCCGCCCGCCGCCCCGGTCCCGGTGACGAAGCCCCTGCCGCCCGCCCCGGTGAGCCGCTCCGGTTCCCCCAACCGCGTACGGGCCCGCCTCGCCCGACTGGGCGTACAGCGCTCCAGCCCGTACAACCCGGTCCTGGAACCGCTGCTGCGGGCGGTGCGCGGCAACGACCCCAAGATCGAGACCGCCACGCTGCGCCAGGTCGAGCGGGCCTATCAGGTCGCCGAGCGCTGGCACCGCGGCCAGAAGCGCAAGAGCGGCGACCCGTACATCACCCATCCGCTCGCGGTGACGACGATCCTCGCCGAGCTGGGGATGGACCCGGCCACCCTGATGGCGGGCCTGCTGCACGACACCGTCGAGGACACCGAGTACGGCCTGGACACCCTGCGCCGCGACTTCGGCGACCAGGTCGCCCTGCTCGTCGACGGCGTCACCAAGCTGGACCGGGTCAAGTTCGGGGAGGCCGCGCAGGCCGAGACCGTCCGCAAGATGGTCGTCGCGATGGCCAAGGACCCGCGCGTACTGGTCATCAAGCTCGCCGACCGGCTGCACAACATGCGCACCATGCGCTATCTCAAGCGGGAGAAGCAGGAGAAGAAGGCCCGCGAGACCCTGGAGATCTACGCGCCGCTGGCCCACCGCCTGGGCATGAACACCATCAAGTGGGAGCTGGAGGACCTCGCCTTCGCGATCCTCTACCCCAAGATGTACGACGAGATCGTCCGGCTGGTCGCCGAGCGGGCACCCAAGCGCGACGAGTACCTGGCCATAGTGACCGACGAGGTCCAGGCCGATCTGCGCGCCGCCCGCATCAAGGCCACCGTCACCGGCCGGCCGAAGCACTACTACAGCGTCTACCAGAAGATGATCGTGCGCGGCCGCGACTTCGCCGAGATCTACGACCTGGTGGGCATCCGCGTCCTCGTCGACACCGTCCGCGACTGCTATGCGGCGCTCGGCACCGTCCACGCCCGGTGGAATCCGGTGCCGGGGCGGTTCAAGGACTACATCGCGATGCCCAAGTTCAACATGTACCAGTCGCTGCACACGACCGTGATCGGCCCCAGCGGCAAGCCCGTCGAGCTCCAGATCCGTACGTTCGACATGCACCGCCGCGCCGAGTACGGCATCGCCGCGCACTGGAAGTACAAGCAGGAGGCCGTCGCCGGCGCCTCCAAGGTGCGCACCGACGTGCCCAAGGGCAAGGGCGCCGGCCAGGACACCGTCAACGACATGGCCTGGCTGCGGCAGCTGCTGGACTGGCAGAAGGAGACCGAGGACCCGGGCGAGTTCCTCGAATCGCTGCGCTTCGACCTCTCCCGCAACGAGGTCTTCGTCTTCACACCGAAGGGCGACGTCATAGCGCTGCCGGCCGGTGCCACCCCCGTCGACTTCGCGTACGCGGTGCACACCGAGGTCGGCCACCGCACGATAGGGGCACGGGTCAACGGGCGGCTCGTACCGCTCGAATCGACCCTGGACAACGGCGACCTGGTGGAGGTCTTCACCTCCAAGGCACCCGGCGCGGGCCCCTCGCGCGACTGGCTCGGCTTCGTCAAGTCCCCGCGCGCCCGCAACAAGATCCGCGGCTGGTTCTCCAAGGAACGCCGCGACGAGGCCATCGAGCAGGGCAAGGACGCCATCGCGCGGGCGATGCGCAAGCAGAACCTGCCGATCCAGCGGATCCTGACCGGCGACTCCCTGGTCACCCTCGCGCACGAGATGCGCTACCCCGACATCTCCTCGCTCTACGCCGCCATCGGCGAGGGCCATGTCGCCGCGCAGGGCGTCGTGCAGAAACTGGTGCAGGCGCTCGGCGGACAGGACGAGGCCACCGAGGACATCGCCGAGTCGACGCCGATCCGGCCGCGCTCCAAGCGGCGCTCCAGCGCCGATCCGGGCGTCGTCGTCAAGGGCGTCGACGATGTGTGGGTCAAGCTCGCCCGCTGCTGCACGCCGGTGCCCGGCGACCCCATCATCGGCTTCGTCACCCGCGGCAGCGGCGTCTCGGTGCACCGTGCAGACTGCGTCAACGTCGACTCGCTGTCCAAGCAGCCGGAACGGATCCTGGAGGTCGAGTGGGCGCCCACCCAGTCCTCGGTCTTCCTGGTCGCCATCCAGGTGGAGGCGCTGGACCGCTCCCGGCTCCTGTCGGACGTCACTCGCGTCCTGTCGGACCAGCACGTCAACATCCTGTCCGCGGCCGTCCAGACCTCCCGCGACCGGGTCGCCACCTCCCGCTTCACCTTCGAGATGGGCGACCCCAAACACCTGGGCCATGTGCTCAAGGCGGTTCGGGGCGTGGAGGGCGTCTACGACGTCTACCGGGTGACCTCGGCCCGTCGGCCGTAGGGCGCGGGCGCCGCAGGAACGGCGGAGCGGCCCGGTACGGGAGGATCCGTACCGGGCCGCTCCGTCATGCCGGCGCCGGAATTCTCAGCCGCCGAACTCCTCCAGGCCCTTGAGCGCCTGGTCCAGCAGCGCCTTGCGGCCCTCCAGCTCCCGGGCGAGCTTGTCGGCCTTGGCGTTGTTGCCGGCCGCCCGCGCGGTGTCGATCTGCTTCGTCAGCTTGTCGACGGCGTCCTGGAGCTGGCCGGTCAGGCCCGCGGCGCGCGCCCGCGCCTCGGGGTTGGTCCGCCGCCACTCGGTCTCCTCGGCCTCCTGGATGGCGCGCTCGACGGCGTGCATCCGCCCCTCGATCTTGGGGCGGGCGTCCCGCGGCACGTGGCCGATGGCTTCCCACCGCTCGTTGACCGTACGGAACGCGGCCCGCGCCGCCTTGAGGTCCGTCACCGGGAGCAGCTTCTCGGCCTCGACGACCAGCTCCTCCTTGCGGGTCAGGTTCTCCTGCTGCTCGGCGTCGCGCTCCGCGAAGACCTCACCGCGCGCCTGGAAGAAGACGTCCTGGGCGCCGCGGAAGCGGTTCCACAGGTCGTCCTCGTGCTCGCGCTGGGCGCGGCCCGCGGCCTTCCACTCCGTCATCAGGTCGCGGTAGCGGGCCGCGGTGGCCCCCCAGTCCGTCGAGCCCGACAGCGACTCGGCCTCGGCGACCAGCTTCTCCTTGGCCTTACGGGCGTCCTCGCGCTGCGCGTCCAGCGACGCGAAGTGCGCCTTGCGCCGCTTGGAGAACGCCGAGCGGGCGTGCGAGAAGCGGTGCCAGAGCTCGTCGTCCGTCTTGCGGTCGAGGCGGGGCAGGCCCTTCCAGGTGTCGACCAGTGCCCGCAGCCGCTCACCGGCCGACCGCCACTGCTCACTGACCGCCAGCTCCTCGGCCTCGGTGACCAGCTTCTCCTTGGCCTGCCGGGCCTCGTCGCTCTGCTTGGCCTTCTGCGCCTTGCGCTCCTCGCGGCGCGACTCGACCGTGCCGACGAGGGCGTCGAGCCGCTTGCGCAGCGCCTCCAGATCGCCCACCGCGTGGTGCTCGTCGACCTGCGTGCGCAGATGGTCGATGGCGGCCGCGGCGTCCTTCGCCGACAGGTCGGTGGTCTTGACCCGCCGCTCCAGGAGGCCGATCTCGACGACCAGACCCTCGTACTTGCGCTCGAAGTAGGCGAGGGCCTCCTCGGGAGATCCCGCCTGCCACGAACCGACGATCTGCTCGCCGTCGGCGGTACGCACGTACACGGTCCCCGTCTCATCGACGCGGCCCCACGGGTCGCTGCTCACAGCGCCTCCTCCACATGATGCCGTCGAGGCGCGCGGCCCCCCGGCATCGTCCACAGTTTCTGTCCGGCTGAGCCACGCCCGGCCGGTCCGACGGGCTGTCTTGCGGGTGCGGGGCCAGCCGTCGGACCAGGCACCCTGCACAACGCCAATCTAGGCGACCGCCGGTCTGCTGTCCGCATCCAGCACGACCGAATTCCGCGGCTCGGGTACGGGGACGCCGGCGACGGTGCCCCCGCCGGGCTCAGGATTTCCTGACCGTCGCCTTGTCGATGACGACCGTGGCGTTCGGCGCGGTGTTACCGGTCGCCGGGTCGGGTGTCGAGCCCGCCTTGGCGATCTTCTGGAGCACGTCCATACCACCGGTGATCGTGCCGAACGGCGTGTAGTTCGGCGGCAGCTTGCTGTCCTGGTAGACGAGGAAGAACTGGCTGCCGCCGGAGTTGCGGGTCTTGGCGTCGCTCCCGTCGTAGCGGTTGGCCATCGCGACCGTGCCCGCCGGATAGACGCCGCCCTTGAGCTGCGGGTCCTTGAGGTTCTCGTCCGGGATGGTGTAGCCGGGCGTCCCCTGGCCGGTGCCGGTCGGGTCGCCGCACTGGAGGACGTAGATGCCCTGGTCGACCAGGCGGTGGCACTTGCTGTGGTCGAAGAAGTCCTTGCCCGCGAGGAACGCGAAGGAGTTCACGGTGTGCGGCGCCTTGCCGGCGTCCAGTTTCAGGTCGATCGTGCCGCAGGTCGTCGCCAGCGTCACGGCGTAGGAGGCCGAGGTGTCGACCGACATCGCCGGTTCCTTCTGCCACGTCTCCTTGGACGGTGCGCCCTTCGCGGGCTTGCCGCACGGGTCCGGCGCCTTGGACGGGGCCGCGGCCTGATCGGAGCTCTTGTCCTCGCTCCCGCCGGCCAGCCCGGCCGAGGCGTACGCGGCGGCACCGCCGGCCACCGCCACCGCGAGGACGGACGCGAGGATCACGTTGCGGCGTTTGGCCTTCCGCCGGGCCGCGGACCGCCGTTGCTGCTGGCGCTCGAACTTCTCCCGGGCGAGCTGCCGCCGCCGCTGATCGCTGCTGACCACCGGTCGTCTCCTTCGTCCTGCGCTCTGGTCGCTCTCGTCTGCCGTGGCCGTACCGTATACGGGTTCGCACCGGTGGGAGTCGCGCCGGTAGGCTCTGGAGCTGCCGAGACGATCCGGGAGCGGCTTCGCGGACCGGCCGTCACCGACCTCCACGACCTTTAAGGACGAACGTGCTGATTGCCGGGTTCCCCGCCGGGGCCTGGGGGACCAACTGCTACGTGGTCGCCCCCGCCGCCGGTGAGGAGTGCGTGATCATCGACCCGGGCCACCAAGCGGCCCAGGGCGTCGAGGACACGCTCAGGAAGCATCGGCTCAAGCCCGTCGCGGTAGTGCTCACCCACGGGCATATCGACCATGTCGCCTCGGTCGTCCCGGTGTGCGGCGCGCACGGCGTCCCGGCCTGGATACATCCCGAGGACCGCTACATGATGAGCGACCCGGAGAAGGCCCTGGGCCGCTCCATCGGCCGCCAGCTCATGGGCGAACTCACGGTGGGGGAGCCGGACGACGTCAGGGAGCTGACCGACGGCGGTGCGCTGGACCTCGCCGGTATGCGGTTCTCCGTCGCGCACGCACCCGGCCATACCAAGGGGTCGGTGACGTTCAGGATGCCCGAGCAGGCCGACATTCCGCCGGTCTTCTTCTCGGGCGACCTGCTGTTCGCCGGCTCCATCGGACGTACCGATCTGCCGGGCGGCGACCACGCCGAGATCCTGCGGTCGCTGGCGCGTGTGTGCCTGCCGCTGGAGGACTCCACCGTCGTGCTGTCCGGCCACGGCCCCCAGACCACCATCGGCCGCGAGCGCGCCACCAACCCCTTCCTGCGGGACGTGGCCGCCGGCCTCGGAGACGGCTCGACCGCCGCTCCGCGACGAGGAATGTGACGAAGCTTCCGTGAGCACCTTCAAGGCCCCCAAGGGCACGTACGACCTGATTCCGCCGCAGTCCGCGACCTATCTCGCGGTGCGCGAGGCGATCGCCGCGCCGCTGAGGAAGTCCGGGTACGGCTACATCGAGACGCCCGGTTTCGAGAACATCGAGCTGTTCGCGCGCGGGGTCGGTGAGTCCACCGACATCGTGACCAAGGAGATGTACGCCTTCGAGACCAAGGGCGGCGACCAGCTCGCGCTGCGGCCCGAGGGCACCGCGTCCGTGCTGCGGGCGGCGCTGGAGGCCAACCTCCACAAGGGGGGCAACCTCCCCGTCAAGCTCTGGTACTCCGGCTCGTACTACCGCTACGAGCGCCCGCAGAAGGGCCGCTACCGCCACTTCTCGCAGGTCGGCGCCGAGGCGATCGGCGCCGAGGACCCGGCGCTGGACGCCGAGTTGATCATCCTTGCCGTCGACGCGTACAAGTCCCTCGGACTGAGCAACTTCCGGCTGCTGCTGAACTCGCTGGGCGACGCCGAGTGCCGCCCCGCGTACCGGGGCGCCCTCCAGGACTTCCTGCGCGGTCTCGACCTCGACGAGGACACCCGGCGCCGGGTCGACATCAACCCGCTGCGGGTGCTGGACGACAAGCGCGAGGCCGTCCAGCGGCAGCTCACCGGGGCGCCGGTGCTCCGCGACCACCTGTGCGAGGCGTGCAAGGCGTACCACGAGCAGGTGCGCGAGCTGCTGACCGCGGCGGGCGTGGCCTTCGAGGACGACGAGAAGCTGGTGCGCGGGCTGGACTACTACACCCGCACCACCTTCGAGTTCGTCCACGACGGCCTCGGCTCGCAGTCCGCGGTCGGCGGCGGCGGGCGCTACGACGGGCTCTCGGAGATGATCGGCGGCCCCGCGCTGCCGTCCGTCGGCTGGGCGCTGGGCGTGGACCGGACGGTGCTGGCGCTGGAGGCCGAGGGCATCACACTGGACACCCCCGCCGCCACCGCGGTGTACGCGGTGCCGCTCGGCGAGGAGGCCCGCCGGGAGCTCTTCGGCACGGTCACCGAGCTGCGCCGGGCCGGTGTCGCCACCGACTTCGCGTACGGCGGCAAGGGCCTGAAGAACGCCATGAAGTCGGCCAACCGCTCGGGCGCGCGGCTCGCGATCGTCGCGGGCGAGCGGGACCTGGCGGAGGGCATCGTGCAGCTCAAGGACCTGGTGAGCGGTGAGCAGCGCGCGGTGGCGCGGGACGCCGTGGTCGAGGAGGTCCGGCGCGCGCTGGGCTGAGGCCCGTCGCCCGCCGCGCGGGCGGACGCATGAGTGGGGCCCGGACGGCGGGATGAACCGTCCGGGCCCTTCGCCGTGCCGGGTGCGCGATACCGGACGCGGGGGCCGGGCATGGCGGCCGGGCACGGGGGGCGTCGTCAATGCGGTGTCCGCTCACTCACTCCGCGGGATGATTCCGTCGCCGCCCCGGCGGTGGCGGGGCGGTCCGCCAGGGGCCGGGTGTCCGGCCGGGGCGCCGCTCGGCGGGGTGCGCGGCGGCCCCGGGTGGGTCGTCTTTATGTCCATCGAACGCTGATCTGTCACGGAGTTGGGGCAGAATGAACGGCGCGGCCGCTCTCCCGCGGCCGGTGGTTTTCGGCCTCATTCCCCAAGGGATCGACGGAACGGCGATATGACGACGACAGCGCTTGACGACGTGTCCACCGACGACGACCGCGCGAGCGGCGCGGGGACCAGCGGTTCGGGTCGCGGGCTCGCCTGGCTCCTGGTGATCACCGGTGCGCTGGGCGCCCTGGCGTCCTGGATCATCACCTTGGACAAGATCGAGCTGCTGAAGGACCCGAACTTCAAGCCGGCTTGCAGCCTCAACCCGATCATCTCCTGCGGCAGCGTCATGCAGAGCTGGCAGGCGGAGGTCTTCGGCTTCCCGAATCCGGTCGCCGGCCTGATCACCTTCGGCGCGGTCATCGCGATCGGCATGGGCCTGCTGGCGGGCGCCCGCTACCGCGGCTGGTTCTGGATCGGCCTGAACCTCGGCACCCTGGGGGGCACGGTCTTCTGCATGTGGCTGATGTCCCAGTCGCTGTACAGCATCAACGCGCTCTGCCTGTGGTGCACGCTGACCTGGTGCATCACGATCCTGATGTTCTGGTACACCACCGTGCACAACATCAAGCACGGCATCATCCCGGTGCCCGCGGGGCTGCGGCGGACCGTGCTGGAATTCCACTGGGTCGTGCCGGTGCTGTGGTACGGCGTGATGCTGCTGCTCATCCTCACCAAGTGGTGGTCGTACTGGAGCTCCCTGATCTGACCGGTCCCCGGGGCGTTCACCACGGCCCCGGCGGGGCTGTCAGTGGCGTGACATAGGCTCGTGGACGTGGAGCCCGACCTGTTCACCGCCGCTGCCGAAGACCGTCAGGAGAAGGACCCCGCGGGGTCCCCGCTCGCCGTACGGATGCGTCCGCGCACCCTCGACGAGGTCGTGGGGCAGCGCCATCTGCTCAAGCCCGGCTCGCCGCTGCGCCGCCTCGTCGGCGAGGGGAGCGGCGGTCCCGCCGGGCCCTCGTCGGTCTTCCTGTGGGGGCCGCCCGGCATCGGCAAGACGACCCTCGCCCATGTCGTCAGCCAGGCGACGAACAAGCGCTTCGTGGAGCTCTCCGCGATCACGGCGGGCGTCAAGGAGGTCCGGGCGGTCATCGACGGCGCCCGGCGCGCCTCGGGCGGCTACGGCAAGGAAACGGTCCTCTTCCTCGACGAGATCCACCGCTTCAGCAAGGCCCAGCAGGATTCCCTGCTGCCCGCCGTCGAGAACCGCTGGGTCACCCTGATCGCGGCGACGACCGAGAACCCGTACTTCTCGGTGATCTCCCCGCTGCTGTCCCGCTCGCTGCTGCTGACCCTCGAACCGCTCACCGACGACGATCTGCGCGGGCTGCTGCACCGCGCGCTGACCGATGCGCGCGGTCTGGCGGGCGCGGTCACCCTCCCCGAGGACACCGAGGCGCATCTGCTGCGGATCGCCGGCGGTGACGCCCGGCGCGCGCTGACCGCGCTGGAGGCCGGGGCCGGCTCCGCGCTGGCCAAGAAGGAGAAGGAGATCACCCTCCAGACCCTGGAGGACTCCGTCGACCGCGCGGCGGTGAAGTACGACCGCGACGGCGACCAGCACTACGACGTGGCCAGCGCCCTCATCAAGTCCATCCGCGGCTCCGACGTCGATGCCGCGCTGCACTACCTGGCCCGCATGATCGAGGCGGGGGAGGACCCGCGGTTCATTGCCCGGCGGCTGATGATCTCGGCGAGCGAGGACATCGGTCTGGCCGATCCGTCGGCCTTGCAGACCGCGGTCGCCGCGGCCCAGGCGGTGGCGATGATCGGGTTCCCCGAGGCCCGGATCATCCTGAGCCAGGCCACCATCGCGCTCGCCCTGGCGCCGAAGTCGAACGCCGCCTACCTGGCCATCGACGCCGCGCTGGCGGACATCCGGGCCGGTCAGGCCGGCGCGGTCCCGGCCCATCTGCGCGACAGCCACTACAAGGGGGCGCAGAAGCTCGGCCACGGCCAGGGCTATCAGTACCCGCACGATCTGCCGGGCGGTATCGCGGCCCAGCAGTACGCACCGGACGAGGTGCACGGCAAGCGGTACTACACCCCCACCCGGCACGGCGCCGAGGCGCGCTATGCCGATGTCGCCGACCGGGTCCGCGCCAGGCTGCGCGGCGAGAGCGGCGACTGACGGAGCCGTCGCACCGCGCGGCGCGGGCCCGGTGCGACGCGGGACCGGCACAGCGGCCGACCGCACGGGCCCGATAGGTCACCTTGTGGCGTCACCGGGCCGGCCGTCGCCGCCCGGTCACTGCGCCGCGGCCTCGAAGAGCACATGCATCGCGCGCCGCAGCTCGGCCACGTCCCGCACCGGCTCGGGGAAGTCGAACCGCGCGTCGAACGAGCGGCGCTCGGCGTCCGTGAAGCGCACCCGCAGCCCGAAGCGGTCCAGGCCCACCGGTACGGCCCGGTCGCGCAGCCCGCAGTGCGCCGTGCGGTCGCCCAGCAGCGCGCACAGCCCGCGTACCTGGTCGCCGTGGGCCGCGTGCAGATGCTGCAAGAGCTCCGCCTCGTGGGCCTGGAGCGGATCGGGGGTGGCGGCGGCGAACTCGTCGGGCTCGACGGGCTCCGCGCCCCACAGATCGTCCACCGCGCACTCGCCGACCTCCAGGCGCAGCATCGTCCAGGCGGCGTGCCCGTACTCGCCCGGCACGTGCTCCGGCTGGAGTGCCTCCCCGATGCCGAGCAGCTCGCCGACGGGGTGCCGCTCCGCGAGCAGCAGCGCGGCCTCGGCGCGCTGATCACCGCGTACGGTGGCCAGCCAGCCGGCCACCCAGGCCCGTCCGCGGATGCGGTGCGGCACCGAAACGGGTGCGACATCCGTGATCTCCATCACGGCGGTGAGGTCGTCGTCCGGCGCGTGCGCGGCCGCCCGCGCCGCCGCGGAGTCGCCGGGGACCAGCAACAGCACGTCCCCGTCGGGTGTCACCGTCCGGCAGACGGGTGCCGAGAGCCCGGTCTCGTCCAGCTCCTCGACGCCGGGAATGCTCAGCGACGCCATACCATTGGACTCTACGAGGGTGCGTACACGCTCGGCAGCCGAGGGCCGCTGGGCGTCTTCCACGGGACGCGGCTGACCCGCCTCGGTGCTCTGACCAGCACTGGGCAGGGGGATCCCAGGTCGAAACATGCGTTCTCCTCCGCTAAGGTAAGCCTCACCTAACTTACACGGAGGTCCGTTCCACGTGAACCAGTCGCGTCCCAAGGTCAAGAAGTCGCGCGCACTCGGCATCGCCCTGACGCCGAAGGCCGTCAAGTACTTCGAGGCCCGTCCCTACCCGCCCGGCGAGCACGGCCGTGGCCGCAAGCAGAACAGTGACTACAAGGTCCGGCTGCTCGAAAAGCAGCGTCTGCGCGCGCAGTACGACATCAGCGAGCGGCAGATGGCCCGTGCCTACGACCGCGCTCGGAAGGTCGAAGGCAAGACGGGCGAAGCCCTGATCATCGAGCTTGAGCGCCGTCTGGACGCGCTCGTCCTGCGGTCGGGCATCGCCCGCACGATCTACCAGGCCCGTCAGATGGTCGTGCACGGCCACATCGCGGTCAACGACCGCAAGGTCGACAAGCCGTCCTTCCGCGTCCGCCCCGGCGACGTCGTGATGGTCCGCGAGCGCAGCCGCGAGAAGCACCCGTTCCAGGTCGCCCGCGAGGGTGGCTACGACACGGACGGCGAGACCCCGCGCTACCTGGAGGTCAACCTCCCGGCGCTGGCGTTCCGTCTCGACCGGGACCCGAACCGCAAGGAAATCCCGGTGATCTGCGACGAGCAGCTCGTCGTCGAGTACTACGCCCGCTGATCCAGGCGTCACCGCTCCGCCGTACGGCACTCGGCCCGCCGTCTTCCCACCGCGCTCGCGGCGGGGAGACGGCGGGTTCGTGCGTACCCGGCGCCGCATCGACGGCCCGTACGGTCGCCGGCGTCCCGTGGCGCGGCCCGGCTCCGGCCGCCGCCCGCGCCTGCGGGCCGGGCGGGGTGTCAACTCGGCCAATTTTTCCGAGAGTTCACCGGACGCGGAGCCGCTCCCGGGCGGCCGTACCCGGTGCCGGCGGTGACCGGGGCGCCGGCGGCTGACCACCCCCGCGCCGCGGCGCCGCCCCGCCCGCCCCGCCCGGCTCCACCCGCCGCACGGGGAACTGGGGTACGGGCGGACAGTCGCGGCGCGATAAGGTCGAGGTCGCCGTTCGAGCAGGACGAGATCAGAGCAAAAACCAGTCGGAGAGTGGTGCCAACGTGTCCGGTGGAGAGGTGGCCGGGATTCTCGTGGCCGTCTTCTGGGCGATCCTCGTGTCGTTCCTCGCCCTCGTGCTGGTGAGGCTCGCACAGACGCTCAAGGCGACCACCAAGATGGTGGCCGAAGTGTCCGACCAGGCCGTTCCGCTCCTCGCCGACGCGTCCGCGACCGTCCGCTCCGCGCACACCCAGCTGGCCCGTGTCGACGCCATCGCCGCCGATGTCCAAGAGGTCACCGCCAACGCCTCCGCGCTCTCCTCGACGGTGTCCTCCGCCTTCGGCGGACCCCTGGTCAAGGTGGCGGCGTTCGGCTACGGCGTGCGCCGCGCGATCGGCAAGAAGGGCGAACCCGAGCCGAAGCGCACCGTCGTCGTCGGCCGCACCCTGCCCGGCGCCCGCCGTGGCGGGCGCCGAACCCGTCGCTCCAAGGACTGATCACCGCGATGTTCCGCCGCGCATTCTGGTTCACCACCGGCGCAGCCGCCGGTGTGTGGGCCACCACCAAGGTCCACCGCAAGCTGCGCCGGCTCCAGCCCGACAGCCTCGCCGCGCAGGCCGCGGAGAAGGCCGTCGAAACCGGCCACCGGCTGCGCCAGTTTGCAGTGGACGTACGCACGGGAATGGCGGACCGTGAAGAACAGCTGCACGAGGCACTCGGTCTCACCGAGACGACCGAGGTGCGCGAGCTGCCCGGACCGCGCCGCCACGCGGTGCTCGAATCGCCGTACCGAATCACGAGAACAACCGGACCGACCGGGCTGACCGGACCGACTGGAAATGAGGACCACTGATGGAGTCGGCTGAAATCCGCCGCCGCTGGCTGCGCTTCTTCGAGGAGCGCGGGCACACCGTCGTGCCGTCGGCGTCACTCATCGCGGACGACCCGACGCTGCTGCTGGTCCCCGCGGGCATGGTGCCCTTCAAGCCGTACTTCCTCGGCGAGGTCAAGCCCCCCTTCGCGACCGCCACCAGCGTGCAGAAGTGCGTGCGTACGCCGGACATCGAAGAGGTCGGCAAGACCACCCGGCACGGCACGTTCTTCCAGATGTGCGGCAACTTCTCCTTCGGCGACTACTTCAAGGAAGGCGCCATCAAGTACGCCTGGGAGCTGCTCACCAGCTCGCAGGCCGACGGCGGCTTCGGCCTCGACCCGGAGAAGCTCTGGATCACGGTCTACCTCGACGACGACGAGGCCGAGCGGATCTGGCGCGAGGTCGTCGGCGTACCGGCCGAGCGGATCCAGCGGCTGGGCAAGAAGGAGAACTACTGGTCCATGGGCGTCCCGGGCCCCTGCGGCCCGTGCTCCGAGATCAACTACGACCGCGGCCCGTCCTTCGGCGTCGAGGGCGGCCCGGCCGTCAACGACGAGCGGTATGTGGAGATCTGGAACCTGGTCTTCATGCAGTACGAGCGCGGGGCGGGCACCGGCAAGGAGGACTTCGAGATCCTCGGCGACCTGCCCAGCCAGAACATCGACACCGGCCTCGGACTCGAACGCCTGGCGATGATCCTCCAGGACGTCCGCAACATGTACGAGACGGACACCCTGCGCGTCGTCATCGACAAGGCCACCGAGCTGACCGGCGTGCGCTACGGCGCCGCCGACGGCTCCGACGTCTCGCTGCGGGTCGTCGCCGACCACATGCGCACCGCCACGATGCTCATCGGCGACGGCGTCACCCCCGGCAACGAGGGCCGCGGCTACGTCCTGCGCCGCATCATGCGCCGCGCCATCCGCAACATGCGGCTGCTCGGCGCGGGCGGTCTGGTCGTCGGCGAGCTGCTGGACGTCGTCATCAGGACGATGGGCCAGCAGTACCCGGAGCTGCTGGAGGACCGCCGGCGGATCGAGACGGTCGCCCTCGCCGAGGAGGCCGCCTTCGTCAAGACGCTGAAGGCCGGCACCAACATCCTGGACACCGCCGTCACCGAGACCAAGGCGTCCGGCGGCGCGGTCCTGGCCGGCGACAAGGCGTTCCTGCTCCACGACACCTGGGGCTTCCCGATCGACCTCACCCTCGAAATGGCCGCGGAACAGGGCCTCTCGGTGGACGAGGACGGCTTCCGCCGCCTGATGAAGGAGCAGCGGGAGCGCGCCAAGGCCGACGCCCAGGCCAAGAAGCACGGGCACGCCGACCTGTCCGCCTACCGCGCGGTCGCCGACACGGCGGGCGCCACGGAGTTCACCGGATACAGCAGCACCGAAGGCGAATCCAGCATCGTCGGCCTGCTGGTCAACGGCGCCCCGGCCCCCGCCGCCCACGAGGGCGACGAGGTCGAGGTCGTCCTGGACCGCACCCCCTTCTACGCCGAGGGCGGCGGTCAGCTCGCCGACACCGGCCGGATCAGGCTGGACTCCGGCGCCGTCGTCGAGATCCGCGACGTCCAGCAGCCGGTGCCCGGCGTCACGGTGCACAAGGGCGTCGTCCAGGTCGGTGAGGTCGTGCTCGGCTCCGCCGCGTACGCCGCCATCGACGTGACCCGCCGGCGCGCCATCGCCCGCGCGCACAGCGCCACCCACCTCACCCACCAGGCGCTGCGCGACGCGCTCGGCCCGACCGCCGCCCAGGCCGGTTCGGAGAACTCCCCGGGCCGCTTCCGCTTCGACTTCGGCTCGCCCGCCGCGGTGCCCGGCGCGGTCCTCACGGACGTCGAGCAGAAGATCAACGAGGTGCTCTCCCGCGAGCTCGACGTCCGTGCCGAGGTCATGAGCATGGAGGACGCCAAGAAGCAGGGCGCCATCGCCGAGTTCGGCGAGAAGTACGGCGACCGGGTGCGGGTCGTCACCATCGGCGACTTCTCCAAGGAGCTGTGCGGCGGTACGCACGTCCACAACACCGCCCAGCTGGGCCTGGTGAAGCTGCTCGGCGAGTCCTCCATCGGCTCCGGCGTGCGCCGCGTCGAGGCGCTGGTCGGCGTGGACGCGTACAAGTTCCTGGCCCGTGAGCACACGGTCGTCTCGCAGCTCACCGAACTGGTCAAGGGCCGCCCGGAGGAACTGCCCGAGCGGATCTCCGGTGTGCTGGCCAAGCTGAAGGACGCCGAGAAGGAGATCGAGAAGTTCCGCGCCGAGAAGGTGCTCCAGGCCGCCGCCGGGCTGGCCGCGGGCGCCAAGGACGTCCACGGTGTGGCGCTGGCCGCCGGCCAGGTCCCGGACGGCACCTCCGCCGACGATCTGCGCAAGCTGGTGCTGGACGTCCGTGGCCGGATCCCCGGTGACCGCGCCGCCGTCGTGGCCCTGTTCACCGTCGCCAACGGCCGCCCGGTGACGGTCATCGCCACCAACGAGGCCGCCCGCGAGCGCGGCATCAAGGCCGGCGAGCTGGTCCGCGCGGCCGCCAAGACCCTCGGCGGCGGTGGCGGCGGCAAGCCGGACGTCGCCCAGGGCGGCGGTCAGCACGCCGCCGCGGTACCCGAGGCCATCGAGGCCGTCGAGCGGCTCGTCGCCGAGACGGTCTGACCCGCGTGAGCTCCATGCGACGTGGCCGGCGCATCGCCGTGGATGTCGGGGACGCCCGCATCGGGGTCGCCTCGTGCGACCCCGACGGGGTCCTCGCCACCCCCGTCGAAACCGTGCCGGGACGTGACGTGCCCTCAGCACACCGGCGGCTGAAGGCGATTGTCGACGAGTACGAGCCGCTGGAAGTCGTGGTCGGTCTGCCCCGCTCCCTCAACGGGGGAGAGGGGCCGGCCGCGGCCAAGGTCCGGGCGTTCGCCCAGGAGCTGGCCCGGAACATCGCGCCCGTCGGGGTCCGGCTGGTCGACGAGCGGATGAGCACGGTCACCGCGACCCACGGTCTGCGGGCCTCCGGGGTCAAGAGCAAGAAGGGCCGCTCGGTGGTCGACCAGGCGGCCGCGGTGGTCATTCTCCAGAGTGCGCTGGAGACCGAACGGGTCTCCGGGCGGCCTCCGGGCGAGAGCGTCGAAGTGGTCATCTGATCGCGGTACGGTAACGTTCCGCGCGATGTGGCGGCGGTTCGAACAGCCGCTCGTGCAGGAAGAGGCGGATCGACACAGCAAGCGCGCTGCCAGTCAGCAGCGCACCGCCTCTCGGCTCTAGGGGATCGATGACCGAGTATGGCCGGGGCTATGGCTCCGAACCGTGGCATCCCGAGGACCCGCTCTACGGAGACCAGGGTCCCTACGGAGGCCGGGAGCAGCAGCCTCAGTGGGGCGGACCGCAGTCCGCCCCGCATCCCCAGCACCAGTACAACGGGGACTGGCACGGCGTCCACGGTGCGCAGCAGTCGTACGACCCGTACGACCCCTACGGCCAGCAGCAGCCGCCGGTCGATCCGTACCACGGTGCGACCCCGGACTACTACGGCACGCCGGACGCCTACCCGCCGCCGCAGCCCCAGCACGGACGCCAGCAGCCGCAACAGCAGCAGCCGTACCCGCAACAGCAGCCGCCGCAGTATCCGCAGCAAGGCCAGCATCCTCAGCACCCGCAGCAAGAGCAGTATCCGCAGCACCCGCAACAAGGCCAGCACCCGCAGCAAGAGCAGTACGGGCAACAAGAGCAGTATCCGCAGCAGGAGCAGTACTCGCAGTCGCAGCATCCGCAGCAGACCGGGCAGCCGTACCCGGACGGCGCCGGCGACGACTGGCGGGCGGAGCCGGACCGGGTGGGAGCGGAGCTGCACGAACCGCAACTGCACGAACCGCAGCCGCACGAACCGGAGCCGCGTGAACCGAAGTCCCGCGAACGGGAACCGGAACCCGCGTTCTTCGCCGGGGACGGCGACGGCGAGGACGAGACCGACGCGCGTCCCGCCCCCCGCGAGCGGCGCCGGGACGGCCGCGAGCGCCGCGGCAAGAAGAACAAACGGCGCAGCGGCGTCGCCTGCCTGGTCGTCACCGTGGCGATCGCCGGCGTCGTGGGCACCGTCGGCTACTTCGGCTACGACTTCTACGAGAGCCACTTCGCGCCGCCGCCGGACTTCGAGGGCGACGGCTCCGGCGCCGTTCAGGTCGAGATTCCGTCCGGTGCGCTGGTCTCGGAAATGGGCGGGATTCTCAAGCGTGCGGGCGTCGTCAAGAGTGCCGGTGCGTTCACCCGCGCGGTGGAGGAGAACAACAAGGCGAAGGGCCTCCCGGGGGGCGTCTACTCGCTGCGCAAGGAAATGTCCGGGGCCGCGGCCGTCGAGCTGATGCTGGACCCCAAGAGCCGCAACGGCCTGACGATAAGTGAGGGCTTGCGGGCCAGCGCGGTCTACGAGCTCATCGACAAAAAGCTCAATCTCAAGGCGGGCACCACCAAGGACGTCGCCGTCAGTCAGGTCAAGAATCTCGGGCTGCCTTCCTGGGCCAACAGTGTCCCGAATATCAAGGACCCGCTGGACGGTTTCCTCTATCCCTCGACGTACAGCGTGGGCGAGAAGGCGAAGCCGGTGGACGTCCTCAAGCAGATGGTGAACCGGGCCACCCACGAGTACGAGAAGTACGATCTGCCGGCGAAGGCCGAGGAACTCCATCTGAAATCGCCCCTGGAGCTCCTGACCGTCGCCAGCCTCACCCAGGCCGAAGGAAGGACGCACGACGACTTCCGTAAAATGGCCGCCGTCATCTACAACCGGCTCTCCCCGACGAATGTGGACTCGAACCAGAAACTCGAATTCGACTCGACCTTCAACTATCTGAAGAACCAGAGCAAAATCAACATAAGTTTGAAGGAGATCCGGAACTACCCGGACCCCTACAACACGTATCGCAACCAGGGTCTGCCGCCCGGCCCGATCGGGAATCCGGGTGCGGAAGCGCTGAAGGCCGTAATCAATCCGGACAACACGCAGAAGTGGCTCTATTTCGTCTCGGTCGACGGGAAGACGACGGACTTCACCACGAATCTGGCCGACCATGAAAAGTTGGTCGAGAAATTCAACGAGCGGCAGAAGAAGAACTGAGGGCGGGACCGTGCCGGACAACAAGAAGGCGGCGGTCCTCGGGTCGCCCATCGCCCACTCCCTCTCGCCGGTGCTGCACCGCGCCGCCTACGACGCACTGGGGCTGACGGGCTGGGAGTACGGCCGCCACGAGGTCGACGAGGCGGGGCTGCCCGCCTTCATGGCGGGGCTGGACGCCACCTGGGCGGGGCTCTCGCTGACCATGCCGCTCAAGCGCGCCGTGATCCCGCTGCTCGACGGGATCAGCGCCACCGCGTCCTCGGTGGAGGCGGTGAACACCGTCGTGCTGACGGCCGACGGGCGCCGCCTCGGCGACAACACCGACATCCCCGGCATCCTCGCCGCGCTGCGCGAGCGCGGCGTCGAACGGGTCGAACGGGCCTCGGTCCTGGGCGCCGGCGCCACCGCTTCCTCGGCGCTCGCCGCGCTCTCCCGGATCTGCGACGGCGAGGTGACCGCCTATGTCCGCAGCGCGGCGCGCGCCGACGAGATGCGCGGCTGGGGCGAGCGGCTGGGCGTCACCGTCCGTACCGCCCCGTGGGACGACGCCGCCGAGGCGCTCACGGCGCCGCTGACCATCGCCACCACCCCGGCCGGCACCACCGACGCGCTCGCCGCCGCCGTACCCGGCCGCCCCGGCACGCTCTTCGACGTCCTCTACGACCCCTGGCCGACGGCGCTGGCCGCAGCCTGGGCCGCGCGCGGCGGGGCGGTCGTCGGCGGTCTCGATCTCCTGGTGCACCAGGCGGTGTTCCAGGTGGAGCAGATGACCGGACGGGCGCCGGCGCCGCTGGCCGCGATGCGCGCGGCGGGCGAGGCGGCACTCGCGGCGCGCTGAACCGCCGCACCGCGCACCCGCACCGTCTCCGTCCGCCCCGCCCGTACCGGGTCCGTTCCCTGGACGGGACCCCGCCCGCCCGGCGCGACGTGGGAGGATCAGGGGGAGACCGTACGCGGATGAGCAGTACATGAGGAGCACCGTTGAGCAGGTTGCGCTGGCTGACGGCGGGGGAGTCGCACGGCCCCGCACTCGTGGCGACATTGGAGGGCCTTCCGGCCGGGGTTCCGATCACCACGGACTTGGTGGCGGACGCGCTGGCCCGGCGCCGGCTGGGCTACGGCCGCGGTGCCCGGATGAAGTTCGAACGGGACGAGGTCACCTTCCTGGGCGGGGTGCGGCACGGTCTGTCGCTGGGCTCGCCGGTGGCGGTGATGGTCGGCAACACCGAGTGGCCCAAGTGGGAACAGGTGATGGCGGCCGACCCGGTCGACGCGGCGGAGCTGGCCGCGCTGGCCCGTAACGCCCCGCTGACCCGCCCCCGCCCCGGCCACGCGGACCTCGCGGGGATGCAGAAGTACGGCTTCGACGAGGCCCGTCCGATCCTGGAGCGCGCCTCGGCCCGGGAGACCGCCGCCCGCGTCGCACTGGGCGCCGTCGCCCGCTCCTTCCTCAAGGAGACGACCGGCATCGAGATCGTCTCGCACGTGGTCGAACTGGCCGCGGCGAAGGCCCCCTACGGCGTCTACCCCGCGCCCGCCGACGTCGAGAAGCTGGACGCGGACCCGGTGCGCTGCCTGGACGCGGCCGCGAGCAAGGCGATGATCGCCGAGATCGACCAGGCCCACAAGGACGGCGACACCCTGGGCGGGGTGGTCGAGGTGCTGGCGTACGGCGTGCCGGTGGGCCTCGGCTCGCATGTGCACTGGGACCGCCGGCTGGACGCCCGGCTGGCCGCCGCCCTGATGGGCATCCAGGCCATCAAGGGTGTCGAGGTCGGCGACGGCTTCGAGCTGGCGCGGGTGCCGGGGTCCAAGGCGCACGACGAGATCGTCTCGACCGACGACGGGATCAGGCGTACGACGGGCCGCTCCGGGGGCACCGAGGGCGGGCTGACGACCGGTGAACTGCTGCGGGTGCGGGCGGCGATGAAGCCGATCGCGACCGTGCCGCGGGCGCTGGCGACCGTCGATGTCAGCACGGGCGAGGCCACCAAGGCGCACCACCAGCGCTCCGACGTCTGCGCGGTCCCGGCCGCCGGCATCGTCGCCGAGGCCATGGTTGCGCTCGTCCTGGCCGACGCGGTCGTCGAGAAGTTCGGCGGCGACAGCGTCCCGGAGACCCGCCGCAACGTGCGGAGCTTCCTCGACAACCTGGCGATCAAGTGACGTCGCCGGCCGTCGTACTGATCGGCCCGCCCGGGGCCGGCAAGTCCACGGTGGGCGCGCTGCTGGCCGAGCGGCTCGGCGCCGGCTACCGGGACACCGACGCCGACATCGTCGCCACGGCCGGCAAGCCGATCGCGGAGATCTTCATCGACGAGGGCGAGCCGCACTTCCGCGACCTGGAGCGGGCGGCCGTACAGGCCGCGCTCGCCGGCCACCCGGGCGTCCTCTCGCTCGGCGGCGGCGCGATCATGGACGCCGGTACCCGGAAGCTGCTGACGGGCCTGCCCGTCGTCTTCCTGGACGTGCCGCTCGCCGACGCCGTCAAGCGGGTCGGCCTGGACGCGCCGCGCCCGCTGCTCGCGGTCAACCCGCGGCAGCGCTGGCGCGAGCTGATGACCGCGCGCCGCCCGCTGTACACGGAGGTCGCGCGCGCCGTGATCGACACCGGAGGACGCGCCCCCGAGGACGTCGCCGACGCGGTCCTGGACGCTTTGGAGCTACGGCCGGCCGCGGGCGACGTCCCGCGGGCCGCCCACAGGAAGGAAGAGGCATGACGGAGCAGGCCACCCGTATCCAGGTCGGCGGTACGGCGGGCACCGAGCCGTACGAGGTGCTCGTCGGGCGGCAGCTGCTCGGTGAGCTGCCCGGCCTGATCGGGACGGGTGCGAAGCGGGTCGCGGTGCTGCACCCCGAGGCGCTGGCCGCCACCGGTGAGGCGCTGCGCGAGGACCTGGCGTCCCAGGGCTTCGAGGCGATCGCGATCCAGCTGCCGAACGCCGAGGAGGCCAAGACCGCCGAGGTCGCGGCGTACTGCTGGAAGGCCCTGGGGCAGACCGGCTTCACCCGCAGCGATGTGATCGTCGGGGTCGGCGGCGGCGCCACCACGGACCTGGCGGGCTTCGTGGCGGCGACCTGGCTGCGCGGGGTGCGCTGGATCGCGGTGCCGACGACGGTGCTGGGCATGGTGGACGCGGCGGTCGGCGGCAAGACCGGCATCAACACCGCCGAGGGCAAGAACCTCGTCGGCGCCTTCCACCCGCCGGCCGGTGTGCTGTGCGACCTGGCCGCCCTCGACTCCCTCCCGGTGCACGACTACGTCTCCGGCCTGGCCGAGGTGATCAAGGCCGGCTTCATCGCCGACCCGGCGATCCTGGACCTGATCGAGGCGGACCCGGAGGCGGCCAAGCGCCCGGACGGCGCGCACACCTGCGAGCTGATCGAACGGGCGATCCGGGTCAAGGCCGAGGTGGTCTCCGCCGATCTCAGGGAATCCGGTCTGCGCGAGATCCTCAACTACGGCCACACCCTGGCGCACGCCATCGAGAAGAACGAGCGCTACAACTGGCGGCACGGCGCCGCCGTCTCCGTCGGCATGGTGTTCGCCGCCGAACTGGGCCGTATCGCGGGCCGCCTGGACGACGCCACCGCCGACCGGCACCGCACCGTACTGGCCTCCGTCGGCCTGCCGCTGACGTACCGCGGCGACCAGTGGCCCAAGCTCCTGGAGACCATGCGGGTCGACAAGAAGTCCCGCGGTGACCGGCTGCGCTTCATCGTCCTGGACGGCCTCGCCAAGCCGACCGTCCTCGAAGGCCCGGACCCGGCCATGCTGCTCGCCGCCCACGCGGAGATCGCCGAATGAACCGCCGGGTCCTCGTCCTGAACGGCCCCAACCTCGGCCGGCTGGGCTCCCGTGAGCCCGATGTGTACGGCGCCACCTCCTACGCCGGGCTGGTCGAGCAGTGCACCGCGCTCGGCACGGAGCTGGGGTTCGACGTCGAGGTCCGGGAGACCAACGACGAGGGCGAGATGATCCGCTGGCTGCACGAGGCGGCGGACGGAACGATTCCGGTCGTCCTCAACCCCGGTGCCTTCACGCACTACTCGTACGGCATGCGGGACGCGGCAGCCCAGCGCACCGCCCCGCTCATCGAGGTGCACATCTCGAATCCGTACGCCCGCGAGGAGTTCCGCCACAATTCGGTCATCGCGGCCGTCGCCAGCGGTACGGTCGCCGGCTTCGGCATCGGCTCGTACCGTCTCGCGCTGCGCGCCCTCGCCGACGAGCTGCAAGGCTGAGCCCTTCCGGGCACTCCGTACCGCCCCCGGACGTTCACACCCCGAACGCCGGGGGCGGTACGGTTCGCTGCAGCGCCGCCGACGGCCATGCGGCACAACAGCCCGGCCGGGCAGGCCGGTTGCCGCACGCCGTACCGCGCGGTGCGGTCCGGCGCCCGCGCACCGCACCAAGTCGACCGCACGAGACGGAGAGCCACCGGATGCAGCACGCAGTGGGGGCTCCGCTGCCACCGCCCCGCCGGCAGGTGCCGGGACCGGGGGCCGGTATGCACTGGACGCCCCACCCCGGCCCTCCGATACCGCCCGGCTCGCCACCGTCCCCGCCGGTCCCCCCGGCGCCCGCCGCCCCGCCGGTGCCGCCCGCGCCCGGCGGCCCGGCGCCCGGCGGCCCCGGCTGGGGCGGTCCCGCGCCGCGGCAGGCCCCGCCCGCCCCGCACAGCGCGGACCTCGCCGGCCATGTCCGGCTGCCCCCCGGCGCCCCGGTGGCGCTGCCCAGCCCGCAGGCCGACAGTGCCGCGCAGGACGCCGCGCACGCGGCCGTCGCGGTGCTGCTCATCGGCCCGGCCGGTGCGGGCAAGACCAGCGTCGCCCGCCACTGGGCCGGCATCCGGCGGGTGCCGACCGCGCACATCAGCCTCGACGACGTCCGCGAATGGGTCCGCGCGGGCTTCGCCGATCCGCAGGCGGGCTGGAACGACCACTCCGAGGCGCAGTACCGCCTGGCCCGCCGCACCTGCGGCTTCGCGGCCCGTAACTTCCTCGCCAACGGCATCTCCTGCATCCTCGACGACGCGGTCTTCCCGGACCGGCCGGTCGTCGGCCTCGGCGGCTGGAAGCGGCACGTGGGCCCCGGCCTGCTCCCGGTCGTCCTGCTGCCGGGACTGGAGATCGTGCTGGAGCGCAACGCCCGGCGCAGCGGCAACCGCCGCCTCTCCGACGAGGAGGTGGCCCGCATCCACGGCCGGATGGCCGGCTGGTACGGCTCCGGACTGCCGATCATCGACAACTCCGCGCACGACGTCGCCACGACGGTCCGGGTACTGGACGACGTCGTCGCCCGCAGCATCGCCAGCCCGCCCAGCTGGTAGCCGGCGGGAGCCCGCCGCCGCCTCGCCGGACGCGTACGGTGCCCCGGCGCCCGTCCTCGGTGCGCGTCCGCTAGCCCGCCCGGCCGCTCTCGACCGGCCGTCGCCGCCGACCGACCGTAGGCTCGGAATATGTCCGAGCTGTACGCGGCCCGACGCATGCGGCTGCGCGACCGCTGCGCGGCGACCGGAAGCACCGCCGCACTGATCTCGCGCCCCGCCAACGTCCGCTACCTCACCGGGTGCGCGCCGGCCGACGGTGCCCTGCTGCTGGGCCCGGCCGACGACATCCTGCTCTGCGGCGGCGCACTGGGCGGCGACCCGTCCGAGGGGCGGCCCGCCGAGGACGTACGGGTGTCCGTGCTGCCGAACCGCGGCGGCGACCCCGTCGTGGCCGCCGCCGACCTGGCCGCGAAGGCCGGCGCGGACATCCTGGCCGTCGAGGAGCACCACCTCACCGTCTCCCGGCACCGGGCGCTGGGCCAGGTCGCCCCGCAGGTGCGGCTCACGGACCTGGCCTGCGCCGTCGAGGCGCAGCGGCTGGTCAAGGACGACGACGAGATCGCCTGTTTGCGGATCGCCGCGGAGATCACCGACCAGGCGCTGGGCGAACTCCTCGAATCGATCCTCGTCGGCCGCACCGAGCGGCATCTCGCGCTCGAACTGGAGCGCCGCCTCGTGGACCACGGCGCCGACGGCCCGGCCTTCCCCACCTCCGTCGCGGCCGGCCCGAACTCCGGCCGCCCCGGGCATCTGCCCACGGACCGGCGGGTGGAGGAGGGTGATTTCCTGACCGTCGGCCTGGGTGCCAACTACCGCGGCTACCGCTGCGAGATCGGCCGTACCTTCGTGATCGGCACCACGCCGGCGGACTGGCAGATCGACCTCTACGATCTCGTTTTCGCCGCCCAGCGGGCCGGCCGGGAGGCGCTGGCGCCGGGTGTGGAGTGCCGCGAAGTGGACCGCGCGACACGCCATGTACTGGATGCGGCGGGGCACGGCGAGCGGCTCGGACCGTGGACCGGGCACGGCGTCGGACTCGAAATCGACGAGGACCCGCAGCTCTCACCCGCCGCCATGGGTAAACTGGACGCTTGCGTGCCGGTCACCGTCGAGCCGGGGGTACACCTCCCGGGCCGCGGCGGCGTCCGGATCGACGACACACTCGTCGTCCGCCCCGAGGCGGACGGCGGACCCGAGCTACTCACGATCACGACCAAGGAGCTGCTCGCGCTGTGAGCCACCGGGCTCGCCGCGTGCGGTTTCGAGGTACCCATCACCCGCAGTCCAGGAGATTCCGCAACCGTGGCTTCCACGAACGACCTCAAGAACGGCCTGGTGCTCAAGCTCGAAGGGGGCCAGCTCTGGTCCGTCGTCGAGTTCCAGCACGTCAAGCCCGGTAAGGGCCCGGCCTTCGTCCGCACCAAGCTGAAGAATGTGCTCTCCGGCAAGGTCGTCGACAAGACCTTCAACGCCGGCGTGAAGGTCGAGACGGCCACTGTCGACAAGCGCGGGATGCAGTTCTCGTACATGGACGGCGAGTACTTCGTCTTCATGGACATGGACACCTACGACCAGCTGATGGTCGACCGCAAGTCCGTCGGCGACGCCGCGAACTTCCTCCTCGAGGGCTTCGAGGCCGTCGTGGCCCAGCACGAGGGCTCGGTGCTCTACGTCGAGCTGCCGGCCGCCGTCGAACTGATCGTCGCGGAGACCGAGCCGGGCGTCCAGGGCGACCGCTCCACCGGCGGCACCAAGCCCGCCAAGCTGGAGACCGGCTACGAGATCCAGGTGCCGCTCTTCATCACGACCGGCGAGAAGATCAAGGTCGACACCCGCACGGGCGACTACCTCGGCCGGGTGAACAGCTAACCGTGGCTGCCCGCAACAAGGCCCGTAAGCGTGCCTTCCAGATCCTCTTCGAGGCCGACCAGCGCGGTGCCGATGTGCAGTCCGTGCTCGCGGACTGGATGCGGCACGCCCGGACCGACCCCCGGCAGCCGCCGGTGAACGAGTACACCCTGGAGCTGGTCGAGGGGTACGCGGACCACACCGAGCGCATCGACGAGCTCATCGCCACCTACTCCGTCGACTGGGAGCTGGACCGGATGCCGGTCGTCGACCGCAACATCCTGCGGCTCGGCGCCTACGAGCTGATCTGGGTGGACGGCACCCCGGACGCGGTGGCGATCGACGAAGCGGTTCAGCTCGCCAAGGAGTTCTCCACGGACGACTCCCCGGCCTTCGTCAACGGCCTGCTCGGCCGTCTGAAGGAGCTGAAGCCGGGCCTGCGGCGCGAAACGCGGTAGGCGGACGGCAGAGCGCGTGAACGGGCCCGGAGCGGTAGGGAGTGCTCCGGGCCCTTCGCATGCCCGTACGGGGCCGTCTGGCCCGCGCGTCGGCCCCGGGGGCGCCGCACGTGGGGCGCCCCCGGCCGCACACAGCGAAACCGCCGCCCCGGTGACCGGGACGGCGGTTCGGTGTTTCTGCGACGGCGGGTGTCAGATGTCGTCGTGGGCGACCGCGCGGCGCGCGTCGGAGTCCAGCACGCCCCAGCTGATCAGCTGCTCGGTGAGCACCGAGGGCGACTGGTCGTAGATCACCGCGAGGGTGCGCAGGTCGTCCTGGCGGATGGACAGGACCTTGCCGTTGTAGTCGCCGCGCTGGCTCTGGATCGTGGCGGCGTAGCGCTGCAACGGGCCGGCCTTCTCCTGCGGGACATGGGCGAGGCGCTCCAGGTCGAGCACCAGCTTCGGCGGCGGTTCGGCCGCTCCGCCGGGCGTCGTGCCCGGCAGGAGCTCCTGCACCGGCACGCCGTAGAAGTCCGCGAGCTCGGCAAGGCGCTGCACGGTCACGGCACGGTCGCCACGCTCGTACGAGCCCACCACCACGGCCTTCCAGCGGCCCTGGGACTTCTCCTCGACACCATGGAGAGAGAGGCCCTGCTGGGTGCGGATGGCACGGAGTTTGGCCCCGAGCTGTTTGGCGTATTCGCTGGACATAAAGCTCCCCGGACGAAGACTGGTAACTCACTGTGAGGTTACGCAGCGTAATTCTGCTTCGTCAAGCCGAACGGGCCACCGCTTCGCCCGTCAGGGGTGCGCGCGGCCTCCGGGACGGCTCCTGGTAGCCTGGGCTGCGTAATTTTGACGTCCTTTAACGTCCGTCCTGTGAGGCGGAGAAGGAGGTCCGTTTCTTATGGACGCAAACAGTTCCGACGTACGGGCTCAGAGCCCCGCGCGTCCGGTGCTCGAAGGCCCGGACATCGCGCGCATGCTCACCCGCATCGCCCACGAGATCGTCGAACGCGCCAAGGGCGCGGATGATGTGGTGCTGCTGGGGATTCCCACCCGCGGCGTGTTCCTCGCCCGGCGGCTGGCCGCCAAGCTCGAAGAGATCACCGGCCGCGCGATCCCGGTCGGCTCGCTCGACATCACCATGTACCGCGACGACCTGCGGCTGGGTCCGGCCCGCGCGCTCGCCCGGACCGACATCCCCGCCGACGGCATCGAGGGCCGCGTCGTCCTGCTCGTCGACGACGTGCTCTTCTCCGGGCGGACGATCCGCGCCGCGCTGGACGCCCTGGGCGACATCGGACGGCCGCGCGCCGTGCAGCTGGCGGTCCTCGTCGACCGCGGCCACCGCGAGCTGCCGATCCGCGCCGACTATGTCGGCAAGAACCTCCCCACGTCGCTGCGGGAGACGGTCAAGGTCCAGCTCACCGAGGAGGACGGCCGGGACGCCGTGCTGCTCGGCGTCCGCTCCGCCGCGCCCCGCACCGGCTCGTCGCACGGGCCCGCCGCGGCCGGCCGGACCGCCCCGGCCGGCGAGCGCTAGCGCACCGCGTACGGACCCGGTGACCCCGGGCCCGCACCCCTGCCTGCCTGCCCAACGGACATTCCCGTACACCTCCCACACACACGGAGATACCGGATGAAGCGTCACCTCATCTCGGCCGCCGACCTCACCCGCGACGACGCCGTCCTGATCCTCGACACCGCCGAGGAGATGGCCCGGGTCGCGGACCGGCCGATCAAGAAGCTCCCCACCCTGCGGGGGCGCACCGTAGTCAACCTCTTCTTCGAGGACTCGACCCGCACCCGCATCTCCTTCGAGGCGGCCGCCAAACGGCTCTCGGCGGACGTCATCAACTTCTCCGCGAAGGGCTCGTCGGTCTCCAAGGGCGAGTCGCTCAAGGACACCGCTCTGACGCTGGAGGCGATGGGCGCGGACGCCGTCGTCATCCGGCACCACGACTCCGGCGCCCCGCACCGCCTGGCGACCTCCGGCTGGATCGGCGGCTCGGTGGTCAACGCCGGTGACGGCACCCACGAGCACCCCACCCAGGCGCTGCTGGACGCCTTCACCATGCGCCGCCGCCTCGGCGAGGGCGTGGGCAGCGACCTCTCCGGCCGCCGGATCACCGTCGTCGGTGACATCCTGCACAGCCGCGTCGCCCGCTCCAACGTCCACCTGCTGACCACGCTCGGCGCCGAGGTCACGCTGGTCGCGCCGCCCACCCTGGTGCCGATCGGCGTGCAGCAGTGGCCCTGCGAGGTCTCGTACGACCTGGACGCCGTGCTCGCCAAGTCGGACGCGGTGATGATGCTGCGCGTCCAGCGCGAGCGGATGAACGCGGCCTTCTTCCCGACCGAGCGCGAGTACGCGCGGCGCTACGGCCTGGACGGCGAGCGGATGGCCCGGATGCCGGAGCACGCGATCGTGATGCACCCCGGCCCGATGAACCGCGGTATGGAGATCACCGCCGAGGTCGCCGACTCGCCGCGCTGCACCGCCGTCGAACAGGTCACCAACGGTGTCAGCATCCGTATGGCGGTCCTCTATCTGCTTCTGGGCGGCAACGAGCCCGCCCTCACCGCCGGCACCGGCACCAGCACCCGCACCGAGGAGAGCAAGTAACCGATGAGCAAGATCCTTATTCGCGGGGCGAACGTCCTCGGCGGCGAGCCGCAGGACGTACTGATCGACGGTGAGACCATCGCGGCGGTCGGCACGGGGCTGAGCGCCGACGGCGCCCGGGTGATCGAGGCCGCCGGCCAGGTCCTGCTGCCCGGCCTGGTCGACCTGCACACCCACCTGCGCGAGCCGGGCCGGGAGGACTCGGAGACGGTCCTGACGGGCACCAAGGCGGCCGCCGTCGGCGGCTACACCGCCGTCCACGCCATGGCCAACACCTTCCCCGTCGCCGACACCGCGGGCGTCGTCGAGCAGGTCTGGCGGCTGGGCCGCGAGTCCGGCTACTGCGACGTCCAGCCGGTCGGCGCGGTGACGGTCGGCCTGGAGGGCAGGCAGCTCGCCGAACTCGGCGCGATGCACGACTCCGCGGCCGGTGTCCGGGTCTTCTCCGACGACGGCAAGTGCGTGGACGACGCCGTCATCATGCGGCGCGCCCTGGAGTACGTGAAGGCGTTCGACGGCGTCGTCGCCCAGCACGCCCAGGAGCCGCGGCTCACCGAGGGCGCCCAGATGAACGAGGGCGTCGTCTCCGCCGAACTGGGCCTCGGCGGCTGGCCGGCCGTCGCGGAGGAGTCGATCATCGCCCGCGATGTGCTGCTCGCCGCGCACGTCGGCTCCCGCGTGCACATCTGCCACCTCTCGACCGCGGGCTCCGTGGAACTGGTCCGCTGGGCCAAGTCCAAGGGCTGGGACGTCACCGCCGAGGTCACCCCGCACCACCTCCTGCTCACCGACGAACTCGTCCGGTCCTACAACCCCGTCTACAAGGTGAACCCGCCGCTGCGCACCGAGGCCGACGTGCTGGCGCTGCGCGAGGCGCTCGCCGACGGCACCATCGACTGCGTCGCCACCGACCACGCCCCGCACCCGCACGAGGACAAGGACTGCGAGTGGGGCGCCGCGGCCATGGGCATGGTCGGCCTGGAGACCGCGCTCTCCGTCGTCCAGCACACGATGGTCGACAGCGGGCTGCTGGACTGGGCGGGCGTCGCCGACCGGATGTCCTTCCGCCCCGCGCACATCGGCCGCCTCGAAGGGCACGGACGGCCCATAGCGGCGGGCGAGCCCGCCAACCTCACGCTGGTCGATTCCGCATACCGTGGAGTGGTGGACCCCGCGGGCTTCGCCTCCCGCAGCCGCAACACCCCCTACGAGGGCCGTGAGCTGCCGGGACGCGTCACCCACACCTTCCTGCGGGGCCGGACAACGGTTGTCGACGGGATTCTGGCGTGACTTCTCCTCTGTTCCAACTGGCCGCCGCGCAGCAGTCCGCGCCGGTCACCGACTGGGCGGCCCGGATCGCCTGGGTCGTCGGTCTGCTGCTCTTCATCGCGCTCGTCTACTGGCTGATGCGCGAGGGCTGGAAATGGCGCGGCACGCTCCAGGGCGATCTGCCCGAGCTGCCCACCGCGCCCGCGGAGCCCGGCGAACCGCGGCTGACCCTCAGCGGCCGCTACCACGGCTCCACGACCGCCGGCCAGTGGCTCGACCGGATCGTGGCGCGCGGTCTGGGCACCCGCAGCCGCGCCGAGCTGACCCTGACCGACCAGGGCCTGCACGTCGTACGGCCCGGGGCGCAGGACTTCTTCGTACCGGCCGCCGCGCTGCGCGGCGGCCGCCTCGACAAGGGCATCGCGGGCAAGGTCCTCCCCGAGGGCGGTCTGCTGATCGTCACCTGGGAGCACGGGAACAAGCAGCTCGACTCCGGGTTCCGCGGCGACCGGGCGGCCGAGCACCCGGCCTGGGTCGAGGCCCTCAACGCACTCGGCACCGCCGAAAGCACCACCGAGCACACCGAAACGGAAGGCGCACGATGACCACCTCCACCAGGGGAACCGCGAAGGTTCCCGCCGTACTCGTCCTGGAGGACGGCCGCAGCTTCCGCGGCCGCGCCTACGGGGCCGTGGGGGAGACCTTCGGCGAGGCGGTGTTCTCCACCGGCATGACCGGCTACCAGGAGACCCTGACCGACCCGTCCTACCACCGCCAGGTGGTCGTCATGACCGCCCCGCACATCGGCAACACCGGCGTGAACGACGAGGACCCGGAGTCGCAGCGGATCTGGGTCTCCGGCTTCGTCGTCCGCGACCCCGCGCGGATCCCCTCCAACTGGCGCTCGGTGCGCTCGCTGGACGACGAACTGGTCGCCCAGCGCGTCGTGGGCATCAGCGGGATCGACACCCGCGCGCTCACCCGGCACCTGCGCGAGCGCGGTGCCATGCGGGTCGGCATCTTCTCCGGCGAGGCGCTGCCCGACGAGGGCACGATGCTCGCCAAGGTGCGCCAGACCCCCGAGATGCAGGGCGCCGACCTCTCCGCCGAGGTCGCCACCAAGGAGCCCTACGTCGTACCGGCCATAGGCACGAAGAAGTTCACGGTCGCCGCGATCGACCTGGGCATCAAGGGCATGACCCCGCACCGCATGGCCGAGCGCGGCATCGAGGTGCACGTGCTGCCCGCCACGGCCACGGCCGAGGACGTGTACGCGGTCGGGCCGGACGGGGTGTTCTTCTCCAACGGCCCCGGCGACCCGTCCACCGCCGACCACCCGGTCTCCGTCATGCGGAGCGTCCTGGAGCGCCGGACGCCGCTGTTCGGCATCTGCTTCGGCAACCAGATCCTGGGCCGCGCGCTGGGCTTCGGCACCTACAAGCTCAAGTACGGCCACCGCGGCATCAACCAGCCGGTGCAGGACCGCACCACCGGCAAGGTCGAGGTCACCGCGCACAACCACGGATTCGCCGTCGACGCACCGCTCGACAGCGTCTCCGACACCCCCTACGGCCGCGCCGAGGTCTCCCACGTCTGCCTGAACGACAACGTGGTGGAGGGTCTGCACCTCCTCGACCAGCCGGCCTTCAGCGTCCAGTACCACCCCGAGGCCGCCGCGGGTCCGCACGACGCCGCGTACCTCTTCGACCGCTTCGTTTCCCTGATGGAGGGCCAGCGTGCCTAAGCGCTCCGATATCCAGTCCGTTCTGGTCATCGGTTCCGGTCCGATCGTCATTGGTCAGGCCGCCGAGTTCGACTATTCCGGTACCCAGGCGTGCCGTGTGCTGAAGGCCGAGGGCCTGCGGGTCATTCTGATCAACTCGAATCCGGCGACGATCATGACGGATCCGGAGATCGCGGACGCCACGTATGTGGAGCCGATCACGCCGGAGTTCGTCGAGAAGATCATCGCGAAGGAGCGGCCGGACGCGCTGCTGCCGACGCTGGGCGGGCAGACGGCGCTGAACACCGCGATCTCCATGCACGAGCAGGGGGTGCTGGAGAAGTACGGCGTCGAGCTGATCGGCGCGAACGTGGAGGCGATCCACAAGGGCGAGGACCGCGACCTGTTCAAGGGCGTGGTGGCGGCCGTCCACGCCCGGATCGGTCACGGTGAGTCGGCGCGTTCGGTGATCTGCCACTCGATGGACGAGGTGCTGGCGGGCGTGGACACGCTCGGCGGCTACCCGGTGGTGGTGCGTCCCTCGTTCACGATGGGCGGTGCAGGTTCGGGTTTCGCGCACGACGAGGAGGAGCTGCGGCGCATCGCGGGTCAGGGCCTGACGCTCTCCCCGACCACCGAGGTGCTCCTGGAGGAGTCGATCCTGGGGTGGAAGGAGTACGAGCTGGAGCTGATGCGCGACCGGCACGACAACGTCGTGGTCGTGTGCTCGATCGAGAACTTCGACCCGATGGGCGTGCACACCGGTGACTCGATCACGGTGGCCCCGGCGATGACGCTCACCGACCGGGAGTACCAGACGCTGCGGGATGTGGGCATCGCCATCATCCGCGAGGTGGGGGTCGACACCGGGGGCTGCAACATTCAGTTCGCGGTGAATCCGGTGGACGGGCGGATCATCGTCATCGAGATGAATCCGCGGGTGTCGCGGTCCTCGGCGCTGGCGTCGAAGGCGACGGGCTTCCCGATCGCGAAGATCGCGGCGCGGCTCGCCGTCGGCTACACGCTGGACGAGATCCCCAACGACATCACGGAGAAGACCCCGGCGTCCTTCGAGCCGACGCTGGACTACGTCGTGGTGAAGGTGCCGCGGTTCGCATTCGAGAAGTTCCCGGCCGCCGACGCCACCCTCACCACCACCATGAAGTCGGTGGGCGAGGCGATGGCGATCGGCCGGAACTTCCCCGAGGCCCTGAACAAGGCCCTGCGCTCGCTGGAGAAGAAGGGCAGCGCCTTCGACTTCACCGCGGCGCCCGGCGACCGGGCGGCGCTGCTGGCGAAGGCGCAGGTGCCCACCGACGGGCGGATCAACACGGTCATGGCGGCGATCCGGGCCGGTGCCGGTCCGGAGGAGGTGTACGAGGCCACGAAGATCGACCCGTGGTTCGTCGACCAGCTCTTCCTGATCAAGGAGACCGCGGACGAGATCGCGGCGGCCGGCGAGCTCGGCCCGCAGATCCTCGCGGACGCGAAGCGGCTGGGATTCTCCGACGCGCAGATCGCCGGGATCCGGGGGCTGGGCGAGGACGTGGTGCGCGAGGTCCGCCACGCACTGGGCATCCGCCCCGTCTACAAGACCGTCGACACGTGCGCGGCCGAGTTCGCCGCCCGCACCCCGTACTTCTACTCCTCCTACGACGAGGAGAACGAAGTCGCACCGCGCAGCAAGCCGGCGGTGATCATCCTGGGGTCGGGACCCAACCGGATCGGGCAGGGCATCGAGTTCGACTACTCCTGTGTGCACGCGTCCTTCGCGCTGTCGCAGGCGGGGTTCGAGACGGTGATGGTCAACTGCAACCCGGAGACCGTCTCGACCGACTACGACACCTCCGACCGCCTCTACTTCGAGCCGCTCACCCTTGAGGACGTGCTGGAGATCGTCCACGCCGAGCAGCAGGCCGGGCCGGTGGCGGGCGTCCTCGTCCAGCTGGGCGGGCAGACCCCGCTGGGGCTGGCGCAGGCGCTCAAGGACAACGGGGTGCCGATCGCCGGGACGTCGCCGGAGGCGATCGACCTGGCCGAGGAGCGGGGGGCGTTCGGCCGGGTGCTGGCCGAGGCCGGACTGCCGGCGCCGAAGTACGGCACCGCGTTCTCCTTCGACGAGGCCAAGACGATCGCCGCGGAGATCGGCTACCCGGTCATGGTCCGCCCCTCCTACGTCCTGGGCGGCCGCGGGATGGAGATCGTCTACGACGAGGCGTCCCTCGCCGGGTACCTCACCCGGCACGCGGGGCTCATCTCCGAGCACCCGGTGCTGATCGACCGGTTCCTCGACGACGCCATCGAGATCGACGTCGACGCGCTCTACGACGGCCACGAGCTCTACCTCGGCGGGGTCATGGAGCACATCGAGGAGGCCGGGATCCACTCCGGGGACTCCGCGTGCGCGCTGCCGCCCATCACGCTGGGCGGGTACGACATCAAGCGGCTGCGGGCCTCCACCGAGGCCATCGCCCGCGGGGTGGGCGTACGGGGCCTGATCAACATCCAGTTCGCGATGGCCGGTGACATCCTCTACGTCCTGGAAGCGAACCCGCGTGCCTCGCGCACCGTGCCGTTCACCTCCAAGGCCACCGCGGTGCCGCTGGCCAAGGCCGCCGCCCGGATCTCCCTGGGCGCCACCGTCGCCGAACTGCGGGCCGAGGGCATGCTCCCCGCGACCGGCGACGGCGGGACCCTGCCGCTGGACGCGCCGATCTCCGTCAAGGAGGCCGTCATGCCCTGGTCGCGGTTCCGGGACGCGGCCGGCCAGGGCGTCGACACCGTCCTGGGCCCGGAGATGCGCTCCACCGGCGAGGTCATGGGCATCGACACCGTCTTCGGCACCGCCTACGCCAAATCCCAGTCCGGCGCGTACGGCGCCCTGCCCACCAAGGGCCGGGCCTTCGTCTCCGTCGCCAACCGCGACAAGCGCTCCATGATCTTCCCCGCCCGCGAACTGGTCGCCCACGGCTTCGAGCTGCTGGCCACCTCCGGCACCGCCGAAGTCCTGCGCCGCAACGGCATCAACGCCACCGTCGTCCGCAAGCACAGCGAGGGCGAAGGCCCGCACGGCGAGAAGACCATCGTCCAGCTCATCCACGACGGTCAGGTCGACCTCATCGTCAACACCCCCTACGGCACCGGCGGCCGCCTCGACGGATACGACATCCGCACCGCCGCCATCACCCGCGCCATCCCCTGCCTCACCACCGTCCAGGCCCTCGCCGCCGCGGTCCAGGGCATCGAGGCGATGTCCCGTGGTGATGTGGGCGTACGTTCCCTCCAGGAACACGCGGAACATCTCACCGCCGCTCGCGCGGAGTAGGACGACCGAGGGGGACACCGGAAGCGGTGTCCCCCTCCTCATGGGACCGCCGTGGCCCTGTGGCCCCAGGCCCCGTATCCCCGCTCCCGCCCGCTCTCTCGCGTGGAAGGCACGCCCGTGTACCACCTGTTCTTCAAGCTCTTCTTCCAGCGCATGGACCCCGAGAAGGCCCACCACCTGGCCTTCCGCTGGATCCGCCTGGCGGCCCGGGTCCCCGTGCTGCGCACCTTCGTCGCGGCCGTCCTCGCGCCCCGCCACAAGGAACTGCGCGTCGAGGCGCTCGGCCGCCGGATGCACGGCCCGTTCGGTCTGGCCGCCGGCTTCGACAAGAACGCCGTCGCCATCGACGGCATGACGATGCTCGGCTTCGACCACGTCGAGATCGGCACCGTCACCGCCCAGGCGCAGCCGGGCAACCCCAAGAAGCGGCTCTTCCGGCTCGTGCCGGACCGCGCGCTCATCAACCGCATGGGGTTCAACAACGAGGGTTCCGCGGCCGTGGCGGCCCGGCTGGCCGCCCGCAAGCCGGTCTTCGCGACCACCGTCGGCGTCAACATCGGCAAGACCAAGATCGTCCCGGAGGACGCGGCGACCGCCGACTACGTCACCTCCACCGAACGGCTCGCCGCGCACGCCGACTACCTGGTGGTCAATGTCTCCTCCCCGAACACCCCGGGACTGCGCAACCTCCAGGCCACCGACCACCTCCGCCCGCTGCTGACCGAGGTCCGCGCGGCCGCCGACCGTACGGTCACCGACCGCCGGGTGCCGCTCCTCGTCAAGATTGCGCCGGACCTCGCCGACGCGGACATCGACGCCGTCGCCGACCTCGCCGTCGAACTCGGCCTGGACGGCATCATCGCCACCAACACCACCATCGCCCGCGACGGCCTCGGCCTGACCAGTGACCCGGCGCTGACCGCCGAGACCGGCGGCCTCTCCGGCGCGCCCGTCAAGCAGCGCTCCCTGGAGGTCCTGCGCCGGCTGTACGCCCGGGTGGGCGACCGGATCACCCTCGTCGGGGTCGGCGGCATCGAGACCGCCGAGGATGCCTGGCAGCGCATCCTCGCCGGCGCCACCCTCGTCCAGGGCTACAGCGCCTTCATCTACGAGGGCCCGTTCTGGTGCCGTGCCGTCCACCGGGGCCTCGCCGACCGGCTGCGCGACAGCCCGTACGCCACCCTCGCCGACGCCGTCGGCGCCGAGCACGAGAAGGTGACCGCATGACGACCCTGGAACCGTTCGGCGCCCGCCTGCGCCGTGCCATGGACGAGCGCGGGCCGCTCTGCGTCGGCATCGACCCGCACGCCTCGCTGCTGGCCGACTGGGGACTGAACGACGACGTCGCCGGCCTGGCGCGGTTCACCCGCACCGTCGTGGAGGCGCTCGCCGACCGCGTCGCCGTCCTCAAACCGCAGTCCGCCTTCTTCGAACGCTTCGGCTCGCGCGGTCTGGCCGTCCTGGAGACGGCCGTCGTGGAGGCCCGCGAGCGCGGCGCGCTGGTCCTGATGGACGCCAAGCGCGGCGACATCGGCTCCACCATGGCCGCCTACGCCGCCACCTACCTGGACCCGGCCTCCCCGCTCTTCTCGGACGCCGTCACGGTCAGCCCGTTCCTGGGCTACGGCGCGCTGCGCCCCGCCGTGGACCTGGCCCGGGAGAACGGCTGCGGCCTGTTCACCCTCGCCCTCACCTCCAACACGGAGGGCCAGGAGGTCCAGCGCGCGGTACGCGCCGACGGCAGCACGGTCGCCGCCACCATGCTCGGCCACCTCGCGGCCGAGAACGCCGGTGCCGAGCCGCTGGGGTCCTTCGGCGCGGTGGTCGGCGCCACACTCGGCGATCTCTCCGCGTTCGACCTGGCGATCAACGGCCCGCTGCTCGCGCCCGGCATCGGTGCCCAGGGCGCCACCCCCGCGGATCTTCCCGCCGTCTTCGGCGACGCGGTCCGCAATGTCGTGCCGAGCGTCAGCCGGGGTGTGCTGCGGCACGGTCCGGACCCCGAGGCGCTGCTCACGGCGGCGGCCCGATTCGCCGACGAAGTGCGGAAGGCGGTCGATCAGCCGGGACTTTAGTCCCGAAATGTCCTGGTCAGCAGAGTCTGACCAGGACTTTTCGTCTGTTCTCGCTGACTCCGGCGCGCTCGGCCGCTAGTCTCCGTCGAGAGCACCGCACGTAAGAGCGTTGCTCGTTGCCCCGCGGTTGCGGGGCGACTAGGTTCCACACCGGTCCGTATCCGACAGTTCGACATCCGAGGTGACGTAGGCGTGGCTCTTCCGCCCCTTACCCCTGAACAGCGCGCAGCCGCGCTCGAAAAGGCCGCCGCGGCTCGCCGGGAGCGCGCCGAGGTCAAGAATCGGCTCAAGCACTCCGGCGCATCGCTCCATGACGTGATCAAGCAGGGCCAGGAGAACGACGTCATCGGCAAGATGAAGGTCTCCGCCCTCCTGGAGTCGCTCCCCGGCGTGGGCAAGGTCCGCGCCAAGCAGATCATGGAGCGGCTCGGCATTTCCGAGAGCCGCCGCGTCCGGGGTCTTGGCTCCAACCAGATCGCTTCTTTGGAGCGTGAGTTCGGCAGCGCCGGTTCCTGAGTTTCCCGGCACCACCGGGAAGCTGGAATAATCGCTGCATGGCTGCAACATTCCGGGGTACGACCCCCGTGCCCCCGGACGCTCGTCCGCGACTGACCGTGCTCTCCGGCCCCTCGGGGGTCGGCAAGAGCACGGTCGTCGCCCATCTGCGCACCGTCCACCCCGAGGTCTGGCTCTCGGTATCGGCAACCACCAGGAAGCCGCGCCCCGGAGAGCAGCACGGTGTCCAGTACTTCTTCGTCGACGACGAGGAGTTCGACAAGCTCGTCGCCAACGGTGAACTGCTGGAGTGGGCCGAATTCGCGGGCAACCGCTACGGCACCCCGCGCAAGGCGGTCCTGGACCGCCTGGAGGCCGGGGAGCCCGTGCTGCTGGAGATCGACCTCCAGGGCGCCCGTCAGGTACGCGAGTCCATGGCGGACGCCCATCTGGTCTTCCTGGCCCCGCCGAGCTGGGAGGAGCTGGTCCGCCGGCTCACCGGCCGGGGCACCGAGGCGCCCGAGATCATCGAGCGCCGGCTGGCGGCCGCGAAGGTCGAGCTGGCCGCGGAGACGGAGTTCGATGTGACCCTTGTCAACACCTCCGTCGAGGACGTCAGCCGTGAGCTGCTAGCCTTGATGTTGCGTCAATCCGGGGAGCGGGACATCAGCGGCTGAGGCCGCAGGCCCCGGACCGCCGAAAATTTTGCGCTTTACACCGGCTCCATACCCCTTCGGAAGGCAGAGAGTGTCCTCTTCCATCACCGCACCCGAGGGCATCATCAATCCGCCAATTGATGAGCTTCTCGAGGCCACCGACTCGAAGTACAGCCTCGTGATCTACGCCGCCAAGCGCGCGCGCCAGATCAACGCGTACTACTCGCAGCTCGGTGAGGGCCTGCTCGAGTACGTCGGCCCCCTCGTCGACACGCACGTCCACGAGAAGCCGCTGTCGATCGCGCTCCGCGAGATCAACGCGGGCCTGCTGACCTCCGAGGCCATCGAGGGCCCGGCCCAGTAAGCAGTACACCGTCCATACCAAGGGCCCGGCAGCGCGTCTGCCGGGCCCTTGGTGTGTCATAGGGGCATACGTATGGACCGAGGCTCGGGGAGCAGCGAAGCGATGGACAAGCGGGAGCGGGACCAGCCCAGGGTCGTCCTGGGGGTCAGCGGCGGCATCGCCGCGTACAAGGCGTGCGAGCTGCTGCGGCGGCTGACCGAGTCCGGGCACGACGTACGGGTCGTACCGACCGCCGCCTCGCTGCACTTCATCGGCGAGGCCACCTGGTCGGCGCTGTCCGGCAATCCGGCCGGCACCGAGGTGTGGGAATCCGTCCACGAGGTCCCGCACGTCCGGATCGGGCAGGGCGCCGACCTCGTCGTGGTCGCCCCGGCCACCGCCGACCTGCTCGCCAAGGCCGCCCACGGCCTCGCCGACGACCTGCTGACGAACACGCTGCTCACCGCGCGCTGTCCGGTGGTCTTCGCGCCGGCCATGCACACCGAGATGTGGGAGAACCCGGCCACCCGGGAGAACGTCGCCACACTGCGCCGCCGTGGCGCGATCGTCATCGAGCCGGCGGTCGGCAGGCTGACCGGTGTCGACACCGGCAAGGGCCGCTTCCCGGACCCGGTCGAGATCTTCGAGCTCTGCCGCCGGATCCTGGCCCGCGGCCCCGAGGCGCGGCCCGGGGACCTCGCCGGACGGCATGTCGTGGTGAGCGCCGGCGGGACCCGCGAACCGCTGGATCCCGTGCGCTACCTGGGGAACCGCTCCTCCGGCAGGCAGGGTTACGCGCTCGCCCGCACCGCGGCGGCCCGCGGCGCCCGGGTCACGCTCGTCGCCGCCCACACCGAGCTGCCGGATCCGGCCGGGGTGGACGTGGTGCACATCGGGACGGCAGGCCAGCTGCGCGAGGCGGTGCTGACGGCAGCGGCGGACGCCGACGCGGTCGTCATGGCGGCCGCGGTAGCCGATTTCCGGCCCGCTGTCTATGCCACCGGCAAGATCAAGAAGAAGGACGGCGAAGAACCGGAACCGATCACTCTGGTTCGCAACCCGGACATTCTCGCCGAAATTTCCGCCGACCGGGCCCATTCCGGCCAACTCGTCGTCGGCTTCGCCGCCGAGACCGACGAGGTACTCGCCAACGGGCGTGCCAAGCTCGCCCGCAAGGGCTGTGACCTGCTGGTTGTCAACGAGGTCGGAGAGCACAAGACGTTCGGCGCGGCGGAGAACGAGGCGGTGATCCTCGCCGCCGACGGAACCGAGACCCCGGTGCCGTTCGGGCCGAAGGAAGTGCTGGCCGACAAGGTGTGGGACCTTGTCTCGGCCCGGTTCGGCGAGGCTCGTTCCTGATTTCCGATATCGCCTCATCGGTCGTGTGAATTCCGGTGCGACCTCTTGACCGGGCCCGGTCCGCACCGTGATCGTCCCACTGTGGGCCGAAGTGTCCCAGGTCACGAGGGGTCCATAAATCGAGACTGCGTGCCCGAACGCCACCCATGACCGATAAACTGGCGGAAGGATCGAGCCGAGCGCAGCTCTCGGCCTTTCCGTCAATGATCAGCCAGCAGCCGCTGCAACCCCAGGGAGCGATGTGTCCCGCCGCCTGTTCACCTCGGAATCTGTTACCGAGGGCCACCCCGACAAGATCGCTGACCAGATCAGCGACACGATCCTCGACGCGCTCCTCAAGGAAGACCCGACATCCCGGGTCGCCGTGGAGACGTTGATCACCACCGGCCTGGTGCACGTGGCCGGCGAGGTGACGACGAAGGCGTACGCCGACATCCCCAACCTCGTCCGCAACAAGATCCTCGACATCGGCTACGACTCGTCCAAGAAGGGCTTCGACGGCGCTTCCTGTGGCGTCTCGGTCTCGATCGGCGCGCAGTCCCCGGACATCGCCCAGGGTGTGGACACCGCGTACGAGAAGCGGGTCGAGGGCGCCGCCTCCGGTGACGGGGAAGACGAGCTGGACAAGCAGGGCGCAGGCGACCAGGGCCTGATGTTCGGCTTCGCCTGCGACGAGACCCCGGAGCTGATGCCGCTCCCGATCAACCTCGCGCACCGCCTGTCCCGCCGCCTGTCCGAGGTCCGCAAGAACGGGACGATCCCGTACCTGCGCCCCGACGGCAAGACCCAGGTCACCATCGAGTACGACGGCCACAAGGCCGTCCGCCTCGACACCGTGGTCGTCTCCTCACAGCACGCCTCGGACATCGACCTGGACTCGCTGCTGTCGCCCGACATCCGCGAATTCGTCGTCGAGCACGTCCTCAAGGAGCTGGTCGAGGACGGCATCAAGCTGGACACCGACGGCTACCGCCTGCTGGTCAACCCGACCGGCCGTTTCGAGATCGGCGGCCCGATGGGCGACGCCGGCCTGACCGGCCGCAAGATCATCATCGACACCTACGGCGGTATGGCCCGGCACGGCGGCGGCGCCTTCTCGGGCAAGGACCCGTCCAAGGTCGACCGCTCGGCCGCGTACGCGATGCGCTGGGTCGCCAAGAACGTCGTCGCGGCCGGCCTGGCCGCCCGCTGCGAGGTCCAGGTCGCCTACGCGATCGGCAAGGCCGAGCCCGTCGGTCTGTTCGTCGAGACCTTCGGCACCGCCACCGTCGACACCGACAAGATCGAGCAGGCCATCGGCGAGGTCTTCGACCTCCGTCCCGCCGCGATCATCCGCGACCTCGACCTGCTCCGCCCGATCTACGCCCAGACCGCCGCCTATGGCCACTTCGGCCGCGAGCTGGACGACTTCACCTGGGAGCGCACCGACCGCGTCGACGCCCTCCGCAGCGCCGCGGGCCTCTGAGCCCTCGCCCTGCCACAGGTTGAAACCCACGGCCCCGGACCGCTCGATCGGTCCGGGGCCGTGGGTTTCGGGTGGAGCCGAGGCGGGCGGGGGATCCGCACCGAGGTGACACATCGACACGTCGATACTTCGATGTGTCCGAGATGGCGTTCGATGGCGGGAGGCGGCCCGCACCCTCGTCTGCCCGGCGGGTGACGCCCGAGGCACGGGGACGGTGGAGCACGCTGCCCCGGGGCGTACGGAACGGAAACCGCCGGGCGGTAAAGACGGCCCGGCGGAAGGAAGGCCGGCGGTGGAAGGCGGCCCGGTCCGCGGGGGCCGCCGGGGTTGTGGATCGCCGGCGGCCGTTGTCCGAGGCGTCTGCTAAGACTGATGCTGTGAGCAGGGAGAACGGGCGACCGGGGGCGGAGACGGGTGCGGGCGAGCAGCTGGCCCTCATCCGGGAGGCCGTGCGTGAGACCAAGGCGGAGCGGGCGAAGCCGCGGACCTGGCGGGGGGCCGAGCTGGCGGCCGGCCTGCCGGTGGCGCGGGTGCTCGTGGACAAGGGGCTGGTGCACCTCGACCGCTATTTCGACTACGCCGTGCCCGCCGCCATGGACGCCGAGGCACAGCCCGGGGTGCGGGTGCGGGTGCGGTTCGGCGCGGGGGAGAAGGGGGGCCGACGCGAGGGCGGCAAGCTGGTCGACGGCTTCATCGTGGAGCGCGTCGCGGAGAGCGACTACCGCGGTGTGCTCGCGCCGCTCGCGCAGGTGCTGTCGTCCGAGCGGGTGCTCACCCCCGAGCTGCTGGCGCTCTGCCGGGCGGTCGCGGACCGCTATGCCGGGACGCTCGCCGACGTGGTGCAGCTGGCGGTGCCGCCCCGCCGCGCGCGTGCCGAGGCCAAACCGTCCCCCGCCCCGCCGCCGCCCAACGCACCGCCCGATCCGGGCAGTTGGGAGCGGTACGCGGCCGGTGCCGGTTTCCTGACGGCGCTGGCGCGGGGGGACGCGCCGCGCGCAGTGTGGACGGCGCTGCCCGGTGCGACCTGGCCGCAGGAGCTGGCGCGGGCGGTGGCCGCGGCGTTGGCCTCGGGGCGTGGTGCGCTGGTGGTGGTGCCGGACGGGCGGGCCGCGGCGCGGGTGGACGCGGCGCTCGGCGAGCTGATCGGGGCGGGCCGCCATGTGCTGCTGACCGCCGATGCCGGGCCCGAGGAGCGCTACCGGCGGTGGCTGGCCGTCAGCAGGGGCGCCGTCCGCGCCGTGATCGGGACGCGCGCCGCGATGTTCGCGCCGGTCGCCGACCTCGGGCTGGTCGCGCTCTGGGACGACGGCGACGGCAGCCACAGCGATCCGCACGCACCGCAGCCGCATGCCCGCGAGGTGCTGATCCAGCGTGCGGTCAGTGAGCGGGCCGGGTTTCTGCTGGGCGGTCTGAGCTGCACCGTCGAGGCCGCCCAACTGGTCGAGACGGGCTGGGCGCGCCCGCTGGCCGCCGACCGCGAGCAGGTGCGGGCGGCGGCGCCCATGGTGCGTACGGTCGGGGACGGCGACGAGGCGCGGGACGCGGCGGCGCGGGCCGCCCGGCTGCCGACGATGGCCTGGCAGGTGGTGCGGGAGGGGCTCCGGCGCGGACCGGTGCTCGTCCAGGTACCGCGCCGCGGCTACGCCCCCCGGCTGGCCTGCGAACGCTGCCGGGAGCCGGCCCGCTGCCGGTCCTGCGCCGGCCCGCTGGAGTCCCGGGACGCGGGCGAGCTGGCCTGCGCATGGTGCGGCCGGCCGGAGCCGGACTGGCACTGCACGGAGTGCGGCGGCACCCGGCTGCGGGCCCGGATCGTGGGGGCGAGGCGGACGGCGGAGGAGCTGGGCCGGGCGTTCCCGGCGGTCCCGGTGCGTACCTCGGGGCGCGACCATGTCCTGACCTCCGTGCCGGACGCCCCCGCGCTGGTGGTGAGCACGCCCGGCGCGGAACCGGTGGCGGAGGGCGACGGATACGCGGCCGCGCTGCTGCTGGACGGCTGGGCGCTGCTGGGGAGGCCGGATCTGCGGGCGGGGGAGGAGGCGCTCCGCCGCTGGCTGGGGGCCGCCGCGCTGGTCCGCGGCCATGCGGAGGGCGGCACCGTCGCGGTGATCGCGGAGCCTACCCTGCGGCCGGTCCAGGCCCTGGTGCGCTGGGATCCGGTCGGCCACGCCGTCCGCGAACTGTCCGAGCGGGCCGAGCTGGGCTTCCCCCCGGTCTCCCGGATGGCCTCGGTGGCGGGCCGCGCCGAGGACGTCGTCGAGCTGCTGAAATCCGCCGAACTCCCGCAGGGGGCCGAGGTGTTGGGCCCCGTGCCCCTGCCGGTGCCGGACCCGGGCCGCCCCCGCCGACCGGGCGACCCGCCGCCGGGTGAGGAGTGGGAACGCGCGCTGGTACGGGTCCGGCCGGGGCAGGGCGCGGCGCTCGCGGCAGCGCTGAAGGCGGCCCGCGCGGCGCGGCTGGTCAAGCGGGCGGGGGAGCCGGTACGGGTCCGGATCGATCCGCCCGATCTCGGGTGAGGCGGGGCGGCCGGGCGGCGAGGCCGCGGGGCGAAGGCGCCCGCTGACGCGTGAGGTGCGCGTCGGGGCTGTGGCGCGGCTGCGGCGTGGGGCGTCCTTGGTGCCGACGGGAACGGCGGACGGGGGCCGCCGCCCAGCGGCCGGGAGGGACGGCCGTACGGGCGGCCACCGGGCGGGCGCGAGACACGTGCCGCCACCGGTTACGCGGCAGGACCGGCGGGGCGGGCGGTCCCGGATCGGCGGCGCGCGCCGGGGGCGGCGCCGGAGCCGGGGCGTGCGAGGGGCGTCGGCGTCAGCCGTTGCGCGGGCCGGGGAAGGCGCCGGGCCGGGCCTCTTCCCTGGTGGCCGGGGACGGCTGGGCGGGCATCGAACGGGCGGCGGGCACCGACGGCGCGGCGGGCAGGCCCGCGCCCACGGCCACCGTGCGGACCGGGGCCGCCTCGGGCGACCGGACCACCGGCTCGGCGCCGTCGCCGGCGGGCTGGGCGGCGGACCGGCGGGCACCGTAACGGCGGTGCACCGCCTGCTTGGTGACGCCGAGCGCCGACCCCACCGCGTCCCAGGAGAAGCCCAGCGAACGGTCGAAGTCGACCGCTGCCGTGACGAGCGTTTCGACGCTGTCCCGCAGCTCCTGGGCGAGGCGTACCGTCGGCGCGGGCGCGCGTCCGTAGACGACGAAGCCCGCGGAGGGCCCGGTGCGCCGCGGCCGGTAGACGTTGCCGAGCTGGGCGGTCAGGGTGCGCAGCGCGTCCACCTGCCGGCGGACCCGCTCGATGTCCCGCACCAGGAGATGCAGGCTGGCGCGCGCCTGGGCGTCGTGGGTTGCGTGGTCGGCCATGAGCAAGCCTCTCGAACCGGCGTGAAAAGGGAAACAGTGAAAGAGACCGGGCCGTCAAAGCGGCCCGATATAGGTCAATACTGTTTGACCAACGCGTCAGCAGCGGCTCTGGTCACGGTATGGGGGCGTACGACCTTCCGTGCAGGGCGCAGACGAGTTCGCGCGCCCCCGGGGGCACGGCCCATGACCGGGGCCCGGCCTCATAGACTGGTGCGCCGTTCCGCTGCGTGTGAGAGGTAGTGCGCCACCCATGAGGCTCGTCTTCGCCGGTACCCCCGAGGTCGCCGTACCCGCTCTCGATGCCCTGATCGCCTCGGACCGGCACGAGGTCGTGGCTGTCGTGACCAGGCCCGACGCCCCCGCAGGCCGTGGCCGGAAGCTGGTCGCCAGTCCTGTCGCGGAGCGCGCGCAGGAGGCGGGCATCGAGATCCTCAAGCCCGCCAGGCCGCGGGACGAGGACTTCCAGGCCCGGCTGCGGGAGATCGCGCCGGACTGCTGCCCGGTGGTCGCCTACGGTGCGCTGCTGCCGAAGTCCGCCCTGGGCATTCCCGCCAACGGATGGGTCAACCTGCACTTCTCGCTGCTGCCCGCATGGCGCGGCGCGGCGCCCGTACAGCACGCGGTGCTGGCGGGTGACGAGGTGACGGGCGCGGCGACCTTCCAGATCGAGGAGGGGCTGGACTCCGGTCCGGTCTTCGGGGTGGTGACCGAGGAGATCCGGCCGACGGACACCAGCGGCGATCTGCTCACCCGGCTGGCGTTCGCCGGCTCCGGGCTGCTCGTCGCCACGATGGACGGCATCGAGGACGGCACCCTGCACCCCGTACCGCAGCCCGCCGAGGGCATCTCCCTCGCCCCGAAGATCGAGGTCGAGGACGCCAAGGTGGACTGGACCGCGCCGGCGCTGCGGGTGGACCGCGTGATCCGCGGCTGCGCGCCCGCGCCCGGCGCGTGGACCGTCTTCCGCGGTGAACGCCTCAAGCTGATGTCGGCGGTGTCCGCGGCGGACCACGCCGGTCCGGACCTCGCGCCCGGCGAACTCGCCGTCACGAAGAAGGCGGTCTACGCCGGTACCGGCAGCCACGCCGTCGAACTGCTCTGGGTCCAGCCCCAGGGCAAGAAGCCGATGAAGGCCGCCGACTGGGCGCGCGGTGTGCGCATCGAGACCGGCGGGCGGCTGGGCGACTGAGACGGGCGGGGCCCCGCCGCCCGTCAGGCCGTCCCCGGAGGTGCGGGCCACAGGGGCCGCGTAGGCTTGGGCGGACCTCTCCATCTCGTATCCGGAGCACCTTTTCTGTGACACAGCAGCCGCGTCGCCGCCCCAGCAAGCCCTACCGCCGCCCGCAGAAGGACCCGGTCAGGATCCTCGCGTTCGAAGCGCTGCGGGCCGTCGACGAGCGGGACGCGTACGCGAATCTGGTTCTGCCGCCGCTGCTGCGCAAGGCGCGTGAAGCCGGTGACTTCGATACCCGGGACGCGGCGCTGGCGACGGAGCTGGTCTACGGGACGCTGCGGCGCCAGGGGACGTACGACGCGATCCTCGCGCAGTGCGTGGACCGGCCGTTGCGGGAGGTGGACCCGCCGGTGCTGGACGTGCTGACCCTCGGCGCGCACCAGTTGCTCGGCACCCGGATCCCGACGCACGCCGCCGTCAGCGCGAGCGTCGAACTCGCGCGGGTGGTGCTGGGCGACGGGCGGGCCAAGTTCGTCAACGCGGTGCTGCGCAAGGTCGCGGCGCACGACCTGGACGGCTGGCTGGAACGAGTCGCCCCGGAGTACGACGAGGACCCCGAGGACCACCTCGGCATCGTGCACGCGCATCCGCGCTGGATCGTCTCGGCCCTGTGGGACTCCCTCGGCGGCGGCCGCGCGGGCATCGAGGACCTGCTGGAGGCGGACAACGAGCGGCCCGAGGTGACGCTGGTGGCGCGCCCCGGCCGGTCCACCGCCGAGGAACTGCTGGCCGCCGTCGGCGAGGACCGCGCGCTGCCCGGCCGCTGGTCCCCGTACGCGGTGCGGCTCGCCGAGGGCGGTGAGCCGGGCGCGCTGGACGCGGTGCGCGAGGGGCGGGCCGGTGTGCAGGACGAGGGCAGCCAACTGGTCGCGATCGCGCTGGCGAACGCACCGGTGGAGGGCCCCGACCGCCTCTGGCTGGACGGCTGCGCGGGCCCCGGCGGCAAGGCGGCGCTGCTGGCCGCGCTCGCGGCGCAGCGCGGTGCGGCCCTGCTGGCGTCGGAGAAGCAGCCGCACCGTGCGCGCCTGGTGGCGCGCGCGCTGGAGGGCAACCCCGGCCCGTACGCGGTCATCGCCGCCGACGGCACCCGGCCGGCCTGGCGGCCGGGCGCCTTCGACCGGGTGCTGGTGGACGTGCCGTGCACGGGCCTGGGCGCGCTGCGCCGGCGGCCGGAGGCGCGCTGGCGGCGGCGCCCCGAGGACTTGGGCGGCTTCGCGCCGTTGCAGCGCGAACTGCTCCGGCAGGCGCTGGCCGCGGTCCGGGTCGGCGGTGTGGTGGGCTATGCCACCTGCTCTCCGCACCTGGCCGAGACGCGGGCCGTGGTGGAGGACGTGATCAAGGGGCGCGGCGGCGCGGCGGCGGAGGCGGCGTGGATCGACGCCCGGCCGCTGATGCCGGGCGTGCCGGCGCTCGGCGACGGGCCGGACGTCCAGCTGTGGCCGCATCTGCACGGGACGGACGCGATGTATCTGGCGCTGCTGCGGCGGACGGCCTGAGGAGAGCGGCAAGCGGGACACCCTGGGATCGGGTGCACAGGACCGGTCCCGGACGGCGGCGAAGGAACATCGGACCTCTCCCACCGCCGCCTGAGGATCACGGGGCCCTGCGCAGGGTCCTGCCGGGTGCGTGTCCGGTGCCGGGCGCGCGGCCCGCGTCCCGTCCGCCGGGGCGGTCACGACATACTGAAGACATGGCCCTGATCAACCCCAGCATCCTGTCCGCAGACTTCGCCCGGCTCGCCGAGGAGGCGAAGGCCGTCGAGGGCGCCGACTGGCTCCATGTCGACGTCATGGACAACCACTTCGTGCCGAACCTCACGCTCGGTGTGCCGGTCGTCGAGTCGCTGAGCAAGGCGACCGACACCCCCCTCGACCTGCATCTGATGATCGAGGACCCGGACCGCTGGGCGCCGCGGTACGTCGAGGCCGGGGCCGGTTCCGTCACCTTCCATGTGGAGGCGGCGGCCGCTCCGGTGCGGCTCGCGCGGGAGATCCGGGCGCAGGGGGCGCGGGCCTCGATGGCCCTCAAGCCGGCCACGCCGATCGAGCCGTACGAGGATCTGCTGCCCGAACTCGACATGCTGCTGATCATGACCGTGGAGCCCGGTTTCGGCGGCCAGGCGTTCCTGGACATCATGCTGCCGAAGATCCGCCGGACCCGGGAACTCATCTCCCGGCACGGTCTGGAGCTGTGGCTCCAGGTGGACGGCGGGGTCTCGGCGGACACCATCGAGCGGTGCGCGGAGGCGGGCGCCGATGTCTTCGTGGCGGGCTCCGCGGTGTACGGCGCGGACGATCCGGCCAAGGCGGTCCGCGATCTGCGGGAGAAGGCCGTGGCGGCGACGGCCGCGAGCTGGGGCTGCGCGCACTGATTCCGGAGCCGGGGCGGGGCCGGCGGACGAGGGACGACGGGCCGGGGCCGGGGCGCCGGCCCGCCGTGCTGCCGCCGGGCCGTCGGTTGTCCGTGGCGCAACCGGGCGTTCATGTCCGTCACGGCGGTCGTGGTCCCCGTCGGCCCCGGGTTTCTGAAAGGATGAGCAAAGACCCGATCAGATGCGCAAAAGGGGAGAATTTCGTGGTAGCCAGCCGCCCACAGTCCGGAATGGGCCCCGCCGAGCTGGTGCAGGCCGCGGCCATGGCCCGCCGCTTCTACCTTGAAGGCAAGTCCAAGATCCAGATCGCGGAGGAGTTCGGCGTCAGCCGGTTCAAGGTCGCCCGGGTGCTGGAGACGGCGCTCGAACGGGATCTCGTACGCATCGAGATCCGGGTGCCGTCCGAACTGGACGCGGAACGCTCCGACGCCCTGCGGGCCCGCTACGGCCTGCGGCACGCGGTCGTCGTCGAGTCGCCCGCGGACGCGCCCGCCGCCTTCGGCGGGGGGACCCCCACCGAGGACGCCGCCGACCCGGAGAACCTCGGCGAGGTCGCGGCCGGCCTCCTGGGCGAACTGGTCAACGAAGGCGATGTGCTGGGCCTGGCCTGGGGCCGGTCGACCATTCACATGGCGGCCGCGCTGCACCGGCTCCCGCCGTGCACCGTCGTCCAGCTGACCGGCGTGTACGACGCGGGCACCGCCGACCGCGGCTCGGTCGAGGCGGTGCGCCGCGCGGCCGATGTCGCCGGCGGCGAGGCGCACCCCATCTACGCGCCGATGCTGCTGCCCGACCCGGCGACCGCCGCGGCGCTCCGCGGCCAGACCGGTATCGCCCGCGCGTTCGAGTACTTCGACAAGGTCACCGTCGCCTGTGTCTCCATCGGCTCCTGGGCGCCGGGCATCTCGACCGTCTACGACATGCTGTCGGAGCAGGAGCGGGAGCACTACGCCTCGCTCGGCGCCGCCGCCGAGATGTCCGCCCACCTCTTCGACGCAGACGGCCGCCGCATCGGCCGCGATCTCGGCGAGCGCTGCATCACCGTCGAGGCGGACCGGCTGCGGCGGATCCCCGAGGTCGTCGCCATCGCCGGTGGCCGGCGCAAGGCCGCGGCGATCGGCGCGGTGCTGCGCTCCGGACTCGTGACGAGCCTGGTGACCGACACCGCCGCCGCCGACCATCTGCTGCTGGAGACCGGCCCGGGACCGCGCCCCGCCCTGGACCGCGCGGACCCTGACGGGGTGTGACGCGGGCCGGGTGTGAAGCGGGCGGGCGCGCCCGCGGCGGCGTGACCGGTGCGGGTTCGGTACTCCGGAGCGTGCCCGGCGCGCCGCGCCGCCCGCGGTGCCGGGCGCGAAATCCGGCGGGCAGCGCAGTCGCGGCTGTGACAGCATCGGCGCCATGATGATCCGCTCCACCTCGCACCGGGCCACCGCCGCTGTCGGCGCACTGCTCGCCGGGCTGCTCCTCGTCCTGACCGGCTGCTCCACCGGCGGTGGTGGCAAGGGGAGTCCGCACGGTCCGGCGCCGTCCGGCACCAGCGCCACCGGGACGCGGTCGCCCGGCGCCGCCGGAACGCCGGGCTGGGCGAAGGGGATGCCCACCGTCCCGGCCGGCCAACTGCCGTCCCAGGCCCGGGACACCCTCCGGCTCATCGATGCCGGCGGGCCCTTCCCGTACCCGAAGGACGGGACCGTCTTCGGCAACCACGAGCGGCTGCTGCCCCGTCAGTCGCGCGGCTACTACCACGAGTACACGGTCCCCACGCCGGGCTCGAAGGACCGGGGTGCCCGCCGCATCATCTCCGGTGACGGCCACGAGACGTACTACACCGACGATCACTACCGGTCCTTCAAGGCGGTGCTCCGATGACGGGTTCCGTGCCCCGGCCGCTGGCGGCGGTGCTCGACGGCAGTACGCCCCCGGGCGTGCTGCCCTGGCCCGCGGACCGTCCGGTGGAAGAGGCGCTGGCCGCGGCCCGGGACGCCGGCTGGAGCGGTGCGGTCCTCGACCTGACAGGGGTCGCGGACAAGGCGGAGTTCATGGCGCGGTGCGCCGGCTCGCTGCGGCTGCCGGACTGGTTCGGCCGGAACTGGGACGCGCTCGCCGACTGCCTCACCGACCTGTCCTGGTGCCCCGCCACCGGCGGCCGGCTGCTGGTCGTGACCGGCTGGCAGGGCTACGCGTCCGCCGCGCCGGACGACTGGAGCGTCGTCGAGGGCGTGCTGGCGGACGCGGTCGGGTACTGGCGCGGCACCGCCACCGGGCTGGCCGTGATCATGGTGCGGGGCAGGGCGGGCCACGGCGCCTGAGGGGAGGCCGTGCAGCGGTCGCTCGGCGGTCGCCCAGGGGAACAACGGTTCGCCTGTTTCGGCCGGGATGAGGGATGATGTCCTAGGAGCCGCAGCCCGATCCGGTGCCGGTTCGACGCTGACTCCCCACCCGCCCATACGTAAAATCGCAGGTGAGAGAGCCAGTATGCGTTTCCTGAACGATGCGAAGCCGCCGTACGACCTGACGTACGACGATGTGTTCATGGTGCCCAGCCGCTCCGCGGTGGGTTCCCGGCAGGGCGTGGATCTGTCCGCCCCCGACGGAACCGGTACCACCATCCCCCTGGTGGTCGCCAACATGACGGCGATCGCCGGTCGCCGGATGGCCGAGACCGTCGCCCGCCGCGGTGGCCTGGTCGTCATTCCGCAGGACATCCCGATCGATGTCGTCACCGAGGTCGTGTCCTGGGTCAAGCGCCGGCACCTCGTGCTGGACACCCCGATCGTGCTGGCGCCGACCGCGACCGTTGCCGACGCCCTGTCGCTGCTGCCCAAGCGGGCGCACGGCGCGGGCATCGTCGTCGAGGCGGGCCGGCCGGTTGGCGTCGTCACCGAGCACGACCTGGCCGGGGTGGACCGCTTCACCCAGGTGTCCGAGGTGATGTCCAGGGACCTGCTGGTCCTGGACGCGGACATCGACCCGCGGGAAGCCTTCAACCAGCTGGACGCCGCCCACCGCAAGCTGGCGCCCGCGGTCGACGCGGACGGCAAGCTGGTCGGCATCCTCACCCGTAAGGGCGCGCTGCGCGCCACCCTCTACACCCCCGCCACCGACGCCGAGGGCAGGCTGCGGATCGCGGCCGCCGTCGGTATCAACGGCGATGTGGCGGGCAAGGCCAAGGCGCTGCTGGACGCCGGTGTGGACACGCTCGTCGTGGACACCGCGCACGGCCACCAGGAGTCGATGATCGCCGCGGTCCGGGCCGTCCGGGCACTGGACCCGAAGGTGCCGCTCGTGGCGGGCAACATCGTCGCCGCCGAGGGTGTGCGCGACCTGATCGAGGCCGGTGCGGACATCATCAAGGTCGGGGTCGGCCCCGGCGCGATGTGCACCACCCGCATGATGACCGGCGTCGGCCGCCCGCAGTTCTCCGCGGTGCTGGAGTGCGCGGCCGAGGCCAGGAAGTTCGGCAAGCACGTCTGGGCCGACGGCGGCGTACGGCACCCGCGCGATGTCGCGATGGCGCTGGCCGCGGGCGCCTCCAACGTCATGATCGGCTCGTGGTTCGCCGGCACTCTGGAGTCCCCCGGCGACCTCCAGCACACCGCCGACGGCCGGCCGTACAAGGAGAGCTTCGGCATGGCATCCGCGCGTGCGGTGCGCAACCGCACCAGCGAGGAGTCGGCCTACGACCGGGCCCGCAAGGGGCTGTTCGAGGAGGGCATCTCCACCTCGCGGATGTTCATCGACCAGGCGCGCCCCGGCGTCGAGGACCTGATCGACTCCATCATCGCGGGCGTCCGCAGCTCCTGCACGTACGCGGGCGCCGGTTCCCTGGCGGAGTTCGCCGAGAAGGCCGTGGTCGGGGTGCAGAGCGCCGCCGGTTACGCCGAGGGCAAGCCGCTGCACGACAGCTGGAGCTGAGCCGCCGGGGCCGTGGCCGGTCCCCGCGCGCCGTTCCGCCGGCCCCGCACCGACCCGGTGCGGGGCCGGCCGCGTTCCGGGAGGCGGCGCCGGACGCGCACTCCGGCAGGCGGACCCGCCGAAAGCCGTCATACGATCGGACAGTGGCGCGCAACGAACCACCGCCCTGTGCTCCGGTGCGCAACGATCGGTCGTAGTTGCGCAAGGAACCTGCATTACGGCAGGTCAGCGCCGGGCCGTAAGGTCAAGCGCTGTACGTGGAGTGGCGGTGACCGCCTGCTCGGCGGTCTCCTGCAGTGGGTGTTTCGTCGTGCCCGCGTACCGACCGCTGCCGGTCGCCGTCAGACGACCGGCAGCGATGAAGGAGCCACCCCAGTGTTGGAGCACGGCGCAGCCCCACCCGCGGGGGGCGGGAACCCCCGGCCACCCGTCACCGGAGGTCTCGGCACCCGGCTGATGCGACGCAAGCCGGTCGAACGGCTGGTCGCCGAGAGCGGGCGCGGCGAGGGCGGATCGCTCCGTCGGTCGATGGGCGTATGGCAGCTGACCATGATCAGCATCGGCGCCACGCTCGGCACCGGCATCTTCGTGGTCCTCGGCGAGGCGGTGCCCAAAGCCGGCCCGGCCGTCATCCTCTCCTTCGTCCTGGCCGGTATCACGGCCCTGTTCTCGGCCCTCTCCTACGCGGAGCTGGCGGGCACCATCCCGGTTTCCGGCTCCTCGTACTCCTACGCGTACGCCACGCTCGGCGAACTGATCGCCTGGATCTGCGGCTGGTGCCTGATCCTGGAGTACGGCGTCTCGGTCGCCGCCGTCGCGGTCGGCTGGGGCCAGTACCTCAACGAGCTGCTGGCCGGCACGGTCGGCTTCACCATCCCCGAGGCGCTCTCCGCCCCGCCCGGCAACGGCGGCGTCTTCAATCTGCCGGCGCTGCTGGTCGTGATGCTCGCGATGGTCTTCCTGCTGGGCGGCGCCAAGGAGAGCGCCCGCGCGAACACCATCATGGTCACCGTCAAGATCGTCGCCCTGCTCCTGTTCTGCGGGGTCGCCCTCCAGGGCGTCCGCTCCGGGAACTACGCCGACTTCATGCCGATGGGCATGGCGGGCGTCAGCGCCGCCGGCGCCACCCTGTTCTTCTCCTACATCGGCTTCGACGCGGCCTCCACGGCGGGCGAGGAGGCCAAGAACCCGCAGCGCGATCTGCCGCGCGCGATCATGCTCTCGCTGGTCCTCGTCACCCTGCTGTACTGCCTGGTCGCCGCGGTGGCCGTGGGCGCGCTGCCGTGGCACCGGTTCGCCGGTTCGGAGGCCGCGCTGGCCGGGATCCTCAAGACCGTCACCGGACAGAACGTCTGGGCCGTACTGCTGGCCTTCGGCGCCGTCGTCGCCATCGCCAGCGTCGTGCTGACCGTGCTCTACGGCCAGACCCGCATCCTCTTCGCGATGTCCCGCGACGGCCTGGTGCCGAAGGTGTTCTCCCGGGTGCACCCCAGGACCGGCGCACCGCGCGCCAACACCGTGATCGTCTCGCTGTTCTGCGGGGTGCTCGCCGCCGCCGTCCCGCTGGGCCAGCTCGCCGACGCCACCAGCATCGGCACCCTCTTCGCCTTCGCGCTGGTCAACGTCGCCGTGATCGTGCTGCGCCGGACCCGCCCGGACATGCCGCGCGCCTTCCGTACGCCGCTGGCCCCGCTCTTCCCGGCGATCGGCTTCCTGCTGTGCATCTACATGATGGGCAACCTCGGCCCCGTGACCTGGGTGGTCTTCGGCGTCTGGATGGCCGTGGGCCTTGTGGTCTACTTCGGATACGGCATGCGCCGGTCCCGGCTGACCACGGCAGAGAAGTGATCCACCCGCTGTGCGACTGAACGACCTCGACGAACGCATCGTCCACGCCCTCGCGGAGGACGCCCGCCGCAGCTACGCCGACATCGGCCAGGAGGTCGGCCTGTCCGCGCCGGCCGTCAAACGCCGCGTGGACCGGCTGCGGGCCGACGGCGCCATCACCGGTTTCACGGTACGGGTCGATCCGGCCGCGCTGGGCTGGGAGACCGAGGGTTTCATCGAGCTGTACTGCAGCCGCAACACCTCGCCGGAGGCGATCCACCGCGGTCTGGCGCGCTACCCGGAAGTGGCGTCCGCCTCCACCGTCACCGGTGAGGCGGACGCCATCGTCCAGGTCTTCGCCTCCGACATGCGGCATTTCGAGCGGGTGCTGGAGCGGATCGCGGGGGAGCCGTTCGTGGAGCGGACCAAGTCCGTGCTGGTGCTCTCGCCACTGCTGCGGCGCTTCGGGTCGGGGGCGCCGGGCTAGTTCCCGGTCGTCCCGATCCCCGGGCCGCCGGCAGCCGGGGCGGTGGGCCCTCGTCGACGCACGGCGATCCCGATGACGGCATCGGTCCCCGGGCGCACGGCCCGGCCGAATGGTGCCGACGCGCGGCTCACCTGCGTCGGCCCCCGCCGGATGCCGCCGGAAACAGGGTGGAGTTACTCCGACCGCGCTGGTTAGGGTCGCGGGATGAGTACTCGTACCTTCCGTATCACCGTCCGCGGTGCCTTCGACGGACTCGGCACCGATCAGCGGGCCGAGCTCCTGGCCCGTGCCGCGGAGCATGACATCCTGCACGCGGCCTTCACCTCCGAGGGGCACCTCAGCTACGACGTGGCCGCGCGCCCCGCCTTCACCTTCCGCTTCCTGGACTCGGGGGAGGAGGAAGAGGACATCCTGGAAGCGACCGAACGCGCCGAAGAGTCGGCGAAGGCGTGGCTGGCCGCACGCGGCTACGGCTACAAGAACCTGCGGAGCACCGCCGAGGACCTCTCCCAGGCAGCCCTGAGCAAACGGCAGCGCCGCGCCGCAGCCCAGCAGAACGTCTGATTCCGCAGCAGCACCCCCTCCTTCCGTCTGCTGGAGACACCCCGGTCGCGCGACCTGCGTCCCGGCATCCGGCGCGGGAGTTCTCCACCGCCCTGAAATAAATGAATCCTTGACTGCTCAAGCATGATGCTATGCTTGAGCAGTCAAGGAGGTGGCAATGAGTGATGCGCTGGATGTGTCGCTGCGTCTCGTACGGGCCCAGACGGCCCTGGTGAAGCGGTTCGACGCGACCCTGTCGGGGCTGCACGGTGTGAGCCTGGCCGACTTCACGATGCTGCTGCGCCTGCGGCAGGCGCCCGGTGACCGGATGCGCCGGGTGGACCTGGCCGAGGCGTTGGGGCTGACCGCCTCCGGGGTGACCCGGGGACTGGCTCCGCTGGAGCGGATCGGGCTCGTCACGCGGGAGACGGATGCCCGCGACGGACGGGTGGCCTATGCGGCGCTGACCGACACCGGCCGCGCACGCCTGACGGACATGCTCGCCTCGGCCGAGCAGATCGCCGCCGAGGTCTTCACCGCTCCCCTGTGGAGCAAGGAGGACGTCGGCCGCCTGTCCACCCTGCTGACCCGCCTCGGCGGCACCGGGCTTTCCGGCCAGGGAACCCCGCCCCCGTAACCCCGTAGGAGTCCCCCATGAAGACCGCACCCGCCCCGTACCAGCCACCGGTCATCCCGGCCGACGATGCGACAGCCATCCGTACGGAGGGCCTGCGCAAGGTCTACCGGCGAGGGCAGGACGGTCTCGTCGCCCTGGAAGGTCTGGACCTCACGGTCGGCCGGGGCGAGTTCTTCGGCCTGCTCGGCACCAACGGCGCGGGCAAGTCCACCACGATCGGCATGCTCACCACGCTGGTCACGCCCACTGCCGGAAGCGCCTGGGTCGCGGGCCGCGAGGTCGGCGCCGACCCGGTCGGCGTGAAGTCCCGCATCGGCGTCGTCCCCCAGGCCAACACCCTGGACCGCGCGCTCTCCGTGCAGGACAACCTCGCCTTCCGCGGACGCTACTTCGGTATGTCCGCCTCGGCCGCCCGGCGCCGGGCGCTGGAGCTGCTGGAGCAGTTCGCCCTCAGCGCGCTGCTCGCGTCCACCATCGGGCTGCTGCTCGGTACGGCGATCGACGCCTCCGCCTTCGGGGCGCTGCTGGGCCTGCTCCTGGCCGCCGCCACGATGCTGGGCTGCGTCTACTACCCGTGGAGCGCGCTGGACCCGATCGGCTGGGTCCAGGTCCTCACCCTCGCCGACCCGCTCGTCTACATGAGCGAGGGCCTGCGCGCGAACCTGACGCCCGCCACCGGTCACATGCCGACCTGGGCCTATCTCACGGCCCTCACCGTCGGCACGGCCGCCCTCGGCTGGCTCGCCCTGCGCCGCTTCACCCGGCGGGTCCAGACCTGAGACCCCCTGCCGCGGCAGGCGCCGGACGTGCCACGGCGGAGCCTCTGCGGTCACCACCGTGGTCTGCGGTGGACATTCCGGCCGCCGGAGCTGTCCGGTCCCGGCGCAGGGGAGCCGGTCTCGTCTGACCCGATCCGGCTGCCCTCGGCGGCTCAGAGTGATCGGGACACCGCAGGTCACGGGGGCGCGAAGGTGTAGGCGAGTTGGCGCAGGTCACGGCCCCGCCGTGGCTCATCTCTGCCGAGACGGGACACCGGTGACCGAACTCGGGAGTGGGGGCGCGCTGCGCCGGGACCACCGGGCCTCGTCCAGCGAACACAGGTAACGGTCCATCAGGCCGGTGATCTCGACGCGGACGGTCAGGTGCTGGAGGCGGCGCGCCATCGTCTCGGAGTCCGGGGACGGAGCCCGCCACCTTGAGCGGACTTCAGGCCAAGGTCGAGCCGCACGCCCGCCCTCAGTCCGTACCGCGTCCGCCCGTCATCCCGGACCGGCCGCGTGACCTGCGCAGACACCGAACGCAACGAATCGCCGTCGAATTACTCCCACACGCAACGAATCCTCTGTCGGCGCGCAACGGTGCCGCCTTGTCCAGCCTCGCCGGCGGACCGTAGCGTCAATGCGTCCCACCCGAACCGTCCCGCCGAGGGGTCCCATGTCGTCGCTGCGTACCGCCCTGCTCCAGAGTTCGGGACGGCCCGGCGACGTGGCGCACAATCTGCGGGTGCTGGCCGGGGCGGCGCGCGAGGCGGCCGCGACCGGCGCCGGACTGCTCGTCTGCCCCGAGCTGTTCCTCACCGGCTACGCCATCGGCGCCGACGTCCACCGCCTCGCCGAGACCGCCGACGGCGACAGCGCACGGGCCATCGGCCGGATCGCCGCCGAGCACGGTCTCGCGGTGCTCTACGGCTACCCCGAGCGCGCGCCGCGGGAGACCGGCCCCGACGCGGTCCACAACTCCGCACAGCTGATCGGCCCGGACGGCACCCGGCTCGCGAACTACCGCAAGACGCACCTCTTCGGCAGCTTCGAGCGCGAGTGGTTCACCCCGGGCGAGCGGGCCGTCGTCCAGGCCGATCTGGCCGGCGTCCGGATCGGCGTCCTGATCTGCTACGACGTGGAGTTCCCGGAGAACGTCCGGGCGCACGCGCTGGCCGGCACCGATCTGCTGCTGGTGCCCACCGCGCAGATGCACCCCTTCCAGTTCGTCGCCGAGTCCGTCATCCCGGTACGCGCCTTCGAGAGCCAGCTGTACATCGCCTACGTCAACCGGGTCGGTACGGAGGGCGAGTTCGAGTTCGTCGGACTCAGCTGCCTGGCCGGACCCGACGGCGTCGTCCGCACCCGCGCCGGCCGTTCCGAGCAGCTGGTGCAGGCCGATGTCGACACCGCCTTCCTGACGCGGTCCCGGGCGGACAACCCGTATCTGCGCGACCGGCGGCCGGAACTGTACGGCCCGCTGACGTGAGGCGACCGGCCGACGTGAAGTGACCCGGCCCGACATGAACCGACCCACTCCGACTCGACCCGACCGCGTCCGATCCGATCGGCCGGACCCGACGTGAGATGACGTGCCGCGGACCCGATGGCCGCGGCCTGCCCTGCCCTGAACCACCCCGGTGCCCCGCGCAGCCCGCCGGCCGCCCGCCCGCAAGGAGTCCGTACCCGATGACGTCCACGGTGCCCACCGCCGCCCACCACGCGGATGCCCAGCCGCCGATCACCATGTTCGGCCCGGACTTCCCGTACGCCTACGACGACTTCCTCGCCCACCCGGCGGGCCTGGGCCAGGTCCCGGCGGTCGAACACGGCAAGGAGGTCGCGGTCATCGGCGGCGGTCTCTCCGGCATCATCACCGCCTACGAGCTGATGAAGATGGGCCTCAAGCCCGTCGTCTACGAGGCGGACCGGATCGGCGGCCGGCTGCGCACCGTCGGCTTCGAGGGCTGCGACCCCTCGCTGACCGCCGAGATGGGCGCGATGCGCTTCCCGCCCAGCTCCACCGCCCTCCAGCACTACATCGACCTGGTGGACCTGCACACCGAGCCGTTCCCCAACCCGCTGGCCGCCGCCACCCCCTCCACCGTCGTCGACCTCAAGGGCGAGACGCACTACGCGCGCACCGTGGACGACCTCCCCGAGGTCTTCCGCCAGGTCATGGACGCCTGGAACGCCTGCCTGGAGGAGGGCGCGGACTTCTCCGCCATGAACCGCGCGCTCCGCGAACGGGACGTACCGCGCATCCGCGAGATCTGGGCCCGGCTCGTCGAGAAGCTCGACAACCAGACCTTCTACGGCTTCCTCTGCGACTCCAGCGCCTTCTCGTCCTTCCGGCACCGGGAGATCTTCGGCCAGGTCGGCTTCGGCACCGGCGGCTGGGACACCGACTTCCCCAACTCCATCCTGGAGATCCTGCGCGTCGTCTACACCGAGGCCGACGACCACCACCGCGGCATCGTCGGCGGCAGCCAGCAACTGCCGCTGCGCCTGTGGGAACGGGCCCCGGAGAAGATCGTGCACTGGGCCCAGGGCACCTCGCTCGCCACGCTGCACGACGGTGCGCCGCGCCCCGCGGTGACCCGGCTGAACCGCACCGCGGGCAACCGCGTCACGGTCACCGACGCGGCCGGCGACATCCGCACGTACGAGGCGGCCGTCTTCACCGCGCAGTCCTGGATGCTGCTGAGCAAGATCGCCTGTGATGAGGCGCTGTTCCCCATCGACCACTGGACGGCGATGGAGCGCACCCACTACATGGAGTCGTCCAAGCTGTTCGTCCCCGTCGACCGGCCGTTCTGGCGGGACACCGACGAGCGGACCGGCCGGGACGCGATGAGCATGACGCTCACCGACCGGATGACCCGCGGTACGTACCTCCTCGACAACGGCCCGGACCGGCCCGCCGTCATCTGCCTCTCCTACACCTGGTGCGACGACAGCCTCAAGTGGCTGCCGCTGAACGCGGGAGAGCGGATGGAGGTGATGCTGAAGTCGCTCTCGGAGATCTACCCCGACGTCGACATCCGGTCCCACATCATCGGCAACCCGGTCACCGTCTCCTGGGAGAACGAGCCCTACTTCATGGGCGCCTTCAAGGCCAACCTGCCCGGCCACTACCGCTACCAGCGGCGCCTGTTCACCCACTTCATGCAGGACCGGCTGCCCGCGGACAAACGCGGCATCTTCCTCGCGGGCGACGACATCTCGTGGACGGCGGGCTGGGCCGAGGGCGCCGTCCAGACCGCGCTGAACGCGGTGTGGGGCGTGATGCACCACTTCGGCGGCGGTACCGACGCGTCCAACCCGGGCCCCGGGGACCGCTACGACGAGATCGCGCCGGTCGTCCTCCCGGAGGACTGACCGGCGGGCCGGTCCGGCCGGGGGCGGCGGGCGGCGGGTACGGGGGTCCCGCCGCCCGCCCCGGAGCTACAGCCCCGCCGCGCGCACCGCGGCGTACAGCCCGGCGGCCCGGTCGGTCAGTTCCGCCGCGTCCCGGCAGTGCGTCTGCACGTCCAGCAGCACCTCGTGCGCACCCGCCGCGGCGGCGCCGGCCAGGTCCTCGACGATCTGGTCGTGGCTGCCGCGGTACGGGGGCCGGTCCCGCTCCGGCAGCGGCTTCCCGGTCGGCTCCGCGCCGACCCGCAGGCAGACGTCGAGTGCCCCGGCCGTCCGGCCGTGCCGCTCCGCCGCCGCCGTCAGCCGCGCCAGTTGCGCGCGGAGCCGCTCTCCCGTCAGATGGGCCGGGAGCCAGCCGTCGGCGCGGCGCGCCACCCGCTCCAGGGCCCGGCCGCCGGCCCCGGCCAGATAGACCGGGATCGGACGGGCGGGCTTGGGACCGACCGAGGCGGGCGCGATCTCGGTGTAGGCGCCCCGGTACGCCACCGGATCGGGGCCCCAGACCGCCGCGCAGACGTCCAGCAGCTCGTCCAGCTGGGCGCCGCGGTCGGCGAAGCCGGTGACCCCGGCCGCGCGGTACTCGTCTCGCGACCAGCCGGTGCCCAGCCCCGCCAGCACCCGGCCGCCGCTGGCCGCGTCGAGCGTCGCCAGGGTGCGGGCGAACGGGAACGGCGCGTGCAGCCCCGAGACCAGCACGCTGCTGCCCAGCCGGACCCGGTCCGTGACGGCGGCGGCCAGGGTGAGCGTGACCAGCGGGTCGGCGCACGCGCGGTAGAGGTCGGGCCAGGGCACGCCGTCGATGCCGTACAGGCCCTCCAGGGGGTCGCGGGGCAGCACCGTCCGCTCGAAGACCCACACGCTGTCGTACCCGATCTCCTCCGCCGCGCGGGCGACCTCCGGCACCGCGTGCCCCGGGTCGTACTGCGCCATCTGGGGCAGCCCCAGTCCCAGCCGTAGCGTCATGGGGCGCACCCTACGACCGCCGGTGGCGGAGGGGAATCCGCGCGGCGGCCGTGCCCCGGGGCGGCGGGTCAGTTCAAGGGGGTGAGCAGGCACCGGCCGATCAGGCCGACGCCGGCGTCCAGCCGCGCGGCGAACTCCTGGGCCGCTTCGGGCAGCCGGCGCGCGCCCCACAGCATCCGGGCCGCGGCCCAGGCGCCGTCCCTGGCCATCTCCAGGCTCCAGCAGCCGGCGAGATGGGTGAGCGGATCGGCGAGCTCCAGCAGATCGGGACCGGGCATCAGGCTCTCCCGGATCCGCTCCTCCAGACTCGTCAGCACCGTCCCGATCCGGTCGAAGTCCTCCTGGAGGGCGGGCGGTTCGCAGTCCAGCGCATGGCAGGTGTCCACCACCGCGAGCGCCAGGTCGTGCCCGATGTGCGCGTTGATACCGGCCAGCGCGAACTGCAGCGGGCGGATGCCGGGATGGCCGCGGAGCTGGAAGAGCGGCCGCCAGCAGGCCGGCGGCCGCAGCCCCGCGGCCTCGGCGTCCAGCGCGCCGAAGTAGCGCCGTGCGAACCGGACATCCAGCTCGCCGGCGGCCACCGGATCCTCGAACGCGCCGTCCCCCAGACGCCGCGCCACCGTCTCGGTGACGGTCAGATAGACGCGGTTGAAGACGGCCACGCCGTCCCGTGCGGGCAGTGCGGCCTCCAGCGCCCGCATCCGCGCCAGCACCCCTGCCATGCCGCCGCCCGCCGGGTCCGTGGCCGCGGGTGCCGTACCGTCGGCGGGCCGGCGCGCGGTCCGCCCGGTCGTGTCCGGCCGGGCGGGTCCGCCGTACCGCTGAGTGATCGTCATCGACTCAGCGTGACAGCCGGAGCGTCCCTCCCGTCGCCCGCCAAGGGGTGTTGACCGGATCGGGGTAACCACCGGCGCGCCCGCTTGTGCTGTTCCCGGGCCGCCCCGGAGACCGGGAACGGCCTCGGGGCCGGGGGTCAGGTCCGGTCGCCCGGGGGCCGGTCGCCGTCCGGGCTGGCGTACGAGGAGGTCCCCTCGTCCAGCAGCGGCGGCTGCTCCTTGAGGTGGGCGGGGGCCATCGCCCGCAGGACGTGGTAGCCGGAGAGCACCACGATCGTGCCCAGCGCGATACCGCTCAGCTCGAAGTTGTCGCTGATCTTGAGGCCGACGCCGCCGACGCCGATGATGACGCCCGCGGCGACCGGCACGAGGTTGAGCGGATTGCGCAGATCCACCTTGTTGTGCACCCAGATCTGGGCGCCGAGCAGGCCGATCATGCCGTACAGGATGACGGTGATACCGCCCAGGACGCCCCCGGGGATGGCGGCCACCACCGCGCCGAACTTCGGGCACAGGCCGAACAGCAGGGCGAAGCAGGCCGCCGCCCAGTAGGCCGCGGTGGAGTAGACCCGGGTCGCCGCCATCACGCCGATGTTCTCGGAGTAGGTGGTGTTGGGCGGGCCGCCCAGCGCGGTGGAGAGCACGGAGGCCGCGCCGTCCGCGGAGATCGCGGTGCCGAGCTTGTCGTCCAGCGGGTCACCGGTCATCTCGCCGACCGCCTTGACGTGTCCGGCGTTCTCCGCGACCAGCGCGATCACGACGGGGAGCGCGACCAGGATCGCCGACCACTGGAAGCTGGGGCCGTGGAACGACGGCAGGCCGATCCAGTTCGCCGAGCCGACCGCGGAGAAGTCCAGCCGCCAGTGGTCGACGAGCTGCCCGGCGCCGTTGACCGAATGGATCATGCCGAAGACCCGGTCGAAGACCCAGGAGATGCCGTACCCGAAGACCAGGCCGAGGAAGATCGCGATCCGGGACCAGAAGCCGCGCAGGCAGACCACGGCGAGCCCGGTGAAGAGCATCGTCAGCAGCGCCACCCACTGGTCCTGCGGCCAGTACGTACGCGCCGTCACCGGTGCCAGGTTGAAGCCGATCAGCATCACCACCGCACCGGTCACCACCGGCGGCATCGCGGCGTGGATGATCCGCGCGCCGAAGCGCTGGACCGCGACCCCCACGAGGAAGAGCGCGACGCCGACGACCAGGACCGCGCCGGTCACGGTCGCGCTGGTACCGCCCTGTGCCCGGATGACGGCGGCGACGCCGACGAAGGAGAGCGAACAGCCCAGATAGGAGGGCACCCGGCCGCGGGTGGCCAGCAGGAAGATGACCGTCGCGACACCGGACATCATGATCGCGAGGTTGGGGTCGAGTCCCATCAGGACCGGTGCGACGAAACTCGCGCCGAACATCGCGACCACGTGCTGCGCGCCCAGGCCCGCGGTCCGCGGCCACGACAGCCGCTCGTCCGGCCTGACCACGGCTCCCGGGGCGGGGTTGCGACCGTCGCCATGCACGGTCCAGCGCACGCCGAGACCCATGACTGCTCCACTTCTTCGCACGGTGATGACCGGGCAATGTTAGTGCGGGGTAATTCCGCTTTGTCCTGATAAGTAACGGTCCAAGGTCTATGCCCTCGGTCACTCGTCACGGCGGACGAAGCATTCTAAGCAGCCGCTTTACGATGGGGCCGACCCGTGACGGCGGTGCCCCGGTCGCGACAGCGGCACCGCCGAGGGCACCCATCGCACCAAGAACTTCAGGAGCACCACCCGTGAGCGTCGAACCCCGCCGGCCCGTCCACCCCGTCCCGTACGGAGAACTGGTCCCCGTCACCGTCCACTTCGACGACCTCGACGCGCTGGGCATGCTCCACAACGCCCGCTACCCGCTGCTGGTCGAACGCGCCTGGACCGCCTACTGGCACGACCGCGGCTACGGCTTCGACGGGGACTGGGCCGCCGCGGGCGATATGTGCAACGTCATCAAGGAGGTACAGGTCTCCTACGAGCGGCCGCTCACCCGCCCCGGCCACTACGCCGCCCACCTGTGGATCGAACGCCTCGGCCGCACCGGCCTCACCTACGGCTTCCGGCTCTGCTCCGCCGACGGCACCGAGACCTATGCCCGGGGCCACCGGGTGCTCGTCCGGGTCGATCCGCAGGCCCTGCGGCCCACCCCCTGGTCCGACCGGGCCCGCACGACAGCGGCGGAGCTGCTGCGCCCGCAGGAGGCGGCGGAGGCGGACGCGGCCTGAGCGCGGGCGGCCGGGGGCGGTACGGAACCGCCTCCCGGCCCGGCCCCGGGCGGTGATCGGAAGGGCGCCCGGCCGGTGGTCGCAAGGGTCTCGGGAGTCACCGGGGCTCCAGGTCGGCGGCCTCACCGGACACCGCCGCCGTACGCCCCGGCACCCGCAGCACCCGGGCGCCGGCGATCAGCCCGAAGGCCAGCACCGTGACCATCACGAACGACACGGTCAGCGAGGTCGCCTGGGCTATCCCGCCGATCGCGGAGGGCGCGATCAGACCGGAGGCGTAGGTGATCGTGGCGACGCCCGCGATGGCCTGGCTGGGGGCCGGGCCGCTGCGCGCGGCGGCCGCGAAGGCCAGCGGTACCACGACCGCGATGCCCAGCCCCACCAGGGCGAACCCGCCCATCGCCGCCACCGGGTGCGGCGCCGCCACGATCAGCAGACCGCCCGCGGTCGCCAGCACCCCGCTGGTCCGTACGGTGCGCACCGCGCCGAAGCGGGCCACCACCTTGTCACCGGCCAGCCGGGCGAGGGCCATCGTGCAGGCGAAGGCGGTGGTCGAGGCGGCCGCCAGGCCCGCGTCGGTACCCAGTTCGTCGCGGAGGTAGACCGCCGACCAGTCCAGGCTGGCGCCCTCCGCGAAGACCGCGCAGAACCCGATCGCCCCGATGACCAGCGCGGACTTCGGCGGCAGGGTGAAGCGCGGCGGCGGGTGCTCGTCGGGGGCGCGGCGCAGGTCCAGTACGCCCTGGCAGGCGAGCGCGCCGAGGACCGTCAGTACGAGCGCGGCACCGGCCAGATGGAGCCGGGCGTCCGCCCCGGCGTGCGCCGCGACGGTGCCGGCCGCCGAGCCGAGCAGGGCGCCCACGCTCCACATGCCGTGCAGCCCCGACATGATCGGCTTGCCGAGCCGGTCCTCGGTCTCCACGCCCAGCGCGTTCATCGCCACATCCGACATGCCGGCGCTCGCGCCGTACGCCAGCAGCGCCGGGCAGAGCGCGTACAGGCTGGGGGAGAGGGCGGGCAGGGCCAGCGCCAGCGTCCAGAGCGCGAGGAGCCCGCGCAATGCGGTGCGGGCGCCGAAGCGGTGGCTGATCCGGCCGGCGAGCGGCATGGCCAGGGACGCGCCGATCGCGGGGAAGGCGAGGGCCAGGCCCAGCTGGCCCGCGGTGATGCCGGTGTGGTCCTGGATCCAGGGGATGCGGGTGGCGAAGTTGCCGGTCACCGCGCCGTGGACGAGGAAGACGAGCGCGATGGCCCAGCGCGCGCGGCGCAGCCTGTTCGCGGGGTGGTGCGGGGAGGGTGGGGTCGCGTCGGGGACGCCGTGGCCGGCCATGGCGGTAAACTATCAGGGACCCTTCCTGTTAATAAGGGACAGGGGGGAGACGGTCTGGAAGGATCCCGCCATGCATGCACTGCGCGCGGCGGCCGCCGGCCGCACCGCCTCCCCGAGCACCGCACGGCTGATCAACGACCGCATCGCCCTCCAACTCCTCCAGTCCGAGGGGCCGTTGACGGCCGGTCAGCTCACCTCGTTGACCGGTCTCTCCCGGCCGACCGTCGCGGACCTCGTCGACCGCCTCCAAGCGGCCGGTCTGATCGCCGTCGTCGGGGAGAGCGGCGCCCGGCGGCGCGGGCCCAACGCCAAGCTGTACGGCATCGTCGCCGACCGGGCCCATCTGGTCGGCCTCGATCTGCGCGCCCACAGCGTCACCGTCGCGGTCGCCGACCTCCTCGGCCGGGTATGCGCCGAGCGCACCGTCCCCATCGGCCCCGACGACCCGCCCGGCCGGGCCGTCGCGACCGCCCTCGCCGCCTTGGACGCGGCCCTCGGCGCGGCGGGCGCGGGCCGCCCGCAGGCCATCGCCGTCGGCGCCCCCGGTCTGGTCGACCCCGCCACCGGCCGGTTCGGCGGCACCGACTGGATCCCCGCCTGGCACGCGGCGCTGGTCGGCGCGCTCCAGGACCGGACGGCCGCACCGGTGCTGCTGGAGAACGAGGTCAACCTCGCCGCCCTCGCGGAACAGCGCGACGGCGCGGCCACCGACCGCGACACCTTCGTCCTGCTCTGGCTGGGGCACGGCACCGGCGCCGCGGTGGTCCTGGACGGCAGACTGCGGCGCGGCGCCTCCGGCGGTACCGGCGAGATCGGCTTCCTGCCCGTCCCCGGCACCGACGGGCTCCCCACGGCCGGCGGCTGCGACGGCGGCTTCCACTCACTGGCCGGCTCCGCCGCGATCTGCGCGCTCGCGGCGGCACACGGTCTGCGGCCCGGCCCGCTCGCCCCGGGAGCCGCACCCGATGCCGGTGCCGACACCGATGCCGACGCCCCGCCCGCCGAATCCGTCGTCCGGGCCGCCGTCGCCGCCGGCGGCGGGGGCGACGCGTTCCTCGACGCGCTGGCCGCCCGGATCGCCCTCGGCGTGGCGGCCGTCTGCGCCGTGCTCGACCCGGGGTGCGTCGTCCTCGGCGGCGAGATCGGCCGGAGCGGCGGCGACGCGCTCGCCACCCGGGTGGCCGGACACCTCGCGCGGATCTCCCCGCTGGCCACCGAGGTACGCGCGGGCACGGTCGGCGGGCGGGCGGTGCTGCACGGCGCGGTGCTCGCCGCGACGGACGCCGCGCAGAACGAGCTGTTCGCGCCCGCGCGCTGACGCCCCGGCCGTCCCGCCCTCACCCGTTCGCCGCGCGGCCGCCCCGCGCCGCCAGGAAGTCGCCGTAGCCGAACCGCCCGGCCGGCTGGTCGAGTGCGAGGTTCTCGCCCCGCGACAGCGCACCGAACGCGGCCCCCGGCAGCCGCAGCGGCACCACCAGCCGGCGCCGCCCGCCGGCCCGCAGCGTCCGGTGCACCAGCTCGCGCACCTCGAACACCTCGGGGCCGCCCAGGTCCGCGACCCGCCCGGCCGGCTCCCCGGCCGCCAGCTCCGCCAGCCGGGCGGCGACGTCCCGCACATCGACCGGCTGCACCCGTACCCCGGACGGCACCGGCAGCACCGGCAGCCGCGCCCCGGCCTTGACGATGCGCAGCACGAGGTCGTGGAACTGCGTGGTGCGCAGCACCGTCCAGCCGAGCCCGGACGCCTCGACCGCACGCTCCACCGCGAGCTTGGTGCGGTAGTAGCCGAACGGGATCCGGTCCACGCCGACGATGGAGATGTAGACCAGATGGGGGACGCCCGCCGCCCGCGCCGCCGCGATGAGCCGGCCGGCCGCCTCCTCGTCACCGCCCGACGGCGCCGTGGCGCAGTGCACGATCGCGTCCACGCCCGCCACCGCCGCGGCCAGCCCGGTGCCGTCCCGCAGATCGACCGCGTACGCCGTCAGCCCCGTACGCCCGATACCGGTGTGCGGCCGCCGGCTCAGCGACCGGACGTCGTGGCCGTCATCGAGGAGCCGGTCGACCAGGGCCCGTCCGAGCCTGCCCGTACCGCCGGTCACCAGAATCGTCGCCATCGCGCATCACTCCTTGGGTGGAGAAAGTGAGAAGAGTCTTTCCCGCTGTGACACGGCGCGCCCGCCGGGTGTGACAGGCAGGCCGGGCCCGGGGCTGTGAGACAGCCCACAAGGCTCCGCCCGCATGGGCCACGATCAGCCGTGGCAGACTGAAGCCGTACTGAGATAAAAGCAGCAGCGCACTCCGGGGTCGGTGTAATTCCGAGCCGGCGGTAACAGTCCGCGACCCGTCCGCAGCCAGCGGCCGGTTGAGCAGGTGAAATTCCTGCACCGACGGTGAAAGTCCGGATGGGAGGCAGTGCGCGGCGGGCGAGCATCGGTACACCGCCGTCGACGGCGCGTCCGGTCCATTTCCCCGGGCGAGCTCTCTTTTCCGACTGTGGTGTGCCCATGGTCTCGTTTCCGCTCCTGTCGTTTCCGACAGCCCCGGAGTCCGTGCCCTGAGAGGCAGGAGGACCCGGTGGCCACCACACCCCCCGTCGAGACCGCGGCGATGAGCCGGGCCATCGAGCTCGCCGCGCGCGGCATCGGGCACACCAGCCCCAACCCCGTGGTCGGCTGCGTCGTCCTGGACTCCGCGGGCCGTACGGCGGGCGAGGGCTGGCACCAGCGCGCGGGCGGACCGCACGCCGAGATCCACGCACTGCGCGCCGCGGGGGAGCGGGCCAGGGGCGGCACCGCGATCGTCACCCTGGAGCCCTGTAACCACACCGGCCGCACGGGTGCCTGCGCCCAGGCGCTGATCGACGCGGGGATCGCCCGCGTCGTCTACGCCGTCGCCGACCCCACCCCGACCGCGACAGGCGGCGCCGCCACCCTGGCGGGGGCCGGCCTCGACGTCGAGGCCGGACTGCTCGCCGGCACCGCCGCCGCCGGGAACGAAGCCTGGCTGACATCGGTGCTGCTCGGCCGCCCCTTCGTCCTGTGGAAGTACGCCGCCACGCTCGACGGCCGGATCGCCGCCGCCGACGGGACCAGCCGCTGGATCTCCTCGGCCGAGTCGCGCGCCGATGTGCACCGGCTGCGGGCCGCCGCGGACGCCGTCATCGTCGGCTCCGGCACCGCCCGCGCCGACGATCCGCAGCTCGGCGCCCGGGTCAGCGGCCTCGCCGACACCGAGGTCAGCCAGCCGCTGCGGGTCGTCGTCGACTCCGGCGCCGCCGCCGTCAAGGCCGGTGCCCGGGTTCTGGACGGCACCGCCCCCACTCTCATCGCGGTCGCCGAGGACGCGGACGCCGCGCATCTCGACGGCCTCGCCCCGATCGTCCGGCTGCCGCGCGCCGCCGAAGGGCCCGGCCTGCACATCCCCGCCCTGCTCCAGGCGCTGTACGAGCGCGAGGTGCGCTCGGTCCTGCTCGAAGGCGGGCCCACGCTCGCCGGGGCCTTCTTCGCGGCCAAGGCCGTCGACAAGGTCATCGGCTACCTCGCGCCGGTACTGCTCGGTTCCGGGCCGGTGACCCTCGGCGACGCCGGCATCACCACCATCGCCCAGGCGCTGCGGCTCGACGTGACCGACACCGCACGGCTCGGCCCCGATCTGCGCATCACCGCCACCCCCGTCCGTCACACCCGTCCTGAGGAGAACTGAAGTGTTCACCGGAATCGTCGAAGAACTGGGTGAGGTCGTCGCCGTCGAGCACCTCGGTGACAGCCCCTCGGCCACCGCCGGGGACGCCCCCGATCGCGCCGCCCTGCTCCGGCTGCGCGGCCCGGTCGTCGCCGAGGGCGTGAAGCACGGCGACTCCATCGCCGTCAACGGCGTCTGCCTGACCGTCGTGGACCACGCCGGCGACGAGTTCACCGCCGATGTGATGGCCGAGACCCTGCACCGCTCCAGCCTCGGCGCGCTGGCCCCGGGCTCGCGGGTCAACCTGGAACGGCCCATGACGCTCGGCGGCCGGCTCGGCGGACACCTCGTCCAGGGCCATGTGGACGGCACCGGCACCATCACCGAGCGCATCCCCGGTGAGCAGTGGGAGGTCGTCAGGGTCTCGCTGCCCGCCACGCTCGCCCGCTATGTCGTCGAGAAGGGCTCCATCACCGTCGACGGCGTCAGCCTCACGGTCGTCGACGCCGCGGACGACCACTTCACCATCAGCCTCATCCCCACCACCCTCGCCCTGACCACCCTGGGCATCAAGAAGGTCGGCGACCCCGTCAATCTTGAGGTCGACGTCCTCGCCAAGTACGTGGAGCGGCTGCTCGCCGCCGGCGTCCGGGACCCGCAGGAGATCGTCCGGTGACCGCGCTGACCTGGCTGAACGCCGAAGCGTTCACGGTCTTCGGACAGCACATCATCTGGTCCGACATGATCGGCAACACCATCGGCCTTGCCGCCCTGGCCCTCGGCTGGTGGCGCTCCATCTGGACCTGGCCGGCCCAGTTCCTCTCCGGCCTCATCCTCGTCGCCGCCTACGGCTCCGCCCACCTCAGCGGCGGCGTCGGCAAGCAGCTCCTGATCATCGGGGTGGCGGTGTGGGGCTGGCGCGCCTGGCAGCGCGGCCGCCGGCAGGCCCAGGACGGCTCCATCGCCGTCCGCTTCGCCACCTGGCGCGAGCGCGCTCTGCTGCTGGGCGGCACGGCGGTCGGCACCGCCGCCGTCGGCGGAGCGTTCACCCTGCTCCCGCAGCTCTCCTGGAACCCCTGGCCGGACGCCTACATCTTCGTCGGCACCCTCGCCGCGATGGTCGCCCAGGCGCGCGGTCTGGTCGAGTTCTGGTTCGCGTGGCTGCTCGTCGACCTCGTCGGCGTACCGCTCGCCTTCAGCAGCGGACTCGCCTTCTCCGGCCTCGTCTACGTCGTCTATCTCGCCCTCGTCGCATGGGGCATGCGTGACTGGTGGCTGCGCTCGCGCGCGAGCGACCGTTCCGTCCTGGAAGGAGCTGTGGCATGACCGCACTGGAGAACTGGGACGACGCCGAGGACGCCGAAACCGCCGACGCCATCGCCCTGGACCCCGTCGAGCGGGCCGTCGCCGACATAGCCGCGGGCCGCCCCGTCGTCGTCGTGGACGACGAGAACCGCGAGAACGAGGGCGACCTCGTCATCGCGGCGGAGAAGGCCACCCCCGAGGCCGTCGCCTTCATGATGAGCGAGTGCCGCGGACTGATCTGCGCCCCCATGGAAGGCCCGGAACTGGACCGGCTGGAACTCCCGCAGATGGTCGAGCACAACACCGAGTCGATGCGGACCGCCTTCACCGTCTCCGTCGACGCCGCCGCCGCGCACGGCGTCAGCACCGGCATCTCCGCCGCCGACCGCGCCACCACCCTGCGGCTGCTCGCCTCCGGCACCGCCGCCGCGGGCGACCTCGTCCGGCCCGGCCACGTCTTCCCGCTGCGCGCCAAGCCCGGCGGCGTCCTGGTCCGCAACGGCCACACCGAGGCCGGTGTCGACCTCGCCCGGCTGGCCGGACTGCGCCCGGCCGCCGCCATCGTCGAGATCGCGGGCGAGGACGGCGCGATGCTGCGGCTGCCCGAACTCGTGCTGTTCGCCCGCAAGCACGGTCTGTCCATCATCTCCATCGAGGACCTGATCGCCTACCGCCGGGGACCCGAGCCCGCCGTCCGCCGCGAGGCACGCACCCGGCTGCCCACCGCGCACGGCGAGTACACCGCCTACGGCTACCGCTCCACCGCCGACGGCGTCGAGCACATCGCGCTGGTCGCCGGTGAGCTCGGCGACGGCGAGGACGTCCTGGTCCGGATCCACTCCGAATGCCTGACCGGTGACGTCTTCCACTCGCTGCGCTGCGACTGCGGCCCCCAGCTGGACGCGTCCCTGCGGCGGATCGCCGAGGCCGGCCGCGGCGTGGTCATCTACCTCCGCGGCCACGAAGGACGCGGTATCGGACTGATGTCCAAGCTGCGCGCCTACGAACTCCAGGAGCGCGGCCGCGACACCCTCGACGCCAACCTCGAACTGGGACTGCCCGCCGACTCGCGTGACTACGCCGCGGGCGCCCAGATGCTCCAGGACCTCGGCGTGCGCTCACTGCGCCTGATGACCAACAACCCCGACAAGACCGCCGCCCTGATACGCCACGGCCTCACCGTCACCGGCCGCGAGCCGATGCCCGTCCAGGCCGGCGAACACAATCTGCGGTATCTGCGCACCAAGCGGGACCGGATGGGGCACGACCTGCCCTGGCTGGACCCCGGCACCACGGCCACCTGCCAGAACCAGTGACGCGGCGGACCGGACCGGCCGCCGCCGGCCCCGGAACCGGCGGACCGTCAGCACACCGAGCAGCAGCACCATCACCCGTAGGAGGAGAATCGTGAGCGGCAAGGGCGCACCCGAGCTGACCGTGAAGAACTGTGCCGACCTGCGGGTGGCCGTCATCGCCGCGCAGTGGCACGAGAAGGTGATGGACGGGCTCGTGGACGGCGCACTGCGCGCCCTGGCCGATCTCGGCATCGACGAGCCGACGCTGCTGCGGGTGCCCGGCGCCTTCGAGCTGCCGGTCGTCGCCAAGGTCCTGGCCGGCCGCGGCTACGACGCGGTGGTCGCCCTCGGCGTGGTCGTCCGCGGCGGCACCCCGCACTTCGAGTACGTCTGCCAGGGCGTCACTCAGGGCCTGACCCAGGTCGCCGTGGACACCGGCGTCCCGGTCGGCTTCGGCGTGCTCACCGTCGACGACGAGCAGCAGGCCCTGGACCGGGCCGGCCTCGCCGGATCGACCGAGGACAAGGGCCACGAAGCGGTCACCGCCGCGGTATCCACCGCCGCCACCCTGCGCTCCGTCTCCGAGCCCTGGCGCTGAGCGGCCCGGCTCCGGACGGACGGCCGCCGACGCGGCACCGTCACCCGGCGGAGCCGCTGCACGCTGTCGCGGCCGCAGCGCGTAGGGTGGGGATCACCATGTCCAAGAAGACGTTCGAGGAGCTCTTCACCGAGCTCCAGCAGAAGGCCGCCACCGGCGACCCCGCCACTTCCCGTACCGCCGAGCTGGTCCAGGCCGGTGTGCATACCATCGGCAAGAAGGTCGTCGAAGAGGCCGCCGAGGTCTGGATGGCCGCGGAGTACGAGTCCGACGAGGCCGCCGCCGAGGAGATCTCGCAGCTCCTCTACCACCTCCAGGTCATGATGGTCGCCAAGGGCATCTCCCTCGACGACGTCTACGCCCACCTCTGAGCCGTCCGGCCCGGCCGCACCCACCCACCCTGCCCAACGCCCCACCGCACGAAGGAATCCGCTCTCATGCTGCGCATCGCTGTCCCCAACAAGGGTTCACTGTCCGAGCCTGCGTCGGCGATGCTCCATGAGGCCGGCTACCGCCAGCGCAAGGACCGCAGGGAACTGGTCCTGGTCGACTCCGGCAACGAGGTCGAGTTCTTCTTCCTGCGCCCGCGCGACATCGCCGTCTACGTCGGCTCCGGAAAACTCGACATCGGCATCACCGGCCGCGACCTGCTGCTGGACTCCGGCTCACCGGCCGAGGAGATCATGCAGCTCGGCTTCGCCGGCTCGACGTTCCGCTACGCGACCCGTCCGGGCACCGCGCAGGACGTCACCGAGTTCGGCGGCATGACCATCGCCACCTCCTTCTCCGGCCTGGTCACCCAGCACCTCGCCGACAACGGCGTGGACGCCTCCGTCGTGCACCTCGACGGCGCCGTGGAGACCGCCATCCAGCTCGGCGTCGCCGAGATCATCGCGGATGTCGTGGAGACCGGCACCACCCTGCGCAACGCCGGTCTGGAGGTCATCGGCGAGCCGATCCTGAAGTCGGAAGCGGTCGTCATCCGCCGCACCGGCGCCCCGGAGGACGACCCGAAGGTGCGCCAGTTCCTCCGCCGTATGCAGGGCGTCCTGGTCGCCCGCCGGTACGTGATGATGGACTACGACATCCGCGTCGAGCACGTCGAGAAGGCCGTCGGCCTCACGCCGGGCCTGGAGTCGCCGACCGTCTCCCCGCTGCACCACGAAGGCTGGGTCGCGGTCCGCTCGATGGTCCCGTCCGAGGACGCCCAGCGCATCATGGACGAGCTCTACGACCTCGGCGCCCGCGCGATCCTGACCACCGGCATCCACGCCTGCCGGCTCTGACCGCCGGCTGCCGGTTCACCCCGCCCCTCCGACGACGGAAGACCGACGACGTGTCCGTGTCCGCGCCCCTGCCCAGCCTCCCGGTGACCTTCCGGCCGACCCGTACCCGGGCCGTGCTGTACGCCGTCGGCATCGCCCAGCTCGCCGCCCTCACGGCGATCGCGCTGCTGCTGCCGAAGCTGACCGGCGGTGAGCGGATCAGCTTCATCCTCACGGGCGTCCTCGTGCTCGCCGTCCTCCTGCTGCTCAGCCGCCCCAAGGTGGTCGCCCGGCAGGAGGGCGTCACCGTCGTCAACCTCACCACCAAGCGCGAACTGGCCTGGGCCCAGGTCCTGCGCGTCAACCTCCGGGCAGGCGACCCCTGGGTCCATCTGGACCTCGCCGACGGCACCAGCCTGCCCGCCATGGGCATCCAGCCCGGCATCGCCAAGGACCAGGCGATCCGTGACGCCCGTGCGCTGCGGGCCCTCTGCGAGGAGCGCGGCGCCGGCGACCACGCGGCCCGGTGACCCTTGCCCCGATCCGCGCCCCGCTGATTACTCTGTTCCCCGGGGCGCGTTCCGCGCCCCGCCCCGTCAGTGGGCACCTGCGACCAGAGGAGTGACTCCCTCCAGCAATGGACGGATCGTCCTGTAGTACCTGCGCCGCCCCTCCGGAACCTCCGCATACCACGGAGGCGGCGGCATGACCGGCCCCCTGCTGCTGCTCGCCGCGGCACTCGTCCTGATCCTGGCCAACGGGTTCTTCGTGGCCGCGGAGTTCGGACTCGTCACCGTCGAGAAAGCGGACGCCGAGCGGGCCGCGGCCGACGGCGACCGCCGCGCCCGCACCGTCGTCTCCGCACTGCGCGAACTCTCCTTCCAGCTGTCCGGCACCCAACTGGGCATCACCATCACCTCATTGGTGGTCGGCATGCTCGCCGAACCGGCGCTGGCCCATCTGCTGTCCGGCCCGCTGCTGGCCACCGGTCTGCCCCGGGGCGCGGTGCCCGGCATCGGCGTCGTCATCGGCATGCTGCTGGCCTCCGCCGTCCAGATGGTCATCGGCGAACTGGTGCCCAAGAACTGGGCGGTCTCCAGGCCGCTCCAGGTCGCGCGCTTCGTCGCCGGCCCGCAGCACGCCTTCGCGCGGTTCTTCCGCCCGGTGATCACCCTGCTGAACACCGTCGCCAACCGCCTGGTGCGCGGCCTGGGCGTGGAGCCGACCGACGAACTGGCCTCCGCCCGCACCCCGGGTGAACTGGTCTCGCTCGCCCGGCACTCCGCGCAGGCCGGTGCGATCGAGCAGGACACCGCCGACCTCTTCGTACGCACCCTCTCGCTGGGCGGTCTGACCGCCGAGAACGTCATGACGCCGCGGGTGCGGGTCAGCGCCCTCCAGTCGTCCGCCACCGCCGAGGACGTCGTGAACCTCACCCGTGCCACCGGCCTGTCCCGCTTCCCCGTCTACCGCACCCGGATCGACGAAATCGTCGGCATGGTGCACCTCAAGGACGCCCTGGCTGTCCCGTCGCAGGAGCGGCTGCGCACCCCGGCCGGCCGGATCGCGGTACCGCCGCTGCTGGTGCCCGAGACGCTCCCGGTGCAGCCGCTGCTGGAGCGGCTGCGCAGCGAGCAGCCGATCGCGGTGGTCGTCGACGAGTACGGCGGCACGGCCGGTGTGGTCACGCTGGAGGACATCATCGAGGAACTCGTCGGCGAGGTCCGCGACGAGCACGACCGGGTGGACCTGCCCGAGCTGGGCCAGGCCCCGGCCGAGGACGGCCGCCCCGCATGGGACGCCGACGGCGGCTGCCGGGTGGACACCCTGCGGCGGATCGGCCTGGCGGCCCCGGACGGCCCGTACGAAACGGTGGCAGGACTGGTGGCACACATACTCGGCCGGATCCCGGCCCCCGGCGACACCGCCGAACTCGACGGCTGGCGGCTGCGGGTGCGACTGGTCTCGCACCACCGCGCCGAGCGGATAAGGATCGTACGGACGGCCTCCGCCGCCCTGGCCGCCGGTGCCGCGGAGGTGGCCCGGTGAGCGCGGTCCAGCTCCTGATCGCGGTGCTGCTGGTCCTCGCCAACGGATTCTTCGTCGGCGCCGAGTTCGCCCTCGTCTCCGTACGCCGCAGCCAGATCGAACCGCTGGCGACCGCGGGGTCCACCCGGGCCCGGCAGGTCCTGCACGGTCTGGAGAACCTCCCGCAGATGATGGCCGCCGCCCAGTTCGGCATCACCGTCTGCTCCCTGACGCTCGGCGCGGTCGCCGAGCCGACCGTCGCCGGCCTCTTGGAGCCGGCCTTCCAGGCGGTCCGCCTCCCCGAACCGCTGGTCCACCCCCTCGGCTACGTCATCGCCCTGGCGCTGGTGGTCTTCCTGCATCTGGTCATCGGCGAGATGGTCCCCAAGAACCTGGCGATGGCGGCGCCCGAGAAGACCGCGCTGTGGTTCAGCCCCGGTCTGGTCGCCTTCGCCCGGCTGTGCCGGCCGGTCACCGCGCTGCTCGGCGCCTGCGCCCGGGGCGTGCTCCGGCTCTTCCACGTCGAGCCGAAGGACGAGGTCGAGGCGGTCTTCACCAGCGAGCAGCTCACCCATCTCGTCGAGGACTCCGGCCAGGCGGGCCTGCTCGGCCCGGCCGAACAGGAACGGCTCTCGGACGCCCTGGAGCTGGGCAGCCGCCCCGTCACGGACGTCCTCCTCGACCGGACGGGACTGGTCACCATCGATCCGACGGTGACCCCCCGCCAGGTGGAAGAGCTGACCGTGCGGACCGGCTACTCCCGCTTCCCGGTGTGCGCGCCCGGCGGCGCCTTCATGGGCTATCTGCACGTCAAGGACGTCCTGGACCTGGAGGAGTGGGACCGCGCGGTGCCGCAGCGGATCTGGCACCCGATGGTGACGCTCCGCGCCGAACTGCCGCTGGACGACGCCCTGACGGCGATGCGCAGATCCGCCTCCCATCTGGCGGCCGTCGCCGACGCGGGCGGCCGGGTGCTGGGCCTGGTCGCCCTGGAGGACGTGATGGAGATGCTGGTCGGCGAGGTCCGCGACCCCGCGCACCGCACGGCACCGGCGGCCCGTTCCCGGCCGGAGCCGGCGGACGCGGGGGAGCTCATCGCCGAACCGCGCACGGGCGTCGCGCGGCCGGCGGACGTGCGGGCACTGGCCGGCTGACGGGCGCGCGGCGCGTACGGCGCCGCGCGCTCCCTACAGGTCCAGCTCCTTCGGCGGCGGCCCCTGCGGACCCGGGCCGCGCCCGGAGCGGACCTCGCCGTAAGCCTGCATCAGGTCCGGCAGCCGCAGGGTGGCGAGATCGTCGCGGCTCGGGATGCCGGGCCAGGTGGACAGCCGCAGATCGCGGTAGGCGCAGCTCTTCTCGTAGAGGGTGCGCAGGAAGCGGCCGTTGCCGAGTTCGTCGATCCAGCCCTGGTCGACGACATGGGCGCTGATGCTGCAGAGCTCGTCGCGGGCCTCCTCGTCCCAGCGGTCGCCGTTCTCGGCGGCCAGCACCTCGCCGATGGCGGTCAGCTCCCGGGGCCGGTAGCTGGGGAAGTCGACCCGGGTGGTGAAGCGGGAGGAGAGGCCCGGGTTCGCGGCCAGCAGCCGGTCCATGCCCTCCGGATAGCCGGCCAGGATGACGACCAGCCGGTCACGGTTGTCCTCGGCGCGCTTGAGCAGCACCTGTAGGGCCTCGTCGCCGTACGCGTCGCCCTTGCTGTAGCCGGAGTTGGCCAGGCTGTACGCCTCGTCGACGAAGAGCACCCCGCCCAGCGCCGAATCGATCAGCTCATTGGCCTTGACGGCGGTCTGGCCGAGGAACTCGCCCACCAGATCGGCGCGTTGGGCCTCCACGAGATGGTCGCCGCCGAGCAGCCCCAGCGCGTAGAAGACCCGCCCGAGTATCCGGGCCACGGTCGTCTTGCCGGTGCCCGAGGGGCCGGAGAAGACGAAGTGCCGCTTGGGCGGCTGCACCGGCAGCCCCTGGCCGGTCCGTAGCCGCGCCATCCGCAGCTGCGCCGACAGCGCCCGTACCTGACGCTTGACCGGCTCCATGCCGACCATCCGCTCCAGCTCCGCCAGCGCCCGCTCCAGCAGGACCGGATCGGCGGGCCCGGCGGGCGGGCGTCCGACGCCGCGCGGGCCGGGCGGCGCGGCCTTGACCCGGGCGGCGGTGCCGCCGCCGGCCGGCCCGCCGCCCACGCCCGCCAGATCGCCGTCCACCCCGTCCGCCTCACCGGTCGTCAGCAGATCGCGGCCGTCCAGGGGGTCCAGCGGGGCGAGCGGATCGAGATCGGTGCCGGCCTCCTGGCCGAGCCCCGGGGCGGTGACCGCCGCCAGATCGGGGCCCTCCTCGAAGCCGTCCGACGCCGCGATGGCGGCGAGCCGCGCCGAGGTGTCCATGAACGACGGGTCGATACGGTGCACCGCGCGGTACAGGGGGAGCGCGGCGGCGCTGCGGCCGGTGCCCTCGTGGGCGCGGGCGAGCCAGTAGCGCAGCTCCTTGCGCTGCGGCTGCTCGCTGCGGCAGCGCATCAGCGCGGCGGACAGCAGCGGCTCGGCCTGTCCGTACATCTCCAGCCGCACCCGGGCCATACCGCCGAAAAGCCCGGCCTCGATGCCCAGGGCCGGGTCGTCCACCAGCGGCTCGGTGTGCCGTACGAGCTGGTCCCAGTCCTTGACGAGGTAGGCGCGGCAGGCGTGCAGAAAACGGACCTGCGGATCGCCGTCGACGGGCGGGCAGCCTGCCAGCGCCTGGTCGAGTTCGGCGACATGGCGGCCGTCCAGCCAGTGGGAGGCGTGGGCGAGCAGCAGGTCACGGCCGGTCTCCAGGACCGGCTGCACCCACCAGCCGAGCCAGTACCAGGAATTGAGGGTGCGTCGGTGACGGACGCGCTGCTCGCCGAAGCGGTCGCGGTGGCGGTGCATGCGCAGCAGGGCGGTGGCGGTGTCGGCGCGCAGCGCGTGCAGGCCCAGCCAGGCGTCGGCCATCGTCGGGTCGAGCCGGACCGCGGCCCGGAACTCCTCCTCGGCCTGCGGGTAGGCGCCGACGGTGTAGGCGTCGACCGCGCGCAGCCAGGCGATCTCGGCCGGGGCGGGTGCGCCCTGCATGCCGGATTCCATCACGTCCCCCCACAAAACGTCCCCCCGTGTGCCGCCGGGCGAGTGCCGGGCCGCAGCCTCACGAACCGGTGTACGGCGGGCGGGAGTTGGGTGTCGCCGCGCGCAGCCCGGCCCGCGTCCTTCGGTGACACGGACTCGCATCGTACCCGCGCCGTCGGTGCAGGCCGTAGAGGGCCGCAAGAGGGAGAACGGGGGAGTGAGAGGGAAAGAGAGAGCCCGGCGGCGTGAAGAAAGCGGTGACCGACGGTGAGCAACCGGCGGCGAGGGGCCTGCCAGGAGAGCGGTATACACAGAACGAAGCCCCCGATCACGGGGGAACAACCGGGGGCTTCGCGTCTGCGGGCGGTCCGTAGAACCGCACATTGAGAACGTAAGTCCTGTACGCCCCCCAGGTCAAGCCGAGTTGGAGCACTCGGCGCGACCCTGTCGGCGCCCGGCCGTGCACCGGCCGCAGTTGGCTACGGAGCGTGAGATGTTGGGCAAGTCAGGGCGCCGGGGAGGTCCCCTTGTGCACCACGTAGCCCATCTCCCCCTGATGCACCAGGAGATCGGCATACGGGCGCGAAGGGTCCGCCGCGAAGTGCGCGCGCTCCGCCGGAATCCAGCCACCCCAGAAACCGGAGAGCTCCGGTCCGTCCCGGAGTTGACCCCTTTCCCAGGAGTCCTCGTCGGGCAGCTCCATCCACAGCAGGCACGCCAGATACGGCCGCAGCGCGCGGCGACCCGCGCCGACCCCCTCGACGACCACGACGGGCGCGGGCGCCAGCTCCCGTTCCCCGGTGAACTCCCGGCGCACCCAGTCGTAGACCCCGTAGCGCGCGAGCTCCCCCCGGGACAGCGGCGCCAGCACCTGCTCGCGGAACCGCCCGCTCCACGAGAACAGCTCGTCATGGGTGGCGAGATCATCGGTGTGTACCACCGGCGTACCGCCGAGCGCCTCGGCCAGCCGCCCGGCGAAGGTGCTCTTACCGGACCCCGCGTGCCCGTCCACCGCGATCAGCCGCACCGGCCCGCAGGAGGGCGGCAGCGTGCGCAGCCGGGTGGCGAGCAGGTCGAGAGCGCGGTCCATCACACCAGCGTACGTCAGTGGTCCACACCAATATTTGTGCCACGGCTCGCGCCGAACCGCTGGCCGAAGGCGGTGCGGACGGAGATAGTTGAGCCTCGACGTCCCGCCCGCGTACGCCTGTAGTCCGGACCGCCACCCCGTACCCGCTCGCCCGCATCCGACTGGGGGACCACCACCTTGACCAGCTCAGCGCCCCGGCGCACCGTCCTGGCCGCCGCGCTCGCCGCCGCGGCGGGCGCCGCCGCCCCCTTGGCGCACGCCGCCGCCCCGACCGCGACCACTGCCCGCGCCGCCGGGCGCCGATCGAAGAGCCTCGTGGACTATCACGCCTGGACCACCGCCGCCGACTGGAGCACGGGCAGGGCGGACGGCACCCGCGTCACCCGGGGCCCGCGCCCCGGCGTCCGGATCGCCGCCCCCGCCGGCACCGTGGACTACCAGGACCCGCACTCCGGGAAGACCGCCACCTGGGAGTACGCCATCTGGACCTCCCCGGTGCACACCCTCGCGGTCCCCGCGACCGAAGCCGTCGCCTCCTGGAACGCGCACACCCCGCCCGGCACCTGGATCGCCGTCGAACTGCGCGGCACCTACAGCGACGGCGGTCACACCCCCTGGTACGTCATGGGCCGCTGGACGGCGGGCGACGGCGACGCCGATATCCGGCGCACCTCCGTCGACGGCCAGCAGGACGGCAAGAGCAGCGTTTCCACCGACACCCTCGCCATCGACGCCCCGGCGAGCGGCCTGCGGCTGACCGCCTACGCCCTGCGCCTCACCCTCTTCCGCACGCCCGGAACGACGCGCACCCCGACCGTCTGGCGGCTGGGCGCGATGGGCTCGGACATCCCCGACCGCTTCGAGGTGCCCGCCTCGCGGCCCGGCACCGTCGGCCGGGAGCTGGCCGTCCCGCGCTACTCGCAGGAGATCCACAAGGGGCAGTACCCGGAGTACGACAACGGGGGAGAGGCATGGTGCAGCCCGACCTCCTCCCAGATGATCATCGAGTACTGGGGCCGTAGGCCCACCGCCGCCGACCTGGCCTGGGTCAACCCCGACTACGCCGATCCCCAGGTCTGCCACGCCGCCCGCCACACCTTCGACCACCAGTACAAGGGCTGCGGCAACTGGCCCTTCAACGCCGCCTACGCCGCCACCTACCAGGACCTCCAGGCCGTCGTCACCCGCCTCGGCTCCCTCACGGACGCCGAGCGCCTGATCCACGTGGGCATCCCGGTCATCACCTCGCAGTCCTTCCTGGCGACCGAACTGGACGGCGCGGGCTACGGCACCTCCGGTCATCTGATGACCATCGTCGGCTTCACCGAGAACGGCGATGTCATCGCCAACGACCCGGCCTCCCCGGACGACCCGGCGGTCCGACACGTCTACCGGCGCCGCGAGTTCGAGAACATCTGGCTACGGACCAAGCGGTACGACGCGAAGGGGCAGGTCAAGAGCGGTTCGGGGGGCGTTTGTTACCTCTACTTCCCGGTGAACCCGGCACCAGGTCAGCACCGGGTCCTGCGGGAACTCGGAATCCGTTAGCGCGCACGCCGTCAGGTGGACCGGCATCTCCTCCGGGAGGTGGCCCTGGAGGGTCGTCGTCACCACCTGGCGGCGGCGCTTCCGTCCGTCCTGGGCGAGGTGCCCGTACCGGTCGGCCGTGACCTTGAGGGAACGGTGTCCGAACCAACGGGACCCTTCGTGAAGGGCAACGCCATTCATCAAGGTCAGGGTTGCCCATTTGCGGCGGAGGTCGTGCGGTGTGTGTGCGCGGAGCCACAGACGCTTGACGGATCGATCCCAGGAAGCGCGGACAAGTCCGGGGTAGGTCATTCCGCCCTGCTGATTGACGCTGGGGAAGCGGCTGGAGTGGGCAGAAAGGAGGTCAGTCAGGGGGACGTTGTGCCACTCTCCTTCCTTTCGGTGCTTCAGGGGCGCGCAGCGTGCAGAGGCGATCACGTACTGGGCAGGGAGGACGCCCACCGGGCCAGGAGCCAGGCCGAACTCGCCACCGAGTACCGCAGGTTCTTCCACCGCCGACAACGCCAGCCCCACATCGTGCGCGGATATTTCCACACCCGCCACGTCCGCTAGATCCTCGACGAGTGACCCAATGCGTTTCTGATCAATAGCCCACCTGCGCAAGGAGCCCCAAGGCGCCAACTGCCGTTCACGCCAAGCGGCGTACGGGTTCCCTGCGGCGGCAATGAGCCGTGCTGGCGGGGCGCCGTGGCAGCGGGGAAGGCCAGGAGGCGGGGCTGGTCGTCAACTACAGGAACGCCTGCTACGCCGAAAGCCGTTCTTGATTCCTGCTTCGCCCCGCGGCTTCCCGGCACGAGCCGGTCAAGGCGATCCCTACGGGATCTACGACCGTGATCCGATCGGGGCCAGGTCCGCCAGCGTACGGCGGGCCTCACGCTCCAGATCTCCGCAGCCGCAGCAGTCGCGATCCCGGTACCGCAATCCATGGCGCCGACTTCGGAACTGGAAGCAACCGCGTCTCCAACGCCGCCTTCATTGGCGGGAGTTGGACCAGCAGCACCAGTTGCCACCTTCTCGTGTTACGCACCCGCGGGTTCGGTCGGGCTTGCGCGCCGAGCCACGGTGTCGGCACATCTGCCGGCACCGTCCTGGACATGCCTCCTTGATGATCGACAGGGAGGTGTCCCGACCTGTGGGCACGGGTTGTCCGGGAGCTCCATGAAAAAGCGACACCAGCCTCACCACATGGACCTGTCTGAATATTCGGAATGAAACCCTTGCCGAAAGGCGGGGTCTGACAGTGTTCGGCGTAGCTACGGTATCAATGCCGAATAGCTAAGGCGTCGAGGTTGCTTGCTCGACTGTGGGCGGCCGTGGCGCCCTGCCCGAATACTGACGAGAGAGTGAAATCACGAGAATGCAAAAGGTCCCCTTCGAAGTCGCCTGCGGCCCGGAGGGCCGGCTCTATATCGCAGCTGAGCACGTCACGGCCATGCTGCGTGCCGTGGCTCAGTCATGGGTTGTCCAAGCCGAGGCGGTAGGCGCGCAGGCCCAGGCTCCGGCCGACGCCGAAGGAGGCTCGGTGGACGGCGTCACCCTGCTCGCCGCCGCCGATACGCTGACTCTTCATGCTGATGACTTAGACATCCAACTCATCCTCCTCAGGGGGTGCATCGCCCCCGAGTGAGCGCTTGGGCATGGTGGGTCAGGTGGGGTGTGCTCGCGTGTGGTGCTTCCTCCCGGTGCGGAACTCCAGCTGTCTTCGGGGCTGGTCGCCACGTCGCTCAACGCGATGAGGTATCCCCTGGCGTCCTTCGGAAGGCCGCGAATGTAATTGATTTAAAACCAACCGGCTAACCGGTTCTATGGCGGTCATGCTTGCCCTGGTAGGGGAAAGCGCGACTCCCGCTCAAGCCTCGTCCGGTGTTTCCCTGAAAGCGATTTTTTCTCGTCTGCACATCCTTTCGATCCGCCGCAGAAGATCGCCGCAGTTATTTCGATTACTTCGCTCACGAAATCATGAGTGGTGTCGGCGTGTCGGGGGTCGGGTTCCGTCGTTGGTGGGGGTACAGCCGGATTTGTCCGGACTGGCGTGGACGGCCACAGGCCCGGGATCCGGTCCCGGATGAAGGAGGAGCGCGATGGGTGTGGAGACGCGGGGTGCGGGCGGCGCGGTGGGTGCGGGGGTGCGGGCCGCGGTGGTGGGTGCGGTGGCCGGGGTGGCGCTGCTTCCGGCCGGTGCCGCGCAGGCGAACGTCGTCGGGATCGGGAACGCGGTGTTCGGGAACACCTGTGTCAACCAGGGCGGTGCGCGGGCCGTGGGTTCCACGGCGGCCGGGAGCGGAGTGGTCGGCGGCGATTACGCCGGTCTGCCGTTGAGCCTGCCGCGTAACCATTGCGGCAACAGCGGCATCGTCTGCACTGCCGTGTTCATGGCCAGTGTGTGAGGTGACGGCCGAGCGGCGGGCTCCGGCGGGAGGGTGATGGATGTGACAACGGCGGGTGTGGTGCCGTCGGGTGTGACTCCGGGGGACCGGGCGGTGGTGGAGCTGCTGGCCCTGAGCGGGCGGGCGTTGCCCATGCTGCGGGAGTGGGTGGCCGGGGAGCCGGACTGTGGTGTGGCGCGGGCGCTGCTGACGCTGGCGACCGGTGACCGCCTGGACGACGCCGTACTGAAGGAGCAGCTGGTGATCGCCCACCGGGATGCGCGGGCCGCCGGTGAGCGGCAGGCGAGTCTGGCCTACGGGGTGTTCCTGCATACGCATCGGCAGTACCGGCTGACGGCCGATCATCTGGTGGCGCATTTCGCCCGGTGGCCGGCCGATGAGCTGGCCGGGCTCATGCTGGGCGCCTTCGCCGCCTGCGGGGACGCCGCCTACCGTGCGCACGGCGATGAACTGGTGGAGCGGCAGGCCGCGCTGGCGGGCCCGGAGAGCTGGCCGTGGACGAGCTGGCTGGCCTCGACCAGGGCGGAGCAGGGCCGGGTGCGGGAGGCGCACGAACTGGCCGAGCGGGCGCTGGAGCTGTATCCCCGCTCGGGTGTGGCCGCGCACGCCCTCGCGCACGCCGAACACGAGCTGGGTGCCGGGCGGGTGTGCGTCGAGTTCCTGGACCGGTGGCTGGCGGCGGACCCGCAGGCGGTGCAGTTGCGGCATCTGAGCTGGCATGCCGCGTTGCAGTCGATCGCCTGCGGCGACTTCCCGGACGCGCGCCGGCGCGCGGATGCGGCGCTGCCGCGTGCGGACGTCGGCATGCGGGCCGCGACGAACTGGCGCCTCCTGCTGGTCGGGCAGACACCGGCCGGCCGCAGCGACCCCGGGCTGGTACGGGAGCTGCTGGCCGCACCGGGGGGGATGGCGGAGGTCTTCCACACCTTCAACCTCGCCCTGGCCCTGGCCGTCGAAGCCGCGACCGAAGACCTTCAGGCCCTGGCCCGCCGGGCCGCCGCCGATGAACGCCCCGACTACCGCGACGTCCTGGCCCCCGTCGTCCGCGCACTGGCACAAATCACCGCGGGCCGCCCCCGGGCGGCGGCGGACCTGCTGAACGGCCTGGGCGAGAAGGCCGAGCGGATCGGCGGAGTACGCGTGGAACGAGAAATCATCCAGGACACCCTCGCCCGCGCCCTCGTCGACGCGGGCGACCACACCCGCGCAGCCGACCTGCTGCGCCACCGCACCACCACCCGCCACCACCACACCTACGAGGACCTCCTCCTCACCACCACCGCACCGGCAACGGCGACCGGAACCCGCTGATCCCTCACCGGCGAAACCGCTGGTTCTCGCTTCAGCAAAGGCCCACGCTCCACCTCATTGCGACGATGTCCCATGGCCGTGCCCCAGATGGCCGTCGTCTCACGGCGGGGCAACGCCCCACTCCCCGTTCACCGAGTGGGACAGGGCATTCGGCGACGCCTGCCTCTGCGCGGCCATCGCCACGTCACCGCGCGCTGATCCACCTGCCGATGCGTGGCAATCCGCCTCCTTCCCGCGAACTGCCGGAGGACGCGACACGCCGGCTTGATCTCGTGCTGCTACATCACTCGCTGCGGCCGTGCCGACTCGGCTCGGGACAAAAGGACTTGAGGGAGTGGCGTCGGGCATGGACGATTCCGAAGTGTGATGACGCCTTCTGAACGAGGTAGGCCCGACCGTGACCGAGTCTCGCCCGCGGCCCGTCCGCTTGCGCTGGTGACCGGCGTCGGCCGCACCGTTGGTATCGGCGCCGGAATCGCTCGCCGGCTCGCGGCATCGGGGTGGGACATCGCCTTCACCCACTGGGCGCCCTACGACGAGCGGATGCCCTGGGGGAGTGAGCCCGGGGCGACGGAAGCGATCACCAGGGCGCTTGGCGAGCACGGTGCGGCCACCATGTCGATCGAGGCGGACCTCGCCGACCCGGATGCTCCGGCGCGGATCTTCGACGAGGTGGTACGGACGCTGGGCGGTGTCACGGCGCTGGTGATGTGCCACTGCGAGTCGGTCGACTCAGGCTTGCTCGACACCACCGTGGAGAGCTTCGACCGGCACTTCGCCGTCAACGCGCGCGCCACCTGGCTGCTGATCCGCGAGTACGGACGCCGCTGTGCGGCAGCCCCGGGAACCGGCCGGATCGTCGGCCTTACCAGCGATCACACCGTCGGCAACATGCCCTATGGCGCGAGCAAGGGAGCCATGGACCGCATCACCCTGGCCGCTGCGCGCGAACTCGCCCACCTCGGCGTGACGGCCAACGCCGTCAATCCCGGCCCGGTGGACACCGGATGGATGTCGGAGGAGGCGCGGGCGGACTGCGTGCGCCGCGTGCCCCTTGGCCGTCTCGGTACACCGCAGGACGCCGCGCACCTCGTGGACTTCTTGTGCTCCCCGCAGGGGCAGTGGATCAACGGTCAGTTGCTGATGAGCGATGGCGGTATCGGTTAGTTCGAGTAGATCGAGTAGATCGAGTAGTTCGAGGGCCTTCCCCCCCCCGCCTGTCTGTGCGGACAGGTGAAAGTACGGCCGACCCGTCCGCGTGCAAGGCGCGAGGCGCGTCGGGGCAGCCCGGCCGGTGACCTCGTCACCGCCTGCGGCGGATGCCGCGGACACCGGCCGATGCCCGGGACACCGACCGATGCCCGGAGCAGGCCGCTGCCCGGAGCCGACCGGTGTCCGGTACGAGCAGATGACCTAGCCCTGCACCTGCTGGACCCCGCCGATGGCGATGCGGGCCGCCGGCCAGTCCATCGCGCCGACGGAGCAGAGAGATACCAGTGCGGAGAGTGCGAGCAGCCGCACCGGGAAGCTGGGCGCAGCCGGGGTGTCACGACGCGCCGTGCGGTCCCTCGGCGAGTTTGTAGCCGATGCCGTACACCGTCAGGAGGCGGGCGGGGCGGCGCGGATGCGGCTCTATCTTGCGGCGCAGGTTCATCACATGGGTGTCGACGGTGCGGGTGGTGATGTACCGGTCGATGCCGTGCAGCTGCTCCAGTAGCTGGGCGCGGGTGAAGACCCGGCCGGGCTCGGCGGCCAGCACCTCCAGCAGCCGGAATTCGGCGGGCGTGCAGCTCACGTACCGGCCGTCCGCGGTGACCTCGTGGCGCAGCGGATCGACGGTGACCGCCCCGGCCGTCAGCGCGGGTGACGGCGCGGCCGACGGCGCGGGCGCCTCCTGGGGGAGCGCGCCGGAGCTGCGGCGCAGCAGGGAGCGGACCCGGGCCATGAGCTCCCGGGGGCTGTAGGGCTTGGTGAGGTAGTCGTCCGCGCCGAGGTCGAGGCCGAGCAGGAGGTCCTCCTCGGTGGCACGGGCGGTGAGCATCAGCACCGGCAGGGCCGATTCGGCGCGTAGCGCGCGGCAGACGTCGAGCCCGTCCATGACGGGCATCATCACATCGAGGACCAGCAACTCGGCCGGGCCGCCGCGGGCCGCCTCCAGAGCGGCGCGGCCGTCGTGGACCACGACGACGCGGTGCCCTTCACGCTCCAGATAGCGGCGGATCAGGTCGGCCTGCTTGGGATCGTCCTCGGCCACCACGACATGTGCGCACATGCGGATGATCGTAGGGCGCTCCCCAGGGGCCGTTCCGCGCGGCGTCCGGACCGGGACGGCGGCCGGCGGGATCCGCCACACATTTCCTGACAGGTTCCCCCCCATATCCGCCACCGGTCTGCGGGGCCGGATACCCGCCGTGCCCTTACCGCTTCCCGACAGCTTCCCGACAACTCCCTGACACCGATGGGCAAGTGTGGGCGCGGTCCGCCGGGGCGAGTGCCCCGTTCCGAGCTGGAAGGTGCCCATGTGATGTCATCACGTCGACTGTTGCTTCTCGCCGCCCGGATCCTGGGGGTGTGCCTCGTCCTGTCCGCGGTACCCGCCACCACGGCCACGGCCACGGCCACTACCACGGCCACGACCGCCGGCCCCGCCGCCGCGCCCACCGTCTCGGAGGGTGAGGTGATGCCGCATCTGCAAGCGCTCCAGCAGATCGCCGACCGCAACGGCGGCAACCGCGCGCACGGCACACAGGGATACGCCGACTCGGTGGCGTATGTACGCAAGGCGCTGGACCGGGCCGGTTTCCACACCGAGCTCCGCCCCTTCTCGTACGGCGGCGCGGCCGGCTACAACCTGATCGCCGACTGGCCGGGCGGCGACCCGAACCATGTGCTGTTCACCGGCGCCCACCTGGACAGCGTCAAGCAGGGGCCGGGGATCAACGACAACGGTTCCGGCGCGGCGGCGGTCCTGACCACCGCCCTGCGGGTGGCCGACGCCGGACTGAAGCCCACCCGGCACCTGCGTTTCGCCTGGTGGGGAGCGGAGGAAGGGGGGCTGGTCGGCTCCACGGACTATGTCCGGAAGCTCTCCGCCGATGACCGGAGCAAGATCGACCTGTATCTCAACCTCGACCAGGCGGGCAGCAAGAACACCAAGCAGTGGCTCGTGGTGCACGACAACGAGCACGGTGAGACCGAGGGCCAGCAGGCGTTCGAGGCGTGGTTCGCCGCCCGGGGAATCGCCACGTTCGACATCGGGGTGGGCGGTTCGGACCACGAGTCGTTCGGGAACGCCGGTATCCCGTCGTCCGGCTTCAGCACCGGCATCTCGGACTGCATTCACGAGGCGTGCGACGACCTCGCCAATGTCGACCCGCAGACGGAGACGACCAGCACCAACGCCCTGCTCGGCGTGGTGTGGCAGCTCGCCGCCACCCCCGCCGCCAGCCGTCACTGACCGCCGATCACCAGGAAGCAGAGATGCGCAGACCACTGAGACAACGCCGCGGGACCACCGCCGTGCTGACGACCACGACCGCCCTCGCCCTCACCCTGACGGCCACCCCCGCCTCGGCCGCGACCGGTATCGGCGACCCGTACTACCCCGACGACGGCAACCCCGGCTACCACGTGACGCATTACGACGTCCGGATCGCCTACGACCCGGCGCGCACCGACCATCTGGACGGTGACACGACCGTCACCGCCCGTGCCGTCGGCGCGCTGGACCGCTTCACACTGGACCTGAAGGGCTTCGAGGTCGCCTCGGTCACGGTGGACGGCGCACCGGCGAAGTCGTTTTCGCGGTCCGGAGCCCACAAACTGGCCGTCGTCCCGGCGCACCGGGTGGCCGGCGGCGCCACGTTCGCGGTCCGGGTCAAGTACGCCGGCAAGCCCGACGCCGAGGGCTGGCACACCCTCAAGGACGGCGGCGCGAACGCCGCGGGCGAACCGCACTCCGCGACCTCCTGGTACCCGTCCAACGACCACCCGTCCGACAAGGCCACCTTCGCCCTCACCGCGACCGTCCCCGAGGGCTGGACCGCCATCGGCAACGGACTGCCCGGCCCGACCACCACCAAGGGCGGCAGAACGACCTTCCGCTGGCACGAGGACAAGCCGATGGTGACGTATGCCAGCACGGTCGCCATCGACAAGTTCACCGTCCACCGCACGGAGCTGCCCGACGGTACGCCGCTCATCACGGCCTACAGTCCGGACGCCCGGATGGACCCGGTGACGGAGGCCCAGCAGGGGGAAATCCTGACGTTCCTGGCCTCGAAGTTCGGCCCGTATCCGTTCTCCTCGGCGGGCGGCATCATCGTCGGCGCGCAGGCGACCGACGGCGGCCCGCTCGCCCTGGAGACGCAGAGCCGGCCCACCTACTCCGGAGCTGTCTACGACGCCTCGGCGTCGCACGAGATCGCCCACCAGTGGTTCGGTGACAGCGTCTCGATGACCGACTGGCGCGACGGCTGTCTCGCCGAGTGCTTCGCCCAGTACGCCAACCAGTTGTGGGAGGAGCACAAGGGCACCAACCTCGACACGGGCTTCTACGCCGTCGAGCTCGCCGAGAGCGAGGACGACCCGTCGTACTGGTCCACGAAGCTCTACGACCCGGGACCGGGGAAGGAACTCGACCACGCCCTGTACAGCAAGGGCTCCCTGATGCTCCACGCGCTGCGGCGTACCGTCGGCGACGACGCGTTCTTCGGCACCCTCCGGCGCTGGACCCACGACCACGCGTACGGCAACGCCTCGTTCCCGCAGTTCGAGGCACTGGCGGCGGAGGTGTCGGGCAAGGACCTCAAGGGCTTCTTCGACGCCTGGGCCCACGGGACGACGAAACCGGCGAAGCAGTACCTCTACCCGGGGAGCCTGGGCTCGCTGGACCCCTCGTAGCGCACTGACAGGGCGGGGGCGGGGCCGGGCGGGCGGTTGCGAGGAGCCTGCCCGGCCCTGCCTCGTCCGGAGGGTCGCCGCCACCGGCCCGGGGGAGCATCATCTGCCCCGTGACCGAACAGCGACCGTTCCTCTTCCTCGATGTCGACGGCCCGCTCAACCCGTGGTGGGCCGCCTCCCGCCGCCGTCCCGCCGGCTACCGCGCCCTGCCGATGCGGCCGGCGGGCTGGGAGGCGCCCCGTCCGCCGCTGCGGGTGTGGCTCAACCCCGGCCACGGTCCGCTGCTGCTGGACCTCGGCTTCCGGCTCGTCTGGGCGACCACCTGGCAGGCCGAGGCCAACATCTGGATAGCCCCCGTACTGGGCCTGCCGGAGCTGCCTGTCGTGCACTGGCCGCGGATGCACCATCAGGACCCGGACGGCGTGCACTGGAAGACCCGCCACCTCGTCGCAACGGCGGCGGGCCGGCCGTTCGCCTGGGTGGACGACGAGATCGGCCCGACGGACCGGGAGTGGATCGCGCACCACCACCGGGGCCGGGCGCTGCTGCACCGCGTCGACCCGGCCAAGGGGCTGCTCCCGGACGACTTCGCGACGTTACGGGCCTGGGCGGCGGGCGGCTGACGGACTTCGGCCCCGGGCGGCGCCGGGGCGTTCACCCCACGAGGTCCAGTACCGGGCGCAGGCCGTCCGGACGGCGGTCCACCGGCAGGTGGTCGACCGGCAGATAGCCGCAGCCCAGCGCCGTGGCGCCGCCGTCCGCGGTGCGGTCGTCGCCCACCATCAGGACGGCGGCCGGGGCGAGCCCCAACTCCCGGCAGGCGAGCCGGAAAAGCCGCGGATCGGGTTTCTGGACGCCGTGTTCGCAGGAGAGCACACAGCTGTCCAGATAGCGGTCGAGGCCATGGGCGTGCAGTACCGGCCGCAGATCCCAGCCGATGTTGCTCACCACGCCGAGACGGATGCCGCGGCCGTGCAACGCGGCCAGTACCTCCTCGGCGTCGGGGTACGGCGCCCAGGCGTCCGCCGTCCGGTGGCGGTCGTAGAGCGCTTCGTACAACTCGGGCCGGGGCAGCGGGACCTGGCGGGCCAGCGCGGTGTACAGCTCGCGGTGGCGGTCGGGCCGGCTGTCGCGGAGCCGCCACAGCCCGGCCAGCTCGGCGGGGAGCGCGGCGGGTTCCGGTCCGCCGGGGAGCGCGCCCGCCCGCGCCAGCTCGCCCGCGCGGCGGACGATCTCGGGCTCGGCCATCTCCGTGCCGGACGCGGTCAGCACCGCCCGCAGCCAGGACTCGGCGGACTCGATCCGCAGCAGGGTGCCGGAGAAGTCGAAGAGCACGCCCTGGAACGTCGTCATGGGGCCATTCTGTCGCGTCGTGTGGCATCCGCCGATGCTGTTGGGGGATGGCGGCGGGGAGGCAGTCGGTGGCGGCCGGTGAGAGATCTGGACGGCCGGTGGGCGGCCTGCGCGGGGTGCGCCGCGTACGGATCCGACGGGTGCCGGCCGGTACCGTCCGCCGTCGGCGGCTCCCGCCGCCCCGAGTCCGCGCGGTGCCGCTACGTCAGCGCGCTGAGCCCCGGTACGAACGTGATCAGCAGGGGGATCGCGGGGACAAGCGCCGCGTAGGCCGTCATCCGCAGCCGTCGGCCGGGCGTGAAGCGGTGCGCGGGCGCCAGCAGCCGGTCCACCCGGTGCTGTACCTGGGCGAGTTGGGACGGTCCCGGGCCGAACACCCCGCGGTCCTCGTTGAGTTCGACCAGTGCCAGGGCGAACGTCAGCCGTCCGAAGCGGCGTGAGGCCGCGTCGTCGGCGGCCAGTTCGACCAGCCGGTGCACCTGGTCGCGGAAGGCGGCGAAGACCGGTATCTGCGGGAAACCGGCGGCCAGCGCCGCCGCGCAGTACAGCAGCAGATCGTGCCGGGCCCGTGCGTGTCCCTGCTCATGGGCGATCAGGGCGTCGAGCTGGCGGCCCTTCAGGCGCCGCAACGCCGAGGTGGTGATGACCAGTTGGGGCGGTGAGCTGGGCAGCCACGACACCTCCGGACGGTCGCCCTCCAGGATCACCAGGCGGTCCCCGGAGCGCTCCTCGCCGGGCAGCAGGGGGGAGCGGCGCAGGAGGTCCGCGCGGCGCCGGCGCCGCCGGGCGCGGGCACCTCGCACCTCGCGGGTCAGCGCCACGGCCGTCCACGCGCCGCCGCCCGCCAGCAGGACGGCCAGCGCCCCGGCCCACGGTCCGTGCGCCTGGAGTTCGTACGCCTCGACGACCACCCGCGGGGCGGGCCCGAAGAGCTGTCCGCGGACGGCCTCCCAGGCGGCGGCCGCGCTCAGCGACATCGCGAGCGCGCAGCACAGCAGGACACCGGCGACCACGCACTGCCACACCCACAGGGCGAGCACCGGCTCACGGTCGGGCCAGTCGGAGCGGGTCATCAGCCGTGGCGCCATCGCCGCGGCCAGCACGCCGAGAATCATCAGGGCGAGGGGGACCATCATGGCGTCACCCTATGAGCGCCGGTGTACCGGTTGGTACGGCCCCGCAGGGGAAGTGACATAAGCCACTCCCGTCCGAGCCGTCCGCGGTTCAACGGGGCGCGCGCCGCCGCATCGTGAACGTCGCAGCTCAGAGCGTCAGCAGCATCGCGAACATCCCGATGCCCATCGCCACCCGGCAGGCGCCTATCAACTCCGGCCGCGCGGAGCCCCTTCGGGCCCGGCCGCCCGGCCCCGCACCGTCCGGTGCGTCCGCCGGCCCGTCAGCCGTCGCCACCGCTCCGGCCGGTGGCCCCCCGGCCGCCACCGCGCCCGCCGGCGCCAGCCGGAGGCCCGCGGCGATGACGAACACGGCGTAGTAAGCGAGCAGCAGCCCGGTCAGCACCGGCACCCCGCCCGGTGCCGCATGGCCGGTGTGCGCGGCGTGTCCGGCGGAGCCGGTGCCCGCGGCCGCCGTCATCGCCAGCGCCATGTAGACCATCGCCGCACAGCCGACCAGGTGGTGCGGATGCCGGTGGGCGAGCGCCCACAGACCCGCCGCGCCGAAGACGGCGGCGAACACCCACGGCGACCACGACGGCTGGACCACCACGGACATCGGCAGCGCCATCACCGCCATACCGAGCCCCATCAGCGCCTCACCGCGGGCCTCCCGCCGCTGCGCGGCGCCGCCCGCACCCACCCGCGACAGGCAGTACGCGCCCGTCGCGGCACAGAGCACCACCAGCAGCCAGCCCACCCACGGCGGTCCGTGCACGGAGCACCTCCCCACGCGCCCGTCGTACGGACCACGGCACCCCGCTGGTCGCGCGGGGCGCCCGTTCCGTACGACGGCAGACTGCCCGCCGCGGGCCGGGCACACGGGAGCGCACGGGCGCAACAGGGGGGCACGCACGGCGGGCCACCAGTAGGCCGGGACGAGGTGCCGGCAGACAGGGGCAGGTCACCCGGTCACCGGGCCCCGGGCAGGCGGCCCGGCGGCGCCGGGGGAGTCGCCGCGGCGGCGGGCGGCGGTCAGGGGCGGTGGCGCAGCGGATGGTCCGCGGGGACCTCGATCAGGACGATCCGGTGGCCGTCGGGATCGGCGATCCACATCTCGATCAGCCCCCAGGGCTCCGTCACCGGCGGCCGCAGCACCTCGACGCCGCGGGCCGACAGCTCCGCGTGGGCCGCGCCCACGTCGGCCACCTGGAGCCACAGCTGGAGCGTGCCGGTGGCGGGCCCGGCGGAGCGCCCGGAGACCTCCAGGAAGCCGCCGCCGAGGAAGTAGACCGTGCCGCGCTCGGGCCCCGTACCGAACTCCCGGTAGATCTGCAGTCCCAGTGCCCCGCCGTAGAACGCCCGCGAACGCTCGGGGTCGGCCGGCCGCACCAGCACCCTGCTGCTCAGTACCTGCACCATGGCACGGACCCTACGCGGCCGTGCCGAGCCCGCCGGGCCACCCGGGGCAGCCGCGCGCCGGGCGGGTCTTCGGTGGCCGGAATCCGATGCCGGAATCCGGTGGCCGGACGGCCCTGACACGGAGGGCCCCGGTCTTGTTAGCCTCCATTCCGGCCACGCGCCACACCTGGCCAGCCGTCCAACGCCATCCGTCACCACCCGCCCGACACCGGTGACAGCCCGCCGGTCGCCCGCCGCCGGCCGCCCCGAGAGGACCCCGCGCACCATGCCCACCAGCCAGCTCGCCTTCCGTTCCGCCACCGACGCCGACATCCCCGGGCTCGTCGAGCTCATCGAGTCGGCGTACCGGGGCGACGCCAGCCGCGCCGGCTGGACGACGGAGGCGGACCTGCTGGCGGGTCAGCGCACGGACCCGGACGGTGTCGCCGCGGTGGTCCGCAACGAGACCGGCCGACTGATGATCGCCGAGCGCGACGGCGAACTGGTCGCCTGCTGCCAGCTCGAACACCGGGGTGACCACGTCTACTTCGGGATGTTCGCGGTGCGCCCCACGCTCCAGGGCGGCGGCCTCGGCAAGGTGATCATGGCCGAGGCGGAGCGGACCGCGCAGGCCGCCTGGGGCGCCCGTGAGATGCATATGACCGTCATCCGGCAGCGCGCCGAACTGATCGCCTGGTACGAGCGGCGCGGCTACCGGCGCACCGGGCAGCTCACCCCGTTCCCGTACGGCGACGAGCGGTTCGGCATCCCGCAGCGCGCCGACCTGGAGTTCGAGCTGCTGGTCAAGCGGCTGGGCTAGGTACTCCGGCCGCGGAGTACGAGGGCGGGGCGGCGGCGCCGGGGCCCGCGGGGTCCCACCGACGGCCGCCCCTCCCCGGGGCCCGCTACAGCCGCCCCGCCTGGATGATCCGCTGCAGGAACTGCCGGGTGCGGTCCTGCCGCGGATCGCCGAAGACCTCCTCGGGGGTGCCGCGCTCCAGCACCACCCCGCCGTCCAGGAAACACACCTGGTCCGCGACCTCCCGCGCGAAGCCCATCTCATGGGTGGCGAGCACCATCGTCATGCCCTCCGCCTTGAGATCGCGGACCACGCCCAGCACCTCGCCGACCAGCTCGGGGTCGAGCGCCGCGGTGATCTCGTCCAGCAGGAGCAGCCGGGGCCGGCCGGCCAGCGCGCGGACGATCGCGACCCGCTGCTGCTGACCGCCGCTGAGCCGGTCCGGGTACTCGTGCGCCCGCCCGTCGAGCCCCAGCCGCGCCAGCAGCTCGTGCGCCCGCTGCTCGGCCTCGGCCCGCGGCACCCCGTGCACCCGGCGCGGCGCCAGCGTGACGTTGTCCAGGACGGTCAGGTGCGGGAAGAGGTTGTACGCCTGGAAGACGACGCCGATCCGGCGGCGTACCGCGTCCGGGTCGACCCGCGGATCGGTGATCTCCGCACCGTCCAGGAAGATCGCGCCGTCGTCGATCTCCTCCAGCAGGTTCGCGCAGCGCAGCAGCGTGGACTTGCCCGAGCCCGAGGTGCCGATCAGCGCGGTGACGGTGTGCGGCGCGACCGTCAGGTCCACGTCCCGCAGGACGACCGTGCCGCGCCCGTAGGTCTTGCGGACCGACTCCAGCCGCAGCACCGGGCCGCCGGGCGGCCCGTCGGCGACCGGGTCCGCCCCGGCCGCCTCGTGCGGGACGACGTCCTTCGGGGTGCTCATACGGTGCCTCCCTGGGCGCGCCTGCGGTCCATCCGGGCCGTGACCCAGTCCGTGAACCGCGTCATCGGGATCGTCAGCGCGACGAAGACGAGCCCGGCGACGACGTACGGCGTGTAGTTGAAGTCCTTGCCGGCGATGATCTGCGCGGCGTAGACGGCGTCCACCGCGCCCGCGATGGAGACCAGTCCGGTGTCCTTCTGGAGCGACACCAGGTCGTTCAGCAGCGCCGGCACCACCCGCCGCACGGCCTGCGGCAGTACGACGAAGCGCAGCGCCTGGCCGCTGGAGAGCCCCAGCGACCGGGCCGCCGCCCGCTGGCTGGGGTGGACCGACTCGATACCGGCCCGGAAGACCTCGGCCACGTACGCCGAGTAGGTGAGCACCAGCGCGGAGCCGCCGAGCACCACCGGATCGGTCGTCACTCCTTGCAGCCGCAGCGCCGGGACACCGAAGACCACCATCAGCAGGCAGATGATCAGCGGCAGCCCGCGGAAGAAGTCGGTGTACGCGGTGGCCAGCGCGCGCAGCGGGAAGAACACCGGGCCGTGCAGCGTCCGGGCCACCGCCAGCAGCATCCCGATCAGCAGCACCGCCGCCCCGCACACCACCAGCAGCCGCAGGTTCAGCAGCAGCCCTTCCAGCACCTTGGGCAGCGCCTGTCGGGCGTACTCCGCGCTGAAGAACGTCTCGCGGGTGCGCTGCCAGCCGGGGGAGCCGGTGATGACGAAGTACAGGACGACGGCGGTGACCAGGGTGGAGAGCGCCGCGACGGCCGTGGCGCGGCGTGTCCTTGTGCGGTGGAAGCGCTCCCGCTCGATCCGCCGCTGCGACGGCGCGTATCCGTCCCCGGCCGGCGGCCGTCCGTCGTCCCGTTCCTCCCGCACCGGTCCGCTGTGGAGCGTCATGAGAGCACCGGTACGGCCACGGCGTCGGTCAGCCACTTCTTCTCCAGCGCGGCGAGTGTGCCGTTCTTGCGCAGCGCGTCCACCGCGGCCGTCACACAGCCGGTGAGCCGGCTCTCCTTGTCCAGGACCATCCCGAACTGCTCCTTCGCGGTGCCCGTGGCCGGGAACTGCCCGACCACCTTGGCGTCCTTCACCTCGGACGTCATGTAGAAGGCCGTCGGCAGGTCGATGACGATCGCGTCGACCTGGCCGTTCTTCAGTGCGGACTTGGCGTAGTCGTTCTTCTGGAAGACGGCGGGCCGCTGGGTGGGCCGGATGGTGTCGTTGATGACGTCGAGACTGGTGGTGCCGACCTGCGCACCGAGCCTGACGTCCCGGAGCGCGGCGATGCCCTTGGCCCCCGCGGCCTTGGAGCCCTTGAGCGCGACGATCGCCTGGCGGACGTCGTAGTAGCCGGCGGAGAAGGCGACCGCCTGTCGCCGCGCGGCGCTGATGGAGATCTGGTTGAGGTCGAAGTCGAACTTCTTCGCACCGGGCGCGAACGCGTTGTTGAATGGCACGGTCCGCCAGGCCACCGCACCCTTGGCGTACCCCAGTTGGCCGGCCACGGCGTAGGCGACCGCCGACTCGAAGCCCTTGCCGCTCGCCGGGTCGTCGTCGACGAACCACGGTGCGTACGCGGGTTTGTCGGTGCCCACCGTCAGCTTTCCGGCGGCGACGGTGGGCAGTTTGCCGGGCTCGCAGCTCTCCTTTCCCGGTCCGGAGGCGTGCGCACCACCGGGGGACGCGTCCTGCGGGGCGCAGCCGGCGGCCGCGGCGAGCAGTAAGGCGGCGGCGCAAGTGGTGAGGCGTGTGGGGCGGTTGACGAGGCGCATGGCGGGAGAGTGGCAGCGCACCGGCCCGTCTGTCGAGATCACCGGAGAAATCGTCCGCATGCTGGGAAGACGTTGCGCGCCTGTGAACGACGGGTTTCCGGGTACGCCGGGACCGGCCGGAACCGCCCTGCTCGCCGGGCCTGCCGGGCCCGTGCGGGCGGCACAGCCGCCCGCCTGGCTCACGCCGTGAAGCGCACCGCCCGACGGATCTCGGGCTGGTCGGTGACCACGCCGTCCAGCCCCAGCCCGCGCGCGAGCCGGAGGTGATCGTGGGTGTTGACCGTCCAGCCCAGGACCGTCAGCTGCGCGGTGTGCGCGCGCTCGACCAGTTCGAGGGTGAGCCGGCGGATGTTCAGCGACAGCCGGTGCGCGCCGACGGCCCGTGCGCGGTCGACCACCTCCTTGCCGTAGCGGCTGGCGACCAGTGTGGTGCGCACCCCGGGCAGCAGGGCGCGGATGGCCGCCAGCGCCTCGTCGTGGAAGGAGATCACCTCGATGCGGCCGGTCAGATCGCGCGACCGCATGACCTCCGCGAGCGCCCGCGCGGCCGCCACGTCCTTGATCTCCGCCTGCAACGGCGCCCCGACCGCGTCCAGCACCTCCTCGAAGACGGGGATCCGCTCACCCCGCCCGGCGTCCAGTTCGCGCAGCTCGGCGAGGGTGTGCTCGGCGATGGGCCCGCTGCCGTCGGTGGTGCGGTCCACCTCCGCGTCGTGCATCACCACGAGCGCGCCGTCCTTGCTCAGATGCAGATCCAGCTCGATGACGTCGAGCCCCTCGCGTTCGGCGCGCACGAAGGACCGCAGGGTGTTCTCCGGCTCCACGCCCATGACCCCGCGGTGTCCGATGGTGAGAAAGGACAAGGCTGCCTCGCTTCTGTCGGCTCGGTGCAACTGTCGGTGGGGGAAGGTGCCGGCCGCCGACCGGAAACTGTCGACTGTCGACAACGCTCCACGAAACGGCGCACAGCCTAACGGGCCCGTACCGCGGTGGACCGGTAACCGGACAGGACCGTGGCGTGCCCTGTACCGATACCCGCGGGGCCCGGAGTCAGACCCTCGGGAGGCCCTCCCGGCGAGGACGGCGGCGGGCGTTCACCCGGTCGGCCGCCCCGGGGTCGGTGCGGTGCCGAAGGTGCCGCGGACGCCCGTCCGGCGCCGCCGTCGGCGGACCGGCTCACCCGCGCGTGGGCGCGTCCTCCCCGCGCTGACGCAGGTCGCCGCGCGCCGCTCCGGGGGCGCCCGGTGCCGCCTCCGCCGAGCGCCGGCGCCCCTCCGGAACCCGTCGGTCCGCCGCCGCGGCCGCCGGAGGAAGCGCGGAGAGCTTCCGCGCTACGGGCAGAAAATGTCGCCGAAACCTCGGAGCGCGGGAAAAATAGGCGTGGCCAGGGGTCTGTACAGAATAATTTTCAACAGTTCCTCTTGAAGCGGGAGAACCTCGCTGGATACCGTGTGCTCACCAGACGATCTACCGCCGGAGGGCAGTCATGACGGAAATCCTTTCGCCTGTGGGTGTCCCGGAGGGCACCGTGACCGCGGTCCGCGTGGCCGACCACCCCGCGTGGCCGGTGCTCAAGGAGGCGGTCGAGACCATCCGCCCCTGGCAGGCCAAGGACGGCTCGGTGGACCTCCTGGCGGAGGACGCGCCCAGCGCCGCCACCGTCCGCCACGAGGTCGACCGCGCCATAGCCGCCATCGAAGAGCTCGCCCCCCTGCTGCCGCACAACGCCGCCTATCACCAGGCGCTCACCGCCGATCTGCGCCGCTGGGCCGAGAACGGTTTCGGCGTACCGGACTTCCTCGACTCGCTGCTCGCCTTCCAGCCCGCCCAGCAGCGCGCCGACGGCCTCCAGCACCTCGTGGTCTTCCCGATGTACACCCAGAACGGCAACCCGAACCGCAACTTCGAGGCCGTCGTGCTGCGCATGGTCTGGCCCGACTGGCTCGCCGAACTGGAGCGCACGCGCTACGACAACGCCCTGTTCTGCGGCATCACCTTCGAGGACTTCACGGCCGGCTACGACACCAACTCCGCGGTGCTCTTCCCGGAGACCATCGCCGTGCGCGAGGCCCCCGAGCGGTTCACCTGGGGCGGCATCTTCTGCGACCGCGAGGCCGCCCGCTTCCGCCGGGTCAGCGAGGCCGCCGTCGCCACGCTCGGCATCGACCTCCCGCCGGACATCCGCGACATGCTCGCCGACCAGGACCGCTGCCAGCAGGCGTTCGTCCTCTGGGACATGGTCCACGACCGCACGCACAGCCACGGCGACCTGCCGTTCGACCCGTTCATGATCAAGCAGCGGCAGCCGTTCTGGATGTACGGCCTGGAGGAGCTGCGCTGCGACCTCACCGCCTTCAAGGAGGCCGTGAAGCTGGAGGCCGAGGGCTGCCCCCAGGCCCGGGACGTGCAGTACGCGGTGATCTTCGACCGGATGTTCCGCTTCCCGGTCACCGGCGACCGGGTGCGCAACTACGACGGCCTCGGCGGCCAGCTGCTCTTCGCGTACCTCCACCAGCACGACGTCGTACGCTGGACGGACAACACACTGCACATCGACTGGGAGCGGGCGCCCAAGGTCACCAACCAGCTGTGCGGCGAGATCGAAAAGCTCTACCGTGACGGCATCGACCGGCCCAAGCTGGTCCACTGGTTCGCCGCGTACGACCTCGTCTCGACCTACCTCGCACCGCACCCGGGCTCCGTCTGGGCCAAGGGGCCGGATGCCCTGAACCTGGACCAGCCGCCGCGCAAACTCGTGGACGACGTCCTCCCGGACGAGTTCCCGCTGAGCATGTTCTACGAGGCGCTCGCCAAGAAGCTGCGCGAGGTGATCGCCTCCACCAAGGGCATCACGGCCGGCAGCGACGTACTGGCGGCGGCGTGAAGGCCGTCCGGGACGCCGGGAAGCCGGCCGTCCAGGAGCATGAGGAGGCGACGGAGATGACCACTTCGACGGGCGGCCAGGGGCCGCTGGAAGGTGCCGTCGTCGCGGTGGCCGGGGCGGCCGGGCCGGCGGGCCGGGCCACTCTGCTGCGGCTGGCCGAGGCCGGTGCGGTGGTCGTCGCCGCGGACTCGGACGCCGCCCGCCTGGCGGAGGCCGTGGACGCGGCGCGCTACGCCCACGGCGGCGCCACGGTCACCGGCGACACCGTGGACCTCCTCGATCTGGCGCACACCCGCGACTGGGCGGACCGCACGGAGAAGGAGTTCGGGCGGATCGACGGTCTGGTCCACCTCGTGGGCGGCTGGCGCGGCTCGGCGAGCTTCGCCGAAACCGACCTGGACGACTGGGAACTCCTCCACAAGCTGCTGGTGCGCACCGTCCAGCACACCTCCCTGGCCTTCCACTCCGCCCTCGAACGCGGCGGCAACGGCCGCTATCTGCTCACCAGCGCGGCCGGCGCCAGCAAGCCGACCGCGGGCAACGCCGCCTACGCCGCCTCCAAGGCCGCGGCCGAAGCCTGGACGCTGGCCCTGGCGGACGCGTTCCGCAAGTCGGGGGGCCCGGACGGCCCGCGGGCCGCGGCTGCGATCCTGATCGTGAAGGCGCTCGTCAACGACCAGATGCGCGCCGAACGACCGAACGCAAAGTTCGCGGGCTTCACGGACGTCACGGAGCTGGCCGAGGCCATCGCCGGGGTCTGGAGCAGGCCCGCCCATGAAGTGAATGGACAGCGTCTGTGGCTGACCCCCGAGCCGTGAGCGGAAAGAAGACCGACGCCCGGCAGCACCACGACACCCAGGTACGCGGCTTCGCCAGCGACAACTACGCCGGCGCGCACCCGGAGATCCTCGCCGCGCTCGCCCTCGCCAACGGCGGCCACCAGGTCGCCTACGGCGAGGACGACTACACCGCGCATCTCCAGCGGGTCATCCGCAGCCACTTCGGGCAGAGTGCGGAAGCGTTCCCGGTCTTCAACGGCACCGGTGCCAATGTCGTCGCCCTCCAGGCGGTGACCGACCGCTGGGGCGCGGTGATCGCCGCCGACACCGCGCACATCCACGTCGACGAGTGCGGCGCCCCCGAGCGCGTCGGCGGGCTGAAACTGCTGACCGTACCGACCGAGGACGGCAAGCTCACCCCGGAGCTGATCGACCGCGAGGCGTACGGCTGGGACGACGAGCACCGCGCCATGCCCCAGGTCGTCTCGATCACCCAGAGCACCGAGCTGGGCACCGTCTACACCCCCGACGAGGTCCGGGCGATCTGCGAACACGCCCATGAGCGCGGGATGCTGGTGCACCTCGACGGCGCGCGGATAGCCAACGCCGCCGCGTCGCTCGACGTCCCGATGCGGGCCTTCACCAACGCCGTGGGCGTGGACATCCTGTCCTACGGCGGCACGAAGAACGGCGCGGTCTTCGGCGAGGCGGTGGTCGTCCTCAACCCCGACGCGGTGCGCGCCATGAAGCATCTGCGCAAGCTGTCCATGCAGCTGGCCTCCAAGATGCGCTTCGTCTCGGTGCAGCTGGAGGCGCTGCTCGCCCGCGACCTGTGGCTGCGCAACGCCCGCCACGCCAACACCATGGCGCAGCGGCTGGCGGCCGGCGTACGGCAGATCGACGGTGTGGAGATCCTCCACCCGGTGCAGTCCAACGCGGTGTTCGCGCGGCTGCCGCACGACGTCAGCGAGCGGCTCCAGAAGCGCTACCGCTTCTACTTCTGGGACGAGCGGGCAGGCGATGTGCGCTGGATGTGCTCGTTCGACACGACGACGGAGGACGTCGACGGATTCGTCGAGGCGCTCCGGGAGGAGATCAGCCGCTGAGGCGGGGCGTCGAAGTGGCGCCCGCCCCCTGTCGTACCGCGATGCGCCCGACCGACGTGCCCACGGCACGCGGCCGGGCGCATCGCTGCGTATCGTCGTGAGTCCACTGCAATGGACTCACCAGTGCAGTTTGCTGAACGGTGTCGGGTCGTGCTGCAATGCCTCCGGAGGCGGCCGACCGCCTCCGGCAGACCCTCCGCACCTGAACTCCGAGGAACGGCGATGACCCGCACCCTGCACGTCTCCGACGATGTCCGCGCGCTCGCGCCCGGCTTCGGCCATCTCGCCGTCGAAGCGCACGGTCTGACCAACGGGCCCAGCGACGAGACCGGTGCGGCGCTGCTGGACGAGGCTACCCGCCGCCTCACGGAGCGGCTGGCCGGCCGCGCACCGCAGGACGATCCGCACCTCGCCGCCTGGCGTGCCGCGTACACCGCCTTCGGCGCCAAGCCCTCGCGGACCCGCAACTCCGCCGAGGCGCTGGCCAAGCGCGCCCTCGCGGACGGCGGACTGCCGCGCATCAACCGCCTCGTCGACCTCTACAACGCCATCAGCGTCGCCCACCTCATCCCCGTCGGCGGTGAGGACCTGGATCGCATCCAGGGCGATATGCGGCTCGTCCGGGCCACCGGCGAGGAGCCGTTCGCGACCGCGGCGGGCGGTGCGGAGACCGTCGAGCACCCCGAGCCGGGCGAGGTCGTCTGGTGCGACGACGCGGGCGTCACCTGCCGTCGCTGGAACTGGCGCCAGGGCGTCCGCACCCGCCTGACCGAGGAGTCGGTCAGCGCCCTCTTCCTGCTGGAGCGGATGGCGCCGATGCCGCTGGACGAGCTGTCGGCCGCCGCCGCCGAACTCGCCGAGGCGCTGCACAAGCTCTGCCCCGACGCCCGCATCGAGATCGGTGAGATCCGCGCCTAGGCTGCCGCCGGGCGTGCCGGGGAACTGTGCCGCCCGCCTCCGGGGCGGTCCCGCTAGCCAGCCGTCCCGGGCGCGGCCGGTGCGGTGCCGCCGAGGTGGGCCGGAACCCACCAGGTGTCCTCGGGACCCCTGGGGCGTACGGGATAGGCGCGCTGCGCCGCCTCCAGCAGCTCCTGCACCCGGGCCCGCAGGCGGTCGGTGACCTTCTCCGCCGACTCCGCCGGATCGGCCTCCATCGGCTCGCCCACCCGGATCGTGACCGGGTAGTGGCGGCGGCCCAGATCGCGCTTGTGGCCCTTGGTCCACAGCCGCTGGGTGCCCCACAGCGCCATCGGCAGCAGCGGCACCCCGGCCTCCTGCGCCAGCCGCGCCGCACCGGACTTGAAGTTCTTGAGCGTGAACGACTCGGAGATGGTCGCCTCGGGGAAGACCCCGATGATCTCGCCCGAACGCAGTGCGGAGAGCGCGTTCTTATAGGCGTGCACGCCCTGCGAACGGTCCACCGGGATGTGCTTCATCGCCCGCATCAGCGGCCCCGACACCTTGTGCCGGAACACCGAGTCCTTGGCCATGAACCGCACCAGCCGCTTGGCCGGCCGTGCCGCCAGACCGCAGAAGACGAAGTCCAGATACCCGATGTGATTGCTGACCAGCACGGCTCCGCCACGGCGCGGAATATTGTCCGTCCCGGCGATGTCGAACTTGAGGTCGATCGCCTTGAAGACGGTGCGGGCCGCACCGATCACGGGGGGATAGACGAGCTCTGCCATGTCGGAGGACCCCTTTTCTGTGCCTGGGGAGGGTTCTCCCGGCGGAAACCTACGCGGCCGTAAGTGTGCGGCTCCGGGAGATCGTGCCCGATGACGGCCCCAGGAGCCACCGCGTCAGGGCGCGCGGCCGAGAGATTCTCGTCACGTGGGGTTCACTTTCCGCGCTTGCCCTCCGCAACAGAAGGTACACCTCGCATCCCGGCAGGTGACCGGGCGGGAATGTTTACGGCCGGGCGGACGCTGCACCCGCCGATGACACACCGTTCGTGCCGGGGCGCGGTCCAAGACAGGGGCCGGGTCCGGGGCCGGATCCAACGGGAGGCGCAGGGTGCCAGGGCGGGACGACGGGGAGCGGCTGGGCGCCGCCGAGATCGGCGCGGAACTGGGGGAGCGGGCCACGCTGGTGCAGTTCTCCACCGCCTTCTGCCAGCCCTGCCGCGCCACTCGGCGCACCCTGACCGAGGTCGCGGACATGGTGGCCGGGGTGGCGCTCGTGGAGATCGACGCCGAGGCCCGGCTCGAACTCGTCCGGGCCCTGGACATCGAGCGCACGCCCACGGTGCTGGTGCTCGACGCGGGCGGCGCGATCGTGCGCCGGGCCGCGGGTCTGCCGCGCAAGGCGGACGTCATCGCCGCACTGGGCATGGCCGTCCGTGATTGATCTCCCAGATACCGGGCGGCCCTTGACGGTGCGGGCCGGGCATCGTCAGTCTGACGTTATGCGGTCAGGGACCCTTCTGTACGGACGTGCGCACGTCGACCTTCTGCGTACCGCCAGCGCGCGCTGTCCGGGTGTGTGAGCAGCGACGACAACAGAGCCGCCGGCGCCTCGTGGCCGCCGGCCGCTCCGCCTGGGCTCGTACACCACAGCAGAAGGACAATTCCATGACGGCCTCGCCCGACCTCGGCACGCCTCGCACCGCCGCCCCCGATCTCCTGCGCTCCGTCTTCCGGCAGCATGCCGCGGGTGTCGCGGTGATCACCGCGCACGGCTCCCGCCCCGTCGGCTTCACCGCCACCTCCCTGACCTCCGTCGCCGCCGAGCCCCCGCTGCTCTCGTTCGGCATCGCCACCGGCGCCTCCAGCTGGCCGGCCGTCGCCGAGGCCGAGCACATCGGCGTCCACCTGCTCGGCGAGCATCAGCAGGACCTGGCCGCCACCTTCGCGCGCAGCGGCGCGGACCGCTTCGGACCGGCCACGTCCTGGCGCACCGGCCCCGAGGGCGTGCCCCTCCTGGACGGCGTACTGGCCTGGCTGGTGTGCAGGGTGGTGGCGCGGGTGCCGGCCGGCGACCACCGGATCGTGCTCGCCCAGCCGGTCGTCGGCGACCCCTCGGGGCCGGGCCGGCCGCTCCTCTACCACCAGGGGCGCTTCAACGCGCTGCGGGACTGAAGGGTTCCCCGCCGCTCCGTCGTCCCCCGGGTCGGGGCCGTTGGCAACGTCACAGTTCAACGGCCTTGATTCCGGGGGCGAGACTGTATGTACTGGCGAGTAATATTCGGGTCGGCGCGAGGTTCCGCAACCGACCGGGAGCCGCCCCAACAGGCGCCTATGCTGCCAGCACAAGGCAGTTCTGAAGAGACGAAGCAGGTAGGAGAGCCGGCGTGAGCCTGAGGATCGTTGTCTGTGTGAAGTACGTGCCCGACGCCACCGGCGACCGGCACTTCGCCGAGGATCTGACCGTCGACCGCGACGACGTGGACGGCCTCCTCTCGGAGCTCGACGAGTACGCCGTCGAGCAGGCCCTGCAGATCAAGGAAGCCGCCGACGACGCGGAGATCACGGTCCTGACCGTCGGCCCCGAGGACGCCAACGACGCGCTCCGCAAGGCGCTGTCGATGGGCGCCGACAAGGCCGTCCACGTCGAGGACGACGACCTGCACGGCACCGACGCGCTGGGCACCTCGCTGGTGCTCGCCAAGGCCATCGAGAAGACCGGCTACGACCTGGTCGTCTGCGGTATGGCCTCCACCGACGGCGCCATGGGCGTGCTGCCCGCGCTGCTCGCCGAGCGGCTGAACGTGCCTCAGGTGACCCAGCTCTCCGAGGTCGCCGTGGCCGGCGGCAAGGTGACCGGCCGCCGGGACGGCGACACCGCCAGCGAGCAGCTGGAGGCCGCGCTGCCGGCCGTCGTGTCCGTCACCGACCAGTCCGGCGAGGCCCGTTACCCCTCCTTCAAGGGCATCATGGCCGCGAAGAAGAAGCCGGTGGAGTCCCTCGACCTGGAGGACCTGGAGATCGAGGCGGACGAGGTCGGCCTCGAAGGTTCCTGGACCACGGTCGACGAAGCGACCGAGCGCCCGGCCCGCACGGCCGGCACGATCGTCAAGGACGAGGGCGAGGGCGGCAAGCGGCTCGCCGAGTTCCTCGCGGGCCAGAAGTTCATCTGAGCCCCGCCTCTTCTCAACCGCCTTCCTTCTTCCCGCAGGAGAGTCATCCCATGGCTGAAGTCCTTGTCTACGTCGACCACGTGGACGGTGCCGTCCGCAAGCCCACCCTCGAACTCCTCGCCCTCGCCCGCCGCATCGGCGAGCCGGTCGCCGTGCACCTGGGCGCCGGTGCGGACACCGCCGCCGCCGTGCTCGCCGAGCACGGCGCGGTGAAGGTCCTGGCTGCCGACGCCCCGGAGTTCACCGAGTACCTCGTCGCCCCCAAGGTGGACGCCCTGCAGGCCGCCTACGACGCGGTCTCCCCGGCCGCCGTGCTGCTGCCGTCCTCCGTGGAGGGCAAGGAGATCGCGGCCCGGCTCGCGGTCCGCATCGGCTCCGGCATCATCACCGACGCCGTCGACCTGGAGGCCGGCGACGAGGGCCCGGTGGCGACGCAGTCCGTCTTCGCGGCGTCCTTCACCACCAAGTCCCGTATCACCAAGGGCACTCCGGTCATCACGGTCAAGCCGAACTCCGCCGCCCCGGAGGCCGCGCCGGCCGCCGGTACGGTCGAGCAGCTCGCGGTGACCGTCGCCGACTCCTCCAAGGGCACGAAGATCGTTTCGCGCACCCCGCGCGAGTCGACCGGCCGCCCGGAGCTGACCGAGGCCGCGATCGTGGTCTCCGGCGGCCGCGGCGTCAACGGCGCCGAGAACTTCCCGGTCATCGAGGCGCTCGCCGACTCGCTCGGCGCGGCCGTCGGCGCCTCGCGCGCCGCGGTGGACGCGGGCTGGTACCCGCACACCAACCAGGTCGGCCAGACCGGTAAGTCGGTCTCGCCGCAGCTGTACATCGCGGCGGGCATCTCCGGTGCGATCCAGCACCGTGCCGGTATGCAGACCTCGAAGACCATCGTCGCCATCAACAAGGACGCCGAGGCCCCGATCTTCGACCTGGTCGACTACGGCGTCGTCGGCGACCTGTTCGACGTCGTCCCGGCCCTCACCGACGAGGTCAACGCCCGCAAGGGCTGAGCCCCCGGCTCTCCGCGGCCTGCCTACGGCAGCGGCACGAGGCCCCGTACGCATTGCGCGTACGGGGCCTCGTGCCATGTGTTCGCACCGGGGGGAGGCGGCGGGCAACGGTGGCCGCACTGCGGGGCGGACACCCCTCGTGGCCTGCTAGTCGCCGGTGGCGCCGTCGATCCGCTCGCGCAGCAGATCCGCGTGGCCGTTGTGGCGCGCGTACTCCTCGATCAGGTGGACGTAGATCCAGCGCAGGTTCAGCGTGCGGTCGCGCGGACCGGCGAAGGTCTCGTCCAGCCCGTGGTCCGTCATGGCCGCGTCGCAGCTCACGATCTCGGCGCGGAAGGCCGCGAAGTCGGCCTCGGCGCCGGCCGGGGCGGCGTCCTCGAAATCGGCGTCCTGATTGTCGGCCCTGAAGTAGAGGTCGCCCGTCTGCTCGCCGAGGAAGCGCTGCCGGAACCAGCTGCGCTCGACCTCGGTCATGTGCCGGACGAGACCGAGCAGGGTGAGGTTGGAGGGCGGGGCGCTCGCCGTGACGAGCTGGTCCGGGGTGAGTCCCGCGCACTTGCTGAGCAGGGTTTCGCGGTGCCAGTCCAGCCACCTCTGGAGCATCTCCCGTTCGCCGGCGGCCGTCGGCATGTCCCGGCGTTCTATCTGTGGTGCGATCCAAGTCATGGGGTGAGTGTGACCGGACCGGCCGCCGTACGCCACGGAGTTGATTCCGTTCGCCGCGCACCCGGCCCCGGGCGCCTGGCCTGCGCCGCCTCCGGGAGAGGGTGTTGACCCCGGCAGTCGGCGCGATTAGGTTCGCCATACGGATTGTTGATTCCGGTGGGCGGAATGCGGGGAAACGTCCGATCGCCGGACGTGAGCACCGGGAGGGTGCCGAATGGGGCAGCAGGAGACCGTGGCGACGAGCCTTGCGGACACCGTACGCACGGAGATCGGCGCCGCTCTCGCCGCGACCGACGCGGATCTGGCACGCCGTTACCCGGGCGACCCCGGCACCCGCCAGCCGGTCCACACCGTCTACGTCCCCGGCGATGTCTTCACCGCCGGAACCCTGCGCTCCTGGGGCGACCAGGCGCTCGCCGCCCTCGACGCGCACGCCCCCGACGCCGCCGCGCTCGCCGCCGTCCTCGGCATCCCCGACGAACTCGCCGGGCCGGTCCATGACCGCGTCCGCGCCAAGCTGGTGCGCGAGCCCGTCGAGGACCTGCGCATCGACTTCGAGGACGGCTACGGCCACCGCCCGGACGCCGAGGAGGACGAGGCGGCCGCCCGCGCCGCCGCGCTGGTGGCCGCCGCAGACAAGGAGGGCACCGCGGCCCCATATATGGGTATCCGGATGAAGTGCATGGAAGCCGCCGTCCGCGACCGCGGCATCCGCACCCTCGACATCTTCCTCACCGGTCTCCTGGCGGCCGGCGGGCTGCCCGACGGGCTCGTCCTGACGCTCCCCAAGGTGACCTACGCAGAGCAGGTCACCGCCATGGTCCGGCTGCTGGAGGAGTTCGAGAAGGCCGCCGGTCTGGCGAGCGGCCGGCTCGGCTTCGAGATACAGATCGAGACCACGCAGTCGATCCTGGGTGCCGACGGCCGCGCCACCGTCGCCCGCATGATCGAGGCCGCCGAGGGCCGGGCCACTGCTCTGCATTACGGCACCTTCGACTACAGCGCCGCCTGCGGTGTCAGCGCCGCCCACCAGTCCCTGGACCATCCGGTGGCCGACCACGCCAAGGCCGTGATGCAGGCCGCCGCCGCGGGCACCGGCGTCCGCCTCTCGGACGGCTCCACCAATGTCCTGCCGGTCGGCCCGACAGCCCGGGTGCACGACGCCTGGCGGCTCCACCACGGCCTCGTCCGCCGGTCGCTGGCCCGCGCCTACTACCAGGGCTGGGACATGCATCCGGGCCACCTGCCCACCCGTTACGCGGCGGTCTACGCCTTCTACCGCGAGGGCCTGGAGGAGGCTTCGGCCCGGCTCGCGGCGTATGTCGCCAAGACCGGCGGCGATGTCATGGACGAGCCGGCGACCGCCAGGGCGCTCAGCGGCTATCTGCTGCGCGGACTGGACTGCGGCGCCGTCGACGCCTCCGAGGTCGCCGGGCTGACCGGCCTGACCCGCGCCGGCCTCGACGCACTCGCGGGCCGCCCGGCGAAGACGGCCTGACACCGTCGGCCACGCTGCGGTCGGCCACGCTGTCGTTGGCCGCGCCGCCGTCCCGCGCCGCCCGCTGTCCCGCACCTCCCGTCGCCTCGTGGACGCGGTCCTGTCGGGGCCCGGACGCGGGGCGGCGGCGTTGTCAGTGCCTCGTGCGAGCATGAATGCCGATGCGTCAGAACTGCACGGGGGAGAGGCAGATGACACTTTCGCGCACCGCCGCGGACCGGCACGCCGTCGGACCGTATACGAGCCCCGAGTCGTGTGCACCGGTCGGCGTAGCCGCGGCCACGGCTACGGTCGCGGACCCGCTCGGCCGGCGCGGCGGCCCGGCTGCCGACCGACTGCCGCCGCCCGCGCACGTCCGGCCGGTGGGACCCTTTCGGGCCGTGCGCGCTCGGCCGGCGGATTCCGGTCGGCCGGACTTACCCGGCCGATCGGACGTCCTCGGGCCGTCAGACGTCCTCGGCCGGTCAGGCGCCCTCGGCCCGCCAGACGTCTTCGGCCCGCCAGACGTCTTCGGCCCGTCAGACGCTTTCGGTCCGTCAGACGTCCTCAGGCGGAATCTCGCCGGAGCCCCGGGTGATCAGACGGGTCGGGATCTCCACCCGGCGCGGCGGCTCCTCGATGCCGTCCAGCCGGCGGAAGAGCAGTCCGGCGGCGGTCCGTCCCATCCGTGCCGCGTCCTGTGCGACGACGGTGATCGCGGGGGAGACGAGATCGGCCAGTTCGAAGTCGTCGAAGCCCACCAGCGCGAGCGGGCGCGGCCGTTCACCGAGGATGCGCACGGCGGTGACGGTGACCCGGTTGTTGCCCGAGAACAGCGCGGTCACCGGCTCCGGACCGGCCAGCATCGCGGCGGCGGCGGCGCGTACGCGTTCCGGGGCGGTGGAGCCCAGCGCCACCCACGACGCGTCGACCGGCAGCCCGGCCTCGGCCATCGCAGTGCGGTAGCCGCGCAGCCGCTCCATCGCGGTGTGGATCCGCGGCTGGTCCCCGATGAAGCCGATCCGGCGGTGCCCGTGCGCGATCAGATGGGCCACCGCTTCCCGGGCGCCGCCGAAGCTGTCGGAGAGCACGACATCGGCGTCGATCCGGCCGGCCGGCCGGTCCACGAAGACGGTCGCGATCCCGGCTGCGATCTCCGGTTCCAGATAGCGGTGGTCGTCGCCCGCCGGGATGATCACCAGACCGTCCACCCGCCGCGCGCACAGCGCGAGCACCAACTCCTGTTCGCGAGCCGGGTCCTCGGCGCTGGAACCATTGATCAGCAGCGCGCCGTGGCTGCGCGCGACCTCCTCGACGGCGCGGTTGAGCGGTCCGTAGAAGGGGTCGGCGAGATCCTCCAGGACGAGCCCGATACTGGCCGTGCGGCCCTTGCGCAGGATCCGGGCGGAGTCGTTGCGGCGGAAGCCCAGCGTCGTGATGGCTTCCTGGACGCGCCGTTCGGTGTCGGGTGTGACGCCCGGTTCGCCGTTGACCACGCGCGAGACCGTCTTGAGGCCGACTCCGGCCCGCGCCGCGACATCCTTCATCGTGGGCCGGGTGCCGTAGCGGCGGGCGGTGCCCCGGGCGGTGTCGGTCACGGTGCGCGGTCCTGTTTCTTTCGACAGCGGGGTGCGCTGCCGAGCATAGCCTCTAGACAACGTTGTCAAAAGCGTTAAGACTGGCCCATAACCTGCCGGGCTGACACTCCCCGGCTCCATGCCCACCAGGAGATTCGACACCGATGCACACGTACCTCAGCGCAGCGTTGGACATTGGCGGCACCAAGATCGCCGGCGCTCTGGTGGACGGAACCGGCAGAATGACCGCGCGGGTCACGCGACCCACCCCCGCCGACAAGGACGGGGCGACGGTGATGCGTGCGGTTGCCGAGGTGGTCGGGGAGCTGACCGCGGATCCCGGCTGGGCGCGGGTGGCGACCGTCGGTATCGGCAGCGCGGGCCCGGTGGACGCCTCGGCCGGCACGGTCAGCCCCGTCAACATCCCCGGCTGGCGTGACTTCCCGCTCGTCGCCGGTGTACGGGAACTGGTCGGTGAGCGGCCGGTCGTGCTGGTCGGCGACGGCGTGGCGATGACCGCGGCGGAGCACTGGCAGGGCGCGGCGCGCGGCCGTGCCAACGCGCTGTGCATGGTGGTCTCCACCGGTGTCGGCGGCGGACTCGTCCTCAACGGCCAACTCCACCCGGGGCCCACCGGGAACGCCGGCCACATCGGCCACATCAGCGTCGATCTCGACGGCGACCTGTGCCCGTGCGGCGCCCGCGGCTGTGTCGAGCGGATCGCCAGCGGTCCCAACATCGCCCGCCGGGCGCTGGCGAACGGCTGGCAGCCGGGACCCGACGGCGATGTCAGCGCGGCCGCCGTCGGCGCCGCGGCGCGGGCCGGCGATCCGGTCGCCCTGCGCTCCTTCGAGCGGGCCGCCCAGGCACTGGCCGCCGGGATCGCCGCCACCGCGACGCTCGTCGAGATCGAGATCGCGGTCATCGGCGGTGGCGTCGCGGGCGCCGGGGACATCCTCTTCACCCCCTTGCGCGCCGCCCTGCGCGACTACGCCAAGTTGTCCTTCGTGGCGGACCTGACCGTCGTCCCGGCCCAAATGGGCACGGACGCAGGGGTGGTGGGCGCCGCCGCGGCCGCCGCGCAACAGTCCCGTCTCGAAGCCTTCCTCCCCACCCTCTGAGCGCGCGACCGTCACCCGGGCGCCCCTCACCCTGCCGTCCATCACGCATACGGGCGGTGCTCTGCGTATCGAGGGGGCGGCGGCGATGGCGGCGTTGCATCGGGGGAGCGTGAGCGGAGCGGCCGGGGCGCGGGGTCAGCGTGGGAACGGTCCCGGTGCGGCGGGCCGCCAGGCGGCCCGCCGCAGCATGGTGGGGTTGAGCGTTTTCCCGGGTGACGGGAGCGGTCCCCGTGCTGAGCACGGCCCGGAAGGTGCCGACGGCGCGGACCGCGCCCCAACCAGTACCGGCCGGGCCCGACGGGCGAGTCCGCCCGGCGCCACCCGCGCCACCCGCTCGCTCAGCAGCTGAACCTGGCGTCGGCCCAGTCGGCGTGGTCGTAGTCCACACCGTCGCCGCCGTCGGTCACCACCAGGCGGACGGTCTCGGCCCCGGTGAGGCCGGCGGTGAGCGTCGTGGCGGGGTCCGCGCCGGTCCGGGTGGCGCTCGCGGCGACCCGTTCGCCGTCCGCCCATACCTCGAAGGCGACCGACCCCTTGTCGCCCACCTCGTCGTCGATGCCGACCTGCGCGGTGAAGGCCGAGCACCGGCCGCCCGTGTAGAAGCTCACCTCGCTGGGCGCGTGCACCCCCAGGCCCCGGTCGAAGCGGGCGCCGCCGATGGTGATCGGTCCGCCGTCACCGGCCGCGCGCTCCCCGACGCTGGTGTTCTTCTCGACCGGGCCCCAGCCGTTGGCGGACGTCAGCCAGGGCAGTTCGGCGGCGTACGCGGTCCCGGCCGGCGGTGGCACCACGACCTGGACCGTGCCGGGCAGGGTGGTGGTGATCCGCTGTCCGCCCGGTGCGCGGTAGCCGGCGGTCAGCGTCAGCGGCCGGGCGCCGGGCGCGGTTCCGGGCGGGGCGGTGATCCGCCAGGTGGTGGTCAGCCGCCCGCCGCCGGGCAGCGCGTGGGCCGTCGCGGCGGAGGTGGCCCGGATCCGCCACCCCTGCGGGCCCTGGAGGGTGACCGTGACGTCCTTGGCCGGCGTGCGGCCCAGGTTGCCGACGGTGCTGCGGAGGACGGTGGCGGCGCCCGCCTCGACCAGCGGCGTACGGTCGGTGCCGGTCTCGACGGACGGCGGGTAGCTCGCCCAGTGCCGGTCGGCGGAGACCCGGTAGAGGGTGGTGCCGTGGGCCGGCACGGTCGCGGAGACGGTGCCCGCGGTGTGGTAGTCCCGGTGCTGCCACAGGTCACGCAGCCGGTAGCCGGCCGCCTGCGGGAGGCCGATGTCCGTGGCGGTGGTGGTGATCCGCTGCGGCTGGTCGGTCTCGTTGAAGAGCGCGACCGCGCGGTCACCGTTGGCCAGTTGCTTGACCACCGTCCAGCGGCCGGACTCGGACGTGTGGACCGTGGCCTGCTTGCCCAGCGCGTCCTGGTCCAGGGCGATGACGTCCTTGTTGTCCAGGATCTCGAAGGTCGCGGGGGACGCCTTGCGCAGATCGGAACCGATCAGCAGCGGAGCGGACATCATCGACCACAGGGAGAAGTGGCTGCGGTACTCGATGTCGGTCATACCGCCGTTGCCGACCTCCAGCATGTCCGGGTCGTTCCAGTGCCCGGGGCCCGCGTGCGGCGCCAGCGGCAAGTTCTGCTTGAGGATCGCGAGCATGCTCGGCCAGTTGTCACCGATGTCGCCGGTGGTGCGCCACAGATGGCCCACGTCCGACGCCCACTCCCAGGGCTTGTTCTCGCCCCATTCGCAGATGCTGTAGACGATGGGCCGCCCGGTGGCCTGCAGCGCGTCCCGCATGGTGCGGTACCGCTGCCGGGCGTCCACACCCTGGTTATTGCAGTTGTCGTACTTGAGATAGTCCACGCCCCAGTCCGCGAACTGCTGGGCATCGGAGGACTCGTGGCCCAGCGCACCGGGAAAACCGACCGCACTGCAGGTCTTGGTGCCGGCGCTCGTATAGATGCCGAACTTCAGGCCCTTGGCATGGACGTAGTCGGCCACCGCCTTGATGCCGTGCGGGAAGCGCTGCGGGTCGGGGACGAGCTTGCCGTGCGCATCGCGGGCGGGCAGCGCCCAGCAGTCGTCGAGATTGACATACCGGTAGCCCGCGTCCTTGAGGCCCTTGGCGACGAAGAGATCGGCGATGCCCTGCACCATCTCCTCGTTGAACTCGGCCCGGCAGTGGGTGGAGTTCCAGTTGTTGAACCCCATCGGGGGCGTTTTGGCGAGTCCGCCCGGCAGCCGTGGGGCGTCGCCGGTGGTGCGGGCGGCGCGCGGGGTGTCCGAGGGGTCCGGGCCGGGTGTACGGGCCGCGGCCGGCAGGGCGGTCACCCCCGCCGTGCAGAGCAGTGCGACGGACAGTGCTCCGACGATTCTTCGCCGGCCTCGCCGGGGTGTGCTGCGGATGTGCGGGTGCATGAGGGGCTTCTCCGTCCTCGCGAGAGGTGCTGGGGAGTCATGTACCGGTCACTGGCGAGTGTTTACGGTAGGGCTTGTTGAACTCTGTTGGAAGAGGAGCGGTAACGGTTGTTCCTCTGCCTGCCAAATCTCTTGACTGGCAGGGTAGTTGGGAGGTGAGATCCCACCACTCGCGTTCGGTTCTGTTTGGTTCCACCCCTGAGGAGGGGGACATGGCCCGGTCAACGTTCAGCGGCTCAGGCGCGTACGGGGAAACGGCAGGAGATCGGATGTCCCGCCGGACGCTGCTGCGGGGCGCCGCGCTCGGCGCGGGGGCCGTCGCCCTGCCGTCCCTGCTCGCCGCCTGCGACAGCGGCCCGAGCGGTGTCTCGCTGGGGTCCAACGCCTCGGACGCCGTACCGAAGAAGGCGTTCGCCGCGGCCTTCGCGGCATACGAGAAGAAGTCGAAGAAGACGGTGAAGGTCAACACCGTCAACCACGAGAATTTCCAGGAGAACATCAACCGCTATCTCCAGGGCACCCCGGACGATGTCTTCATGTGGTTCGCCGGAAACCGCATGCAGTACTTCGCACAGAAGGGCCTGCTCGCGGACATCAGCGATCTGTGGCAGCACTTCGGGGGATTCTCCGACGCCCTCAAGAAACAGTCCACGGGTGCGGACGGCAAGCAGTACTTCGTGCCGTACTACTACTATCCGTGGGCGGTCTTCCACCGGAAGAGCGTGTTCCAGGAGAAGGGGTACGAGATCCCCAAGACCTTCGACGAGTACCGGGCGCTCGCGAAGCGGATGCAGCGGGACGGGCTGGTGCCGTTCGCCTTCGGCGACAAGGACGGCTGGCCGGCGATGGGCACCTTCGACTACCTCGATATGCGCGCCAACGGCTACGACTTCCACATCGCGTTGCTGAGCGGCCGGAAATCCTGGAACAGTCCGCAGGTCAAGCAGGTCTTCGACCTGTGGCGCGGACTGCTGCCGTATCACCAGAAGGGCGCCAACGGCCGCACCTGGCAAGAGGCCGCGCAGAGCCTGGCGCAGAAGAAGGCCGGTATGACCGTCCTCGGCCTGCCCCACCCGGGGCAGCAGTTCGCCGCGGCCGACCGCGACGATCTGGACTTCTTCCCCTTTCCCGAAATCGACCCCGCCTTCGGCCGGGATGCCGTCGAGGCGCCGGTCGACGGATTCCTGATGTCGAAGAAGGCCAGGGACAAGAGCGGTGCCAGGGAACTGCTGACCTACCTCGCCACGCCCGCGGCGGAAGACATCTACCTGGCCTCCGACCCGAACAACATCGCGGTCAACAGCGGCGCCGACACCAGCGCGTACACACCGCTGCAGAAAAAGGCCGTCCAACTCGTCTCGGGCGCCCGGCAGATATCGCAGTTCATGGACCGCGACACCCGGCCCGACTTCGCCTCGACCGTGCTGATCCAGGCGATCCAGCAATTCCTGAACAGACCGGACGATATCGACGGCCTGGTGAACGACATCGAACGCCAGAAGAAGCAGATCTTCGCGGCCGGCTGACCGTGCCCCGTACCGCCGTCAACCGGCCGCCGCCGGCCGGGGAATTCCGTCATATGACCGCCGCGAGGGACGGGGAGCGAAAAGCCGTGCCGAACACCCGCGCACGGCGCGCCGGACGACGCGGACCGCGGCGCCACACCCGCCGCGATCTCGCCGTCCTCGGCGTGCTGCTGGGCATACCGATCCTGCTCGACCTCGCCCTGATCTGGGGTCCGACGCTCGCCTCCGTCGGCCTGTCCTTCACCACCTGGGACGGTGTCGGCGACATCACCTGGGCCGGTTTCAAGAATTACGACAACCTGTTCACCACCTACCCGCAATTCTGGCCGGCGGTCCGCCACAACCTGCTGTGGCTGGTCTTCCTCGGAGTGTTCGCCGCGCCCTTCGGCCTGCTGCTGGCCGTCCTCATCGACCGCGGTGTCCGCTTCAGCCGCTTCTACCAGTCGACGCTCTATATGCCGGTGGTGCTCTCCCTGGCCGTCGTCGGATTCATCGCCCAGCTGATCCTCTCCCGGGACCAGGGCGCACTCAACGCCGTGATCGGCGGCAGGAATCCCACCGACTGGCTGGGCGACCCCGGCCTCAATATCTGGATGGTGCTGCTGGCGGCCTGCTGGCGGCACACCGGATACGTCATGGTTCTCTATCTCGCCGGCCTGAAATCCGTCGACCCGACCCTCAAAGAAGCCGCCGCCATCGACGGCGCCACCGAACGGCAAACCTTCTTCCGCGTCGTCCTTCCCACGCTGCGCCCGGTGAATGTCATCGTCGGCGTCATCACCGTCATCGAATCGCTGCGCGCCTTCGACATCGTCTACGCGGTCAACAAGGGCCGCAACGGCCTGGAACTGCTCTCGGTGCTGGTCACCGACAACATCATCGGGGAGGCCGGCCGGATCGGATTCGGCTCGGCGATCGCCGTCGTCCTGCTGCTCGTCTCCATGGGATTCATCGTGACCTATCTCGTCCAGGAACTCCGCGGGGAAGAGCGGCGATGACCCTCTCCGCCACTCCCGCCCCGGCCCGCGCCCGTTCCCGCGGCCGACTCGGCGTCCACGCCTTTCTGCTCGTCGTCTCGCTGGCCTTCCTCGCTCCGCTGCTGCTGGCCGTCTACGCCTCGCTGCGCCCCTACGAGGAGACCGCGAAATACGGCTATTTCTCGCTTCCGCGCCATCTCTCCTTCGACTACTACCGGCAGGCGTTCGTCGATTCCGGTATGGGCAAGTACTTCGTGAACTCGCTCGTCATCGCCGTCCCCGGCGTGCTGATCACGCTCTTCCTGGCGTCCTTCGTGGCCTTCGCCGTCGCCCGGCTGCGGATCCGCGGCGGCACGGTCCTGCTGATGGTCTTCACCGCGGGAAACCTGCTGCCCCAACAGGTGATCGTCACCCCGCTGTACGTCCTTTTCAACAAGATTCCGCTGCCGTACTGGATGTCCGACTCGCTGACCGTGTACGACTCCTACTGGGCCGTCATCGCCGTGCAGATCGCCTTCCAGCTCGGCTTCTGCGTCTTCGTCCTGGCCCATTTCATGCGCACCCTGCCGGTGGAGATCCTGGAGGCCGCCATCGTCGACGGCGCCGGGGTCTGGGCCCGGTACCGGCGCGTCACCCTCCCGCTGTGCCGCCCCGCGCTCGCCGCCCTGGGGACGCTCCAGTTCACCTGGATGTACAACGACTTCCTCTGGGGCCTGGTCTTCCTGTCCGACGGCGACAAGCTGCCCGTCACCTCGGCCCTGAACAATCTGCGCGGCCAGTTCTTCACCGACTACAACCTGCTCGCGGCGGGTTCCGTCCTCGTCGCGCTGCCCACGATCCTGGTGTTCCTGGCCCTGCAACGGCACTTCATCGCCGGCCTGACCCTGGGGGCGAGCAAAGGATAGGGCGCAGAAGGGCAGTTGACCCGCCGATGGGTTGCCGTTGACCGCCCGGTGGGCAGCCGTGTCATAGGTGCACCGGCACCGCCCGCCCGCAGTCCGGAGGTCGGTGCGCGGGTGGGGGTTTCGGGGCTGGAGGGGCGGGGGAGCGCTTGATTGCCGGGGGCTACGCGGCGGGGGATGCGGTGACCGGAACCCCCGCCGTGGCGCATTCCCGACCGGTCGGAACACGGGGATCCAGCGGTCTCCGGGCCTGGCCGGTAGGTGGAGGCGCGCGGCGCCCGGTCATGCCCGCGACCCGTGGTCCGGGGCGTTTCCGTGGCAGGGTGTTGCGGGCAACTCACCTGGGTCTAGGGAAGAGGGGAAACCGTGATCGTCTGGCTGAACGGCACGTTCGGTGCGGGCAAGACCACAGCGGCTCATGAATTGCTCGACCTGCTTCCCGGAAGCACGCTCTACGACCCCGAACTCCTCGGCGGCGGCCTGCGGCTGATGCTGCCGGCCAAGCGGCTGGAGGACGTCGACGACTACCAGGACCTGCCGTCCTGGCGGCGGATGGTCGTGGACACCGCCGCGGCCCTCCTCACCGAGGTCCCCGGACCTCTGGTGACGCCGATGACGCTGCTCCGCCAGGAGTACCGCGACGAGATCTTCGGCTCGCTCGCAGCCCGCCGGATACCCGTCCGGCATGTCCTGCTACATGCGGAGGAAACGATCCTGCGTGCGCGGATATCGCGACGGGAGGAGGAGCAGGCGGACCTCGGGACCGGCGCCTCGACACGCGCCTGGTCGCTGGCGCACCTGGGGACGTACGCCACCGCGCTGGAGTGGCTGGCGGACGACGCGCACGTCGTCGACACCACCCGGCTGACCCCCCGGCAGACCGCCGAACAGGTCGCCGAGGCCGTCCGGACCGGCGCCGGTTCCTGCGACATCGTGCAGACCCCGGAGCCGACCGCCGAGACCCTCGCCGCCGGTGTACTCCTCTTCGACGACGAGGAACGGGTGCTGCTCGTCGACCCGACCTACAAACCGGGCTGGGAGTTCCCCGGCGGCATCGTCGAACCCGGCGAAGCGCCCTCCCGGGCCGGTGTGCGCGAGGTCGCGGAGGAACTGGGCATCCAACTGCCGTGCACCCCCCGGCTGCTGGTGATGGACTGGGAAGCGCCCAAACCACCCGGCTTCGGCGGTCTGCGGCTGCTCTTCGACGGCGGCACGCTGTCCGGCGACCGGATCCGCCAACTGCTCCTGCCCGGCGCCGAGTTGCGCGACTGGCGCTTCGTCACCGAGGCGGAGGCCGAGAAGCTGCTGCCCCCGGTGCGCTGGAACCGGCTGCGCTGGGCGCTGCGCGCCCGCGCCCGGGGCTGCCCGCTCAACCTGGAGGCGGGCGTCCCGGTCGGCTGAACCGGCCCCGGGCGCAGCGGCAGGCGCCGCGCCCCGGCCGCCGACCGGCGGTCCGTGCGCGGCGCCCCCGGGCGCGCGGCCCGGTGCGTCAGCCCCGGCTCGCCGCGTACCGCTGGAGGAACAGCGCCTCGGCGAGCGAGAGCCGCGCCAGCTCCTGCGGCGAGACGCTCTCGTTCACCGCGTGGATCTGCGCCTCGGGCTCGCTCAGCCCGATCAGCAGGATCTCCGCGTCCGGGTACAGCCCGGCGAGGGTGTTGCACAGCGGGATCGAGCCGCCCATACCGGACGTCTGCATCTCCTCGCCGTCGTACGCCTCGCGCATCGCCGACGCCATCGACGCGTACGCCGGGCTCCCGGTGTCCGCACGGAACGGCTGCCCCTGGCCGATCTGCTCGACCGCGACCCGCACGCCCCACGGAGCGGCGCCCTCCAGATGCGCGACGAGCAGCTTCGTTGCCTCCGCGGCGTCGGTGCCCGGCGGCACCCGAAGGCTCACCAGCGCCCGCGCGCCCGCCTGGACGGACGGGGTGGCGCCGATGACCGGCGGGCAGTCGATGCCGAGGACGGTGACCGCCGGGCGCGCCCAGAGCCGGTCCGCGACCGTACCGCTGCCGATCAGCCCGACTCCGTCCAGCACCTTGGCATCCTTGCGGAACTCCGCCTCCGCGTACTGGAGCCCTTCCCAGCTCGCGTCCGCGGCCAGCCCGCGCACGGTCGTCGAACCGTCCTCGGCGCGCAGCGAGTCCAGGATCCGGATCAGCGCGGCCAGCGCGTCCGGCGCCGCGCCGCCGAACTGGCCGGAGTGCAGATTGCTCTCCAGCGCGTCGACCTGCACCCGCACCAGCGTCATCCCGCGCAGCGTCGCGGTCACCGTCGGCAGCCCGACCCGGAAGTTGCCGGTGTCACCGATGACGATCGCATCGGCAGCCAGCAGCTCGGGGTGCGCCTCGGCGTACCGCTCCAGGCCGCCGGTGCCCTGCTCCTCCGAACCCTCCACGATCACCTTGACGCCGACCGGGACGCCGCCGTTCTCCTTGAGCGCGCGCAGCGCCGTCAGATGCATGATCAGGCCGCCCTTGCAGTCGGCGGCACCGCGCCCGTACCAGCGGCCGTCCCGCTCGGTCAGCTCGAACGGCGGGGAGACCCACGCGGCCTCGTCCAGCGGGGGCTGCACGTCGTAGTGCGCGTAGAGCAGCACCGTCGGGGCACCGGCCGGACCGGGCAGGAAACCGTAGACCGACCGGGTGCCGTCCGGCGTGTCCAGCAGGGCGACGTCCTGGAAGCCCTCCGCGCGCAGCGCGCCGGCGACCCAGTCGGCCGCCGCATCGCATTCGCTCCGGGGGAACTGGGCCGGGTCGGCGACCGACTTGAAGGCCACCAGCTCGGCCAGCTCGGTCCGGGCGCGGGGCTGGAGCGCGGCGACGGTGTGCGCGAGCGGGCTGTCAGACATGGAACGCTCCTTGTGGGCGCGGCGTTGAGTACGTACGGAACGCCCGGCGGGATGCCGCCGGACGGGCCGCACACACGGGCAAGAGTGCCCCCGATCTTCCCACAGGCCATCCGCGCGAGTGCGGCCCGTAGGATGCGGGCGGTACGCCCAGCCAGGCATCGAACGGGAGCAGCAGCACAGGTGAGCAGCGAGCAGGCAGCCGAGGACAACCAGCAGGTGTGGGACGTCGTGGTGGTGGGCGCGGGACCGGCGGGCGCCTCGGCCGCGCACGCCGCGGCCTGTACGGGACGCCGGGTGCTGCTCCTGGAGAAGGCCGCCCTGCCGCGGTACAAGACCTGCGGCGGCGGCATCATCGGCCCCTCGCGCGACTCCCTGCCACCCGGCTTCGAGCTGCCGCTGCGCGACCGGGTGCACGCGGTGACGTTCTCGCTGAACGGCCGGCTGACCCGCACCCGCCGCTCCAAGAACATGCTCTTCGGGCTGGTCAACCGCCCCGAGTTCGACGCGGGGCTGGTCGAGTCGGCCAAGGACGCGGGCGCGACGGTCCGCACGGGCGTCACCGTCGCCCGGGTCGAGCAGCACGGCGCCGCGGTCCCGGACCGGCGGACCGTCGCGGTGGTGCTCGGCGACGGCGAGGTGGTGCTGGCGCGGGCCGTGGTCGGCGCGGACGGCAGCGCGGGCCGGATAGGCGCGCATGTCGGCGTCAAGGTCGACCAGGTCGACCTCGGCCTGGAGGCGGAGATTCCGGTGCCCGCGACGGTCGCCGAGGACTGGGCGGGCCGGGCGCTCATCGACTGGGGCCCGATCCCCGGCAGCTACGGCTGGGTCTTCCCCAAAGGGGACACCCTCACCGTCGGCGTGATCTCCGCGCGCGGCGAGGGCGCGGCGACCAAGCGCTATCTGGAGGACTTCATAGGGCGGCTGGGGCTCGCGGGCTTCGAGCCGAGCATCTCGTCCGGGCATCTGACGCGCTGCCGCGCCGACGACTCGCCGCTCTCCCGCGGCCGGGTGCTGGTCTGCGGTGACGCGGCCGGGCTGCTGGAGCCGTGGACCCGGGAGGGCATCTCCTTCGCGCTGCGGTCCGGGCGGCTCGCGGGGGAGTGGGCGGTACGCGTCAGTGAGGCACACGACGCCGTGGACGCCCGCCGGCAGGCCCTGAACTACGCCTTCGCGATCAAGGCGGGGCTCGGTGTGGAGATGAGCGTGGGGCGGCGGATGCTCGCCGCCTTCTCCCGGCGCCCCGGCATGATGCACGCCGCGGTCACGGGCTTCCGCCCGGCCTGGCACGCCTTCGCGAAGATCACCCGCGGTACGACGACGCTGGGCGAGCTGGTCCGCACCCACCCGATGGCGCGGCGCGCGCTGGAGGCCATCGACCGGCCTTGAGGCCATCGACCGGTCGTGAGGCCGGTGCCCCGGGTGTGCGGGCGGTGGCCACGGACGGACGTTTCCGCTCCGGGGGCGGTGGGTCGGTGCGGGCGGATCTTGGGGGCCGGGGCGCCGTTCGCCGCTGCCCGTGACCGGCGCATCGTCGTGGATGTGCCAGGCGTGCGGGTGGGGGCGAGGCGCCGGCTGCCCCCGACCGTTACGGCTGCCACGTCCCCGTACCGCCGTGGAGCCTGCCGCTCGGGTCGGCCGCCCGCCGGTCGGCGGGCGGCCGCACCGCGTACGCGACCGGCGGGCCGACGGAATCCGCGGACCGGCCGCCCGCCGATCGCCGCGTCTCAGTGGCGGATGGGCCGTTCGCCTCTGTGGCCGCCTTCGCCTCCGTGGCCGTCCCCCTCGACTCGCATGCCGCCGCCGGGTGCCGTACGTACCCCGCCCGGGGCGGTGCCGATGACGACGGTGGCGTCGTGGTCCTCGCTGTGGGCGATCCGGGGAACCAGCCCGTTGCGGGCGAAGGCGTCGGCGGCCGGCGGCGCCTGGCGCTCGCTCGTCTCGACCAGCAGATGGCCGCCGGGTGCGAGCCAGCGCGGCGCCTCGGCGGCCACCCGCCGCATCACGGCGAGCCCGTCCGCGCCGCCGTCCAGCGCCACCAGCGGCTCGTGGTCGCGGGCCTCCGGGGGCAGCAGCCCGACCGCGCCGGTGGGGACATAGGGCACATTCGCTGCCAGGACGCCGACCCGGCCCCGCAGCGTGGCGGGCAGCGGCTCGAAGAGATCGCCCGCGTACGCCCGGCCACCCACGGCGGCGATGTTCCGGCGGGCGCACCGCACCGCGGCGGGGTCGATATCGGCCGCGTACAGCTCGATCCCGTCCAGCACCGCGGCCAGCGCGGCGCCCACCGCGCCCGAACCGCAGCACAGATCGACGACCACCGCGCCGGGCCGGGCGAGGGCCGCGGCCCGGCGGACCAGGAACTCGGTGCGGCGGCGGGGGACGAAGACCCCGGGGTCCACGGCTATCCGCAGCTCGCAGAACTCCGCCCAGCCCAGGACGTGTTCCAGGGGCAGGCCGCCGGCCCGCCGGTCCACCATGGCGGCGAGCTCGGCGGGCGTGCGTGCGGTGGTGACGAGCAACTCCGCCTCGTCCTCGGCGAAGACACAGCCGACGGCCCGGAGCCTGGTGACGACGGCGGACGGGGTGAGCGGGGACGGGGACGACGGACGTGACGGGGTGGATGACGCTGACATGGGAGCCCTCCGGGATACCTGAGGGTGCTCCCGCGGTCACCTACGCCAGAGGGACCGCACGGCCGTGAGAGGGAGGGAGCACCCGACCTGATACAGCGGTAATGGGTCTCACCTCCTCGGTATGTCCACTGCTGGAGGCGGAAACAGTACCTCAGCACGCCGACCGTGTCGCGCCCCGGACTCCACGCCGTGCCACCCGCCACGGCCGTCGCCGGGCCGGCGGCTGCTCCCGTGGGCGTACGGCCGGTCACCGCGGTGGGCGGACGTCGCGCGGGTCCGGTGCGGTCAGCGTCACGGGCAGGGAGAACGGAGCGCCGCCGAGGGCGCGGCACCGTCTCGGCACGGACGACGAGGACTTCGTCAGCCAGACGGCCACCACCCGCCCCACCAAGCTCGGCCAGCTCTTCACCCGCCGGTCGATCCGCGAACTCGCCGCCTGCCTGCGCCGCGTCCACGAACGCGGTCATCCGCATCGGCCGAGAAGCCCTACGGTGCCTGCTCCCGCGCCGCGGCATCACCTTCCAGCACACCAAGACACGGAAGGAATCGCCCGGCCCCGAATGCGATACCGGGCACGACCGCATCGAAATGTCCTGGAGCATTTCGTGGACCGGGTTTTCGCCTTCGGCGAGTTCGGGTTCCTCGGGATCCGCCCCACCGCGGGCTCCTACCAGGCCGGACAGGGCAGGCCCAACCGGCTGCCGACGACCTACCGCCGCACCCACGGCGTCAGAGTGGCAGCCGTGGGACCCAGCGCGGACCCGCTTCTGGCACCGCTACCCGCACCGGCGCAACGCCAACGCCCGGCACCCCGACGTGCTCGCCGCCCCATGCAAAGAACGCGCCCGCATCCGCAGCGAGAAGGCCAGTCGCCGGTGCGGACGCCCACTCGCGACCGCAGCCTGACCAGGCGCCGCAGCGAAGAACGTCAGATTCTCGCGCTACGGGTGATGCGGTACAGCACGTTCGGACGCAGCGGCCCTTCAGGCACGGTGGGGTCGTCGAAGTCGTCGGCCGGGTCCCGCGTCATACCGATCCGGCGCATCACCGCCTGTGAGCGGAGGTTGGTGGCCGTTGTCACAGCAAGGATCTCGGGAAAATCAAGAGTGTCGAAGCCGTGGGACAGGACGCTCAGCGCGGCCTCGGTGGCGTAGCCGTGCCCCCAGGCCGAGCGGGCGAGCCGCCAGCCGATCTCCACTCCGGTGAACGGCATGCCGTCATCCACCTGGTCCAAGCCCGCGAAGCCGATGAACTCACCCGTGGCCCGCACCTCAACTGCCCACCATCCGTAGCCTCGTTGATCGAACTCGGCCTGGAACAGCGCCACGGAACCATCGCTCTGCTCGCGGGTGAGCAGAGCGCCCAAGTGCTCCCGAACCTCGGGATCGGCATTCATCGCCGCCCAGGGTTCAAGGTCGGAGTCACGCCATCGGCGGAGGGTGAGGCGGTCGGTACGCAGTTCAGCCATGCCGCCCAGCCAACGCGACCCGTGCGCCCGAGGCAATCCCATTTCCTTCAGGGCGGCTCCACCACGCAACATTTCCTTCAGGGCGGCACTACCACGCAAGAGGCACATGCACAGCTCGCTCCCAGGCTGACGAAGCACCCACCGGCCCGGCGAACCCTTGCGGTCACAGCACCAGCGGGGAAGCGCGGAGCCGGGCCCGCCTGCCCTGGCCGTCGACGCTCGCGCTGACGGTCTTCGTGATGGCCGGGTCCCGTTTCGCGGCGAGGTTCCAGCCGGACCGCGTCCCGCTCGGCGGGCATGCGCATGCCCTGTCCTCGGCTTCCTCGGCATTGGCCTCTGCGACGAGGAGATCGCTCGCCGGCTGGTCGTCAGCCCGCTGACCGCCGAGGCGTATGCCGGTCGGATGCCCGGGGAGGCCGGCCGGCGGTGGCTGTGAGGGCGGTGGACGTATTCGTGAACCGGGCCGTCAACAGCCCGTAGCCGTAAGGGGATTGCGCACTGCCGCCGATCGGTGGCCGGCCGGCGGTCCCGTGGCGGCGAGCATCCGGACCGGGTGCCGGGACCGGAGGCCCCGGCACCGGGTGTTCGCCGCTTCCGGGGGATCAGATGCCGGCCTTCTCCTGCCACAGCCGGACCGGTGCCGGATCGCCGGTGACCGTCAGACCGTCCCACGGCAGGCGGTTCCACAGCGCGAGGTACAGCTCCTCGGCCGGGCCCTCGACCGTGCTGTCCGCAGGCTCTTGGGGTGCCGCGCCGCTCTCCGCCGTGCCGGCGGTACGCACCGTGCGCGGCGGTTCGGTGGAGAGGTGCACCGTCCAGTCCGCGTCGGCCACGTCCGTCGCGCGTACCCGCAGGGTCCGGGGCACGTCCGTCCGGACGGAGCTGCGGTCCAAGGAGTGGAAGCCCGCCAGGAGTTCGTCGATGCCGTCGGCGGCGAACGCGGCCGGCAGGGGGGACAGCGCCATACCGGCGGCCTGCTGGGCGTCCACGCGGTGCACCGCCGTCTCGTGCGCCTGTCGTCGTGCCCAGAAGGCCAGCGGGGACGGGGCGGGCAGGAACGTCCAGACCGTCAGATCCGGCGGGGCCGCCGTCAGCGTCGCCACGAGGAGGCGGTGGCCCTCCCGCAGCCAGGGGATCAGCTCGCTGTCGGCCAGCTCCGGCGCTTCGGGGAATCTGCCGGGCCGTTCGGCGCGGTCCGTCAGGAACTGCGCCGCTCCGTGGTGCACCCGCCCGATATGGGAGACCAGGTCCCGCACCTGCCACTCCGGACAGGCCGGAACCCGGGCGTCGGGACCGGCCGCGTCCGCGGCATCGGCGAGCAACGTCCCGTCCAGCCGCAGTCTTTCGAGGTGCTCAGTGATGTCCATGCCGTCGAGTGTGCCAGCCGCCACTGACAATGGACCGGCGGGGCTTCGGAGGGCCGTGGCCGCGGGGTCCCCCTCAGTCGGCCGCGAGTGGGTCCCGGCGCCGTCCGCGGCCCGGCCAGGGGGCGGACGTACGGCCGTACGCACGCCCGGCCGCAACAGCTGCGCCGGCTACCGGGGTTCAGCCCCCTCGGTGCGGTGCGCCCCGCGGGTCACGTGGGCGATGAGGGCCGCGACGGCGGCGAGCAGGGCGACCGTCGTCAGCGCGCCGGGCAGACCGTACGCCTCGGCGAGGAAGCCGATGGCGGGCGGGCCGAGCAGCATGCCGCCGTAGCCGACCGTGGAGGCCGCGGCGACACCGCCCGAGCCGCCGGACTCACCGGCCCGCGCGATGGCGAGGGGAAAGATGTTGGCCAGCCCCAGACCGGCGACCGCGAAGCCCAGACAGACCGCCCACGCCGTGGGCGCCAGCGCGCCCAGCAGCATCCCGGCGGCGGCCGTCGTACCGCCCGCGACCAGGGTGCGGGCCGCTCCGAACCGCTGCACCACGGCCGTCCCCGACAGGCGTCCGGCGGTCATCGCCAGCGCGAACACCGTGTAACCGGCCGCGGCCACACCGGGACCCGCGCCCAGGTCCTGCGAGAGATGCAGGGCGCCCCAGTCGGCCATCGCCCCCTCGCCGTACGCGGTGCACAGCGCGATCAGCCCGAAGACGAGGACGATACGGCGCGGGTGGCCCGCCCGTGGCCCGCTGCGCGCCGTCGGGGTGCGGCCCCCGGGCACGGACCGCCGCCCCGGGGTCGCCGGACGTGTCCGCAGCGCCCGGCCCGCGACGGCCGTCACCAGCAGGCCGGCCGCGGCGAGCAGCAGCAGATGGACGGTGGGGGACAGGCCGCCGGCGAGCAGCCCGCCGAGCCCCGCGCCGAGCATCCCGCCGAGGCTGAAAGCGGCATGGAAACTCGGCATCACCGGGCGCCGCAGCTCGCCGATCAGATCGACGGCGGCGCTGTTCATGGCGACGTTGAGCGAACCGTAGGCGGCGCCGAAGACCATCAGGACCAGGCCCAGCGCGGTCGCCGAACGGGTGAGTGGCGGCAGCACGATGCTCAGGGAGAGGGCGACGGCGGAGACGACCGTCACCGGATGGCTGCCGAACCGGCGGCAGAGCCTTCCGGTGAGCGTCATGAAGGCGACCGCACCGGCCGAGACGCCGAGCAGCGCGAGCCCCAGCGTGCCCGCCCCGGCGCCGGTCTGCGCCTTGATCGCGGGGATGCGGACGACCCAGCCGGCGAAGACGAAGCCGTCCAGGGCGAAGAACGCGGTGAGGGCGATGCGGAGCCGGACCAGCCGCGGGTCGGTGGAATCCTGGGGCCGGATCCCCGAGAGGGTCGCGGTAAGGGCCGTCCGTATTTTGTTTAGCGTCGGCACAAAGCCAGAATAGAGGCGTGACCCAGACTCGGACAACCAGGCTGGAGCGGGGCCGCGGCGCCCTCGGACCCGCACTGGAGCTCGTACACACCGGACGCGCGCCCACCCGCGCGGTCCTGACCTCCGAACTCGGCGTGACCCGCGCGACCGCGGGCGCGGTGGCCGCCGAGCTCGAAGCCCTCGGCCTGATCACCGTCGACTCCCGGCCGACCGCCTCCGCCGGCTCCCAAGGACGCCCCTCCCACCGGCTGTTCATCGACGAGAGCGGCCCCGTGGTGCTCGCCGTGCAGATCCACGCCGATGGCTACCGCGTCGCCCTGGTCGGCCTCGGCGGCCGTATCGCGGCGACCGCGACCGGCTGCGGCACCATCTCCGAGGACCCCGCACATGTCCTCGCCGACGCCGTCGCGGCCGGCTCCGGCCTGCTGCGCGAGACCCGTCTGCGCTGCCTCGGTGCGGGCCTCGCGGTGCCGTCCGCCGTCGCGGAACCGGACGGCGAGGCCCTCAACCCGCTGCATCTGGCCTGGCCTTCGGGCGCCCCGGTGCGCGCGCTCTTCCTGCGCTCCCTCGCCGACGCCGGCATCCCCGGCGTCACCGACGCGATCGGTTTCACGGGAAACGACGTCAACCTGATGGCGCTGGCCGAACACCGGCACGGCGCCGGCCAGGGCGCCCGCGACCTGCTCTGTGTCGCCTCCGGCCACCGCGGTGTCGGCGGGGCGCTGGTGCTCGACGGCCGTCTGCACAGCGGCAGTTCGGGCCTGGCCCTGGAGGTCGGCCATCTGACCGTCAAGCCCGACGGCGCACCCTGCCACTGCGGCGGCCGCGGCTGCCTGGACGTCGAGGCGGACCCGCTCGCCTTCCTGGGCGCGGCCGGCCGCGCACCGGGCCCCGAGGGCTCGTTGCTGCAGCAGGCCGCCGACCTGCTCCGGTACGAGTACGCCGACCCGGCCGTACGCGCCGCTGCCGACCTCCTCATCGACCGGCTCGGGCTGGGCATCGCCGGGCTCGTCAACATCCTCAACCCCGACCGCATCATCCTCGGCGGACTCCACCGCACCCTCCTGGAGACCGACCCCGAACGGCTGCGGGCGGTGGTCGCCGACCGCAGCCTGTGGGGCCGCAGCGGCGGAGTGCCGATCCTGCCGTGCAGTCTCGACCACAACAGCCTGGTCGGCGCGGCGGAACTGGCCTGGCAGCCGGTCCTGGACGATCCCTTGGTGGTCCTGGACTACTAGGGCCTGTCGTCACCTTCCCGTCCGCCCAGCGACGCCCGGCACGCGCTCTCGCCGCACCGGGCGAAAGCCCCAGTACTCCAGTACAAGGACTCGGGAGCGCGCACCGGACGCCGTCGGGCCGCCCTACCGGCGACGACGGGAAGGTGACGACAGGCCCTGACGCGGGGGCGCCGGGCCGCGGTGGACCGGATCTAGGCTGCGCCTCATGATTCCCGAAGAGATCGCCCGCAGCCCCTACGTCAGCCTTGTCACGCACCGCAGGGACGGCACCCCGGTGGCCACCCCCGTATGGGCGGTGGCCGTCGGGGCGGAACTCCTGGTGTGGACGCGGGACGACAGCGGGAAGGTCAAGCGGCTGCGCAACGACACGCGGGTGACGGTCACCCCGTGCGATGTGCGCGGCACGATCGCCGAAGGGGCGCCGACCGCCGAGGGCACCGCCCGGCTGCTGGCGGGCGGCGCCGAACTCGACCGCGTACGCAGGGCGCTGGCCGGCAAGTACGGGCTGCGGTTCCGGCTGCTGGACACCGGGGGCGCGCTGCTGCGCCGGGGCCGGCGCCCGCATGTGGGGATCGCCGTCACCCTGTAGCGGAGCCGCCACCCCGCGGGCGGTGCCGCGCCCCGACGCTCCCTCAGGTACCGGCCGCCCGCGGCCCCCAGTCGGCGGCGAAGGCGCGGGCCGGATTGGCCGTCAGGAACCGCGTCACCAACTCCTGGCCCAGGGTGCGGACGAGCCGCGTCCGGTGACCGCGCAGCAGATACGGCATCCCCGGGCCGCCGTTCACCGACCGGGCACCGGCCGTCGTGGTGTCCCCGCCGAGCAGGATCCGGTCGCCGTACCCCGCGTCGGCGAGCGCGGCCAGGGCCTCGGGCAGCCGCCAGTCGGTCGCGTGGTGCGCGCGCGAGGGGCCGTCGAAGGCCAGGTACGCACCGGCCTCGGCGGCCAGCCGGTGCGCGGTGAGGTCCGGCGAGCGGTTGAGATGGCCCAGGATCACCCGGTTGGGCGGCACCTCCAGGTCGCCGCAGAGCATGTCGAGGACGTCCGGCACACCGGTGCCCAGCTCCAGGTGGACGCCGATGACGGCCCCGGTGGCGCGCTGCGCCTCGGCGGCCGCGGCCAGGGTGCGCCGGGCGTGCCCGTCCAGTCCGTGGAACCCCCCGGCGACCTTGATCATCCCGGCCCGGGGGCCGGTGCCGCCGATCCCCTCGGTCAGCTCGGCGACGAACAGCCCGGCCGGATCCGCGGGCAGCCGCTCCAGGATCTCGGGAGCGTAGTGCGCGGCCTGGTGCAGCCCGGTCGCCGCGACGATCCGTACGCCCGACTCCCGTGCCAGCCGCGGCAGTTCGGCGGCGCGGCGCCCCATCCCGTACGGCGTCCACTGGATCACCGCCGCGCCGCCCGCGGCCCGGAACGCACGCAGTTCGGCGGCGGCCGGGGCGGGGTCGTCCAGCTCCTGGCCCGGCAGCAGGGGGCTGCGCAGGAACAGATGGTCGTGCGCATCGCAGACGCCGAGGTCGCCGGGGGCGATATCCCCCAGAACGGTGCGGACGGTGCGGGCGGCGTCGGGGGCGGCCGGTGCGGCGGGCCGCCCCGTGGGGGCCGGGCTCACCACTGCCGCCCCGTGCCCAGCCGGCCGGTGCCCGGCCCGGACAGATGCAGCACCTGATAGCGGTCGCCCGCGGACTCGGGGACGGCGTCCGCCCAGAGGGTGAAGTGGACCAGTTCCCAGTGCCGGGGGTCGAGGGCCAGTGCGGTCGTGTGCACGCCGTCCGTGGCGGCCAGCTCCTCGTGCCCGGCCAGCGCGTGCGCGATGACGGCCGCCGGATCGGCGCTCTCGGGGACGGTTTCGGTCCGGCGGGAGAAGGCCCGCGGGAGGGTGCCGGCGGCCGGCCCCGGGCGGTGGAAGAGCCCCTGCCAGTGCTGGACGGGCGGCCGTCCGAAGTCGCGGATCACCCCGCGGAAGCCGTCCCCGGTCAGGAAGCGGTTCATGGCCCGCGGATCGGCCCAGAGATAGAACGGCGCGTACTGGTTGACGGCCGACCCGTCGGTCCCGCGCTCGCGGATTCCGTACGCCTTGAGGCCGAGCCCCTCGAAGTCGTCCAGGAGATGCCCTTTGGACCGGACCCGGTCCCGGATGATCCGCATGTCGTAGTCGGCGGGCAGGGTGATCGCGTACTGCATGGCGTGCATGGTCGGCTCCGGGTGGTGGAGGAGGGGGAGGAGTGTGGTGCTGTCGGCGCGGGGCGCGCGCCCGGCCGAGGTGCGGACCACTTGTGCGGGCGGTGTGGCGTCGCGCTCGGACGGCCGGCCGGGGGAGCCGAGGCGGGGCGGCGGTCAGCCGGCGGCGGGTGTGCCCGGTGTGCTGGCCGGGGCCGGTGTGACCTGGGCGGCGAGCAGGGCGAGCACGCCGTGTACCGCGGCGTCGAACGGTGCCGGATCGTCGGCCGCGCGGGCCAGCACATAGCCGCCCTGGACGACGGCCGCGACAGCCGCGGCGGTGGCCGCCGGATCCAGGGCGGCGGCCAGTTCACCCCGCCGCTGTCCCTCGGCGAGCACCTCCGCGATCCGGCCCCGGAGCCAGCCGAACATCTCGTCCAGCGGCTGCCGCAGCTCCGCGCTGTGCACCACATCGCGGTCCTGCGCCATCCGGCCGATCGGGCAGCCGCGCAGCACCCGCCGCTCCCGCAGCAGATAGGCCGCGACCCGGTCGTACGCCGTCCCCGGTCCGGACAGGCACTCCTCCGCGGACTCCCGCATGCCCTCCGCGGTGCGCCGGATCGCCGCCAGCGCGAGCGCGGACTTGCCCGCGAAGTGGTGGTACATGCTGCCCTGGCCGACGCCCGCGCGCTCCAGGATCGCCTTGGGGCTGGTGCCGACGTAGCCACGCTCCCACAGGAGTTCCTGGGCGCTCTCCACCAGCCGTTCCCGAGTGTTCATGGGGCCACTGTACATACCAGTAGTTACAGAATCAGCGGAGGGGGCGATGCGCGCGGCGTGGTGGGTCCGGGGCGCTCTCCGAGTGACCGTGCCAGGACCGCCCCGGCGCGCGGTCCGCCCCAAGCGCCGCCGCGCGCCCGAACGACGAGACGGGCCCCCGTCCGGCGAGGACGCCGAACTCGGGCCCGCCTTCCGCGCGGTCGGTGCTCGCGCGGCGTGCCCACATGGCGAGCGATCGCGTGGTCAGTGGACGATGCGGACCGCGGTGACGACCAGCACCGCCGAACTGACGTAGTAGACGACGAACGCCCCGGCCACGGTCGCCTCGCGGTAGTCGCGGTCGTCCTGGAGCTGGGTGGAGCCGTGGCCGTACGGGTCGAGGCCCAGGGTCTTGCCCATGGCCCGCTCGAACGCGGTGCCGGTGTCCGGGGTCATCGCCTTCCAGGACGCCGCGGCCTGGTCCGCGTACTGGATGCGGTAGCGGCTCACGCCACCCCCGTGCGGCGCTCGTCCCCGTCCTGGGGGACGCAACCGGAGAAGTCGCCGGCCCGCAGCCGGGCGACGACCGTGTCGTCCTCGTCCTCGGCCTCGGCGGGCAGTGCCCAGCGGGCGAGCACGCGGTGCAGGTCCTGGGCCGGAGTCCGCAGGACATCGGCGTCGTACGCCTCGGTATCGGCCTCGTCGAGGGTGGCGCGGATGCCCTCTATGGTCGCCGGGACCTCGACCGGCCGGCCGCCGACGTAAGTCGTCCACGTCACGGCTGCGACGTCGCTCATGCGGTACCTCCCTCGGCTACGGCCACGGTACGCGCGTGCCCGCGCGGCGGGTGGCCGTGTGGACAACCGGTTCCGGGGTGTCGGGCGCCCGTCCCGCGGTACCGGCCGGGCCGGCGGGCAAGTCCGGCGCACCACCCCTCTATTCGTTGCGTGTATACATGCTGGTTATAGTCAGCGGGTCCGTGCTCGGCGGCCCTCGCCACCTGCTCTGGAGGACCCAGCGTGCCCAAAAGCGGTTCGACGCCTGCCATCCGGCAGGAACCCTGTCTCGGCGAGGTTCCGGCGGGCCGGAGAGGTGCGCGGACACCAGGCGGGCCGGCTGCGGGGACGCGGCTGGCCGCCATCGACGGACTGCGCCTCGTGGCCGCCCTCGCGGTGGCCGCCTACCACTACGTGGGCACGACGACCCCGCACTTCTGGGGCAGCCACGACCCGAAGCAGTTCGCTCCGGCGCTGCACGAGATCAGCCGCTACGGCTGGCTGGGCGTGGAGTTCTTCTTCATGATCAGCGGGTTCGTCATCTGCATGAGCTGCTGGGGACGGTCCCCCGTGCAGTTCGTCGTCTCCCGCGTCTCCCGGCTGTTCCCGGCGTACTGGTGCGCCGTGCTGCTGGTCATAGCCCTGGTCCTGACCGCGCGGCTCGCCCATCTCCAGGCCGCCACACCGATCGACCTCCGGACGGTCCTGGGGAACCTGACGATGGTCCCGGGGCCGCTGGGGCTGGACCTGATCGACGGGGTCGCCTGGACGCTGTGGGTGGAGGCCCGCTTCTACCTGCTGATGGCGGTCATGCTCTTCTTCGGGCTGACCTATCGCCGCATGATCGCCTTCTGCGGGACCTGGCTGACCCTCGCGATCGTCAGCCGTGAACTCCACTCGGCCGTACTCGACGAGATCTTCATCAGCCAGTACGCGGGCCTCTTCATCACCGGAATCGCGCTCTACCTGATGCACCGGTTCGGCCAGAACCTCGTGCTGTGGCTGCTGGCCGGCATCGCCTGGTGCTACGAACTCACGGTGCTCAACGACCGGGTGGCAGGCCACACCGTGCGGCCCGCTGACGGGGGCGCGCTCTCCTGGGCCGTCTGCGCCGCGGTGCTGACCTTCTTCCTCGTCGTCCTCGCGCTCGCCGGATCCGGCCCGCTCGCCCGGCTGCGGTGGCGTTGGCTCGTGACCGCCGGTGCGCTCACCTACCCGTTCTACCTGGTGCACCAGAGCATCGGCATACCCGTCGCCAAGGGGCTGCTCCAGAAGGTGCCCGCGCTCGGCGTCCTGCCGTCGATGGCGGTGGCCCTCGCCTTCTCCCTGCTGCTCTCGGCCGTCATCCACCGCACCGTCGACGGCCCTCTCGGCCGCGTGCTGCGGCGCCATCTGACGCGCGGGATGAGCCCGCGGCAGCGGCCGGCGGCCACCACGGCGCCGGACCGGGACGCACCGCGCGGCCCCCGGCCGCAACTACCCGCGCTCGCCGGGCGGACCACGGGACCGGGCCCGCAGCCGTGCGCGAGCGGTGTCGGAAACGGCGCCGGAAGCGATGGCGGAAACCGGCCGGTGCCGTCCGGCTGACGTCCGCCGGACCGGCGCGGGGCCGGGCTCGTCCGGCCCCGCCCGGACATCTGCGGTACTCGCCCGGTCCCTGGCCGGGCGGTACGGCGGCCCTCGGAGGAGCAGGCTGGGTAGTGACAGCACAGGCACTCGTACCGGCGAGGAGCTGAGTCCCATGTTCGTGTTGGCGCACTACTGGTCCGGTGGCGGTCCCGGCCCCTGGATCCTCTTCGTCCCCGTCTTCTGGGCGCTGGTCATCCTGTGCCTGGTGGGCCTCCTCGTGATCCTGGCGCGCCGCGCGGCGTGGCGGCACGGCGGGCCCGGCCGGCCGTTCGGCGGCCCGTGGCACGGCGCCGACGCGAACTCGCCGATCGCCGAACTCGGCCGTCGCTTCGCCGCCGGTGAGATCGACGAGGAGGAGTACCGGCGCCGGCTGGCCGTCCTGGAGGAGCGCTTCGGCGCCGGGCCGGCCGGTCCGCCGGGGCCCGCCGGTCCCGTGTGGCCGGGGAAGGGGGGCGGCAAGGCGTGAGCGCAGCCGGTTCGCCCGTACGGCCCCCGCTCGTGCGCGCAGCCGCGCGGTGGCGCTCAGCCGACCTTCGTGCCCCGTTCCCGGGCGCGCGGACCGGCGGCCGTACGGGCCTCCAGCGGCATGGTGTCCCAGCACGCGGGCACCGGGCGGACCTCTTCGCGCGCGGGGCCGAGGGTCGGGAGGGTGAACCAGACGACCTTGCCGCAACCGTCCGGGCGCACCCCCCAGCTCTCGCTGAGCGCCGCGACCAGGGACAGACCGCGCCCGCTGGTCTCCCAGGTGTCGGCGGCCCGGATCCGCGGCAGCCGCGGATCGAGATCGTGCACCGAGACCGTCAACTGGTCGAGCAGTACGTACAGTTCGACCGTGCACTGCTTACTGGGGCGGGCGTGCCGGTGGACATTGGCGAGCAGCTCGGTCACCCCGAGTGAGGCCGGATCGATCAAGGCGTCGAGACGCCAGTACCGCAGTTGTGCGGAGACGATTCTGCGCACATGTCCGATGCGGGCCGGAAGGGCCTGGAGCTCCACCGAGCAGTGCCTGCTGGGCTGCCTGATCACGACCGCGACTCCCTGATGAGGTCGGGCGCCCCCACGTACACGGCAGGGACGAAGATCGGATCCAGCGATGCCGACTGCGCCACAACGTCACCGCTGGTGAACCCTCAGTGATACGTGTCCAGGGTCCGGCAGGCGGTGCGCTCCCGCAACCGCACACCTCGGCCGCGGTGGGGCCTCAGGCATGTGGCGGACGCGCCGACCGCACCGCCTTCAGGAAGAGCTCCGGAGTGTCGAGAGTGAGGGAGTAGCGGTGGCCGTTGAGGGTGGCGAGCGCCCGGTCCCGCGCCGCGAACAGCGGTTTGTGGGCCTGCACGGTCTGGATCGGGGCGCTGTCGATCTCCGTGCCGTAGCTGGTCAGCAGCGCCAGCCTGCCGTCGCGGATGACCACCTGCCCGGCGCGGGTCAGGGACCTCAGCCACCGTTCGATCCGTACGCCGGTCATGTTGAACTCCGGCTCCGCCATGGCCGCCACCTCCTGGGTGAAGCGGGCGGGCGTCCGCCGCCGGCCCGTGGGGGAAAGTCTGCCCGGGTGCCACCCGGCGCACCAGTGCCCCGGGGCCCGCAGCCCGTGCAACACCCCTGCTCCAGGGCCTCCTTGGGGCTCCTCAAAGTGATGTTTATGCAGGTGAGAAGCGTGCGGTGGGTGGTTATAGTCGGAATCGGCCCGGTGTTCCGCGCGGGCCCCGGAACCACTTGAGGAGCGCGTCGGTGAGCACCGCAGAACAGTCGCAGAGCCGGCCGGACCGGGACGGCGCGGCCGGCGCCCCGATCCCCACCATCGACGTCGACCGCACGGATCCGGACTACCGGAGCTGGCTCAAAGAAGCCGTCCGCAAGGTCCAGGCGGACGCCAACCGCACCGCCGACACCCACCTGCTGCGCTTCCCGCTGCCCGAGGAGTGGGGTGTCGACCTCTACCTCAAGGACGAGTCGACACATCCCACCGGCAGCCTCAAGCACCGGCTGGCCCGCTCGCTCTTCCTCTACGGGCTGTGCAACGGCTGGATCCGCCCCGGCAAGCCGGTCATCGAGTCGTCCAGTGGCTCCACCGCCGTCTCCGAGGCGTACTTCGCCAAGCTGGTCGGCGTCCCGTTCATCGCGGTGATGCCGGCCACCACCAGCCGGGAGAAGACCCGGCTGATCGAGTTCCACGGCGGCACCTGCCATCTCGTCCAGGACCCGCGGACCGTCTACGAGGTGTCGGCCCGGCTCGCCGCCGAGTCCGGCGGGCACTACATGGACCAGTTCACCTATGCCGAACGGGCGACGGACTGGCGCGGCAACAACAACATCGCCGAGTCGATCTACCACCAGCTGCGGCTGGAGCGGCACCCCGAACCCGCCTGGATCGTGGCCACCGCGGGCACCGGCGGCACCTCGGCGACCATCGCCCGGTACGTCCACTACATGCAGTACGACACCCGCGTCTGCGTCCCCGACCCGGAGAACTCCTGTTTCTTCCCCGGCTGGCTCACCGGCGACCCCGGGACCGACTGCGCCACGGCCTCGCGTATCGAGGGCATCGGGCGGCCCCGGATGGAACCGAGCTTCCTGCCCGCCGCGATCGACCGGATGATGCGGGTCCCGGACGCGGCCAGTGTCGCCGCCGTCCGCGCCCTGGAGACGGCGATCGGCCGCAAGGCGGGCGGCTCGACCGGCACCGGGCTGTGGAGCGCCCTGAAGATCGTCGCGGAGATGCGCGCCGAGGGCCGTACGGGCTCCGTCGTCACCCTGCTCTGCGACCCCGGCGACCGCTACCTCGACAAGTATTACTCCGACGACTGGCTGGCCGCCCAGGGGCTGGACATCGCGCCCTATGCGCGCACCATCGAGACCTTCCTGACCACCGGCACCTGGTCGGACTGACCGGCCGCGCCCGCCTGCCCCGGTGGGCCCGCGCGCTCCGGCGGTCCGGTGCTGCCCCTGCGGGGCATGCCGTCCGGACCCGGTGGCCGGTGCCGCCGGGCCCCGGCCGGCGGTCCGTCAGCAGTCCGTGTCGTCCGCCGGCTCGCCCGCCACCAGCAGCTCCGGCGGCAGCTCCGAGATCTCCGCGCGCGCCCCGGCGGACAGCCCCGCGTCCGTCACCAGCACATCCACCTCGTCCAGCGAGGCGAACGAACTCAGGCCCACCGTGCCCCACTTGGTGTGGTCGGCGACCACCACCACCCGCCGCGCGGACCGCACGAAATGCCGGTTGGTCTCCGCCTCGGCGAGATTCGGTGTCGACAGTCCCGCCTCCACCGATATGCCGTGCACCCCGAGGAAGAGCACATCGAAGTGGAGCGACCGGATCGCCGCGTCCGCCACCGGGCCCACCAGGGTGTCCGACGGGGTGCGCACCCCGCCCGTCAGCACCACTGTCGGGGCCCCCGGGCGCGGCTCCGCGCCGCCGCTCGCCTCGGCCCGCTGGGCGCCGTAGAACACATCGGCCACCCGCACCGAATTCGTCACCACCGTCAGCTCCGGCACCTCCAGCAGCTGCTGCGCCAGCGCGAACGCCGTCGTGCCGCCCGCCAGCGCGATGGCGCTGCCCGGCGACGCCATCCGGGCCGCGGCCCTGGCGATGTCCTCCTTCGCGCTCAGCTCCAGCCCCGACTTCGCCTCGAAACCGGGCTCGTGTGCGCTCGGTTCGCTCACCGGCACCGCGCCGCCGTGCACCTTCTCCAGCATGCCCTGGCGGGCCAGCGCGTCCAGATCGCGACGGACCGTCATGTCCGACACGCTGAGCCTGCGGGTCAGCTCATTGACCCGCACCCCGCCGCGCCGTCTGACCTCATCGAGGATCAGGGCCCGCCGCTGCTCCGCGAGGAGGTTGTGGCTGTCGCTCACCCCGGCCCGTCCCTTCCGCCCGGTCCGCGAGCCCGGGTCGTCCGTGCCGGCTTGCGCCCGCGATCACTGGTGCCCTCATCCTCGCACGAGCCACCGACAGCGCGACGCGACCCGAATTGATGGCGTGAACGCGACAAGAATTTCACCGGCGGGGGGGTGGATGGATGTCCGCCTGCGGGCAGGAGAGAATCTGACGGCCCGTCGCCGCACGGCGCCGCACGACAACGGGGGACACACCAGTGGAGACCGCGGACACCACACCGCACGCCCGCCCGACGGACCGGGACGGCACGCCGCCCGGGCCCCAGGCCGCCGGACCGCGGCTCGCCCTGGAGCTGCTGGTGCACGGCGTCGGGGGCACCACCGCACAGCAGATGCTCGGTGACCCGCGCGTCCAGCTGATCACCGGCGACGCCACCGCGGCCTGCTACCGCCGCACCGCGGACGTGGACGCCGAACAGCGGCCCGACGACTACCACGGCGAACCGGTCCGCGAGGCGTACTGCTGGTCCAACCTCACCTCGGGCAACGGCGCCCGCGCCCTGTGGCTGATCCTGCTCCCCTTCATGGTCGCCAACCTCGCCCACTGGATGCGCCCCGCCGCCCCGCCCGACCACAAGGCCCAGCGGATCTACGACGTCCTGGTGCGCATCCTCGCGCTCACCCTCACCGTCCTGCTGACCGCCGCGGCCTGCGAGGTCGCCCTCGATCTGACGGCCTGGCAGTGCGCCGGCTCCGCGTACTGCGTCGCCGGGAAGTCCTGGCTGGGCTTCCTCAGTCCCGCCCACGGCGGCTGGTGGAGCGCCCCCGGCCGCCGCCTCGTGCTCGCCTCCGCGGTGCCGCTGCTGCTCGTCGGCCTGCTCTGGTGGCTCTCGCACCGCACCTGGAGCGCCTACGAATCCGCCTCACCGCCACCGCGCCGCCCCGGCGCCACCCGCGACCTCCCCGCCGACGAACGCACCGCGCTCGGCCTGGACGGCTTCTGGTACGGCCGCCGGCTCGTCGGCCGGCTGCGCGCCGCCCACACCGCGGCCGGCGTCCTGACCATCGCCGCCGCCCTGCTCGTCGCCACCGCGCGGACCGACCGGCACGGTGGCGCGGGCACCGCCCTCGCCTTCACCGGCCAGGGCCTCACCGCCCTGGTCGTCCTGCTGGCCGCCACCACCCTGGTGATCGTCTGGCGCACCGCCCGCAGCGAGGCCGCCCGGGACGACGAATCCGACCTCCTGATCGTGCGGGCGCTGCCGTACGCCGCCCTCGCCGTGCTGGCCCTCACCGCCGTGCACACCGCCTGGGCGCGCCCCGGAGCCGACAGCGCGGGCCCGCTGCCCGGCGCCGGGACCTTCGGCGGTATCGCCGTCCTCCAGGGGGCCGTGGTCCTCGCGCTGGCCGTCACCGCCGGGTTCCTCCAGCGCGCCGCCCACAGCACGGCGCGCACCGCCCTGCGCGGGATGGCCGGACCGGCGGTCGCGCTGCTGTCCTGCGCCCTCGGCGGGGTGCTGACCGGGGGAGTGGCCGAGCGGTTCGCGGACTGGCTGGACCGCGGTGCGACCCCCGGCCAGGCGTACGCCCCCATGGCGGGCCCGCCGGTCCTGCTGTCCTGGCAGGCGTCGGTCATCCCCGCCCTGCTGGTCGTGGTCGCCGTCGTCGCGGCGCTCGCCGCGGTCCGGGCGACCGTCGTCCGTGACCGGATCGCCAAGGACATCCCCGGGCTCTACGACCCCAAGGAACGCCCCGACGCCTGGCGAACGAAGCGGATCGCCACGGTCATCGCCCGTGCCGGCCTGACCGACGCGGCCCCCGTCCTGGTCGCCGCCACCGCCGTCGTCACCCTCGTCCTGGGCGCCGGCGCGGTGGCCGGTGCCTGGCTCACCGGCCATGCGCCCGGCCGCGCCACCGACCACGCGGCGCCCGTCGTGCACGCCGCCGCGGCCACCGCCGAGGCACTCGGCTCCTGGCTGATGGGCGCCGGCGTGCTGCTGCTCGTCGCCACGGGCCGGCGCGCCTACCGCGACCTCTCCGCGCGCCGCACCATCGGCATCCTCTGGGACGTCGGCACCTTCTGGCCGCGCGCCGCCCACCCCTTCGCGCCCCCCTGCTACGCCGAACGGGCCGTCCCCGACCTCACCTGGCGGATGGCCACCTGGACCGAGCGGTTCGACGGCCGCCTGGTGCTCTCCGGGCACTCCCAGGGCAGCGTGCTGGCGGCGGCCGCCGTCTGGCAGCTGGACCCGGTGACCCGCAGCCGGGTCGCGCTGCTCACCTACGGCTGCCCGCTGGAACGCCTCTACGGACGCTGGTTCCCCGCCTACTTCGGCCCGCCCGCGCTCGCCGGACTGCACCGTCAGATGGACGACTGGCGCAATCTGTGGCGCCTCACCGACCCCATCGGCGGCCCGATCCGGCTCGTCTGCGAGGACGGCCGGCGGATCGACTGCGGCCCGCTGCGCGACCCGCTCGCCTTCGGCCGCACCCTGTACCACCCGCTGCCCGCCCAGATCCTGGGCCACGGCGACTACCAGGCCGACCCGGTCTTCGACAAGGTACGGGCCGAACTGATCGCCCGGCTCGGTCCGGCCGACCGCCACCCGAGGCCCGTGCCCGCTCAGGGCGGCTCGGGCAGATCCCCGGCGTAGAGCAGCGTCAGGTCGTCGGTGCTCGGGTCGGCGACCTGCGCGATCCGGCCCGCGTGCCGCTCGACCATCGCCTCGAACGTCTGCCGGGCGGTACGGCCGTTGCCGAACGTGGGGCCCTTGGGGAGCGCCGTGAAGTACGTCAGCAGCGCCTCCCCGGTCCCCTCGGCGAGGCGGTACTCATGCTCCTCGCCCTGCTGCTCGACGATCCGCAGCAGCTCCTCGGGCGCGTAGTCGCCGAACGTGATGGTCCGTGAGAAGCGGGAGGCCACACCCGGATTGACCGCCAGGAAGCGCGCCATCTCGACGGTGTAGCCCGCCACGATCACCACCACCGCGTCCCGGTGGTCCTCCATCAGCTTCACCAGCGTGTCGATGGCCTCCCGCCCGAAGTCCCGCCCGGAGTCCTCCGGGGAGAGGGCGTACGCCTCGTCGACGAAGAGCACTCCGCCACGCGCCCGGTCGAACGCCTCCTGGGTGCGGATCGCCGTCGACCCGATGTGCTCGCCCACCAGGTCCACCCGCGACACCTCGACCAGATGCCCGCTCTCCAGCACCCCCAGCGCGGCCAGGATCTCGCCGTACAGCCGGGCGACGGTCGTCTTGCCGGTACCGGGGGAGCCGGTGAAGACCAGATGGCGGCGGACCGAGGCGGCCTTCAGGCCCGCCTCCTGGCGCCGGCGCCCCACCTCGATCATGTTGATCAGGCTGCGTACCTCACGCTTGACGCTGTCCAGCCCGACCAGGGTGTCCAGTTCGCCCAGCACCTCCTCGGAGGGCCGGGCGGCGGCCGGCTCGGCGGCGCCCGCGGCGGGCGGCGGCGCGCTCCGCTCCGGGACCGCGCCCGGCGCGGGGACGCCGCCCAGCAGCCCGGCCGTCCGCGTCACCTGCCCTGCCGTGGGCGCCGCTATCGCCCCGGTGGCCGGCGTCTGCGTGGCCCGGCTCTCGTCGCTGGTGCAGTCCTGGACCAGCGGCCCGCCGCCGTCGCCCGCCGCGAAGCCGCCGTCCGCGAACTCGTAGCCGCCACGCGCGCACCGCTCCGTACGGCACCGCGTCAGCGTCGTCCGGCATCCGTCGATCACATGGAAGCCGAACCCCGAACTGCCGGTGACCCGGCAGCCGTGGAAGGTGCCGCGGCCCTCCGCGGAGACGTAGAACCCGGCCTCGGCCGGTGAACTGACCGTGCAGCCCTCGATGGTGGGGTCGGCGCCCTTGGTGACGATCACGCCGGTCTGCGCGCCGTCGATGGTGCAGTTGGCGAGCGTGCCGCCGCTGCCGTGGTCGCGGAACCATGCACCGGTCGCGGCCTCCCGGATGCGGCAGTCGTCCAGCTGCACGGTCGCGCCGTCGCTCACCGACACCGCGGTGTTGCGGACCTGGGAGAGATCGCAGTCCACCACATCGGCGCGCGAGCCCCGGTCCAGGACGAACAGCGCGTCCGGCACGTCGTGCACCCGCGTCGCGTCCAGCACCGCGGTCGCGCCGTCGCTCACCCACACCGCCGGATAGTCGCCCGTACTGTCGTGGATCTCGCACCGGTTGGCGTCCACCCGGGTGCCCGGATCCCATACGGACAGGCCGTTGCGGCCGAAGTGCCGCACCGTACTGCGGGTCAGCGTCAGCACCGACCGGGAGCGCAGGTCGATCGCGTTCTCCGGGATGTCGTGGATGGCGCAGTCGGCAAGGGTGAGCACCGCGTCGGTGTCCAGCGTGATGCCGTCGGCCGCGGTGCGGTGCACCGTGCAGTCGGTGAGCTGGCCCGTGGCCCGCGCCGCCACCTGCACCCCCGCGCCCTTGATCTCGTACAGCTCGCAGCCCACCGCCTCGACCGCGGTGCCCTCGCCGGTCAGCGACAGACCGGCGCCGGAGGCGTGGTGGATCCGGCAGTTCTCCAGCCGCGGCCGGGCCCCGCCGCGCACCGCCACCCCGGACTGCCCGGCGGCCAGCACCTCGCAGCCCTCGAAGATCCCGCCGGCGCCGTCCAGGATGCTGATGCCCACCCCGCCCGGGTTGTCGACCGTGCAGCGGCGCACCGTCGGCCGGGCGCCGCCGCGCACCTCGATACCGGACGCGGACCGGGTCACCACCCGCAGATCGGACAGCTCCGGGGCGCCGTCCTCCACCAGCAGCGCGGGCGAGGCCGAATCCGTCGCCTCCAGATGCAGATCGTGGACGGTGGCCGAGGCCCGGATCGTCAGCGCGACACCGTCGGCCGGCGCGATCCGCACCGAACCGCGCGCCCCGTCCGCCCCGCGCAGCGTCACCGCGCGCACCAGCACCAGATTCTCGCGGTAGGTGCCCGCCGGGACGGTCAGCACATCACCGTCCCCTGCGGCCTCCAGCGCGGCGGCGAGCGAGCTGTACTCCCCCGTACGGCGCCGCCAACGCGACGTTCCGGAGTGCGTCACCTGGACCGAGCCCTGTGCCATGGCGCTGTCGTGTCCCCACCTCGTACGGCTGTTGCCGGCCCGGCAGCCGTACGTCCGCGGATGTCCGCGGCCGGCTCTGCGGGGCCCCAGCCAGGAGGCTGGCTGCACCACCGTAGCGCGCCCGGCGGGCGGGAGTTGACATGGTCAGCCGGACGGTCAGCTGCCCGCCCCGGCCCGCCCCCAGTCCTGGCCCGCGCGCTCCCACGCGAGGTCCCAGCGGCGGTGACGACGCACCGTCAGCCGCCGCACGGCCAGCCGCCGGCCGCCCCCGATCAGGCATCCGGCGGCCGCCGCGGCGCCCAGCCCCGCCAGCGCCGCGTGGGTGGCGGCGGTGCCGTCGTCCATCGGCGGCGGCAGCACCAGCCCCCGGCCGTCGGCCCAGATCCGGAACCGTTCACCGGGCCGCAGCGCACGCGGCGCGGCGATCCGCCCCGTGTGCGCGCTGCCGTCCCGCGCCGTCCAGCTGGCGACCACCCGCGGCTGCCCCGCGTGCGACGACGGGGTCTCCGGATCCGGGCCGAGCGGGGTCCGGGAGGCCGGCCGCTCGACCGTGGCCCACACCGGGTGCCGCGTTTCGCGCTGGATCCGTACGCCCTCCAGCAGCGTGCCGTACGCGGCCCGGCCGGCGTACCAGCCCGCGGCGGGCGTCCCCAGCACCATCAGGAGGACGGCGGCCAGCGCCAGCCACGCCTCGATCCGGTCGGTCCGGCGCCACAGCGGATTGCGCCGCCAGCGCCACAGCCCCGTCACCAGCCCGGTCATCGCCCGCACCGCCGCACCTCCTTCTCCGGTTCCGTACCTACCTCATCGGGTGGAACCCGTGGGGGAGTTACGTAAAGAGAGAGCAACGTCACGTCGTGCGCGGGGGCGGCGGCGGGTGCCCGTACTGTGTCCTTCCTGCCTCACCCGGGTGGCAACTCCGTTGAGAGGAAGGCGGGTTGAGGGCACAGTGGCATGCCGGAAGGCCGCGCCGTCCGGCGGTCAGCGCAGCCGTACGGCCAGCGTCACCACCGTGCCGACCGCTCCGGCGGCGGTGCCCGCAGCGCCCGCCTCGACCGGACCGGCGGCGACCGCGAACCGGTCCGCCACCAGCCGCGCCAGCCACAGCCCGCGCCCCTGCGGCGCACCGTCGAGGCCGGGCAGCAGCTCGGGGATCACCGCTTCGCTGAACCCGGGGCCGGCGTCGCTGATCCGGCACTCCAGCTCATCGCCCACCCGCCGCAGCTCCAGCCGCCCCGAACCGCCGGCATGCTCCACGGCGTTCCCGGCGATCTCGTCGACGGCCAGCACGAACTCACCCCGCCGCGGCTCGACCAGCCCCTCGCGGACCGCGCACTCCTCCACCAGCAGCCGCAGCTGGGGCAGCAGCCGGGCGGTGAAGCGGCGCCGCAGCAGCGGGCGGCAGGGCGCCTCGGCCGGCGTCCCGGCGGGCCGGGCCGGATCGGGGTGCGCCACCGCCGCACCACCTCCGTCGGGGCGCGCCACCGGGCGGTCCCCGGGCCGCGGATGCGGGACGGGGATGAGGTGGACGCTCCTGGTGTTCCTCGCAGCCATCGACACGCGGCTCTCTGTCTCCCCGTCGGCCTCTCCCGTAGGCGGCGCCGGACGCTCACTGCCAGGCGGCCGGTAGACCGGGCCACAAGGGGTCCGGCGGCCGCCGCGAGCGCCCTCGGCGCGGCCACGGCGGGGGCCGCGCCGGCCCGTCAGCCGAGTATCCCGAACGGGTCGCCGACAGGGATGGTGCCGATCTCACGAGGGATCAGAATCTGGCCGAAGACCCACTGGTCACCGGAGCGCCGGCGCCCCGGGAGAGTGCGGCGCGGCTCCGCGCCGCGCCCGGCCGCGCACCGGCCGGCAGTGGCGATCACGCAGCGTGCGCCGGGTCCGGCGGCCCGGCCGGCCACCTCGCGGCACCGGACCCGGTGCCGGTCCTGCGTCGCCCGGGGCGCGGTGCCGCCCATCACCACATTGGGCCGGAAACGGTTCCTCGGCGGCGCGTCCCGGACGGCGGGACCGGCGTCGTCGCGGAGCGGTGAGACGTACCGGCCGGGTCCGGCCTCGTTCCGTCGGGACCACCCCCGGGTCCCGGGCGCCGTGACCATCAGCGGCTCCCTGCCGGGCGCGGCCCGGCCGGAGGGCGTCGCCCGTGAGCCCCCCGGCACGGACGAACGACGACTCCGGCCCCGGCCGTTGGATGCGCGGCCCGCGCTCGGTGGCCGCCCGCGACCACCGTCTCCCCGGCGGGCCTCACTGCTCCCCGGCCGCCTCGCTGGGACCGGCCCCGCGGCGGATGCGACCGGGCGCGGCGGGGCCGGTCGCGGTGCGGGCCCGGACCTGCGGCCGGCCGGCCGGTCGGGCCGGACAGTTGGCCGGCCGGCCGGATCAGTACCCGCGCGGGTACTGGCGGCCGTACGGGTCGTCGTACGGAGCCGGGGGCCGCGGCGCGACCGGCGCGGCCGGACGCATCGCCTCGTACCCCGTGCCCGAGGCGGAGCGCTGGGGCTGCGGCGGCTGCGGGGCGGGATAGCCCCGGGTACCGGCCTGCTGCGGGATGTACGGCGCCGGAGTCTGCTGGAGCGGGGCGACCGGCTGCGCGGCCGCACCGGGATAGCCCTGGCCCGGCGAGGGCGGAGACGGGGACGGGGCGGCGGGGAGCGCCGGCAGTGCCGAGGGCAGCGCCGGCAGATAGGACGAGCCGGTGTCGTACGCGGGCGGGGTGACCCGGATCGGGGCGATCTGCGGGGTACCGCGCTCCGCGACGAGGCTGTCGTAGATCGGGGTGTCCGGGAAGGAGGGCGAAGCGTAGTAGCCGCCGCCGTAGGTAGAGCGGGGGGAGGTCATACCTCTTAAGTTAAGCCCACGATGTGTCGATTGGGGAGCCGGGCAAGGGGGTTCTTTCGCGTGTTGCGAGGGGCTCCGCGTCCACAATGTGAGCGAACTTACGGAAATCGGTCGCGAACGCCCGTATGGATCGTGTAAAGGCAGGACTTCTCGCAGGTGAACGAGGGGCGTTCGGGGCGCCCTGGGCCAAGTAGGTTGGGGGGGTGCCACGCTGACGGGGCGGCGCATACGAGGGGACGAGGAAGGCGCGGCGATGACGATGCTCAAGGGCGGCAATGTTCCGGTACCCGCCGCGGCGGTCCGGGTGGAGCTGGGCTGGCAGGCCGCTCCCGGGGTTCCGGACGTGGACGCCTCCGCCCTCCTCCTGGTGTCGGGAAAGGTCCGCGACGACGCGGACTTCGTCTTCTACAACCAGGCCGTGCACGCCTCGGGCGCCGTACGCCACGAGGGCAAGCGGCCCGTCGGTGACGCCATGACCGACAGCCTCACCGTCGATCTCGCCGCCGTCGAGGGCGCCGTCGACACGGTGGTGCTCGCGGCCTCGGCCGACGGCGGCACCTTCGGGAGCGTCCCCGGGCTGGGTGTCCGGGTGCTGGACGCGGTGAGCGGCGCCGAGCTCGCCCGCTTCGAGAGCCGGGACGCCACCGCCGAGACCGCCTTCGTGCTCGGCGAGCTCTACCGCCGCCAGGGCGGCTGGAAGTTCCGCGCGGTCGGGCAGGGCTACGCCACCGGGCTCGCGGGCCTGGCCACCGACTTCGGTATCGGCGTCGAAGAGCCCGCGCCCGCGCCCGCCCCCGGACCGCTCCTGGCGCAGGCCCCGCCGCCGGCGCCCGTGCCCCCGGCGGCGCCGCCCGTGCCCCTCGTGCCCCCGCTGCCGGCCGGTCAGCTCCCGTCCCCGCCCGTCCCGTCCGCGCCGTCCCCCGCGCCCGCCCCGGTCCGGCTGACGAAGGTGACGCTCACCAAGGCCGCCCCCGCCGTCTCCCTGACGAAACAGGGCGGCACCTCGGGCACGCTGCGGGTGAACCTCAACTGGACCGGCGGCAAGGGCGGCCGGAACCTGGGCCGCAAGCTCGGCCGCAAGGCGATGGAGGCGCTGGGCGCCCGGGGCGCGCTGCTCCCGCAGGGCGGCGACCTCGACCTCGACCTGTGCGCGCTGTTCGAGTTCACCGACGGCAGCGCCGGAGTGGTGCACCCCCTCGGCGGCAACTTCGGTTCGCTGCACACACCGCCGTACATCCAGCTCGACGGCGACGACCGCACCGGCGCTGTCGAGGGCGGCGAGAACCTGACCGTCAACCTCGACCACCAGGACCGGTTCAAGCGCATCCTGATCTTCGTCACCGTCTATGCCGGGGCGCGCAGTTTCGAGGGGCTGGACGCCACGGTCACCCTCCGGCCGCAGCACGGCGCACCCGTCGAGTTCGCGCTCGACGCCTGCACGGTGCCCGCCCCCGTCTGCGCGCTGGCGCTGCTCACCCGGACCGACGGCGAACTCGTCGTCCGGCGCGAGGCCCGCTATCTCGTCCCCGCGCCCGGCGTCAGCCCGCAGCGCACCGTCGACCACGCCTACGGCTGGGGCCTGAACTGGTCCCCGGCCGCCAAATGACGCAGGCCGCCGCACCGCACCGCGCGGGTCACGGCGCCCCGTACGTCCGGCCCTTCCACGCCGCCCCGCGCCCCCGGTAGTGCTGCACCGCCGAGTCCACGGTCATCAGCAGATACAGCAGCGCGGTGAACGGCAGCAGCGGCGCCGTCCACAGCGGCTGCCGGTAGTGACGGAGCATCGGCAGATACGTCCCGCACATCACCGCCCACGCCGCCCCGCCCAGCACCGCGGCCGGCGCCTCGCCCAGGGCCACTCCGGCCAGCAGCGTGACGGGCGGCGCGAGATACACCAGCGCCAGCCCGGCGACCGTCCCCAGCAGCAGCGACGGCCGGTGCCGCAGCTGGGCGTACGCGCTGCGCGCCACCATCCGCCACAGCTGTGCCAGCCGCGGATACGGCCGCACGCTGACCACCCGGTCCGCGAGCCCCAGCCAGATCCGTCCGCCGGAGCGCTGCACGGCCCGCGCCAGCGTCACATCGTCGATCACCGCATGCCGGATGGACTCCGGGACGCCCGCCCGTTCGGCGGCCGCCCGCCGCAGCAGCACACAGCCGCCCGCCGCGGCCGCGGTCCGCGACCGGGGCCGGTTGACCCACCGGAACGGATACAGCTGACCGAAGAAATAGACGAAGGCCGGCACGATCAGCCGCTCCCAGCCCGTCTCGACCCGCAGCCGCGCCATCTGCGACACCAGATCCAGCTCCGCCGACCGCGCCGCCGCCACCAGCTCCCGCAGACTGTCCGGCTCATGGGCGATGTCCGCGTCGGTCAGCAGCAGATACTCCGGCGCGTACCGCTCGCGGGCCAGCGCCATCCCGTGCCGCACGGCCCACAGCTTGCCCGTCCAGCCCGGCTCGGGCTCGCCGGGCGAGGCGACGGTCAGCGGCAGCCCGCCCCGTTCGGCCGCCAGCTCCCGGGCCAGCGCGCCGGTCCCGTCCGTACTGCCGTCGTCGATCAGGAACACCTCCGCCCGCCCGGGGTACTTCTGCCCGAGCAGCGACGGCAGACTGGCCGGCAGCGCCCCGGCCTCGTCCCGCGCCGGGACCACCACCGCGACCGACGGCCAGCGCGCCGGATCCCGCCGGTCCGGCAGCCGGACGTCCGTACGCCAGAAGAAGCCCTGCCCCAGCAGCAGCCACACCCAGGCCAGCAGCGTCCCGGCTCCGATGTACTCCATCGCTCCCACGGGCCGCAGTCTGCCGCACGGACGGTGCCGCGCACCGGTGATCGGCCGGGTGCGCCGGAACGCCGTCGGCCGGCCGGGGGAGCGGCGGACCGCGGGCCGGTATGACAAACCGGGCGCGCGGCTGAGTAGAGTGTCGGGGTGAAGATCGCGCTGATGGACTCCGGGACCGGACTGCTCGCGGCGGCCGCCGCCGTGCGGAGACTGCGGCCGGACGCCGATCTCGTCCTCTCCGCCGATCCCGACAGCATGCCCTGGGGCCCGCGCACCCCCGAGGACGTCGCCGCGCGCGCCCTCGCGGTCGCCCGCGCCGCCGCCGCGCACCGCCCCGAAGCCCTGATCGTCGCCTGCAACACCGCCTCCGTGCACGCGCTGCCGGTGCTCCGCGCCGCGCTGGAACCGGCCGTCCCCGTCATCGGCACGGTGCCCGCCATCAAGCCCGCCGCGGCCGCCGGCGGCCCCGTCGCGATCTGGGCCACCCCCGCCACCACCGGCAGCCCCTACCAGCGGGAGCTGATCGAACGCTTCGCGGCCGGTGTGGCCGTCACCGGCGTACCGTGCCCCGGCCTCGCCGACGCCGTGGAGGCCGCGGACGACGCCGCCGTCGACGCGGCCGTCGCGGCCGCCGCCCGGCGCACCCCGCCGGACGTCCGCGCCGTCGTGCTGGGCTGCACCCACTACGAACTGGTCGCCGACCGGATCCGGGCCGCCCTCCAGCGGCCCGGCGCCCCCGAACTCGTCCTGCACGGCTCCGCCGAGGCCGTCGCGGCCCAGGCGCTGCGCCGCGTCGGCGCCGAACCGGCCCCCGCCGCCGCGCCGACCGGCGGTCTGCGGGTGCTCCTCGGCGGCCGCCCGGCCCGGCTGCCCGCCGCGGCGCTCGCCTACCCGGAGGGCCGGCTGCTCGCCGCCGCCGAGACCCTGGCCGATACAGGTGCGGGCGCCGACCCGGATGCCGGTACCGGCACCGGTGAGCCCGCCGCCGCGCTGCGCCGCTGACACCGGGGGCGCGCCCCCGAAGACGCCGCCTCCGCACTGCCGGTGGCGGCCCGCGCCCCGCGTCCCGGGGTGACCAACGCCTCGTCCTGAGCCCTGCCCCAGCGTGCGAAGACGCGTACGCTGCGTCTCATGAGGGACCACCCCCACGAGGGGGCAGCAGCCCCCGGTACCCCCGGCGATGCCGGTCGTGACAGCGGCGCCGGCAGCGGCGCGCCCGTGGTGCGCGGCGCCCATGCGGACGTTCCCGAGGTGTGGCACGGCAGCGCCACCAACCGCGTGCAGTGGCTGCTGGCCGCCGTGGGCGCGGCCTGTCTGGCCCTGGGCGTACAGCTCGCCGTCGAGAGCACCTGGACCGCCGGCCTCGCGCCCCTGGCGATGGCCGTGGTCGGCTGCGTCGCGGCCGGACTGCTGGTGATCTTCGGCACACTCGCCTTCGTCCATGTCGCGGTGCGCGTCGAGGCGGACCATCTGGAGGTCCGCTGCGGCCACATAGGGGTACCGCGCCGCCGGATCCCCCTCGACCATGTCGTCGGCGCCGACTTCGACCCCCAGGTCACCCCCCGGCACTGGGGCGGCTGGGGCTACCGCTGGCGCCCAGAACAGGGCACCGCCGTCGTCGTACGCCGCGGCGAGGGCCTGGTGCTCCGGCTGGGCGACGGCCGCACCTTCACCGTCACCGTCGATGACGCCGAGGGCGCCGTCCGCTGTATCCGCGGCCGGCTGGGCCTGCGCGGCGCGAGCCGGACCGGCGCCTGAACGGCCGGCCGCCGCCCGAGCGCGCCCGGGACCCACAAGATCGTCCCTTAGGGTTCCCGGCATGGCTACCCCCGACTTCATCCATGACCTGCGGACCTCCATCGGCCACCAGCTCCTGTGGCTGCCGGGGGTCAGCGCGGTCGTCTTCGACGACGCGGGCCGGGTCCTGCTGGGCAAGCGGGCGGACACCGGCGGCTGGTCGGTCATCGGCGGTATCCCCGAGCCTGGTGAGCAGCCGGCCGAGACCGCGGTGCGCGAGGTCTACGAGGAGACGGCGGTGCGGGTCGTGCCCGAACGCGTCGTCCTCGTCGAGGCCATGGCGCCGGTCCGCTACCCCAACGGCGACCGGTGCCAGTTCATGGACGTCACGCTGCGCTGCCGCGCGATCGGCGGCACGGCCCGGGTCAACGACGACGAATCGCTGGACGTGGGCTGGTTCGCGGTGGACGACCTGCCGGCGGTCCACGACTACGCGCTGACCCGGATCGAGCGGGCGCTGCAGGATGAGCCCACCTGGTTCCGCGGGATGGGGGAGGACCCCCGGCCGTAGCGCGCGGGCCGCTCCCGGGGCCGCTACAGCTCCTCGGTCGACGGTTCGCCCACCGGCCCGCTGGGGTCGCCGGGCAGGCTGGGCAGCTGGGAGGAGTCGGGGCCGTCCGACGGGCCGGGGCCGGTGTCCGGGTCCGACGGGTACTCGGTGTGCATCTCCCGGTCCTCCTTGCGGCAGGAGCTGAGCCAGGTGCCGGCCGGACCGCTCTCGTACCGGCAGGTCCAGCCCCGTACGGCCAGCGAACCCCGGTCCCCGCCGGTCCGCCGCGGTGCCCGCAGGAAGAACTCGGTCATCACGCCGTGGGCCTCCGCGCAGTCCACCGTGCCGCCGGCGCCCGGGTCCGCGAAGAGCGCGGCGTTCCGTCCCGCGCCCAGCGCGTCCGGGAGCTCACCGCACTCCACGGACTGCCCGGGGACGGCGGGGGAGGCGGCCGACGTACCCGGCGAGGGGGCGCGGTCCGGGCCGCCGGTCCCCGTCCCGGTGGTGGACGACGCGGCGCCGGCGGTGACCCCGTCGCCGTCGCCGCTCCCGCATCCGGCGGCGGCGAGGGCGAGCAGCACGATCGGTACGGCGATCAGCACGCGCATGGTCGGACCTCCTTGTGGCGGCGGTGCGCAGGCGGCGCGCTGCGTCGTCTGACGCTAGGAGCCCGGCGGGGGCGCGGCGATCCGGGGCGGCCGTTCGGGTGAGCGGGCGCGGCGCGGACGGGCGTGGCAGCCGTCCCTCGCGGTGGGGGTGCGCGGCCGCCATATCACCGGGGCCAAGTGTGGGGCCGTGACACATCGGCGCCGTTCCCCGGGGCTGCCTAAGGTGCGGGTATGACCGCGATCGGCACTCCAGGCCCGGTATCCCTCGACCTCGCGGGCCGCACCGCCCTCGTCACCGGCGCCGCCGGCGGCATCGGACGCGCCTGCGCGCTGCGGCTGGCGGCGGCCGGCGCCGTGGTGCGCGCCGTGGACCGGGACGCGGCCGGTCTCGACGGCCTCCTGGACGCGCTGCCGGCCGGCACCCCCGGCGGCATCGAGCCGCACCCCCTCGACCTCACCGACCTGGCCGCCGCGGAGCGGGCCGCCGCCGGCAGCGATGTGCTGGTCAACAACGCGGGCCTGCAACTCGTCCGCCCCATCGAGGAGTTCCCGCCCGAGGCGTTCCACGAGGTGCTGACGGTCATGCTGGAAGCGCCCTTCCGGCTGCTGCGCGGCGCGCTGCCGCACATGTACGCGCGGGGCTGGGGCCGCATCGTCAACATCTCCTCCGTGCACGGCCTGCGGGCGTCCCCCTTCAAATCCGCGTACGTCGCCGCCAAGCACGGCCTGGAGGGGCTCTCGAAGACCGCCGCCCTGGAGGGCGCCCCGCACGGCGTCACCTCCAACTGCGTCAACCCCGGGTATGTCCGCACCCCGCTCGTCGAACGGCAGATCGCCGACCAGGCCGCCGCGCACGGCATCCCCGAGGACCGCGTACTGGCCGACATCCTGCTCGCCGACTCCGCGCTCAAGCGGCTGCTCGAACCCGAAGAGGTCGCCGAGGCCGTCGCCTATCTCTGCACCCCCCAGGCGTCCTTCGTCACCGGTACCTCGCTCGCCCTCGACGGCGGCTGGACCGCGCACTGAGCGCGCGGCACGGGACGGCGGTACGGCGGTGCGCCGTTCCGGGATGGCCGCGTACGGGACGGAACGTGAGGCGGTGGAGGCTGGTGTGTCACGTCGTACCGGAGGTATCCCTGTGACCATGTCCAGCGAACATCCGATACCCGAGCGCGCTCCCGGACCGCCGCCGACGGGAACCACCGCCGCGCCCCCGCCCGACGAGCCGGCCGAGACCCCCTTCCTCCGGCTGCTGGCCACCGGCGCGTCCGCCGAGGACTTCGAACGGGCGGTGCTGCGCGCCCGCGCCGAGGGCGCGCCCGCCGGGCGGCTCGCCGCGCTGGAGCGGGCCAAGCTCCTCGCCCTGCGGGTACGGACCGAACTGGAGGGCCGGCGGCGGCGCGAGGCCGAACTGTCCGCGCTCTACGCGACCGTCCACGACCTCGCCGGACTGCGCGACCTCGACGCCGTACTGCGCGCGATCGTGCGCCGGGCCCGCTCCCTCCTGGGCACCGAGGTCGCCTATCTGACCCTCCACGACCCGTCGGCGGGCGATACGTATATGCGGGTCACCGACGGGTCGGTGTCCGCGCGGTTCCAGCAGCTGCGGCTCGGTATGGGGGAGGGGCTCGGCGGCCTCGTCGCCCAGACCGCCCGCCCGTACGTCACCGACAGCTACTTCCACGACGAGCGGTTCCGGCACACCCGCACCATCGACACCGGTGTCGAGGACGAGGGGCTGGTGGCGATCCTCGGGGTGCCGCTGATGCTCGGCAGCGGCGTGATCGGCGTGCTCTTCGCCGCCGACCGGCGTGAGCGGGTCTTCGAGCACGGCCAGATAGCGCTGCTCGCCGCGCACGCGGCACACGCCGCCGTCGCCATCGACACCGCCAACCTCCTCGCCGAGACCCGTAAGACGCTCACCGAACTGGAGGCCGCCAACGAGATCATCCGCGACCGCAGCGCGGTCATCGAGCGGGCCTCGGACATCCACGACCGGCTGACCGAACTGGTGCTGCGCGGCGGCGGGGTCCAGGACGTCGCGGACGCGCTGGCCGAAGTGCTCCGCGGCGAGGTGGAGTTCGCCGGTCCCGACCGGGCACCGGCCGCCGCACTGGACCGCTCCCGCGCCGACGGCCACGCCGTACGGGACGGTACGGACTGGGTCGCGGCGGTGTCGGCGGGCGGCGAGGTGCTGGGCGCCCTCGTACTGCGCGGCCATCCGGCGCTGGACCCCGTGGACCAGCGGACCCTGGAGCGCGCGGCGATGGTCACCTCCCTGCTGCTGCTCGCCCGGCGGAGCGCGGGCGAGGCCGAACAGCGGGTGCGGGGCGAGCTGCTGGACGACCTCCTCGACGCCGCCGGCCGCGACCCGCGGCTGCTGCGCGAGCGCGCGGCCCGGGTCGGCGCGAACCTCGACGCGCCGCATATCGTCCTCGCGGCGCGCATTGAAGGCCCGCCGGGCGCGCGCGCCGACGGCCCGCAGCCGGCGGACACCCCTGCCGGGGCGGCCCCACCGGCCCTCGCGCCGACCCCCGCCCCGGCTCCCGCGCCTGCTCTCGCCCCGGCCGCCGCCCGCACCGGTGCCGGGTACGACGCCGCCGGCCCCGTCGCCGGCGCCGACCGGCAGCGCCTGTGGTCGGCGGCCTCGCATCTCGCCGCCACCCGCCGGGGACTGGCCGCCGTACGGGACGGCGGCGCGGTCCTGCTGCTGCCGCTCGGCCCCGGGGACGACCCGGCGCACGCCGCCCGGGAGGTCGCGGGACGTCTCGGCGCCGTCCTCCACGTACCCGTCACGGTCGGCGGCTCGGCGCCCGTGACGGCCCCGGCCGCCCGCCCCGCCGCGGTCGCCGACGCGTACGCGGAGGCCAGGCGCTGCCGGGAGGCGCTGCGGGTGCTGGGCCGCGGCGGGCAGGGCGCGGCCGCCGCCGACTTCGGGTTCCTCGGCCTGCTGCTCGCCGACACCCGCGATGTGGACGGGTTCGTGCACCGCACGCTCGGCGCGGTCACCGACTACGACGCGCGCCGCGGTACGGATCTGCTGCGCACCCTGAGTGCCTATTTCGCGAGCGGGATGAGCCCGGCCCGCACCAAGGACGAACTGCACGTCCATGTGAACACCGTCGCCCAGCGGCTGGAGCGGGTGGGCCGCCTGCTGGGCCCCGACTGGCAGTCCCCGGCCCGCGCGCTGGAGATCCAGCTCGCGCTGCGGCTGCACCAGCTCTCCGCCGCGGTCGTCCGCCCGCCGGGGGCGTGACGGGGACGGTGCCGGGCCGTACCCGCCACCTGGGGCGGCACCCGTGGCCGGTGATCCGATAGCCCCCTCCGGGTGCGGACCGTACCGATCTGCGGGAGCGTGGGCCACGTCTGCAGACAGACCCCCTCCCCACCGGACGAAGGAGTTCGCCATGGGTGACGACAGCACCATGGGCAAGATGAAGGGCAAGGCCAAAGAGGCGGCGGGCAAGGCCACCGGCGACGACCGGAAGGCGGCCGAGGGCCGCACCGACCAGGCCAAGGCCAAGGCCAAGGACACGATGGAGAACGCCAAGGACAAGGCCGCCGGGGTGAAGGACTCGCTGCGGGGCAAGGGCAAGTCCTGACTCCGGCCGGCACCCGGGTGCTCCGGCGGGGTGCCAGGACGGGCATCCCGCACGGGCGCCCGCACCGGCGCGCCCGCTCCCCGGCCGGGCCCTGACCGGCGCGGCCGGGACGCGGCCGCGCCGCGGTGCGCCTCAGGCCCGCCGGGCACCGCCCGCCGCGCTCCCCTCACCGGCCGCCGCGGCGTCGCCGGCCCCCGCACCCGTGTCCCCGGCCGGCTCCGGTGCCCCGCCCGGCCGCGCGGCGTCGGCCGCGCCGAGATCGCGGCTGCGGGTCTCCTTCGCCACGCCCACCGCGATCAGCGTGAGCACCGCGGCGAGGATGACGTACAGGGCGATCGGCGTCGGGCTGTCGAAGTCGGCGAGCAGCGCCGTCGCGATGAGCGGGGCGGGCGCGCCGGCCGCGACCGACGAGAACTGGGCGCCGATCGACGCGCCCGAGTACCGCATCCGCGTCGCGAACATCTCCGCGAAGAACGCCGCCTGCGGTGCGTACATCGCCCCGTGGAAGACCAGTCCGACGCTCACCGCGAGCAGCAGCAGCCCGAAGTCGGTGGAGTCCACCAGCGCGAAGAACGGGAACGCCCAGACGGCCACCCCGACCGCGCCCAGCAGATAGACGGGCCGGCGGCCGATCCGGTCCGACAGGGCGCCCCAGGCGGGGATGACCGCGAAGTGCAGCGCGGAGGCGATCAGCACCGCGTTCAGGGCGGTCTGCTGTGACAGGCCGGTGTGCGTGGTGGCGTAGACGAGGACGAACGCCGTGATGACGTAGTACGAGATGTTCTCGGCCATCCGGGCGCCCATCGCGATCAGCACGTCCCGCCAGTGGTACTTCAGGACGGCGACCAGAGGCATCCGCTCCACCGCCGCGCCCTCGGCCCGGCGCGACTCCGCGTTCGCCAACGCGGCCTTGAACACCGGCGATTCATCCACGGACAGCCGGATCCACAGTCCCAGGAGCACCAGCACTCCGGAGAGCAGGAACGGCACCCGCCAGCCCCAGGAGACGAACTCCGCGTCCGACAGCAGTGCGGTCAGCGCCGACAGCACACCGGTGGCGAGCAACTGCCCGGCGGGCGCACCGGTCTGCGGCCAGGACGCCCAGAACCCGCGCCGCCGCGCGTCGCCATGCTCCGACACCAGCAGCACCGCGCCGCCCCACTCACCGCCCAGTGCGAACCCCTGGATCAGCCGCAGCAGGGTCAGCAGCACGGGCGCTGCCGTGCCGACCGTCGCATGCGTGGGCAGCAGCCCGATCGCGAAGGTCGCCCCGCCCATCATCAACAGGCTCAGCACCAGCAGCTTCTTGCGGCCCAGCCGGTCGCCGTAGTGCCCGAAGACCAGCGCCCCGAGGGGACGCGCGGCAAAGCCGACCGCGTAGGTCAGGAACGACAGCAGGGTGCCCACGAGCGGGTCGGACCCGGGAAAGAACAGCTTGTTGAAGACGAGCGCGGCGGCGGAACCGTAGAGGAAGAAGTCGTACCACTCGACGGTGGTGCCGATGAGGCTCGCGGCGACGATGCGCTTGAGCGAGCCGGGAGTTGGGGGCGCGGATGCCGAGGCGGCCATGGTCACCACTTCCGGGGGCAGGGGTGGATCAGGTGTCGCCACACCGTAGGAATGCCCAGGTCAGGCGGATATAGCGCGCATCCCCACAGTTACGGGGCCAGAGGTGTGCGCGGCCGCCATCGGCGCGGCCGCCGGGGCGCGTGGAGTCCGCCCAGGGGCACCGCGCCGTGGGCACGCCGGACGGCGCCACCCACACCACGCGGTCCGTACGGATCTGCTTCCCCGGTGAGCGCATCGCCTGCGAGCAGACCACGCTGCCCGCGCGCCTGACGGCCCACACGGGGAGTGGCGGGTGTGCACCGCACCGGACGGCGTCGAGGCCGTCTCGCGGCACACCGTGGTGATCGACGCGGGGGCGCTCGCCGGTGTCCTGGGCGAAGAGGCGACGGTGGCCGGTGCACGGGGGTTGGTCCGCGACGCCCTCGGGGCCAACAGCCGGATCACGCCGGAGCGTGCCAGGAACTTCGCCGAGAACCGGGGAGCGGACGCGTCGCCGGTCCGACCCCCGGCAGGCCCGGCCGGGAACGGCGCTCGGACACCCGGGTTCCGCACATGCGGCCGGCCGGGCCCAGCCGTGGCTGGATCCGGCCGGCTATCCGGAGCTCAGGCGGTGGCCCGGTTGCCGGTGTAGAAGGCCGAGGAATCCGGCATCCACAGGAGCGCGACGGCCACCAGGCCGGCGACGCACGGGAGCAGACCGGTGAGGGTCACGAACAGCGGGAAGTTCTGGGTGAAGTCGTACAGCGCGATGACCGTGGAGAGGAGGAAGACCACGCTGGCGGCGATGCGCGACCAGCCCTTCCCCTTCCTGTTCGCCGCGGCCATCCACGGCCACAGGACGAGGCCGGCCACACCGAGAGTGAAGAGGTAGGTGAGGATGCTCGACTTCACCGTGCTCATGCGGCTCGCGGAGTAGCTCGGGTACGCATCCCTGAGCTGCTGGGTCAAGGTGTCGCTCATGGCCTGGTCGACGATCAGTACCACCGCCGCGAGGAGGGTCAGCCCCATGCCGACGTACATGACGGTGGCCGCGTTCTTGACCGTCGCGGGCGCAGTCGGCCGTGCTAATTGCTGTTGGCTGGACAAAGGTACTCCTCTATCTGAATTCTTACGGTGCACGGCACATAGGGGAGCGGTGAGGACTGTGCGGCTTCCGCGCACGGTGCAGTGCCGTGGACCGTAATGCCGATTCTTCGAGTGCTCGCTGTGGTGATGCCGACGGTGGCAGGCCCGAGTTGGCGTGGACAGTCTAGCGGCGGGCCCCTCGACGACAATCAGGGAAGACCCTTAGGGGGCTATGTTTCGGCCTTGTGTAATAGTGCGTTGAGAGCGAGAGCCGATGAGGGTTTGGCGAGCGGATCGAGCTGGGTACCGCCGGGCCGAGACCGTGTCCGCCGCCACCCGTACGGCTTCCGGTGTCGCGGACGGCTGCTCGCCGGACCCGCAGTGCAGGGAGCCGAACGCGTCACCGGTCAGGAATTCCGAATGAACACGGGCGAGAGTCTCCTGGCCCGGGACCAGACCCGAGACATCTCCGTATTCCAATGCCGCCCACTCACGCAGACAATTGCGATTCGGATGACCGGCCGCGAGTAATTCACCATGCATGACCGGCGATCGGAGATCCACCACGCGCTCGGAATCCGATTGCCGGGAAACGGGACGGAGGGAGTTGCCTCGTCCTGTCATGCGGCCAATGGTGCCGCCGCGCGCGGGTAATGGCGGGTGCGCAACAGAAGCCTCCTTCCCGGTGCTTGGTCTGCCGGGTTGTTCGTGAATGCGGGCAGAGTAATTCCATGACACCGTGGCCGGAGGGTATGCCGCGGGCGGCTGCCACATCGTGGCCGTCATAGGACCGGCCGTGGTTGAGGTGTACCGGCAAGTGGTCACTTGCCGGACAGGGACGATGCGGTGATCGCTCATCCGGTCGCCGCGTTCACCAAGTACCCGGCCCTGCTCGGCGGGTAGACATGGACACGGGCTGGCGGGCGCCGACCGCAGCCACCGACGAAAGGCCACCATGCCACGAGAACTCGACGCCGACCGTGCCTGGGGCAGGTTGCTGTCCGTACGGACCCCACAGGACGCCGAGCGGGCCGGACTCGCCCCCGGGCCGGACGGGGAGTGGCGGTGGACGGAGGACGCCACACCCGAGGCGACGCTGCTGGCCCACCGCTACCTCCCGCTGTGCCTGGCGGGCCCGCACTGCGTGTTCGCCCAACTCGGCCAGAGCGTGGACGGTTTCATCGCGACGCGCACCGGTGACGCGGTGTATGTCACCGGGGAGGAGGACCGCCGCCATCTGCACCGGTTGCGGGCCCTGGCTGACGCCGTGGTCGTCGGGGCCGGCACGGTCGTCGCGGACGACCCCCGGCTGACCGTCCGGGCCTGCGCGGGCGACAGCCCGCCCCGGGTGGTCCTGGACCGCAGCGGGCGGGTGCCGCCGGACCGGGGTGTGTTCACCGACGGCGCCGCGCCGACCCTGTGGATTCGGGGAGCCGGATGCGGCGTGCCCCGGCCCCGTCGGGACGGCGTCGAGATCCTCGATGTGCCGGGCGACGGCGAGCCCTTCGCGCCGCGGCGGCTGCTGGACGCGCTCACCGAGCGGTCCCTGGGCCGGGTCCTGATCGAGGGCGGCGGCGTCACGGTCTCCCGCTTTCTGGCGGCCGGCGTCCTGGACCGGCTCTACGTCACCGTCGCACCCGTGATCCTGGGCGAGGGCATACCCGGACTGCGCTTCCCCGGACCGGACCGGATGGGTGGCGCGCTACGGGCCCCGGTGCGCCGCTTCGCACTCGGGGAGGACACACTCCTGGAGTTCGAGCTCCGTACCGGCCGGGCGGGGGCGGGCCTGCCGCAGGAGCAGCACCCCCGCGCCGGGCAGGCTTGAGACGAAGGCGAGCACCCCGTAGACCACGGAGACGGCCAGGCCGTGTTCGGCGCTCAGCCCGGCGGAGCTGAACGCCAGTGCCAAGACGCCCTCCCGCGGCCCCCACCCGCCGATGTTCACCGGCAGCGCCATCGCCAGCAGCGCCAGCAGGAACAGCGGCACCAACTGGCCCACCGGCGCCCGGGTTCCCGTCACGCGTGCGGCGACCAGGAACATGCCGAGGTGTCCGGCGAGCACCGCCAGGGACAGGCCCGCCACCGCCGGCCAGGTGTCGCGGGCGAGCAGGCCCAGCCGGAGGTCCGTGCGGGCGGCGGACAGTGCGCGCCGCAGCCTGGCCGCGTACCGCCCCCAACGGGCCGCCGCCACCAGGGCGATGACCGCCGCACCCAGAACGGCCGCGGCGACGAGGAGGAGCAGGCCCAGCGGGGCACCGCGGCCGTGCCGGAAGAGGGCGGGATCGGCCGGCAGGGCGATGGCGACGACGGCGATCAGCGCCACCTGGCCCGCGGTCCGTTCGAGGACCACCGCGCGCACCCCGCGGCCGAGGTCGCCGGAGTCCTTGCCGTGCCGCACGGCCCGGTGGACGTCGCCGAGCACCCCGCCGGGAAGCGCCGCGTTGAGGAACAGCGCGCGGTAGTAGTCCGCGACGGCGGCGCCCAGCGGGAGCCGCAGGCCCAGCCGGCCCGCAACCAGGCGCCAGCGCAGGGCGCTGAGGACGGTGGTGAACAGGCCGATGCCGAGCGCGATGGCCGGCGTCGCGGCGTCGAGGGAGCGCAGGGCGGCGAGGGACGCACCGGTCCCCATCCGCCAGAGCACCACCACGAGGATGCCGAGCCCGATGAGCACGCGGGCCACCGCCCAGACCCGCCGGTTCATACCGGTGTCCCGCCCGGCGCCGCCGGGAGCGCCAGCAGGTCGCCGTGGTGCACCACGGCGCGTAGCCGGCCCGCCGCGCAGGACCGCGACCGGCGCCGCAGATAGGCGTCGGCGCGGGGACCCAGCTCGGGCTGCTGCTCGACGGCCGCGGCCACCCACTCGGTCAGCCACCGACTCAGCAGCGCCTCCTGTCCGGCGCCGAGCCGCCAGGGGCTGGGCCGGGACCACACCTTGGCGCCCCGTCGGCGGAACACTCGGGCGGCGGCGTCGGCGGCGTCCGGGCCGAGCAGGCGGCGGTTGCCGTGGACCCGGCGCTGGTGGGCGTTGAACGCGGCGGTCAGCTCGGTGTCGAGCGGGTCGGCCGGATCGAGGCCGACCCGCCCCACGACGGAGAGGGCCAGCAGTGCCGGGCACCGGGCCCGCACGCACGCGGTGGCGAACGCGTCCACCTCGTCCGCGGTGAGCAGGTCCAGCAGGGCGGAGGCGGTGACCAGGGAGGCGCCGTCGAGGTCGGCCGCGCGCAGCTGTGTGATGTCACCCTGCCGGGTGCGGACCGTGACGGGGCTGCCGTCGGCGGCGGTGTCCGGCATCCCGGCGGCGGCCAGTCGAAGCAGCTCGGGGTCGCGGTCGTGCAGGATCCAGTGCTGCGGTCCGGGCAGCCGGGCGGCGAGCCAGCGTCCCATGGAACCGGTGCCGCAGCCGAGGTCGTGGACCACCGTCCGGCCGGTGGCGGACGGTGCCTGCGCCAGATGGGCGGTGAGCGGCGCGAGCAGCTCACCGGAGCGGGCCCGTGCGTCGGCCGGTTCGCGCAACTCCAGCCATTCGGCGGCGTACCGGACCTGTCCTGCCGTGCTCACACGGTTCTCCCCGGCTGCCGGCCGAGCCGCGCCAGCAAGCCGGCGAGGCTCTCCACTGTCGTCCGCCATCCTGCCAACTCCGTACGGCGCAGCCGCGCCGACGCCCTCAGCCGCTCGCGCAGCGCGGCGTCCGCGAGCCACCGGCGCAGCGCCGCCGCCAGGGCCCCGGGGTCATCGGGGGGCACCAGGATGCCGGGCAGGCTGCCGTCCGGCGCGTGCCCCAGGGCGTCCGGGACACCGCCGACGGCCGTCGCCACCACGGGAGTTCCGCGGGCGAGTGTCTCGGTGACGACCATGCCGTAGGGCTCCGCGCGGGAGGCCAGCACGCCGAGGTCGGCGGCGGCGTAGGTGCGGTGGAGGTCCGCGCCGGTCCGCGGGCCGAGCAGCCGTACCCGGCCGGTGAGGCCGAACCGTGCCACCGCGTCGCGCAGGTGCGCGCGGCGGTGGGGGCCGGGGCCCGGCGCTCCGGCGAACTCGCACTCCCAGTGCAGGTCGGTGAGGCCGGCGAGCGCCTGGAGGAGCAGGTCGTGTCCCTTCCGGGGGGTCAGCGAGGCCACGCACAGCAGCCGGGAGGCGCCGTCGGTGCCGGGTGCGAGGGGCGCGGGGTCGGTGCCCGGCGGGGCGATGTGGACGCGGCTCGGGTCGATGCCGTGGCGCGCGGTCAGCCGGCGGGCCGTCCAGGGACTGGTGGCCACGACCGCGTCCGCGGCGCGCAGGGTCCGCCGCTCCCGTTCGTCGAGGCGGGCGGCGGTGGCCGGCGCCAGCCCGGTCTCGTCGGCCAGCGGCAGATGCACCACGACGGCCGACCGCAGCCGGCCGGACTGCGGGACGACGGCCTCGGGCGCGCCGCAGGCGACCAGGCCGTCGAGGAGGACGACGGAGGCGTCGGGCAGGGCGGCGAGCGTGCGGGCGAGGCGCGCGCGGGCCGCGTCGTCCGGCTGCGGCCAGGAGCCCGGCAGCGCGGTCTCGTGCACGGTCCAGCCCGCCGCCGCGAGGCCCCGGCACACCTGGCGGTCGTAGACGTTGCCGCCGCTGGGGGCGGCCGGATCGTCGACGCCGCCGGGCAGCACGACGTGCACCCGGCCCGGGGCCGCCGTGAGCGTGCCGGCCGGGCTCACAGGGCGCGCTCGTACGTCGCCCAGGCGACAGGCGATTCGTGCAGGGTCACGGAGATGCCGGACAGTTGCCGGGCACCCTCGCCCAGGGCGCCGGAGTGCACCTGGCCGGCGAGCCGGTCGGCGATGACCTTGGCGAGGAACTCCGTGGAGGTGTTGATGCCCTCGAAGGCGGGGTGGTCGTCGAGGTTGCGGTAGTTGAACTCGCCCAGGACCGCTCCGAGTTCCTGGGTGGCCAGACCGATGTCGACCACGATGTTGTCGGCGTCGAGGGTGGTGCGACGGAAGGTCGCGTCCACGGTGAAGGTCGCGCCGTGCAGCCGCTGGGCGGGCCCGAAGACCTCGCCGCGGAAGCTGTGGGCGGCCATGAAGTGGCTGCGGACGGTGATGCTGAACAACGGTCATCCTCCATGGAGTCCGGATTCCCCCCCCGGCCTTCGGGTGGGTGCGGCCCGCCCGTTCAGACCTCGTCGGCGGAGGGGTACTCGATCAGTTGGCACAGGACCGGGTGGCTGTTTTCGGCCAGTCGGGGCATGACCCGCGGCAGTTCCTCGAAGGCGCACCGCTCGGTGAGCAGCACGTCGAAGGCCGGGTCCGCGAGCAACTCCAGGGCCAGGGCGAGTCGGTCGGTGAAGGTGCGGCGGGACCGGCGGGCCGGGGAGACGGCGCCGACCTGGCTGCTGCGTACGGTCAGGCGGCGGGAGTGGAACGACTCGCCCAGCGGCAGGCTGACCCGCCGGTCGCCGTACCAGCTGAGTTCGAGCACCTCCCCTTCCGGCGCCAGGAGTTCGAGCGAGCGGGCGAGTCCGGCCTCGGTGGCGCTGGTGTGGAAGACCAGGTCGCGTCCGGGGCGGGCCTCCTCGGGAGGGGCGAAGCCGACGCCGAGGGCCCTGGCGATCTCCGCTCGGGCGGGATCGGTGTCGACCAGTTGCACTCCGACCGCCGGATACCGGGCGAGCACCGCCGCGACGCAGCAGCCGACCATGCCCGCCCCGACCACCGAGATCCGGTCGCCGGGCAGCGGTGCAGCGTCCCACAGGGCGTTGACCGCGGTCTCCACCGTGCCGGCCAGTACGGCGCGGGCGGGGGGCACGGTGTCCGGTACGACGGTCACCGCGCCGGCGGGGACGACGTAGCGGGTCTGGTGCGGGTACAGGCAGAAGACGGTACGGCCGAGCAGGTCCGGCGGTCCCTGTTCGACGACGCCGACGTTGAGGTACCCGTATTTGACCGGTGCGGGGAAGTCGCCTTCCTGGAACGGCGCCCGCATGGCCGTGCGCTGACTCTCGGGCACCTCGCCGCGGAAGACCAGGGTCTCGGTGCCGCGGCTGATTCCGGAGTACAGGGTGCGGACCATGACGTCGCCGGCACCGGGGCCGGGCAGCGGAACCGTCCGGATCTCGCCCCGGCCGGGTGCCCGGAGCCAGAAGGCGCGTGCCGTGTGCTGCATGGTGACCTCCGTGGCGGCGGGGCGGTACGCCATCGTTCCCCGGCGGGGCCGGGCTGTGGTCCCCGAGACCCGGCAGGCACGCGGATACGCTGAGGCGCGCCGATTCACTTTGCCACACTGTAAGGAGACGTGGTGGCAGCTCAAGACCTCAGCGGCACCTGCCAGTTCAGCCAGGAGTTGACCATCGGCGTGGGCGCGCAGTTCGCCCTGCTGGCGCTGCTGTGGGTCGGGGTGGGACTGGGGCCGGCCGGCTGGCTGGCCGGCGCGGCGTTCGCCGCCGCCACCTGGGTGGTGCTGGCGCTGTCGCTGCGCAGGACGTGGTCGCGGCCGCTCGGGCCGGCGAACCGCGTCACGCTGGCGCGGACCGGGCTGGTGTGCGGGGTGACGGCGCTGGCGGCGAGCGCCGTGGCGGACCGGCGGACGCTCACCGTGGCGTCCATGGTCGTCCTCGCCGCGGTGGCGCTGGTCATGGACGCGGTCGACGGCCGGGTGGCGCGGCGCACCGGATCGGCCTCCGCGGTGGGGGCGCGCTTCGACATGGAGGTCGATGCCGTTCTGATCCTGGTGCTGAGCGCTTTCGTGGCGGTGTCCCAGGGGGCGTGGGTGCTGGTGATCGGCGCCATGCGCTACGCCTTCGTGGGGGCGGCCCGGCTGCTGCCGTGGCTGCGGGCCGCGTTGCCGCTGAGCTGCGCCCGCAAGGCCGTGGCCGCGCTCCAGGGGATCGTCCTCGTCGTGGCGAGCGCGGGGGTCCTGCCGCCGGTGGCCACCAGGCTGCTGCTCGGACTGTCGCTGGCCGCCCTCGTGTGGTCGTTCGGGCGGGACGTCGTGTGGCTGCGGCGGTGCGGGCCGCGTCAAGCGGTGTGAGGTGGGATTGGGCCATGCGCTTCGATCGATTGTGATTGGCCTTGTTCTCTCTTGACGTAAGCGCACCCTGATTCGACCATGGCGTGTCGGTGGGGCCCGCGTCGCGCTGCGCCCGGTCCTTCGGGCCCGGCCATCACCCCGGGCCTGCGCATGGGCGCCGAGGTCCGCGCGCCTTTCGTCGTGCGCTTCGATATGGCAACCGGGTAAGGGAAATCTGGAATTATCTCATCCGGGGCCCGAGGTCCCGCGGCTCGGCAGTCCCATATGACTGAAATAAAACGCAATTCCGGACGATGAGGGAACCGTAAATTCCGTTTCTCTTTGTTCGCTTGGTCGCCTCCGGCAGTTCTCTACGTGATCACAAGTGTGCTGAAGTATTTCTTCGGCTCGACGCTCCAAGGGGGAGCAGCGGTGTCTGACGTATTGACTGGATTGGGCACGGAGCATCGGGACGGTGGTGAATTACGGCAGTACGTCACCGAGATAGTGGCCGTACGATCATTGTTGTACTTCGGGTCGCCGCGGCTGGCGGGCGAGGATCCCCACCACTCCCATGCGCTGGCCGAGACGGATATGCCCCTGCCGCCGATCGTGGTGCACCGGCCCACGATGCATGTGATCGACGGTCTGCACCGCGTGCGCGCCGCTCTGCTGCGGGGTGACGAGCACATCGAGGCACGGTTCTTCGACGGCTCCCCGGAGGACGCCTTCGTCATGGCCGTGAAACTCAACACCCGGCACGGCAGGCCCCTTTCGCAGGCCGATCGGACCGCGGCGGCCGCCCGCATCATCGGTACCCACCCGCACTGGTCCGACCGCAAGATCGCGGAGATCGCCGGGATCTCACCGAGCGGGGTCGGCGCCCTGCGGGCCCGTTCAACTGACGACGCCGGCCAGTCGAACACCCGGACCGGACGCGATGGGCGGGTGCGCCCGCTCAACGCCGCCGAAGGCCGCAGACGCGCCGGCGAGTTCATCGCCGAGCGTCCCGACGCCTCCTTGCGGGAGGTCGCCGAGGTCGCGGGCATCGCCGTCGCCACCGCCCGGGACGTACGCAAAAGGCTGGAGGACGGCGAGGATCCCGTACCGCCCAAACTGCGGGCCGCGGAGTGGCGGGACTCCGATCCCAAGGGTACACACGATCGGGCGAAAGAAGGGGATAAGGTCCCTGAACTCCCTTCCGAGAGCGACTCGTTGATCCTCTCCAGTATGCGCAAGGACCCCACGCTGCGCTTCCGGGAGTCCGGGCGGACGCTGCTGAGGCTGCTCAGCTGCCAGCCGATCGAACCGGAGCAGTGGCAGTGGCTCGCCACGGGCGTGCCCACGCACCGCGCGTGCGATGTGGTGCGGGCGGCGCGCCGACGCGGCGAGCAATGGCTCAGGTTCGCCCAGGAGTTGGAGGAGCGACGTCTCCACGAGAGTTAGCCGGGCCGGCGCCGGGGGCCACTTCGCAGGACGCTTCTGAAGGCTGTTGAGCACACAGGCCGTGTGCGCAACAGCCTTCTGTCATTTCGTGATGCGTGCGGGCCGCGTGTCGACGCGGACCGGATGTCGGCGTTCGGTCAGGTCCGGGGACGCCGGAAATGGCGGCCGCGGCGGCCTGTTCCGCCCCTCCGGGAGGATCTGCGCCGGCCTCCGGGGAGCGGGAAAACCCTGCAGCCTCCGCGACGTCGGGAGTTTCCCCTGCTCGGGCGCCGAGTTGTGTACAAGTGTGCGGTTCTCGCGTGGTCGAGGCTTGCTGCTCGTATGCGAGATGAGTAGAAGTTAGGGAGTACGCGGTAGACGTTTGGTTGAGCCATATTGCGCCAACGCATTCAGTGGATACGGCGACGGGGGAAAGAAATGACTTCGGCAGACGGAATGCGGATTCCTGGGTATCCCGGGACGATCCGTTTGCCGGTCTGACCGGTACCGGTATTCGACCGCGCCGCCGTTCCGCGGCGATGCGCACCGTTCCCCGATCCTCTCCGGCGCGCCGTGACGGCCGCCCACGCGGGGGCGAGTGAGGTACCCGCCGTGCCCGCATTCCACCGCCGCCCTCTCGCCCCGCGCATCCCGTTCCCGGCCGCCGCGAGCCCAGGGCGTCCCCAGCAGGAAGGACCACCCGGCGACATGACTGAACCGACGGCCCCGGCAGCGGACCCGGTCCTGGCGCACCACCGGCGCGATGGGGCCACCGGCCCGCCGGGGGGACGCGCCGCGGTCATCGCGGGGATCGGCTCGTACGTGCCACCCGGAGTCGTGACCAACCAGGACCTGGAAAAGCGGCTGGACACCTCCGACGAGTGGATCCGCAGCCGGACCGGCATCGCGACCCGGCACGTGGTCGACGCGGGGACCGCGACCTCCGACCTCGCGGTGGAAGCCGGGCGGCGGGCGCTGGCCTCGGCCGGCGAGCCGGGGGCGGACGCCGTCGTGCTGGCCACCACCACCTCCGACCGGCCGTGCCCGGCCACCGCGCCGGACGTGGCCGCCCGCCTCGGGCTGGCCGGCGTCGCCGCCTTCGACATCGCCGCCGTCTGCTCGGGCTTCCTCTACGGACTGGCCACCGCCGCGGGCCTGATCGCCGCCGGAACTGCCGGACGGGTGCTGCTCGTCGCGGCCGACGCCTTCACCACGATCATCGATCCGCTGGACCGCGGCACCGCCGTGATCTTCGCGGACGGTGCGGGCGCGGTGGTACTGCGGGCCGGTACGGCGGACGAGCCGGGTGCCGTCGGCCCGGTCGTGCTCGGCAGCGACGGAACGCTCAGCGACCTCATCGAAGTCCCCGCGGGCGGCTCCCGCCAGCGCTCCTCGGCCACCGCACCGGAGCCGGGGGAGGAGTTCTTCCGGATGCGGGGCCGCGACACCTACCGGCACGCGGTGATGCACATGCTGGCCGCCTCCGAGGAGGCGGTCGCCCGCGCGGGGTGGCGGCTGGCGGATGTCGACCGGCTCGCCGCTCACCAGGCCAACGCCCGCATCCTCGCCACCGTGGCGGAGCGGCTGGGCCTGCCCCCCGAGCGGCAGCTCTCCAATATCGAGACGGTGGGCAACACCGGCGCCGCGTCGATCCCCCTCCTGCTGGCGCAGTCCGCGGCCGAGGGCCGGCTGACGGCCGGTCACCGCGTCCTGCTCACCGCGTTCGGCGGGGGACTGGCCTGGGGGGCGACCACCGTGGTGTGGCCCGAGGTGAAGGCCCTCTGAACCGCCCTCCGATCCGTCCGCACGTGCGGACGCGCCGTGCGGACCCCCGATGCCCAGAGGCTCCCAGGAAAGGAAGCACCGTGTCCGTGCAGTTCGAGCAACTCAAGGAAATCCTGGTCACCAAGTTGCGGGTGGCGCCGGAGCAGGTCACGCCCGAGGCGACGTGGGAGGACATCGAGCTGGACTCGCTGGCGATGGTCGAACTGTCGCTGATGCTGGAGGAGAACTGCGGTCTGCGGATCGGCGACGACGAACTGCTGGAGACGCCGACGATCAAGGACATGGTGCGCCTCATGGAAGAGCGGAGCACCACGGCCTGATGTCCGGGATCGATGTCGCGGTGACCGGGATCGGCCTGGTCACCCCCGGTGGCGTCGGAGTCGGGCCGAGCTGGGCGGCGGTCTGCGAGGGCCGGCCGACGGCTGCCCTGGACCCCGGGCTCGCGGGCAACCCCGTACGGCTCGCGTGCCGGGTCCCCGGCTTCGACGCGGACGCCCTCCTCGGCGCCCGCCGCGCCTACCGGCTGGACAGATTCGTCCAGTTCGCGCTGGTGGCGGCGCGCGAGGCGCTCGCCGACGCCGGGCTCGACCCGCACTCCTGGGACGGTGCGCGGGTCGGGGTGGTGCTCGGCTGCGCCGACGGCGGGCCGGGCACGGTGGAGCAGCAGCACGACGTCCTGCGGGACCGTGGCGTCGCCAAGGTCTCCCCGCTGCTGCTGCCCATGCAGCTGCCGAACATGCTGGCCGGCCAGACCGCCATGGAGTTCGGGGCCACCGGACCCAATCTGGTGGTGGCCACGGCCTGCGCGTCCGGGGCCACCGCCATCGGCACGGCCCGGGACCTGCTCGCGCTGGACCGGTGTGACGTCGTACTGGCGGGCGGCAGCGAAGCGATGATCACGCCCCTGGTGATGGCCGGTTTCGCGCAGATGGGAGCGCTCTCCCGCCGCGAGGACGACCCGGCGACCGCCTCCCGGCCGTTCGACGTCGGCCGCGACGGCTTCGTCGCGGGCGAGGGGGCGGGCGTCCTGGTGCTGGAGCGCACCGCCGACGCCCGAGCCCGCGGCGCCGGGGTGCGGGGCAGGATCGTCGGCTACGGCGCGACCGCGGACGCCCACCACATGACCAGCCCGCACCCCCGGGGCGTTGGGGTCGAGCGGGCCCTGCGCGCGGCGCTGGCCGACGCGGACGCCACCCCCGCCGACGTCCGGCACGTCAACGCCCACGGCACCTCCACGCAGCTCAACGACCTGGTCGAGGCCCAGGCGCTGAACCGGGTGCTGACCGCGGACCCGCTCGTCACCTCCACCAAGGGCGTGACGGGGCATCTGCTGGGCGCGGCGGGTGCGGTGGAGGCCGCGTTCGCCGTCCTGGCCGTCGAGCGAGGGGTGGTGCCTCCCACCGCCAACCTGTCCCGGCTGGACCCGCGGATGGACATCGGTGTCGCCCGTACCCGGACCGACGCCCGGGTGGAACTCGCGCTGAGCAATTCCTGCGGATTCGGCGGTCAGAACGCCACGCTGGCCATCGCCGCGGCCTGAGCGAACGAAAGAGAAGCAGCGCAAGAAAGAACTGGCCGGGAAATTTTCGAACCTTCGAGAAAGGAGGAGGGGAGTACGGCCGAAGGGCAGTGTTCCCCTGCCGTCCAATGAGCGGAATGACCGGTGTGACGGGCGCTTCCATGGATGTGACCGGAAAGACGGTGCGGAGCATCGGCCTGCTGCGCATCGACCACCTCGGCATGGCCGTCGCCGACCTCGACGAGGCGATCGAGTACTACCAGCGGGTGTTCGGCATGCGCTGCACCCATATCGAGGAGAACCACGAACAAGGGGTGCGGGAGGCGATGATGTCGGTCGGGGACGACGCGGCGGGCGGGTGCGTCCAGCTGCTCGCACCCCTGACGCCGACGTCGACGATTGCGCGGTTCCTGGACCGCTCGGGCCCCGGCGTGCAGCAGATCGCGTACACCGTCACCGACGTGGAGGCGGCCGGTGCGGCGCTGCGCGAGCGCGGGGTGCGCCTGCTGTACGACGCGCCGCGGCGGGGCACGGCGGGCTCCCGGGTCAACTTCGTGAACCCCAAGGACGCCGGCGGGCTGCTGGTCGAGCTGGTGGAGCCGGCCCCGGCCGCGGACCACTGAGATTTCCCGGATTCCGCTTCACGAAGGCCGCGCCGGTACGCCGGTACGGCAATGGAGCAGTACACCGAGCAACCGGAATTCCTGTGTCCGGGTTCAGGAAGACCTTTGGGCCGGCATCGGGTAACTCCGTGAAGTCCCTCAGGGGTTCGGGAATTATTCGCGTGGAAAATGGGGGGCGGCTGTGCATGTTCGCTCGCAATCGACGGAGAGGTCTGCGGTGGGTCGGGATTCGGAAACGCTTGTCGAACATTTCCGTGAGATCTTTTCCGGCCGGCCCGGGGAACGGATTTTCCGCTTTCTCGCGAACGGCGAAGGGGAGCCGCTCGGCGGTACCAACGCCGAGCTCGACCTGAGGGTCCGCGCCCTCGCGGCCGCCCTCCAGGACCGGGTCGCCCCCAAGGAGCGGGCCCTGATCCTGTGCCCGGCCGGACTCGACTATGTGACGTCGTTCCTCGCCTGCCTCTACGCGGGGGTGACCGCCGTCCCCGTCTATCCGCCGGACCCGGCCTTCCTGAAGCGGACCCTGCCCCGGCTCACGGGCATCATCGAGGACGCCCGGCCCGCCGTGGTGCTCGCACCCGCGTCGGTCGTCGCCATGGCGCCCCGCTACGCCGAACTCGCCCCGAAACTGGCGGGACTGACGTGGCTGGGCGTCGACGACCTCGGCGCGGATCCGGCCACCGCCGCGGACGCCTGGCGGCACCCGGACATCACCGGAGGGGACCTCGCCTTCCTCCAGTACACCTCCGGTTCCACCAGCCGTCCCAAGGGCGTCATGGTCGGCCACGGCAACCTCATCCACAATCTGCGCGAGCAGAACCAGCGGCTGTTCGCGGCCGGCCCCGGCGACCACATGGTGTCCTGGCTGCCGCCGTACCACGACCTCGGACTGATCTTCGGACTGCTGGCGCCGGCCTTCGGCGGCTACCCGGTGACGTTCATGTCGCCGTTCGCCTTCCTCAAGCGCCCGCTCCGCTGGCTGCGCGCGATATCGGAGCACGGCGCCACCCTCAGCGGCGCCCCCAACTTCGCCTACGACCTGTGCATCTCGAAGGCATCCGAGGCCGACCCGGAGACGCTGGACCTCAGCGGCTGGCGGCTGGCGCTCAACGGCGCCGAACCGGTCCGCGCCACCACGCTCGACCGCTTCGCCGAGACCTTCGCCCCCGCCGGATTCCGCCGCGAGGCGCTGTACCCGGCCTACGGCCTGGCCGAGGCCACCCTCGTCGTCTCCGGCGGCGACCGCACCGCCCGGCCGGTCGTCCGCGCTCTGGCGGCCGACGCCCTCGCGGCGCACCGCGCCGCCGACGCCGGCCCCGGCGAGGACGCCCGGCAGGTGGCCGGCTGCGGAAGCTCGCTGCACGGCCAGCGGATCGCCATCGTGGACCCCGCGACGCGCACCGCCCTCCCCGAGGGCCGGGTCGGCGAGATCTGGGTGTCCGGACCGAGCATCGCCCAGGGCTACTGGCAGCGCCCCCGGGAGACCGAGGAGACCTTCGCGGGCCGCACCGCCGACGGCGCGGGACCCTTCCTGCGCACCGGTGATCTGGGCTTCCTCGACGGCACCGAACTCCACGTCACCGGCCGCATCAAGGACGTCATCATCATCGCGGGCCGCAACCACTACCCGCAGGACATCGAGCGGGCCGTGGAGGACGCCGACCCGGCCCTGCGGGCCGGCTGCGGGGTGGCCGGCGCCCGCCACATCGACGGCGCGGAACGGCTGCTGATCGTCCACGAGGTCGACGGCGGACCGGAGGACCTCGACACCGAGGGCATCATGGCGGCGCTGCGCGCCAAGGTCGCCGACGAGTTCGGCCTCCAGGTGCACCACATCGCCCTGACCGGGCGCGGCCGGGTCCCCAAGACCTCCAGCGGAAAGCTGCAGCGCGCCGCCTGCCTGGACGCGTTCCTCGACGGCAGCCTCGCCACCCTCGCCACCTGGCCGCCACCCCTCCTCGACGCGGCCGCGGAGCGCGGCACCGCGCGGCAGGGGCCCGCCGCCACGGAGCCGCCGTCCCCGGGCCGGGCCCGCATCGAGGAGTGGCTGACCCGGGAGCTGGCCGACCGGTCGGGCCTGCCCGCGGCGGAGGTGGACACCACCCGGCCCCTCGCGGGCTACGGACTGCAGTCGGTGGCCATGGTGTCCCTGCTCGGCGAGCTGGAGCAGTGGCTCGGGCGCGACCTGCCGGCCACGGTGCTGTGGGAGTACCCGACGATCGAGGCGCTGGCCCGCTTCCTGGACACCCCGGACGGCACCGGGCCCGCGGCCGCCGCACCGGCCGCCGGCACCGCACCGGCCGTCGGCACCGCTTCAACCGAAGCCGCCGCTCCGGCCGTTACCGCCGCCCCCCGGCAGCTTCCGCAGCCACTCGGCCCGGCCGAACCCGTCGCCATCGTCGGCATCGGCTGCCGCTTCCCCGGCGGCGTCGACGGCCCCCGGACCTTCTGGGAACTCCTGACCGAGGGCCGCGACGCGGTGACCGAAGTGCCCGCGGACCGCTGGAACACCGAGGAGTTCCTCGACCCCGACCCCGCGGCCCCCGGCAAAACCACCACCCGCTGGGGCGGATTCGTCGACGGCGCCGACCGGTTCGACCCGCACTTCTTCGGCATCTCCGCGAGCGAGGCCGCCCGCATGGACCCCCAGCAGCGGCTGCTGGCCGAGGTGGCCTGGGAGGCGCTGGAGGACGCCGGAATCCCCGCGCAGAGCCTGGCCGGCACCCGCACCGGGGTCTACATCGGCGTCTCCACCTTCGACTACGCCACCCTCCAGCTCGGCGACCTCGAAGGGATCGACTCCTACACCGGCACCGGCAGCGCGCTGAGCATCACCGCGAACCGCCTCTCCTACCTCTTCGACCTGCGCGGACCCAGCATGGCCGTGGACACGGCCTGCTCCTCGTCCCTCGTCGCCGTGCTCCAGGCATGCGCGAGCCTGACCCGCGGGGACTGCTCCGTCGCCCTCGCCGGCGGCGTCAACCTCATCCTGTCCCCGGCCTTCGCCATCAACTTCAGCAAGGCCGGGGTGATGTCACCCGACGGCCGCTGCAAGACCTTCGACGCGAGCGCCAACGGCTACGTACGTGCCGAGGGCGCGGGCGTCGTCGTCCTCAAGCCCCTGAGCCGGGCACTGGCCGACCGCGACCCGGTCTACGGCGTCATCCGCGGCGGGGCGGTCAACCAGGACGGCCGCAGCAACGGCATCATGGCCCCCAATCCGCAGTCCCAGGAAGCGGTGCTGCGCGCCGCCTACGCCGACGCGGGGATCGACCCGCGCCGGGTGCACTACGCCGAGGCGCACGGCACCGGCACCATGCTCGGCGACCCCATCGAGGCCAAGGCGCTGGCGGCGGTGCTCGCCGCCGGCCGGGACGCCGGCACGCCCTGCCTGATCGGGTCGGTCAAGTCCAACATCGGCCACATGGAGGCCGCCGCCGGCATCGGCGGACTGATCAAGGCCGCGCTGATGGTGCGCCACCGGATCGTGCCGCCGAGCCTGCGCTACAAGGAACCCAACCCGCACATCCCCTTCGACGAGGTGGCCCTGCGGGTGGCCGACACCCTCCAGCCCTGGCCCGGCACCGAAGGGCCCGCCCTGGTCGGCGTCAGCTCCTTCGGCTTCGGCGGCACCAACTCCCACGTCGTCGTCGAGGAGGCACCGCGGCCCGCCGCGGACCCGCCGCAGGCCGACGGCGCGGGCGCCTACGCGCTGCCGCTGTCCGCCCGCAGCCCGGAGGCGCTGCGCGACCTCGCCGCCCGCTACGCCGACCACCTCGCCGGCCCCGCCGCGGCGCTCGCACCGCGGCGCCTCGCCTTCGCCGCCGCCGTCCGCCGCGACCACCACGACCACCGCCTCACGGCCGTCGGCGACACCCTGGCGGACCTCCGCCGCGCCCTGCTCGCCTTCGGCGACGGCGACGAGGCACCCGGCCTGTCCACCGGCCCCCGCCGCGTCGGCCGCCGCCCCCGCACCGCCTTCGTCTTCTCCGGGCAGGGCCCCCTGTGGTGGCCGCTGGCCACCGATCTGCTCGACACCGAACCGGCGTTCCGGGCCGCTCTCGAACGCTGCGACGCGCTGCTGCGCAAGCACACCGACTGGTCCCTGACGGAACAGCTGACGGCCGGCCGGGACGGCGCCCGGCTGCTGCACACCGACGTCGGCCAGCCCGCCCTGTGCGCCGTCCAGATCGCCCTGGCCACGCTGTGGCGGTCCTGGGGAGTGGAGCCCGCCACCGTCGTCGGCCACAGCGTCGGCGAGATCGCCGCCGCGCACATCGCCGGCGCCATCGGCCTGGAGGACGCGTTGCGCGTGGCCCTGCACCGCGGCCGCGTACTGCGCTCGGCCGCCGGGCGGGGCCGGATGGCGATGGCCGCCGTACCGCACGTCCGGGCCCGGCAGATCCTCGACGGCCGCGGCTCCGCCCCCGTCTGGATCGCGGCCGCCAACAGCCCCGGCACCACCGTGTTCTCCGGCGAGCGCGAGGCCCTGGAGGACCTGGCCCGCGACCTGGCGGCCGACGGCGTCTTCTGCCGCGTCCTGGAGTCGGTCGAATTCGCCTCCCACTGCCCGCTGATGGAACCGGTCGCCGCCGAACTGCGGCGGGCACTGCCCGGCCTCACCCCGCGCGCGACGGCCATCGACATGCTCTCGACCGTGACCGGCGAAGTGATCGACGGCAACCGGCTCGACGCCGGGTACTGGGCGTCCAACCTCACCTCGCCGGTCCTCTTCGACCGCGCGGTCACCGCCCTGGCCGACTCCGGCCACGACACCGTCGTCGAGATCTCCCCGCACCCGATGCTCGTCGAGGCCGTCTCCGAACGGCTGGCCGCCCAGCAGACGGACGGCGTGGTGGTGTCCTCGCTGCGCCGCGACACCTCCGGGCGGCACTCCGTACTGGACGCCGTCGGCCGCCTCTACAGCGCGGGCTACCCCGTGGACTGGGCCCGCCTGTACGGGACCGAGGGCCCCATGACGGCGCTGCCGTCCTACCCCTGGCAGCGCGAACGCTGCTGGCTCTCGGAGACCTCCGGCCGCCGGCGCGGCCCGGCACAGCACGGCCATCCGGCGCTGGAGACCTTCATGCGCTCCGCCGTCGCCCCCCGCGCCTCTTACTGGTCCGCCCGCATCGACCTCGACGGCTTCCCCTACCTGCGGGACCACCGCGTGGGCGGCACCGCCGTGCTGCCGGCCGGCTTCGTGCTCGACGCGGCCCTGGCCGCGGCCCGGCGCGTCCTCGGCGACCGGCGCGCCGTCATCGAGGACGTCCGCTTCAGCCGGATGACGGTGGTGTCCGAGACGGCCGAGGAGAGCACCCTCCAGCTCGTCCTGTTCCCCGAGACCGGCGACGCCGGCTCCCTCCGCCTCTTCAGCCGCAGCGGACAGGCCGCCGACGCCGAGAACTGGGAGGAGGCCGCACACGGCCGATACCGGCTGGCCGCCCGCGGCACCGACGCCCCGCCCCGCCCCGCGGACACCCCCGAGAACGTCCGCGAACGCTGCGCACAGCCGGTCGCGGCGGACGGCCACTACGCCGCGCTGGAGCGGGCCGCCCTGCAGTACGGACCCGCCTTCCAGGGCATCACCGACATCCGCCGCGGCGCACACGAGGCCCTCGTCGCCCTGCGGCCGCTGCCCGAACTCACCGACGACCGGGACCCCTACCTCGTCCACCCCGCCCTGCTCGACAGCTGCCTGCAGGCCCTGGCGGCGGCCCTCGGCCAGGCGGCCACCTACCTCCCCGTCGGCGTCGGCCGCTTCACCCTCACCCCGCCCACCGCCGCCCCGCGCTGGGCGCACGCGGTGACCGAGGAGGCCCGGCCCGGCGACGACGGCACCGTCCACGGCACGGTCGTCCTGTTCGACGCGTCCGGCACCCGGATCGGCGAGGTCGGCGGCATCGCCCTCCAACCCCTCGGCCAGGGCCGGGAACAGGACACCGTCGCCGACGCCCTGCTCGACCTGAGCTGGCGGCCCGCCACCGGGGACACCGGCACCCGGCACACCGAAGCGGCCGCCGGCTGGTGGCTGCTGTTCGCCGACCGCACCGGCGTCAGCGACGACCTGCGCACCCGCATCAAGGCCGCGGCCGGCACCGCCGTCACCGTCACCCCCGGCGACCGGTACCGCCAACTCGGCCGCCACCACTACGAGATCGACCCCGCCCGCCCCGAGCACTACACCGCGCTGCTCGGCGACCTCCAGGAGGCCCGCTCCGCCCCGGCCGGCGTCGTCCACGCCTGGTCCCTGGACGCCCGCGACGAGCAGAAGGCGGGCGACGCGGTGCCCGAGTCCCTGTGGAGCCCCCGCGACGGCGGCTGCGTCACCGCGCTCCACCTCGTCCAGGCCCTGGCCGCGGCGGACTTCACCACCGCCCCCCGCCTCCTGCTGGCCACCCGCGGTGCACAGCGGGTCCGGGACGACGACGCCCCGCCCGCCCTCGCCCAGGCACCCCTGTGGGGCCTGGCCCGGGTACTGCGGCTGGAACACGCCGAACTGCGGCCCACCATCGTCGACCTCGACCCGGCCGGTGACGGCGACGCGGCAGGGCTCCTCGGCGAACTGCTGCGCCCCGGTGACGACGAACAGCTCGCGCTGCGCGCCGGCGAACGCCTCCTGCCCCACCTGGACACCTGGCGCGCCCCCGAACGCGACGACGCGGACACCTGGGAGCAGCGCCCCTTCGCCCCCGGCGAGGACGCCAACCACCGCATCCTGGCCACCCGTCCGGGCCTCCTCGACAGCCTGGCGCCGACCCTGTGGGAGCGCCGGACCCCCGGCCCCGGACAGGTAGAGATCGAGGTCGCCGCCGCCGGGCTGAACTTCAACGACGTCCTCAAGGCCATGGACATCTGCCCCGGCGCGCCCTCCGGCAGCGTCCCCCTGGGCGGCGAGTGCGCGGGCCGGGTCGTCGCCGTCGGCGACGGCGTGGACCTGCGCCCCGGCGACCCCGTCATGGCCGTCGCCACCTCCGGCATGGCCAGGTACACGACCACCCCCGCCGCCCTGGTGTCCCCTCGCCCCGAGGGGCTGACCGACACCCAGGCGGCCGCGCTGCCCATCGCGTTCCTGACCGCGGTGTACGGCCTGGAGTACCTCGCCCACCTCGGCGAGGGCGACAAGGTGCTCATCCACTCCGCGACCGGCGGCGTGGGCCTGGCCGCCCTCCAGGTCGCCCGCCGCAACGGCGCCGGGGTCTACGCCACGGCCGGCACCGAGGAGAAGCGGGAACTGCTGCGCAGCCTGGGCGTCCGGCACGTCATGGACTCGCGGTCGCTGCGCTTCGCCGACGAGATCCGCGAGCTGACCGACGGCTACGGCGTCGACGTCGTCCTCAACTCCCTCGCGGGCGAGGCACTGACCCGCAGCCTGGCACTGCTGGCGCCCAACGGCCGGTTCGTGGAGATCGGCAAACAGGACATCTACGACAACAACCAGCTGGGGCTCGGTTTCCTCAAGCACAACCGGTCCTTCTTCGCCGTCGATCTGGAGCGCTCCTTCGCCGAACAGCCCCGCCTGATCGCCCACCTCTTCGCCCTGCTGCAACGCGGTTTCGCCGACGGCGACTTCACCGCGCTGCCGGTCACCGGGTTCCGCTACGCGCAGGCCGCCGACGCCTTCACCCACATGGCCAAGGCCCGCCACACCGGCAAGATCGTGCTCCGCCCCGACGACACCGCCCCCGCGACGGTCGCCGTCCGCTCCCACGGCCCGGTCAAGGCCGCCGCCACCTACCTGATCACCGGTGGTCTGGGCGCACTGGGCCTGCACACCGCCCGCTACCTCGTCGGCCAAGGGGCCCGCCACCTCGTCCTGGTGGGCCGCGGCGGACCCTCGCCCGAGGCCGCCCGGACGCTGGACGAACTCCGCGCCCAGCAGGCCGGGATAGCCGTCCGGGCCGCCGATGTCTCCCGGCAGGAAGACGTCACCGCCCTCCTCGACGAGATCGACGCGACCATGCCGCCCCTGGCGGGCGTCTTCCACGCGGCGGGCACCCTCGACGACGGCCTGCTGCGCCGGCTCGACGCGGACCGCTTCAAGACCGTGGCCGCACCCAAGGCCGCCGGCGCCTGGCACCTGCACCGCGCCACTGCGGACCGGAAGCTGGACTTCTTCGTCCTGTACTCCTCCGCCGCCTCGCTCATCGGCTCGGCCGGTCAGGCCAACTACGCCGCGGCCAACGCCTTCCTGGACTCCCTCGCCCACCACCGGGCCGCCTGCGGCCTGCCCGCCCTGAGCGTCAACTGGGGCCCTTGGGCCGAGGCCGGCCTCGCGGCCCGCCCCGACCGGGGCGGCGCCCTGTCCGCCCGCGGCATCCTCGGCCTGCGCCCCCGGGACGGCATCGACGCACTGGACCGGCTGCTGCGCACCCCCACGGCCCAGGCCGCCGTGCTGCCCCTGGACCACGGCCGGCTGCGCGCGGCCGCGGACGGCGGCCTGGTCTCCGGGCTGCTCACCTCCCTCCTCGGCACCCCGGCCGCGGCCGGCGCCGAAGGGCGGCGGCCCCAGGGCGAGGTCCGCCACAAGCTGCTCGCCGTCGAACCCGGACGGCGCCGCCGCACCCTCCTCGTACAGCACTGCCGGGCGGAGGCCGGACGGGTGCTGCGCCTGGAGGCGGCCAAGGTCGACCCCACCGCGCCCCTGACGCAGATGGGCTTCGACTCCCTGCTCTCCCTCGAACTGCGCAAGCGCCTGGAGTCCACCCTGCGGATCGAACTGCCCGCCACCATCACCTGGCGCTACCCCACCATCGACGTACTGGTGCCCTTCCTCGCCGAGCGCATGGACATCGCGCTGGAAGCCGAAGCGGCCCACCCGCCGGCCGGGGCCGCAGCCGCGGAGCCGCCCGCCGACGACATCGGGAGCGAGCTGGACGGACTCTCCGACAGCGACATCGAGGCGCTCCTCCTCGCCAAGACGCAGCAGATCGACGAAGGGCGTTGAGCATGACCCCGCCGGAAGACAAGCAGACCTCGGCCGCCACCCTCAAGCGCGCCTACGTGGCGATGGAGCGGACGCAGCGCCGCCTCGACGCCCTGGAGCACGCCGCCACCGAACCCATCGCGATCGTCGGTCTGGGCTGCCGCTTCCCCGGCGGCGCCGTCGACGCCGACACCTACTGGGAGGTGCTGAGCAAGGGCATCGACGCGGTCACCGAGATCCCCGCGGACCGCTGGGACGCCGAGGCGTTCTTCAGCGAGACCCCGGCCCCCGGCAAGGTCAGCACCAAGTCGGGCGGCTTCCTGGACCACATCGACCGCTTCGACCACGGCTTCTTCGGCATCTCCCGGCGCGAGGCCGTCTTCATGGACCCGCAGCAGCGCATCAGCCTGGAAGTGGCCTGGGAGGCCCTGGAGAACGCGGGCATCGCCCCGTCCTCCCTGGCCGGCAGCCGCACCGGCGTGTTCATGGGCGTGGCCAGCTTCGACTTCGCCACCGAAACCCTGCACACGCCGCTGGACTACACCGCCCACGCCACCACCGGCTTCGCGCACAGCGTCCTGCCGGGCCGCATCTCCTACACCCTGGACCTGCACGGCCCCAGCGTCGCCGTGGACACCGCCTGCTCCTCGTCCCTGGTCGCCGTGCACCAGGCGTGCCAGAGCCTGCGCACGAAGGAGTGCGACCTGGCCCTGACCGGCGGTGTCAACGTCATCGTCTCGCCGCTGCCCAGCGTCTCCTTCTCGCAGTTCGGCCGGATGGTCTCCGTCGACGGGCGCTGCAAGGCGTTCGACGCCTCGGCCAACGGCTACGTACGCAGCGAGGGCTGCGGTGTCGTCGTCCTCAAGCGGCTCTCCGACGCCGTCCGCGACGGCGACGCGGTCCTCGCCCTGATCCGCGGCGGCGCGCTCAACCAGGACGGCCGCAGCGCCGGGCTCACCGCCCCCAACGGCACCGCCCAGCGCGAGGTGCTGCGCGCCGCCGTGACCGCCGCCGGTGTCCGGCCCGACGAGGTGAACTTCGTCGAGGCGCACGGCACCGGTACCCGCATCGGCGACCCCATCGAGGTCGAGGCCCTGGCCGACGTCTACGGCCGCCCGCAGGGCAGCCCGGTCTGCCTCGGCTCCTGCAAGACCAACATCGGCCACCCCGAGGCGGCCGCGGGCATCGCCGCGTTCATCAAGGTCGTCCTCTCCCTCCAGCACGCCGCCATCCCCGGCAATGTGCACTTCGAGGAGCTCAACCCCGACATCTCCTTCGAGGGGACCACCTTCGCCGTCCCCACCGAACTGACGCCCTGGCCCGCCACCGAAGGCCGCCGGCTCGCGGGCGTCAGCAGCTTCGGCTTCAGCGGCACCAACGCCCACCTCATCCTGGAACAGGCCCCCGACCGGGCCGCGGCGCCCCGGGACGACACCCGGCCCCGGTCCGTGCTCGCCCTCTCCGCCAAGAGCGAGCAGGCGCTGGCCGAACTCGCCACGAGATACCGCGACCACCTCGGCGCCGACGGCACCGACAGCGTCGCCGACGTGTGCTACTCCGCCAACACCGGCCGGTCCCTCTTCCGCCACCGCCTGGCCGTCGCGGGCGCCACCCGGCAGGACATCGCCGCCGAACTCGCCGCGTTCACCAGCGGCGGACCGGTGGGGGAGGGCACCGCCTCAGGCGAGGCCCGCGGCTGCGAAACGGTGTTCCTCTTCACCGGCCAGGGCGTCCAGCGCACCGGTATGGCCCGCGGCCTGTACGAGACCCAGCCCGTTTTCCGCGAGGCCGTCGACCGCTGCGCCGAGATCCTGCGGCCGCTGCTCGCCAAGCCGCTGCTGTCCGTGCTGTACCCGGACGACCCCGGCTCCCAGGAGATCAACGAGACCGGCTACGCCCAGCCGGCCGTCTTCGCCGTCGAGTACGCCATGGCGCAGCTCTGGATGTCCTGGGGAATCAAACCGGTCGCCGTCCTCGGCCACAGCTTCGGCGAGTACGTCGCCTCCTGCGTCGCGGGCGCGATGAGCCTGGCGGACGGGCTGAAGCTGACCGTCGCCCGCTCCCGGCTGATGCAGTCGCTGGCGGACACCGGCGCGATGGCCGCGATCTCCGCGTCCGAACTGGAGGTCGCCGAGGAGATCGCCGACTGGCCGGACCGGATCTCCGTCGCGGCCGTCAACGGGCCCGCCAGCACCACCGTTTCCGGCGACCGCGAGCTGGTGGAGCGGGTCTGCGAGGTCTTCGCCGCGCGGGACGTGCGGGCCAAGCCGCTGCACATCACCACCTCCTCGCACTCCCCGCTGATCGAGCCCGTCCTCGGACCGCTGCGCCGCGCCGCCGAGGAGATCACCTTCACCCCGTCGCGCATCCCCCTCGTCTCCAACCTCGACGGCGAACTGTGGCAGTGGGACCAGGCGCCCGACGCCGACTACTGGTGCCGCCACGCCCGCCGCCCGGTGCGCTTCGCCGCCGGTATCTCCACCCTGTTGGGCCTGGGCTACCGCACGTTCATCGATGTCGGCCCGGCCCCCGTACTGCTCGGCCTGGTCAGCGACATGCTGCCGCCCGGCCACGACGCGCTGCTGCTGCCCAGCCTGCGGCCCCAGCGGAACGACTGGCAGGTGCTCTCCGCCACGGTCGCGCAACTCCACGCCGCCGGCGGCGACTTCGACTGGGCCGGCTTCGACGCCGGCTACACCCGCACCAAGGTCCGCGTCCCCCACTACGCCTTCGAGCAGACCTCCTGCTGGCGGGCGCCGCGCAACGCCGCTGTCGAGGCGGCGGGCGGCCAGGTGGACACCTGTGCCCAGGACGGCCCGGCCGCCCCGGACGGCGCCGACGCGTTCGAGGACGAGGACCTGCTCCACCGGCTCGCCTGGCAGCAGGCCCCGGACGGGGCCGCGCCCTGGCCGGGCGGCGGCGGGCGCACCTGGCTCCTCCTGGCCGACGGCACCGGAGTCGCCGACGCCGTCGCCGCCGTGCTCACCGAGCGCGGCGACCGCTGGGTGCGCGCCGTACCGGGCACTGCGTACCACTACGACGGCACCGGTGAGGCCACCGTCCGCCGGGACACGGCCGAGGACCTCGCCCGGCTCCTGGCGGAGCTCGGCCCGGACACCGCGGGCGGCCTGGCGGTCGTCCACCTGTGGAGCCTGGACACCGGCGCGGGCGAACCGGCCGACGGGGCCGCGCTGCTGCGGGCCCAGCACGACGGCTGCATGAGCGCGGTACGCGCCGCCCAGGCCCTCGCCCGGACCACCGCCACCGGTCCGGCCCGCCTGTGGCTGGTCACCCGCGGCGCCGTCCGCACCGGCGAGGACGGCCCCGCGGTCCCGGCCCTCGCGCCGGCCACCCTGTGGGGCCTGGGCCGTTCGCTCCAGCAGGAGCACACCGCGATCTGGGGCGGACTGATCGACCTGGACCCACGCGACGAACCGCAGGCCCTCGCGGCCCGGCTGACCGCCGAGATCGGGCGCGGCGACGGCGAGGACCAGACCGCCCTGCGCGGCGCACACCGCTACCTCGCACGCCTGGTGCGCGAACCGGCCCCCGAGGCACCCGGGCGCGGCTTCGGATGGCGCCGGGACGCCGCCTACCTCGTCACCGGCGGCCTGGGCGGCATCGGACTGGCCGTGGCCCGCTCCATGGCACTGGCCGGTGCCCGCCGGCTGATCCTCGTCGGCCGCACCGGCCTCCCGCCGCGCGGCACCTGGACCGCGCTGCCCGCCGACGACCCGGCGGCCCACCGCGTCGCCGCCGTACGGGAGCTGGAGTCCCTGGGCGTGAGCGTCCGCGTGGAGCCGCTGGACGTCTCCGACGAGGAGCAGGTGAACGCCTTCCTCGACCGGTACGAGCAGGAGGGCCACCCCCCGGTCCGCGGTGTGGTCCACGCGGCCGGCGTCGGCGATGCCGTCCCCCTGCTCGACCTGGAGCCCGACGCCCTGGAGTGGCATCTGCGCGCCAAGGCGCTGGGCGCCTGGGTCCTGCACCGCCGGTTCGCCGAGCGGGAACTGGACTTCTTCACGCTCTGCTCCTCCACCAGCTCCCTGCTCAGCTCCCCGTTCTTCGCGGCGTACGCGGCGGCCAACGCGTTCCTCGACGCCCTGGCCGGACTGCGCCGCGCCCGGGGCCTGCCCGCGCTCAGCGTCAACTGGGGCATCTGGCGGGACACCGGTATGGCCACGCGGGAGGCCGGGTCCACCCCCGGGCTCAGCCGCGGTATGGGCACCCTGCGCCCCGGCCAGGCGCTGCGCGTCTTCCACCGGCTGCTGCGCCACGAGGGGGCGCAGATCGCGGTGGTGCCGGTCGACTGGCCGGACTGGGGGCGCCGCTATCAGGAGGTCTCCGGCTCCGCCCTGCTGTCCGAACTGGTCGGCGGCCGGGGCAGCGTGCCCGCGGCGCGGGCCGTGGCCCGCCGCTCCCGCCAACTGATCACCCGCGACGAACTGTGCGCGCTCCCCGGGCCCGAGCGCGCACCGGCGCTCTCCGAGCGGCTGCTGCGCAGCGTCACCGCGGCACTGGACGCGCAGTCCGTGCGCCCGTCCGCCGACCAGCCGCTGCTCGACCTCGGCGTCGACTCCCTGATGGCGGTGGAACTCAAGAACGAGATCGAGGGCGGGCCGGGCGTCTCTCTGCCCATCTCCGCCTTCCTCAAGGAGGACGCCTCGGTGGAGCGGATCGTCGAACAGATCATGGCGCGGCTGTCGGCCGGGCCCGGCGCCGCGGCCGGGGACACCGGCATCCGCAAGGCACCGCGCTACGAGGACGCCGCGGCCGAACTCCTCGCCGAGCTCGCCGGGCTCCCGGAGGAGCGGGTGCGCGGCCGGCAGGACCGGCAGCAGGACCGGCGAGAGGAGGGGCCGAAGTGACCGACCTCGACGCGAGCCTGGCGGCGCTGTCCCCGGAGAAGCGCGCCCTGTTCGAGAAGCTGATGCGCGAACGCGGTCTCGCCCCGGACGCGCGGGACGCGGAGAACACCTTCCCCCTCTCCGTACTGCAGCAGGGCATCTGGTTCCTCGAACAGCTCCGCCCCGGCAACCCCGCCTATATCGTCCCGGCCGCGCTGCACCTGCGCGGGCCGCTGGACGCCACGGTGCTGCTGGACTCCCTCAACGAGATCGTGGCCCGCCACGAGTCCCTGCGCACCACCTTCCGGCTGCGCGACGGCCGCCCCATCCAGGTCGTCCGCCGCGCACTCACCCTGGAGCTCCCGGAAATAGACCTCGGCGGCCAGCGGCCGGCCGCCGATCAGCTGGAGCTGCGCATCACCGAGGCGCTCGCCGGGCCCTTCGACCTGGCGACCGGACCACTCCTGCGGTTCCGCCTGCTGCGGCTGGGACCCGACGAACACGTCCTGGCCCTGGCGATGCACCACCTCGTCGCCGACGGCTGGTCGGTGGGCGTCCTGGTCTCCGAACTCTCCGCGCTCTACGCGGCGTTCAGCGCCGGAAAGCCCTCGCCGCTGCCCGAACTCGCCATCCAGTACGGGGACTTCGCCCTCTGGCAGCAGGAGGGGCTCGACGCCGACGGGCCGCGCCAGGACCTGGAGCACTGGCGGGAACACCTCGCCGGCGCGAACCCGACCCTGGAGCTGGCGACCGACCGGCCGCGGCCCGCCGTCCAGGGATTCAACGGCGCCTCCGTCCCCTTCGCACTCCCCGAGAAGCTGATGGCGGAGCTCGCCGCGGTGGCCAGGAGACACCGCGCCACCCCGTACATGGCGCTGCTGGCCGTCTTCAAGGTCCTGCTGCACCGCTACAGCAACCAGGGCGAGGTGACCGTCGGCGTGCCGACCGCCAACCGCGGCCGCGCCGAGGTCGAACCGCTCATCGGCTTCTTCGTCAACACCCTCCCGGTCCGCACCCTCCTGGACGGCGAACCCGGCTTCGCGGAGGTGCTCGGGCGGGTCCGGGCCTCCTGCCTGGGCGCCTACGCCCACCAGGGCATCCCCTTCGAGAAGGTCGTGGCGGCGCTGCGGCCCGAACGCGACCTCAGCCGCCCGCCGTTCTTCCAGGTCAGCCTCTCCTACCAGAGCGACCCGCTGCCCGCACTGGCCATGGCCGGGATCGCGATCAGCCGGCTGCCGCTCAGCGCCCGGGGCGCCCGGTTCGATCTGGAACTCCAGTTCTTCGCCGACGCGGGACGGCTGACCGGCTGGTTCGAGTACGACCGGGACCTGTTCGACGAGGCGACCATCTCCCGTCTGGCCGCCCACTTCCGGCGGCTGGTGGAACTGGTGGTCGCCGACCAGGACACCCCGGTCGGTAGCCTGGAACTGCTCGACGACGCCGAGCGGCGGCGCATCGTGGTGGAGCGCAACGCCACCGAGCGCCACTGGCCGGACGCGGGTCTGGTGCACGAGCTCTTCGAGGAGCGGGCCCGGCGGCACCCGCGGGCGGAAGCGGTGCGCTTCGAGGGGCGGTCGCTCACCTACGGTGAACTGGACCGGCGGGCCAACCAGCTCGCCCACCGCCTCGTCCGGCTCGGCGTGCGCCGCGACACCCTCGTCGGCGTCGGCATGGAGCGCTCCACGGAACTGGTCGTCAGCCTGCTGGCGGTCCTCAAGGCGGGCGGCGCGTACGTACCGATGGACCCCGGCTACCCGCCGGCCCGGCTGGCGTACATGCTCGACGGCGCGAAGGCGCCCGTACTGCTCACCCAGCGGCGGGTCCTGGAGCGGCTGCCCCGGGTGTCCGCCGAGGTCCTGTGCGTGGACGAACTCGCCGGGGAACTGGACCGGGAGTCCCCGGAGGCCACCGGCGTCACGGTCGCGGGCGAGGACCTCGCCTACGTCATCTACACCTCCGGCTCCACCGGCCGCCCCAAGGGCGTGCTGAACATCCACTCGGCGCTGCGCAACCGGCTGCTGTGGATGCAGGACACCTACGGGCTGGACGGCACCGACCGGGTGCTGCAGAAGACGCCGTTCTCCTTCGACGTATCGGTGTGGGAGTTCTTCTGGCCGCTGATGACCGGCGCGGTCCTGGTGGTCGCCCGCCCGGAGGCGCACAAGGACAGCGGCTACCTCGCCTCGGCCATCCGCACCGAGGGCATCACCACGGTGCACTTCGTGCCGTCGATGCTGCAACTGTTCCTCCAGGAGCCGCGGGCCGCCGGGTGCACCGGTCTGCGCCGGGTGTTCTGCAGCGGCGAGGCGCTGCCCGAACAGCTCCAGGAGCGCTTCTTCGCCTGCTCGCAGGCCGAACTGCACAACCTCTACGGGCCGACCGAGGCCGCCATCGACGTCACCGCCTGGGCCTGCCGCCCGGACGCCGGGCCCGGCCCGGTCCCGATCGGACACCCCATCGCCAACACCCGGCTCCACGTCCTGGACCGGCGGCGGCGGCCGGTGCCCGACGGCGTCCCGGGGGAGCTGTACATCGGCGGGCACAACCTCGCCCGCGGCTACCTGGGCCGGCCCGAGCTGACCGGGGAACGCTTCGTCCCCAGCCCGTTCGACGGCGAGCCCGGGGCGCGCCTGTACCGCACCGGGGACCTCGCCCGCTATCGCAGCGACGGGGCACTGGAGTTCCTGGGCCGCCTGGACCACCAGGTCAAACTGCGCGGACTCCGCATCGAACTCGGCGAGATCGAGGCCGTGCTCGCCCAGCACCCGGCGGTGCGCGAGGCGGTCGTGGTCGCCCGCGAGCACACCGCCGGCGATACGCGGCTGACCGCCTACCTGACCGGGGACGGCGGCCCGGAGCCGGACACCGGCGTGCTGACCGCCCATCTCAAGGAACGGCTGCCGGAGTTCATGGTGCCCGCCGTCCTCGTCGTCCTGCCGGAACTGCCACTCACCCCCAACGGCAAGGTCGACCGGGCCGCCCTGCCCGAACCGCAGGGGGAGCGCCCCGCACTGCGGACCCGGTACGTGGCGCCCCGCGACGGGCTGGAGGCGGCCCTCGCCGGGATGTGGCGCGAGCTGCTCGGCGTCGAACGGGTCGGCGCGCACGACAACTTCTTCGACCTGGGCGGGCACTCGCTGCTCATGGCCGAGTTCCGCGTCCGGCTCGCCGGCGACCTCGGACACGAGCTGTCCATGGTCGAACTCTTCCAGTACCCGACGATCGGCTCCCTCACGGAGCGTCTCGACCGCCCCCCGGCACCGGGGACGGACCCGACGCGCGGCGCCCGGCAGCGCGCCGAGAGCCGACGGCAGACCCAGAACCGGCGGCAGCAGAACGCTGACCGCCGGGCGCGATCGAGGAACGGTAGGTAGCCGGCGTGCCCGACACAGCGGACGAACCGAACGCGACCGACGAACGGCCCGACGAACGGGACACCGTGGACAACCTGAACGCCCCGGACGCCCCGGACGCCCCGGACGCGGCGGACGACGCCAACCACGTGGCGATCATCGGCATGGCCGGGCGCTTCCCCGGCGCCTCCGGTATCGACGCCTTCTGGCGCAACCTCGAAGCGGGCCGCGAGACCATCGCCGCCCTCACCGACGAGGAACTGCTGGCCTCCGGCGTCACCGCGCAGGAGCTGGCGGACCCCCGCTACGTCCGCGCCAAGGGCGTGCTGGAGGACGGCGACCGCTTCGACGCCGCCTTCTTCGGCTACACCCCGCGCGAGGCCGAGCTGATGGACCCCCAGCACCGGGTGTTCCTCGAATGCGCCTGGGAGGCCCTGGAGTCCGCGGGCTGCGACCCCACCACCTTCGAGGGCCGCATCGGCGTCTTCGCCGGCGCCAGCCTCAACTCCTACCTCCTCTTCAACATCATGGGGAACCGCCGGGTCTACGACTCCACCGGCCTCCACCGCACCCTGCTCGCCAGCGACAAGGACTTCCTCGCCACCCGCGCGTCGTACAAGTTCGACCTCAAGGGCCCGGCCGTCACCGTCCAGACCGCGTGCTCCACCTCGCTGACGGCGGTGCACCTGGCCTGCCAGAGCCTGCTCAACGGCGAGTGCGATATCGCCCTGGCCGGCGGCGTCTCCGTCTCCGTCCCCCTCAAGAGCGGCTATCTGCACGAGCAGGGCGGCATCCTGTCGGCACAGGGGCACTGCCGCGCCTTCGACGCCGACGCCGACGGCACGGTCGCCGGCAACGGCACGGGCATCGTCGTCCTGCGCCGCCTGGCCGACGCCCGCGCGCACGGCGACGAGATCGACGCCGTCGTCCGCGGCACCGCGGTCAACAACGACGGCGCCCTGAAGGCCGGCTACACCGCGCCCAGTGTCGAGGGCCAGGCCGAGGTCATCGCCGAGGCGCTGGCGGTCGCCGAGGTGGACCCGGCCTCCGTCGGTTACGTCGAGACCCACGGCACCGGCACCGCCCTCGGCGACCCCATCGAGATCGCCGCGCTGACCCGCGCCTACCGGGAGCACACCGACGAGACCGGCTACTGCGCGATCGGGTCGGTGAAGAGCAGCGTCGGCCACCTCGACGCCGCCGCCGGTGTCACCGCCCTCATCAAGGCCACCCTCGCCCTCAAACGCCAGGCCATCCCGGCCACCCTCGGCTTCACCCGGCCCCACCCCGAACTCGCCCTCGCCGACAGCCCGTTCTTCGTCAACGACCGCCTGCGCCCCTGGCCCCGGGCGGACGGGGCCCCGCGCCGCGCCGGGGTCAGCGCCTTCGGCATCGGCGGCACCAACGTCCACGTCGTCCTGGAGGAGGCACCGGACGCCGCGCCCGGCGGCCCCTCCCGGGCCGTGCAGCTGCTCCCGCTGGCCGCCCGGACCGCGCCCGCGCTGGTGGCGGGCGCCCGCCGGCTCGCCGACCATCTGGAGCGGCACCCCGAGCTCCCCCTGGGCGACGTGGCCCACACCCTGGCGCGGGGCCGGCGCGCCTTCGGCACCCGCGCCGGCGTCGTCTGCCGGGACACCGCGGAGGCCGTCACCGCGCTGCGCGCCCTGACCGAGGCCGACGCCCGCCCGGCCGCCGACCGGGCACCGGTGGCCTTCCTCTTCCCGGGCCAGGGCTCCCAGTACGCGGGGATGGCCCGGGACCTCTACGCGCACGAACCGCGCTTCGCGGCGGAAGTCGACCGGTGCGCCGAGCTGTTCGCCCCGCACCTGGGCACGGACCTGCGCACGCTGCTGTACCCGGAACCGGGACAGGAGGAGGCCGCGAACCGGGAGCTGGCGCAGACCGCCCTCACCCAGCCCGCGCTGTTCACCGTCGAGTACGCGCTGGCACAGCTGTGGATGTCCTGGGGGGTGCGGCCCGGCGCGATGGCCGGCCACAGCATCGGCGAGTACGTCGCCGCCTGCCTGGCCGGCGTCTTCCCGCTCCCGGACGCGGTACGCCTGGTGGCGGCCCGCGGACGGCTGGTCCAGGCGATGCCCCGGGGCGCCATGCTCACCGTCTTCCTGCCCGAGGACGAGACCGCGCGGTGGCTCGGCGAGGACGACGCGCTGTGCCTGGCGGCGGTCAACTCCACCGGGCTGAGCGTGGTCTCCGGCCCGCACGTGGCCGTCGAGGCGCTGCGCGAACGGCTGCGGGCCGCGGGGATCGCCGCCCGCGCCCTGCACACCTCGCACGCCTTCCACTCACCGAGCATGGACGGCGCCGTCGCACCCTTCGTCGAGGAGGTCCGCACAGTCCGCCCGGCCGCACCGCGGATCCCGTTCTGCTCGGACGTCACCGGCACCTGGATCACCGACGAAGAGGCCACCAGCCCCGAATACTGGGGGCGGCACCTGCGGCGCACGGTGCGGTTCGCCGACGTCCTCGACGTCCTGCTGGCCGACCCCGATCTGGTACCGCTGGAGGTGGGACCGGGCCAGGCCCTCGGCAACTTCGTGCGCCAGCACGCCGCCTGCCGCGACGGCCGTACCGCGTTCGGCTCGCTGCGGCACCCCAAGGACAAGCGCGACGACCGCGCCCACCTCGCCCAGACCCTCGGCGCGCTGTGGAGCGCCGGCGCGGACGTCGACTGGTCCGCCCACTTCGCCGACGAGCGCCGCCGTCCGGTGCGGCTGCCCGGATACGCCTTCGAACGGCAGCGGTACTGGATCGAGCCGGACGCCGACGGCGGACCCGGCCCGCGCTCCGCCGCCCAGGCCACCGCCCCGCTCGACGACTGGTTCTACACCCCCGGCTGGAAACGGCGGCCGCACCCCGGCGCGCGGCCCGCCGACGCGACGGACGCCGTATGGGCCGTCCTGGGCACCGACCTGGCCCTGGGCCGCGAACTGGCGCGGCGCCTGGAGTCCGAGGGCGCCACCGTCGTCCGCGTCGGCACCGGCGGCGCCCTCGCCCGCGACGGGGAGCGCTCCTGGACGCTGGACCCCGCCAGCCGCGAACACCTCACCGGCCTCGTCACATCCCTCGGCGCCGACGGGCCGCGGCCGCTGCGCCTCGTCCACCTGTGGAGCACCGCCGACGGGCCCGCGGCCGGCCTCGACGCGGCCCGGCTGGACGCGGCCCGCCGCACCGGCTTCGACAGCCTCCTCGCGCTGGCCCAGGCCCTCGGCGAGGTCCGCCCGCAGGCCCCGGTCACCCTCGACGTGCTGGCCCGCGGCCTGTACAGCGTCACCGGCGAGGAGCCCCTGCAGCCGGAGAACGCCACCCTGCTCGGCGCCTGCACCGTCATCGGCCAGGAGATCGCCGGCGTCACCTGCCGCACCCTGGACGTCACCGGCACCGATCCGCACCGGCCGGGCGACGGCGCGGTCCGGGCGGTGCGCGGTGTCCTCGGCACCCCCGTCGAGGAGCGCGAACTGGCGCTGCGCGGCGCCCACTGGTGGATCCGCGACTTCGACGCGACGCCGCTCCCCGAAGGCCGCACCCGGCTGCGCGACGGCGGCGTCTACCTCGTCACCGGCGGCCTGGGCGGCATCGGACTGGCCCTGGCCGAGCACCTGGCCGAAGCCGTCGAACGCCCCGTCATCGGCCTGCTGAGCCGCTCCCCGTTCCCCGCCGAGGACACCTGGGACACCCACCTCGCCGCACCCGGCGCACCGGACCCCACCGCCGTCCGCATCCGCCGGCTGCGGCGCCTCCAGGAGCTGGGGGCGCGGACCGTTGTCCTCCAGGGCGACGTCACCGACCGGGAACAGACCGCGCGGGCGGTCGCCGCACTGCGCCGCCACGGTGCGCTCAACGGCGTCGTCCACGCGGCCGGACTGCCCTCCCGCGGCATGATCACGGGCAAGACGCGCGCGGACGCCGACCAGGTGCTCGCCGCCAAGACCCTCGGCACGCTGGTACTCGACGAGGTCTGCGGCACGGACGGACTGGACTTCCTGCTGCTGTGCTCGTCCCTGACCGCCCTGCTGGGCGGCCCCGGCCAGAGCGACTACTGCGCCGCCAACGCCTTCCTGGACGCCTACGCCCAGTGGAAGCGCCAGGAGACCGGGACGCCGGTCGCGGCCGTGGCCTGGGACACCTGGCGCGGTGTGGGCATGGCCGCCGGGCTCGCCGCCCGGCTCGGCGGCGCCACCGCGGCCGGCGGCGAGCCGACCGGCCACCCGCTGCTGCACCACCTGGTGGAGTCCGGGCCGCAGTCGCGGACCTACCGCAGCGCACTCAACACCGACGACACCTGGGTGATCGCCGACCACCGCATCATGGGCCACGGCCTGGTACCCGGCACGGCCTATCTCGAACTGGTGCGGGCCGCGGTCGCCGAGGAGTCCGCCGGGCGCGCCGTGGAACTGCGCGATGTGCTGTTCGCCCTCCCCGTCGTCGTACCCGACGGGCACACCAGGGCGCTCCACACCACCGTGGAGACCCGCGACGGACAGCGGCGGTTCACGGTGCGCAGCAACGACGGCACCGGCGACCCCGCCATCTGGCAGACCCATGCCGTCGGCACCGTCGCCTTCCCCGACGCCGAGGGCCCGCGGACCGCCGTGCCCCGCGACCTCGAAGCGCTGCGCCGGGAGTTCGCCGCCGCGCGGGTCGTCGACGGCCAGGAGGAACTGCGCCGGCTGTTCAAGCTGGACCTCCTGGAGCAGGGCGGGCGCATCGAGTTCACCCTCGGCCCGCGCTGGCACTGCCTCCACCGGGTCCATGTCGCCGAGGACCGGCTGCTGGTCGAACTGGGCCTGGACGAGGCGTTCCTGGCCGACCTCGACGGCTTCGCGCTGCACCCGGCGCTGCTGGACGTCGCGGGCGTCTCCGCCCGCATCCAGATGCGCGACGGCTACTACCTGCCGTTCACCTACGGCAGCCTGCGCGTCCACGGCGCGCTGACCGCCACCGTGCTGTGCGACGTGCATCTGAAGGGTTCCGACGACGCGGGCGAGACCCTGAGGTGCGATATCGACATCCTCGATCCGCGCGGGCACCCGCTGGTCGAGATCGCCGACTTCACGCTCAAGCGGATCAACGACGTCGACGCCATGATCGAGCAGATCGGGCAGGCCACCGACGCCGCGGTACGGGGCGGCGACGGCGGCACGGTGGCGGGGCCCGCCGAGGGCGGCACGCTGCGCACCCTGGCCGAGGGCATCGCCGAACGGGACGGCGTGGCCGCGTTCGCCCGCGTCCTGGCCGCCCCCGTGCTGCCGGCCCAGCTCGTCGTCTCCCACCTCGACCTCGCCACGGCGCGCGGGCTCGCCCGCTCGCTCACGCCGGAGGCGCTGGCCCGGGAGGCCGAGACCTTCGCACCGCCCGGCGGCACGCACCCGCGCCCCGACCTGGACACGCCCTTCGTCGCCCCGGCCACCGACCCGGAGCGGGCGGTCGTAGCCATCTGGCAGGAGGTGCTGGGCATCGACGGTATCGGCGTCCACGACGACTTCTTCGCGCTCGGCGGCCATTCGCTCGCCGCCGTGCAGATCGGCGCGAAGGTCCGGACCCGGTTCGGTACGGAGATCGAACTGCGGGAGTTCTTCAACGGGCCGACCGTCGCCCACACCGTCACCCTCCTCGCGGCCGGCGGCACGCACCGAGGCCCTGCGGACGCCATCCCGGCACTGCGCCGCGACCCGGAACCCGGCGCACCGGACGAAGCACCGGACGGCCTCGACCTGGCGGGCCTGTCCGACGAGGAAGTGGAAGCCATGCTCCGGGACGTGCTCGCCGCCGATGCGGCCGGGTCCGTGGCACCCGGCACGCACCCGGAGCGGCAGGGGGAGAGCGAATGAGCGGGACGAGCGGAGCGGGGGACGGCGGTATGCGCGGCACCGGCCTGGACGGTCTCACACCGGAACAGAAGCGGGCGCTGCTGGCCCGGCGCCTGAAGGAGCGCACACAGCGCCGCACCTTCCCCGCGTCGTTCTCCCAGGCGCGGATGTGGTTCCTGGAGCAGCTGACCCCGGGCAACGCCGCGTACACCGTCCCCGGCGCGATGCGGGTGCACGGCCCGCTGGACGTGGACCTCTGGCGGCGCTGCTGCCGGGAGCTGGTGCGGCGGCACGAGGCGCTGCGCACCACGTTCGAGGAGTCCGACGGGCAGCCGGTGCAGGTCGTCGCCGCCACCGGCGAGCTGGAGGTGACCGTCGAGGACTGCCCGCAGCTGAGCGGTCCCGGCGGAGACGAGGCCGTCCGGGAGCTGGCCCGCGCGGAGTTCGCCCGCCCCTTCGACCTGACCACCGGCCCCTTGCTGCGGATGAAGTTCCTGCGGCTGGCGCCCGAAGAGCACATCCTGCTGCTGACGATGCATCACATCGTCGGCGACCTGTGGTCCACCTCCGTCGCCTTCGGGGAACTGATAGCCCTCTACGGCGCGTTGAGCAAGGGAGAGCGGCCGCACCTGCCCGAACTGCCCATCCAGTACGCGGACTACGCCGTATGGCAGCGCAACCGGCTGGCGGGCGACGCGCTCGCCGCCGACCTGGCGTACTGGCAGGAGACCCTGCGCGGCGCCCCGCCGATGCTGGAGCTGCCCACCGACCGGCCCCGCCCGCCCGTGCAGAGCACCCGCGGCAGCTCGGTGCCCTTCACCGTCCCGCCCCAGGCCATGGAGCGGCTGCTGGAGCTGAGCCGGGACGCGGGCGCCACCCCGTTCATGACGGTCCTGGCGGCCTTCCTGGTGCTGCTGCACCGCCACAGTCGCGAGGAGGACATCGTCGTCGGGGTGCCCGTCGCCGGGCGCGGCCGCTCCGAAGCCGAATCGCTGATCGGGCTGTTCACCAACATGCTCGCGCTGCGCACCGACCTGTCGGGCCGGCCGGGCTTCCGCGAGGTGCTGGCCCGGGTCCGCCAGGCGTCCCTGGGCGCCTTCGCCCATCAGGAGCTGCCCTTCGAGCGGCTGGTGGAGGAGGTGCACCCGCAGCGGGACCCGTCGCGCTCGCCGGTCTTCCAGGTCTCCTTCCTCTTCCAGAACATCCCGCTGCCCGACTTCGGCGAGGTCGGGCTGCGCATGGCACCGATGGAGGTGCGGAGCGCCACCTCCCGCTTCGACCTGGAACTCCAGGTCTTCCACCGGCCGGACGGGCTCAGCGGCTGGTTCGAGTTCAACACCGACCTGTTCGACCCGGCCACCGTCGAACGCATGGCCCGCCACCTCAGGGTGCTGCTGGAGAGCGTGACCGCCGACCCGGACCGGCCCGTCGGCGAACTGCCCATGCTCACCGCCGACGAGGAGCGCGCCCTGCGGGACGAGGGCACCGGCCGCCGCGAGGCGGACGAGCCGCCGCCGGCGCACCGGCGCTTCGCCCGGCAGGCCGCCCGCACCCCGCGGGCACCCGCCCTGCGCACCGCGGAGGAGACCCTCGACTACGCCGCACTCGACCGCCGCGCCAACCAGCTGGCACACCGCCTCGCGCGGCTCGGGGTGGGCACCGACGTCCTGGTCGGCCTCTGCCTGGAGCGCACCGCCGACCTGGTCGTCGCCGTGCTGGCGGTGCTCAAGGCGGGCGGCGCCTTCGTACCGCTGGACCCCGGCTTCCCGCCGGACCGCATCGCGTACTCCCTGGCGGACTCCGGGGTGTCCGTCCTGCTGACCCAGCGCACGGTGCTCGACGGGCTCGCGCCCGCCGAGGCGACCGCGCTGTGCCTGGACGAGCTGCGCGCGGAACTGGCCGCCGAACCCGCCGACGCCGTCGAAGCGCCGGTGCGGCCCCAGGACCTCGCCTATGTCATCTACACCTCCGGCTCCACCGGGCGCCCCAAGGGCGTCCAGATCCCGCACGGCGCCCTGGCCAACTTCCTGCGGTCGATGCGGCAGGAGCCCGGCATCACGGCCGGCGACACCCTGCTCGCCGTCACCACCCTCGCGTTCGACATCTCCCTGCTGGAGATCCTGCTGCCCCTGACGGAGGGCGCCCAGGTCGTACTGGCCGACCGCACCACCGCCGCCGACGGGGAGCAACTGGGCGCCGCCCTGGCGCGATCCGGGGCGACGGTCATGCAGGCCACCCCCTCCACCTGGCGCATGCTGCTGGACGCCGGCTGGCAGGGAGCCCGGGGCTTCCGCGCACTGGCGGGCGGCGAGCCGCTGCCCGAGGAACTCGCCGGCCGGCTGCTCGCCACCGGCGTGGAGCTGTGGAACATGTACGGGCCGACCGAGACCACCATCTGGTCCGCGGCCTCCCGGGTCGCCCCCGGCCCGGTCACCCTCGGCGGCCCCCTCCTCAACACCGAGCTGCACGTACTGGACGCCGGGGGCCACCTGGTGCCGCACGGCGTGCCGGGCGAGCTGTGCATCGGCGGCGCCGGGCTGGCCCGCGGCTACCTGGGCCGGCCCGAGCTGACCCGGGACCGGTTCATCACCCACCCCTTCCCCCGCGGCATGGGGGAGCGGCTGTACCGCACCGGGGACCTGGTGCGCCGCCGGGCCGGCGGCCGCATCGAGTTCCTGGGCCGGCTGGACCACCAGGTGAAGCTGCGCGGCCACCGCATCGAGCTCGGCGAGATCGAGTCGGTGCTGGCCCAGCAGGACGCGGTCCGGGAGGCGGTCGTCGCGGTCCGCGAGGACATACCCGGCGACCAGCGGCTGACGGCGTACGTGGTGGCCGCGGACGAAGCGGACGCCCCGGACGCCGCGGGCTTCCGGGCCGGTGACGACGGCACCGAGCCGGCGTGGGAGCCGGAGCACGGACCGGCGTCGTCGGAGAGCCCGGAGGAGTGGCGCCGCATCTGGGATGCCGCCTACGCCGAGGCCGCCGATACCGCCGTGGACGCGGACACCGGGGCCGGGGCGGACGCGGCCTTCGACATCCGCGGCTGGAACAGCAGTTACACCGGCGAGCCGATCCCCGCCCCGGAGATGCGCGAATGGGTCGAGCGGACCGCGGAGCTGGTCCGCGGCCTGGGCCCGCGCTCCGTCCTCGACCTGGGGTGCGGCACCGGCCTGCTGCTGCACCGGCTCGCGCCGCACTGCGACCACTACTGGGGCACCGATATCTCGCCCGTCGCCCTGGACAGGCTGCGGCGCTCCGTTGGCCCCGGCCGCCATCCGGCGGACGTCCGGCTCTTCGAGTGCGCCGCGGACCGGGCCGGCACCCTGCCGGACCGGCAGTTCGACGTCGTGGTCCTCAACTCGGTGGTGCAGTACTTCCCCGATGAGCGCTACCTGCTGCGGGTGCTGGAGGCCGCCGTACGGCGCCTGGCCCCCGGCGGCACGCTCGTGGTCGGGGACGTGCGCAGCCTGCCGCTGCTGGAGAGCTTCCACGCCGCCGTGCAACTCCACCGCGCCGAGGCGGGGCTGACGGCCGGGCAGCTGGCCGGGCGGATCCGCCGCGCGGTCGCCGAGGACCGGGAACTGGTCATCGACCCGGCCCTGTTCACCGCCTTCGCCGCGCGGTCGGACGCCCTCACCTCGGTCGCGGTGCTGCCCAAACGCGGCACCTTCGCCAACGAGATGACCCGCTTCCGCTACGACGTCCTGCTGACCGCCGGCACCGGCTCCACCACCGCGGCCCCCACCCCGCCCGCACCTGCCTGGCTCGACTGGCGCGCGGAGCGGCTCACCCCGGACGCGCTGCGCGCCCGCCTGACCGCCGGCCGGCCCGCGACGCTGGCCCTCCGTGCCGTCCCCAACCGGCGGACGGCCCCCGGCGCCGCGCTGCTGACCGCCCTCCGGGACGCGGACGGCTCCCCGGTCGCAGAGCTGCACGCCGCGCTCGACGGTACGCCGGACGCCGACGGCGCCACCGACCCCGAACAGCTGTGGCAGCTCGCGGCGGAGAGCGGCTACCGCATCGCCTTCGACTGGGCCGGGCACGGCACCGACGGCTCCTTCGACGCCGTCCTCACCCGCGCCGACGCCGCCGACGCCGCCGCAGTCACCGCCGCGCTCCCGGCCGCCCCCGACGCCGACGCCCCCGCCCGCCCCTGGCACACCTACGTCAACGGCGCCGAACGCCGCCGCACCCAGCGGCTCACGGCCCACCTGCGCAGCGCCGCCGCCCGCACGCTCCCCGCATACATGATCCCGGCCGCGTTCGTCTTCCTGGACGCGCTGCCGCTGACCCCGAACGGCAAGATCGACCGCAAGGCGCTGCCCGACCCCGACCTCGGCCGCCGGGAGCTGAGTTCGGCCTACGTCGCCCCGCGCACTGCGGTCGAGGAGGTCGTGGCGGGCTTCTGGGCGGAGGTGCTGGGCCTGGACCGGGTGGGGGCGTTCGACAACTTCTTCGACCTGGGAGGCCATTCGCTGCTCAGTACCCGCATCGCCGCCCGCCTCAAGGACGCCTTTCGGACCACCGTCCCGCTGCACCGGGTCTTCGGCCATCCGACCGTGGCCGGTCTCGCCGAGACCCTGGTGGCCGAGAGCGGCAACGGCGAGGTCATCGAGAAGACCGCCGAGCTGCTGGTGAAGCTCAGTGCCCTCTCCGACGACCAGGTGGCCCAGGCACTCGACGGCAACCCGCCGACGGGTACGGGCTCGTGACCCGCGGGGCACCGCGGCGGCCGCGGACCGGCGGAGCCGCGGACCCGGCCGACCCGCACCGCTCTGTGGTGCCCCGCTCCCAACGGCCCGCGCGCACCACCGCAACCACGGTCGTCCGTCCCCGGACCACCCGCACCACCACCCTCACGACGACGGCACGAAAGAGGCACCATCAGTGACCCCCACCGGCCGCTTCAACCTCTCGTCCCAGCGCCGGGAGCTCCTGGAGAGCCTGCTGCGCGCGGAAGGAATCGAACGGGCACCGTCCCGGACGGTCGTGCCGCGCCAGGACCCGGCGGCACCCGTCCCCCTGGCCTTCTCGCAGAGCCGGTTCTGGTTCCTGGACCGCTTCTCGGCCAACAGCGCCTCCTACGTCATCTCGGCGGGACTGCGCGTGCACGGAGACTTCCGCCCCGAGGCGTTCACCCGCGCCTGCCAGGAGGTCGTGCGCCGCCACGAGTCGCTGCGCACGGTCTTCCACGAGGACGGCGGGCAGCCCGTCCAGCAGGTCCGCGACGACCTGCCGCCCGAGGTACGCACCGTCGGCCTGCGGCACCTGCCCCAGGACGCCGCCGAGGCGGAGACCGAGCGGCGCGAGGCGGCGCTGGTCGCCCGGCCCTTCGACCTCGCCACCGGCCCGCTGCTGCGCGTCGAGATCCTCGACCTGGCACCGGACGAGGCGGTCGTGCTGGTCAACCTGCACCACATCGTCACCGACCGCTGGTCCATGGACATCCTCATGCGGGAGATCACCGGTGCCTACGGCGCGCTGGCGGCCGGCCGGCCGGCCCAACTGCCGCCGCTCACCGTGCAGTACGCCGACTTCGCGCGCTGGCAGCACGGCCCGGCGGCACAGGCGGCCTGGCAGTCCGACCTGGAGTACTGGACGCGGCAGCTCGCGGACCTCCCCTCGGAGACCGGCCTGCCGACGGTGCTGCCCCGCCCCAAGGAGAAGACCTACCGCGGCTCCTCCGTACCGCTGCGGCTGCCGGCCGGCCTCCTGGCCCGGCTGCACGAGGTGGGACGGGCCGCGGACGCCACCCCGTTCATGGTGCTCACCGCGGTCTTCCAGGTCCTGCTGGCCCGCCTGAGCGGCAACGACGACATCGTCGTCGGCACCCCCGTCGCCCACCGCACCCAGCCGGAACTGGAGCCCCTGGTCGGCCTGTTCGTCAACACCCTCGTCCTGCGCACCGACCTGAGCGGCGACCCCACCTTCCACGAGGCCCTGCGGCGCGTCGCGGCGGTGTGCCTGACGGCGTACGACCACCAGGACATCCCCTTCGAGCGCCTGGTGGAACAGCTGAAACCCGAGCGGTCCCTGGCCCACACCCCGGTCTTCCAGGTGCTGGTGTCGTACCAGAACGTCCCGATCCCGGTGTGGAACGAGGGCACGGTGCGCGCCGAGCCGCTCGCCCTGGAGGCCAAGAAGGCCGAATTCGACCTTCTGCTGGACATGTTCGAGGACGACGGGCAGGTCTGGGGCCGCCTGGAGTACAGCACCGACCTCTTCGACGAGCCCGCCGCCCGGTCGCTGGTGGCCCGCTTCGAGCGGCTGCTGCACGCCGTGGCCGCCGACCCGCGGCAGCGCATCGGCGACCTCCCCCTCCTCGACGACGCCGAGCAGCGGCGGCTGACCGCCCCCACCGGCGCGGACCGGCCGCCGGACGAGCGGGACGCGCCGCTCCAGACGCCCTTCGAGGACCTCGCCCGCGCCCACCCCGACGCCCCCGCGATCCGGTACGGCGGCCACCTCCTGACCTACGGCCAGGCCGACCGGCGCGCCAACCAGCTCGCCCACTGGCTCCGCCGGCTGGGCGTGCAGCAGGGCGTCCTGGTCGGCCTGTGCACCGACCGCACACCCGAGCGGGCCATCGGCGCCCTGGCGGTGCTCAAGGCCGGCGGCACCCTCCTGCCGCTGGACCCCGCCGATCCGCCGCAGCGCCTGGCGCAGCAGCTCGACGACGCCCGGCCGCCACTGCTCCTCACCCACAAAACCGCGCGTTCCGTCCTGCCGCCCGACGACGCCGAGGTGCTGGACCTCGACGACCTCGGCCCGGCCCTCGACGAGGAACCCGAGGACGCCCCGCCGGCCGGCACCCACGGCACCCACCCCGCCTGCCTCGGCCACACCGCGGGCACCACGGGCCGGCCCAAGGGCGTCCAGACCACCCACGCCGCGCTCCGCCACCTGCTGCTGGGGCTGCGCGACCACTTCGCGCTCGGCGCCCGGGACCGGGTGCTGCACGCCGCATCGTTCTCCACCACCACCGGGCTGCGCGAGGTGCTCTGGCCGCTGCTGAGCGGCGCCGAACTCGTCCTCGCCCCGGAGCCGGCGACCGCGGACCCCGGGCGGCTGGCCGCGGTGATCCGGGGAACGGGCGTGACCACCGTCGACCTCACCCCGCCCCGGCTCCAGCGCTTCCTCCACGAACCGGACGCGGCCCACTGCACCACCCTGCGGCTGGTGCTCAGCGGCGGCGAACCGCTGCCCCCGGCCCTCCCCGCACGCCTCCGCGCCCGGACGGCGGCCGAACTGCACCACCTGTACGGGTCCCGCGAGACCGGCGGGCCCGCCCTGGCCCGGCACTGCCGCCCGGACGACACCGCCGCCCCGGTGCCGGCCGGCACGCCCCTCGCCGGCGCCCGCGTCCTCGTCCTGGACGCGGCCCGGCGGCCCGTGCCCACCGGCGTATCCGGCGAGCTGTACATCGGCGGGCCCGCCCTCGCCCAGGGCTACCCGGACCGGCCCGACCTCACCGCCGAGCACTTCACCGACCACCCCGCCGTCCCCGGCGAACGGCTCCACCGGACCGGCGACCGGGCCCGGCTGCGCCCCGACGGCGGCCTGGAGATCCTCGGCCGCGTCGGCGAGGAGGCGACACTGCGCGGCTTCCGGATACCCGTGGACCGTGTCGAGGCCGAACTGGCCGCCCACCCTTCCGTAGGCGAGGCCGTGGCCACCGTGACCGCCCGGTCCGGCGCGGAGCGACTCACCGACTACGTCACTGCCTACGTCACCGCTGACGACAAAGGAGCCCCCGATCCGGCCGAACTGACCGCGCACGCCAGGGAACGCCTGCCGGAGTACATGGTTCCGTCCGTCGTCGTCCTGCCCGCGCTCCCGCTGACCTTCGACGGCCGCACCGACCAGGCCGCCCTGCCCGCCCCCGAGACCGCCGCCCCCGGCGACGGGCCGCGCTGCACCGAGCCCAGCGGCGACCTGGAGCGCGCCATCGCCGAATCCTGGCGGGAGCTGCTGGGCGCCCCGCGGATCGGCGCCCACGACAACTTCTTCGAACTGGGCGGCCACTCCCTGCTCCTGACCAAGCTCGCCGCCCAGCTCTCCGCCGCCCACGGCATCGACGTCCCGCTGCGCATGCTGTTCGAGAACCTCACCGTGGCGCGGATGGCGGCCTGGATCGACGAGCACCGGGGCGACGGCGCCGCCAAGGCCACGGCCATCCCACTCCTCGGCCGCGATGGCGGACTGCCGCTCTCCTTCGCCCAGGAAGAGCTGTACCTGCACCAGCCGGTGCCCGCCCAGGAACCGTTCCACAACGTCCTGACCGCGGTCACCCTCCACGGCCCGCTCGACGAGGCGGCCCTGCGCCACACCCTGGACACCGTCGTCCGGCGCCACGAGGCGCTGCGCACCCGCATCGCGGAGCGCTCCGGAACCCCGGTCCAGTTCGTCGGGGACGACGCGGCCTGGCCGCTGGCCGTCGTCGACCTGCGGGCCCACCAACCGGCCGCGCGGCAGCAGGAGTTGCACCGGATCGTCTCGGCGGAGGAGCGCCGGCCCTTCAGGCTCGCCGAGGAGAATTTGGTACGCGCCACCCTCGTCCGGCTCGCCGACGACGAGCACGTACTGGTCCAGGTGATGCACCACCTCGTCACGGACAACTGGTCCTACGGAGTCCTCTTCGACGAGATGCGCGAGCTGTACCGGGCCCGTGTCCACGGCACCGGGGCCCGGCTCCCGGAGCTCGTGGCGCAGTTCGCCGATGTGGCCGCCTGGCAGCAGCAGCGGCTCGCCGACGGTGAGCTCGACGCGCACCTGGACCACTGGCGGGACCGGCTCGCCGGGCTGCCGCCCACCCTGCGCTTCGCCGCCCCCGGGCACCAGGAGGTCCGGCCCGCCACCGGCAGCACCGCCGGCTTCGTGATCGGCGCCCGGCCCGCCACGGCCCTCGCGGACCTCGGCAGGCACGAGGGCGCGACCCTGTTCATGGTGCTGCTGGCGGCCTTCGGCATCCTGCTGTCCGCGTACTCCGGCAGCGACGACATCCCCGTCGACTTCCCGGTGGCCGGCCGCGAACGGCCCGAGACCGAGCACCTGATCGGCTACTTCGTCAACCACCTCGTGGTCCGCTCCGACCTCACCGGCAACCCGACGTTCCGCGACCTCGTCCGCCAGGTCAGGGAGCGGACCCTGAGCGCCTACACCCACCAGGACGCCCCGCTGTGGGCGCTGGACGGAGCCGTCCCCGAGGGCCACGACCCCTCGGGCATCTCCTTCAACCTGCTCAACGCCACCGTCCCGGCCCTCGAACTGGCCGGGCTCACCACCACCCCGCTGCACCTCGACGTCGGCGACGACTACGTCTTCCCCGAGGTCGTGGCCACCTTCACCGCGGACGCCGTCGACCTCGCCCTGATCATGCGCGAGGAGGACGCCGGAACCCTGCGCGGTATGTGGCTGTACGACCTGAAGGCCGTCGACGCGCGCGCGGTGGCCGCGATGTCGAGGCGGTGGCCGCACCTCATCGCGGCCGTCGCGGCCGTCGCGGCCGCCCCGGACCGCCCGGTCGGCGAACTGCGGCAACTCCTCCTGGCCCCCCTGCCCGCCGGCGACGATGCCACGACCGTGGAACGGGGCTGATATGGGGCTGTTCGGCTATCTGCTGCGGACCTCACGCCGCCCGTTCCTGCTCGCCCTGGCCGCCAGCGTCATCAGCGGCGCCGCGGGTGCCTCCTTCATCGCGCTGGTCAACACGGCGCTGGGCCGGGCGGGGCACGTCCCGGCCGCCGTGGTCTGGGCCTTCGCCGGCCTGTGCGTGGCCACCGTCGTGACCCGCTTCCTCGCCCAGAACCTCCTCTTCCGCCTCTCCCAGGGCTTCATTTACCGCCTGCGCCGCCGCCTGGTCGACGGCATCCTCGACACGCCCCTGCGCAGCGTCGAGAAGCTCGGCACCCCGCGGCTGTACTCCGCGCTGGCCGACGACGTGGTGGTGATCGCGGACGCCCTGCCCGGTCTGCCGATGGTGTGCTTCAGCGCCACCTTCGCGGTGGTGTGCGTGGTCTACCTGGCCGTGGTGTCGCCCGCCGTGGCCCTCACCTCGCTCCTCGCCCTGGGCGTCGCCGTCGGCGTCTACCGGATGTTCTCCGCCTACGGGATGCGCCACCTGGGCGCGGCCCGCGAGGAACAGGACCGGCTCTTCGAGCACTTCCGGGCCGTCACCGAAGGCACCAAGGAACTCAAGCTCGACCGCGGCCGCCGGGAGGCCCTGGCCGGCGCCGCGCTCGACGCCACCGCCACCACCTACCGCCGGCGCAGCGTCCTGGGCCTGTCGGTCTTCGAAGGGGCCGCCGGCAGCGGACAGGCGATCTTCTTCGCGCTCATCGGCGTCCTGCTCTTCGTCTTCCCGGCCGTCTTCGCCCTCCCCGCCAGGACGCTGACGGACAGCATCATGGTGCTGCTCTTCATGGTCTCCAGCCTCCAGGGCGTCCTGACCTGGCTGCCCGTCCTGGGGCGGGCGACCGTCGCACTGCACAAGATCGAGGAACGGCTGGAGTACCTGGAGGGCGCCGGCCGGGAGAAGCGCCACGACCACCCGGCCGCCCCGGCCGACTGGCAGCAGATCGGCTTCCGCGGCGTCGCCCACGCCTACCCGGGCGCCGCGGGCGAGCAGTTCGTCCTGGGGCCCCTCGATTTCACCTTCCGCCGGGGCGAGGTCCTCTTCGTCGTCGGCGGCAACGGCAGCGGGAAGACCACCCTGGCCAAGCTGCTCACCGGCCTGTACCTGCCCGAGAAGGGCGCGGTCCGGCTCGACGACCGCGAGGTCACCGACGACAACCGCGACGCCTACCGCGCACTGTTCGGCGCCGTGTTCTCGGACTTCTTCCTCTTCGAGAGCCTCGGCGGCCTGCCCGGCGCCGACCGGACGGCGAAGGCCGAGCACTACCTGCGGCGCCTCCAGCTCGACCACAAGGTCTCCATCGTGGACGACCGCTTCTCCACGACCGCCCTGTCCCAAGGACAGCGCAAACGGCTGGCGTTGCTGACCGCCTGCCTCGCGGACCGCTCCTGCTACCTCTTCGACGAGTGGGCCGCCGACCAGGACCCGGTGTTCAAGGAGTTCTTCTACACCGAGCTCCTGGCGGAGCTGAAGGCGAGGAACAAGACGGTCGTGGTCATCAGCCACGACGACCGGTACTTCGCCGTGGCCGACCGGATCGTACGGCTCGACTACGGCCAGATCCGTGCGGACCGGCCCGGCGAGGACCGCCGGGACCGCACTCCCGAAGAGGAGAACAGCGGTGGACGGTAAGTGGTTGACCGGACCTGACGCCGGCCGGGACGCCGGAGCGCGGCTCTTCTGCCTGCCCTACGCGGGCGGGGGAGCGGCCGCCTACCGCGACTGGCCCGGTCTCTTCCCCGGCGGCATCCAGGTGTGCCCGGTGGAACTCCCCGGCCGTGGACGCCGACTGGTGGAAACCCCGTACAGCCGCCTGCGGCCCCTGGTCGCGGCCCTCGCGGACGCCCTGCGACCGGCCATGGACCGCCCCTACGCGCTGTTCGGGCACAGCATGGGCGCACTCGTCGCCTACGAGCTGACCCGGGCCCTGCGCGACCGCGGGCTCCCCCAGCCGTCGCACCTGATCGTCTCCGGCGCGGCCGCCCCCGGCACCCGCCGCGCCCGCCCGGAGATGCACAACGCCACCGACGACGAGATGCGCGACGAACTGCGGGTCCTGAACGGCACCCCCGGGGAACTCCTGGAGAACGCCGAACTCATGGAACTGATGCTGCCCACGCTGCGCGCCGACTTCTCCGTACTGGAGACCTACGTGTACCGGGAGGCACCGCCGCTCGACGTCCCGCTCACCGTCCTGGGGGGAACGGCCGACCCCTCCGTCGAGATCTCCGCACTCCAGGGCTGGCGCGACCGGACCACCGCCGGCTCCCGGCTCCGGCTCATCGCCGGCGACCACTTCTTCCTGCACTCCGCCGCGGCCGAGGTCATCGCGGCCGTACGGGACGCCCTCGCCGCCGAACCGTCCACCACACCCTGACGCCGCCGCCCCGCGGCACCACCGTGCCGCGCCCGCCCGTCCCCGCCGCGCTTCTTCGTAAGGAGAGGTCCATGACGCTGTCCGACCCGATGGCCCGCACACCGGAGCCAGGGGCCGCCGAACCCTTCGCGCTGATCGGCCGCGCCGACCGCGCCCGCCTGCCGGCCGGTGTCGTGGACGCGTATCCGCTCCACCGCGCCCGCACCGCGCCGCTCGCGGAACCGCCGCTCTCCGGCGACGGGGCACAGGTCACCGCCCGGCGCCTCACCGGCCGTCGGCCGCTGTCCGCCGGGGAGTTCACGGCCGGGGCCGAGGCCGTCGTCCACGCACACGAACTGCTGCGCACCTCCCTCGACCCGGCCGGCGCCTCCGGTCCGCTGCTGCGGGTGCACGACCGGGCCCGGCCGCCCCTGGAACTGCACGACCACCGCACCCTGGACCCGGCCACCCGCCGGACGCGGCTCGCCGCGCTCGCCGACGCCGAGCGCGGCACGCCCTTCGACGCCGGCGCCGCGCCCCTGCTGCGGATCGACGTCGTCCTGGAGCCGGACGACACCTGGGTGCTGCTGCTGACCCTGCACCGTGTGCTGGCGGCGGACCTCAGCGCGGACGCGGTCCTCACCGAACTGGCGGACGCCTGCGAACGGGCCCGCGACGGCGCCGACCCGGCCGCGCACCGGCCGGCGGTGCGGCACGCGCCGTGCGCGGCCGCCGAGCGGGCGGGCCGCCTCGACCGGGCCGGGCGCGCCCACTGGCGCCGGACCGCCGAACGCACCGCGCCGTTCGTCCTGCCCAGGGCCTGGCGGGAGGACGACGGCGCACCGGAGCGGGAGCCCGCCGGGGAGCCGGCACCGGGCGGCGTCCCGGCCGTCACGGAACGGGCCGTGCCCTTCCACGACCTGCGCGCGGGACTCGACGCCCTGGCCGCCGCCGCCGAAGTCCCGCTGGGCACCGTGCTGTTGGCGGCCCACCTGAAGGTGCTGGGCACCCTCACGGCGGAGAGGTCCTTCCGCTCGGACGTCGTGGCACGGGCCGACTGGGCCCCGGACGGCGAGCGCGACACCTGCGACGCCCGGCTGCACCGCGTGGCGCTGCCCTTCGCGTCGCCGGCCGCCGCCCCGACCTGGCGCGGGCTCGTCGCGCGGGTACGGGCGGAGGAGACGCTGGGCTGGCGCCACCGGTACGCCCCGCGCGGCACCGCCCAGGACGGCGGGGCCGGGGCCGAGCGGTTCGCCGCGGTGGTGTACGAGGCCGGGCGGTGGCGGACGGCGCCCGCGGGCGGCGGCGCCGACACGAGCACCGGCCCGGACGGCGGCGGACCGGCCGACGTCCCGCTGCCCGGCCGGGACGCCGCCGTCCACGGCGACGGCTACGGTCTGCACGTCCTGGCCGACGCGGGCCACCTGCGGCTGCGCACCGCGGCCGTGGCGGTGCCCCCGGAGCGGGCCGAGCGCCTCGTCCACATGTACCGGGCCGTCCTGGAATCCATGGCGGCCGGCCCCGACGGCGACGCGCTCCGCGCCCATCTCGCCCCGGACGAGCGGAAGGCGGTGCTCGGTGCGTGGAGCTCCGGACCGTCCGCCGACCACGGCACCACCACCGTCGTCGGCCTCCTCCAGGAGCGGGCCGCGGCCGTTCCCGACGCCGTGGCGGTCCGCGTGGGCGAACAGACCCTGACCTACCGGGAGCTGGACGAGCGCGCCAACCGGATCGCCCACCACCTGCTCGCGCGGGGAGCCGGGCCCGACACCCTCGTCGGCGTCAGCCTGCGGCGCACCCCGCACCTGCTGCCCGCACTGATCGGCGTGTGGCGGGCCGGTGCGGGATACCTGCCGCTCGACCCGGACCTCCCGGCCGAGCGGATCCGCGGGATGCTCGACACCACCGGCCACCCCCCGGTGATCAGCACCGGGGACCGCCGGTCCGTTCTCGGCCCCCTCCACCAGGGCGCCTTCGTCATGCTGGACGAGGACCGGGAGGCCATCGAGGCCCGCCCGGCGACGCCCACCGGCATCCGCGTCCACCCCGACCACCTCGCGTACGTCATCCACACCTCCGGCTCGACCGGTACGCCCAAGGGCGTGCTGATCCGGCACGGCGGCCTGGTCAACTACCTGCTGTGGACGCTGGACGCCTACGTGGCCCAGGGCACCGGTGGCGCGCCCGTCTTCTCCTCCCTCTCCTTCGACCTGGGCATCCCCAACCTCTTCGCGCCGCTGCTCGCGGGCCGGGAGGTGCATCTGCTGCCCGAGCCGTTCGAGCCCGCGGACCTGGGCCGCCATCTCGCCGCCGGGGCGCCGTACAGCTTCATCAAGATGACCCCCGGCCACCTGGACCTGCTCACCCACCAGCTCGGCGCCGACCAGGTCCGCGGCCTCGCGGGCATCGTGATCGCCGCCGGGGACTCCTTCCCCGCGGCCCTGGCGGAGCGCTGGCACACCCTGGCGGGTCCCGGCGGCACCCGCGTCGCCACCGAATACGGCCCGACCGAGATCACCATCGGCAACTCCGGGCAGCAGGTCCTCGCCACCCCCACGACGGAGCTGGTCCCGCTCGGCGCCCCGATACCCAACACCACCATGTACGTCCTGACCGACCGTCTGGAGCCGGTGCCGGTCGGCGTCCCCGGGGAGGTCTTCGTCGGCGGCGCCGGAGTGGCCCGCGGCTATCTCGGCCGCCCCGCGCTGACCGCCGAGCGCTTCGTCCCCGATCCCTACGGGCCCGCCGGGGCACGGCTCTACCGCACCGGCGACCTGGCCCGGTGGCTGCCCGACGGGACCCTCGACTTCCTCGGCCGTATCGACAACCAGGTCAAGATCCGGGGCTACCGCGTCGAACTGGGCGAGGTCGAGGCGCGGTTGCGGCTGCACCCGGACGTCCGGGACGCCGTCGTCGTCGCCCGGGAACCGAGCCCCGGGAACGTACGCCTGGTCGCCTACACCGTGCCGGCCGGCCGGCCGGCACCGGACGCCGCCGTGCTCCGCGCCCACCTCGCCGACGCCCTGCCCGACTACATGGTCCCGGCGGACTTCGCCGCGGTCGACCGGATACCGCTGACCGCCAACGGCAAGGTCGACACCCGTGCCCTGCCGGCCCCTTGAGAGAAACCCGAGGCATCCCTCGGACACCCCCTGAAAGGACACGCCATGGCTACTGAACACCGCGCCGGCTTCCTGCCGGCGGACGCCGACGCCTACCGCCTGCGGCTGACCGGGGCCGAGCGCGACGAGGTCGCCGCGCTGGCCCGGCGGCTGGCCGGCACCGCGCCCGCCCTGGTCGACGACCCGGGCTGGCTGGCTACCGCCCGGCGGCTCGGCAACCGCCTGCCGGCCCGCCTGCTGGACACCGTCCGCGCCTTCCGGCACGACCCCGGCAAGGGCGGGGTCCTCCTGGTGTCGGGCCTGCCCCTCCACGAGGACGCGCTGCCCGAAACCCCGGGCGGCGCCGGGTCGGTGGAGCGCGCCGCCACCCTCCCCGCCGCCACCGCCGTACTGATCGGCCTGCAACTCGGCGAGATCGTCGCCTACCGCCAGGAGAAGTCCGGCGCCCTGGTGCAGAACGTCGTCCCGGTGCGGGGCCTGGAGGCGTCCCAGAGCAACGCCGGCTCGGTGCCGCTGGAGTTCCACATCGAAAACGCCTTCCACCCGTACCGCCCGGACTTCGTCGGCCTGAACTGCCTGCGGCAGGCGGTCGGGCAGAAGGCGGGGACGCTGGTCTCCTCCATCCGCCGGGCCCTGCCGGTGATCGAGGAGAGCGACCGCCGGGTGCTGCACCAGGCGCGCTTCGTCACCGCCCCGCCGCCCTCGTTCCGCTCCGGCGGCAGCACCGAGGCGCACCCCGTCCTCGACGGCAGCCCCGACGACCCCAACATCCGGGTCGACTTCAACGCCACGAGCGCGCTGGACGACGAGGCGAAGCAGGCCCTGGAGCGGCTGCGGGTGATCATGATGGACCTCTCCACGGCGGTGGAACTGAGCCCGGGTGAGCTGGTGTTCGTCGACAACCGCGTGGTGTTGCACGGCCGGGCCCCCTTCACGCCCCGCTACGACGGCCGGGACCGCTGGCTCCAGCGGGTCTTCGTCCACCTCGACAACCGCCGCACCCGCGTCCACCGCACGGACAACGGCTCGGTCATGGGGTGAGCGGCGGCCCCGTGCGCACCACCTCGGACCGACCCCGTCGCGCACCCCCGCACATACGCCACCACGGAAATCCGACAGAAAGGCAGCGGCCGTGCCCGGCACCACGCATGACCCCCTGCGGACCGGACGACGCACCCGCCGCACCGGGCGGATGCTCGGCGCCCACCTCACCGCGATCCTGCTGACCGTCCTGCCCGGCGCCTCCGGTGCCGTGGCGGACGCCGGGCAGAGCACCGGCACGCCCAGGGCGACGCTCCGCTACACCGAGAGCGGCGTCCCGCACATCCTCGCCCGGAACTTCACGGACCTGGGCTACGGATACGGCTACGCGGTCGCCAAGGACAACATCTGCGTACTGGCCGACAACTTCCTCAGCGTGGGCGCCGAGCGCTCCCGGTACTTCGGTCCCGACGGCGCGGCCAACACCACCCTCACCTCGGCGAGCGACAACCTCACCAGCGATCTGCACTTCCAGCGGATCAACGACTCCGGTGCGGTGGAGCGGCTGGCCGGCCGGCCCGCCCCCCAGGGCCCGCGCCAGGAGATGCGCGACATCGTCACCGGCTATGCCCAGGGCTACAACCGCTACCTCGCGCGGACCGGCCGCGACGGCATCACCGACCCCGCCTGCCACGGCGCCGCGTGGGTCCGGCCGATCACCGGGACCGACGTCTACCGGCTCTTTTACGCGCTGATGAACTGGACCGGCCAGGGCGCCCTCGCCGACGGCATCGTCGGCGCCGAGCCCACTCCCGGAGCCGCGCCGGCCCCGGCCGACACCCGGACCGCGGACCGCATCAAGGCCGGGCTCGACCGCACCCTGCGCGCGGACGGCAAGGGCAGCAACGGCATCGCCGTCGGCTCGGACGGCGCGGCCGGCAGCCACAGCGTCCTGCTCGGCAACCCGCACTTCCCCTGGCGCGGCGCCGGCCGCTTCTGGCAGGTGCAGCTGACCGTGCCCGGCAAGCTCGATGTCTCCGGCGCCGGGCTGCTCGGCACCCCGTTCGTCCAGAAGGGCTTCAACGACCAGGTCGCCTGGACGCACACCCTGGCCACGCCCCGGACCTTCGGCCTGTACGAGGTCCACCTGGTACCCGGCGACCCGACCAGCTATCTCGTGGACGGCGTCAAGGAGAAGATGACCCCGCGGACGGTGCGGGTGCGGGCCGAACAGCCCGACGGCTCCCTCACCGAGGTCCGGCGGACGCTGTACGAGACCCGCTACGGCCCCATGATCAACCGCGCGGTGGGCGTCGGCCTGCCGTGGAACGCCGCGACCGGCTACGCCCTGCGCGACGCCAACGACACCAACCTGCGCGGGCTCAACACCTGGTTCGGCTTCGCCACCGCGCGCAGCACCGCCGACATCGAGAGGTCGCTGTCCGCCACCCAGGGCGCGCCGTGGATCAACACCATGGCGACGGACCGCGCGGGCCACGCCTTCTACGGCGACATCCAGGTCGTCCCGCACGTCACCGACGCGCAGGCGGAGTCCTGCGGCACCCCGCTCGGCAAGGAACTCTTCCCCAAGACCGGCCTGCCCGTCCTGGACGGGTCGAAGTCGTCCTGCGCCTGGGGCTCGGATCCCGACTCGGTGGAGCCCGGACTGTTCTCGCCGAAGCGGCTGCCGTCGCTGACGCGCCAGGACTACGTGCTCAACTCCAACGACAGTCCCTGGCTGGCCAATCCGCACGCACCGCTCACCGGCTACCCGCGGATCGTCGGCGACGTCGGCACCCCGCGGTCGGCCCGCACCCGCGAGTCGCTGGCCACCGTCGAGGAGACCCTCCAGGGCAAGGGCTTCACCAAGGAGTCCATGCAGCGCATGCTCTTCACCGACCGCAGCCGGACGGCCGTGCTCGCGGCGGCCGACACCGCCACGATGTGCGGGGCCTTCCCCGACGGCAAGGCCCCGTCCGGCAACGGGCCGGTCGATGTCGGCCGGGCGTGCCGGGCGCTGGCCGACTGGGACCACACCTACTCCCTCACCAGCCGCGGCTCGCTGCTCTTCGAGCGCTTCGTGCTCAAACTGGCCACCGTGCCCGGCGGGCTGTGGAACGTCCCGTTCGACCCGGCCGACCCGGTCGGCACCCCGAACTCGCTGAAGACCACGAGCCCCGACGTCCAACGCGCCTTCGGTGACGCGGCGGCCGAACTGCACGCCGCGGGCATCCCGCTCGACGCCGCGCTGGGCGACCACCAGTACGTCGTCCGCGGCACGGACCGCATCCCGATGCACGGCGCCCCGGAAGCCCTGGGCGTGCTCGATCTGATCACCCCCGTCTGGGACCCCGGGCGCGGCAACGTCGATGTCCGCACCGGCTCCAGCTACCTCCAGGTCGTCTCCTTCACCGACGCCCCCTGCCCCGACGTCTCGACGCTGGTGACCACCTCACAGTCCGCCGACCCGGGCTCCCCGTACTACGCGGACCAGACGAAGCTCTACTCGTCCGGTGAGTGGCTCCCCGGCCGCTTCTGCGAGAAGGACATCCTGGCCTCCCCCGACCTGGAGGTCACCGAGCTCTCGTGAGCGGCGGCGGGCCCCGCACCGACGATCCACCCACGGGCGCAACGGGTGGCTCACCGGCGCGGGGCCATGACAGTGGTGCCGATGAGGCTCGCGGCGACAACGCGCCGGAGCAAGACGGGAGTTGGGGACGCGGATGCCGAGGCGGGCGTGGTCACCACTTCCTGGGGCCGGGGTGGATCAGATGCCGCCACACCGCAGGCTGGCCTCCGGGCCTGCGCGCGGCAACCGTGCCGGACGCCACACGGTCGCGGACAGCCGAGAGCCCCCGCTCGCCGGGCGAGCGGGGGCCGGGGGCGGCGGGTCCGGCTGTCCGCCGGACCCGCCTTCCGGATACGTCCTCGGTTACGAGGCTTCCCTGCGCGGCGCCGCCGAGCGGCGGGACGCCGTACGGTCGCCGTTGCCCGAACGGGCGGTCCCGCGCTCGCCGTTGGCCGAGCGGGAGCCCGAACCCGTGCCGGTGCGCTCGCCGTTCGCCGAGCGGCGCGCCTGGGCCGGGCGGCTGCGGCGGCCGCGGGACGACGACGCGCTGCGCTTGGGGCGCTCGACGACGGGTGCCGCGATGGTGACGGGGATACCGGAGGGGGCCTGGGCGCCGGTGATGCGGGTGAGTTCGGCGTCACCGGAGCGGACCTGCGCGGTCTGCGGGGTGATCCCGGCGGTGGCCATCAGCCGGGACATCTCGCGGCGCTGGTTGGGCAGCACCAGGGTCACGACGCTGCCGGACTCGCCGGCCCGCGCGGTGCGGCCGCCGCGGTGCAGGTAGTCCTTGTGGTCGGTCGGCGGATCGACGTTCACGACGAGGTCGAGGTTGTCGACGTGGATACCGCGGGCCGCGACATTGGTGGCCACCAGCACATTGACATGCCCGGTCTTGAACTGCGTGAGCGTGCGGTTGCGCTGCGGCTGGGACTTGCCGCCGTGCAGTGCGGCCGCCCGGACACCGCTGGCGAGCAGGTCCTTGGTGAGGCGGTCGACGGCGTGCTTGGTGTCCAGGAACATGATCACCCGGCCGTCGCGGGCCGCGATCTCGACGGTCGTGGCGTGCTTGTCCGGACCCTGCACATGCAGGACGTGGTGCTCCATCGTGGTGACCGCGCCCGCCGACGGGTCGACGGAGTGCACCACCGGGTCGGAGAGGAACCGCCGGACCAGCTTGTCGACATTCCGGTCCAGCGTGGCCGAGAACAGCATCCGCTGGCCGTCCTCGCGCACCTGGTTGAGCAGCTCGGTGACCTGCGGCATGAAGCCCATGTCGGCCATCTGGTCGGCCTCGTCCAGGACGGTGATCGCCACCTCGTCCAGACGGCAGTCGCGGCGCTCGATGAGGTCCTTGAGCCGGCCCGGCGTGGCGACGACGACCTCGACGCCGCCGCGCAGCGCACTGGCCTGGCGGCCGATGGACATACCGCCGACGACGGTCGCCAGACGCAGGTGCAGCGCCTGGGCGTAGGGGGTGAGGGCGTCGGTGACCTGCTGGGCCAGTTCGCGGGTGGGGACCAGTACCAGGGCGAGCGGCTCACGCGGCTCGGCCCGCCGGCCGGCCGTACGGGCCAGCATCGCGAGGCCGAAGGCGAGCGTCTTGCCCGATCCGGTGCGGCCGCGGCCGAGGACGTCACGGCCCGCGAGGGAGTTCGGCAGCGTCGCGGCCTGGATGGGGAACGGCTCGGTCACGCCGAGGCGTGTCAGGGTGGCGAGCAGCGCGGCGGGCATGTCCAGCTCGTCGAAGGCCGCCACGGCGGGCAGTGCCGGGGTGGTGCTCACCGGCAGCGCGAACTCGCCCTGCGGGGCCGCGGCCCGCGGTCGGCGCGGTGCCTGGGAGCGGAAACGGCCGCCGCCGCCCCCGGAGCTGTTGCCACCGGAGCGGCTGCCGAAGCCACCGCCGCCGGAGCCGTTGCCGCCCGAGCGGCCGGCGAAGCCACCGGAGCGGTTGCCGGAGCCGCCGGAACGGGAGTTGCGGTCAAAAGAACGGGTGCTGCGGTTCATGGGGAACCTTCCTCGATGCGGCGCGTGTCGAGGAAGACCCGGCGGTGTATGAGCCGCACGAAGAATCGCAAGAACGAGCCGGAAAACGGAGAGCGGTGCGGGACGGAGAGCCGTGGCGCCCGGAATCTCGGAGAACGGCCGGCGCCGGCCGCGCGGTGGCGGTCGGAAAAGCCGGACCGTGGGAGCCGGTCAGCCGTGGTCGTGCGCTGCCGGCGGGTGAGCGGACGGTCGTCGCCGCTGCCGGATGGTGCCGGGCCCTTCGGGCGGCGCCCGGCGGGCCGGGGGCTCCGGAGTGCCGGAGGCCCGGGAGGGCGGGGTCCGCACCGCGAGGTGCGGCCCCCTGTCCTACTGCGTCCCAGATCAGGCGGGGACGATGTTCTCCGCCTGGGGGCCCTTCTGGCCCTGCGTGACGTCGAAGCTGACCTTCTGGCCCTCCTGGAGCTCACGGAAGCCCTGGGTGGCGATGTTCGAGTAGTGCGCGAAGACGTCGGCGCCGCCGCCGTCCTGCTCGATGAAGCCGAAGCCCTTTTCGGCGTTGAACCACTTCACGGTGCCGGTGGCCATGTGAAATCTCTTTCGGTAAAGGGAAAAACCAGGATCCGCACGGTGCGAACCCCGCGTCGCTGATGAGCCCATCCGGAGATGACCGGCAAACAAAAATGCGCCTGCGGGTCACTGCCCGTCAGGCGCACACAAAGTCATGGGTACCAAAACTGCAACTGACATGAACGTAGCACGGATATCGCTGCGACGAGTGATTCCGGCCTCACGGACCGGCCCCACGGCCCCGCGGATGCGGTGGTGGCGGCCCGCCGGGCGGCGCTCTGTGAAGGACGTCACACCCGGACCGGTCGCGGAAGCCCGCGGGGCCGGCGCCGCCGGAGTACTCGCGCGGGCGGGGGCGGCGGCACGGGGGCGCGATGGCCGTATGTCGCCGGCCGAGGTCGCCCGGGTCTCCCGGGAGGTCGCCGCGGAGCCGGCACGGTCCCGGAAGGTCTCGCCGCCGGCCGCGGTCTTCCGGGCCGCCGGGCCGCCGGAGGGGCCGACGGTCATCCCGTACCCGGCCGGCCGGCTGCCGCAGGGCCGGCTCGGGGTCGGGGCCCGCGCCGTCCGGCGGCCCCCGGGCGGCGCGGGCACACTGAGGGCATGGCGGGAAAGCGGAGCGCCGGACTGCTGCTGTTCCGCGGCTCCGGCGCCGGCCCGGAGGTGCTGCTGGCCCATATGGGCGGGCCGCTCTGGGCCCGGCGGGACGCGGGCGCCTGGTCCGTGCCCAAGGGCGAGTACGTCCCGCCGGAGGAACCGCTGGCCGCCGCCCGGCGGGAGTTCGAGGAGGAGCTCGGGCTGCCCGCCCCGGACGGCCCCTACCTGCCGCTGGGCGACACCCGCCAGGCGGGCGGCAAGACCGTGACGGTCTGGGCGGTCGCGGGCGATCTCGACCCGGCACGGATCGTGCCCGGCACCTTCCGCATGGAATGGCCGCGCGGCTCCGGCGCCGTGCGCAGCTTCCCCGAGATCGACCGGGTGGCGTGGTACGTCCCGGACGAGGCCCGGCCCCGGCTGGTGACCGGCCAGCGGGTCTTCCTGGACCGGCTGGCCGCGCGGCTGCGGGCGGCCGGCGGGCCCGGCCCGGGTACGTCCGCGGACCGGACCGGTGATGCGCCCGCGGACGGCGCTTAGGCTGGACGCCATGAGCTCGGAGACGCGGCCGCTGGCGGTCACCGCCATCGTGCGGGAGGAAGAGTGCGCGGTCCTGCGGGTCAGCGGGGAGCTGGACCTCCGCACCGAGCAGGCGTTTCTCGCCGAGGCACGGTCGCTGGTCTCGGCCGGGCACCGCTTCCTCGTACTCGATCTGACCGCGCTGCGCTTCTGCGACTCACGGGGTCTGAGCTGCCTGCTCGCCCTGGAGTGGCTGTGCCGGCGCCTGGCGGGCCGCCTGCTGCTGGCGTCGCTCGGCGGACGGATGCTGCGGCTGCTGGCCGGCACCCAGTCCATCGGCGTCTTCTCCTGCTTTCCCACGGTCGGCCACGCACTGGCCGCCGTCCCCGACGGCAGCCGCCCGTCCTGGCCGCCGGTCACCGAGGCCCCTTCCGTGTGACGGACGTGGTGATGACGTGGCCGGCCCCCTGGCCGGGGAGCGTGACCGGGGCGGGCGGCGGGGCGGCGGGCCGCGGTCCCGCGCCCGCGCGGCGATCTGCCGGGACGCCGCGCCCGGTGGATAGCCTCGTGGCTGTCGTGGCTGTCGTGGCTGTCGTGACCGGAGTCGCCGTGGCGCTCCGGGCCGGCTCCGGCGGCGTCGGCCGAACCCCGGCACCTTTCGGCCGGAACTCCGCGGCGGATCCGTCACCCCGGCGCGGCCCGGAACCCCTGTCCAGCCCCTGACCAGCCCCGGAAGAAACCCCCGCAGGACCGCGCCGGGAACGGCGCATGGACGCGGCGCGCCCCGGCCGTCACCATCGGAGGAACCGGTGGTCCCCCCACCCACCGGGACCGATCACCCGCACCCCGCACCGCTCCGTCCGGCACCACCCCCGGCACCAGCAGACCGGAAGGCGGCCCCGATGGCTCCCACCGCGGATTCCGTCCCCCTCCCCGAACAGGCCGACGTCGTGATCATCGGCGGCGGTGTCATCGGGGCGAGCATCGCGTTCCACCTGGCCGAGGCGGACGCCGGGCAGGTGCTCCTGCTGGAGCGCGACGAGCCCGCGTCCGGTTCGTCCGGCAAACCCATCGGCGGCGTCCGCGCCCAGTTCTCCGACCCGCTCAACATCCGGCTCGGCCTGCGCAGCCTGGACGCCTGGCGCGGTTTCGCCCGCCGCCCCGGCGCCGACATCGGACTGGACCGGGTCGGCTACCTCTTCCTGCTCGCGGACGAGAGCGAGCTGGCCACCTTCACCCAGGGCGTCGAGATACAGAACGCGCTCGGTGTGCCCAGCCGGATCATCTCCCCGCGCGCCGCCCGGGACCTGTGCCCGTATGTCGACCCGCACACCATCGTCGCGGCCGCGTACTCGCCCGCCGACGGCTACGCGCTGCCCGGGGCCGCGGTGGCGGGCTATCTGCGCGCCGCCCGGCGGCTGGGCGCGACCGTCCGCACCCACTGCCCGGTCACCGCCATCGACACCGCGGACGGCACCGTCCAGGCGGTCCGCACCCCGTACGGCACGGTGCGCACCCACACCGTCGTCTGCTGCGCGGGCGCCTGGTCCGGCGCCGTCGGCGCGCTGGCCGGTGTCGAACTCCCCGTCACGCCGCTGCGCCGGCAGATCGCCTTCACCGGACCGCTGCGCCCGGCCCCGCCCCGCATCCCCTTCACCCTCGACTTCGGCTCCACCCTCTACTTCCACAACGACGGCGCGGACGGTCTGCTCATGGGCCTGTCCGACCCGGCCCAGCAGCCCGGATTCGAGCGCCGGTTCACCCGGGAATGGCTGCGCCCCTTCCGTACGGCGGCGGCCCGCCGGACACCGGAACTCGCCCGGGTACCGGTCACCGGCGGCTGGGCGGGGCTGTACGAGATGACGCCCGACCGCAATGCGCTGATAGGCGAGGCCGGGCATCCGGACCGGTTCCTGTACGCCACCGGCTTCTCCGGCCACGGCTTCCTCCAGGCCCCCGCCGTCGGCGAACTCGTCCGCGACCTCTGCCTCGGCCGGGAACCGTTCCTCGACGTCGGCCCGCTCGCCGCCACCCGCTTCGACGGCCGGGTCAACCGCCCCGAGGCGCACATCATCTGACCCGCCCGCACCGCGGCGGTCGACCCCGGAGCCCTGGAGCGCGCCCGCCGCCCCCGTCCCCACCGTCCACCACCCGGAGGCCCGTATGGTCCCCACCTGGCGGCTGCGCGCCGCGTTCGCCCGTCGGCTGTCCGAGATGTACGGCACCGAAGTCCCCGCCTACACCACGCTGCTGGAGGTGACCGGGCAGATCAACGACGAGGCCGTGGCCCGGGACCCGGACGCCGGCCGGCTCGGCGGAATCGACCGGGTGACGGCCGAACGGCACGGCGCGATCCGCGTCGGCACCCCCGGGGAACTGCGCCAGGCCGCCCAGATCTTCGCCGCGCTCGGCATGCGGCCGGTCGGCTTCTACGACCTGCGGGACGGCCCCGGCGCCGTCCCGGTCGTCTCCACCGCCTTCCGGCCGACCGGCACCGAGGAACTGGACCGCAACCCCTTCCGGGTCTTCACCTCGCTGCTGACCACCGCCGACCGCCGTTTCTTCGACGCCGGACTGGAGGCCCGCCTCGACGCCTTCCTCGCCCGCCGGCAGCTCTTCCCACCGGAACTCCTCACCCTCGCCGAACGTGCCGAGGAGCGGGCCGGGCTCCCCGAAGAACAGGCCGAACGCTTCCTCACCCTCGCCGTCGCCGCGCTCGAACTCTCCCCGGAACCCGTCGACCGCGCCTGGTACGCCGAACTGGAGCGGATCTCCGCCGTCGCGGCCGACATCGGCGGGGTGGCGGCCACCCACATCAACCACCTCACCCCGCGCGTCCTGGACATCGACGCCCTCTACCGGCGGATGGGGGAGCGCGGGATCACCATGATCGACCGGATCCAGGGACCGCCGCGCTGGGACGGCCCGGACGTGCTGCTGCGCCAGACCTCGTTCCGGGCGCTGGCCGAACCGCGGGCGTTCCGCGAGCCCGACGGCAGCGTCACCGGCGGTGCGCTGCGGGTCAGGTTCGGCGAGGTCGAGGCGCGCGGGATCGCGCTGACCCGGGCGGGCCGCGCCCACTACGACGCGCTGATGGCCGAGACGGACCGGCAGACGGCGGAGCGGCCGGACACCGTACGGCAGGAGACGGCCCGCGCCCTGTGGGAGGGCCGCTTCCCGCGCACCGAACACCGGCTCGCCGCCGGACAGTTGGCGTACTTCACCTTCCGGCCCGGGACCGGTCGGCCCGCCGACGGACGGCGCCCGCCCGCGGACCTCGCCGGTCTCCTCGCCCAGGGCTGGCTCACCGCCCACCCCATCGTCTACGAGGACTTCCTGCCCCGCTCCGCCGCCGGCATCTTCCGCTCCAACCTGACCGGCGACGGCACCCGCGCCGCGGACCGCACCGGCACCCCCTTCGACGCGGACCGGCTCGCCGCGGCGATCGGCCGCCCGGTGCTCGACCCGTTCGCCCTCTACGCCGACCCGCACGACCGCTCGCTGCGCCAGGCGCTGACCACCCTGCGCGCCGACGACGCGCTCCGCGCCCTGGACGGCGCCGGACAGCCGGGGCCCGGCGCCGCACCACCGCCCGCCGAGGGCTGACACCACCGCCCGGCCCGAAGCCCGTTCGCCCGCGTGCCCACCCCCTTCCCGACGCCCCCATACCCCCGAGGAGAGCCGGACGGCGATTCCTCGGGAGCCACCGAAGGCAAGACCGCATCCCCCGTATTCGCCGCATCCGCCACATCCGGCCCTCCCGGGCCGTCCGACACCTCACGGAGACCCCATGGACCCCGAGCCCGCCACCGGCCGCAGCCTTCCCGGCACCGACTCCCTGCGCCGCCGCGCCGAGGCGGCCCTGCGCCGCTGCGGCGCAGGCCCCGCCGCGGACGCCGTCATGGAAGAGATCCACCGGGCAACCGGCACCGACGCGCCCCGCACAGCTGACGACCCCGCCAACCCCGATGGCCCCGCCGTCATCCGTGCCCGTACGCCGCTCACCGGCGGCACCCTCGGACTGCTGCCCGCCGCCACCGCGGAGCAGACCGAGGCGGCCGTCGCCGAGGCGCACCGGACGTTCGAGCGGTGGCGCACCGTGCCCGCCCCGCGGCGCGGGGCACTGGTCAAGCGGCTCGGCGAACTCCTCACCGCGCACAAGGAGGACCTCGCCGACCTGGTCACCCTCGAAGCCGGCAAGATCCGGTCCGAGGCGCTCGGCGAAGTGCAGGAAATGATCGACATCTGCGATTTCGCGGTCGGCCTCTCCCGGCAGCTCTACGGCCGCACGATCGCCGGTGAACGCCCCGGCCACCGGCTCGCCGAAACCTGGCACCCGCTCGGCGTGGTCGGCGTCATCTCCGCCTTCAACTTCCCGGTGGCCGTCTGGTCCTGGAACACCACCATCGCCCTCGTCTGCGGCGACACCGTCGTCTGGAAGCCGTCCGAACGCACCCCGCTCACCGCCCTCGCCTGCGACGGACTGCTCGCCAGGGCGGCCGCGGACACCGGTGCGCCGCCCGGGGTGCACCAGCTGCTGCTCGGCGCGCGGGAGTGCGGGCAGCGGCTGGCCGACGATCCACGGGTGGCGCTGGTCAGCGCGACCGGATCGGTGCGGATGGGACGGCACCTCGCCCCGCGGGTGGCCGCCCGGTTCGGCCGCTGCCTGCTCGAACTCGGCGGCAACAACGCCGCCGTCGTCACACCCTCGGCCGACCTCGACCTCACCGTCCGCGCCGTCGTCTTCTCCGCCGCCGGAACCGCCGGCCAGCGCTGCACCTCACTGCGCCGGCTGATCGTCCACGAGGAGCTCGCCGACCGCCTCGTGGCGCGGCTGGTGCGCGCCTACCGCCAACTGCCGCTCGGTGACCCCTTCGACGCCACGACGCTGGTCGGCCCGCTGGTGGACACCGCCGCGCACACCGCGCTGACGGCGGCCCTGGCCACCGCGGAGCGCGACGGCGGCAAGCTGCTGACCGGCGGCGACCGCTGTTTCACGACGGAGGCACCGGACGCCGCGTACGTACGGCCGGCGATCGTCCGGATGCCGGCCCAGACCGGGATCGTCCGCACGGAGACCTTCGGACCCGTCCTGTACGTCCTGACCTACCGGACCCTCGACGAGGCCATCGCCCTGCACAACGACGTCCCGCAGGGACTGTCGTCCAGCATCTTCACCCGCGATCAGCGGGAGGCCGAGCGGTTCCTCGCCGCCGACGGGTCCGACTGCGGTATCGCCAACGTCAACATCGGCACCTCCGGGGCGGAGATCGGCGGCGCGTTCGGCGGGGAGAAGGAGACCGGCGGCGGCCGCGAGTCGGGCTCCGACGCCTGGCGCGCCTATATGCGGCGGGCCACCAACACCGTGAACTACTCCGCGGATCTGCCGCTCGCCCAGGGCGTCAACTTCCTGTGAAGTCCTGGAAGTTGGGTCACCGGCCCGGTCAGTGGCCGCCGCGCAGGTCCCGGACCAGGGTGGGCGACGGGCGGGGGATCTCGCCGAAGTCCTCGTCGTCACTGTCCACGACGAGGCGGTTGATCACGCTCTCCAGTGCGGCGGGCAGGGCCGGGGCGAGCCCGCTGTGCCACTGGACGAGGAGGTTGTGCCGGGCGGTGTCCGGCAGCAGCTGCCCCTCGTCGAAGGCGGCGGCGGCCGGGCGCGCCTCGTCGGGCTCGTGCGCGGCCTGCTCGCGCCAGTACGCGGCGTCCCGGAACTCGCCGCTGCGCCGGTGGGAGAGGTAGAGGCAGTAGGCCGCGGTCCGGCTGCCGGCGCCCGCGCCGAAGTGCCACCAGAAGTGCGCCGCGTCGGTCCGCCCGGTGATGTGCAGCAGACAGGCGAAGATCAGCGCGCCCTCGGGGTCGATGCGGTGGTCGTCGACCAGCCCCTCCAGGCTGGCGGCGGCCGCCGCGGCGTTCACCACCAGCGCGCAGGCCAGGTCGAGTTCGTGGGTGGCCTCGTCGCGGGCGGTGGCGTAGGAGCTCGGCGCGCCCCGGTCGGCGCGGTCCGGCGCCGGCGCCGGGGGCCCGGCGGTGCCCTCCCCGGCCGGCACCCAGGTCTCCCGGTCCGTGCCGAGCCCGGGAAAGGCGGCGCCGAAGCAGCCGGGATCGTCGAGTACCGGGACGTCCTCCAGTTCACCGAATCCGGCGAAACCGTCGAACGCGACCCCGGCGGCGGCGCTGAGCAGCGTCTCGACGGTGTCCTGGCGGCCGGCGTGCTGGGCGGATGACATGGTCAGTTCCCCCTCGTGGTTCCTTGGTCGATGCCGAGCGCGGCGGCCAGTTTGCGTTTGCCCCGGCTCGCATGGGAGCGGACGGTGACTTCGTCGACGCCGAGCAGCGCGGCGATCTGCCCGTCGCTGTACCCGATGACATGGCGCAGCACGATCACGTCGCACTGCCGCTCGGGCAGCCGTGAGATGGCCGCGTACAGACCCAACTGGCTCTCCAGCAGGGCGAACTGCTGCTGGCATTCGCGCAGCAGTGCCTGGGTGACGACGGCGAAGGCGGCGGTCTCGGTGAGCGCGGTGGGCTGCTGGTGGTCGTAGAGCCAGTCCACGACATGCTCCTTGAGCACCGACCAGGCGAACGCCTCCACCGACGCCTGACGCAGCGCGTGCGGCCACAGCAGGCGCAGTTGCCGGAAGGCGGACCGGGTGACCTCGCGGGCCGCCGCCTCGCCGCCCGTGTGCAGATAGGCGTAGGTCACCCACTTCCGGGCGTGCGTCCCGTGAAACGCCTCGAAGGTGATCGACAGCTGATGCTGCGACGCTCCGGCGGGGGCGGGCCGGGACGGCGGCGCGCCGGCCGCCCGGGAGGTGCCGTACCCGGTCATGTCCGCCTCTCGTCGCCGTGCGGGCCGCGGAGGTGCGACGGGCGGCCGGCAGTGTGCCGCGGACCGCTCCGCGCCCGGCGCGGGCCGGGCGCGTACCGCAGCCCGGTGTGCGCCCGGGATATGCCGGCGGGCGCCCGGTACGGCGCGACGGCCGGGAGCGGGCGACGGGGGCGCGCGGTCACCTCCGCCATGACGATGTGCGCCTCCGCGCACGCCGGTAGGAGCCGGTCCCGGTCTGCGCTCACGAACCGTCCTCGTTCCGGTTGCCGTGCGCCGCTGCTGCCGCGCCGGAGGCCCGCGCAGCGGGAGGGCTGTCTGCCCTCTCCTCCAATCAACCGGAAAGGGGGCCCATTTGTGGCACCTGGGTGCAAGAAATCTTCCGCAGCGTATTCATATGACTACGCGTGACACGGGCATGGGTCGCCGTCATGCCCCCGTGCCGGGCCCGCGGCCGGCACCTGACGAGGCGTCTGCGCCCCGTATGCGCCTCATATGCGCGGGGAACGCCCCGTGTGCGTCCCCCGCCAATGGTCCGGGCCCGGACCACCGCGGCATCGGGCGGATACCCGGCGGCCGCCGGATGGGGCGCACGCGTCGCGGCGCATGCCACCTGGCGGGTACCGGCACCGCGTGCGGTGCGGCATGATCCGGAGCGTACGGGGCAGTGGTCCCCCCAGCCGGGCGGGCGGCGGTACCGGGTGCGCCGTGGGCCCGGCCGAAGGACCGTCACCGGCCGCCGGGGAGCGGCGGGGGCGGCGTGCCGCACCAGGAGACAGAGGATGCCGAGCGACCGCGACAAGCCCGTGGTGGACCTGCAGCTGGACCGCGCCCATTCGGCCCGCATCTACGACTACTTCCTGGGCGGCAAGACCAATTTCCTGGCCGACCGGCTGGCGGCCGGCAGCGTTCTGGGCGTCTTCCCCGCCGCTCTGGTCGCCGCGCGCGTCAACCGAGAGTTCATGCATCGCGCGACGCGTTTCCTCGCGGCGTCGGGGATGCGGCAGTTCCTCGACATCGGCACCGGCATCCCCACCCCGCCGAACCTCCACGACATCGCCCAGGCCATCGCCCCCGACGCCCGCATCGTCTACACCGACAACGATCCGATCGTCCTCGCGCACGCCGCGGCCCTGCTGCGGAGCACCCCCGAGGGCCGCACCGCCTACGTCCAGGCCGATGTCACCGACCCGGGGGGCATCTGCACGGCGCCGCAGCTCCTGCGCACCCTCGACCTGACCCGGCCGGTCGCCCTCAGCCTGAACGCCCTGATGCACTTCGTCACCGACGACGGACACGACCGCGCGCACACCATCGTCGAGACCCTCAAGGACGCGCTGCCCAGCGGCAGCACCCTGGCCGTCTCGCACGCGACACCGGACTTCGCCCCCGAGGCCATGGGCGAGATCATCAAGATCTACGCCGACGCCGGGACCTCCCTCCAGTTCCGCTCCCGGGCGGAGTTCGCCCGCTTCTTCGACGGCTGGGACCTGCTGGAGCCGGGCATCACCCTCTCCCACCAGTGGCGCCCCGCCGACCCCGCCGACGCCACCCACGTCACCGACGCCGAGGCCGCCTGCTACGCGGCCGTGGCCCGCAAACCCTGACGGGGGAGGCGGGCACCCCGCGCCCGCCCCGCCCCGCCGTTCCCCGCCGACGGGTCCGCGGCGCCACCGCCTCGCGGGCGGACCGCGGCCCCTGCGGGCCTACGCCTTGCGGTAGCCGTACGCCTCCTCGGCCGCCGCCGTGACCTCGGACAGCGCCGCACCGGCCGAGGCGGTGACCACGGCGGCCACCGCGCCCTCCACGAACGGCGCGTCCACCAGCCGGGCGCCCTCGGGGAGTTCATCGCCCTCGGCCATCAGGGCCTTGACGGTCAGCACGGCGCTGCCGAGGTCGACGAGGATCGCCACCCCCGCGCCCCGGTCCACCCGCCGTGCCGCCGCGGCGATCAGCTCGGCGCTCGTCCCGAGCCCGCCGTCCGGCGTACCGCCCGCGGCGGCGACCGGCGCCTGGATACCGCCCCCGGCCAGCCCGGTGGCCATCGCCGCGACGGACTCGGCGACCGGCCCGCTGTGCGACACCAGCACGACCCCGACCAGCGACGCCCGGTCACCCGCCGCACCGGCGACCGTCCCGCCGCTCATTTCGCCGCCTCCGGGAGCGCGGCGAACAGCAGGGCCGAGGACGTCGCCCCTGGATCCTGGTGCCCGATGCTCCGTTCCCCCAGATAGCTCGCCCGCCCCTTCCGCGCCTGCAGCGGTACCGTCGCCAGCGCGCCCTCCGCGGCGGCGGCCGCCGCCGCGTCGAAGGCGGCCCCCGCCCCGACCGCGGGCACCAGCGCGTCGAGCATCGTCTTGTCACCCGGTGCCGCGCCGCCGAGCTGGGCCACCGCGTCCACGCCCGCGGCGAGCGCCGCGTTCAGCTCCGCGGGCGTCACGCGCTCCGCGTCGCCGAGCACCTTCCCGGCGCGCCGCAGCAAGGTCCCGTAGAGCGGCCCGGACGCGCCGCCCACGGTCGAGATCAACTGCCGTCCGGCGGCGGTCAGTACGGCGCCGGGCGTCTGCGGCGCCGCCGTCTCCAGCAGTTTTCGGACGGCGGCGAAACCGCGCTGCATATTGCTGCCGTGGTCGGCGTCGCCGATCGGCGAGTCCAGCTCGGTGAGCCGGTCGGCCTCCCGGTCTATGGAGGCGGCGGCCGCCGTCATCCAGCGGATGAAGAACGCGGCATCCAGGGCCGTTTCGGACACGTTCACTCCTTGGTTCGTGCACTGCGCGTGCGGGACGGGGCGGGTGGAGCTGCGGGCGGTGGCTGCCGCGCCGGGGGCTCAGCGGCCCCAGCGCAGCCCCGGTGTCTGCACCGGCGCGTCCCACAGCCGCAGCAGCTCCTCGTCGATCTGGCAGAGCGTCACCGAGCAGCCCGCCATGTCCAGCGATGTCACGTAGTTGCCGACGAGCGTACGGACCACCGCCACCCCGCGCCCGGCCAGCGCCCGCTGCACCTCGGCGTTGAAGCCGTACAGCTCCAGCAGCGGTGTCGCACCCATGCCGTTGACCAGTGCGAGCACCGGCGCGTCCGGCCGCAGGTCCGCCAGGATCGCGTCCACCGCGACGTCCGCGATCTCGTGCGAGGTCATCATCGGGCGGCGCTCACGCCCCGGCTCGCCGTGGATACCGATACCCAACTCCAGCTCACCCGCAGGCAGTTCGAAGGTCGGGGTGCCCTTCGCCGGAGTGGTGACGGGGGCGAGCGCGACACCGAAGCTGCGGGTGCCGGTGACGACCTGCCGGGCCACCGCCTCGACCCGCTCCAGCGGCGCCCCCTCCTCGGCCGCGGCCCCGGCGATCTTCTCGACGAAGAGCGTCGCCCCCGTGCCGCGCCGCCCCGCCGTGAACAGCGAGTCGGTCACCGCCACATCGTCGTCGACGAGCACGCTGGCGACCCGCAGGCCCTCCTCCTCGGCCAGGTCCGCCGCCATCGCGAAGTTCAGCACGTCGCCGGTGTAGTTCTTCACCACGAACAGCACACCGCTGCCACTGTCCACCGCCGCCGCGGCCCGCACCATCTGATCGGGCACGGGGGAGGTGAAGACCTCGCCGGGACAGGCGGCGTCCAGCATGCCGGGGCCGACGAATCCGCCGTGCAGCGGCTCGTGCCCGCTGCCGCCGCCGGAGACCAGCCCCACCTTGCCCGCGACCGGCGCGTCCCGCCGCACGATGACCCGGTTCTCCGCATCCACCACCAGCTCGGGATGGGCCGCCGCCATACCGCGCAGCGCGTCCGCCACGACGGTCCCGGCGGTGTTGATGAGCATATTCATCCGAACCTCCTGTCGTATGCCGATCAGTATTCAGGCAACGCCGCTCCGCGGCACGGACGGCGGCACGGACAGCGACACGGAGACGGGGGAGCGGGGTGTCCCGGCGCCGCGGGCGGCGGCGGGCGGGACGGTCCGGTACCGGCCGCTCAGGGGGTGGAGACGGTGAAGAGTCCGCCGTCCGGGTCGCGGATGACGGCCTGGCACCCCGTGCCACCCGTCACCGGCGCGACCGGCGCCACGGACCCGCCGGCCGCCACGGCGGCCGCGGTCACCGCCTCGATGTCGCGTACCGGGAAATGGACGTGCCACCGGGGGCGGATATGCGGGTCCGGCGCGGCCTCGACGCCGCCGCTGCGCAGCGCGGCCACCACGTTGTCCCGGCCGTCGCGCACGATGACCTGGTCGTGTTCGTAGGTCACATCGCAGACGCCCGGCTGCCCGGAAGCCCAGTCGAAGACCTGGGCGTAGAAGATGGCGGCGGCGAACGCGTCCCGGGTCCGCAGCTCCAGAATGGCCGGGGCGCTGCCCCGTCCGACCGTCCAGGCCAGGGTCTGCCCCTCCCAGAAGCCGAACGTCGCGCCGTCCGGGTCGGCGGCGAGGGCCGCGCGTCCGGGCCCGAGCCGGAGCGGGCCGACCGCGACCGTCGCACCGCGCTCCCGGACGCGGGAGGCGGTGTCGTCCGCGCTCTCCACGGTGAAGTACGGCGTCCAGGACACGGCGATCTGGAGGCTCGGCGCCAGCGCCCCGATACCGGCGACCGGCTGGCCGCCGGCCAGCGCGACGGAGAACTCGTCCCCCAGCCGGGCGGGCCGGAACGTCCAGCCGAGGACCGCGCCGTAGAAGTCCTGCGCGGCCCGGAGATCGCGGGCCATCAGACTGACCCAGCACGGTGCGCCGCGTACGGGAACGGCGGCGTCCACGGTCGTCATGGGATCGCGCATCCTCACCTCCGATGCCCTTCTCCACTCTGCCAGCGACCGGTCACCGACGCACCCAGGGGCCGCCGGGGGCCCGCCCCGGCCGTCGCGCACCGGATGCCGTGGCGTGGCGGCCCGGATGCCCGCTGGCTACGCTCGTCCGGGGGACACCGAGGATCCGACCCACGGAGGTTCGCCATGACGCAGCTGCCCGAACCGCGCGATGTGGCCCCGCGCCTCGCCACCGGCGCGTTCATCCTGAACTCCGGGCTGAGCAAGCTCTCGGCGGACGAGGCGACCGCGCACGGCGTGCACGGCATGGCCTGTACGGCCTACCCGTTCCTGCGGAACATCGAGGCCGAGCGGTTCACCCGGTTGCTGGCCTGGAGCGAGATCGCGATAGGCGGGGCGCTGCTCAACCCCTTCGTACCGACCCGGCTGGCCGGGCTCGCCCTGACCGGGTTCGCCGGCGGACTGGTCGGCCTGTACCTGCGGCTGCCCGGGATGCGGGAGTCCGGCAGCCTGCGCCCGACCCAGGACGGCATCCCGCTGGCCAAGGACGCCTGGATGCTGGGCATCGGCCTGGGCTTCCTGAGCGCCGGCCGGCGGCGGGGGAACGCCGGCGCGGCCCACCGCCGGTGCCGGTGCCGCCGGCGCGGCTGAGCACCCGCCGAAGACGGCCGCGCGCCCGGTCCGCCGCCTCGCGAAGGCCACGGTGGTAAGGGGCACTCCCCGGGTGTGGCGCAAACCGCTGCGGAGATCATCCGATGTCTGGACGCTGATCGGTCCGGCCGGACAGGGTGAATCATGCTCCTACGCCAACTCGAGTACCTGGTCGCCCTCGCCCGTGAGCGGCACTTCACCCGTGCCGCCGACGCCTGCTTCGTCTCGCAGCCCTCACTGTCCGCCGCGATCCGCAAGCTGGAGCACGAACTGGACGTCCCCATCGTGCGGCGCGGACGGCGGTACGAGGGGCTGACCCCCGAGGGCGAGCGCGTACTGGCGTGGGCGCACCGGATCCTCGCCGAGCGCGACGCGCTGCGCCAGGAACTGTCCGCCCTGCGCGGCGGGCTGACCGGGACCCTGCGCCTGGGCGCGATCCCCACCGCGCTCACCGCCGCCTCGCTGCTGACGACGCCGTTCTGCGCGAAACACCCGATGGCACGGGTGAGCCTGGAGTCGCTGTCGTCGCGGGAGATCACCGACGGTCTCGCGGAGTTCGAACTCGACGCGGCGATGACGTACCTGGACGAGGACACCCTGCGTCATATCCGCACGATCCCGCTGTACGAGGAGCGGTATGTGCTGCTCACCCCGGACGAGGGCCCGCTCGCCGGGCAGCGGAGCGCACGGTGGTCCCAGGCCGCGGCGCTGCCGCTCTGCCTGCTGTCCCCGCGGATGCGCAACCGCCGCATCATGGACGGCTGTTTCGCCGCCGACGGCGTGGCCGCGACACCGGCGGTCGAGTCGGACACCGTGGCCGGGCTCTACGCGCATCTGGCCGACGGCAACTGGTCCAGCGTGATCTCCCATGCCTGGCTGCACATGTTCGGCGTGCCGGAGGGGATGCGGGTACTGCCGCTGGAGGGGCCCGCGCACGGCCCCCGGGTCGGCCTGGTGCTCGGCGACCGCGACCCGGAATCCGTACTGGCCCGTGAACTGTGGGAGACCGCCCGCCAGGCGGGGGTGCGCGACACCCTCGACGACGTGCTGCGCCGGCACCTGGGCGGCCGCGCGGGCACGCGGTGATAGATCCGGGCTATCTCGTCATAGCGAGGTTCGCTTTGACGGTGACGAGCGGCGGCGAGCACCGTGGTGATCGGCGGAAGTCACCTTCCGTACCACCACATTCCAGGATGAGGAGCCACTGCCATGGCCAAGGTGCTGTGCGTGCTGTTCGACGACCCCAAGGACGGATTCCCGACGTCCTACGCCCGCGACGACCTGCCCCGTATCGACAGTTACCCCGGCGGCCAGACCACGCCCACCCCGCAGGGCATCGACTTCACCCCCGGCGAGCTGCTCGGCAGCGTCTCCGGCGAACTGGGCCTGCGGTCCTTCCTGGAGAGCCGCGGCCACACGCTCGTCGTCACCTCCGACAAGGACGGCGCGGACTCGGTCTTCGACCGCGAACTCCCGGACGCGGACATCGTCATCTCCCAGCCGTTCTGGCCCGCCTACCTCACCCCCGAGCGCATCGCCGTGGCGAAGCGGCTCAAGCTGGCGGTCACCGCGGGCATCGGCTCCGACCACGTCGACCTCGACGCCGCCATCGCGCACGGCATCACCGTCGCCGAGGTCACCTACTCCAACAGCATCAGCGTCGCCGAACACGTGGTGATGATGATCCTGTCGCAGGTGCGCAACTACCTCCCCGCCCACCGCACGGTCCTGGAGGGCGGCTGGGACGTCGCCGACTGCGTGGCCCGTGCGTACGACCTGGAGGGCATGCACGTCGGCTCGGTCGCCGCCGGGCGCATCGGCCTCGCCGTGGCGCGCCGGCTCGCCCCCTTCGGTGTCACACTGCACTACACCGACCGCCACCGGCTCCCCGCCGACGTCGAGGCCGAACTCGGGCTGGTCTTCCACCCCACGGTCGAGGACATGCTCCCGCACTGCGATGTCGTCACCGTCAACGTGCCCCTGCACCCGGAGACCGAGGGGCTCTTCGACGACGAGCTGATCGCCGGGATGAAGCGCGGCACGTATCTGATCAACACCGCGCGGGCCCGGATATGCGACGAGGGGGCCGTGCAACGCGCCCTGGAGAGCGGACAGTTGGCGGGTTACGCGGGCGACGTCTGGTACCCGCAGCCGGCCCCCGCCGACCACCCGTGGCGCACCATGCCGCATCACGGTATGACCCCGCACATCTCCGGGGCGACCCTCTCCGCCCAGGCCCGCTACGCCGCGGGCACCCGGGAGATCCTCGAATCCTGGCTGGACGGCACCCCCATCCGCGATGAGTACCTCATCGTCCGGGGCGGCGCCCTCGCCGGCACCGGCGCGCACTCCTACTCGGCCGGTGCGACGGCCGCCAAGCGGTAGCGGACACCGTCCGTCGGTGCACACGCCGGGGCGCAGGGGGCGGGACCCGCGGTACGCGCCGCGGGTCCCGCCCCCTGTGCCCCGCCGCCGTCGGTGCCCCTCACGCCGTCGCGTCCGGGGGCCGGGCGGCCAGTTCGGCCAACGGGACCGCGGGGTCCGCGAGCGTGGCCGCGTCGACCGGGTGCCGGCCGGCCACGAGGGCGCGGACCTGGTCGGTGACGTCCCAGACATTGACGTTCATACCGGCCAGCACCCGGCCGTCGGCGAGCCAGAAGGCGAGGTACGCGCCGGAGCCGGGGTCACCGCGGAAGACGACCCGGTCGTAGGCGCCCGGGATGACGTAGCCGGTGTACTCCATGCCCAGGTCGTACTGGTCGGTGAAGAAGTACGGCAGCCGGTCGTAGGCCACGTCCCGGCCGAGCATCGCCCTGGCCGCGGTCTGCGGCTGATGGAGGGCGTTGGCCCAGTGCTCGACGCGGACATGGATGCCCAGCCGGGGATGGAAGGCGCAGGCGACATCGCCGGCGGCGTGGATGTCCGGGGCGGAGGAGCGCAGTTGGGCGTCGACGCGGACGCCGTCACCGACGTCGAGACCGGCCGCGGCGGCCAGTTGGCTGTTGGGGGAGACACCGACGCCGACGATGACGGCGTCCGCCGCGATACGGGTGCCGTCGGCCAGCAGCACCCCGTCCGCGCGACCGCCGGTGCCGGTGATCTCGGTAAGCCGGGCGCCGCACCGGAGGTCGACCCCGTGGGCGGTGTGCAGATCGGCGAAGAGTTGGGCGACCTCGCGGCCCAGCACCCGCAGCAGGGGCAGCTCCGCCGCCTCCAGCACGGTCACCTCGACGCCGGCGGCGCGGGCGGCGGCGGTGGTCTCCAGGCCGATCCAGCCGCCGCCGATCACCACCACCCGGGACGCGGACCGGAACGTCTCCTTGAGGCGGTCGCTGTCCGCGAGCCGCCGTAGGTAGTACACCCCGTCCAGCTCCGCGCCGGGCACCGGCAGCCGGCGCGGGGTGGCGCCGGTGGCCAGCAGCAGCTTGGCGTAGCCCAGGCGACTGCCGTCGCCGAGGGACACCGCACGGGCGGCCGGGTCGACGGCGGTGACCGCGGTGCCCAGGCGCAGATCGATGTCGTGCTCGGCGTACCACTCCGGGGGATGGACGTAGGCGTCCTCCCGCGGGGACGTGCCCAGCAGATAGCCCTTGGACAGCGGCGGCCGCTCGTACGGCCGGTCGTGCTCGTCACCGACCAGCACGACCGGCCCGTCGAAACCCTCCGTACGCAGGGTCTCCGCGGCCTTCGCACCGGCCAGCCCCGCTCCGGCGATCACGAATGCTGTGTTCCCGGCCATCTTCGGCTCCTCCTCCGGCGCCGTCGCGGCGCCTCGAACAGGTCGCACCGCGGCGCGGCGGACCCGGTGTCGCGCGCGTCCCGCGTCCGGCCCGCCCACGGTGGCGGCGCACTGCGCGCGTGTCCCGGCCACCAAGCAAGTACCCGCCGGGCGGCGGCGCCGGTACCGCCGATGGTGTGGCCCGGCCGCGCGCGCGGGCGGCCCCGGGCGTGCGACGCGCCGGACCGCCGCGCGTCTTCGGTCCCGGCGCGGCGTTCGCCGTCCGCCGCGCCGGGGGGCGCCACGGAGCGGCGGCCGGGCGGCGCGCCCCCGTCGTGCGGCCCCGCGGGCCTTGTCACACGATCGGCTCCCCGGTCGTCGTTTCAGCACATCGCACGGGCTTTTTGCGCGTAATGTCCCCCTCGCGCCAATGGGCGGCATCGCGTTCAAGAACAGGAGACCCCTTATGTCGACGACCGACATCCTCGTGGCCCGAAGCCGGAAGTTCGCAGCCGGCGCGGGCGCGCTGACCGCTGCTGTCGCCCTTGGCGCGACGCTGCTCGGCGCGGCGCCGGCCCAGGCCGTCACCCCCGAGCGTCCCTATGGCACCGTCATGACCAAGGCCGGTGTGGCGGAGCGTCAGTACCCCAGCACGGACTCCGCCGTGAAGGGTTCCCTCAGCCACCGCCACGCGTTCGGTCTGCGGTGCAAGGTCCGCGCCGAGAGCGTCGGGGGCAACAACATCTGGTACATGCTCCGGGAGCGGGACACCTGGGTCTCGGCGAAGTACGTGAACAACACCAGCGCGGTGCCCTTCTGCAAGGACGCGTCGCACGGCCGCGCCGAGCCGAAGGCCACGGTGAAGCACGCCGCCGAGCCGAAGACCGCTGCCAAGCACGCTGCCGAACCGAAGACCGCGGCCAAGCACGCAGTGGAGCCCAAGACCACGGCGAAGCACGCCGTGGAGCCGAAGACCGGGTCGAAGCAGGCCGTGGAGCCCAAGACCGTGACGAAGCACCCCGCGACCCCGGTCACCGACTGACCGGGCGGGCGGCCGGGCGGCCGATGCGCACACCCGGTGGAGTAATCGGCAGGCCCGGTTCCGGTACCCGTGGGTACGGAGACCGGGCCTGCCGCATGCGCGGGCCCGCCCGAGGCGGCCGGCCCCCGTACGGCGCGGACGGCGGACGGCCGGGCATGCGGGTGCGGATACCGGCGGCTACGTTGGCGAAATGGATGTCCGGCAGGCATCGAAAAGCCATGGCTTCCGCCGCGCGGCGGTGGCCATGGCCGTGTGCGCGAGCGCGACGGCGGCCGTGCTGGTGCCGGCCGTGCTGACACCGGCCGCCGAGGAGGCCGTGCCGTCCGCGGTCTCCCCGCCAGGACGGACGGCCTCGAAACCGGTCCGGGCCCGCACCCCGGGCACCGGCCTCGGACCGTACTACCGCCAGCGGATCCACTGGAGCCCCTGCGCCGGCACGCTGAACGTCCAGGGGACCGACACGTACCGGCGGCGGTTCGAGTGCGGCACGGTGACCGTCCCGCTCGACTACGGCCACCCCGGGAGCGGCGAGATCCGGCTCGCGGTGAACCGGATGAGGACGACGGGCCCCGGCAGACGGCTCGGCTCCCTCCTGCTGAACTTCGGCGGCCCCGGCGAACCGGTGGTCGCCGTGCTGCCGGACATGGCCGGGTTCTTCCCCGGACCGGCCGCGAGCTACGACCTCGTCGGCGTCGATCCCCGTGGTACGGGCGGCAGTTCACCGGTCGTCTGCGGTCCGGGCGTCGCGATGACGGTGAACATCGCCGAACCGCCCACCCAGGTGGCCGCGGACCAGCGCGCGAAGAACGCCACCTGCGGTACGTACTCCGGCAAGCTGCTGCCCTGGGTCGGCACCCCCGACGCGGCGCGCGACATGGACGTGGTGCGCGCCGCGCTCGGTGAGCAGAAGCTCAACTACATGGGGTTCTCGTACGGAACCACCCTAGGCGCCAACTACGCGCACCAATTCCCCACCAGGGTCGGCCGGTTCGTCCTGGACAGCGTGGTCGACCCGACGCACGACCCCGAGCAGGAGGCGCTCGCCCAGACCGCGTCCGAGCAGGCCGTGCTGGACGACTTCCTCGCGGACTGCGCCGCACGCGGCGCCGACTGTCCGCTGGGCGGCACCGGACAGTCGGCGGCCGACGAGCTCACCGCCCTCTACCAGGACGCCAAGGCGCAGGGCGGGGCGGGCGAATTCGTCCAGGCGATCCGCAACGGCCTGTACTCCGAGGCGAGCTGGCCCGCGATCCGGCAGGCGCTGGCCCAGCTCGAACAGGGTGACACCACGGGCATCGCGCGGCTGGCCGGCGGCGGCGGGGCGAGCGGTCTGCCGGCGGCGGTCGCGCCCCACCGGTCCGCGCCGGCCGACGGTCCCGGCCGGTACGACGACCCCGGCGGCGCCGACGACCCCGGCCGGCCCGCCGGGTCCGACCGGTCGGGCCGGTCCGGTCCGGCCGACCGGAACCGTTCCGGTCCGGCCCGCTCCGACCCGGACCCCGACGCCGTCCAGGCCGGCGTATCCATGCGGGCCATCGCCTGCCGGGACACCTCCGCCCGCTACGACGCCGACGCCTTCACCCGGGCACTGCCCGCCTTCCTCAAGGCGTCGCCCCTCTTCGGCGAGGCCAATGCCACCGGGCTGCTCTCCTGCGCCGGCTGGCCGGTCGCCGGTGACGACACCTCCCGGCAGGTCCGCGCGGCCCAGGCGCCGCCCATGCTGCTGGTCGCCACCACCGACGACCCGGCCACCCCGTACGACGGCGCGGCGCATATGGCGCGGGCGCTCGGCAACGGCAGCACCGTGCTCACCCTCCGCGGCTCGGGGCACGGCGCGTACGTCACCCCCAGCGCCTGTGTGCACCGGAACGTCGACGCCTTCCTCCTCCACGGTGTGCTGCCCCCCAAGGGCACCACCTGTAGCTGACCGGCGCCGGTCGCCGCCGTACGCCGGGCCGCGACCGCAGCCACCGCCGCCGTCACGGTCGCGCACCCTTCCGTATTACTGGAACAAGTTCTACTGTGCTGCCCCTCGGTCCGCTGTCCGACGGACCGTCAGAAACGCCCGACAGCCGCGGACGAACTGGAGGGGCCGTGCACCTCGAATACACCCCCGAGCAGCAGCGGTTGCGCGCCGAGCTGCGCAGGTACTTCGCCGGACTGGTGCCGGGCGGTACCGCGCCCCCGGACCCCGCGGACCGGAAGCGGTTCTACCGCGCGACCATCCGACGGCTGGGCACCGACGGCTGGCTCGGTGTCGGCTGGCCCGAGGAGTTCGGCGGGCGCGGGCTGAGCACCATGGAGCAGTTCATCTTCTTCGACGAGGCGGCGCAGGCGGGCGTGCCGCTGCCGCTGATGGCGCTGAACACCGTCGGTCCGACGATCATGAAGTTCGGCACGGCCGGGCAGAAGGCGTACTTCCTGCCCAGGATCCTCTCCGGCGAGATCGACTTCGCCATCGGCTACAGCGAACCGGACGCCGGCACCGACCTGGCCGCCCTCAAGACCCGCGCCGTACGCGAGGGCGACGAGGACACCGGCCACTACGTCGTCAACGGCCAGAAGATCTGGACCACCAACGGCGACACCGCGGACTGGGTCTGGCTCGCGGTCCGCACCGACCCCGACGCCCCGCCCCACAAGGGCATCACCCTGCTGCTGGTGCCCACCACCGATCCCGGCTACTCCTGCACCCTCATCAACACCCTCGCCTCCCACGACACCACCGCCAGCTACTACGAGAACATCACCGTCCCGGCCACCCACCGCATCGGCCGGGAGAACCAGGGCTGGCGGATCATCACCAACCAGCTCAACCACGAACGGGTCACCCTCGCCGCCCACGGCACCATGGCCATCCGGGCGCTGCACGATGTCCAGCGCTGGGCCGCCGCCACGAAACTCGCCGACGGCCGCCGGGTCATCGACCTCGGCTGGGTACGCGGCCGGCTGGCCCGTACGCACACCAGGCTGGACGCGATGAAACTGCTCAACTGGCGGATGGTCGACGCCCTCCAGCACGGCGGACTCACCCCGCAGGACGCCTCCGCCGTCAAGGTCTACGGCTCGGAGGCCCGGCGCGACGCGTACGCCTGGCTGATGGAGGTCGTCGGAACCGCCGGCCCCCTCAAGGAGGGATCGGCGGGCGAGGTGCTCCACGGCGAACTGGAACGCGGCTACCGCTCGGCCGTCATCTTCACCTTCGGCGGCGGCAACAACGAGATCCAGCGCGAGATCATCTCGTGGATCGGGCTGGGGATGCCCCGGGTACGGCGGTGACGGGTTGCGGCGCACGGTGGAACTCTGGAACGAGCACGGCCTGGTGATGCGCACGGCGATCGACCTGTCGCTGACCGTTCCCCGGAATCGGTGAGCTGTGGAGCCGCACGGCCAAACTGTTCGTCACGGCCATCACCGCCGTCCTGGAGCGCGCGGGGGTCGGGGCCGGCCCGGGGCCGCGGGACGCTCCGGCGATGGCGCACGCCCTGTGCTGCTGGTCAGGCAGGGGCTGGCTCGGATTGAGGGAGGCAGGGCGCCACGGCGGCGAGGGCCGGCTGTGCTACGTCGGGAAGACGACCGAGATCTTCACCACGGCCGCCCGGCGGATCGCGTCGACACAGCCCAGGATCGCAGGGTCCGGCGGCACCCTGTCCGGCCCGTCACCTGTTGGGTGCGTCCAGCCGGCCAGGCTTGGTGGTCGTGGCGGCGGCGTAGCGGCGGGCGAGTGTGGCGCAGGCTTCGTGGAGGGCTGGTGGGCCGATGACGTGCAGGTTCGCGTCAAATCGGCCAAGGCCGGCAGCAAGGGCGGCCCAGGACCAGGATCCCGTGATCACGCGGCATCGTGTGGGCCCGAGCGGTTCCACGATGCCGTCGGCGGTGTGGGGTACGACTTCTGAGGCGGGTAGATCCAGGATGGCCTCGCCTTGGCAGGGCCAGGCGGCTTCAGTTCCGTCGGAGCCCCGGAACCGGCTGGTGACGAACGTGGAGACGTCCCCGCCAGGCAGCTGACGTACGGTGAAGCGCGGACCGGTCGGCGTGCGTGGGGTCATGCGGTCGGTGCGGAAGGCGCGCCAGTCGTCGCGGTCGATGTCCCAGGCCAGCAGGTACCAGTGGGTGCGCCAGGCCACGAGGTGATGGGGCTCCACGCAGCGTCGCTGTGGTGCGGCCTCCTGGTATGGGGTGTAGTCCAGGCGCAGTACTTCACGGCGCTGGATCGCGGTGCTCACGGTGGTCAGCAGATCCAGGGCCTGGGCCGGTGGGGCGCCGGGATCAGGTGGGCGCACGGTGGCGACATGGAGCGCGTCCATGCGCTGCCGCAGGCGCGGCGGGAGGACGTTCCGGATCGTCGCGAGCGCCCGGTCGGCGTCCTCCGCGATCGCAGGGTGGGCGGTGCTCTGCAGCGCGACGGCCAGAGCGATGACCTGCTCGTCGTCGAAAAGCAGCGGTGGCATCTGCGATCCGGGACGTAGACGATATCCGCCGCCCGGGCCCTTGTCCGTGGCGACCGGGTAGCCCAGCGCGCGAAGGCGGCCGATGTCACGGCGCACGGTGCGCACGGTGACCTGCAGTCGCTCGGCCAGGTCGTCTCCGCTCCACTCCGGTCGCGCCTGGAGCAGGGAGAGCAGGGCCAGGAGCCGCGAGGACGTTTTCTGCATGCCTCCATCATGCGGCAAGTACAGGACACAACCTGTCCTGTACGGGTGCCATGCTCCCTCACAGATTCCTGAGAAGGGCATTTCGCCCGTCATTCGCATGTGCCTCATCCGGTGCATTTCAAGGTAGGAGCAGACCATGTCCGTCACCACCACCACGCATCTGAACTTCCGCGGCTCGGCCCGTGAGGCGCTGGACTTCTACCAGTCCGTCTTCGGCGGGCACACCGTCGCGGTGACCTACAAGGACGCCGGCAACGTTCAGAACGAGAGCGAGGCGGACTGGGTGATGTGGGGCCAGGTCATCGCCGGCAACGGCTTCCACGTCATGGCCTACGACGTGCCCTCGGCGATGCCGTACGAGCAGGGCACCAACCCGTTCTTCGTGTCCGTGCGCAGCGAGGACGCCGACGAGATCAGCACCCTGTGGCAGCGACTGGCCGACGGCTCGAACGTGCTGCGCCCGCTGGAGCCCGCGGCATGGGCCCCGCTGTACGGCATGCTGACCGACCGCTTCGGCGTGACCTGGGTCCTGGACGTCACCGCCCCCTACAACGGCTGACCCACCCCGGGGCGGGCACCCCGCAATGGTTGCCCGCCCCGTTCATCTTCGCCATCAGCACGCCGACGGCAGTCGGCCCACATGGAAGCGGACCCTGTGATGCGCATGCGTCAGCTCGGCCGGACCGGCATCGAAGTCAGCACCTACTGCCTGGGCACCATGATGTTCGGCCCGAACGGCAACCCGGATCACGACGCATGTACCCGCATCGTGCACCGGGCCCTGGACGGCGGCATCAACTTCATTGACACGGCAGACGTCTACGGACACAGCGAGACCGAGCACATCCTCGGCCGCGCCCTCAAGGGCCGCCGCGAGGACGTGGTTCTGGCGACCAAGTTCAACGGCCCCATGGGCGAGGGCCCCCTTCACAGCGGCAGCTCACGCCGCTGGATCATGAAAGCGGTCGAAGGCTCACTACGCCGCCTGAACACCGACTACATCGACCTCTACCAGATCCACCACCCCGACCCGCACACCGACATCGAAGAGACACTGTCCGCCCTCACCGATCTGGTCCGGTCCGGCAAGGTACGCGCAATCGGCTCCACCAACCTCCCCGCGAGCGAAATCGTGCAGGCTCACTGGGTCAGTGAACGCCGGGGCCTGCACCGGCTGCGCACCGAGCAGCCCACCTACTCCATCCTCAACCGGGCGATCGAGCGCGAGATCCTCCCCGTCGCCCGTCGCTTCGGCATGGGCGTGCTCGTATGGAGCCCGCTGGCCATGGGCCTGCTCACCGGCCGCTACCGCAAGAACGAGGCCCCGAGCAGCAACGCCCGCATGCACTGGGTCCCCAGGCACATGACCGATCCCCGCAAGCTCGACGCCGTCGAGCAGTTGATGCCCCTCGCCGAACAGGCCGGCCTGCAGCTCACTCACCTGGCCATGGCCTTCGCCACCACCCACCCGGACGTCACCTCGGCCATCATCGGCCCCCGCACCCTCGACCAGCTCGATGACCTGCTGGCAGGCGCCGCAACCGTGCTCGACGACGGCGTCCTGGACCGGATCGACGACATCGTCCCGCCGGGCATCGACATCGGCCCGCTCGACGTGGCCTACCAGCCCCCCTCCCTTACCGACATCGGCCGGCGGCGCCGCCCCAGCTTCGAGCGTGCGGCGGCCTGAGACCATGCGTGTCTTGACCCAGCGCGACCTCAACCGGGCCACTCTCGCCCGCCAGTACCTCCTTGAGCGCGAGGACTGCACCGCCCTCGATGCCGTGTCCCACCTGGCCGGACTGCAGGCCCAGGCCCCGCAGGAACCGTTCACCGGCCTGTGGTCGCGCGTCAGGGCATTCACCCCGGCCGACCTGGACAACCTGGTCAGTGGCCGCCAGGTTGTGCGAACCCACCTCATGCGCCGCACCGTCCACCTCGTCACCGCCACCGACGCGCTCGCCTGGCGCGCCCGCCACGACGCCATGCTGCGGCAACGCGTCCTGTCCACCTACCGCAGCGAACTCGACGGAATCGACCTGGACGAACTGAGCACAGCGGGCCGGGCCGTGATGGCCGACCACCAGCCACGCGCAATGGGCGAACTCGTAGGCGCACTCCGTGACCGCTGGCCCACGCCGCCCAGCCGGGTACTGGGCGAACTTCTCGTCGCCGCGCTCATCCCCATGGCCCAACTACCCCCCAGAGGACTGTGGAAGAGGACCGCAGGCGTCCACAACCTCCCCCTGTCCACTTGGCTGCACCAGCCCGTCCCCCAGCTGCCCGCGGACCCGGACGATCCGATCGGACAGCGACTCGTCCTGCGCTATCTGGCCGCCTACGGCCCCGCCACCACCGCGGACATCCGCGCCTGGAGCGGCCTGGCCGGACTGCCCGCCGCGGTCAATGCCCTCCGCGGCGACCTCATCACCTACCGCGACGAACGCGGCCGGCTACTCCTCGACCTGACCGACGCACCCCGCCCACACGCCGACACCCCCGCGCCCATCCGCTTCCTGCCCGCCTTCGACAACGCGATCCTCGGCTACCAGGACCGCAGCCGCATCATCGACGACCCACACCTCGGCCTCTCCGTCGCCGGACAGCGCGCCGTTCTCATCGACGGCCGCGTCGCCGCCACCTGGACCACCGGCGACCGCCGCCTCACGATCAGCCTCCTGCGCAACCTCACTCGGACCGAAGAGCGAGAACTGGAGGCGGAGGGCCAGAACCTGGCCACCTTCATGGACCAGGGCATCGACACGATCCATATCGCCGAATCCACCTGAACCGCAGCACCCTGCCTGCAGGGGTGCCGCGGCTGGACGCTGCGTGATCCTTGTCGTTGACCAGTTGCGAGAGGTGAAGCCCGCTCCTTCCTGGAGAACTCGCCCTTCACCGACGAGCAGAAGGCCGACATCGGCCACCGCAACCGGGAACGCCTCACCGCCCGCGCCAAGCGCCCGTCACCCTGAACCGCCAACGGGCGGCGGGCCCGGCCCAGGCGCCCGACCGCGACGCCCCGCCGGGGCGCAGGGAACGCTCCACGCGCCGGCCGGGGTTCGCCCCTGACCGACAGGTCGTCCGATGCCGACCACGAGGGCCCCTCTTCCCATCGACCCGCTCAGCGGGCCGATGGGCGAAAGGACGTGGACGTCAAGCGGTTCTGAAAGGCCCTGGCTCTTCTCTGAAAGCCCTAGCTCTTCCGAGCCGAGGCCCCCGTCCCGTGAGGCTGCTGGTCCAGGGGATGCACGGCGATGGAGATCTTGCCGCGGGGGCGTCTGCGGCCCTCGCTGGTGGAGCCGCCTTCCAGCAGTGTGTGCGCCTCCGCGATGTCGGCCAGCGGCAGCACGGCGCCGATCACCGGTCGCAGTTCTCCCCGGTCGACCAATCGGCCGAGGGCCTCAAGCTTCGCCCGGCCGGGGCTGGCGAAGACGAAGTGGTACGTCGCGTTCACGCCCCACGCGGCGAGCAGGTTCTGGGGTTCGGGGATGTCCACGATGGACACCACGCGGCCTCGGTCGGCGAGGACCTCCGGACTGCGGGTGAGGGTGTCCCCGCCGACCGTGTCCAGTACGACGTCCACGCCGCCCAGTGCGCGGACCTGTGGCACGTAGTCGCCGGTCGAGAAGTCGATCGCGATGTCGGCTCCCAGTCCTTTGACGAACTCGTGGTCCTTCGACCGCGCGGTGGTGACCACCTCGGCTCCCAGGGCGCCGGCGAGCTGGATGGCGGCGGAGCCGACGCCGCCCGCTCCGCCGTGCACCAGGACCCGTTCCCCGACCCGCACCGCTGCTCGTTCGACCAGTGCTTCCCACACGGTCACGCCCACGAGTGCGAGGCCGGCGGCCTCGACGTGCGACAGCCGGGCGGGCTTGCGGGCCGCCAGGGCCTGGTCGACCACGTGGTACTCGGCGTAGGTGCCCTGCCCGGCGAAGATCGGCGCCAGGTACCAGACCTCGTCGCCCGGCTGGAAGTCGTCCGCCCCGGGGCCGGTCTCGACCACCACGCCGGACACGTCGTTGCCGATCACCGCGGGCAGCGCTACCTGGTCGCGGTAGTCGCCGCGCCGGGTCTGGAGGTCGAGCGGGTTCACGGACGTGGCCAGCACGCGCACCAGCACCTGGCCGGGTCCGGGGGTGGGTCTTGGCAGTTCTCGGGCGGCGAACGCGGTGTCCGCGGCACCGAAGCGGACGAGTTCCATCACACGCATCGAAGTGGACATGCGGCGACCATAGATTGACATATTCCAAAGTGTCAATATGTGGCTGAGCTAGGATGAGCGCGTGTTCTCGGAGGCGGAGTTGCTGGCTGTGTTCCGGGCCCTGTCCAACCCAGCCCGCCGCCAGATGCTGGTGTGGCTCAAGGAGCCGATGAGCTTCCCCGGCCAGGAGCCCGACGATGTCGAGATCGGCGTCTGTGTGACCGACATCCAGCAGCGCGCAGGTCTGAGTCAGCCAACCACCTCGCAGTACCTCACGACCTTGCGGCAAGCAGGGCTGGTGGTCGCCACCCGGCGGGGCAAGTGGACCTACTACCGCCGCGACGAGGCGAACATCGCCCGCCTCCTGGAGACCCTGCGCGACGTCTTCTAGGCCGCGCGTCGAAAGCGGATCCTGAGCTGGGAATGATCACAGTTCATGGTCGAGTCCGTGCGTGGGCCGCGGCCCTTTCGCATGCGTCGGCGTCAGGCGGCTCCCTCTCCCACAGCGGTCGGCCGAACCAGGACCGCATCTGCTCCAGGTGCCCGACGCCCCCGGGGATCGTGCCGTCCGCCAGCCCCGCCGAGGCCCGCGCCAGCACGAACCCCGGCCACGAGGTGGAGGACTCAGGGAGGCTCAGAGCAACCCACGGAGTGTCGCACAGGCGTTCCCGGGTCGGAGGGTGTCAAGGGGGCTGATGGCGAGCCGGACGTCTCGCTCCGCTCGCACCAGGGTCCCGGGACGAGTCAGCGGGTGCGCTCATGGTGGCGGCGCGCTTTCTCGCGGTTGCCGCAGACGGCCATCGAGCACCAGCGGGCGCGGTTGGCGCGGCTGCGGTCGAGCAGGAACAACCGGCACTCGGCGTTGGCGCAGGGGCGTAGCCGGCCGGGTATCCGCTCCTCGGTGGCGGCCCAAGCGAGGACCGTCTCGACGGTCAGCCGGGCGTGCGGTGGAGTCTTGACCGTCCACCGAAGGCCGTCCGAAGTGATCTCAGGGACCTGGTGGACCCCTTCGAGCAGCGGGCCCAACGCGGCGGGCGAGCTTTCTCCGCGCACCACGTCCCGCAGGATGTCCCGTGTCTCACGCAGCAGCGCCAGCTCCGCGAGACTGCCGTCCCCGCCGTGCTCCCGCGCCCAGCGCCTGCCTCCGGCCGGGTCGCCGAGCGCGTCCCGCTCCTCGCCGTTGACCAGCGGCCTGCTGTTGAGCAGGTCCAGTAGCGCATCCATCGAGCACTTCCCTCTCTAACCAGATTGAGTCATTTGACAGGTTAGCCTGTCCGTGCTTGCATGGCGAACGGGTAACCAGATTGGGCAAGCAAAGGGGTTAGATATGAGCTCGGTGCACCATCGGACCGCCACCGTCGACGGCCATGAGATCTTCTACCGCGAGGCCGGCCCCGCCGACGCCCCCGCGATCGTCCTGCTGCACGGCTACCCGACCAGCTCGTTCATGTTCCGCGAACTCATCCCGCTGCTGGCCGACAGCTACCACCTCATCGCGCCGGACCACCTCGGCTTCGGCCACTCGGACGCCCCTCCCGTGGGGGAGTTCACCTACACCTTCGACGCCCTCGCCGAACTCACCTCCGGACTGCTCGAACAGCTGGGCCTGGACCGCTACGCCCTCTACGTCCAGGACTACGGCGCCCCCATCGGATGGCGCCTCGCGCTCAAGCACCCCGAACGGATCTCCGCCCTCGTCACCCAGAACGGCAACGGCTACGAGGACGGCTTCGTCGAGTCGTTCTGGAGCGACGTCTGGGCCTACGGAGCGCACCCCGGCCCCGACACCGAACCGGCCGTCCGCGCCGCGCTGGGCATCGACGCCATCCGCTGGCAGTACCTGCACGGCGTGCCCGACCCGAGCCTGGTCAGCCCGGACACCTGGGAGCACGACCATGCCCTCGTCTCCCGCGAGGGCAACGACGAGGTCCAGCTGGCACTGTTCCGCGACTACCGGAACAACCGCCCGCTCTACCCGCTGCTGCACGAGTTCCTGCGCACCAGCGAGGTTCCGGTGCTCGCCGTGTGGGGTCGCAACGACGAGATCTTCGGCCCGGCCGGCGCGCGGGCCTTCGCCCGCGACGCCAAGGACGCGGAGGTGCACCTGATCAACGGCGGCCACTTCCTGCTGGAAAGCCACCTGGGCGTCGTCGCCGGCTACCTGCGCGGCTTCCTCGGGAGAGTGCTGGGATAGAAGCGACGGGGGGCAGGTACGAGCCGCGCGCGGGGCGACTCAGAGATTTGTACAGACGGGCACTGGCGTGACTGGAGAGTCGCCAACCAGGTCTGCGCTTACTGAGCGCCGCGCGGGAAGGGCGGTGGACACCCTGCGTATCCAAGTCGGCCCCCGCCTGAGCCGCAGCGGATTCGGCCCTGGGGCACGCCTACGGGCGGGCGCCGACGTCACACCGGACACGGCACAGCATGCAGCATGGCTGGAAGATCACTTCGGGGACAGAACGGTCCTTTGAACCTGCCGGGACCAGGTCACCCCACCTCTGAATCGTGGCAAGCCCGCTGGTCAGCACGCCCCGCGAGCCTCCCCGGGAAACGCGGGCCCCTGGCGGTTGGTCATCCGCCACCCTGTTCTCCGGTCGGCCGTTGGCGTGGCTCTTGCGGGGTGGCGATGCTGCTCGGCGGGAATGCCGAACTCCTGCTGGAGGATCGGACCGAGTCCACCGGATGGCATAGCCTGCCCCCATGTCCATTCGGCCACGAGCGCCACAGATGCAGACATGACGCAGCGGGTCGCTTTCCTGGTTTTCGACGGGGTGACCATGCTCGACGTCAGCGGCCCCGTGGAGGTGGTGCACCAGGCGGTGCGGCTCGGCTGCCCGTACCAGCTGACGCTGGTGTCGCCACGCGGCGGCCAGGTGGCCACGTCCTCGGGGCTCGCCCTGGCCGGGGCGATCGCGGTGGTCGATGCCGGCCCCTTCGACACGGTCGTGGTCGCCGGCGCCGACCGGCTGGCCGACCGGCCCGTCGAGGAGGAGCTGCTGGCAGCCGCCGGCACCCTCGCCGAGCGGGCCACCCGCGTCGCCTCGGTCTGCAGCGGTGCCTTCGTCCTGGGCGCTCTCGGTCTGCTCGACGGGCGCCGGGCGACCACGCACTGGCGGCACGCCGAAGCGCTCGCCCGCCGCTATCCGAAGGTCCGCGTGGAGCCGGACGCCCTCTACATCCGCGACGGGCGGTACCTCACCTCCGCGGGGATCAGCGCAGGCATCGATCTGACCCTCGCACTGGTGGAGGACGACCACGGAGCGGAGACCGCCCGGGAAATCGCCCGCGAACTGGTCGTGTTCATGCAGCGACCGGGCGGGCAATCGCAGTTCTCCACGGCCCTCACGACCCCGCCGGCGCGCAACGACCTGCTGCGCTCGTTGCTCTCGTCCGTGGTCGCCGACCCGGCCGGTGAGCACACCCTGTCCGCCATGGCCGCATCCGCGGCCGTCAGCACCCGGCACCTGACCCGGCTGTTCCGGACCGCACTGGACACCACACCCGCCCGCTGGGTCGAACGCGTCCGCCTCGACCGCGCCCGGCAACTCCTCCTGGACGGACACAGCATCACCTCGGCGGCGCAGCACAGCGGCCTCGGCAGCGACGAAACCCTCCGCCGCGCCTTCGCCCGCCACCTGGGCACCACACCGACCGAGTACCGCAGACGCTTCACCACCACACACGGCTGAGCAGACCTGCGGGTTCGGGGGTGTTTCCGAGGCGCGGGCCTCGGCTGGCCGAAGTGGTCAACCTCCTTGTGCTGTCTGCTCGTTGCCGTGCCCGTGCTGTGACAGGTCGGATACGGGTCTTCGGGCCAAGCGGCGGGCTCGTCGCACCGAAGCGGCCGGGCCCCCGAGAACGGCCGGCCCGACCGGCGTCCGGACCCCGGGCAGCCCCGGGCCGTGCCGGAACCGCCTACTCGGACTTGGGCGAGAACCGCAGCCGGGTCGCCGCCAGCGCGCCGAGCGCCAGCAGGGCGACGGACACCCACAGCCCCGACAGATGGCTGCCGGTGGCGTCCTCGGCGTAGCCCATGAGGTACGGGCCGACGAAACCGCCCGTGATGCCCACGGTGTTGAGCAGGGCCAGGCCGCCCGCGAGGGTCTTGCCCGCCAGCCGGGTGGCGGGGAAGTTGAACAGGAGCGGCTGGACGACGAAGAACGCCAGGCCGGTGAAGCAGAACCCGAGCAGCGCGATCACCGGCCCGGCGACCGCGCCGACGATGAGCCCGGTGAACATCATCAGCAGCCCGGCCACCACGAAGTTGCGGGAGCGGCGGGGCGTCGTGGCGCGGGGCGGTACCACCACGGCGCCGACGGCCGCGGTGACCCAGGGCAGCCCGGTCAGCAGGCCGATGGTGAACGGTGACAGATGGCCCCAGCCGCCGATGATGCCGGGCAGGAAGTAGACGACGGAGTACAGCGCGACCTGGTGCGTCCAGTTGGCGAAGATGGCCAGCAGCATCTGCTTGTCGCGCAGCACCGTCCGCAGGGTGCCGGAACCGTTGCCGGCCGCCGCGGCGCCCTCGCGCTGCTCGCGGGCGACCTCGTCCTGGACCAGCCGGGCCTCCTCGGCCGTCAGCCACGGTGCCTTGGCCGGGCCGTCGGGCAGGTACCGGAAGACGGCGACCGCCAGGAAGAGGCAGGGGATGCCCTCGATGAGGAACATCCACTGCCAGCCGTGCCAGCCGCCGATCCCGTCCATCTCCAGGAGCAGTCCGCCCAGCGGGTTGCCGACGACGCTGGCGATGGAGGCACCGAGCAGCAGCAGCCCGATGGCCTTGCCGCGGGTCTCGGAACGGAACCAGTACGTGAAGTAGAGCAGGATGCCCGGCAGCAGCCCGGCCTCGGCGGCGCCGAGCAGCAGCCGCATGGCGTAGAAGGACTTCTCGCCCTGGACGAAGGCCATACAGGCGGAGATGACGCCCCAGGTCAGCATGATCCGGGTGATCCACCAGCGGGCCCCCACCCGGTGCATGATCAGGTTGCTGGGGACTTCGGAGACGGCGTAGGTGAGGAAGAACAGGCCCGCGCCCAGCCCGTAGGCCGCGGCGGAGATACCGAGGTCGACCTCCAGGCGTTCCTTGGCCAGGCCGATGTTGGTCCGGTCCAGGAACGACATGATGTAGGCGGCCAGCAGCAGGGGCATCAGCCGCCGCAGATTGCGGCTGTCCAGCTCGCCGAGCGGGTCGGGCGGGGTGGCAGGCGGGGTGGCCGCACCGGGGGTGCGGGAACCGCGGATCAAAGACATCGGTGTCCTCAAGGAGTGCTCAGGCGGCCGTTGCTGCGGGTGCGGCCGAGGGGGAGGGGCCGGGGCACGCGGTGGTGGCGCGTACCCCGGCCGCCGGGGTGGGGTCAGACGACGAGCCGGACCGGGTTCTCCACGGCCTCGGTGAAGGCCGCGAGCCAGCGCGCCGCGACGGCGCCGTCCACCGGACGGTGGTCCACGGACAGGACCACGCCGAGCACCCTGGCCACGGTGACCGCGCCGTCGTGGACCACCGCCTCGTCGCGTGCGGCGCCGACGGCCAGGATGGCGGCCTGCGGCGGGTTGATGATGGCGGCGAACTCCTCGACCCCGTACATCCCGAGGTTCGAGACGGTGATGGAGCCGCCTTCGAGATCGGCGGGGTGCAGCGCACCGGCGCGTGCCCGCTCCGCGAACGCCCGGGTCCGGGTGGCGATCGCCGAGACCGACAGGTTCTCGACGCCGCGCAGGACCGGGGTCACCAGGCCCTTGTCGGTGGCGACGGCGACCGAGACATCGACCGCGTCGAACCGGCGGACGGCCTCCGGCCGCCATACGGCGTTCATCTCCGGCACCTGCGTGTGCGCCGTGGCGACGGCCTTGACCAGCAGGTCGTTGACCGAGACCTTCACCGGGCTGACGGCGTTGATCCGCTCCCGCAGTGCGAGCAGCTCGGCCACGGCGCAGGTCGCCCGCAGATAGAAGTGCGGGGTGTGCTGCTTGCTCTCGGTCAGGCGGGTGGCGATGGCCCGGCGCATCCGGCTGTGCGGAATGTCCGTGTGAGCGCCGGTGTCCGCCGGGGTGGTGGCGGTGGGCGCCGGCGCGGCGGTGGCCGGGGCGGTCGCCAGGGGGGCCGGTGCCTGGGGCGCCGCCCCGGCCGTGTCCCGGGCGGCGGCCGCGGCCTCGACGTCGCGCCGCACGATGCGGCCGCCGGGCCCGGTGCCGGTGAGCGCCGTGACGTCCAGACCGGCTTCACGGGCCAGCCTGCGGGCCAGCGGGCTGCTGAAGACGCGCCCCTCGTGCTCCGGTCCGGCGGGTGCCGGGCCTGTCGGGGCCGGGGCGGTCCGCGGGCGGTCCGCGGCCGGGTCCTCCGGTACGTCCCGGCGCACGGCGCGACCGGCCGCGGCGGGCGCGTCGACGCCCAGCTCCGCCAGCAGCGCGCCGAGATCGCCGGGCCGCTCGCCGGCGGCGCCGAGCACGGCGATCGGGGTGCCCGCCTCGATCTCCGCGCCGGCCTCGTACAACGTCGTGAGCAGGACGCCGTCGCGGTCGGCCGCGACGTCCACCTCCGCCTTGTCGGTCTCGATGGAGACCAGTGCGTCGTCCTTCGTGAACGGCGCGCCCGGTGCCACCTGCCAGGCGGACAGCACCGCTGTCGCCGTATCGGCGGCCACGGCGGGCATAAGGAACAGTTCGGCCATGATCAACCCTCCTGGGTGTGCTGATGTACGGGGGAGGGTCAGTTCTCGGTGACCCGCTGGAGCGCGGCCACGACCTCTTCGGTCCGCGCGATGGCCGCCCGTTCCAGCACCTTGCTGATGCTGGGGGAGGACTCCCCGGCGTGGACGCGCTGGACCGGCTGGTCGAGGTGGTCGAAGAAGCGGCGCTGGATCTCGTCGGACAGCCAGCCGCCGTAGGAGGTGCCGACGGGGCCCTGCTCGGCGATGAGCACATTGTTGGTCTTGCGGATGCTCGCGCCGACGGTGTCCCAGTCCAGACTGGCCCGGTCCAGCCACCGCAGGTCGATGACCTCGGCGTCCAGGCCCAGTTGCTCGACGGCGTCCAGGACATGGCCGGTCATCGCGAGGTACGTCACGACGGTGATCCGCGATCCGGTGCGGCGCACGGCCGCCCGGCCCACCGGCAGGCAGTAGTCGAGGTCGTCCACCGGGCCCGGACCGACCGAGCCGTACAGATCGGTGTGCTCCAGTACGACGACGGGGTCCTTGCAGGTCAGTGCCGTGTTCATCAGGCCCACGTAGTCGAAGGGCGTGGACGGTGCGACGATCCGCCAGCCGGGGGCCGTGGCGAAGACACCGGCCGGGTCCATGGAGTGCTGGGAGCCGTAGCCGGTGCCCATGGCGACCTTGCTGCGCAGCACCAGGGGCACGCCGGAGCCCTGTCCGTCGCCGCCGAACATGTGCCGGGCCTTGCCGATCTGGTTGAAGATCTGGTCGGCCGCGACCCACATGAAGTCCGCGTACATGAACTCCACCACCGGCTTGTACCGGCCGTCGAGCGCGATGCCGCCGCCGAGCCCGGCGAAGGCGTTCTCGCTGATGGGCGTGCCCAGGACGCGGTCCGGGTGGGCCTCCGCCAGGCCCTTGGTCGCGCCGTTGGTGCCGCCCTTGAGGCGGTGCACGTCCTCGCCCATGACCACGACCGACTCGTCCTCGGCCATCCGGCGGACCATCACCTCGGCCACCATGTCGATGAACTTCCGCTGTTCCAGGCGCCCTTCGAAGGCGTCGCCGTCGACGAGGCGGACGCCCTCGAACTCGCTGAGGTCGCCCCGTACGCCGACGTCGCGGAAGGACGGGTCGGGCCATTCGGCGGGCTTGATGCGGCGGGTGCCCGGCTTGCCCTCGGGGTCGGGCTCCAGCAGTTCGTCGCCTACGGAGGCCAGCAGCGCCTTGGCGCGTGCGGTGCACTCCTCGATCGCCTCGGCGGTGAGGATGCCGCGCTCGACGAGCTGCCGGGAGACCAGGGCCAGCGGGTCGCGGGCCCGCCACTCCCGCTCCTCGTCCTTGGTGCGGTAGCCGAAGGCGCTGCCGGGGAACGGGCCGTTCTGGTGGAAGTAGCGGTAGACCTCGGCCTCGACGATGGTGGGTCCCCGGCCGGCGCGCATATGGTCCACGGCCTCGGACATGGCCAGGTGCACGGCGAGCGGATCCATCCCGTCCACCCGCCAGCTGGGGATGTTGAAGCCCAGACCGCGCGCCGAGAGCCGGGGCTCGGCCGTCGCCTCGTCCACATGCGTGGAGACGGCGTACTTGTTGTTCTCGATGAAGAAGCAGACCGGCAGCCGCCAGGCCGCGGCGAGGTTCATCGTCTCCAGCACGGAGCCGATGTTGACCGCGCCGTCCCCGAAGTAGCTGACGGAGACGGCGTCGGTGCCCGCCTGCCGGGCCGACCAGGCGAACCCGGCGGCCTGCGGTACGCCGCCGCCGACGATCGCGTTGGTGCCCATGGCCCCGGCCGCGCGCCACTGAAGATGCATGGAGCCGCCCCGGCCCCGGCAGAAGCCCCTGGCCAGACCGCAGATCTCGGCCAGGCTGCGCAGCAGCACGGTGCGTACCTCAGCGTCCACGGGCTGCCGCAGATCGATGCCGCCGGGGGCGACGTACGCCAGCGCCTTGGCCAGGAACTGGTGGTGCCCCCGGTGCGAGCCGCCGACGAAGTCGGCACCGGTCAGCGGGGACACGGAGCCGACCGCGCCGCCCTCCTGGCCGATGCTGGAGTGCGCCGGGCCGTGCACCAGCCCCTGCCCCGCGAGGTCGAGGACGTACTCCTCGAAGGTCCTGATCAGCAGGATCTGGGCGAACATCGAGGTCAGCAGCCCCGGGTCGGCGCCGTGCCAGTCCTTCTTGGCCGCGCTCACCTCGGTCCAGGGCGACGTGGGGGCCAGTTTCCGGTGTGTGGGCATGAGCACTCTCCTGTGGATTCGGTGAGCACTGTCGCAGTGAATGGATCCATAACCAATACCTCGTTACCGGAACGTTATCTTCAGGTTTGGGCTATATCCATTGACTGCGGCACTTATGGCGGCGCAGGGTAATTGCCATGGCGGAACGATGGATCCATTCAGCGGATGAGCGGAGTCATGGGCTCCCCGGCCTCGCCGGGGTCGAGCACATCGGCTTCACCGTCCCCGACCTCGAAGTGGCGACCCGGTTCTTCGTCGAGGTGATCGGCTGCGAGCACGTCTACTCGCTCGGCCCCTTCCGGTCCGACGGCACCTGGATGCGCGACCACCTCGGCGTCCACCCCCGCGCCGTCATGCGCGAACTGCGCTTCTTCCGCTGCGCCGGCGGCCCCAACTTCGAGATCTTCGAGTACGAGGCACCCGAGCGGACCACGCGGCCGCCCCGCAACAGCGATATCGGCGGTCACCATCTGGCCTTCTACGTCACCGACCTCGACGCCGCCGTCGCCCATCTGCGGCGGCACGGCGTACGGATCCTGGGCGAGCCCACCGCCAGCTCGGGCCCGAGCGAAGGGCAGCGGTGGGTCTACTTCCTGACGCCCTGGGGGATGCAGCTGGAGCTGGTCTCCTACCCCGGCGGCAAGCGGTACGCGGCCGACTCCCCGGTGCTGCTGTGGCAGCCTTCCGCCTGAACACGTCCGCCGTACCGGGAAGAGCCATGCCACAGAAGCCGACCACCGGATCCAGTACCTCCGGATCCAGCATCATCGGATCCACCGCCACCGGATCCGGTACCCCCGGGTCCGGCACCACCGGATCCAGCGCCTCCGCCGTCGCCAGCCAGCGCGTCGCCGACCATCTGCGGACCGCCATCCTCAGCGGTGAACTGCGCCCCGGTGCGCGGATCAGGCAGGAGGAGGTCGCGGCCCGGCTCGGCGCCAGCCGGCTGCCGGTACGCGAGGCCCTGCGGATACTGGCGGCCGAGGGCCTGACCGTCGTGAAGTCCAACAGCGGTGCCTGGGTCTCCAAGATGGACATGGCGGAGTGCGAAGGCGTCTACAAGATCCGCGAACGCCTCGAACCGCTCGCCCTCAGCGAGAGCATTCCGCATCTGACCGCCGGGCAGATCGCCGAACTGGCGGCGATCGCGCGGCAGATCGAGCAGACCACCGACGTGGACCGCTTCCTGACCCTCGACCGCCGTCTGCACCTGCTCACCTACGCCGGCTGCCGTGTCGGCCAGCTGACCGCCCTCGTCGACCGGTTCTGGAACACCACACAGCACTATCGGCGCGCCTTCGCCCGGCTCGCGGGCGACAGCGGCTGGGAGCTGATCCACGCCGAACACCGCCTGATCATCGAGGCGATCAGGCGCGCCGACACCGTCGACGCCGAACGATTTCTCACCGGCCACATCCGCCGCACCCGGCTGGAACTGGGCCAGCACCCCGAACTCTTCACCGAGGAAGACCATGACAGCGCAGACACCGCAGACACCGCAGACACCGGGCGCTGACGCCCACGCCTTCCAGGGCCGGACCCTCCTCCTGTCCGGCGCGAGCGGCGGCATCGCCCGCGAGGTGGCCCGCCAGTTCCACGCCGCCGGCGCCAACCTGGTCCTCGGCGACCTGGACGCCGGCGCCCTGACGGAGTTCGCCGCCACCCTCGACCCCACCGGTACGCGTGTGCTCACCCGCACCCTGGACGCGGCCTCCTCGGAGAGCAACAACGCGTTCGTCGCCGCCGCGGTCGAGAGGTTCGGCGCGGTGGACTTCCTCGTACCGGCCGCCGGAATCTACCCCGAACAGACTGTCGCCGAGATGACCGACGAGGAGTGGAACACCGTCATCTCGGTCAACCTCAACGGTGTCTTCTACCTCACCCGCGCCGTCCTGCCCCACCTCAACGAGGGCGGCAGCATCGTCAACCTGACCTCCATGGCGGGCCACCGCGGCAGCATCCGGCATGCGCACTACGCGGCGACCAAGGGTGCCCTGCTCGCCTTCTCCCGCAGCCTCGCCTGGGAACTGGGCTCCCGGGCGCGGATCAACATGGTCTCGCCCGGCATCATCGAGACCCCCATGACCCGAGACTACGTCGCCACCCGCGGCGACACCGCGCTGGCCACCACCCCCATGGGCCGCCTGGGCAGGCCCGCGGAGGTCGCCTCCGTCGTCACCTTCCTCTGCTCGCCCGCGGCGAGCTTCGTACAGGGCGAGGTCATCCACGTCAACGGCGGCATGCACATGGCCTGAGCACCCGCGCACACCGGGACGGCCAGGGGAGAACCAGGGACGGCCGGGGCCAGGAGAGGAATTACCCGGCTCAATCCATGACGAGAGACAGGGAACGGAACATGACGACCGAAGCGGCGAGCTACCCCGACCTGCGCGGCAGGTCCGTGTGCGTCACCGGCGCGGCGCGCGGCCTGGGCCTGGCGATGGCCACCGCCTTCGCGCACGCCGGCTGCCATGTGCTGCTGCTCGACATCGACGGCGGCGAACTGGACCGCGTACGGCCCCCACTGGCGGCCTGCCACCCGGACCGGGTGATCGCGACGGCCACCGCCCCGGTGAACGACGAGGACGCCGTGGCCGCGGCGCTCGCGGACTTCACCGCGCGCACCGGGGAGCTGTCCGTCATGGTCGGCAACGCCGGACTGTCCGCCAACGCGCCCTCCCTCGACCTCGAACTGGGGCGCTGGCAGGCCGCGTTGGACACCAACCTCACCGGCGTCTTCGTCTGCGCGCGGGCGGCCGCCCGCCTCATGCGCGACGGCGACGGGGGCGTCATCCTCACCACCTCGTCGATGTACGGGGTGACCGCGGGGCCCGAACGCGCGGCGTACTGCGCGACCAAGGCCGCCGTCGCCTCCCTCACCAAGGTGCTGGCCGTCGAATGGGCCCCGCACGGCATCCGCGTCAACGCGCTGGCGCCCGGCTATGTCGAGACCGACCTGGTGGCCGGGCTCGCCGCGGCCGGCCGGCTGGACACGGCGGCACTGCGCCGCCGCACCCCGCGCGGCGTCCTCGGCCGCCCGGCGGACATCGCCCACCTCGCCCTCTTCCTGGCCTCCGACGTGTCCGCGAACATCACCGGCCAGGTGATGGTCAGCGACGGCGGCTGGACGGCCGACGGTTACGCCGTGACACCCGGTTAGGGCGGCGACGGCCCGCCACGCGGGTCCCGCCCGCCCCGGCGCACCCCGCGCACCGCCGACCGGATCGGCACCGGCCGCCGCCGAGTCCCCTACAAGCTCCGCCGCCGCGCCGCCATACTGGACGGGCAGGACACGCAGGGGGAGCTGCGCGACGGAACGGAGTCGGCGACGGGGGCGGCGGTACGCGATGGTGGAGAGCAGGCTGATCCAGGGACGCTACCGGCTGCTCGAACGGATCGGACGCGGCGGGATGGGCGAGGTGTGGCGCTCCCGCGACGAATCGCTGGGCCGCCAGGTCGCCGTCAAATGTCTCAAGCCCGTGGGGCCGCAGCACGACGCGTCGTTCCTGCGGGTGCTGCGCGAGCGGTTCCGCCGGGAGGCCCGGGTCGCGGCCGCGCTCCAGCACCGCGGTATCACCGTCGTCCATGACTTCGGCGAGGACGGCGACACCCTCTTCCTCGTCATGGAGCTGCTGACCGGCCGCAACCTCAGCCAGCTGCTGGACGACAACCGGCGCGAGCCGCTGCCCGTCACGGACATCGTCGAGATCGCCGAACAGCTCACCGCCGCGCTCGCCTACACCCACGAACAGGCCGTCGTGCACCGCGATCTGAAACCGGCCAACATCGTGCGGACCGCCGACGGCACGGTCAAGATCTGCGACTTCGGCATTGCCCGCCTCGGCGACGACATCGGCTTCACCGCCCGGCTGACCGGCACCGGTATGGCCATGGGCACCCCGCACTACATGTCCCCCGAGCAGATCGGCGCCGGCACCGTCGACCACCGCAGCGACCTCTACTCCCTGGGCTGTGTGCTGTACGAGATCACCACCGGGGTCCCGCCGTTCGACCTGGGGGACGCCTGGGCGGTGCTCATCGGGCACCGCGACACCGCCCCGGAACCCCCGCGCAACCGGCGTCCCGACCTGCCCGAGGCGTACGAACGGATCGTGCTGGACCTGCTCGCCAAGGACCCGGACGACCGGCCGCGGGACGCCGCCGAACTGGGCAAGCGCCTCGCCGACGCCCGCCGGCCGCAGGGCGGCCACCCCACCGGGGCGGCGGCATCCACCGACGGCGCTCCCGGCGCGGACGGTCCGGAGTCCGCCCCGACGCAGCGGCTGCCCTCGTGGACGCGGGGGATGACCGGCGGTTCCCCGGCGAACGGCGCCCGCCCGGCCGGTTCCGGGCCGCCGGGCCACGGCCTCGACGCCCTGGACGCCCTCACCGACGCCTGGACCCGCGGGCCCGCGACACGTGGCGAGGCGTCCGGCCCCCCGGCCGGCCCGGCCGGGGGGCCGCGCACCACCCTCGCCGCCCGGCACGCCGCCGGGCTCGCCCTCGGCGGGCAGGGCCGCTGGGCGGCGGCGGCCGACGTACACCGCGCCGTCGCCGCCGAACGCGCGCGGCTCCTCGGCCCCGACCACCCCGACACCCTCACCAGCCACTTCGAGGAGGCCCGCGCCCTCGACCGGTCGGGGCACCCCGCCGCGGCACTGACCGGGTACGAGCGGGTCGCCGCGGCCCGTACCCGCAGCCTGGGCGCGGACCACCCCGACACCCTCACCGCCCGGCTGGAGACCGGCCATGCGCTCGGCCGGCTCGGCCGGCACTTCGAGGCGCACCAGGTCTGCGCCGCCGTACTGTCCGGGCGGACGCGTGCGCTGGGCCCCGACCACCCCGACACCCTCAGCTGCCGCCACCACCTCGCGTTCAACCTCCGCCGGCTGGGGCGGCTGGAGGACTGCCACGCGATGGCCCGGGAGGTGGCCGAGGCGCGCGCCCGGGTACTCGGCGAACGGCACCCCGACACCCTCCGCACCCGCTATGAAATCGCCGGCGTACTGGGGCAGTTGGGGAGGTGGGAGGAGGCGCTGCGGGGCTACCGCGAGGTGGCGGACGCACGGGCCGGGACGCTCGGCCCCGACCACCCCGACACCCTCGCCGCCTGCTACGAGGTCGGCATCGGTCTGGGCCGGCTGGGCCGCAGCGCGGAGGCCCTGGCGCTCTACCGAGACCTGGCGGCGGCCCGTACCCGCGTCCAGGGCGCCGATGATCCGGAGACGCTCCGGGCCCGGCACGGCCTGGGCGTCAACCTGGGGCGGCTCGGCTGCTGGGAGGAGGCGCTGGCCGAGGCCGGCGAGGTGGCGGCGGCGCGCGGGCGCGTGCTGGGCGCCGACCACCCCGACACCCTGGTCAGCCGCCGGGAGGTCGCCGTGGCGCTGGGCTGGCTGGGCCGCTGGGCCGACGCGCTGGGCGGCTACCGCCAGGTCGCCGACGCCCGCGAACGGGTCCTGGGCGCGGCCCATCCGGACGCGCTGGCCAGCCGCGGCGACCAGGCCCAGTGCCTGGAGCAGCTGGGCCGCACGGCCGAGGCCGTCGCCCTCTACCGCCGGGTCGCGACGCTGCGTCAGGAGCGTGCGGCCCGGCGGTAGCGGCGCCGCTACCGCCGGGCGGGTCGGCGTGCGGTGATCCGGTAGAGCACCGTGGCGTGCGGCGGTACGTCCTTCGCGACGATGTCCCGCCCGGCGGACGTGGTGCGGCCGGTGACCAGCTCGCGCAGCCGGTAGGAGGCGGCGGGCGGCAGCCCGGCCGCGGCGGCCGTGGTGGCGAGCGTGCGCCGGGAGTCGCCGGAGTTGAACAGGGCGACGGCCCGGTCACCGTTCTTCAGCGGCTTGGACAGCACCGTGAAACCGTCACCCTGCGCCACGATCCGGCCCTGGACGCCGAGCGGGTCCTGGTCGACGGCGATGACGTCCCTGTTGCCCAGCGCCCGGCGCGCCGTCGCGCCGATCCGGGTCAGGTCCGTACTGGAGATCAGCGGCGCGGCCATCATCGACCACAGCGACATCTGGCTGCGCGTCTCGTCCGCCGTCAGCCCCGGGTCGCCGGTCAGCAGGAAGTCGGGGTCGTTCCAGCGGCCGGGCCGCTGAAGGGGGGCCAGCTTGGCGTTGTAGTCGAAGTTGTAGACGATCGAGGACCATTTCGCGGCCGGATCCTGCTCCCGGGTCGCGATGTCCGCCCCGCCCCGCCACAGATTGCCGAGCCGGGCGGACCAGTCGATGACCTGGTGCCAGACGCTGTCGCCGCTGTACTGGAAATAGGCCGGCGCGGACACCGAGAAGGTGATGGGTCGGCCGGTGGCGGTCAGCGCGCGGCTCATCTTCCCGTACGCCTCGCGGTACGCCTGCTCCTTGGTCTGCCCGGCGGGCACGGGCACATGGCAGCCGTCGGCCTTGAGGTAGTCGACCTTCCAGCGCGCGAACTGCTCGGCGTCCTGCCGGAAATGGCCGAGACTGCCCGGGAACTTGCCGCAGGTGGCGGTGCCGACATCCTCGTAGATGCCGAACTTCAGTCCCATCGCGTGCAGTTGGCGGCCCACGTACGCCATGCCGTGCGGGAACTTCACCGGGTCCGCGACCAGCTCGCCGTCGGGCCCGCGCTGCTTGGTCATCCAGCAGTCGTCGACGGTGACGGTGCGGTAGCCCCGCCTCGCGAGCCCCGTGCGCACCAGGGCCCGCGCGTTGTCCAGGATGACCTTCTCGTTGATGTCGCACATGTAGTAGGACCAGTTGTTCCAGCCCATCGGGGGTGTCGGGGCCAGGTTCGGATACGGTGCGACGGCGCCTGCCGGGTCCGCGTCGGCGGCCGCCGGGCCGGTGGCCGAGAGCAGTCCCGCCGTACAGGCGGCCACGGCCGCCAGCCCGGCGACGGTGCGGCCGATGCGGGATACCGGAAAGTGGGACACGGGTCACCTCACGGGTGGGCGGGACGGCCGGAGCGGCGCACGGGCCGGGTGGTGCCGGTGCGGCGCACGGCCGGACGCTAAGAGGCGGTCCGGACCCGGTCAAGAAGCCTCGCTGCCCGGGACGGCGGATTCAGCCGCCTGCGCCTGGCGACCCCGGTCACCCCGTGCTACCAAGAGACATGCCGGAACGGACTTCGTACGACGTGGTCATCGTCGGCGGCGGGCACAACGGACTGGTCGCCGCCGCCTATCTCGCACACGCCGGGCGCAGCGTGCTCGTGCTGGAACGCCTGGCGCACACCGGTGGCGCCGCGGTCTCGACCCGGGTGTTCGCCGGGGTCGACGCCCGGCTCTCCCGCTACTCCTACCTGGTCAGCCTGGTGCCGCCGAAGATCGTCCAGGATCTCGGCCTGCGCTTCGCGGTCCGCAAACGCACCGTCTCCTCCTACACCCCCGCCGTCCGCGACGGCCGCCCCACCGGTCTCCTGGTCGGCGGCGGAGCGGCACGGACCCGCCGGGCGTTCGCCGAACTCACCGGCTCGGACCGGGAGTTCACCGCCTGGGAGCGCTTCTACGGACGCATGCGGCGGCTCGCCGAACGGGTCTTCCCCACGCTCACCGAACCGCTTCCCAGCCGCGCCGCACTGCGCGCCGGGATCGATGACGACGCCACCTGGCACGCGCTCTTCGAACGCCCCCTGGGCGAGGCGGTCGAGGAAGCCTTCACCGACGACCTGGTGCGCGGCGTGGTGCTCACCGACGCCCTGATCGGCACCTTCGCCGCCGCCCACGACCCCTCGCTGCGGCAGAACCGCTGCTTCCTCTACCACGTCATCGGCGGCGGCACCGGCGACTGGGACGTGCCGATCGGCGGTATGGGCGCGCTCACCGACGCGCTGGCCGACGCCGCCCGCGGCGCCGGGGCGGAGCTCGTCACGGACTGCGCGGTGACCGGTATCGCGACGGACGGCCGGACGGCGGAGGTGACGTGCGCGGCGGGCACGGTCGGCGCCCGCCGGGTGCTGGTCAACGCCGCGCCGCGGGAGCTCGCCCGGCTGCTGGGCGAAGCGCCGCCACCGCCCGCCGAGGGCGCCCAGCTCAAGGTCAACATGCTGCTCACCCGGCTGCCGCGGCTGCGCGATCCGCGGGTGGACGCGCGGGAGGCGTTCTCCGGGACGTTCCATGTCGCCGAGGGCTACCGGCAGTTGGAGACCGCCTACCGGCAGGCCGCGGCCGGTGAGCTGCCCGCCACGCCGCCCAGCGAGATCTACTGCCACTCCCTGACCGACCCCTCGATCCTCGGTCCGGAGCTGGTCCGCCGGGGCTACCACACGCTCACCCTCTTCGGGCTGCACACCCCGGCCGGGCTGTTCGCCGCCGACACCCCCGGGCAGCCCGCCGCCCGCGACCGGCTGCTCGCCGCCACCCTCGCGGAGCTGGACACCCACCTCGCCGAACCGCTCGCCGACTGCCTGGCCCGCGACGCCGACGGCCGGCCCTGTATCGAGGCCCGCAGCCCGCTGGACCTGGACCGCGAACTGGGGCTGCCCGGCGGCAACATCTTCCACCGCGAGCTGGCGTTCCCGTACGCGGACCCGGACGGCGCGGCGACCGCACCGGGCCGCTGGGGTGTGGCGACCGGGCACGCCAACGTCCTGCTGTGCGGGGCGGGCGCGGTGCGCGGCGGGGGAGTGAGCGGCATCCCCGGGCACAACGCGGCGATGGCGGTGCTGGAGGAGGACCGGGAGCGGCCGCGGGGCGGGAGTGTCGACGACCGGCCGGGAAGCGGGCAGATGGCCGCCGGGTGACCGGTGGCGCACGCGGGCGCCGGGCGGGGTGGCCGGGCGGTCCGCGCCGGTGGCCGCGGTGCGCGGTGCGGCGCCCGTCCGGCCCGACGGGCGTGTGCCGGGCCCGCGGTGCCGTGTGCCGCGCGCCGGACCTCCCGGCCGGGGCCGGCGCCGTCCGGAAATCTGACGTGGCATCAGAAACCCTCTTCCCTCGTACGGCACGCTGCGGCATCCTGCGCCCATGCAGACGGAGTTGAGCAACACGCTGGGAGCCGAATACGCCGTCTTCGGGTTCACCCCCTTCCCCGCGGTCGCCGCCGCGATCACCCGGGCCGGTGGCTTCGGGGTGCTCGGCGCGGTCCGCTACACCGCGCCGGACGACCTCGCCCGCGACCTCGACTGGATGCAGGACCACACCGGGGGACTGCCGTACGGCCTCGACGTGGTGATGCCCGCCAAGAAGGTGGCGGGCGTCAGCGAGGCCGAGGTCGAGGCGATGATCCCCGAGGGGCACCGCCGCTTCGTCGACGGCCTCCTCGACCGCCACCAGGTGCCGCGGCTCGCCGCGGGCGAGGCGTCCGGCTGGCGGATCACCGGCTGGATGGAGCAGGTCGCCCGCGACCAGCTCGACGTGGCGTTCGGCTATCCGATCAAGCTGCTCGCCAACGCGCTGGGCTCCCCGCCCGCCGATATCGTCCGCCGCGCTCACGACCACGGCGTCCTCGTCGCCGCACTTGCCGGCAGCCCCCGGCACGCCCGGCACCACCGGGACGCCGGTATCGACATCGTCGTCGCGCAGGGCTACGAGGCCGGCGGGCACACCGGCGAGATCGCCACCATGGTGCTCACCCCCGAAGTGGTGGCCGCCGTCGATCCGCTGCCGGTGCTCGCCGCGGGCGGTATCGGCACCGGCGAGCAGATCGCCGCCGGACTGGCCCTCGGCGCGCAGGGCGTCTGGCTCGGCTCGATCTGGCTCACCACCGAGGAGGCCGAACTGCACTCCCGGCGGCTGACCCGGAAACTGCTAGCCGCCGGGCCCGGCGACACCGTCCGCTCCCGCGCCCTGACCGGCAAACCCGCCCGCCAGCTGCGCACCGAGTGGACCGACGCCTGGGACGACCCGGGCGGCCCCGGCGCCCTGCCCATGCCGTTGCAGGGCCTGCTGGTCGCCGAGGCCAACTCCCGTATCCAGCGGTACGAGGTGGAACCGCTGCTCGGCACGCCCGTCGGCCAGATCGTCGGCCGGATGAACAGCGAACGCAGTGTGCAGGCCGTCTTCGACGACCTGACCCGCGGCTTCGAGCGGGCCATCGACCGCATCAACCGCATCGCCGGACGCGCCTGATCCCGAGGAGGAGAGCGCCATGACCCACGACTCACCGCCCAAGGGCTTCTGGGCGCAGGCCGCCGCCGACCCGGACCGGGTGGTGCTGACCGCCCCGGACGGCACGGAGTGGACCGCGGGGCGGCTGCACGCCGCGAGCAACCAGCTCGTGCACGGACTGCGCGCCGCGGGACTGGCGCGCGGCGACGCGTTCGCCGCCGTCCTCCCCAACGGCGTGGAGTTCTTCACCGCCTATCTCGCCGCGTCCCAGGCCGGCTTCTACCTCGTCCCCGTCAACCACCACCTGGTCGGACCGGAGATCGCCTGGATCGTCGCCGACTCCGGCGCGAAGGTGCTGATCGCCCATGAGCGGTTCGCCGACGCCGCACGCCGCGCCGCCGACGAGGCGCACCTCCCGGCGGACCGGCGCTACGCCGTCGGCGGCGCCGTCGACGGCTTCCGCCCGTACGACCGGCTCCTGGACGGCGCACCGCGGTCCGCACCCGCCGACCGCACCCTCGGCTGGGTCATGAACTACACCTCGGGCACCACCGGACGCCCCCGCGGCATCCGCCGCCCGCTGCCCGGCACACCCCCGGAGGAGAGCCATCTCGGCGGCTTTCTCGCCATCTTCGGCATCACCCCGTTCGACGGCAACGTCCATCTCGTCTGCTCGCCGCTCTACCACACCGCGGTGCTCCAGTTCGCGGCCGCCGCCCTGCACCTCGGGCACCGGATCGTCGTGATGGACAAGTGGACGCCACAGGACATGCTCGCCCTGATGGACACTCACCGCTGTACCCACACCCACATGGTGCCCACCCAGTTCCACCGCCTTCTCGCGCTCCCCGCGGAGATCCGGACGGCATACGACGTCAGCGCGATGCGGCACGCCATCCACGGCGCCGCGCCCTGCCCCGACCACGTCAAACGCGCGATGATCGACTGGTGGGGCGGCTGCGTGGAGGAGTACTACGCGGCGAGCGAGGGCGGCGGCGCCTTCGCCACCGCACAGGACTGGCTGGAGAAGCCGGGGACGGTCGGCAGAGCCTGGCCGATCAGCGAACTGGCCGTCTTCGACGAAGAAGGCAACCGGCTGCCCGCCGGCGAGGTGGGCACCGTCTACATGAAGATGGCCACCGGCGGCTTCAGCTACCACAAGGACGAGGGCAAGACGCGCAAGAACCGGATCGGTGACTTCTTCACCGTCGGCGACCTCGGCCACCTGGACCGGGACGGCTACCTCTTCCTCCACGACCGCAAGATCGACATGATCATCTCGGGCGGGGTCAACATCTACCCCGCCGAGATCGAGTCGGTGCTGCTCGGCCACCCCGCCGTCGCCGACGCGGCCGCCTTCGGCATCCCGCACGACGACTGGGGCGAGGAGGTCAAGGCCGTGGTGGAGCCCGCCGACGGCCACCCGCCGGGCCCCGGCCTGGCCGCGGAGATCCTGGCGCACTGCGCACGCCACCTCGCGGACTACAAACGGCCCAAGTCCGTCGACTTCCTCGCGGACATGCCCCGCGACCCCAACGGCAAGCTCTACAAACGGCGGCTGCGCGACCCGTACTGGGCGGGCCGCGACCGCGCCGTGTAGCCACCGGGCCGCCGGATGCCTTGACCCGCGCCGGGGCGCGGCCGAGGATCACGCCATGACCCGAGCGCGGAGCAACACGGTCGACGACGTCCTGCGGCGCAGCGCGCGCCGGGTGCCGCGGCGGACGGCGGTGCGGTACGCGGACCGGTCCTGGACCTACCGCGAACTGGACGACGCGGTGAGCGCCGCGGCCCGCGTCCTGCTGGCGGACGGGCTCCGCCCCGGCGACCGGGTCGCCTCCTACGGCCACAACTCCGACGCGTACCTCATCGGCTTTTTGGCCTGCGCCCGCGCCGGCCTGGTGCATGTGCCGGTCAACCACGGCCTCACCGGCGAGGACCTGCGCTACATCCTGGCGCAGTCGGGCAGCACGCTGGTGCTCACCGATCCCGCACTCGCCGGCCGGCTGCCGGGCACGGTGCGCAGCATGCCGCTGCGCGACGACCCGGACGGGCTGCTGGAGCGGCTGGCCGGGGCCGCCGCGGCGCCCGGCGGACCGGATCCGGCCGGGGTGCGGGCCGACGGGGCGCCGGCCGACGAGGCGCTCGTGCAGCTCCTCTACACCTCCGGCACCACCGCGCTGCCGAAGGGCGCCATGATGACGCACCGCGCGCTGGTGCACGCCTACACCAGCGCCGTCGTCGCCCTGGACCTGCGGGAGACGGACCGGCCGGTGCACTCGCTGCCCCTCTACCACGCCGCGCAGCTGCACGTCTTCCTGCTGCCCTACCTGGCGGTCGGCGCGGAGAACCTCATCCTGGACGGCCCCGACCCGGCGCATCTCCTCGAACTGGTGGCGGCGGGCCGGGCGGACAGCCTGTTCGCGCCGCCGACCGTGTGGATCGGACTGTCGGACCATCCGGACTTCGCGGTCCGCGATCTGCGCGGTCTGCGCAAGGCGTACTACGGCGCCTCGATCATGCCGGTTCCGGTACTGGCCCGGCTGCGCGCCCGGTTGCCGCAACTCGCCTTCTACAACTGCTTCGGGCAGAGCGAGATCGGGCCGCTGGCCATGGTGCTGGGCCCGGACGAACACGCGGACCGGCCGGACTCCTGCGGGCGGCCGGTGCTGTTCGTGGAGGCGCGGCTGGTGGACGAGGCGGACCGGGAGGTGCCGGCCGGCACCCGGGGCGAGATCGTCTACCGCTCCCCGCAGCTGTGCACCGGCTACTGGGACAAGCCGGCGGAGACCGCCGAGGCGTTCCGGGACGGCTGGTTCCACTCCGGGGACCTGGCCGTCCAGGACGCCGACGGCTATGTCACGGTCGTCGACCGGATCAAGGACGTCATCAACTCCGGCGGTGTGCTGGTCGCCTCGCGCCAGGTGGAGGACGTGCTCTACGAGCATCCCCAGGTGGCGGAGGTGGCCGTCATCGGGCTGCCGGACGAGCGCTGGATCGAGGCGGTGACCGCCGTCGTCGTACTGCGTACGGGCGAGGACAGCGATGGCGACGGGGTGGGGGAGCAGGAGCTGATCGACGCGGCCCGCGCGCGCCTCGCGGCGTTCAAGGCGCCCAAACGGGTGCTGTTCGTGGACGCGCTGCCGCGCAACGCCAGCGGCAAGGTCCTCAAGCGGGAGCTGCGCGACCGGTTCGGCGCTGCCTGATCCGGCTGCGTGATCCGGCACTGCCCGGTTCGGTACCGCCCGAGCCGTCACCGCGGGTGCGGCGCCGGCTCCGGGGCACGGCCCCCGGGGTGCGTCCGGCCGGCCGCCACCCGTACGAAGGGCGACTGTCAGTGCCCCCTGCCATGCTGAGAAGTGGCCGGCGCAAGGCCCTCGGAACCGGCCGGGCGGGGCCACCCCGTCACCACCCCACAGCACACGCCTACCCAGCCACCGGACACACCCGACAGAACCCCACCCACCGGACGCACCCCGGACGCCCCGCCCCCGGTCCCAGCGGACCGCACCGCGGGCCCGGCCCCGTACGGCGGGTGCCGTCCCGCCCCGTACACCGGAGGAATTCCCATGCTGACGACCGATTTCGTCCCGGGCACACCGAACTGGCTCGACCTCGGGGCCCCCGATATCGACGCCGCCACCACCTTCTACTCCGCCGTCTTCGGCTGGACCTTCCACTCGGCCGGTCCGGAGGCGGGCGGCTACGGCTTCTTCCAGCGCGACGGCCGCACCGTCGCCGCCGTCGGCCCGCTGATGGAGGAGGGCGCGAGCTCCGCCTGGACGGTGTACTTCCACTCCGCCGACGCCGAGGCCACGGTCAAGGCGGTCGAGCAGGCCGGCGGCTCGGTCCGCTTCCCGCCGATGGAGGTCTTCACCGCCGGGCGGCTGGCCGGGTTCACCGATCCGACGGGCGCCGATTTCGCCGTGTGGGAGCCCCGCGACGTCAAGGGCCTGGACGCGGTCATGGAGCCCGACACCCTGTGCTGGACGGAGCTCTACACCACCGACGCGGCCGCCGCGAAGGACTTCTACCGCGCCGTCTTCTCCTGGCGGACCCAGGACATGCCGATGGCCGGCGACCTGGTGTACACCGTCGTGTCCTCGCCCGGCGGCGGCAAGGGCGACGACACGGGGCAGGGCGGCATCATGCAGCTGGCGCAGATGCATCTGGCGGCCGGTTCGAGTTCGGAGTGGCACCCGTACTTCGGCGTGACCGACTGCGACGCCACCGTCGCCTCGGCCGCTGCGCACGGCGCCACGGTCATCATCCCCCCGGCCGACGCACCCGGAGTCGGCCGGCTGGCGATGCTGACGGACCCGGCCGGCGCCCCGTTCGCCGTCATCAAGGGCGACCCGACGATGTCCTGATCCGGCGGGGACCCGATCCGGCGGCGGCCCGGTCCGGCGGCCGTCGCCGGATCGCGCCGTCGGATCGCACCGGTCGTCGGACCGCGCCGCCCGCGCACCTCCGTCAGCCCCGCTCCCGCGGCCGCGCGTCGACAATGCGCTTGATTTTGCCGACCGAGCGTTCCAGCGTCTCCGGGTCGACGATCTCGACGTCGACCGAGACCCCGATACCGTCCTTGACGCAGCGCGCGATCCGCCCGGCGGCCGCCGTCCGCGCCTCCGGGGCCGCGTCCGGCCGGGCCTCGGCGCGTACGGTCAGCCGGTCCATCCGGCCCTCACGGGTGAGCCGCAGCTGGAAGTGCGGGGCGACGCCCGGCGTCCGCAGCACGATCTCCTCGACCTGCGCGGGGAAGAGGTTGACCCCGCGCAGGATGATCATGTCGTCGCTGCGCCCGGTGATCTTCTCCATCCGGCGGAAGGCGGGACGGGCGGTGCCGGGCAGCAGCCGGGTCAGATCGCGGGTGCGGTAGCGGACGATCGGCATCGCCTCCTTGGTGAGCGAGGTGAACACCAGCTCACCGGAGGCCCCGTCCGGCAGTACCTCGCCGGTGATCGGATCGACCACTTCCGGATAGAAGTGGTCCTCCCAGATGTGCAGCCCGTCCTTGGTCTCCACGCACTCCTGCGCGACCCCCGGCCCCATCAGCTCCGACAGGCCGTAGATGTCCACCGCGTCGATCGCGAACCGTTCCTCGATCTCGCGGCGCATCTCCTGTGTCCACGGCTCGGCGCCGAAGATGCCCACCTTGAGCGAGGTCGACCGGGGATCGATGCCCTGCCGCTCGAACTCGTCCAGCAGGGTGAGCATGTACGACGGCGTCACCATGATGATCTCGGGGCGGAAGTCCCGGATGATCTGCACCTGCCGGCTGGTCATCCCGCCGGACGCCGGCACGACCGTACAGCCGAGCCGCTCCGCCCCGTAGTGCGCGCCGAGACCGCCGGTGAACAGGCCGTATCCGTAGGCGATATGGACGGTGTGGCCGGCCCGCCCGCCGGCCGCGTGGATCGAGCGGGCCACCACATCCGCCCAGGACGACAGATCCCGATCGGTGTAGCCGACGACCGTGGGACGGCCCGTCGTGCCGCTGGAGGCGTGGATGCGGCGCACCTCGCTCCGGGGGACGGCGAACATCCCGAAGGGGTAGTTGGCCCGCAGATCGTCCTTGACGGTGAACGGGAACCGGGCGAGATCACCGAGCGAGCGGCAGTCCTGCGGCCGCACCCCGGCCCGGTCGAAGGACGCGCGGTAGAAGGGAACGTGGTCGTACGCGTGCTGCAACGAGGCGCGCAGCCGTGTCAGCTGGAGTTCCCGCAACGCGTCCCCGGAGAGCTTCTCGGTCTCGTCGAACGCCGCCCTGCCCGTAGCCGATTCCGGCATGGAGTGTCACCCGCCTTGTCTCCCTACCGATCATTCGGTAGCTGAATGCGGGTCCAAACAATCAGCGCGCGGCGAGCACGTCAAGGGGTGTGCCGCGAACGGCTCCCGGGCGGCGTCCGCACCGGAGCCGGGTGCGGAAGGCGCAGGTCGGGCGGTACGGCCGGACTCCCGGGGCGGCAGGACGGCGGGACGGGGGGGCAGACCGGCGCCGTTTTCCCACCGCGGCCGGTCCGCCCGGCGGCACCGCACGTCACACCCGCCGCAGCCCGCTCCCCGTGGGCAGCTCCGGCAGCGCCTTGTCGTAGAGCCAGGACTGCAGGAGCGGCCGGACCGCCTGGGCGGTGTGCCGGTCCGCGTGGGTGATGAACGCCTCCGTGTCGCTGGTCCGGCCGCGGTGTGTCTCGTGCCAGGCGCGCAGCATGGGGAAGAAGCGGTCGTCGCCCATGGCCAGCCGCAGCGCGTGCAGGGTGCAGGCGCCGCGGACGTAGACCCGGTTGTCGAAGATATGGCGCGGGCCCGGCTCGGCGAGACAGAGGTCTTGGTCGCGGCGGCCCATCGAGAGGCGCTCGCGGCGGGCGATGGTGTCCGCGTCGTCCTCCCCGAGGTGCTCGGACCACAGCCACTCGGCGTAGGTGGCGAACCCCTCGTTGAGCCAGATGTGCCGCCAGTCGCTGAGGCCGACGCTGTTGCCGTACCACTGGTGGGCCATCTCGTGCGCGACCAGCGTCTCCCAGCCCCGCTTCCCGTCGATGTGGTTGCGGCCGAAGACGGAGAGCGTCTGGTTCTCGACCGGTTCCGCGAGGTCGGCGTCCACCACCACGGCACCGTACGACTCGAAGGGGTACGGGCCGAAGAGCTCGGTGAAGTGCCGCAGCATCTCGGGCTGGCGCCCCAGGTCGTACCGGGCGGCCTCGGCCAGCCGCGGCGGGAAGGCGTTGTGCAGCGAGACGGGCCGGCCGCCGACCGTGGTGACGGACGGCAGATGCTCGTGCTGGAAGCGGCCCGTGTAGAGCGCGGCCAGATAGGAGGACATCGGGCCGGGGTGGTGATAGGTCCACACCTCCGTCCGCCCGTCCTGGCTGCGCTCGTGCAGGGTGCCGTTGGCGAGCGCCTGGTGGCCGCGCGGGACGGTGATACGGAAGGTGTAGGCGGCCTTGTCGTCGGGGCGGTCGTTGCACGGGAACCAGGACGGCGCGCCCAGCGGCTGCGACGCCACCAGCGTCCCGTCGTAGCGGTCGCCGGTACGGTCCCAGCCGATGGAGCCGAACGGCGAACGCAGCGGGCCGGGCCGTCCCCGGTAGCGCACGTCCAGGGTGAACGGCGCCCCGGCGGCGATCCGGCGCGGTGCCTCCAGGAACAGCTTGCCCTGCCGCTGCCGGGTGCGCGCCGCCCGCCCGTCCACCTCGGCGGCGTGCACCGAGAGCCGCGCGAGATCCAGCTCCACCCGGTCCAGCGCGGGGCCGGCCACGGCGTCGATCCGGGCGCGGCCGTCGAGCCGGCCGCTGTCCGGGTCGTAGGACAGGCGCAGATCGTAGGCGACCGTGCGGTGGGCGGCCGTGCCGTGCTGGGGGAAGTACCGGTCGGCGCGGCCGGTGGAGCAGTCGGCCGCGGCGGCCAGCGGGAGCAGGGCGGCGGTCCTGACCAGCGCCCTGCGGGTGCACCAGGTCATGCGGGGCCGCCTCCTTCGACGGCCCCCACCGGAGTGCCGGGCGCACCCACCGCGACCGGGGTGCCGGGCACACCCGCCCCCACCGGAGTGCCATGGGCGCGCACACCCTTGCGCGCACCGTCCGTGGCCCCCGCGATCGGGTTGCCCGCCCATCTCGTCCCGGCGGGGACGCTCTCGCCGCGCATCACCAGCGAGGACGGCCCGATGGAGGCGTGCGCCCCCACGGCGGTACCCGGCAGCGAGATACCGTGCGGGCCCAGCGAGGAGCCCGCCGCGAGGTGGACGGTGTCCAGCCGCATGATCCGGTCGTGGAAGAGATGGGTCTGGAGCACGCAGCCGCGGTTGACGCTGACCCCGTCCCCGAGGGTGATCAGATCCGTCTCCGGCAGCCAGTGCGTCTCGCACCACACCCCGCGGCCGATCCTGGCGCCGAGGCTGCGCAGCCACCAGTTCAGCACGGGTGTACCGGTGAACGCGCGGGTCATCCACGGGACGGCGAGCGATTCGACGAAGGTGTCGTACAGCTCGTTGCGCCATACGAACGAGGACCACAGCGGATGCTCGCCCGCCGTGAAGCGGCCCACCAGCAGCCACTTCGCGGCGGTCGTGGTCAGCGCGGCCACGCCCGCCGCGAGCAGCAGCAGCGGCGCGCCCACCAGGACCGCCAGGCCCGGCCCGCCGGTGTCCAGCGCGCCCTGCTCGGTGAGCAGCACGGCCTCGGTGAGCGCCATCGCGCACATCAGCGGCAGCACCCGGCACAGCTCGACGGCGGCGCGTGCCACCACCAGCCGGCGCGGCGGCTCGAAGGTGCGTCCCACCTCACCGGTCGTCGCCACCCGGGGCAGCGGCAGCGCGGGCCGCCCGAGCCAGGAGGTACCCGGCTCGCTGTGCTCCGGGGCGTCCGACAGCACCCCGATCAGGCTCTCGTCGGGCACCGCGCGGTCCGGCCCCACGATGCCGGAGTTGCCGACGAAGGACCGCCGCCCGATCCGCGCGGTCCCCAGCCGCAGCCAGCCGCCGCGCAGCTCGTACGGAGCGACCAGCGTGTCATCGGCGAGGAAGGCGAAGTCCTCGACGCTCAGCAGGGACGGCAGCGGCAGCACCGTGGAGATCTCGGCGCGCCGGCCGACGCGGGCGCCGAGCAGCCGCAGCCACAGCGGTGTCGCCAGGCTCGCGTAGAGCGGGAAGAGGGTGCCGCGGGCGCCGTCGACGAGACGGGTCACCAGCCAGGCCCGCCAGGCGACCGGGCCGCAGACCGGGTGCATACCGGGCCGGATGCCCCGGCCCAGCAGCCGGACCACGGCGGCGAGCACCACCATCCAGCAGAGTGTGGTGCCGATCGCGATCGCCGGGACGGCGGCGAACAGTCGCAGCGCCGCCTCGGAGAGCGTCGCGCAGTCGCGCACCAGGTAGTAGACGCCGACCAGCGCGGGCAGCGAGGCGAGCAGCGGCAGCGCCGGGAGCCCGGCCAGCGAGAGGGCGTAGGCGGCGCTCCAGCGGCGGGAGCGCTCCGGCCGCGGCGCGGGCCAGCCCTTGCCGGCGATCTGCGCGTACCCCTTGGCGGGGCGGGCTGGCGAGCCGGTCCAGCAGTTCCCCTCGGGCACCACGCCGTCCAGGCAGGCGCCGGGCGCCAGCTCGCCCTCCGGCCCGACCTCGGCACCGGGCATCAGCATGCTCCGGTGGCCGACGCGTGCCCCGGCCCCGATCCGCACGGCGCCGATGTGCAGCGTCTCCCCGTCCAGCCACCAGCCCGCCAGATCGGCCTCCGGCTCGACGCTCGCACCGTCGCCGAACTCGGCCAGCCCGGTCACCGGCGGCATGGCGTGCAGCGCCACGTTCGCCCCCACCCGGCAGCCCAGGGCGCGGGCGTAGCGGCCCGCCCAGGGCGTACCCAGCAGCGCGGGGACGCCGAAGGACGCGACGATCCGCTCGGCGCTCCACAGCCGCAGATGGACCCGGCCGCCGCGCGGATAGCTGCCCGGCACGATGGTGCGGGTCAGCGCGCGGGCGGCCCCGGCGCCGATCAGGAACCGGCCGGGGGCGCTCAGCAGCACCAGCCAGCCGGCGATCACCAGCCACCACGAGGTGTACGGCGCCCACGCCTGCGGCGCCAGCAGGCCGAGCACGTTGTCGGCCGTCATGAGGCCGACCAGCAGCCGCAGCCCCGCGATCGCGAACAGCCCCGTCTGCACGAGGAGTTGGGCGGCCCCGGTGCGCCGCCGCACCGGCCGCACCGGCCGGGCCGGGCCCGCTTCGCCCGCGAGGGAGTCCAGGTGCCCGGCCATGTCCCGCAGCACCGGCTGCCGGTAGAGGTCGGCCACCGACACGCCCGGGTGGTGCGCACGGAGCTCGGAGGCCAGCCGCGCGGCGCTCAGGCTGGTGCCGCCCAGTGCGAAGAAGTCGCTGTCCGCCCCGGGCCGGACGCCGAGCAGCCGCTCCCACAGCTCCGCGAGCCGCGCGGCGCTCCCGGACAGCTCCTCGCCCGGTTCGCTCCCCGCCCCGCCGCCGGCGAGCGCGGGCAGCGGCCAGGGGAGGGCGTCGCGGTCCACCTTGCCCGAGGTGCGGGTGGGCAGCTCCGCGACCTCGGCGAGTACCGGTACCAGTGCGGCGGGCAGCCGGTCCGCGAGCACACCGCGCGCGCGATCCGCCCGGAACCCCGTACCGCCGTCAGCGCCGTTCCCGGTCACCACGTAGCCGACCAGGATCTGGCCGCCGCCCGGTGTGGTGCGGACGGCGGCGGCGGCCCCGCGCACCCCGTCCAGGGCGCTCAGCGCGGCGTCGATCTCGCCGAGCTCGATCCGCCGGCCGCCCAGTTTGACCTGGTCGTCCGCCCGGCCGACGTAGACCAGCCCGGCGCGTTCGGCCCGTACGAGGTCCCCGGTCCGGTAGGCGCGTGCCGCGTCCAGCGCGGCGCAGGGCCGAAACCGGTCCGCGTCCTTGACGGGGTCGAGATAGCGCGCGACGCCCGCGCCCGCGACCACCAGCTCGCCCTCGCAGCCGTAGGGCACCGGCTCGCCCGCGGCGTCGACGACCGCCAGCCGCCAGCCGTCCAGCGGCAGTCCGATGCGTACCGGCAGCCCCGCGGTCATCCGGTCAGCGCACGCCACGACGGTCGTCTCCGTCGGGCCGTAGGTGTTCCACATCTCCCGCCCCGGCGTGGCGAACCGCTCCACGAGCCCGGCCGGGCACGCCTCACCGCCGACGATCAGCAGCCGTACCCGCGCGAGTGCCTCGTCCGGCCAGAGCGCGGCCAGGGTGGGCACCGTGGACACCACGGTGATGCCGCGTTCGATCAGCCAGCCGCCCAGCTCGTGGCCCGCCCGGACGAGCGAGCGCGGCGCGGGCACCAGGCAGGCGCCGTGCCGCCAGGCCAGCCACATCTCCTCGCACGAGGCGTCGAAGGAGACGGACAGCCCCGCGAGGACCCGGTCGCCCGGTCCCAGCGGGCGGTCGCCCTCCTGGAGGAAGAGCCCCGCCTCGGCGTCGACGAACGCCGCGGCCGACCGGTGGCTGACCGCGACGCCCTTGGGGGCGCCGGTCGACCCCGACGTGAAGATGATCCAGGCGTCGTCCTGCGGCCCCGGGGCCTTCCCTGGTGTGCCGCCGCGCGGTTCGCCCCGCGGTGCGAGCCGCCCGTCCGCCCCGATCACGGCGCACACCCCGGCCTCCCGGAACACCGTGGCGGCGCGCTCGTCGGGGTCGTCGGCATCGACCGGGACGTAGGCGGCGCCGCTGCGCAGCACGGCGAGCAGGGACAGATACAGCTCGGCCGTGCCGGAGGGAATGCGGATGCCGACCCGGTCGCCGGGCCCGATGCCGTGCTCCGACAGCCTGCGGGCCCGGCGCGTGACCTCCGCGCTCAGCCCGCGGTAGTCGAGCACCTCGTCCCCGGTGTCGAGGGCGTCGGCGCCGGGGTACGCGGCCGCGGTGGCATCCAGTACGTGGAGCAGGGTCCGGGGCGGGGGAGCGGCCGCCCCGCGGTAGATGCCCACCGCGGGGTGCGGCTCCGGCGGATCACAGGGGGACTCAAGTAGGGACGAAGACATGGGTATGCCTCTGTTCGACGCCAGTGGTACGGATACCCCTCGGATATCCGCCCCTACAGACGACCCCTACCCACGCCGGGTTCGCTATTCGACACTATATCTCCGTCAATCGAACACCTCATTTCGCGCGCCCGAGGGGCCATCAGCCCAGGCCCGCACAGGGATAAGGCGTCTGCACCCTGACCGGCCCATGGGAAAGACTTGACGCGGCCTGTGCGTTGTTTTCGCCGCCAAGGAGGGGAATGCACGGCTTGCGTGGACATGAGGGCAGGCGTGTGGTAATGGGCGTGACAGGAGAGAGTGAGGGTGCGCCAGTACCGTAGCGTGGTACGGGCGTCTCAGGCGGGCCGGGTCGCGCTGCCCAGCAGGGCGACGACGGGCAGCGCCACGAAGCCGTCACCGACCGCGTGCGCGGCGGCCTTGCGGTCGTAGATCCGGCGGACGGCCGCGTACGACGCCGCGTCGAGCCGGGAGACCACCGTGCCGGTCAGCGGAGTGCCCGTCACGAGGTCGGTCCACCACTGGTCCGGATCGACGCGGTGCAGCCAGCTGACCGTCTCGACATCGGCGTCCGCGAACCCGGCGTCCGCCAGCAGCCCGTGGAACGCCGACGGACGGTCCGGTGCGGTGGAGTCGGCCAGGAACGGCCCCGCCTGGGGCACCCCGGCGGGGTACGGCACGCCCGATTCGGCCAGCGCCTCGCCGAACAGCGCGAGCGCGCGCATCGGTTCCTTCTCCCAGCAGGTCAGCGCGAGCCGGCCGCCGGGCGCCAGCACCCGGCGGAGCTCCGCGAGCCCGGCAGCCGGATCGCCGAGGTGGTTGATCACGAAGTTGCCGACGACGGCGGAGAACTCCCCGTCGGGGAAGGGGAGTTCGGTGAGCAGCGCGACCCTGGTGTCGAGGCCGGGGTGGGTCCGTCCGGCGAGTTCGGCCATCTCCGGTGAGGCGTCCACGGCCGTCACCTTCGCCCCGCGCTCCAGCGCCGCCGCCGCGACCGGGCCCGGTCCGCAGCCCGCGTCCAGCACCCGGGTCCCCGCGGTCACCCCCGCGGCGTCCAGCAGCGGTTCGGCCAGCCGGGTGGTCAGCCGCCCGAAGCCCGCCCGGTAGGCGTCGGCGCGGCCGGACCAGCCCGTCCGCTCGAACTCGTCGAACGACTCCGCGTCCCACGTGGTCATGGCCGTCCTCGTCTCTCCTCGGTGGCCCCTCATGGTGCCAGAGGCCCACCGGCGGGGCCGGTGTGTCCGGGCGGGTGTCGGCAACTTCCGGTCGCGGTCCGCGGTGCGCGCCGCACACCTGGGCGGGCCCGTCCGCGGGCGTCCCTAGGACTCCCCGCCGGCCGCCGCCACCGCCTTCGCCCAGCGGTAGTCCGCCTTGCCGCTGGGCGAGCGCCGGATGCGGTCGGTGAAGACGACGGCGCGCGGAATCTTGTACCCGGCCAGGCGGGTCCGGCAGTGGTCCTGGACACCGGCCAGGTCCAACGGCGCCGAACCGGCCCGGAGCTGGACGACGGCCGCCACCCGGCTACCCCACCGCTCGTCCGGAACGCCCGCCACCAGCGCGTCGTAGACGTCCGGATGGGCCTTCAGCGCCTGTTCGACCTCCTCCGGGTAGATCTTCTCGCCGCCGGAGTTGATGCACTGCGAGCCCCGGCCCAGCACGGTGACGATGCCCTCGGCGTCCACGGTCGCCATATCGCCCAGCAGCACCCACCGGTCGCCGTCCGCCTCGAAGAACGTCTCGGCGGTCTTCTGCGGGTCGTTGTAGTAGCCCAGCGGGACGTGCCCGCGCAGCGCGATCCGCCCCGTACCACCGGCCGCGACCGGCTCGTGGGTGGCCGGATCCACCACCGCCGTACGGGAGTTGACCCGCAGCCGGAACCCCTTGTCCGGGCCCGAGTCCTCGGTGGCCGTGCCGTTGAAGCCGGATTCGGAGGAGCCGAAGTTGTTCAGCAGCAGGGCGCCCGGGACCAGTGCGGCGAACTGGTCCCGGACGGTCTCCGAGAGGATCGCGCCGGAGCTGCTGACGCTGAACAGCGAGGAGCAGTCGGTGTCCTTGAGCGGTCCGCCGAGCGCGTCGACGAGCGGGCGCAGCATCGCGTCGCCGACCAGCGAGACGCTGGTGACCCGCTCGCGCGCCACGGTGCGCAGCACGTCCTCGGGCGTGAACTTGCGGTGCAGGACGACCTTCTGGCCGAAGTGGAAGGCGATGAACGCGGTGAGTGTGGAGGTGCCGTGCATCAGCGGGGGAGCGGGGAAGAAGGCGAGGCCGTCACCGCCCGCCGCGACCCGTTCGGCCAGTTCCGCCGGGTGCCCGACCGGCTCACCGGTCGGCGCCCCGCCGCCCATCCCGGAGAAGAACAGGTCCTCGTGGCGCCACACCACGCCCTTGGGCATACCGGTGGTGCCGCCGGTGTAGATGACGATCCGGTCGTCGCCGGAGCGCGGGCCGAAGCCGCGCTCGGGCGATCCGGCGGCTTCCGCGTCCGCGAGCGGGACGGGGACGAGGTGCGGCCCGGCGACACCGGCGGGCGGGGTGCCCACCCGTACGAGGTGCCGCAGCCGCGCGGCCCGGGGCAGGGCGGCGGCGACCCGTTCGGTGAACTCCGCGTCGTAGACCAGGGCGACCAGGTCTGCGTCCCGGTAGAGATAGGCCAATTCGTCCGCCACATAGCGGTAGTTGACGTTGACCGGCACCGCGCGGATCTTCAGGCAGGCGTAGAGGGTCTGGAGGTACTCGACGCCGTTGTAGAGGTGCAGCCCGACGTGCTGACCGGGGGCGACGCCCTGGTCGCGCAGATGGTGGGCGAGGCGGTTGGCGGCCCGGTCCAGCTCCGCGTAGGTGAGCCGGCGCTCGGCGCCGGACCCCGGATGGTCGAGGTACACCAGCGCCTCGCGGCCGGGGACCGTGTCGGCGATCGACTCGAAGAGGTCGGCAAGGTTGTACTCCACGTCTCCTCCAGACCGGGCGGACGTCGGCTTGGCGGTCATTAGAGCGCCGCCGAGAGGCGCAGGGAAGGGCCGTGGCCAAGAAAACTGACTGCCTGTCAGAAAACTCTTGAAGTCGCCGTTCGGCTGCTGCAACCTGTTCTCCGTCTGGAGACGGGAGGACGGCATGAGCGGTACCGAACATCTCACCGTACGGCGCGTCGGCGCGACACTGGTGCTCACCCTCAACCGGCCGGAGGCCAGGAACGCGCTCTCGCTGCCGATGCTGGTGGGCCTGTACGACGGCTGGCTGGCCGCCGACGAGGACGACGCGATCCGCTCCATCGTGCTCACCGGCGCCGGCGGCACCTTCTGCGCCGGGATGGACCTCAAGGCCCTCGCGGGCGACGGGATGACCGGCGAGCGCTACCGCGACCGGCTGCGCGACGACCCCGACCTGCACTGGAAGGCGATGCTGCGCCACCACCGCCCGCGCAAACCCGTGATCGCCGCCGTCGAGGGCCACTGCGTCGCCGGCGGCACCGAGATCCTCCAGGGCACCGACATCCGGGTGGCCGGGGAGAGCGCCGTCTTCGGGCTCTTCGAGGTCCGGCGCGGCCTCTTCCCCATCGGCGGCTCCACCGTCCGCCTCGCCCGCCAGATCCCCCGCACCCACGCCCTGGAAATGCTGCTCACCGGACGCCCCTACCCGGCGCGCGAAGCCGAACGCATCGGCCTGATCGGCCATGTCGTACCCGACGGCACCGCACTGGAGAAGGCCCTGGAGATCGCCGAGCAGATCAACGCCTGCGGCCCGCTGGCCGTCGAAGCCGTCAAGGCGTCCGTCTACGAGACGGCGGAGCTGCCCGAGACCGAAGGGCTCAAGGCCGAACTGGAGCGCGGCTGGCCGGTCTTCGCCACCGCCGACGCGAAGGAGGGCTCCCTCGCCTTCACCCAGAAGCGCCCACCCGTCTTCCGGCGCGCCTGACCCGAGGAGTTCCGCATGGCCGAAATCCGCACGGCGCCGCTCGTGGTGGAGTTCCCCTTCACCCGCTCGCTGGGCCCCGTCCAGAGCGCCTTCCTCACCGGACTGCGCGAGCGCACCGTCCTCGGCGTCCGCGCGGGCGACGGACGGGTGATCGTCCCGCCCGCCGAATACGACCCGGTCACCGCCGAGGAGATCCGCGACCTGGTCGAGGTCGGCTCGGCCGGCACCGTCACCACCTGGGCCTGGAACCCCGCCCCGCGCCGCGGCCAGCCGCTCGCCACCCCCTTCGCCTGGGTCCTGGTCCGGCTCGACGGCGCCGACACCGCGCTGCTGCACGCCCTGGACGTCCCCGGCCCGGAGTCCGTACACACCGGCCTGCGGGTCCGCATCCGCTGGGCCGCCGAACGCACCGGCGCGATCACCGACATCGCCTGCTTCACCCCGTACGACGGACCGGGGAGCGGCGCCGAACCGGCCGCGCACAGCGGGGAGTTCGCCGACCCTGTCACCGGCATCACCACCCCCGCCCGCCTCGACTACACCTACGCACCCGGCCGCGCCCAGTCCCGCTACCTCCGGGCGCTCGCCGGACGCAAGACCATCGGCGAGCGCTGCCCCTCCTGCCGCAAGGTCTATGTGCCGCCCCGCGGCGCCTGCCCCACCTGCGGTATCGCCACCGACACCCAGGTCGAGGTCGGCCCCCGCGGCACCGTCACCACCTACTGCATCGTCAACATCAAGGCCCGGAACCTCGACATCGAGGTCCCCTACGTCTACGCCCACATCGCCCTGGACGGCGCCGGTCTGGCCCTGCACGCGCGCATCGGCGGCATCTCCTACGACGAGGTCAGGATGGGCCTGCGCGTCGAACCGGTATGGACCGGCGACGGCACCTTCCCCGACCACTACCGCCCCACCGGCGAACCCGACGCTCCCTACGACAGCTACAAGGAGCTGATCTGATGCGCGAGGTCGCCATCGTCGCCTTCGGACAGAGTGACCACGTCCGCGACAGCGCGCAGACCTCCGAGGTCGAGATGCTGATGCCGGTGCTGCACGACGTCCTGCGCCGCACCGGCCTGCGCACCCGCGACATCGGCTTCACCTGCTCCGGCTCCAGCGACTACCTCGCCGGCCGCGCCTTCTCCTTCACCATGGCCCTGGACGGCGTCGGCGCCTGGCCGCCGATCTCCGAATCCCATGTCGAGACGGACGGCGCCTGGGCCCTGTACGAGGCATGGGTCAAGCTCCTCACCGGCGAGGCGGACACCGCGCTGGTCTACGCGTACGGCAAGTCCTCCCCGGGCGACCTCCGCGAGGTGCTCACCCGCCAGCTCGACCCCTACTACCTGGCCCCGCTGTGGCCCGACTCCGTCGCGCTCGCCGCCCTCCAGGCCCAGGCCCTGATCGACGCCGGACGGACCGACGAGGCGGAACTGGCCGCCATCGCCGACCGCGACCGCACCGCCGCCGCGGCCCACCCGCACGCACAGCGGCGCGGCCCGCGCCCGGCCGGCGAGTACGTCGTCGCGCCGCTGCGCACCGGCGACTGCCCGCCCATCGGCGACGGCGCGGCCGCGGTGATCCTCGCCGCCGGCGACACCGCCCGCCGGCTGGCCGCCGCGCAGGGCCGCCGCCCGGCCTGGATCCGCGGCCTCGACCACCGCATCGAGGCCCACAGCTTGGGCGTGCGCGACCTCACCGACTCCCCGTCCACCCGGCTCGCCGCCGAACGCGCCGGCGTCTTCCGGCGCCCCGTCGACACCGCCGAACTGCACGCCCCCTTCACCTCCCAGGAGGTCGTCCTGCGGGACGCGCTCGCCCTCGACGACACGGTACGGATCAACCCCTCGGGCGGCGCCCAGGCCGCCAACCCCGTCATGGCCACCGGACTGATCCGCCTCGGCGAGGCCGCCGACCGCATCCAGCGCGGCGACTCCGACCGCGCCCTCGCGCACGCCACCTCGGGGCCGTGCCTGCAACAGAACCTGGTCGCCGTCCTGGAGGGGGAGGCATGAGCAAGGAACCCGTGGCCGTCACCGGTATCGGCCAGACCGCGCACGCCGCCGCCCGCCGCGATGTCTCCCTCGCCGGACTCGTCCGCGAGGCCGCCCGCCGCGCCCTGGACGACGCCCGGCTGGAATGGGCGGACATCGACGCCGTGGTCATCGGCAAGGCCCCCGACTTCTTCGAGGGGGTGATGATGCCCGAGCTGTATCTCGCCGACGCGCTGGGCGCCGTCGGCAAACCGATGCTGCGGGTGCACACCGCCGGTTCGGTCGGCGGCTCCACCGCCCTGGTCGCCGCGAACCTCGTCGCCGCCCGGATCCACCGCACCGTCCTCACCCTCGCCTTCGAGAAGCAGTCCGAGTCCAACGCCATGTGGGGGCTCTCCCTGCCGATCCCCTTCCAGCAGCCGCTGCTGGCCGGCGCCGGCGGATTCTTCGCCCCGCATGTGCGCGCGTACATCCGGCGCAGCGGCGCCCCGGACACCATCGGCTCCCTGGTCGCCTACAAGGACCGCCGCAATGCCCTGAAGAACCCCTACGCGCATCTGCACGAACACGACCTCACCCTGGAGCAGGTCCAGGCGTCTCCGATGCTCTGGGACCCGATCCGCTACTCCGAGACCTGCCCGTCCTCCGACGGCGCCTGCGCGATGATCCTCACCGACCGGGCCGGGGCCGCCCGCGCACCCCACCCGCCCGCCTGGGTGCACGGCGGCGCGATGCGCAGCGAACCCACCCTCTTCGCCGGCAAGGACTCCGTCTCACCGCAGGCCGGCAAGGACTGCGCGGCCGACGTCTACCGGCAGGCGGGCATCACCGACCCGCGCCGGGAGATCGACGCGGTGGAGATGTACGTGCCCTTCAGCTGGTACGAGCCGATGTGGCTGGAGAACCTGGGCTTCGCCGCCGAGGGGGAGGGCTGGAAACTCACCGAGTCCGGCGTCACGGGACTCGACGGCGACCTCCCCGTCAACCCCTCCGGCGGCGTCCTGTCCACCAACCCCATCGGCGCCTCCGGGATGCTCCGCTTCGCGGAGGCCGCCCTCCAGGTCCGCGGCCAGGCCGGCGACCACCAGATCGACGGCGCCAGACGGGCGTTGGGACACGCCTACGGAGGCGGCGCACAGTTCTTCTCGATGTGGCTGGTCGGCACCGAACCCCCGCCCGGTTGACCTGCCCGAGCGGGCGCGGGCGCACCGCGCGCCTCGCCCGCGAGGCCGGCCGCCGCCGATGCCGGGAGCGGCGCACCCCGGTCTGCGGCAAGGGCGCCCGCCCGGCCCGTCGCCGAGCCCCTCGCCGCGCCCGGGTGCCCGCGGCGGGCGGACCGACAGGTCCTAGAGTGGCGGTCATGACAGGTGAGCGTGATCTCCGGGTGCTGCTGAGCGGTATGCGGCCCGAGCTGAACGAAGGCCGCTACGTCTTCACGACCGTGGCCGGCCGGATCCCCGACGGCCTGCGGCCCGTGGTGACCGTCGCCGAACCGGAAGGCACCACGCTGGTCCTCCGCCAGGAGGCGGCCGACCGTGCGGGCCTGGCGTACGGCTACGTCGCCGGCTGGATCACCCTGCGGGTGCACTCGGCGCTGGACGCCGTCGGCCTGACCGCCGCCGTCGCCGCCGAACTCGCCACCGCCGGACTGAGCTGCAATGTCGTGGCGGGCTTCCACCACGACCACCTCTTCGTCCCGTACGACGCGGCCGACGCGGCGCTCCGCCGCCTCGTCGCGCTCGCCGACCGGAGCTGAGCGGCCCGGTCCGGGGCCGGGTCCGCCGCGCGGGGAGCCCCGGACGGCCGCGCCCGCCACGCCGTCGTGTGCCGCGGCCCCGGGGCCCGGCCGGTCCCACCCCGACGTCCGCGCGGCGGGTCCGGCCGGGCCACGTACGATGGCGGCATGTCCTTCCTCCGCCGCCGCAGCGCAGCCACGCCCGCCGGGCCTGACTTCGACGTCCTCGCCATGGACCCCGGGGACTGGCCGGGCAACCTCGGAGCCGGGCTGCTGCCCGCCCCCGACGGCAGCTGCCAGGGCGTCTTCCTCCGCTACGACCTGTTCGGCGGCCGTGGCCCCGCGATGATCATCGGCAATCTGCCGGAGGGCTCCCCGGCCCGCGACCTCGACGAGGACCAGGTGCCCTTCGAGGTGGCCCAGCTCCTCGCGGCCCTCGGCAACGACGAGCCGGTGGTGGTCGTCGAGCGCGAGGACACCCCCGTGATGCACGAGGACAACCTGCTCATCGTCAAGCGCATCAAATGCTCCGAGAGCCGCATCTCCTGTGCCCAGTTCGACCGCAGCGACGGCGTACTGGTCACCATCGCCAGCTGGGACCGGCCGATCACCGACGACCTCTACGCCCTGCTCAAGCCGCTGCCCGCGGAGCTCTTCCAGCAGGGCTGAGCGCCGCGCGGTCATCCGTCGCGCCCGGTGGACGGAGTGCCGTCCACCGGGCGCGACGTGTTTCCGTCACCCGGGCGGCGCTACCGGTCCGACGGCCGGACGTCCACGTCGGCCGCCCGCACATAGCCGACGCGGTGCCCGAGCTGGATCTCGTAGTACGCGTCCTTGCCGCGCACGACCGCGTGCTCGCCGACGTCGAAGGACTTGGCGTAGAAGTAGTCGCCCGTCAGCCGCTGACCCACGGCGTACCGCTGGCCGGCGGCCAGTTTGTACGGCAGCGGGGTGACGTTCTGGACCGGCACCCCGGCCGGGTAGGCGGCCTTCTCCGGGTACGCCACCCCGTAGACCGGGATGTCGGACCGGCCGGCCTTGGGCGTCGCGATCAGGCCCTTCGCGTTCACCGCCGTCGGCTGGTGGCGCGGGTTGTGGAACCACGCCCGTTGGCCGAGGTACCAGATCGCCGTCCAGTCGCCGGAGCGGCCCGCCACCGCGAACCGCTGCCCCGTCGTGGCGCGGGCGCCGGTGTCGTTGACGTCGGCCGTCGAATCGCTGCCGTCCGGGTGCAGCCCGGCGTCCTTGACGAGCGGGGCGTCCTCGCGCGGCGCGGTGTGCAGCCGGACCGCGGCGGAGCCGTGCGCCGCGCAGGGCTCACCGCCCTTCTCGCAGCCGGTGTAGACCGGCTCGTTCCGGTCGTAGTCGGGGCGGATGGTGACCAGACCGCCGTGCGGGCCCGCGGTGGGTGTGAAGGGCTTGCCCAGCAGCGCGAAGTAGTGGCCCCAGTCCCAGTACGGGCCGGGGTCGGTGTGCATACCGGGGACCGTGGACGGCGAGGTGGCGGGCACGTTGTCGTGGCCCAGGATGTGCTGGCGGTCCAGCGGTACGTCGTACTTGCGGCTCAGGTACTTCACCAGCCGGGCCGACGTGCGGTACATCGCCTCCGTGTACCAGGCGTCGGGCGCGGTCAGGAAGCCCTCGTGCTCGATGCCCACGGAGTGCGAGTTGGTGTACCAGTTGCCCGCGTGCCAGGCGACGTCCCTGGTCGGGACGTGCTGGGCGATCAGACCGTCCGAGGAGCGGACCGTGTAGTTCCACGACACATACGTCGGGTCCTTGATCAGTTTCAGCGTCGTCTCCCAGGACCCCTCGGTGTCGTGGATGACGATGGTGTCGACGCGCAGGTCCGCGGGGCGGTCCGCCCGGTCGTGGTTGCCGTAGTCGTTGTCGCCGAACCGCGAGTACGGCGCCGGAACCGACTCGCAGGCGACGCTCGACGGGCACTCCGGCATGGCGGTCCCGGCCGGGGCGGACGCCTGGACGGCGGTAATGGCGGGGCCCGCAGAGATACGTTTCTGCTGCGTACGGTCGGGAACCAGCGAGGGCGCGGCGGCCAGCGTGATCCGCTGCCCCGCGTCGGTGGTCCGGGTCTGGCCGTGGCGGAGCAGGTCGTACACCTCGTCGGCGAAGACCGTGCCGCCCTGTCCGCTGTCCTCGCCGGCGTAGCGCGCCACCGCGGCGTACCACTCGGCCGGGTCGGTGCTGCCGGGGAGCCCCAGCGCGCGCTGCTCGGCGGCGAGCAGCGCGGCACCGCCGAGCACATTCGCGGCGGGGTCGGTGCGCAGCTTCTCGGCGGGCAGCCCGGTCAGCCGCGCCGCGGTCGGCAACGTCCGCAGTCGGGCGGGGAGTTCGGCGGGCAGGGCGGCCAGCCGTGCCGTGGGCGCCGTCGCACGGGTGCCGCTACCGTCACCGCGGGCGCCGGCCCGCCGGGCGTCCGTCGCGTCCGCGCCATACTCCGGCTCGCGCGCCAGCGCCGTCCGGGCGTCGGTCAGATGCATGGGCCCGTAGCCGCCGGAGACGCTCGGCGCGCCGCCGTGGCCGTCCCAGCGGGACTCCAGGTACGAGACGCCGAGCAGCACACTGCGCGGCACCTGGAAACGGGCGGCGGCGTCGGTGAAGGCCCGCTGCAAGGCGGCGTCCGCCCGGGTCTGCCCGACGGGCGCGGCGGAGACCAGCGGCACCATCAGCGCCGCGGTGGCGACGGCGGTGGCGGACCTGCGCAAGGTGGGGCGGACAGTTCTCTTCGTGTCAATCGGGGCGGATTCTCGCAAAAGAGCCTCCTCAAAGCCGGCCCGAGCCGGGACGGTGTGGCGGGTGGTGCGTGAACGGCCGTGCGGGGCGGGACCGGACCCGCGGTCAGGCCCTAGGGGTACCCCTTTGCCGACGCCCCGTCAATGACCGTGCAGGATTGGGATTTCGCATGTCAGAGCATGTCCCGGGGAGCTTTCCCGCTGCGGGCTCCCGGCCTGCGGCGCGTCAGTGGAATGGACCAATGTCCGGGCTCCGGCGCGGATCACGAATCTGCGGCGGAGGACACCGGAGGGTCCGGTTCCGCGCATCCGGGGAGCGGAGACGGGAGCGATACGGCGCGGATACGGAAAGCCGGGCGCGCCGGTGGGCCGAGACGGCTGGGCGGAGACGGGTGAGCGGCGCGCCCGGATCGGGCGCGCCGCTCACCCGTCTCCGCCGGCGGTCAGCGCGTGCCGACCGCCGCCCGCACCGCACGCCGCGCCATCTGGCAGTCGTCGTGCAGCCGGCGCAGGAGCAGTCGCTGCTCCTCGCCCGCCGCGGGTGCCCCGGGCTGTCCCGGACCCGGTGTCCCCGTCGGCGCGGGCTCGCGCATGGTCCGCTGGACCGCGGTTTCGTAGCGCCGGATCTCGCGGGTCAGCACCAGCATCAGATTCACCAGGAAGGCGTCCCGCGAGGCCGGCCCCGCGGCCTGTGCCAGCTGGCTGATCTGACGGCGGGCCACCGGCGCGTCACCGAGCACCGACCAGAGCGTCGCCAGGTCGTAGCCCGGCAGATACCAGCCCGCGTTGTCCCAGTCCAGGAGCACCGGACCCGCGGGGGAGAGCAGGACGTTGTTGAGCAGCGCGTCGCCGTGGCAGAACTGGCCCTGGGTGTGCGACAGACCGCGCAGTAGCTTCTGGAGGTCGCCCAGATCCCGGTCGGTGAGCAGCCCGAGGTCGTGATAGCGGCCGATGCGGTCCGCGTAGTCCAGCGGGGCGTCGAACAGTCCGGCCTGCGGACGCCAGAGGTTGACCCGGCAGATCGCGCCGAGCGCGGCCCTGACGTCCGCGCGCGCGGGCGCCTCGGACGGATGCCGCTGCACGGCGGCGACCCGGCCCGGCATGCGCTCCACGACCAGGGTGCAGTTGTCGGGGTCGGCGGCCACCAGCCGCGGTACCCGCACCGGCGGACGGTGCCGGACGAACGCGCGATAGGCGACTATTTCCTGCCGGAACCGCTCAACCCAGGCCGGGGAATGGTCCAGTAAGCACTTCGCGACCGCGGTCGTACGGCCCGTGGTGCCCACCAGGAGAACGGACCTGCCGCCCCGGCGCAGCACCTTGACCGGGTTGAACTCCGGGCAGATGCGGTGCACCGAGGCGACGGCGGCGCGCAGCTGGGCACCCTGTGGGCCGGACAAGTCGAGTCTCCCGCTGAGCGGTTGGGTGCCCGTCCCCTGCGCCCGCCGGGTGTGGCCGCCGGACAGGCCGTTGACCGCCCCCGCGGCAGCGGCGGGGGCGAGATACGGCCCGCTGCCTGCGGTGTGCGGCCGGTACGGCCGGGTGGGGGCGGTCACGGCGGACGATGCTGCGTACATGGGTGAGACAGATCCCTTCGTGCGCCGACGAATTGCGTGCGCGCCCCCGGCCCGGCGGTGGGAACCCGGTGAAGGGTCCCGTGCAGAAGGCCGATCCAGGGCCCCTGCGCAGGGCTCGCACCCTGGGGAATGCGGTCCCGCCACGGGGCCGGGGGCTGCACACCTACAGAACACTCGGGCGCGGGTGGCAGACCATCTGGCGCACCCTGGCGAACCCTGGCGAATGGTCGCCGCGCATGTCACGGGCCGTTACTGTCAACTCAGTCGAGGAACCTGGGGGCTTGACGTGAACAGGGAGCCGAACACCCGTCTCGCGGACCTTTTCGGCCTGGCGGGCTGGTCCAAGGGAGAACTGGCGAGACTGGTCAACCGGCAGGCGGCGGCCATGGGGCATCCGCAGCTGGCGACCGACACCTCGCGAGTGCGGCGCTGGATCGATACGGGGGAGACCCCGCGCGATCCGGTGCCCAAGGTCCTGGCATCCCTGTTCACCGAGCGACTCGGCCGTGTCGTAACCATCGAGGACCTCGGGTTCGCAAGAACCGGCCGCGCGGGGAAACGGCAGGCCACGGACGGTCTGCCGTGGGCACCCGAGCGGACCGCCGCGGTCCTCACGGAATTCACGGGAATGGACCTCATGCTCAACCGACGCGGCTTGGTGGGCGCGGGCGCTGCGCTCGCCGCAGGCTCCGCACTCACCGGCGCCATGCACGACTGGTTGCACACCGACCCGGCCACCTCGGCCGCCCCCTCCCACGACCCGTTCGCCGCCGGCTCGGCCGGCCGGCGCGATCAGCTCGACCAGATCGGCCTCGACCGCTACGAGGCGGCCCCCGTGGGGTCGCAGGAGATCGACGCGCTGGAGCACTCGGTGGAGGTGTTCCGCGCCTGGGACGCGGCCCGCGGCGGCGGGTTGCAGCGCAAGGCCGTGGTGGGCCAGCTCAACGAGGTCGGTGGCATGCTCGCCTACCGCCACCCCGACCATCTGCAACGCAGACTCTGGGCAGTGGCGGCCAATCTGGCGGTGCTGGCCGGCTGGATGTCCCACGACGTGGGCCTGGAGTCCACCGCCCAGAAGTACTTCGTCATCGCCGCCCACGCGGCGCGCGAGGGCGGCGACCGGCCGCGCGCCGGGGAGGCGCTCTCCCGCGCCGCCCGCCAGATGGTCCATCTGGGCCGCCCGGACGACGCGCTGGATCTGATGAAGCTGGCCAAGTCCGGTTCCGGTGCGGAGAATCTGCCGCGCACCCGCGCCATGCTGTACACCATCGAGGCATGGGCGCAGGCGTCCAAGGGCCACGGCCAGGCGATGCGCCGCACCCTGGGCGAGGCGGAGGAGCTCTTCGTCTCGGACAAGGCCGATGCGCCGCGGCCCAGTTGGATGCAGAATTTCGACGAGGCGGATCTGCACGGCATGCAGGCGCTGGCCTTCCGTACGCTCGCCGACCACGATCCGTCGGTCGCCGGGCTGGCCCAGCACCACGCCAAGCAGGCGCTCCGGCTGCGGGGGAGCGGCCACCAGCGGTCGCAGATCTTCGACTACCTCTCGATGGCCTCGGCGTGCTTCATCGGTGACGATCCCGAACAGGGCGACCGGTACGCACGGTTGGCGCTGGCCACCATCGGTGAGAACTCCTCCCACCGCACCTGGGACCGGCTGCGCGAGATGTTCCGGCTCACCGGGCAGTACGCGAACTCCGCCGAGATCCGGGCGCTGCGCGAGGAAATCCAGCAGGTCATGCCGAAGGAGAAGGCCAAGGGCAAGGCCCGGGAGAAGGAGGCGGGACCGGTACCGGAGTGGGGACCGGCGCTGGGCGGCCTCTCGGTGTGACGGGGTGACACCACCCACCCCGCCACCCGGTCCGTTACCCCCACCCGGTATCAGATCGGCCGACATCCGGCCGACAGGTCCGCCCGCCGTCCGCGCGCGGTGCGTCAGGCGCCGACTCTGGCGATCAGCACACAGGCGTCGTGCTCGCGCTCGGCGCTGCCGAACTCCTCCAGGACGATACGGACACCGTCCTGCGCACTGCGCGCCGCGGCGAACCGCGGCGCCAGCGCGAGCAGCCGCTCGGCACCCTCATGGGCGGTGTCCGCGTGGTGCGTACGGCGCGGCGCGAGTCCGTCGGTGTGCAGGACGAGCAGATCGCCGGGGGCCAGCTGCTCGGTGCGCTGGGTGTACACCGCGCCCGTCGTGGCGCCGAGCAGCACCCCCTCGGGCGGGTCCAGCGCGCGCCCCGTACCGCCGCGGAAGAGCAGCGGTGCGGGGTGCCCGGCCTGGGCCCACTCCAGCAGACGGGTGGCGGGGTCGAAGCGGCAGCACACCGCGCTGCCCAGGGCGGGCTGGGCAGCGGTGTCGAGGAGCTGGTTGAGGAATCCCATCAGCGGCCCCGGCCGTTGGCCCGCGACGGCCATCCCGCGCAGCGCGCCGAGCACCATCGCCATCCCGGAGGTGGCGGTGACGCCGTGCCCGGTGAGATCACCGACACTTAACAGTGTGTTGCCGTCCGGCAGTTGCAGGGCGTCGTACCAGTCGCCGCCGATCAGCGCCCGGGTGCCGGCGGGGAGGTAGTGCCCGGCGAGGTCGAGGGCGGCCGGGCCGCTCTGCGGGAACTGGAGGGAGCCGCGCCAGGGCGGCAGCACGGCCTGCTGGAGCTCGACCGCGAGCCGGTGCTCGGTCTGCGCGATATGCCGTTGGCGCTGCAGCGATTCGCGGGTCTCGGCCACCGCCTGCTGGCTGCGCCGCAGCGCGCTGACGTCCCGCAGCACGGCCCACATGCAGGCGGTACCGCCGTCGGCGTCGAGGACCGGCTCGCCCACCATGTGCACCGTGCGGACGCTCGCGTCGGAGCGGACGATGCGGAACTCGCCGTCGATCGGCCGGCCGTCCACCAGACAGTTGGTGACCATCGTCGTCAGTCCCTCCTGGTCCTCGGCGAGGACCAGGGAGGGCAGCTCGTCCAGGGTCAGCGGACCGTCGGACGGTTCCCTGCCGAACATCGCGAAGAGCTCATCGGACCAGCTCACCTCGTCCGTGAGCAGATTCCACTCGGCGCTGCCCACCCGGCGCAGCAGCGAGCCGCGCTCGTGCGGTTCGGGCTCGGGCGGGGCCGCCGGCGGCTCGGCGTCCGCGACCCCGCCGTCCGCGGTGTCGGCCGGCAGGCCCTCCCGCAGCTGGCCGAGGTGGCCGTCGAGGTCGTCGAGGTGGTGGACGGCGAGATCGCACAGGGCCCGCTGCCAGCGCTGCTGCGGGTCGGCGGGGGCGTCGGCGGACGATGCCTCCCGGCGGACGGCGTCGAGGCCACCGCGCAGCCGGCGGGCCTGCGTGATGAGTGCCTCCAGCGATTCACGCTCGGGCGGCTGGGCGGCGTGGTGGTCCGCGAAGCGAGGGGACGGCATGACGTACTCCGTGATCAGGCGGCGCCGGGGCCAGGTCTGACAGAAGGGCCGGTCACGACTGTTGCACAGGCTGCGACTGTCCGTAAGGGATTTGGCGGTACCCGTTACGGTGGTGCACCCGGCATATGCCCCCGGCCTCCCTGGGGCAACCCAGGGCCGAATCGGCGGAATGACCGCTTCCAAGCTAGGCTGCGCCCGCCGCAGGCAGTCACGCCCCCCGACCCACGGTGGGAACGATGCATACGGCCCGCGGTCACCGGCAAGAATGCCGGTCGGCGGAAATCCCGTTGCCAGCCTGTCCCCCGCACCGGATGCTGACCTCATGTTCGATCCAGACATAGCGCCCAGTGGCACCTTGCTCGGCCTCCTTCAGCGAGGCCGCGGCGACGGTACCCTGCATGCCCTCGCGGCGCCGCGGGCCGAGGCGCTCGCGGCACTCAACGACAGTGTGCTGCGTGACCCCCGCCGCGACTGGCAGGTGGAGAACCGCTCGCTCTACTACGCGCGCCTCTACATGCAGCTCGACGGCGGGCTCGAAGAGATCGAACGGCACCTCTTCCACCCCGACGACCTCATCGACACCGCCGAGGAGCGCACCGGCCTCGCCCTCGCCGTCCTGGGCCACCTCGCCTCGTACGGCCGGGACGCCGCGCGCCTGCTGCTGCGCAGCTACGCCGCGGTCGGCAGCAACTGGCGCTGGGCCCTGGACGAGCTGGCGCTGCGCGACGACGACGCCGGGCTGATGGGCCTCGCCCCCGCCGTCCTCGCCCGCTTCCCCGAGACCGAGGAAGGGGAGGCCACGCTGGCCACCGCCGTCCGCGACGCCTTCGAGCCGCGGCCCTGGCGGCTGTGGGCCGAGGACGCCCGGTACGCCGGACGGCTGGCCGCCGCCGGGGAGCAGGGCTCCTTCGACCGCTGGCAGCGGCAGCTGCGGCCCCGCGGACCGCGCCCCGGCTGGAGCGTCACCGAGGTGCTGGAGTGGGCCCAGCAGGGCCTCGACCTGCACCCCGAGGAACACCGGCACGCCGCGGCCGCCCGCTGCCTGGCCGCCGTCGCGGGGCCCGAGGACCGCCCCGAACTGCTGCGGGCCGCGCGCGGCGGACCGGACGCCGCCCGCGCCGCCGCCCTGCACCACCTCGCCGAACGCGGCGACCCGGACGTCCTCGGCCTGATCGAGGAGGTGGCCGTCGACCCGCTGACCGCGGAGCCGCTGACCGCCGCCGCGCTGGCCTCCTTCGAGCGGATGCGCAGTGTCCAGGCCGTCGACCGGGCCCGGGTCTGGGCCCGGCGCGAGGACCGGCTGGGCGCGTCCGCCGCCGCGATGCTCGCCCGGCGCGGCGGGCAGCGCGATGCCGCACTGGTGCTGGCCGCGCTGCGCAGGACCGTACGCGCCGAGGGCCCGGACGCGGGCGGGCTGTGGGAGCTGGTCGACGGGGCGGGCCGCCTCGGTGTCGGCTGCGCCGCCCCCGTCCTGCGCCACGTCTACCGCGAGACCTCCTCCTCGCATCTGCGCGGCCGGGCCGCCGGGGCGCTCGCCGCCACCGACCCCGGTTTCGCGGCGGGTTTCGCCGTCGAATGCCTGTGGGACTGCGAGGAGACCACCCGGGAACTGGCCGCCCGGCACGCCGCGACCGGTGATGCCCGGGTCGTCGAACAACTCCGCCGCCTCGCCGCCGACCCGGCCGAGGAAGCCGAGGTCCAGACGGCCGTGCGCAGCAGATTCGGGCCGGACGCGTCAGCGGTGTGACGAGGGCGTCAGTGGGGTGCGACGCGTGGTGGAGTGCACGGTCCGCGCTGTCCACACACCGCACGTAGTGCTACGCGCGGTGTGAGCCGAAAGGACCCGCCCGCGCCGCCGGGACGGACGCCGGGGCACCGGATCCCGTGCCCGCCGCACGCCGCGCCGGGCACCCCGCCGAGGTCGTGCGCGGTGCCCGGCCCGCCCCGGGCCGGTGCCCAGCACCTGCCCGGTCGCCCCGTCGGCGGCATGCGCGATATCAGGCCCGTCCCACCACCGTCGCGGTGTGCGGCCCGCTACCGTCCCCCGGGCCGGACCGGCGCGCTCCCTCCTCCCGTACCCGCCCCGGTGGCGGGCCGGCCGAGGCGGCACCGGGAGGCGGTGGACGACCGGCCCCGGGCGGTTTCCGGGGGCGTGTGCACCAGCCGGACGGTGGTTGCCGGCGGAGGCGCGAGACGGGGGTCCGGCGGGCCATCCGGTGCCCGTCCGTCAGGGCGGTGCGCTGTCACAATGGCCGGATGACGGGACGCTGGGAGTTCTGGATCGACCGTGGTGGCACGTTCACGGACGTCGTCGGCAGGCGGCCGGACGGGCGGCTGGTCACCGGCAAACTGCTCTCGCACCACCCCGAGCGCTATCGGGACGCCGCGGTGGCCGGTATCCGGATGCTGCTCGGTCTCGGCCCCGATGAGCCGGTCCCCGCCGACCGGGTCTCCGTCGTCAAGATGGGCACCACGGTCGCCACCAACGCCCTGCTGGAGCGCACCGGCGAACCGACCGTGCTGCTCACCACCGAGGGGTTCCGGGACGCGCTGCGGATCGCCTACCAGAACCGGCCGCGGATCTTCGACCGGCGGATCGTGCTGCCCGAGGCGCTGTACGACCGGGTGATCGAGGTGCCGGAGCGGGTCGACGCGCACGGCGCGGTCGTCCGGCCGCTGGACACCGGTGCCGTCCGCCGGGCGCTGCGCCGGGCCCGCGCGGACGGGCTGCGCAGCGCGGCCGTCGTCCTGCTGCACGGCTACCGGTACACCGCGCACGAGCGGGCCGTCGCCGAGCTCGCCCGAGAGGCCGGGTTCGCGCAGGTGAGCTGTTCGCACGAGGTCAGCCCGCTGATGAAGCTGGTGCCGCGCGGGGACACCACCGTCGTCGATGCCTATCTCTCGCCGATCCTGCGCCGGTACGTCGACGAGATCGCGGCCCAACTCCCCGGTATCCGGCTGATGTTCATGCAGTCCAACGGCGGGCTGCGGCAGGCCGCGCACTTCCGCGGCAAGGATGCGGTGCTCTCCGGCCCGGCGGGCGGCGTCGTCGGCATGGTCCGCAGCGCCGCCGAGGCCGGGCCGGGCCACGGCCGGGTGATCGGCTTCGACATGGGCGGCACCTCCACCGATGTGTCGCACTACGCGGGCGAGTTCGAGCGGGTCTTCGGCAACGAGGTCGCCGGTGTGCGGATGCGGGCCCCGATGATGAACATCCACACCGTCGCGGCGGGCGGCGGCTCGGTGCTGCACTTCGACGGGCGCCGCTACCGGGTCGGCCCCGACTCGGCCGGCGCGGTACCGGGACCGGCCTGCTACCGCCGCGGCGGCCCGCTGACCGTCACGGACGCCAATGTGATGCTCGGCCGCGTGCAGCCCGGCCATTTTCCGGCGGTGTTCGGGCCAACCGGCGACCAGCCGCTGGACGCCGGGACCGTACGGACCCGGTTCGCGGAGCTGGCCGGGCGCGCCGCGGCCGCCCTGGGGGACGACCGCGGCCCCGAGGACGTCGCCGCCGGCTTCCTGGACATCGCGGTGCTGAACATGGCCAACGCCGTCAAGAAGATCTCCGTCCAGCGCGGCCACGACATCACCCGCTACGCGCTGACCAGCTTCGGTGGCGCGGGCGGCCAGCACGCCTGCGCGGTCGCCGACGCGCTGGGCATCGGCACGGTCCTCGTCCCGCCGCTGGCCGGGGTGCTCTCCGCGTACGGCATCGGGGTCGCCGACGCCACCGCGATGCGCGAACAGGCCGTGGAGTGCGAGCTCACCGACGAGGCGTCCGCCGACCGGGTGCGGGAGGTCTGCGCCGAGCTCGCCGGACAGACCCGGCGCGAGCTCCTGGCCGAGGGGGTGCCGGACGCCTCCCTCACCACCCGGGCGCGGGTGCTGATCCGCTACGCCGGGACGGACTCCACCATCGGCGTACCGCTGGCCGACGCCGCCACCATGACCCGGGACTTCCGCCGGGCGCACCGGGCCCGCTACGCCTTCACGATGGACAAGCCCCTGGTGGCCGAGGCGGTGTCGGTCGAGGCGACCGGCGCGGCAGGCGGCGCCGCCGGCCACGAGGCCGCCCTGCCGCCCCGGGAGGGGGAGCTGCGGCCCGCCGCGACGGTGCGGATGTACGCCCAGGGGCGCTGGCAGGACACCGGGCTCTACCGGCGCGCCGAACTGCGCCCCGGCGACACCCTCACCGGCCCGGCGATCATCGCCGAGGAGGACGCGACGACGGTCGTCGACCCTGGCTGGCGGGCGGCCGCGGGCGACCGCGGGCACCTCCTGCTGACCCGGGCCCGGCCGCGCACCGGCCGGACCGCGGCCGGCACCGGCGCCGACGCCGTGCTGCTGGAGGTCTTCAACAGCCTCTTCATGGCCGTCGCCGAGCAGATGGGCGTCCGCCTGGAGAACACCGCGCACTCCGTCAACATCAAGGAGCGTCTCGACTTCTCCTGCGCGCTCTTCGACGCCGACGGCAATCTGATCGCCAACGCCCCGCACATCCCGGTGCACCTGGGGTCGATGGGGGAGTCCATCAAGGAGGTGCTGCGGCGCCGCGCGGGGGAGCTGCGGCCCGGCGATGTGTACGCGGTCAACGATCCGTACCACGGCGGCACCCACCTCCCGGACGTCACCGTCGTCACACCGGTCTTCGGCACGGCGGCGGGGGTGGCCGCCACGGGCGGTACGGAGCTGCTCTTCCTGGTGGCCTCCCGCGGCCATCACGCGGAGATCGGCGGCATCACCCCGGGCTCGATGCCCGCCTTCAGCCGCACCATCCAGGAGGAGGGCATCCTCTTCGACAACTGGCTGCTGGTACGCGACGGCGTGCTGCGCGAACGCGAGACCCGCGCACTGCTCGCGGGCGGCCCGTACCCCTCGCGCGCGCCGGAAGCCAACATCGCCGATCTGCGGGCCCAGATCGCCGCGAACGAGAAGGGCATCCAGGAACTGCGCCGGATGACCGAGGAGTTCGGGCTCGATGTCGTACGGGCCTATATGCGGCACGTCCAGGACAATGCCGAGGAGTCGGTGCGGCGGATCATCGCGGGGCTGTCGGACGGCTCCTGCCGCTACGAGACCGACAGCGGGGCGCGGATCCAGGTGGCGCTGACCGTCGACCGGAGCGCCCGCGGCGCGGTGCTGGACTTCGCCGGCACCTCACCCCAGCTGCCCGGCAACGCGAACGCGCCCAGCTCGGTGGTGATGGCGGCCGTCCTGTACGTCTTCCGGACGCTCGTCGCCGAGGACATCCCGCTCAACAGCGGCTGCCTCAAGCCCGTCGAGGTCCGTATCCCGGAGGGCTCGATGCTCGCTCCGGTCTTCCCCGCGGCCACCGTCGCGGGCAATGTCGAGACCTCCCAGGCGGTCACCGGCGCGCTCTACGCGGCGCTGGGCGTCCAGGCCGAGGGCTCCGGCACCATGAACAACCTGACCTTCGGCAACGACCGGGTGCAGTACTACGAGACGGTGGCGAGCGGCTCGGGCGCGGGCGACGGCTTCGACGGCGCGGACGCCGTGCAGACCCATATGACCAACTCCCGGCTGACCGACCCGGAGGTGCTGGAGTGGCGCTACCCGGTCCGGGTGGACAGCTTCGCGATCCGCCCCGGCAGCGGCGGCGCGGGCCGGTGGCACGGCGGCTGCGGCGTCGAGCGCCGGCTGCGTTTCCTGGCGCCGATGACGCTGGCCCTGCTCACCAACCACCGGCGCATCGCCCCGTACGGCATGGCGGGCGGCGCCCCCGGCGCGCTGGGCGCCAACTCCGTCGAACGTGCCGACGGTGCGACCGAGCCGCTGCGGGGCTGCGACGCGGCGTCGGTCGGCGTGGACGATGTGCTGGTGATGCGGACACCGGGGGGCGGCGGGTACGGGGCGGCGGAGCCGGTACAGGAGTGAGCGGGCCGGGGCGCGGGCGGGGCGGTCAGCCGAAGCGGCGCCGGGTGGGTCCGGCCGCGCGCCGCGGGACGAACCGGACCGGGGTGCCCGGTACGGCCTGGGCGGCGGGGGCCAGAAAGCGCTCGGGGACCACGCCGATCACCGGGTAGCCGCCGGTGGTGGGATGGTCGTGGAGGAAGAGGACCGGGCGGCCATCGGGCGGCACCTGGAGGGCGCCCAACGGCATCCCCTCGCTGGGGAGTTCGCCGATGCGGGCACGTTCCAGGGACGGGCCCTCGGTGCGCAGGCCGATGCGGTTGCTGGCCGCGGAGACCCGGAAGCGGCCGGTGGCCAGGGTGCGCAGACCGTGGTCGGTGAACCAGGTGTGGCGGGGGCCGGGGACGAAGGGGAGCACCAGCTCCGTCCCCGGGCCGGGGTGCGGGACGGCGTCCGCGTCGGCGGGCGGGCCGTGCGGCGGGCCGAGGGGGAGGACCGCGCCGTCGGTGAGCGGATCGGGGCCGAGGCCGGAGAGCAGGTCGGCGGCGCGGCTGCCCAGGACCGGTTCGGTGCCGATACCGCCCGCGCAGGCGAGGTACGAGCGCAGCCCGTGGGTGGCCGGTCCGGCGTCCAGGACGGCGCCCGCCGGGACGCGGACCGGCGCGCCCCAGGGCGCCGGGCGGCCGTCGACCGTCACCGGGCAGGGGGCGCCGGTCACGGCGACGGTGGTGGCCGTACGGACGCGGATACCGCAGCCGGTCAGCGTCGTCTCCAGGGTGGCGGCCGACCCAGGGTTGCCCACCAGGCGGTTGGCGAGACGGTGCGCGGGCTCGTCGAGGGCGCCGGCGCGCGGTACGCCGAGGTGGGCGTGGCCGGGCCGGCCGAGGTCCTGGACGGTGGTGAGCGCACCGGCCCGGACGACCGTGAGGGCGGGGCCGGTCATCGGGGTGCCTCCTCGGCGCGGCGGGTGTCGCCGGACAGGGCGCCGGACGCGGTGCCGGGGCGCTCCCGGACGGTGGTGCCCGGGAGATCCTGGGGGACGAAGCGGACGCGGGTGCCGGGCGCGAGGAGCGCCGCGGGCTCGCGGTGCGGATCCCACAGGACGGTGTCGGTGGTGCCGATGAGCTGCCAGCCGCCGGGGGAGGCGCGCGGGTAGACGCCGGTGTACGGGCCGGCCAGGGCGACCGCGCCGGCCGGGACCTTGGTGCGGGGGGTGTCGCGGCGCGGTACGTGGAGCGGTTCCGGCAGACCGGTCAGATAGCCGAAACCGGGGGCGAATCCGCAGAAGGCGACGTGGAATTCGGTACCGGAGTGCAGGCGGACGACCTCGTCAGGGGTGACGCCCCACAGGGCGGCGACATCGGCGAGGTCGGGGCCGTCGTACCGGACCGGGATCTCGACACCGGGCCGGTCGCCCGCGGTGCGGGCCGGAATATCCCAGGTCGCCAGCTCGGCGGTGAGGCCGCGCGGATCCGCGAGCCCGTCGAGCAGGACGGTACGGGCGGCCGGCACGATCTCGCGGACCGGCGGCAGGGTGCCGTCGGCGGCCCGGCGCAGCAGTTCGGCGTGGAGCGCCTCGGTCTCGCCGGCGGTGTCCAGCTCGATGAGCAGCCCGTGTTCGCCGACGGGCAGCGGCCTCATACGAAGCTCCGCACGCGGACGCCGGCCGCGGTCAGCGCGGACCGTACGCGGCGGGCGAGACCGGCGGCGCCCGGGGTGTCGCCGTGCAGGCAGAGCGACCGGGCCGTGATCTCGACCCGCCGGCCGTCGAGGGAGGTGACGGCGCGGTCCCGGGACATGCCCAGGGCGCGCCGGACGACCTCGTCGGGGTCGTGGACGACCGAGCCCGGCTCGCGGCGCGGGACGAGGGTGCCCGCGGCGGTGTAGGCGCGGTCGGCGAACGCCTCGCCGACCACGGGCAGCCCGGCCCGGCCGGCCGCCTCGTGCAGCCGGGAGCCGGTCAGGCCGAGCACCGGCAGACCGCCGCCCGCGGTGCGGATGCCGGCGACGACGGCGTCCGCCTGCTCCGCGTCGTGCACACAGCGGTTGTAGAGCGCGCCGTGCGGTTTGACATAGCCGACGCGGGCCCCGGCGGCGCGGGCGAAGACCTCCAACGCGCCTATCTGGTAGGCGATCTCGTCGGCCAGCTCCTCGGGCGGTACGTCCATCGCGCGGCGGCCGAAGCCGGCCAGGTCGCGGTAGGAGACCTGGGCGCCGATGACCACACCGCGCGCGGCGGCCAGGTCGCACACCCGGCGCATCGTGGCCGGGTCGCCGGCGTGGAAGCCGCAGGCGACATTGGCGCTGGTGACGACGGACAGCAGGGCCTCGTCGTCGGTGAGCTGCCAGCGGCCGAAGCCTTCTCCGAGGTCGGCGTTGAGGTCGATGACGGGAGGGGCCACCGCGTCGCTCATGTGTGTCCGTTCCAGATGTGCTCGGTGCTCCGCCGGGTGCGCGGCAGCCGGTGCCGGGTCCGGGGGCTGCCGGGGTACCGGTGTGCGGGTGCGTGCGCCGTCGTGGCGCGCGCGTGTCGGAAGTGGCGGGATGTGGTGGATGGGGATGAGGGAGCGCCGGCCGGCCCGTATCCGTAGTGACTCTCCCCCGAGGGCACTCGGGCCGACCGGCGTGGAGGCCAACGTAAGGGATCGTTGAACGATCCGACAAGAGGTGTGTTGTCTCGCTCTCCCATCTGGGATTGACTTCCGCCGGAAGGGCACCCGGGTGGCCCGTCGGCGGGCCGCCCGGCACGAGGTGAGGGACGGGGAGGCGGTATGGCCGGCGGAGTGGCGAAGAACGATCAGCGGCGGCTCGCGGAGGTCTCGGGGCTGGCGCGGGACCGTGCGCTGCTGGGGCGCTCCAGCACGGCGGAGCGGGTCGCCGACATCCTGCGGGACCGGATCACCGAGGGGTACTTCCCGCCCGGTGTCCGGCTGTCGGAGGAGGGCATCGGCGGTGCGCTGGGCGTCTCGCGCAACACCCTGCGCGAGGCGTTCCGGCTGCTCACACACGAGCGGCTGCTGGTGCACCGGCTCAACCGCGGAGTCTTCGTACGCCTGGTGACGGTGGCGGATCTGGACGACATCTACCGGGTGCGCACCCTGGTGGAGTGCGCGGCGGTCCGTGGACTGGGGGCAGCGCCCCACGACGCCGGGGCGACCGAGGCGATCGCGGCGATCGAGGCCGCCGTGCGGGCCGGTGAGACCGCCTCCCACGACCGGGCCTGGCAGGACCTCTCGACCGCGAACATCCGCTTTCACCAGGCGATCGTGGCGCTGGCCGGCAGCCCCCGCACCGATGAGCTGATGCGCGGTGTGCTGGCCGAACTGCGGCTGGTCTTCCACGTCATGGACGATCCGCGGCGCTTCCACGCGCCGTATCTGACCCGCAACCGGCAGATCGTCGAGGCGCTCCAGGCGGGCGACGCCGCCGAGGCGGAGCGGTTGCTGGTGTCCTATCTGGAGGATTCGCGCAGTCAGCTGTCGGGGGCGTACGCCCAGCACATCGCCGAACAATAAGGTTCGTCCCCGCAGAACCCTTGTTGGATCGTTGAACAATCGCCTAGCCTCCGCAGGACTCTTCTCCTCTCTCCCTGCGCGCTCCGCGTGGGGTCCCGTACGCGGAAGGCGGATCCATGATCGTGCTCCTCGGCGTGCTCGTGGTCGTGATCGGCTTCGCCACGAAACGCAACCCGCTCCTGGTCGTCGGGGTGGCCGGTATCGCCACCGGCCTCCTCGGCGGTCTGACACCCGGTGAGCTCCTCGCCGCCTTCGGCGAGGGCTTCGCGAACAGCCGGGCGGTGACGATCTTCGCGATCACCCTGCCGGTCATCGGCCTCCTGGAGCGCTACGGCCTCCAGGAGCAGGCCCGCACCCTGATCGCCCGGTTCGGCAAGCTCACCACCGGCCGTTTCCTGGCGCTCTACCTGGGCCTGCGGCAGATCGGCGCCGCGGTCGGGCTGACCAGCGTCTTCGGGCACGCCCAGACCGTCCGCCCGCTCGCCGTCCCGATGGCCGAGGGCGCCGCCGAGCAGCGGTACGGCCAACTGCCGGACCGGACCCGGGAGAAGATCAGATCGTTCTCCGCCAGCGCGGACAACATCGGCCTGTTCTTCGGTGAGGACGTCTTCCTGGCCGTCGGCTCGGTCCTGCTGATCACCAGCTTCGTCAACACCACCTACGGCACCCACCTCGAACCGCTGCACCTCGCCCTGTGGGCGATCCCCACCGCGCTCTGCGCCTTCGCCTTCCACGGCTGGCGGCTGCTGCGCCTGGACCGCCGGCTGGAGCGCGAACTGCTCACCGCCAACGCCGAATCCCTCGCCGCGGAGGCCGTCAAGTGATCAAGGCAGAGTGGTTCTACTGGCTGGTCGGCCTCAGCTTCCTGGTGATGGCCGCACAGATGGCCGCCGACCGCAGCAACCCCAAGCGCCTGGGCACCGGCGCCTTCTGGGGCCTGATCGGCGCCGGCTTCGTCTACAGCAGCTGGGTGGTCACCAAGCAGGCCCCCGCCGAGCCGCTGGGCGTCGCCGTCCTCCTCATGGCCGTTTTGGCCGGCTGCGGCTTCACCGGCCGTGGCACGCCTCGCACCACCACCCCGGAACAGCGCCGGGCGAGCGCCGCCCGGCTGGGCAACCGGCTCTTCGTCCCGGCACTCACCATCCCCGCCGTCGCCATGGCCTGCGCCATCGGCGTCAAACACCTCTCCATCGGCGGGCAGCCGCTGCTCCAGAAGGGCAGCGAGACCATCCTCGGGCTGGGCATCGGCGCCGTCGTCGCGCTGGTGGTCGGCATGGTGATGCTGCGTGAGAAGCGACTGTCCGTGCCCGTGCAGTCCGGCCGCGGCATGCTGGAGGCGATGGGCTGGGCGATGCTGCTGCCGCAGCTGCTGGCCACCCTGGGCACCATCTTCCAGGTCTCCGGGGTCGGCGACCAGGTGGGCAGGCTCACCGCCGCCCTGCTGCCCAAGGACTCGCTCTACGTCGCGATCGTCGTCTACCTCGTGGGCATGTTCCTGTTCACCGTCATCATGGGCAACGCCTTCGCCGCCTTCCCGGTGATGACCGCGGCCGTCGGCTGGCCGGTCCTGGTAGGGCACTTCCACGGCACCCCCGCCGCCGTCCTGGCCATCGGCATGCTCGCCGGATTCTGCGGCACCCTGGTGACCCCGATGGCCGCCAACTACAACATCGTGCCGGCGGCCCTGCTGGAACTGAAGGACCAGTACGGGCCCATCAAGGCGCAACTGCCCACCGCCGGTGTGCTGCTCGGCTGCAACATCGTGATCATGTCCCTCTTCGCCTTCTGACCACCGCCGAGGAGCACCGTATGGCCCGGGTACTGCTGACCGGATTCGAGCCCTTCGACGGCGAGTCCGTCAACCCCTCCTGGCTGGCGGTACGCGCCGCCGCGGCCGAGCCGCCCGCCGGCCTGGAGATCGTCACCGCCGAACTGCCCTGCGTCTACGGCGCGGCCCGGGTGGCGCTGCGCACCGCCATCGAGGAGGCTCGCCCCGAGATCGTGGTGAGCGTCGGCCAGGCGGGCGGCCGCCCCGACATCACCGTCGAACGCGTCGCCGTGAACCTCGACGACGCCCGCATCCCGGACGTCGCCGGTGCCCGCCCGATAGACGAGCCGATCGTGCCCGGCGGCCCCGCCGCGTACTTCTCCACGCTGCCGGTCAAGGCGTGCGTGGCGGCCGTCCGCGCCGCCGGACTCCCGGCCTCCGTCTCCAACACCGCCGGCACCTTCGTCTGCAACCACGTCTTCTACGCCCTCGCCCATCTCATCGCCACCGAACTGCCCGGCGTGCGCGGCGGCTTCGTCCACGTCCCCTACGCCCCCGAACAGGTCCTGGACCGGGCCCGGCCGTCGCTGCCGGTCGCCGACGTCGCACGGGCCCTGCGGGAGATCGCCGCCACCGCCGCGCACACCCGTACCGACCTGCGGGTCGCCGAAGGGGCCACCCACTGAGCGGTACGGGCACGGGGCCGGCCGAGCTCGCCGCGCCCCCCGTCCCCGGCCCCGCAGGTCCGTGGACCGGCCACCGCACCGGACGCCTGCGCGCCCCCGAGCCGGCCCGCCGGCGTCCCACCGCGGACCGCACCGTAGACTGACGGACCGCCGACCGACGGCTCCGTCACACCGGGCGGTCCGTGCCGTTTCGTCCGTTGTCAGTGCGAGCGCCTACGCTGTGCGACGTGACTTTTCCAGCCCCGGGGGCCGCCGCGCCCCAGCTCAACGGGCCCACCCGGCCCGCGCCGGGCCCGGCCGCCGACGAAGGACTGGCCCGCCGGCTGCGCGCCCTCGCGTGCACCGCGCCGCTCCACGACCTTGATGTGCGCAAGGCCAACCTCGCGGGCGAGTACGGGATCTACGCGATGTCGGAGGTGGCGCTCGCCGTCATCGACCTCGTCACGCTCCACATGGACTTCGACACCGGCGCCGACCACGAGGAAATAGTGGCCAGGGTGCTCCCGCGGATCGCCGCGCAGGCCCCGCGCCGCCCCGCGGGCGAGCACGAGCGGGTGGCCCGCTGGGTGCTGGAGAACCTGATCAACGTCGGCAGCGTGGACCGCGGCTTCCGCGCCGTCTACGGCACCTTCGGCCCCGAGGGCGAGTACGTCCGCCGCGACTACGACTTCAAGCTCATCGAGGAGGTCCCCGGCACCGGCGGCACCGTCTACCTTCGGGCCACCGACGAAGCGGTCAACGTCCTGGTCGGCGCCCTCGACACGGACGTCACCAGCGCCCAGATCGCCGCCGAGGTCAAGCTGGAGGTGCTGATCAGACGCGGCCGGCTGGCCGACGCCCAGCTCGCCGCCGAGCAGGCCCGCTACCGCACCGTGCAGTACGCCGAGACCCTCCGCCGGACCCTGGACGCCACCCGGCGCAACGTCCGCGCCGTCGACTGGCTGCACGCCGTCCCCGACATGATCGCCGAGGCGCTGGAGCACGTCGCGGACCGCTACCGCCACGAGAACGCCATCCTCACCAACATCCGCAAGGCCCGCGACGAGACCGAGGAGCCCGAGCACAAGCGGCGCGCCGCCGAGCTGGTCGACATCGTCAAGGACTGCATCCGCCGGCACACCCAGCTCCAGTCCCGGCTGCTGGAGGCCGGACCGCTCTTCCGCGCCGAACAGGACCGGCAGGCGTTCGCCACCCCCGCCGCCGGCCTCGGCCTCGACCTCTACGGTCAGCTCGTCGCCCCGCTGCTGCCCCTCCCCGCCGAGCGCGCCATCCGCGTCACCGACGCGTTCTTCGCCCGCGGCACGGGCCTGCGCACCCCCTCGGCCGTCCGCGTCGGCGACCTCGTCGAGATGCTGCTCACCCCGCCCCTGGAGCGCGAGCACCTCGGCGCCGAGATGCCCGAGCCCGACCTGGTGGCGACGCCCGACGACAGCCGCTTCAGCGAACAGCAGCTGGACGCCGCGATGGAACTCCTCGACCTGCCCGCCGACGCCCCCCGCCGGCTCTCCGGGCTGCTCGCCGACGCCCGCCGCTCGGACCCCGAACTCCCCTACCTCGTCGCCCTCCTGGCGGTGCACGCCGCCAGCCCCCCGGTCGGCACCGCCTACCGCCAGGGCGAGCAGCAGCTGCTCTTCGCCGTCGACGACGGCACCGAGCTGGCCGACCCGGAGTTCGGCGGCGCCGACCTCATCGTCGGCAAGGCCCTGCTGGACGCGGCCGGGATGGCCGCCGACCGCTCGGAGGTGGCCTGATGCCCCGACGATCCCGCGTACGGCGCCCCGGCGCCCGCCACCGCCAACCGGCCGCCCCCACCCCCCACAAGGAGCTCCAACCGTGACCGAGTACGACGCCGCCGACCCGGCACCGCCGGAGCCGTCCGCCGCGGGCGAGGCGGCGGGCCGGCCGGTGCCCGCCGACGAGACGCCGGGCCCGGCGGGACCCGCGCCGGTCACCCCGGCCGACGCCGCGGACGCCGCACGGCTGGTCTCCTTCGGACTCCAGCCCAAACTGCTGCCCGCCCGCGACGCCGAATACGCCGAGCTGCTGCGCCGCTACCGCGACGAGCCCGCCTTCGCCCGGCTGAGCGACGCGGTCGCCACCGGCCTCGGCCTGGTCGTCCTGGAGGTGTCCACCCGCGCCGGGATGGCCGTCACCGCCGCCGAGGACTCCGTCTTCGCCGTCCGGATGGGCGACTACGCCCGCCGCGCCTCCGCCGACTCCGCCGACCGCTTCCTGCACGGTCTGGCCCATCTGGCCGTCGCCGCGCTGGCGTTCCCGCGCCCCGAGGACCTCGCCGACGACGGCTACATCGGCCGGATCACCGTCAACGGCGTCGACGCCTTCGTCCGCCAGGCGTGCCGCCGCCTGGAGGAGCGCGCCGAGCAGGACGGCGAGAACACCGACCCGGCCACCGGCGCCCCCGGCCTGGAGTCGGCCTGGCGGGTCTACGCCCGGCGCAGCGCGACGGGCGCCACCAAGGACGCCCGGCGGCTGGCCGGTTCGACCACCGGCATCATCGCCAAGGCCGTCACCTTCCTCGTCGACTCCGGCTTCCTGCAACGCACCGGCGACGACGCCGGCGGCGCCTACCGCACCACCGCCCGCTACCAACTCCAGGTCCGCGACCTGGCCGGCGGCGCCGCCATGGCCGAACTGCTGGAGCTGGGCATCGTCCCCGTCACCGACGGCAGCGCCGCCCTGCTGCCCGGCGAGGACACCGACGACCTCGACCTGGTCGCCGAGGCCGGGCTCCCCTTCCACTCCGCCTGACCTCCGCCGGCCCCGCCCGCCGGCCACCGCCCGACACCACACGACACGACAACGAGAGTCCGCCATGTACGAGCTGTCCAGGGTCCGCCTCTACTCCATCGGACCCGCCGGTGCGCGCTATGCCGACACCGTGCTGGACCTGCGCGGAGTCGGCGCGCCCGTACCCCGGCCGGCCCCGGCCCAGGCGGACTTCTTCGAGGACGAACCGGTCGGCCCGCCGCGCCGCCCGGCCCCCGCGGGCGTCCTCTTCCTGGAGAACGGCGGCGGCAAGTCCGTCCTGCTCAAGCTGATCTTCTCGGTGATGCTGCCCGGCCACCGCAACACCCTCGGCGGCGCCAGCTCCGGCGTCCTGCGCAAGTTCCTGCTCGCCGACGACTGCGGCCATGTCGCCCTGGAATGGCAGCACGTCCTCACCGGTGAGAGCGTCGTCGTCGGCAAGGTCAGCGAATGGCGCGGCCGGCAGGTCTCCAACGACCCCCGGAAGTTCGCCGAAGCCTGGTACAGCTTCCGACCGGGCCCCGGGATGAGCCTGGACTCCCTCCCCGTCGCCGAGGCCACCGTCGTCCGGCCCCGCCGGGAGAGCGGCGAGGGCGCCTCCGGCGCCCAGGGCCGCCGCCGCACGATGAAGGGCTTCCGCGACGTCCTCACCGAAGCCGGCAAGAACTACCCCAATCTCGACGTCGTCTGGGAAGAGATCCACGAACGCTGGAACGAACACCTCGGCGAGCTGGGCCTGGACCCCGAACTCTTCCGCTACCAGCGGGAGATGAACGCCGACGAGGGCGAGGCCGCCGGCCTGTTCGCGGTCAAGAACGACTCCGACTTCACCGACCTGCTGCTGCGCGCCGTCACCGACACCCGCGACACCGACGGCCTCGCCGACCTCGTCCACGGCTTCGCGCACAAGCTCGGCCGGCGCGCCGAACTCACCGCGGAGCGGGACTTCACCGCCGGCTCCCTCGACCTGCTGGCGCGTATCGCCGACGCCGCCGAGCAGCGCGAACGCGCCCGTGAGGTGCACACGGGCGCCGAACGGCGCACCCGCGGCCTCGCCCGGCGGCTGCACGCCCGCGGCACCGAGGAGCACGGCCGGGCCGCCGAACTCGCCGAACAGGTCGCCACCGCCGCGCACCGCGTCACCGACGCCGCGGACACCCGGGACCGCCGCGCCCTGGTCTCCGCCGAACTCGCCTACCGGCACGCCTCGCTGGCGCTGACCGCCGCCGAGAAGGGCGCCGCCGCCCAGCGCCGCGAACTCAACGACGCCCGCACGCTGCACAGCGCCTGGCAGGCCGCCGAGATCGCGCTGCGCCACCGCGCCGCCGCCGACCGCTCCACCCGCGTCGCCGCCGCCATCCGCGAGGCCGAACGGGACGCCGCCCCGGCGCTCGCCGCCCGCGCCACCGCCGCCGCCGACCTCGTCCGCGCCCTGCACACCGCCGCCGAGGCGGGCGAGCGGATCGCGGGCGAGGAGGAGGAGCGCTCCGCGGCACTCCAGGAGGCCGCCGAATCGGCGCACCGCGACGCCACCGCCGCCGCCACCCAGGCCCAGCGCGCCCGCAGCGAGACCGGACACCTCAAGCAGCGGCTCGCCGAGGTGGCCCAGGAGACCACCGAGGCCGTCGCGGCGGGCTGGCTGGACGACACCGCCCCGGACGCCGATCCGGCCCGCGCCGCGCTCGCCGCCTCGGACGCCGAGAAGAGCGCCGTCGCGATCTGGGACACGGCCCGCGAGGCGGCCCGGGAAGCCACCGACCGCGCCCGGGAGGCCACCGCGCGGCACTCCGCCGCGGAGCTGGCGGCGGCCCGCGCCGAGGACGCCGCCCAGGCCGCGGAGGGCGCCCATGACGCGGAACGCCGCGCCGCCGAATCGATCGGCGCCGAGCAGCGGCTCGCCGACCTCCTCGGCCTCCCCGAGGACCGGGCCCGCACCATCGGCCTGCCCGGCCCCCGGACGGCCACCGGCCAGGAACGCGAGGCGGTCCCCGCGGCCCCGCCCCGCCCCGCCGCCGGCCCGCTCACCGCCGAGGAACTGGACCGCAACGCCGACGCGCTGCACGAACTGCTCGACGAGGGCGTCGCCGCCGCCGAACGCCAGCTCTTCGACCTGCGCACCGCCGCCGCGGACGACTCCCGCATCCTCGGCGCGCTGGGCGACGGCGGACTGCTGCCCCCCGGCCCCGATGTGCTGGCCGCCGTCGAATACCTCGGCGAGCACGGCGTCCCCGCACTGCCCGGCTGGCGCTACCTCGCCCAGTCCGTCGATCCCGCCGACCACAACCGGGTGCTCGCCGCCCGCCCCGAACTCGTCGACGGCGTGATCATCACCGACCCCGACACCCACGCACGGGCCCGCGAGGTCCTCGGCCGGGCCGCGCTGCTGCCCCGCTCCGCCGTCGCCGTCGGCACCGCCGCCGCCCTGCTCGCCCCCACCCCCGCCCCCGACGGCCGGGACACCGGCGTCTTCCTCGTCCCGCCCAACCCGGCGATGCACGACGAATCCGCCGCCGATGAGGAGCGCCAGGCGCTGCGGGCCCGCGCCATGCGGCGCGACGACGAGATCCGGGCGCTCGCCGCCCGCCTCGCCGGGGACCGCGCGCTGGCCGCCCGGCTCGCCTCCTGGCGCACCGGCTGCCCGGCCGGGCGGCTCGCCGAGCTGGCCGCCGCCGCGGCGCGCACCCGCACGGCCGCCGACACCGCGGCCGCCGAGCTGGCCGAGGCCCGTACGGTCCGCGCCGAGGCCGACGAGGTCGCGGCGGAGGCCACCCGGGTGCGCGACGAGCGGCAGGAGGCGGCGCAGCGCGCCCGCCGCGCCGCGGACATCCTGGCCGGGCTCGCCCACCGGCTGCGCGAGCGTGCCGGCTGGCAGTCCCGGATGCGGGAACTCGCCGACGAGAGCGCCGAGTTCGAGGCCCGCGCCGAGGAGTGCGTGGACCGCGCACGGGCCGCCGACGAGGACCGCAGAGCCGCCCAGCGGGCCGCCGACGACGCCCGCCGCACCGCCCGCGCGCTGCGCGCCGAGCGCGCCGAGATCGCCGGCGTCCCCGACGACCTGGGCGCCGCCCCCGAGGGCGCGACCACGTCCCTGCCCGCCCTGCGCGAGGCGTACCGCGCCGCCTCCCAGCTCTACGAGAAGGTCGGCGTCGGCGCCGACCTGCGCGCCGAACAGGCCCGCGCCGAGGGCGAGGAGAGCGCCGCCCTGGCCGAGCTGAACCGCCTCACCAACAAGGTCCGCACCCGCGCCGAAGGGCTCCTGCAGAGCCCGGACGCCGCCGACGGCCCGTCCCGGCAGGCCGCCGCGGCGCGCGCCGAATCGCTCGTCCACATGCTGGAGACCCGCGCCTCGACCGCCAGCGAGCAACTGGGCCGGCTGCGCGGTGAGGCCGAGCGGCTCGCCCCCACCGACGGCGACGCGCACACCGAACTGCCCGCCGACCTGATCCCCGCGGACGCCGGCCGGGCCAAGGAACTCCTGCGCAGCGCGGGCGGCGAACTGGCCACCGCCACCGACGCGCTGGACGCCGCCCGCGCCCGGCACGAAGAGCTGCTGCGCGGCCACCGCGCCGCCGAGGACGCGGCCGGCGGCTTCGAGGAGAGCGCCGCCCTGCTGCGCGATCTGCTGCGCGACCACCACGACGCCGAGGACCCGGCGGGCGAGCAGCCCGAGCCGTACGCCGGCGGGCTGGCGGAGGCCCGGCACGCCGCCGCCGAGTCCCGCCGCTCGCTGCGCGGCTGCGCCGCCGACCTGTCGGCCGCCGAGGCCGCGGTGCGCGAGGCGGGCGACGTCCTGGTACGGCACGCCAACTCCACCCGCTACGAACAGGTACGCACCCCCGCCCGGCAGCAGATCCGCGAACTGCCCGCCGCCGCGCTCCCGGACCACGCGGCCAAGTGGGCGGAGGCGTTCGCGCCCCGGCTGCGGGTACTGACCGACGAGCTGGCGCAGCTGGAGCGCAACCGCGACAGCATCGTCGACCGGCTCCGCGGCCTGGTCGAGTCGTCGCTGACCACGCTGCGCTCGGCGCAGCGGCTGTCCCGGCTGCCCGAGGGGCTGGGGGAATGGTCGGGGCAGGAGTTCCTGCGGATCCGCTTCGAGGACCCGGACCAGGCCACCCTCGCCGAGCGGCTCGGCGAGGTCATCGACGAGGCGACCCGTTCGGCGGTCAAGAAGAACAGCGATCTGCGGCGGGACGGGATGTCGCTGCTGCTGCGCGGGGTCGCCGCCGCGCTCCTGCCGCGCGGGGTGGCCGTGGAGATCCTCAAGCCGGACGCGGTGCTGCGCGCCGAGCGGGTGCCGGTCGGGCAAATGGGCGACGTCTTCTCCGGCGGCCAGCTGCTGACCGCCGCCATCGCCCTGTACTGCACGATGGCGGCGCTGCGCAGCAACGACCGGGGCCGCGACAAGCAGCGGCACGCCGGCACGCTGTTCCTCGACAACCCCATCGGCCGCGCCAACGCCACCTATCTGCTGGAGCTCCAGCGGGCCGTCGCCGACGCCCTCGGCGTCCAGCTGCTCTACACCACCGGCCTCTTCGACACCACCGCGCTCGCCGAGTTCCCGCTGGTCATCCGGTTGCGCAACGACGCGGACCTGCGGGCCGGGCTGAAGTACATCAGCGTCGAGGAGCATCTGCGGCCCGGTCTGCCGCAGCAGGACCCGGCCGGGGAGCCGGTGCACGGCCAGATCACGGCGACGCGGATGTACCGCCGTCCGGAAGAGCCCCCGCAGCCGCCGGCCCGGTCCGCGGACGCTCCGGAGGGGACGGCGGACGGTGCCCCGGCTCCGGCTCCGGCTCCGGCTGCCCCTGCGGACGGAGCCGCCCGGTGACCCACCGGTGGAACTCGCCGATGTGGTGCTCGGTGGGCACGAGCACCCCGCCGGCCCGGTAGGCCCGGGAGTCCATCGCGGGCTGGGTCCGCTCGCAGGCCGCGAAATCCTGCGCGTTGACGCGGTGGAAGAGCTCCACCGACCGGTCGAGGTCGGCACCGGAGGCGACGACGTCGGGTGCGTACAGCCAGTCGCAGTCGACGACGGTGCGGTCCGCGGCCATCGGGAACATCCGGTGCACGATCACATGGTCGGGCACGAGGTTGAGGAAGACCTGCGGGCGGACGGTGACGGCGTAGTAGCGGCGGTCCTGCTCCGCGGCGAGACCGGCGAGCGGAGCGAAGCCGTCACCGCCGTCGACGGTGAACCCCGTGACCTCGTCCGCGAACGCCGCGCCGTGCCCGACGAAGTACTGCACGGCGAAACCGTCCGCGAACTCCGGTAACACCTCGGTCAGTTCGGGGTGGATGGTCGCGCAGTGGTAGCACTCCATGAAGTTCTCGACGATCAGCTTCCAGTTGGCGGCCACGTCGTAGCGGATCCGCCGGCCGAGCGCGAGCCCGTCGACCGCGTAACGGGCCACGGCCGCCGGATCGCCCAGCCGCTCGGTGACCGCCGCGATCACCGTCTCCTCGAAGGAGGGCGGCTCCTCGGCCAGGCACACCCACACATAGCCCAGCCACTCCCGCAGCCGGACCGGCAGCAGCCCGCGCTCACCCGGGTCCACCCCCGGCATCCGCCGCAGGTTGGGTGCGGCGGTCAGCCGCCCGTCCAGGTCGTAGGTCCAGGCGTGGTACGGGCAGCGCAGCGCGCGCCCCGCCGCACCGGACTCCTCGGTGCACAGCCGGGCGCCGCGGTGCCGGCAGACGTTGAGGAACGCCCCGAAACCGCCCCGGTGGTTGCGGGTGACCAGCACGCTCTCCCGGCCCACCTGGACGGTACGGAACGCGCCGGGCCGCGCCAGGTCGGCCGCCCGGACCGCGCAGAACCACAGCGATTCGAAGATCCGCCGCTGCTCCTCGGCGAAGACACCGGGGTCGGTGTACATCCGCCCCGGCAGGGTGGCGAGCAGACCGGTGGACTCGGGAGCGAGGGTCATCGGACACCTCCGGGGACGGGCGCGGCGGTCAGCCGGCCGGGGTCGAACAGCTCGATGGGATGCCCGGTCTCCCCGGTCAGCGCCAGATCGGCGAGGATCTCGCCGACCACCGGTACGAACTTGAAGCCGTGGCCGGAGAAGCCGCAGGCGACGGTGACTGCGTCGGGGTGCGCGGGGTGCCGGGTGATGACGAAGTGCTCGTCGGGGGTGTTGCTGTACATACAGGTGGCGGCCGACAGGAAACGGCCGGGCAGGGTGGGCAGCAGCCGGGCCGCCTGGGCAGCCATGGCCCGTACCTCGTCCTCGTGCACGGTCCGGTCGATGTTCTCCGGGGTGCAGACGGTGCCCTTGCGGAAGAACGCCACCTTCGCGCCGCCGTCCGGTCCGTCGATCGCCGGGAAACCGTAGATCTGGACGCCCGCCGCGTCCTCCCAGATGTAGACGGGGTGCTGCTCGGGGGCGTACGGGGCGGTTCCGCCGTCGGGCGCGAACCAGTACATCACCTGCCGTTCGATGGTGAACGGCACCCCGAGCCCGGCCAGCAGCCGCGGCGCCCAGGCACCGGGGCAGATCACCAACTGGCCCGCCGTATACGTGTCGTCGGGGGTGTGCACGCGCACCCCGCGCCCGCCCGGCAGCGCCTCCCAGCGGGTCACCGGCTCCTGGAAGTGCAGCGCGGCGCCGCTTTGCCCGGCGAGCTGGAGCTGGGCCGCGACGGTGTGCTCCGGGCGGACGAACCCGGCCCGCGCCTCGTACAGCGCGACCTCGTCGGCGGCCGGGGCCAGCGTCGGGAAGCGGCGCCGGATCTCCTTGGCGTCGAGCATCTCGTGCGGCAGGTCCCAGGTCCGCGCGGAGCGCAGCGCACCGGCGACGGTACGGCTCCCGGGCCGCCCGACCATCACCCCGCCGCACAGCGTCGCCACCCGCCGGCCGCTGTCGCGCGCCAGCCGCGCGTACAGCTCATGGGCGCGCAGCAGCAGCGGTACATATGCGGGGTCCTCGAAATAGGACTGCCGGGTGATGCGGGAGCCGCCGTGGCTGGAGCCGCGCTGATGCACCGGGCCGAATTTCTCCAGCCCCAGCACCCGGGCGCCCCGGGCGGCCAGATGGTGGGCGGCGGCGCTGCCCATGCCGCCGAGGCCGAGCACGATCACGTCATACGAGGGGGACAAGCGGGCCTCCCGGGCCGAACGGGCTGCGACAGCGTCTTCCGGTGTTCCCCGGCGCTGTCCCTATTGTCGGATTCAGTGGTGCTTCCCCGGCACCGCTCAGCGGCGGATGCGGTCCATGGCCGGGTCGAAGAGCGGTTCGGCGCGGACCGTCGCCGGGATCTGCGCGCCGAAGTACGCCACCTCCACGGCTGTACCGGGCGTGGCGGCGGCCGCCGGCAGCCAGGCGTAGGCGACGGTCCGCCCGAGGGTGTATCCGTGGGCCGCGCTGGTCACATAGCCGGCCGCCGTCCCCGCCAGGTACACCGGTTCGCCGCCCAGCACGATCGCCGACGGATCGTCGAGGGTCAGGCACACCAGGCGGCGCCGGACGGTCTCCTGCGACACTTCCGCCAGCGCCGCGCGCCCGACGAAGTCGCCCTTGTCCCGCCGCACCGCCCAGCCGAGCCCGGCCTCGTAGGGGTTGTGCTCGGTGGTCATGTCCCGGCCCCAGGCGCGGTACCCCTTCTCCAGCCGGAGGCTGTCGAAGGCGCTGCGGCCGCCCGCGACCACCCCCAGCGGCCGGCCCGCCTGCCACAGCGTGTCCCACAGCCGCAGGCCCAGATCGGCGCTGGTGTAGAGCTCCCAGCCCAGCTCACCGACGTAACTCAGCCGCAGCGCGGTCACCGGCACCTCGCCGATGTACGCCTCGCGCGCCGTGAAGTAGCCGAAGCCGCGGTGCGAGAAGTCGGTCCCGGAGAGCGGCTGGACCAGCTCGCGGGCCAGCGGGCCCCAGACACCGATTCCGCAGGTGCCGGAGGTGCGGTCGGCGACGCGGACGCCGGCGGGGGCGTGGCCGGCCAGCCACTCCAGGTCCGCGGCGCTGTTGGCGCCGATCTGGAAGCGGTCCGCGGCGAGCCGGGCCACCGTCAGATCGCTGCGTATCCCGCCCGCCGCGTCCAGCAGCAGCGTGTACGTCACCGCGCCGGGCCGCCTGGCCAGCTGATGGGTGGTCATCCGCTGGAGGAAGTCCAGCGCGCCGGGCCCGGTGACCTCCAGCCGGCGCAGCGGCGTCATGTCGTAGAGCGCGACCCGCTCCCGGGTGGCCCGCGCCTCGGCCGCCGCGGCCGGCGACCAGTGCCGCGCCGACCAGGCGTCCCGTGCGGGCAGGGCTAGCCCCCGCGCCAGTGGGGCGTTGGCCTCGAACCAGTGCGGGCGCTCCCAGCCGCCGTCCTCCAGGAAGTGCGCCCCCAGTTCCCGCTGCCGGGCGTACCACGGGCTGACCCGCAGCGGCCGTGGCCGGTCCGCCGGCGCCAAGGGGTGGACGACGTCGTAGACCTCGGTGAACTGCCGCGCGCCGCGCGCGTGGACGTAACCGGGCGAGCGCTGGGCGCCCTCGAAGCGGGACACCTCGCAGCCGTGCAGGTCGGTGCCGGGCCTGCCGTCGGTCAGCCACTCGGCGACCGCCTTCGCGGCGCCCGCGGAGTGGGTGACCCAGACCGCCTCGGCCAGCCAGAATCCGCGCAGCTCGGGGGACTCGCCGAGCAGCGGCAGCCCGTCCGGGGTGAAGGAGAAGACCCCGTTGACACCGTCCTCGATCCGGCACCCGGCCAGGGCGGGCAGCAGCGCGCCGCTCGCCGTCCAACTGGGGGCGAAGTCCTCGGGGGTGAACGGCAGCGCGGACGGCATCACCGGGGCGTCGTCGAAGGCGGGCACCGTGTACGGATCGACGGGCAGCACCCGGTGCGCGTACGAGCCGATGCCGAGCCGGACGGGCGGCCGCCCGTCCGGGCCCGGGGTGTCCGCCGGGTGCTCGCGGAAGTACAGGTCCTGGTCCTGGTGGCGCAGGATCGGGCGGCGGCCGTCCAGGCCCGGGACCGCCGAGGTCGTCACGTACTGGTGCGCCAGCGGCAGCAGCGGGACGGTGACGCCCGCCAGCGCGCCGATCACCGGACCCCAGAACCCGGCGGCGGAGACGACCAGATCCGCCGGGAAGGTGCCCCGGTCCGTGCCGACGGCGGTGACGCGGCCGTCCGCGCGCTCGATGCCGGTGACGGTGTGCCGGTCCAGGAAGCGGGCACCGCGGGCGGCGGCCCGCGCGGCCTGGACCCGGGCCGCGGGCAGCGCGCGGGCCAGCCCGTCGCCGGGGGTGTGGAAACCGCCGAGCACCCTCGACTCGTCCAGCAGCGGCCACAGTTCGGCGCACCGCCGCGCCGGGACCAGCTCGCCCTCGATGCCCCAGGACGCCGCCAGCCCGGCCCTGCGGTGCAGATCGGCCCAGCGCGCCTCGGTGGTCGCGACCTCCAGCCCGCCGACCGCGTCGAAACAGGACCGCCCGTCCTCCGTCAGCGCGGAGAACTTCCGCACGGTGTACGCGGCGAGGTCGGTCATCGTCTTGTGGGGATGGGTACGGAAGACCAGGCCGGGGGCGTGCGAGGTGGAGCCGCCCGGGGCGTGCAGCGGGCCCTGCTCCAGGACCGTGACGTCCCGCCAGCCGCGTGCGGTGAGCTCGTCGGCGAGCGAGCAGCCGACGATACCGGCGCCGATGACGACCACCCGGCGGGTGCCCGCACCGGTGCTCACCGGACCACCGCCGTACGGAGTACACGACCCGGACCGGGATCCGGCACGGGGACCGGCGGCACCTCGACGGGTGCGCCCTTCTCGACGGCGACGGCGACGGCGACGGCTATGGCGACGGTGGCGCGGGCTTCGTGCGGCATGTCTCACTCCTCAACAGCCCCTGCGGTGACGGCAGGGGCGGGGGCGCCTGGAGCTGGCACGGATGCTGGTGAGGATGGCGCGGCGCGCTGTGCCGGGGCGTGTCGGACGGCGCTCCGCCGCACCCGGTACGTACCGGATGCTGTTGCCTATGGCACATCGCGTTGCGCCATGGGAGACATGCTGGAAGTCCATCAGGAATCCGTCAAGAGGGGAATTTCCTGACCGTGGATCAGCCCGGGTGGCCCATCCGGCGGGAGAGTTCGGCGGCGGCCCCGACGGCCAGCCGGGCCAGCTCCGGAAGGCGTGCCCGCGCCATGCGGTAGGCGGGCCCGGAGACGCCGATCGCCCCGATCACCGCGCCGTCGTACGCCCGGACCGGCGCCGCGACCGCGTTCAGCCCGATCTCCAGCTCCTCGGCGGAGCAGGCGAACCCGTCCTCGGCGGCGGCGGTGAGCTGGGCGCGCAGCGCGGCCGGCGCGGTGAGGGTGTGCCCGGTGAACCGCGGCAGCTTCCGTGCCGCCAGACTCTCCTGCCGCTCCCGGGGCAGATGCGCCAGCAGCACCTTGCCGCTCGCGGTGGCGTGCAGCGGGGTGCGGCGGCCCAGCCAGTTGTACGCGGTCACCGCGGCGGCGCCCCTGGCCTGCATGATGTTCACCGCCGCATCGCCGTCCAGCACCGCGATGTTGGCGGTCTCCCCGGTGTCGTCGGCGAGCGCCCGGCACACCGGCTGGCCCTCCTGCGAGATGTCCAGCCGGATCGCGGCGGCGCCCGCCAGCCGCAGCACCCCGGCGCCCAGGAAGTACTTCCCGCGCTCCTTCTCCTGCTCCACCAGCCCGCGTGTCTCCAGCACACCCAGGATCCGGAACGCGGTCGATTTGTGGACGCCCAGCTCCTCGGAGATCTCGGTCACCCCGGCCTCGCTCGTCCGGGCCAGGATCTCCAGCACGCTCACCGCGCGGTCCACGGACTGAACGGATCCCGCCGCGCCGCGCCGCTCCTCGGACCGTTCCCCGGCCGCATCGGTCGTGTTCGACATCGGTCTCCGCGTCTCCACCCGGTGGCCCCGCGGGGCGCGTCCGACGGCAGCTCTGCGGGAAGCCCTTGACGGCCCGCTCCCCGGCTTGGATTCTGTTGCGCATCGCGCTCCGCGATGCGTTATTCAGAACGCCATGATACCGATCAGCGCGAGGGGGGCCAGATGATTCCCGTCTGCCGCATCGAGGACCTGCCCGAAGGCGAGTCCGTACGGATCGAGATCGACGACACCACACCCGCCATCGCCGTCTTCCACACCGAGACCGGCCTCTACGCCCTCGACGACACCTGCAGCCACCAGGACGCCTCGCTCTCCGACGGCTGGGCCGAGGGCTGCCACGTCGAATGCCCGCTGCACGCCGCCCGGTTCGACCTGCGCACCGGCGTCCCCGCCGGGCCGCCCGCCCGCCGGCCCGTGCGCACCCACGAGGTCAGCGTCCTGGACGGCGTGATCCATATCCGGCTCGCGGTGTCCGAGGAGTCCATGGCGTGAGCCCGGTCCGGCCGGGCGCCGCGCCCACCCGCGCGTGACGGCACACCGGCCCCCGACGGCACACCGGCCGCCGCCCGTTCACGCCGCCGCGCGGTCCGCCCGCGCGGAGCCGTCCCGGGCCTCCCGCCGCCGCTGCCGGCGCGCCCGCCGCCGCTCCCGGCGCAACTCCCGGGCCGTACTGCTCGGCTGGGACCACACGCCGTTGCGCTGCACCCACACCTGCCGGGTCACCCAGACGTCCAGCACCCCCCAGGTGGCGACCACGGTGCTGGCGACCGTGCTGATCACCGCGGGGAAGGCGAGCCAGGATCCCGTCACGGTGCTCAGGAACGCCACCATGGCCTGGATCAGGGTGACCGCCACGATGATCACGGCGCGCACCGCGGCCGTGCGCACCGGATCCGGCATCCGCCACCGGGTCGCCGGCTCCTCCTGCCACAGGGCACGCCTGCCGGTGTCCATGAACGCGTCACACTCCCCGCACTCTCCGCGCATGTCCGACTCCTCGGTGGCTGCCCGGATTTCACCGGGTACTGCCCGTGTCGCCGCACCTCGTCCACCCTCATCGTCACGCACCCCGGAGCCACCGGATCACCCGGGGTAGCAGAATTCCGGCCAACCGGCGCGGCGGGGCACCGGAGACGGGAGCGGCGTCCGGGGCCGTAAACACGGGTGGGTTGTCCGGGAATCGACGGACAACTCATGACCGCCCCGCCCCGAACCCCGCGCCACGGCGTCCGGAAGAGCCTTCGGCCCGGTCACCCGACAGTAGTAGGCTCGCGCCGTTTGCTGACGGAACACCGCCCCCGTGCGCCGGGGTTGACGTGGGGGAGGCCATGCGCTTTCGCGGGAAGTCGATCCGCCGGAAGATCGTGGCGCTGCTGCTCGTGCCGCTGGTGTCCCTGACCGCCATGTGGGCGTTCGCGACCTACCTCACCGGCCGCGAGGCCAACCAGCTGCTGGACGTCGGCAACGTCGTACGGAAACTGGGGTACCCGGCCGAGGACGTCGTCCAGGCCCTCCAGAACGAACGCCGGCAGAGCCTGCTCTACCTCGCGGACCGCCGCGGCGCCGACGCGCTCACCGAACTGCGCCAGCGGGACCGGGCCACCGACGAGGCCGCCGCCCGGCTGCGCGCCAACGCCCGGAACCCCGGCGTACGCGAGGACCTCACCGCCGGCGCGGGCGCCCGGATGCGCGACGTCATCAAGGGACTGGACGGCCTGCCCGCCCTGCGCACCGAGGTCGAGGGCAACACCCTCACCCGCGAGGAGGCCATGGAGGCGTACGACAGCCTGGTCGACCCGCACTACGACTTCCTCGCCGCCCTCCACGCCCTGGCGGACGTGGAGATGGACAAAGAGGGCCGCGCGCTGGTCACCCTCACCCGCGCCCGCGAGGCGTTCGCCCGCGAGGACGCCCTGCTGTCCGCGGTCCTGACCTCCGGCAGCATGAGCACCCGCGATCTGCGGGCGTTCACCGAGCGGATCGCCGAACGCCGTGTCCTGTACGCCACCGGTCTGGCGGCCCTGCCCGCCGCGGAGCGCACCGCCTACGACGACTACTGGCGTACCGCCACGGCCCGCGCGCTGACCTCCTTCGAGGACGCCGTGATCGCCGCCGGTGCGCGGGACGCACCGCACGCCGTCAACACCGAACGCTGGCAATCCACCGCGGACACGGTGCTCGGCGACCTCCAGCAGCTGGGCAAGGACGCCGGCGACCGCTACCAGGAGCGCGTCGCACCGGTCGCGCGGGCCGTCGTGATCAAGGCCGGTATCGCCGGTGTCCTCGGTTTCGTCGCCCTGCTGGTGTCCGTCATCGTCTCCCTGCGCATCGGCCGCCGGCACGTCAAGGACCTGACCCGGCTGCGCAAGGACGCGCACGAGGTCTCCGGCGTCCGGCTGCCCAGCGTCATGCGCCGGCTGGCGGCCGGCGAGCGGGTCGACGTGGCGGCCGAGGCGCCCCGGCTGGACTTCGGCCACGACGAGACGGGCCAGGTCGGCCAGGCGCTCAACACCCTCCAGCGGGCCGCCGTCGAGGCGGCCGTCAAACAGGCGGACATGCGCCGCGGCGTCTCCGAGGTGTTCGTCAACCTCGCCCGCCGCAGCCAGGTCCTGCTGCACCGTCAGCTGACCCTCCTGGACGCCATGGAGCGGCGCACCGAGAACACCGACGAACTCGCCGACCTCTTCCGCCTCGACCACCTGACCACCCGGATGCGCCGGCACGCGGAGGGCCTGGTCATCCTCTCCGGCGCGGCCCCCTCCCGGCAGTGGCGCAAACCCGTCCAGCTGATGGACGTGGTACGGGCCGCCGTCGCCGAGGTGGAGGACTACGCGCGCATCGAGGTGCGCCGGCTGCCGCGGCTCGCGGTGGACGGGCCCGCCGTCTCGGACCTCACCCATCTGATCGCCGAACTCGTGGAGAACGCCACCGTCTTCTCACCGCCGCACACCGCCGTCCAGGTACGCGGTGAGCGGGTCCCCAACGGCTTCACCCTGGAGATCCACGACCGCGGTCTGGGAATGGCCCCCGACCTGCTGCTGGACGCCAACCTCCGGCTCGCCGAGACCCCGGAGTTCGAGCTGTCCGACACCGACCGGCTCGGCCTGTTCGTGGTCAGCCGGCTCGCCCGGCGGCAGGGCGTACGGGTCTCGCTCCAGCCCTCGCCGTACGGCGGCACCACCGCCGTGGTCCTCATCCCCGGCACCATCCTGACCGAGACCGCCGAGGACGGCCGCGACGACACCGGCGCGGCGGCCCTGGACGGCGCGGCGAACGGCGCACCGGAGGAGGCCGTGGACCGGCTGGCCGTCCTCGCGCAGATACCGGTCCCGCTGGCGGAGCGCGCGGGCCGCACCCTGGCCGCGCTCGACGAACCGGCCGGACGGGAGGCGCCCCGCGCCGACGCGGCCGGCCGCCCCCGCGGCCGGAACCACGCCCGGGGCCGCGGCCGCCGGGGCCCGGCCGCCGCGCCGACCGGCCCCACGCCCTCACCCGCCGCCCCCGCGGGCACCGCCCCGCCCCCGGCCGCCGAACAGCACCGGCAGAGCCGGGACCAGGCGCCGGGCGGCGGCCCCGCGCCGCTGCCGCGCCGCCGGCGCCCGCCGGTCCTGGTCGCCGACCACGGCAGACCTCTCGACGCCCGCGACGACGGTGGCGAACCACCCGCCGAGCGCCCCGGCCCGGACCGCGTCGGACGGCACACCGGGCACGGAGCGCGGCCCTCCGGCGACGGCACATCTGAGCCGGTGGACGGCGTACCCGTCACACCACCGCCCCCGGCCTCCGGCGGACTGCCCCGCCGGGTCCGGCAGGCCAGCCTTGCACCGCAGCTCAAGACCGACCCGGTCCGGCAGCAGGCGGCGGACGACGACGACCGCGACGCGGACGCCGTCCGCGCCCGGATGGCCGCGCTCCAGCGCGGCTGGCAGCGCGGCCGCCGCGACAACGGCGAGGCCCCGGACGGCGGGGGAGCCGGCACCGCACCGGACGGCGGCCCCGCGGAGACCGCCGCCCACCGCACGGACACCACCCGCGACGCAGCCGCGCGCCGCGGCGACGGGGGCACCACCGCACCAGGAACGACATCGGGAGGAGACGGTCCATGACCGCACCGAAGGCAGCAGCTTCCACCGCACCGGACGCGTCGCAGGGAACGGGCGAGCTCAACTGGCTCCTCGACGAACTGGTCGAGCGGGTCGGCAGCATCCGCAAGGCACTCGTCCTGTCCAGCGACGGGCTGGCCACCGGCGCATCCAAGGACCTGACCCGCGAGGACGGTGAGCATCTGGCAGCGGTGGCCTCCGGCTTCCACAGTCTGGCCAAGGGCGTCGGCCGGCACTTCGACGCGGGCCGGGTCCGGCAGACCCTGGTCGAACTGGACGACGCGTTCCTGTTCGTCAGCGCGGCCGGCGACGGCAGCTGTCTGGCCGTCCTCGCCGACGCCGACTCCGATGTCGGGCTGATCGCCTACGAGATGACCCTGCTCGTCAAACGCGTCGGCGCACACCTGGTCACCGCGCCCCGGTCCGGGCTGACCACCTGAGGGCGCCGACGGTGACGCCATGAGGGACCAGGAGGGGCGGGCCGGGCGGGCCGGTCCGGACCGTGCGGCGGCCCGCTGGTTCGACGACGACGCGGGCCCGGTCGTCCGCCCGTACGCCATGACCCGCGGGCGCACCCGCACGGCCGCGGAAGGACGCCTGGACCTCATCGCGCTGGTGATCGCGGAGACCCGCGCGGACGAGACGGTCGCCGACCAGACGCTCTCGCCCGAGCATGTGGACATCGTCGGGCGCTGCCGCCGGACACCGCTGTCGGTCGCCGAGCTGGCGGCCGGCCTCGATCTGCCGGTCGGCGTCGTACGGGTGCTCATCGGCGATCTCCTGGACGCGGGACTGGTGCACGTCAGCCGCCCCGTACCGCCGGCCGAGCTGCCGGACGAGCAGATCCTGCGCGAGGTGATCGACGGTCTGCGCGCGCTGTGACACGGTGCTCGCGCACCGACGCCCATCCGACGGTCCGTCCGTACGGTTCGCGCCGCGCGGCGGCCGAAGAGAAGAGAGCACCGCCATGTCCCCGGACACCACCCCGGCCCCCTTCGAGCAGCTGACGATCGAGGCCGGCCCGTACACCTACGACGCCCTGGCGGCCGGGCCCGCCGACGGCGAGTTCGTCCTGCTGCTGCACGGCTGGCCCGAGTTCGCCGACTCCTGGAGCGCCGTGCTCACCGCTCTGGGCGCGGCCGGCTACCGCGCCGTCGCGGTCGACCAGCGCGGCTACTCCCCGCGGGCCCGCCCGCCGCGGACCGCCGACTACGCCGTGCCCGAACTCGTCGCCGACGCCCTCGCGTTCGCCGCTTCCCAGGGCGCCGGCCGGTTCCACCTCGTCGCCCACGACTGGGGCGGCATGGTCGCCTGGGCGCTGGCCGCCGCCCACCCCGAGCGGCTGAGGTCGCTGACCGTACTGGCCACCCCGCACCCCGAGGCCCTCAGCCGCGCGGCGGCCCAGGACCCGGACCAGCACCACCGGCTGGACTATGTGCGCTTCTTCCGCCAGGCGGACGGCGCCGCCGAGCGCGCCCTGCTGGCCGACGGCGCGGCCCGGCTGCGCGCCGCGTACGGCGGCAGGGTCGCCGAGGAGCTGGTGGCGGCCAACGTCCGCAGGCTCACCGAGCCGGGCGCGCTGACCGCCACCCTGAACTGGTACCGGGCGCCCCGCGAGGCCGTCTCGGTCCCCGCGGGCCGGATCGCCGTCCCCACCCTGTTCCTGTGGGGCAGCGAGGACGTCGCCCTGGGACGTGTCGCGGCCGAATCGACGGGGGAGTGGGTCGACGGCCCGTACCGCTTCGAGGCGCTGGCGGGGGCGAGCCACTGGCTGCCCGAAGAGGTCCCCGACGCGCTCGTACCCCGGATCCTGCACCACCTCGGCCGGTACACCTGACCGCGGTCGCGGGAGGGGACGATCCCCGTCCGGCCCGGCCCGCGCCGCCGTACACTGCGGACATGTCCGGCAAGCGCGCCACCCGTCTCACCCCCGACCAGCGCCGGGAACAGCTGGTCGAGATCGGCCGGGAGATGCTCGCCGGCCGTTCCCTGGACGCGCTCTCCACCGACGAGGTCGCCCGGCGGGCCGGTATCTCGCGCGGACTGCTCTTCCACTACTTCGACTCCAAACACGACTTCTACCGCGCCGTGGTCCGCGCGGAGTGCGACCGCCTGACGGCCGCCACCGAACCGGACGCCTCGCTCGGCCCCGTCGAATGGCTGCGCTCCTTCATCGCGGGCTTCGTCGGCTACGTCCTGGAGCACCGGCAGGCGTACCGCGCGCTGGTCCGGGGCGCGGCGGGCAGCCATCCGGTGGTGGCCGACATCGTCGGCGAGACCCGCCGGACGCTCGCCGGGCGGGTGTGCGAGGGACGGCGGCGGCTGGGCCTGCCGGACGTCCCCCGGCTGGAGCTGGCCTCGGGCGCCTGGATGGCGTTCGCCGAAGAGGCGGTCGCCCGGCGGACGCGGACGCGCGGGAGGAGATCTGCGCGTTCGTGGAAGCCGGCTTCGTCGGCCTCCTGGGGCTGCTGGACCGGCCCACTGCGCTCACCCCACGCTGAGCGGTGCCCGCCAACCAGCCCTTCCCGCAGACCATTTGGGGAAATTACGGGACTCCGCGGGCACCGTTCCCGGCCATGGCCCGTCTCGAGTGGGCTCACCGGCGGGCACGTTGTACCGTTCCCTTCCGGCCGCTGACGCCGGACGCTCGCCGTCCCCCGGGGACCCTGCGCGAGTTCACCCTCTGTACCCGGCAATCCTGGAGACGATTCCCATGGCCTTCGGGCGTTCGGAACGCCGCAGCCGGCCCGCCACCGCGGACCCGATGACGCTCAAGATCCTGGTCGCGGGCGGGTTCGGCGTCGGTAAGACCACCCTGGTGGGCGCGGTCAGCGAGATCAAACCGCTGCGCACCGAGGAGCGGCTGACCGAAGCCGGCCGGCCGGTCGACGACCTCGACGGGGTGACCGGCAAGTCCACCACCACCGTCGCGATGGACTTCGGCCGGATCACCCTCAGCGAGCGGCTGACGCTCTACCTGTTCGGCACCCCCGGTCAGGAACGCTTCTGGTTCCTCTGGGACGAGCTGGCGCTTGGCGCGCTGGGCGCCGTGGTGCTCGCCGACACCCGGCGGCTGGCGGACAGCTTCGCCGCCATCGACTACTTCGAGCGCCGCGGCCTGCCCTTCACCGTCGCCGTCAACTGCTTCGACGGCGCCGACCGCTACGCCGTGGAGACCGTCCAGGACGCCCTGGACCTCGACCCGGAGGTACCGGTGATGCTGTGCGACGCACGGCACAAGGACTCCGCCCGGGACGTGCTGATCGCCGTCGTCCAGCACGCGATGCGCCTCGGCGCCCGGCGGCGCGAGCCCGCGCTTCCCTGACGGGGCGCGGAGGTACGGCCCGCACCCCGCACCGTCAGGGGTGCGGGCCGCACGCCCGGCGCGTCCCCGGTCTCACCGGACGGCGACCACCGCGGACCCGTGCCCGAACAGCCCCTGGTTGGCCGTCACCCCGACCCGCGCGCCCGGCACCTGACGCGCGCCCGCCTGCCCCCGCAGCTGCCAGGTCAGCTCGCAGACCTGCGCGATGGCCTGGGCCGGCACCGCCTCCCCGAAGGAGGCCAGCCCGCCGCTGGTGTTCACCGGCAGCCGCCCGCCGAGCGCCGTCGTCCCCTCCCGCAGCAACCGCGCCCCCTCACCCGCGGCGCACAGCCCCAGGTCCTCGTACCACTCCAGCTCCAGGGCGGTGGACAGGTCGTAGACCTCGGCGAGCGAGAGGTCCTCGGGGCCGATGCCCGCCTCCTCGTAGGCGCCGCGGGCGATCGAGGCGCGGAAGGCGGTCGCCGGCTCCGGCACGGCCGCCGCCGAGTCGGTGGCGATATCGGGCAGGTCGAGCACGGTCCGGGGATAGTGCGGGGTGGCCGTGGCGACCGCGCGGATCCGGACCGGGTCCGCGGCGCCGTGCCGGCGGGCGAAGTCCATACTGCTCAGCACGAGCGCCGCGGCGCCGTCGGAGGTGGCGCAGATGTCCAGCAGCCGCAGCGGATCGGCGACCACCGCCGACGCGGCGACCTCCCGGGCCGTGACCCGCTTGCGGTAACGGGCGTACGGATTGACCGCGCCCGCCGCCGAGTTCTTCACCTTCACCTGCGCGAAGTCCTCGACGGTGTCGCCGTACAGCGCCATCCTGCGGCGCGCGTACAGCCCGAAGTACGCCGGGTTGGTGGCCCCCAGCACCCGGAAGCGCAGCCAGTCCGGGTCGTCGGGGCGGTCGCCGCCCGCCGGGGCGAAGAAACCCTTCGGCGCGGCGTCGGCACCCACCACCAGCGCCACCTCCGCCAGGCCCGCCAGGATCTGCGCCCGCGCCGTGCCGATCGCCTGCGCGCCGGAGGCACAGGCCGCGTAGACACTGGTCACCCGGGCGCCCTGCCAGCCCAGCGCCTTCGCGAAGGCGGCGCCCGCGACATAGCCGGGGTAGCCGCCGCGCACGGTGTCCGCCCCGACCACGCTCTGTACGGCGCGCCAGTCGAGTCCGGCGTCCGCGAGGGCGTCCCGCGCCGCCCGGGTGCCGTACTCGACGAAGCCGCGCCCCCACTTGCCCCAGGGGTGCATCCCGGCACCGAGCACCGCCACCTCGCCCGTCATGACGCCTCCGGTGCGGCCGTGGCGACCGGCTGCCAGTACCAGGTCGTCCAGATGTGCTCGGCGTCCTCGTGAAGCACCCCCGGCACCAGCTCCACCTCCGCGCCGACGGTCAGGCCGTCGACGGTGACACCGGGCGCGGCCTGCCCGAGGACCACCATCCGCTCCGCCGCCAGCTCCACGGCGACCAGGGTGTACGGCTGCCATGGGGCGTCGGGGTCGGAGACGTAGGGGGCGGGTGGGCGGTAGCGCCCGTCGGTGTAGGACCAGACCGTGCCGCGCCGGGACAGCGGCACCTCGTCCAGCTCGTCGCCCGCGCAGCCGGGGTTGCGGCAGAAGGAGTCCTCCCGCGGGAAGAACACCGAGCCGCAGGCCCGGCACCGGGTCCCCAGCAGCCGGAAATCCGCGGCGTCCTGATCGAACCAACCCGGCACCACGGGTTTACGCGTACGCGGCACAACGCCTCCCGGCAACGCGACCGACGGACCGGTGGAACGCACTCACACGGCGCACGCAGCTCACCGAATCGCCGGAATCGTAGAACTGACGGAACGTCAGGAGTGTGCCACGCGCCCGCTCGGCGCGGAACCCCGTCGGCTCGGCACGGAGCTCCGCCGGCTCGGCGCGGAACCCCGTCGGCTCCCGAGCGGTGGCCGCGGGGGAGGAGTGGGGGGGAGCGCCGCCGTCCCCTCCCGGCCGCGGATCCGTCGGCCGCCGTTACCCCTCCGTCGGCCGGACCTCGCTAACTCCCGTGCTCCGCGAGCCACTTCGCGGCGATCTCGGCCAGCTCCGCGTCCCGCCCCTTGAGCATCATGCGAATCATCTGCGCATCCCCGCGCAGCGACCACGCGGGGTGTCCGAACGTCGCGGGGTTGTTGCGCTCGATGAGGAAGTGCGCCGGCCAGGCCGTGCCGTAGCCGATCAGCGGCAGGGCGAGCAGCAGTTTCGGCCGCCCGCGCAGCGCCCCGTACGCGGACACCGCCAGCCCGGTCAGCGTGCCCGTCAGATGCACCCAGCGGGTGGCCGCCTTGGAGTGCATCGCGACGTAGTAGGGCCAGAACTCCTCGTACGAGCCGAACCGCCGGCCGCCCGCACGCCCGGCCTCTCCCTCGCGCTCCTGGTTGCTCTCTCGGTCGGTCATGCCCGCACGGTAGCCGGGCCCGTGGAGGCTGTCAGCATCCGGTGTCACGGTGGTCCCGTGCGGCCCCGGGGACGGGGCGCGAACCGGCCATCCGGGGTGGCCGGGGCGCATGTGGCCATGGCCCGGACCAAGGGGAACGGGGCCGGACCTCCGTTCCGCTACTCCTCGGTATTTCTCGTGTTTTCAACGAACCGGACGCGACCCGACCGCGTCCCTCACAGCAGGGTCCGGGGCACGGGATCGACGGGGGTGATTCCGTGCCCCGGACCGCGGGCGCGCCCCGCCCGCGGCGGCCGGTCGACGTCAGTGCCGGACGAGTGAGCGCAGGGACACCGGGAAGTCGAAGTAGGTGTCCGGAAAGGTCTCCGCCGCGAGGGTGTAGTGCCACCACTCGTAGGCGTAATTGACGAACCCGGCCTGCTCCAGACCTTGCTTGAGCAGCAGCCGGTTCGCCCGCTGGGTGCCCGTGATCCGCGGATCGAGGGTGTGCGCCAGGGGATCCATGCAGTCGAAGCCGGTGCCCATGTCGAGCGAGTTGTCCGGGAAGCGGGCCGCCTTCGGGCCGTAGCAGGACGACAGCGGCTCCCCGGGGTGGTACGGCCTGGTCGGCAGCGCCGGCAGCCGTACCAGCGTCAGATCGAGGGTGCTGCCCCTGCTGTGCCCCGACTTCTCGGCGATATAGCCGTCCCGGAAGAGCGCCGACTTCTCGACCCGCGGATAGAACTCGTCCTTCATCCGCTGGTCGCCCGGATCCTCGGCCCACCGGATGAAGTGGTTCACGGCGCGCTGCGGGCGGTAGCAGTCGTAGACCTTGAGGGAGTAGCCGCGGCGCAGGAACGACAGCTGCGCCCGGTGCAGCGCCCGTGCCGTGTCCCGGGTGACGAGGCACACCGGCGCCCGATAGCCGGTCACCGGTACGCCCATGAAGTCATGCGGGGTGAAGTAGCGCATCTCCTGAATGATCGTGGGATCCACCGCGCGCAGCGCGACGAACTCCGCGGGCGCCTTGGGCTCCGCGGCCGGGGGCGGGGCGGGCCGGGCGGCGGGGACGCCCGCCACCGCACTCGACGGCAGCAGGGTGACGGTCAGCAGGGCGGCGGCGGCAACGGCGAGGCCGCGCAGCGCGGCGGTAAGTCTCGGCATGGCCCCCGTTTACCAGCCACGGCCCATGGAGGGGAACCCTCCGGGACGCGGGCCGTGCCGGGAGCGGGGACACCCGACGGGCGGAGGCCACGCGGTGCGCCGCGACGGGAGGCCGCGCGGCGCACCGTGACGGGAAGCCGGGCGGCGCACCGTGGCGTGCGCCGCGATGTACGAGGCGATGTGCGATGCGAAGTCCCCCGACGGGAACGGCTCGCCGCCGCGATGCACCTCTACGGGAACCGCCCGCCCGCGCGGCAGCCGCCCACTACCGGCCCCCGCCCGCCGCGGACCCGCCCGTATCCGTCCCGGTCCCCGAATCCGACCCGGTTCCCCCGTCCGACCCCGCTCCGGGATCCGTCCCGGTCCCCTTGTCCGGCCCGGTATCCGCTCCACGCACCCGTACCCGGTACCCCACGGCGTTGCCGCCGTGCCGCTCCACGACCACCCGCCCGCCCTCCAGCCGCGAGGTGAAACGCTCGACGTTCGGCCGCCGCCAGCCGTCCCCGGCGTCCGGCACCACCGGACCGCCGCCCCGGTGCCCGGCCGCCGGCGCCCACACCTCCAGCTCCGTCGTACCGTCCGCGCCCGCCACCGGCAGCACCGCGCCCGCCCGTGCCAGCACCGGAATCCGCGACAACGGCGCCGCCACCCATACCTGGCCGGGCCCCTCGTACGCCTGCCCGGTCGCCGTGTCGTACCACCGCCCGCGCGGCAGCCGCACCGCCCGCCGGGTCGCGCCCGGCTCCAGTACCGGCGCCACGAGCAGCGCGTCCCCCAGCAGGAACGCGTCCTCGCAGTCCCGCAGCGCCCGGTCCCGCGGCGCGTTCCACCACAGAGGGCGGACGTACGGCGCACCGGTCAGCCGCGCCAACTGCCCCAGCGTGTTGAAGTACGGCAGCAGCCGCACCCGCTCCCGCAGCGCCGCCCGCGCGTGCTCCAGCACCTGCGGCCCGTACTCCCACGGTTCCCGCCGCCCCGCCCGGATCGCCGAATGGGTGCGGAACAGCGGGAGATACGCGCCGAGTTGGAACCACCGCAGATAGAGCTCCGGCGACGGCACCCCGGAGAACCCCCCGATATCCGGACCGCTGTACGGCACCCCGCACAGCCCGAGCCCCAGCACCAGCGAGAGCGACGCCCGCAGCCCCGGCCAGCCCGTCGCCACATCGCCCGACCAACTGCCCCCGTACCGCTGCAAACCCGCCCACCCCGACCGGGAGAACAGGAACGGCCGCTCGTCCGGCCGCAGTTCGCACAGCGCCTCGTACCCGGCCCGCGCCATCGCCAGCGCGTAGACGTTGTGCGCCTCCCGGTGGTCGCCGCCCCGGCCCTCCAGCGCGTGCCGCGCCGAACGCGGCAGCGTCGGCTCACCGAACACCGCGAACGAGACCGGCTCGTTCATGTCGTGCCAGACCCCCGCGAACCCCTGCGCCAGCCGCTCCGCGTACAGCGCGCCCCACCACTTGCGCACCCGCGCGTCGGTGAAGTCCGGGTACACCGTCTCGCCCGGCCACACCACACCGCGCACCTCCCGCCCGCGCGCGTCCCGGACGAACGCACCGGCCGCGGCCCCGCTGTCGTACACCGCCCCGCCCGGCTCCGCCTTCACCGCCGGATCGACGATCGACACCAGCCGCACCCCGTCCGCCCGCAGCTCCCGGGCCAGACCCGGCAGATCCGGATAGCGCTCCCGGTCGACGGTGAAGACCCGGTGCCCGTCGTAGTGGTCGATGTCCAGATGGACGGCGGCCAGCGGCAGCCCGCGCTCCCGATAGCCCGCGACCACCCGACGCACCTCCGTCGCCCCGCCGAACCCCCAACGGGCGTGCTGATGGCCCAGCGCCCAACGGGGCGGCAGCGCGGGGGCACCGGTCAGCGCCGTCCAGCCGAGCAGCACCCGGGCCGGGGTGCCGGCCAGCACCCAGTAGCGCAGCGGCCCGCCGTCCATCCGCACCTCGCAGGTGCCGGGCCGGTCGTGCCCGGAGCCCGCGCCCTCCTCGCCCTCGCGCAGCGTCACCCGCCCGTCCCAGGAGTTGTCGTGGAAGACCAGATGCGTCCCGGCGTCCGCCACCACCAGCTGCACCGGCATCGTCAGCGACAGCGGATCGTCACCCGGCCCGAACGCGCCGCCGGGATCGGTGTTCCACAGCCGGTACACCCCGTCGCGCAGCCGCGGTCCGTGCGCCCGGCCCCCCAGCCCGAAGAACCGCGCATCGGCCGCCACTTCCGACCGCTGCACCCACCGCGACCCGATGAACCCTTCCGAGTGCTCGGGCCCTTCCGACGCCTCGGGGCGCTCTGACCCTTCCGAGCGCTCGGGCCCCTCCGATGCCTCGGACCGCTCCGACCCCTCCGACCGCTCAAGCCCCTCCGGGCCCCGGGAGCGCTCGGACTCCCGGGCCGGCGGCGCCCCGGCGCCCGCCTCCCCACCGCCTGCCGCGCCGTCCCCACGGCCCCTCCCGCCCTTCCCGCCCCTTCCGCCCCTCTTCCCGCCCTTCTTCCCGTCCGTCCCGCCGTCCGCGCCGTCCGTACGGTCCCACCAGCGCGGCGGCAGCTCGCGACGGAGCACCGCCCCGCCCGGTGTCCGCACCTCGACCGCGCCGTAACGGGACACCACCACCAGCAGCCGCTCGGAGACCACCCGCCAGCCGCCCTCCGTATCCGGTTCGAGCACGGCCCGTGCGTCCACCTCGGGACACGCCCCGGCCAGTGCGTACGAGGGTTCCGGCGCGGCGCCGTCCCAGCCGCAGAACACCGCGCCGCCCGCCGCCACCCGCACCCGCAGCGACGACCGGGCGAAATGGATCACCCCGCCACCCGGCTGCGGCTCCGCGCCCCGCGCGGCCCCGGGCACCCGCGCCCGCTCCGCACCCCGCCGCGGCAACGCCAGCGCGTCCGCACGCCGCCGTCGCCATGCCGTGCGCACGGAGCGCAGCCCCTGTGCCGGCCCGATCGCCCTGACCATCCGTACCGACCGCACCAGAGCACGCCCGAGATCACGCCTGTCCATGCCGGTCAGCCTGCCATTGACGGAACTGCGGGCCGGTACCGTTCAACTCCCGTTCACCTGTGAGAGATCATGTCGGCCACCTCCCGGTAATCGGCCCGCCCCCCGGTGGCCGGAACCGGCCGGGAGACAGCCCCGGGGCCCGCATGCCGTGGCCGCCCCACACCGGGTACCCCCCGAATGTGGGGGGTCCGCTCTGGTGCACGAGTCGATCACATGGCATCGTCCAGGCAAGCCGTGTCACGCGCACACCCCACCGCACCGGAGGGGGACACCCACCGCCACGCGCGACCGACGCACACCACGCGTATCGCCCAGGAGCCGCATCATGACCACCGCACCGCAGTCCGCACCGCAGCCGGAACCCCTCTGGCAGCCCGGCCAGGACCGCATCGCCGGCGCACAGGTCACCCGCTTCCACGCCTGGGCCGCCGAGCACCACGGCGCACCCGCCCCCACCCCGGGCGACCCGGCCGCGAGCTACGCCGCCCTGCACCGCTGGTCCGTCGACGACCTCGACCGGTTCTGGCAGGCCATCGCCGAATGGTTCGACGTCCGGTTCACCACCCCGTACGAGACCGTCCTCGCCGACCGGACGATGCCCGGCGCCCGCTGGTTCCCCGGTGCCACCCTCAACTACGCCGAGCACGCGCTGCGCCACGCCCAGGACCCGGCCCGCGCCGGCACCCCGGCGCTGCTGTACGTCGACGAGACCCACGAGCCCACCCCGGTGGCCTGGTCGGAACTCCGCGCCCAGGTCGGCTCGCTGGCCGCCGCGCTGCGCCGGCTCGGCGTCCGCCCCGGCGACCGCGTCAGCGGCTACGTCCCCAACATCCCGCAAGCCGTCGTCGCCCTCCTGGCCACCGCCGCGGTCGGCGCCGTCTGGACCTCCTGCGCCCCGGACTTCGGCGCCCGCAGCGTCCTGGACCGCTTCCAGCAGGTCGAACCGGTCATCCTGTTCACCGTCGACGGCTACCGCTACGGCGGCAAGGAACACGACCGGCGCGCGACCGTCGCCGAGCTCCGCGCCGAACTTCCCACCCTCCGCGCCGTGGTCCACATCCCGCTGCTCGGCACACCCGCCCCCGAAGGCGCCCACACCTGGTCGGAACTGACCTCGGACGACACCGAACCGGTCTTCGAGCAGGTCCCGTTCGATCACCCGCTCTGGGTCCTGTACTCCTCCGGGACCACCGGCCTGCCCAAGGCCATCGTCCAGTCCCAGGGCGGCATCCTGCTCGAACACCTCAAGCAGACCGGCCTGCACTGCGACCTCGGCCCCGACGACCGCTTCTTCTGGTACACCTCCACCGGCTGGATGATGTGGAACTTCCTCGTCGGCGGCCTACTGGTGGGCACCACCCTCGTGCTCTACGACGGCAGCCCCGGCCACCCGGACATCTCCGCTCAGTGGCAGGTCGCCGCACGGACCGGGGCCACCGTCTTCGGCACCTCCGCCGCGTACGTCATGGCCTGCCGCAAGGCGGACATCCACCCCGCCCGCGACTTCGACCTCTCGGCCGTCACCTGCGTCGCCACCACCGGCTCGCCGCTCCCGCCCGACGGCTTCCGCTGGCTGCACGACTCCTTCGCGGAGAGCGGCGCCGATCTGTGGACCGCCTCCGTCAGCGGCGGCACCGACGTCTGCAGCTGCTTCGCCGGGGCCGTCCCCACCCTCCCCGTGCACATCGGCGAACTCCAGGCCCCCTGTCTCGGCACCGACCTGCACGCCTGGGACGCGCACGGCGAGCCCGTCATCGACGAGGTCGGCGAGCTCGTCGTCACCAGCCCGCTGCCCTCCATGCCGCTGCGCTTCTGGAACGACCCGGACGGCAGCCGCTACCACGACAGCTACTTCGACATGTACCCCGGAGTCTGGCGGCACGGCGACTGGATCACCCTCACCTCGCGGGGCAGCGTCGTCATCCACGGCCGCTCCGACTCCACCCTCAACCGCCAGGGCGTGCGGATGGGCTCCGCCGACATCTACGAAGCCGTCGAACGGCTCCCCGAGATCCGCGAATCCCTCGTCATCGGCCTCGAACTCCCCGACGGCGGCTACTGGATGCCCCTCTTCGTCCACCTCGCCCCCGGCGCCACCCTGGACGACGACCTGCGCAACCGCATCAAGCAGACCATCCGCACCGAACTCTCCCCGCGACACGTCCCCGACGACATCATCGAGGCCCCCGGCGTACCGCACACCCTCACCGGCAAGCGCATCGAGGTCCCGGTCAAACGCCTCCTCCAGGGCACCCCCCTCGACAAGGCCGTCAACCCCGGCTCGGTCGACGACCTCGAACTGCTCCGCTTCTACGAGCGCATCGCCAACGACCGCGCACAGTAACGCCGGACCGCCATTGTCCGACCCCCCGATTACTCTCGGTGACAAGCGATGGGCGAGCAGCGCATCTCACCGAGGGGGAGTCATGACCACCACATCCCGGCACACCGAACCGGCCGGCGGCCGCCGCGCACTGCGCCGCGAAGTCCCCAGCACCGCCGCCGTCCTGGCGGACGAGCAGGACTTCGCGGCCATGCGCCGTTACCGCACCTTCCCGTTCGACGACTACGGCGGCTACCTCCGGCAGTTGGAGACCCTGCTGCGCACCCTCGCCGCCCAGGGCGTCCCCACCACCCTCACCCTCTTCGACCCGGCCGCCTACGAGGAATACTGCGCGGACCTCGCCCTCGACCCCGACCGCCCCGAGAGCCGCACCCGCTACACCACCGAGACCGCCTGCGCCGGAGCCACACTGCCCTACGGCGGCGAACCGCTCACCGAGCTCCTGCCCCCGCTCGTCGAAGCGGCCGACCACCGGGCGACCTGGGAGCACGCCAACACCCTGCTCTCCCGCGCCGGCCACTGCGAGGAGTGCGGCGCGGACCTCGCACACACCGCCTTCACCCGCGCCACCCAGGCCCTCCGCCAACTCCTCGAAGCCCTCGGCGACGGTACCCACCACCTGGTGTGCAGCGTCCCGGCGGGGGAGCGGTCCCTCCTGGCGGTCCTGCACACGACGGCCGAGGGCGGCCGCCGCCGGCTCTCCGAATCCGAATCCCTGGTCTTCTGCACGGTCCTGGCCACCGGCATCGCCCTGCGCACACCCGGCGGCATCGTCTCCCGCACCAGCACCAGTACAAGCGCCGATACCGACACCGGCAGCGGCACCAGCGGTGCCCGGGACACCGTCCGCGGCTGGTCCCTGCGCGACTCCTGGCTCCGCGCCCTCACCGCGGCCGAGGTCTTCACGGCCTACTGCACCGACCCCGGCACCGGCGATCCCGTCCCGCCCGAGCCCGGCGTCGACCACGCCCCCGGCCTGACCCTCACACCCCCGCCGGACGACCACCGGCACCGCTGACGGCCGCCCCGCCCGGCCTCATACGGCAGATGGCCGCCCCGCCACAAGGGCGGGACGGCCATCGACACTCCTGCGACGCGGCGCGCCGCCGGGATCACTCCCCGGAGAGCACCGCCTGCGCGGCGACCCGCGCCTCCTGGGCGGTGTCCGCCGCACGCGCCGCGGCCGCGGCGCGCTCGCACTGCGCGAGCGTGTGCTTGGCCAGCGAAGCCCGCACATACGGAATCGACGCCGCACCCATGGAGAGGCTGGTGACGCCCAGACCGGTCAGCACACAGGCCAGCAGCGGATCGGCGGCCGCCTCACCACAGACACCACAGCTCTTGCCCTCGGCCTTCGCGGCCTCGGCCGAAGCCGCCACGAGATCGAGCAGCGCCGGCTGCCACGGGTCCTGCAGCCGCGACACGGCACCCACCTGGCGGTCCGCCGCGAAGGTGTACTGCGCCAGGTCGTTGGTGCCCAGCGACAGGAACTCCACCTCCTGCAAGATCGAACGCGCCCGGAGCGCGGCAGAGGGAATCTCCACCATCGCGCCGAACTTCGCCTGGAGCCCGGCCTCCCGGCACGCGTCCGCGAACGCCTTGGCGTCGATCCGGTCCGCCACCATCGGGGCCATGACCTCGAGGTAGACGGGCAGCCCCTCGGCGGCCTTGGCCAGCGCGGTGAGCTGCGTCCGCAGCACATCGGGGTGGTCGAGCAGCGACCGCAGACCCCGCACACCCAGCGCCGGGTTCGGCTCGTCGCCCGGCGTCAGGAAGTCGAGAGGCTTGTCGGCACCGGCGTCGAGCACCCGCACCACGACCCGGCCCTCGGGGAAGGCTTCCAGCACCTTGCGGTACGCCTCGACCTGCTTCTCCTCGGACGGCGCCCGGTGGCTGTCGTCCAGGAAGAGGAACTCGGTCCGGAAGAGACCGACACCCTCGGCTCCGGCCTCGACCGCGGCCGGCACATCCGCCGGGCCGCCGACGTTCGCCAGCAGCGGCACCTTGTGCCCGTCGGAGGTGGCACCCGGCCCGGACGACGCGGCGAGCGCCGCCTTCCGCGCCGCCGCGGCCTGCTCCAGCGCGGCACGCTTGTCGGCGCTCGGCTCGACGAAGACCTCGCCGGTGCTGCCGTCCACGGCGACCACGATGCCCTCGGCCAGCTCACCCGCACCCGGCATCGCGACCACGGCCGGCACTCCCAGCGCCCGCGCGAGAATCGCGCTGTGGCTGGTCGGCCCGCCCTCCTCGGTCACGAAGCCGAGCACCAGCGCCGGGTCGAGCAGCGCCGTGTCCGCCGGCGCCAGATCGCGCGCGATCAGCACATACGGCTCGTCACTGTCCGGCACACCCGGCATCGGTACGCCCAGCAGGCGGGCGACGATCCGGTTCCGTACGTCATCGAGGTCGGCGACCCGGCCGGCGAGGTACTCACCGGCACCCGCCAGCAGCGCCCGGTACGCGGCGAACGCGTCGTACACACCGCGCTCCGCGGTGCTGCCGACGGTGATCCGTCGCTCGACATCGGCCATCAGCTCGGGGTCCTGGGCCATCATGGCCTGCGCCTCGAGCACGGCCTGCGCCTCGCCGCCGGCCAGATTCCCCCGCGCGATCAAGTCAGCGGCAACAGCTTCCACGGCCTGGCGGGCGCGCCCCTGTTCGCGCTCCGCCTCCTCCGCCGGAATCTGCTTGGCCGGCGGCTCGAGAACCGCCGTGCCCATGTGCCGCACCTCGCCGATGGCCACGCCGTGGCTCACCCCGACGCCTCGCAGCGTTGTCTCCATTTCACCCGTCTCCGGTTGATGCGACGGTCTGTGCCGCCGCGGTGTATGTCGTACCTGCCGTCACGGACGGCGCCCGGCTACTGCCAGGAGAAGAGCGTGTCGCCCGCCTTGAGGTCGCCGTCCTCGCGCACCTCACCGAGCGAGTCGGCGGTCGCCTCGAGCGCGACGACCGGGCACACCGGCGACTTGCCGGCCTCCTCGACCGCGGCCGGGTTCCAGCGCACGATCTCCTGGCCGCGCGTCACGGTGTCGCCCTTGTCGACGAGCAGCTCGAAGCCCTCGCCGTTGAGCTGAACGGTGTCGATGCCGAGGTGCGTGAGCACGCCGTGCCCACTGCCGTCGACGACGACGAACGCGTGCGGGTGCAGCGATACGACAACACCGTCCACGGGCGAGACGGCCGTGGACGGCTCACGAACGGGGTCGATGGCGGTACCGGGACCCACCATCGCGCCGGAGAACACCGGGTCGGGCACAGCCGCGAGTCCGATGGCGCGTCCTGCAAGCGGGGACGTCACGGTGGTCATGGGAAGCCTCCCAGGGGTGGAGATTCATCAGGCCGCCGTCACTACCTGTCCTGGACGGCGCACCGTTCAGAAGCGTAAGTCATAAGAACTGACGGTTCCGCATGCGCGACACCCGTCAGAGATCCAGAACCCCGCCGAATCGATTTGCCTCGCCCACAGCAGGGCTGTACTGTCTGACACCTGCCCCGGACACCAGGACGCAATCACTGCGACCAGGAGAGTGGGCGGCACTCCCTCAGAGTCTTGATCGAGATTCTCGAATTGTGCGCTTCTGTATTCCTACAGAAAAGCAGCGGTTCGAAAGCCCGAAACGGCCTGATAGAGTGTGAAACACCGAAGGGAAGCGCCCGGAGAGCCTGGTGAAACAGGCGCAAAGGAAGCGTCCGTTCCTTGAGAACTCAACAGTGTGCCAAAAGTCAACGCCAAATATGTTGATACCCCGTCCACTTCGGTGGATGAGGTTCCTTTGAAAAAGTCCTCCGACGCCACATGGTGGTGTGGGAGGCGACACTAGCGAGGACGCTG
>JOEL01000003.1 GCA_000720995.1 Streptomyces celluloflavus
CACCACATCCACCCGCTCCAACGACGGCGCACCCTCAACCGCCCCCAACACCTCCGTCAACGACCAGTCCACGAACGGCCGCAGAGCCTCCTCACAGGCGCTGATCCGCTCGGCGAACACCGGGGACTCCGCCAGCAGCCGGGCACCCATGCCCACCCACTGCGACCCCTGCCCGGGGAAGACGAACACCGTCTTGCCCGCGATGTCGGCGACGCCGCCGACCACGGCGGTGGACGGCTCGCCCGCGGCGAGGGCGGCGAGCCCGTCCCGCAGTTCGGCGCGGTCCGTGCCCACGACCACGGCCCGGTGCTCGAAAAGCGACCGCGAGGCCACCAGCGAGTGGGCGACATCGGCGGGACGCAGCTCCGCATCGCCGTCCACGCGCGCCAGCAAACTCGCCGCCTGCTCCCGTACGGCGCCCGCGGCCCGAGCCGAAACCACCCACGGCACGGCGGCGGGAAGCAGCGCGTCACCATCGGCGACCACGGCGCTCTCGTCGGCAGGGGCCTCCTCCAGCACCGCGTGGGCGTTCGTCCCGCTGATGCCGAAGGAGGACACCGCGCAGCGCCGCGGCCGTCCGTTCGCCGGCCACGGCGTCGGCTCGGTCAGCAGCTCCAGCGCGCCGGAGTCCCAGTCCACCCGGGACGACGCGTGGTCGCTGTGCAGGGTCTGCGGCAGTTCTCCGTGCCGCATCGCCATGACCATCTTGATGATGCTCGCGACACCGGCGGCGGACTGGGTGTGGCCGATGTTGGACTTCACGGAGCCGAGCAGCAGCGGCTGCTGCGGATCGCGGTCTCTGCCGTAGGTGGCGAGCAGGGCCTGCGCCTCGATCGGGTCGCCCAGGGCGGTGCCCGTACCGTGCGCCTCCACCGCGTCCACCTCGGCCGCGGCCAGCCCGGCGTTGGCGAGGGCCTGGCGGATGACGCGCTGCTGGGCGGGGCCGTTGGGCGCGGTGAGGCCGTTGGAGGCGCCGTCCTGGTTGATGGCGGAGCCGCGGACCACGGCGAGCACCGGGTGCCCGTTGCGCCGGGCGTCGGAGAGCCGCTCGACGAGGAGGACGCCGATGCCCTCGGCCAGGGTCATCCCGTCCGCCGCGTCGGCGAACGCCTTGGAGCGCCCGTCGGTGGCGAGGGCCCGCTGCCGGCTGAAGGCGACGAACGGGTCGGGGGTGGTCATGACGGTGGCGCCGCCGACGAGGGCGAGCGTGGTCTCGCCGTTGCGCAGCGACTGGCAGGCCAGGTGCAGGGCGACGAGCGAGGACGAGCAGGCGGTGTCGACGGTGACGGCCGGGCCTTCCAGCCCGAAGACGTACGCGAGGCGGCCGGAGAGGACGCTCGGGATGCTGCCGGTGACCAGGTGGCCCTCGGAGCTGGCGTCGGCGCCGCGTCCGTAGTCCTGGTGGCTGGAGCCGATGTAGGTGCCGGTGAGGGTGGCACGGAGCGCGGCGGGGTCGATACCGGCGCGTTCGACGGCCTCCCAGGTGGTCTCCAGCAGCAGCCGCTGCTGGGGGTCCATGGTGAGCGCCTCGCGCGGCGAGATGCCGAAGAAGGCGGGGTCGAACTCGCCCGCGTCGTGCAGGAATCCGCCCTGTGTGGAGTAGGTGGCGCCGGCCCGGTCGGGGTCGGGGTCGTAGAGGCCGGTGGCGTCCCAGCCGCGCGCGGCGGGGAAGTCCGAGACGGCGTCCACGCCGGACGAGACGAGGTCCCAGAACTGTTCGGGCGAGGTGGCGCCGCCGGGGAAGCGGCAGCCCATCCCGATGATGGCGATCGGTTCGTCGTCGGCCGCCGCCGTGGTGGCGACGGGCCCGGCGACCTCGACCGCGGCGCCCAGGATCTCCGCGCGCAGGTACCGGGCCAGGACGAGCGGGGTGGGGTGGTCGAAGACGAGGGTGCTGGGCAGGGCGAGGCCGGTGACCGTGGCGAGCCGCTTGCGCAGTTCCACCGCGGTCAGCGAGTCGAAGCCGATGTCGCGGAAGGCGCGCTGCTCCGGTACGCCGTCGGCGGAGGCGTGTCCGAGGACCGCCGCTGCCTCGGCGCGGACGAGTTCGGCGAGCAGCCGCTCCTGGTCCGCGCCGGCGGCGGCGCGGACGCGGACGGCGAACTCGGAGGCGGCCGCGGTCCGGTCCGCGGTGCCGCGGTCGAGGGCGCGTACCTCGGGCAGGCCGAGCAGCAGGGGGCTGCGGCGCATCGCGGTGAAGAGGGGGACGTAGCGGTCCCAGTCGACGTCGGCGACGGTCACGGTCGTCTCGCGCTGCACGATCGCGCGCCGGAGTTCGGCCAGTGCGGGGCGCGGGGCGAGGAAGCCGAGCCCCTGCCGGGCGAGGTTCTGCGAGATCGCGTCGTCGAGGGCCATCCCGGCCTCGGCCCAGGGGCCCCAGGCCACACAGGTGGCGGTCAGACCGCGGGCCCGCCGGTGCTCGGCGAGGGCGTCCAGGTAGGCGTTGGCCGCGCCGTACGCGCTCTGGCCGCCGCTGCCCCAGACGCCGGCGACGGAACCGAAGAGGACGAACAGGTCGAGGTCGCGGTCGCCGAGCAGGGCGTCGAGGTGGGCCGCGCCCGCGGCCTTCGCCGCCATCAGCCCGGCGAAGTCGGCGATACCGGTCTCGTCCAGGGGGGCGGCCTGGCCGACGCCCGCGGCGTGCACGACGCCGGTGAGCGGCAGCTCGTCCGGGACGGCGGCCAGGACGGCGGCCAGCGCCGTACGGTCGGCCACATCGCAGGCGACGATATCGACGCCCGCGCCCAACTCCACCAGTTCGGCGCGGAGTTGGTCCGCGCCGGGGGCGTCGGGGCCGCGACGGCTGGTGAGGACGAGATGCCGGGCGCCGCTGCGGGCGAGCCAGCGGGCGACCTCGGCGCCGAGCGCACCGGTGCCGCCGGTGATCAGGACGGTGTCCCGGGCGGTGAACTCATCCGCGGCGGGGAGGTCCGGTACGGGGTGGCGGGTGAGGCGGCGTGCGGAGACACCGGTGGCCCGGACCGCGATCTGGTCCTCGCCGTCGGCTCCGCTCAGCGCGCCCGCCAGCCGCCGGGCGGCGCTCTCGTCCAGGGTCTCGGGCAGGTCGATCAGACCGCCCCAGAGCCGGGGGTACTCCAGGGCGGCGACCCGGCCGAGGCCCCACGCCGCCGCCTGGAGCGGCCGGGTGACGGGGTCTTCCGCGCCGGTCGACACGGCGCCGCGCGTCGCCGTCCACAGCCGGGCCTCGGTGCCGGTGTCCCCGAGGGCCTGGACGAGGGCGACGGTGAGGGCGAGTCCGGTGGTGAGCGACGGGTGGTCCGCGCCGGGCCGCTCGTCCAGCGGCAGCGCGGACAGGACGCCCGCGAGGTCCGTGAACTCGGTGAGCCGGGCGGCGAGGCCGGTCCGGTCGGCGCTCGACTCGTCGAGTACGAGCCGCCGCACCCGCGCACCGTGGTCGCCGAGGGCGGCGGACAACTCGTCGGCGAGGGCGCCATCGGTGGCGTCCGTGGTGACGAGCAGCCAGTCGCCGTCGAGTGCGGGGGCGGCCGGCTTGCGGAGCCGGGTCCAGGTGACCCGGTACCGCCACGAGTCCAGCAGGGTCTTCTCCTGGGTGCCCTGCCGCCACGAGGTGAGGGCGGGCAGCAGGGAGTTCAGGGAGGAGTGCTGCGCCTCCTCCAGGCCGAGCAGGGCGGCGAGTTCGCCCGCGTCGCCGCGCTCCACCGCGGCCCACAGCCGCTGCTGTGCCGGGTCGGTGCCCGCGTCGGCCGTGGTCACCGGCGGCTGCGGCCAGTACAGCTCGTGCTGGAAGGCGTAGGTCGGCAGGTCCACCCGCCGAGCGCCGGGCGCGGCGAACCAGCCGGGCCAGTCCACGGCGACGCCGTGCACATGGAGGCGCGCGAGGGCCGTGGTGACGGCCGTCTCCTCGGCCCGGTCCGCGCGCAGCAGCGGCACGAGCCTGCTGTCGTCCTCGTCGCCCAGGGTGTCCTGGACCATGGCCGACAGCACCCCGTCGGGACCGAGTTCCAGGAAGGTCGTCGCACCGGCGGCGCGCAGGGTCCGCACCCCGTCGGCGAAGCGGACGGCGTGGCGGACGTGCTCGACCCAGTACCGCGGGCTGCACACCTGCTCATCGGTGGCCAGCGCACCGGTGACGTTGGAGACGAACGGGATCCGCGGCGGGTGATAGGAGACGCTCCCGGCCACCGTCGCGAAATCGTCCAGCATCGCGTCCATACGCGGCGAGTGGAAGGCATGGCTCACCCGCAGCCGCTTGGTCTTGCGCCCCTCCGCCGCGAAATGCGCCGCGACAGCCAGGACCACGTCCTCGTCACCCGCGATCACCACCGCCGACGGACCATTGACCGCCGCCACCGACACCCGGTCGGTCAACAGCGGCAGAACCTCGTCCTCGGTGGCCTGCACCGCGCGGGACGGACGCCCCAGGACTCGACGAGGCGGAACAGCGCGACCTCGACGGCGAAGAGGGCCGGCTGGGTCCAGCCGGTGTCGTCCAGGAGCGCGGCCTCGGCCGAGCCCTCGGCGGCGAACAGGATCTCGCGCAGGGGCCGCTCCAGGTAGGGGTCGAGTCCGGCGAGCACACCGTCCAGCGCCTCGGCGAACACCGGGAACCTGCCGTGGAGTTCACGGCCCATGCCGAGCCGCTGGCTGCCCTGGCCGGCGAAGAGCATCGCGACCTTGCCGGCGCGGGCCGCCTCGCCCTCGGTCAGGGCGGCGTCGGGCCGGTCGGCGGCGAGCGCGGCGAGGGCGCGCAGCAGCTCGGTGCGCTCACCCGCCACCACGGCGGCCCGCCGGTCGAACTGCGAGCGGGTGGTGAGCAGGGAGTACGCGATATCGGCCGGGTCGAGTTCGGGGCGCGCCTCGACGTAGGCGCGCAGCCGGGCCGCCTGCGCGCGCAGGGCGTCGTGGGTCCGGCCGGAGATCAGCCAGGGCACGGCGCCGGCGGGTGCGGGGGCCGGCTGCTCGGTCTGGGGCAGCGGGGGCTGCTCGATGATCGTGTGGACGTTGGTGCCGCTGATGCCGAAGGAGGAGACGGCGGCCCTGCGGGGGCGGCCGGTCTGCGGCCACGCGGTCTGTTCGGTCAGCAGCCGGACCTCGCCGAGGCTCCAGTCGACCTTGCCGGAGGGGGTGTCCGCGTGCAGGGTGCGCGGCAGCACACCGTGTTGCATCGCCATGACCATCTTGATGATCCCGGCGACGCCGGCGGCGGCCTGGGTGTGGCCGATGTTGGACTTCACCGAGCCGAGCAGCAGCGGCCGGTCCGCGTCCCGGTCGCGGCCGTACGTCGCCAGCAGCGCCTGCGCCTCGATCGGATCGCCCAGCGTCGTCCCCGTACCGTGCGCCTCGACGGCGTCCACGTCCTCCGGGGAGAGACCGGCGCTGTCGAGGGCCTGACGGATGACGCGCTGCTGGGACGGGCCGTTGGGCGCGGTGAGGCCGTTCGACGCACCGTCCTGATTGACCGCGCTGCCGCGCACCACGGCCAGCACCTGGTGGCCGTTGCGCCGGGCGTCGGACAGCCGCTCGACGACGAGGATGCCGACACCCTCGGACCAGCCGACACCGTCGGCCGCATCGGAGAACGCCTTGCACCGCCCGTCCGGCGAGAGACCGCGCTGCCGGGAGAACTCCACGAACACGGACGGGGTGGACATGACCGTCACACCACCGGCGAGCGCCAGCGAGCACTCCCCCGCGCGCAGCGCCTGCATCGCCCAGTGCAGCGAGACGAGGGACGACGAGCAGGCCGTGTCGACCGTGACGGCCGGGCCTTCCAGCCCGAGCGTGTAGGACACCCGGCCCGAGGCGAGGCTCGGCGAGGTCCCGCTGCCCTGGAAGCCCTCGAACTCACCGCCGCCGAGCACGGCGCTGTAGTCGCTGTACATGACGCCCGCGAAGACACCGGTCCGGCTGCCACGCAGCGAGACCGGGTCGATACCGGCCCGCTCGATCGCCTCCCACGACGTCTCCAGCAGCAACCGCTGCTGCGCATCCGTCGCCAGCGCCTCCCGCGGACTCATCCCGAAGAACTCCGGGTCGAACTCACCCGCATCGTGCAGGAACCCACCGGACCGCGTGTACGCCGTCCCCGCGTGATCCGGATCCGGGTGGAAGAGGCCGTCCACGTCCCAGCCGCGGTTGACCGGGAAGCCGGACACCGCGTCGGTGCCTTCCGTGACCAGCCGCCACAGGTCTTCCGGCGAGCCGACGCCACCGGGGTAGCGGCAGGCCATGCCGACGATCGCGATCGGGTCGTCGGCGCCGGCCGTGATGCGCGAGGTCTCCGGTGCGGTCACGGCCGCGTCCGCGCCCAGCAGTTCGTCCCGGAGGTATCCGGCCAGGGCCTGGACCGTCGGATAGTCGAAGATCAGCGTGACCGGCAGCCGCAGGCCCGTCGCCGTCTTCAGCCGGTTGCGCAGCTCGACGGCGGTCAGCGAGTCGAAGCCGAGGGCGCGGAATGGTGCGGCCGCATCGATCTCCTCGCCCCCCGAGTGGCCGAGCACCTGCGCCACTTGGGTCCGTACCAGTTCCACCAGCGCCTCGTGCCGGTCGGCCTCGGCCAGGCGGCCCAGCCGCTGTACGAGACCGGTGGCCGTCGCCGTACCCGCCACCACCGCGCGCCGCGTCCGGCCGCGGACCAGGCCGCGCAGCACGGACGGGAGCCGGTCCTGGGCACGGAGGGCCGGAAGGTCCAGCCGGACCGGCAGCAGCACCGGTTCGGCGGTGGCGAGGGCCGCGTCGAAGAGCGCCACACCCTGCGCGACCGGGAGCGCCGGCATACCGGACTCCGCCAGCCGGCGAAGATCCCCCTCACCGAGACCGCTGGTCATTCCGGTGTCCTGCGCCCAGGGGCCCCACGCCAGGGACACACCCGCCAGACCCTCGGCACGACGCCGCTGGACCAAAGCGTCCAAGAAGGCGTTACCCGCCGCGTAATTCGCCTGACCGGCGCCACCGAACGTCCCCGCCACCGACGAGAACACCACGAAGGCCGACAGGTCCAGGTCCCGGGTGAGTTCGTGCAGATGCCACGCCGCATCCACCTTCGGCCGCAGTACGGCGGCCAGCCGCTCAGCGCTCATCGACCCGACGACACCGTCATCGAGCACACCCGCGGCATGCACCACCGCCGACACCGCATGCTCGGCCAGCAGACCGGCCACGGCATCGCGATCCGCGACATCACAGGCCACCGCCTGAGCCCCACCCGTACCACCGGTGATCAGCACCGCACCATCGCCGTCATCCCAGACCGGCGCCACCGCCTGCCCACCGGCAGCCGCACGCACCAGACGCGGCGCCCGCAACTCACCGTCCCGCACAGCGAGCTGCGGCTCGTCCACTGCCAACGCCCGCACCAATGCGGCGGCCGACACCTCGACGGACTCCCCCGAAACCGAAGGCTCCAGATCCAACAGGCCGAAGACGCCCGGGTGTTCGGTCTGCGCAGACCGCACCAGCCCCCACACCGACGCCGCCGCCAGATCCTCACCACCCGCAGCACCACGCGTCACAAACACCAGGCGGGAGTCGGCGCACCGCTCCTCCGCCAGCCACTCCTGCACCCGGCCCAGCGCCTGCGAGACAAGCTCGTGCACCGAGCCGACGGCCTCCGCACCCGGCGCGGTCTGCACGGACACAAGCACGGTGCCCGGCACCGGAGCGTCCAGCGACACCACGTCCGCCGCCGTGACGACCTCGGCCCCCGCGCCCCGCAGAGCTTCGGCAAGGCCGAACACATCCGAACCCAGCACCGCCACCGGACCCGTCACCGCGTCGGCGGCGGGTGCCGGGACCGGCACCCAGTCCGGCCGGAACAGTGAGTCGCGGCCGGGACCGGTCGCGGCCGGCTGCTCGCCGCCCACGGCGCGCAGCAGCAACGAGTCCACCGTCGCGACCAGGGCGCCGGAGACGTCCGCGACCGCGATCGACACGGCGCCGTCGTCCGCCGGGGTCAGGCGCACCCGCAGCGCCGCGGCACCGGTCGCGTGCAGCGACACGCCCTCCCAGGAGAACGGCACGCCGCCCTGGCCGCCCGCTTCCGGGCCGTCCGGCCCGGTGAGGGCCGCCGCGTGCAGTGCGGCGTCGAGCAGTGCGGGGTGCACGCCGAACGCGCTCGCCTCGCCGCCGGTGCCCTCCGGCAGTGCCACCTCGGCGTAGATCTCGTCCCCGCGCCGCCAGGCCGCGCGGAGCCCCTGGAACACCGGTCCGTACGCGAAGCCGTCCGCGGCCAGCCGTGCGTACAGCCCGGCCACGTCCACCGCTCGCGCGTCCGCCGGCGGCCACACCGCGGCGTCGAAGTCGGCACGCCGTTCCCCCGTGGTCAGCACACCGGTGGCGTGCTGTGTCCACGGGAGTTCGTCGGCGCCGTCGGGGCGCGAGTAGACGGCGAGGGTGCGGCGGCCGGACGCGTCCGGGCCGCCGATCCACAACTGCACCTGGATGCCGCCCTGTTCGGGCAGGGCCAGCGGTGCGGCGAGGGTCAGTTCCTCGACCCGGTCGCAGCCGACCTCGTCACCGGCGCGGATGGCCAGCTCCAGGAAGGCGGTGCCGGGGAGCAGGACCGAGCCCTGTACCGCATGGTCGGCGAGCCAGGGGTGGGTGAGCAGGGAGAGGCGGCCGGTGAGCAGGGCGCCGTCGGAGTCGGCCAGGGAGACGGCCGCGGAGAGCAGCGGGTGGTGGGCCGCGCCCAGTCCCGCGGAGCGCAGGTCTCCGGAGTGGGCCGCACCGTTCTTGGGCCAGTACCGGCGGCGCTGGAAGGCGTAGGTGGGCAGGTCGACGTGGCGCGCGCCGGTGTCCGCGAAGCAGGCGTCCCAGCGGACGGGGACGCCCCGCACGTGCAGGCCGGCGAGTGCGGTGGTGAGCGTGTGGGTCTCGGGGCGGCCGGAGCGCAGCACGGGGAGCGTGGCGAGGTCGTCGTCGCCGGATTCGTCGAGGCAGGTCCGGGTCAGGGCGGAGAGCACCCCGTCGGGGCCGAGCTCCAGATAGGTGGTGGTGCCGTGGTCGCGCAGCCAGCGGATGCCGTCGGCGAACCGTACCGGTTGGCGGACGTGGTCCACCCAGTAGTCGGCGGAGGTGACCTGCTGGACGGTGACCGGTTCGCCGGTGAGGTTGGAGACGATCGGCGTGAGCGGGGCCTGGAGGGACAGTCCGGCCACGACGCGGCGGAACGCGTCGAGCATCGGGTCCATGCGCGGCGAGTGGAAGGCGTGCGAGACGCGCAGCCGGGTGGTCTTGCGGCCCTGCGCCGCGAAGTGCGCGGTGAGTTCGGTCACCGCGTCGTCGTCGCCGGCGAGGACGACGGCCGACGGGCCGTTGACGGCCGCGATGGCGACGCGGTCGGTCAGCAGCGGTAGGACCTCGTCCTCGGTGGCCTGTACCGCCGCCATCGCGCCGCCCGCGGGCAGTGCCTGCATCAGCCGGCCGCGGGCGGCGACGAGCCGTGCGGCGTCGGGCAGCGACAGTACGCCGGCGACGTGGGCGGCCGTGATCTCGCCGATGGAGTGGCCGGTCAGGAAGTCGGGTTTGACGCCCCAGGAGCGCAGCAGGCGGAACAGCGCGACCTCGACGGCGAACAGTGCGGGCTGTGCGTAGCCGGTCTCGTCCAGGTCCGCCGCCCGCTCGCCCCACATGACGTCGCGCAGCGGGCGGTCCAGGTGGGGGTCCAGTTCGGCGAGGACCTCGTCCAGTGCCTGGGCGAACACGGGGTAGCGGTCGTGGAGTTCGCGGCCCATGCCGAGCCGCTGGCTGCCCTGGCCGGTGAAGGCGAAGGCGAGTTTCCCGTCGCCCTGGACCGTGCCCTGGACCAGGCCCGCCGGGTGGCCGCCGGTGGCGAGGGCGGTGAGCTGGGCGCGTACCTCCTCGCGGTCGGCGGCGACGAGGATCGCCCGGTGGGCGAAGGCGGTCCGGGTGGTGGCCAGGGAGTAGGCGGTGTCGAGGACGCCGGGTGCGGGGTCCTCGTCCAGGGCGGTCAGCAGCCGTCCGGCCTGTGCGTGCAGGGCGTCCTGGGTCCGGCCGGACAGCAGGACCGGTACGACGTCCGGTGCGACGGCCGGCGTCTGCTCCGGTTCGGCGGCCGGCGGTGCCTCGGGGGCCTGTTCGACGATGGTGTGGACGTTGGTGCCGCTGATGCCGAACGAGGAGACGGCCGCCCGCCGCGGCGCTCCCGTCTCGGGCCAGGGGAGGTTCTCGGTGAGCAGCCGGACCGCGCCCTGGGACCAGTCGACGTGGGACGAGGGGGCGTCCACGAGCAGCGTGCTCGGCAGGACGCCGTGCCGCATCGCCATGACCATCTTGATCACGCCCGCGACGCCGGCGGCGGCCTGGGTGTGGCTGATGTTGGACTTCACCGAGCCGAGCAGCAGCGGGCGTTCGGGGGCGCGGTCGCGGCCGTACGTCGCGAGCAGGGCCTGGGCCTCGACGGGGTCGCCGAGCGTGGTGCCGGTGCCGTGGGCCTCGACGGCGTCGATCTCGCCGGGCGAGAGCCGGGCGTTGACCAGGGCCTGCTGGATGACGGCCTGCTGGGAGGGGCCGTTGGGGGCGGTGAGGCCGTTGGAGGCGCCGTCCTGGTTGACCGCGCTGCCGCGCACCACGGCCAGGACGTGATGGCCGTTGCGCCGGGCGTCGGAGAGCCGCTCCAGGACGAGGACGCCGACGCCCTCGGCCCAGCCGGTGCCGTCGGCGGAGTCGGCGAAGGACCGGCAGCGGCCGTCGGCGGACAGACCGCCCTGGCGGCTGAATTCGAGGAAGGTCGCGGGGCTGGACATGACGGTGACGCCGCCGGCGAGCGCGAGGGAGCATTCCTCGGCGCGCAGCGCCTGGGTGGCCAGGTGCAGGGCGACGAGCGAGGACGAGCAGGCCGTGTCCACGGTGACGGCGGGGCCGACGGTGCCCAGGAAGTAGGAGATGCGTCCGGACAGCACGCTGCCGGTGTTGCCGGTGAGCTGAAAGCCCTCCGCGCCGTCGGCGGGGCCGACCCGGTACTCCTGGGCCATCGCGCCCATGAAGACACCGGTCCGGCTGCCGCGCAGTCCGCCGGGGTCGATGCCGGCGCGTTCGACGGCCTCCCAGGCGGACTCCAGCAGGATGCGCTGCTGGGGGTCCATGGCCACGGCCTCGCGCGGCGAGATCCCGAAGAAGGCGGTGTCGAACTCGGCGGCGTCGTGCAGGAAGCCGCCCGAGGCGGTCGCGGACGCGGCGAGGGCCTCCGGGTCCCAGCCGCGGTCGGCGGGAAAGTCCGAGATGCCGTGCGCACCGCTGACGACCATCTGCCACAGGTCCTCGGGGCTGCGTACGCCGCCGGGGTAGCGGCAGGTCATGCCGACGATGGCGATGGGCTCCTGCGCCGCCGATTCCAGGTCCTGCACCCGCTGCCGCGTGCGTTGGAGATCAGCAGTCGCTCGCTTGAGGTAGTCCCGGAGCTTCTGTTCGTTGTCCATCTCAACTCAACCCATCTCGACAGCGATCTCGACGGCCAGTGGCCGGACTTCCCGCACCCCGCGCGGTGCGCCCCGGTGGCGGCAGGGCCGCCCCTGGGGCGGGTTACCAGCTGGCGGCCAGCAGAAGGTCCCCGTACTCGTGCTCGCGGGTGGCCTGCTTGAGGTCGGAGTCGACCATCATCCGCATGAGTTCGGGGAAGTCGACGGTGGGCTCCCAGCCCAGTTCGGCGCGGGTGCGCGCGGAGTCGGCGCAGAGGATCTCCACCTCGGCGGGGCGGACCAGGGCCGGGTCGATGACGACGTGGTCGCGCCAGTCGAGGCCGACGTGATCGAACGCGAACCGGACCGCGTCGCGCACCGAGTGCATGGCGCCGGTGCCGACGACGTAGTCGCTCGGCTCGTCCTGCTGGAGCATGAGGTGCATCGCGCGCACGTAGTCGCCGGCGTAGCCCCAGTCCCGTACGGCGTCGAGGTTGCCGAGGTGCAGCTTCTCCTGGTGGCCGAGCTTGATGCGGGCGACGGCGAGCGAGATCTTGCGGGTGACGAACTCGGCGCCGCGGCGCGGGGATTCGTGGTTGAAGAGCATGCCGGAGACCGCGTACATGCCGAAGGACTCGCGGTAGTTGCGGGTCATGAAGTGCCCGTACGCCTTCGCGACGCCGTAGGGGCTGCGGGGGTGGAAGCGGGTCGTCTCGCTCTGCGGGGTCTCGGCGGCCTTGCCGAACATCTCCGACGAGGACGCCTGGTAGAAGCGGATCTGTGCGCCGCTGCCGTGGCGGGAGCCGTTCAGACCGCTCACCATGCGGATGGCTTCGAGCACCCGCAGCACGCCCATGCCGTTGACCTCGGAGACCAGTTCGGCCTGCTGCCAGGACATCGGCACAAAGGAAATGGCGCCGAGGTTGTAGACCTCGTCTGGCTGCACCTTGTCCACGGCGGACACGAGGCTCGCCTGGTCCATCAGATCACCGTCCACAAAGGACAGTTCGGATACGAGCCGGCTGACCCGTGATTTCCGCGGATTCGCCTGGCCCCGGTTCAGTCCCCACACCTGGTATCCCTGCGAAAGCAGGTGTTCGGCCAGGTAAGAACCGTCCTGCCCGGTGATCCCGGTGATCAGCGCGCGCTTGGACATCTCATCCCCTTCCCGTGAAATGCCGGTCCTCGACCTTGGCACCGAGATATGCCGCCTGTCCGGCCAATATGGACGGCACGCTCGCAGCCCCCGTCGGCGGGTGTCAAGAAAACCCCTGCACACTAGGGAATTCACGAGTTGAGCAGCCCGGACCGTGGTCCGGGGCCGCGGAAGACTAGTGATTCTCGCGTGCCCGGTGCGCTGGACTGGGTAGGTCGGCGGCCGGCCGACCCTGCCGTCCGGAGAATCACGGTGCTGATCACACTCCTGCGCGTCCGCCTGCGGCCCTACGCCCGCACCGTCGCCCTGCTGTTACTGCTGCAACTGGTGCAGATCCTGGCGGCGCTGGCGCTGCCGACGCTCGGTGCCGCCCTCATCGACGACGGTGTGGTCAAGGGCGAGGCGGACTCCGTCCGGCGTACCGGCGCGGTGATGCTGGCGGTGGCGCTCGTGCAGGTCTGCTGTTCGCTCGCCGCGGCGCTGCTCGCCTCCCGTACGGCGATGGCGCTCGGCCGCGATGTGCGCTCCGCGGTCTTCCGCCGGGTGCTGGATTTCGCCGCGCACGACGTCGGGCGGTTCGGCACACCGTCGCTGCTGACCAGGACCGTCAACGATGTCCAGCAGGTGCAGATGCTGGTGGTCTCGGCGTTCGGGGTGGTGGTCCCGGCGCCGCTGATGTGCGTCGGGAGCCTGGTGCTGGCGTTGCGTCAGGATGTGCCGCTGTCCTTGTGCCTGGTGGCTCTCGTGGTGGTGCTCGCTGCGGTCTTCGGTGTTCTGCTGTCCCGGATGAGCCCGTGGTACGCGCTGATGCAGACCCGGCTCGACGGGCTGGGCCGGGTGCTGCGCGAGCAGATCACCGGGGTCCGGGTGGTGCGCGCCTTCGTCCAGGACACTCGCGAACGCGAACGGTTCGGGGAGCTGAACTCCGAGCTGAACGGGATCTCCCTGCGGGTCGGCCGGCAGATCGCGACGATGTTCCCGGTCGTGCTGCTGGTGCTGAACGTGTTCGGGGTGGCGGTGGTCTGGTTCGGCGCCGGCCGCATCGGATCGGGTGCCATGCAGGTGGGTGCGCTGAGTGCCTTTCTCGGCTATCTGAGCCTGATCCTCATGTCGGTCGTGATGGTGACGTTCGTATTCCTGTCGGTACCGCGGGCCAGGGTCTCCGCCGGCCGTATCCAGGAAGTCCTCGGCACCGCGCCGAGCGTTCCGCCACCAGTATCCGGAGCCCGGCCGGATACCGGTACCGGACTCGAATTGAGTGCCGCGGAGTTCCGGTATCCCGACGCGCAGGAACCGGTGTTGCGGGACATCGATCTCACGGTACGCCCGGGTGAACAGGTGGCCATTCTCGGCAGTACCGGAAGCGGTAAGACGACGCTGCTCAATCTCGTGCTCCGGCAGTTCGATGTCACGGCCGGCGCCGTTCGGGTGGGCGGCGCGGACGTCCGGGAATGGGATACCGAAGTGCTTTTCCGCACGGTCGGCTTCGTACCGCAGCGGTCTCAGCTCTTTTCCGGCACGATCGCGTCGAATCTGCGCTTCGGGAATCCGGCGGCCACCGACGAGGAGCTGTGGCGCGCGCTGGAGACCGTGCAGGCGCGGGACTTCGTCGAGCGGCTGCCCGACGGCCTCGGCGCGCCGGTCGCGCAGGGCGGTACGAATCTGTCGGGCGGGCAGCGGCAGCGTCTGGCCATCGCGCGCACGCTGCTGCGCAGACCCCGGATCTATCTGTTCGACGACTGCTTCTCGGCCCTCGACTACGCCACGGACGCGGCGCTGCGGGCCGCCCTCGCGCCCGAGCTGGCCGGCGCGACCGTCGTCACCATCGCCCAGCGGGTCGCCGCGGTCCGGCACGCCGACCGCATCGTGGTCCTGGACGAGGGCCGGATCGTGGGCCACGGCACCCATGACGCGCTGCTGCGCGACTGCCCGGCCTACCAGGAGATCGCCCGGTCCCAACTCTCCCCGCCGACGCGGCCCGTACAGCCCGCGGGGCCGTCCCCGGTCCACCGGTTCAGCGCCGAGGAGGCCGCCGATGCGCTGGCCGAACAGCCGTAACCGCCCGCGGGCCACCGGCCCGGACACCGCTCCCGGGACGGGCCGCCGGCTGCTGGGCCTGCTGCGGCCCCACCGGCCGCGGGTCGCCGTACTGCTCGTGCTCGGGATCGCCGGGGTCGCGCTCAGCGCCCTCGGTCCGAAGCTCCTGGGCCAGGCCACGGACCTGATCTTCGCCGGGGTCGCCGGCCGGCAGCTGCCCGCCGGTACGACCCGGCAGGAGGCGCTGGCCCGGCTGCACGCCGAGGGCCATGACACGCTCGCCCGGGTGTTCTCGACGGTCGACGTGGTGCCCGGCCGGGGTATCGACTTCGGCGGGGTCGGCCGGCTGCTGCTGATCACCCTCGCGCTGTATCTCGCCGCGTCGCTGTGCACCCTGCTCCAGGGCCGGCTGGCCGCGACCGTCGTCCAGCGCGTCGTCTTCGAGCTGCGCGAGCGGGTCGAGGCGAAACTCGCGCGGCTGCCGCTGAGTTACTTCGACCGGCATCCCGCGGGCGAACTGCTGAGCCGGGTGACCAATGACGTCGACAACCTCCAGCAGATCCTCCAGCAGACGCTCGGCCAGCTGATCATCCTGGTGTTCTCCATCCTGAGCATGCTGGTCCTGATGGTGGTGATCTCGCCGTTGCTGGCGCTCGTCATGCTGGCGAGCGTGCCGGTGTCGGCGCTGCTGGCCGCGTGGATCGCCCGGCGGGCCCAGCCGCGGTACGCCGAACAGTGGGCCGCCACCGGTTCGCTCAGCGCGCATGTGGAGGAGATGTACGGCGGGCACGCGCTGGTGAAGGGGTTCGGCCGGCGCGAATTGGCCGAGCGCGGTTTCGACGAGCACAACGACGCCGTGTTCGCGGCCGGTGTCAAGGCGCAGTTCGCGTCCGGCGCCATCGAACCGGCGATGACGTTCGTGGCCGCTCTCGGCTATATCGCCGTGGCGGTCGTCGGCGCACTGCGGGTCCTGAGCGGCGCGCTGTCCCTCGGGGACGTCCAGGCGTTCATCCTCTACTCGCGGCAGTTCAGCCAGCCGATCGTCGAGGTGGCGAGCATCGCGGGCCGGCTGCAGTCCGCAGTGGCGTCCGCCGAGCGGGTCTTCGCGCTGCTCGACGCGGACGAGCAGCGGCCGGATCCGCGGGCGCCGGTGCGGCCCGCGCGGGTGCGCGGCCAGGTGGAGTTCGCGCGGGTGTCGTTCCGGTACTCCCCCGGCACGCCCTTGATCGAGGACCTGTCGCTCACCGTCGCGCCCGGCAGCACGGTGGCGATCGTCGGACCGACCGGGGCGGGCAAGACCACGGTGGGCAACCTCCTCATGCGGTTCTACGAGCCGACCGGCGGCCGCATCCTGCTGGACGGCACGGACACCGCGCTGATGACGCGCGAGGAGGTGCGCGCGCAGTTCGGGCTGGTGCTCCAGGACGCCTGGCTGTTCGGCGGCACCATCGCCGAGAACATCGCGTACGGCCGCCCCGGCGCCACCCGCGAGGAGATCGTGGCCGCGGCGCGCGCCACCTGCGTGGACCGGTTCGTGCGGACGCTGCCGGACGGGTACGACACCGTGCTGGACGACGAGGGCTCGAACGCCAGCGCCGGTGAGCGGCAACTGATCACCGTGGCACGGGCGTTCCTCACCGATCCCGCGATCCTGGTGCTGGACGAGGCGACGAGCGCGGTCGACACCCGTACCGAGGTGCTCATCCAGCGTGCGCTGGGTTCGCTGCGCGCGGGGCGGACGAGTTTCGTCATCGCGCACCGGCTGTCCACCATCCGCGACGCCGATGTCATCGTGGTCATGGAATCCGGGGGGATCGCCGAACAGGGCACGCACAGCGAACTGTTGGACAACGGCGGAACATATGCGCGCCTGTACGCGGCGCTCAAGGAGCCGGCGGCCGGGGCCGCGCATTCGGCCGGGCGCCCGGACACGTTATAAGGAAATTCCTAGCGTTCCGCTGGATAGCGTGCAGCGAAAACATTCTCCGTGTCCGTATCGCCTCGTTCCCCTCCCTGCCCGACCGAAAGGCTTGGTGCAATTCAGCGTGTCAGCGCATTCGACACTTTCCCGGCGGCGTTTCCTCGGTATGGCGACGCTGAGCGCGGCCGCGGCCGCCGGAGCCACCACGGTCACCGCGGCGCACGCGGCGGTGCGGGGCCAGGCGCCGCGCGACGGCAGCCGCTCCTTCGTGCCCGCCATCGTCGTCGGCACCGGGTACGGCGCGGCCGTCTCGGCGCTCCGGCTGGCCGAGGCCGGCGTGTCCACACTGATGCTGGAGATGGGCCAGCTCTGGAACCAGGCGGGCCCGGACGGCAAGGTCTTCTGCAAGATGACCAACCCGGACCGCCGCTCCACATGGTTCCGGACACGGACCGAGGCACCCCTGGGCAGCTTCCTCTGGCTGGACGTGGTGAACCGCGACATCGAGTCGTACGCGGGCGTGCTGGACAAGGTCCGGTTCCGTGAGATGTCGGTCTACGTCGGGCGGGGCGTGGGCGGCGGTTCGCTGGTGAACGGCGGGATGGCGGTGACCCCGCTGCGCTCGTATTTCGAGGAAGTGCTGCCGCGCGTCGACGCCGGGCAGATGTACGACCGCTATTTCCCGCGGGCCAATGCGATGCTGAAGGTCAACAGCATTCCCACCGATTTCTTCGAAAGCACGGACTACTACCAGTTCGCCCGGGTGTCGCGGACCGCCGCCGGGCGGGCCGGTATCGGCACCTCATTCGTGCCGAATGTCTACGACTTCGGCCATATGCAGCGCGAAGCAGCCGGGACCGTACCGAAGTCCGCGCTGGACTCGGAGGTCATCTACGGCAACAACGGCGGCAAGAACAGCCTGGACAAGACGTATCTGGCGGCGGCCCTGGGCACCGGCAAGGTCACCATCCAGACGCTTTCGCGGGTCACGTCCATCCGCCGGGAGAGCGACGGAAGCTATGTCCTGTCGGTCGAACGGAGCGACCCGTTCGGCGCCGTGCTGGAGCGCACCGAGATCGGCTGCCGCTCGCTCTTCCTCGGCGCGGGCAGCCTCGGCACCACCGAACTGCTGCTGCGGGCCCGGGAGACCGGCGCCCTGCCCGATCTGAGCGCCCGGCTCGGCACCGGCTGGGGCACCAACGGCAACATCATGACCGCCCGCGCCAACCACCTCTGGGACCCCACCGGCAGCAGACAGTCGTCCATCCCCACGCTCGCCATCGACGACCGGGCCAACCCCACCCACCCCGTGTATGCGGAGATAGCCCCCATGCCGGCGGGGCTGGAGACCTGGGTCAGCCTCTATCTGGCGATCACCAAGAATCCCGAACGCGGCAGCTTCACCTACGACAAGGCCACCGACCGGCTCGGGCTCGACTGGACCCGGGACCAGAACACCCCGGCCGTGGACGCCGCCCGTTCGCTCTTCGACCGGATCAACCGGGCCAACACGACGATCTACCGCTACGACCTGTTCGGCGACACCCGCAACTTCGCCGACGACTTCTGCTACCACCCGCTCGGCGGCTGTGTGCTCGGCGAAGCCACCGACCTCTACGGCCGGGTGTCCGGATACCGCAACCTGTACGTCACCGACGGCTCGCTCGTCCCCGGGTCGGTCGGTGTCAACCCGTTCGTGACGATCACCGCGCTCGCCGAGCGCAACATCGAGCGGGTCATCGCAGAGGACCTGCCCGACGAGGTACGGAGGACCACCCCATGACGCCGCCGGATTCCCGGACCCCGGTGCGCTTCGGCGTGCTCGGCTGCGCCGACATCGCCTGGCGCCGCACGCTCCCGGCGCTCTGCGCGAACCCGGACGCGACACCGGTCGCCATCGCGAGCCGCACCCCGCAGAAGGCGCAGCGCTTCGCGGACCGGTTCGGCTGCGCGGCGGTGCACGGCTACGACGCGCTGCTCGCCCGCCCCGACATCGACGCGGTGTACGTACCGCTGCCCGCGATGCTGCTCGCGCCGTGGGTCACCCGCGCCCTGGAGGCGGGCAAGCACGTCTTCGCCGAGAAGCCCCTGTCGGCCTCCCGCGCCGAGAGCGAGGCCCTCGTCCGCCTCGCGCGTGAGCGCGGTCTGGTGCTGCGGGAGAACGCCATGTTCCTGCACCACTCGCAGCACGCCCGGGTCGCGGACCTGGTCGCCGACGGCGCGATCGGTGAACTGCGCGGTTTCCGGAGCGCGTTCACCATCCCGCCGAAGCCGGACGGCGATATCCGCTATCAGCCCGAGGTGGGCGGCGGCGCGCTCCTCGACGTCGCGGTCTATCCGCTCCGCGCAGCCCTGTACTTCCTGGGGCCGGAGCTGACGGTGGTGGGCGCGACGCTGCGCCGCCGGCAGGGCGCCGTGCTGTCGGGCAGCGTGCTGCTGACCACTCCGTCGGGAATTCCGGCACAGCTCTCGTTCGGTATGGAGCATTCGTACCGCACCGATTACGAGATTCTGGGCAGTACCGGCCGGCTGAGCCTGGACCGCGTTTTCACGCCGCCCGCATCGTGGCAGCCCGTCGTCCGGGTGGAGCGTCAGGACCACCGTGAGGAGATCGTGCTGCCGGCCGACGACCAATTCGCCCGCATCATCGAGGATTTCGTGGGCGCGGTGGTCCATGACGCGGGAACCGGTTCCGAACTGGACGCCTCCGTGCGGCTGGTCGGACTGATCGACGACATGGCCCGTCAAGCGGTCTACGCGGACAGGTGACAGGAGTATCCGTTGCGTCCCGACCAGCAATTCGACGTGTCCGAGCTGAAAATCCCGAACGCGTTCCGCATCACCCCGCGGAAGATTCCCGATCGGCGGGGCTCCTTCTACGAGGCGTTCCGCTCGGCCGCGCTGACCGAGGCCATCGGCTATCCCTTCCGGATCGGGCAGGCCAACTATTCGGTGTCGCGGCGCGGGACGCTGCGCGGTATCCATGCGACGAGCCTGCCGCCGGGGCAGGCGAAGCTCGTGACGTGCGTCCGGGGCGCGGTGCTCGACGTGGCGGTGGATCTGCGGGTCGGCTCCCCCACGTTCGGGGAGTTCGAGATCACGCACCAGGACGAGGAGTCGGGGGTCTCGGTGTACATGGCCGACGGACTCGGCCATGCGTTTCTCGCGCTGACCGACGACGTGTGCATGAACTACCTCTGCTCCACGGAGTATGTGCCCGGCACGATGATCGACGTCAATGCGCTGGATCCGCAGCTGGGAATTCCCTGGAATCTCACCTGCGACCCGGTGATGTCCGACAAGGACGCGGCCGCGCCGAATGCGGCCGAGGCAATCGCCGCGGGGCTGCTGCCGACGTACGACGAGTGTCTCGCGCACTATGCACGGCTGCGCGAGCGGTGACCTGCGATGCCCGTCCGCGAGGCGAGAAGAGGAACTGTCATGAAGGCCCTGGTGTTGGCGGGCGGGTCGGGGACCCGTCTGCGGCCGTTCAGCCATTCCATGCCCAAACAGCTCATTCCCATTGCCAATAAGCCGGTGCTGGAATATGTGCTGGAGAACATCCGGGAGCTGGGGGTCACCGAGGTCGGGGTGATCGTCGGGGACCGGGGGCCGCAGATCGCCGCGGCGCTCGGCGACGGTTCCCGGCTGGGGCTGCGGCTGACGTTCATCGAACAGGACGCGCCCCGCGGTCTGGCGCACACGGTCGCCATAGCGCGGGACTTCCTCGCCGACGACGACTTCGTCATGTACCTCGGCGACAACATGCTGCCCGACGGCATCAGGGAGACCGCCGAGCAGTTCGCCGCGCACCGCCCGGCCGCCCAGCTCCTCGTGCGCAAGGTGGCGGATCCCAGCGCGTACGGGGTGGCCGAACTCGGCCCGGACGGCGAGGTGCTGCGCCTGGTGGAGAAGCCCGCCCGGCCGCGCAGCGATCTCGCGCTGATCGGCGTGTACTTCTTCACCCCGGCCATCCACGAGGCCGTCGCCGCCATCGGACCCAGCGCCCGGGGCGAACTGGAGATCACCGACGCCGTGCAGTGGCTGGTGTCGTCCGGCGCGGTGGTCCGGGCGGGCGAGTACGGCGGGTACTGGAAGGACACCGGCAGCGTGGCGGATGTGCTGGAGTGCAACCGCAAGCTGCTGGACGACATCGTGTCCGGCGTGGCGGGCGAGGTGGACGCGGCGAGCGAGCTGCGCGGGCCGGTGATCATCGGGGCCGGGGCCCGGGTCGCCGGCTCCCGGATCGAAGGGCCGGTGATCGTCGGCGCGGGCAGTGTGGTGGAGAACTGCCATATCGGTCCGCACACCGCGATCGGACGCGACTGTGTGCTGCGGGACACCCGGATCGAGTACTCGATCACCCTGGACGGCGCGACCGTGACCCAGGTCCGGGGCCTGCGCGGCTCGCTGATCGGCCGCGCGGCGACCGTGGACGCGCGGGCCGAGGGCGCGGACCACCACTGCCTGGTCGTCGGCGACCACGCCCGGATCGAGGTGGCGGCATGAGGGTGCTGGCCACCGGTGCCGCCGGGTTCATCGGCTCGAACTACGTCCGCACCCTGCTCGCCGGCGGCTATCCCGGCTACGAGGACGCTCAGGTCACCGTCCTGGACAAGCTCACCTACGCGGGCAACCGCGCCAATCTCCCCGACCACCACCCCCGGCTGACGTTCGTCCACGGCGATGTCACCGATCTGCCGCTCCTCCTCGATCTGCTGCCCGGCCATGACGCGGTGGTGCACTTCGCCGCCGAATCGCATGTCGACCGCTCCATCGAGGCCGCCGCCGACTTCGTCACGACCAATGTCTTCGGCACCCAGACCCTCCTCGAAGCCTGTCTGCGCAGCGGCGTCGCGCGCGTCGTGCACGTCTCCACCGACGAGGTGTACGGCTCCATCGCCGAGGGCTCGTGGACCGAGCGGTCCCCGCTGGAGCCCAACTCCCCCTATGCCGCGTCCAAGGCCGCCGCCGACCTGATCGCCCGGTCGTACGTCAAGACCCACGGCCTGGACCTGTCGATCACCCGCTGCTCCAACAACTACGGGCCGTACCAGCACCCCGAGAAGGTCATCCCGCTCTTCGTCACCCAGCTGCTGGAGGGCCGGCCGGTGCCGCTCTACGGCGACGGGCTCAACGTCCGCGAGTGGCTGCACGTCGACGACCACTGCCGGGGCATCCAGCTGGTGCTGACGGGCGGCCGGGCCGGGGAGGTCTACCACATCGGCGGCGGCAACGAGCGCACCAACGCCGACCTGACGCGACGGCTGCTGGAGCTCTGCGGTGCGGACGACTCCATGATCCGGTACGTCGCCGACCGCAAGTGCCACGACCGGCGCTACTCCCTCGACGAGAGCAAGATCCGCGAGGAGCTGGGGTACACCCCGTGGGTTCCCTTCGAGCAGGGCCTGGCGGAGACGGTCGCCTGGTACCGCGACAACCCCGGCTGGTGGACGGCCGGCAAGCACCAGAGTCCGCCCGCTCACGACCTGGAGACCCCATGCGCGTCCTGATGATCCCGAGCCCCGCCGCGACCCATTTCATGCCGCTGGTCCCGCTGGCGTGGGCGCTGCGCGCCGCCGGCCACGAGCTGCTGGTGGCCGGGCAGCCGGATGTGCTGGGGGTGGCCCGGCAGGCCGGGCTGAACGCCGTCTCGCTCGGCGACTGGTTCCGCGCCGACGAGGAGCTGCGCCGGCTGCTGCCGCCGGGCAAGCGGCCGCTGGAGGTGATCGGCCGCTGGACCGCGGAGCAGCTGAGCGAGTTCCCGCCCAACTGGCTGGTCCACAGCGAGCGCGTACTGCCCGAGTACGTCGCCTTCGCCCGCGAGTTCCGCCCCGATGTGCTCGTCTCCGACGCGCTGGAGTGCAATGTCCTCGCCGTGGGCGGGGCGCTGGGCATCCCGGTCGTGCATCACCGCTACGGGGTCGATCCGCTGTCCGGGCCGTTCCTCGCCGGCGCCCGGCGGGCGCTGCGGCGGCACTGCGCGGAGCTGGGGCTCGCGGAGCTGCCCGATCCCACGGTCGTCCTCGACCCGTGCCCGCCGGGCCTCCAACTGCCGGGGCTCGCACCGGGCCGGCCGATCCGGTACGTGCCCTTCAACGGCAGCGGTGAGCTGCCCGGGTGGCTGCGCGAGCGGCGGCCGGCGGGGTCACCGGTGCGGCGGGTCGCCGTCTCGCTGGGGTCGATGACGCTGGAGCTGAACGGGGTGCCGCTGCTGCGGCGCATCCTGGCGGCGTTCGAGGGACTGCCGGATGTGGAGGCGGTCGCGACCGTTCCCGAGGTGCACCGGGCGGCGGTGGGTCCGGTGCCGGACGGGGTGCGGATGGTCGATCCGGTGCCGCTGCATCTGCTCTTCGCCGACTGCGACGCGGTGGTGCACCACGGCGGTACCGGCACGGGCATGACCGCGACGTCCTTCGGTCTGCCGCAGCTCGTCCTGCCGCAGCTGGCGGACCAGTTCGCGTACGGGGAGCAGCTGGCCGCCGCCGGGGCCGCCGTCATTCTCGACGGTGCCGCGCACCAGGACGATCCGGTGCGGCTGCGGGCGGCGCTGGAGTCGGTGGTGACGGAGCCGGGTCACCGCAAGGCGGCCGAGGAGCTGCGGCGGGCCATGGGTGAGATGCCCGCACCGTCCCGCGTCGCCGCCGATCTCGAACAGCTCGTCCAGGTCCGCGACCGAGTCCGCTGAGGGGTCGATATGAAGCTGTCGGAGCGCGCGGACACCGCGACTCCCGTACGGATGTCCCGGTCGGCCAGGGCCCGGCAGGGGGCGATGCTGCGCACCGAGGACTTCGCCGCCTGGCTCGCGGCGCGGGGCGCGGCGCACGCCTTCCGGGTGGACCGCATCCCCTTCGACGAGTTGCGGGGCTGGTCGTTCGAGCGGGAGACCGGGAATCTGGGGCACAGCAGCGGGCGCTTCTTCACGGTGGAGGGGCTCCGTGTCGACACGGCGGCGGACGGCCCGGTCACCGCATGGCAGCAGCCCGTCATCAGACAGCCCGAGGTGGGCATCCTCGGCATCCTCGCCAAGGAGTTCGACGGGGTGCTGCATTTCCTGATGCAGGCCAAGATGGAGCCGGGCAACCGGAATCTGTTGCAGCTGTCCCCCACCGTCCAGGCGACGCGCAGCAACTACACCAAGGCCCACAAGGGCGCGGATGTGAAGTATCTGGAGCATTTCGTCCGGCCGGACCCGGAGCGGGTCCTGGCCGACGCGCTCCAGTCGGAACACGGTTCGTGGTTCTTCCGCAAGAGCAACCGCAACATGATCGTCGAAACCCGGGCGGACGTTCCGCTGGACGACGACTTCTGCTGGCTGACGCTCGGCCAGATCGGCGAGCTGCTGCTGCGGGACAACGTCGTCAACATGGACTCCCGCACGGTCCTGGCCTGCGCGCCCCTCGACCACGACGAGGCGGGGGCGCTGCACTCCGATACGCGGCTGCTGTCGTGGTTCACCGGTGAGCGGGCCCGCAACCGGGTCCGGGCCGAGTGCGTCCCGCTGGCCCGGGTACCGGGCTGGACGCGGGGCCGGATGTCCATCGATCACGACGAGGGCCGCTACTTCCGGGTCGTGGCGGTGTCGGTGCAGGCCGGGAACCGCGAGGTGACCAGTTGGACGCAGCCGCTCTTCGAGCCGGTCGGCACGGGTGTCACCGCGTTCTTGACCCGGACCATCGGCGGGGTCGGGCACCTGCTGATGCACGCCCGGGTGGAGGCCGGTTTCGTCAAGCCCGTCGAGCTCGGGCCCACCGTGCAGTACACGCCCGGCAACTATGCCCATCTGCCGGCCGGGGAGCGCCCGCCGTTCCTGGACCTGGTGCTGCGCGCCGACCGCTCCCGTATCCGGTACGAGGCCCTGCACTCCGAGGAGGGCGGCCGTTTCATCAACGCGGAGAGCCGCTATCTGATCGTCGAGGCGACCGAGGAGGAGGCGCCGCTGGATCCGCCGCCCGGCTATGTGTGGGTCACCCCGGGCCAGCTGAGCGGCTTGGTGCGGCACGAGCACTACGTCAACGTCCAGGCCCGCACGCTGATCGCCTGCTACCACGCGATGACGGCCGGTGCCCCGGTCCCGGCCGCCGGCTGACGCCCCGGCGCCGGCGCCCCGCGGTCCGTACGGATCTCGCTCAGGGCGTCGGCGCGGTCGCCACGATCACGTCGACCGCGGTATCGAGCTGGGCCGGCGTCAGATCCGCGCGGGCGGTGAGCCGCAGCCGGGAGATCCCGTCGGGCACCGACGGCGGGCGGAAGCAGCCGACCGCGAGCCCGGCCCGCCGGCAGTCCGCCGCCCACCGGAGCGCCTGTCCGGGCGACGGGGCCCGTACGGAGACCACCGCGGCGTCCGGCCGGACCACCGCGAGGCCCGCCGCCGCGAGCCGGCGGTGCAGTTCCGCGCCGACCTCCCGCGCCCGTGCGGCGCGCCGCGGTTCGCGGCCCAGCAGCCGCAGCGCCGCGAGGGCGCCGCCTACCGCGGCCGGTGCGAGCCCGGTGTCGAAGATGAACGTCCGGGCCGTGTTGACCAGATGCTCGATGACCCGGGCCGGGCCCAGGACCGCCCCGCCCTGGCTGCCGAGCGACTTGGAGAGCGTCACGGTGGCCACCACATCGCCGCGGCCGGCCAGCCCGGCGGCGGCGGGCGCCCCGCGTCCGCCGTCCCCCAGGACCCCCAGTCCGTGTGCGTCGTCGACCAGGAGGCCGGCGCCGTGGGCCCGGCAGACCTCGGCGAGGGCCGGCAGCGGCGCGGCGTCGCCGTCGACCGAGAACACCGCGTCGGTGACCACCAGCGCCCGCCCGTCATGGCCGGTCAGCGCGGTGCGGACGGCCGCCGGAGCGGCGTGCGGGACGACGGCGGTACGGGCGCGGGAGAGCCGGCAGCCGTCGATGAGGGAGGCGTGGTTGCCCGCGTCCGAGACGACCAGGGTGCCGTGGGCGGTGAGCGCGGTGACGGCGGCGAGGTTCGCGGCGTAGCCGGAGGAGAGCACCAGGGCCGCCTCGAAGCCGCAGAACGCGGCGAGTTCGCGCTCCAGCCGGGCGTGCAGTTCGGTGCTGCCGGTGACCAGCCGGGATCCCGTCGCGCCCGCGCCCCAGCGGTGGGCGGCCGCTGCGGCGCCCCGTGTCACCTCGGGGTGCCGGGCGAGCCCCAGGTAGTCGTTGCTCGCCAGGTCGAGCAGCGGGGAGTCGGCCGGCCGCGGCCGCAGGGTGCGGACCAGCCCGGCGCGGTGCCGCTCGGCGCACGCCTCGTCGATCCAGTCGAAGGCCGCGGCGGGCGGGTCGGCGAGCGTCGCGGGCGAGGCGCCGCGGGGCGGCGACGGGGCGTGGTCCTGCGGCATCGGCATCCTTCTCGATTGTGGGCTGTCGATAGAAGTTAGCGGTCGTTCAGCCCACCCACACTGTGGCGATACCCACACCCCTTACGCACCTCGTTGTAGGAATCCTCCTTGGCCGATGGCGGTGGCGTACGTCAGGATCAACGCCATGGACCTGCTGAACACATTGGTGGACAAGGGACTACGGCGCGAGGTGCCGTCCCGTGACGAGGCGCTCGCCGTGCTGGCGACGTCCGATGACGAACTGCTCGATGTCGTGGCCGCGGCCGGAAAGGTACGCCGTCAGTGGTTCGGGCGGCGGGTCAAGCTCAACTACCTCGTCAACCTCAAGTCGGGCCTGTGCCCCGAGGACTGCTCGTACTGCTCGCAGCGGCTGGGCTCGAAGGCGGAGATCCTCAAGTACACCTGGCTCAAGCCCGGTGACGCCGCCGAGGCGGCCGCCGCCGGGGTGGCCGGCGGCGCCAAGCGCGTCTGCCTGGTCGCCAGTGGCCGCGGTCCCACCGACAGGGATGTGGAGCGCGTCTCGGAGACCATCTCCGCCATCAAGGAGCAGAACGAGGGCGTCGAGGTGTGCGCCTGCCTCGGACTGCTCACCGACGGCCAGGCGGGCCGGCTGCACGCGGCGGGCGCCGATGCCTACAACCACAACCTCAACACCTCGGAAGCCACGTACGGCGACATCTGCACCACCCACGACTTCGCCGACCGGGTCGCCACCGTCCAGCAGGCCCAGGCCGCGGGCCTGTCGGCCTGCTCCGGGCTGATCGCCGGGATGGGCGAGAGCGACGCGGATCTGGTCGATGTCGTCTACGCGCTGCGCGAGCTGGACCCCGACTCCGTCCCGGTCAACTTCCTCATCCCGTTCGAGGGCACGCCGCTCGCCGAGGAGTGGAACCTCACCCCGCAGCGCGCGCTGCGTATCCTGGCGATGGTCCGGTTCGTCTGCCCGGACGTCGAGGTCCGGCTGGCCGGCGGCCGCGAGGTCCATCTGCGCAGCATGCAGCCGCTCGCCCTGCACCTGGTCAACTCCCTTTTCCTCGGCGACTATCTGACCAGCGAGGGGCAGGCAGGCAAGGACGATCTGGCGATGATCGCCGACGCCGGTTTCGAGGTCGAGGGCACGGACACCACCACGCTCCCCCCGCACCGCACGGGTGCCGCTGCGGCCCCGGCCGCCGACCCCGCCGGCACACCCCCCGTACCCGCTCCCGCACCGGACGAGGCGACCCGGCAGGGTCTGGTCGCGGTCCGCCGCCGCGGCGCCGGCACCGACCTCCCGCCCAATGCCTGAGCCGCTCACCCCCGGGGAACTGCTCGCCCTCGACCGGGAGCACGTCTGGCATCCGTACGGACCGATGCCCGGCCGCACCGAGCCGCTGCTGGTCGAGTCGGCGTCCGGCGTCCGGCTGCGGCTGGCCGAACCGGTCGAGGGCCGCACCGAGCTGGTGGACGGGATGTCGTCGTGGTGGTCGGCGGTGCACGGCTACCGCCACCCGGTGCTCGACGAGGCCGCGCACGGGCAACTGGACCGGATGAGCCATGTGATGTTCGGCGGACTCACCCACGAGCCCGCCGTACGGCTCGCGAAACGGCTGGTCGACATCACCCCGCAGCCGCTGCAGCACGTCTTCCTCGCCGACTCCGGTTCGGTCTCCGTCGAGGTCGCCGTCAAGATGTGCCTCCAGTACTGGCGCTCGGCCGGAAAGCCCCGTAAACAACGGCTGCTGACGTGGCGCGGCGGCTATCACGGCGACACCTGGCAGCCGATGTCCGTCTGCGATCCGGACGGCGGGATGCACGAGCTGTGGCAGGGCGTGCTGCCCCGGCAGATCTTCGCGGACGCGCCGCCGCCCGGCTTCGACGCCGCACCCGACCCGGCGTACGCGGCGCATCTGCGCGAGCTGATCGCCCGCCACGCCGAGGAGCTGGCGGCGGTGATCGTGGAGCCCGTGGTGCAGGGCGCGGGCGGTATGCGCTTCCACTCCCCCGGGTATCTGCGGGTGCTGCGGGAGGCGTGCGACGCGCACGGCGTGCTGCTCGTCTTCGACGAGATCGCGACCGGCTTCGGCCGTACGGGCACCCTCTTCGCGGCCGAACACGCCGGTGTCGCACCGGATGTGATGTGCGTGGGCAAGGCGCTGACCGGCGGGTACCTGACGCTGGGGGCGACGCTGTGCACGACGGCCGTCGCGGACGGCATCTCGCGCGGCGCGCTGCCGGTGCTGGCGCACGGCCCCACCTTCATGGGCAATCCGCTCGCCACCGCCGTCGCCGGCGCCGCCATCGACCTGCTGCTGTCCCAGGACTGGGCCCGCGAGGTCGCGCGGATCGAGACCGGACTGCGCACCGGCCTCGCGGCGGCGGAGCGCATCCCCGGGGTACGCGAGGTACGCGTCCTGGGTGCGATCGGCGTCGTCCAGCTCGACCACGAGGTGGACCTGGCGGCCGCGACCCGGGCGGCGGTCCGGGAGGGTGTATGGCTGCGCCCGTTCCGGGACCTCCTCTACACGATGCCGCCGTACATCACCGGCGACGAGGACGTGGCGCGCGTCTGCGCCGCGGTGTGCGCCGCCGCCCGCGCGGGCTGAACTCCCGTGCGGTGGAGGCCACTTGAGCCGTCGCCTCCGCCGCACGGCCGGGACCACGGCCTGGGCGCCACCCCAAGCCGCCCATCCCCCAATCCATCCATCCCGCAAGTCATCCAACCCACCATCGGAGGAACACCATGTCGGTGCTGTTCGTGACGGGCACGGGCACGGAGATCGGCAAGACCGTCACCACGGCCGCGATCGCCGCGGCGGCGCTCGGCCGGGGCCGCTCGGTCGCCGTACTCAAACCGGCGCAGACCGGCGTCACCGCCCACGAGACGGGCGACGCGGCGGAGGTCGAGCGGCTGGCCGGTCCGGTCACCGCGGTGGAACTGGCCCGCTATCCGGAGCCGTTGGCGCCCGCGACGGCGGCGCGGCGGGCCGGGCTGCCGCCGGTCGGCCCCGTGGAGATCGCCGAGACCGCGGCCAAACTGGCCGCCGCGCACGACCTGGTGCTGGTCGAGGGCGCGGGCGGGCTCCTCGTACGCTTCGACGCGCACGGCAACACCCTCGCCGACGCCGCCCGGCTGGCCGGCGCCCCGGTCCTAGTGGTCGTCGAGCCCGGCCTGGGCACCCTCAACGCGACGGCGCTGACCGCCCTGGCCCTGCGCTCGTACGGACTCGACTGCCCCGGCATCGTCATCGGCAGCTGGCCCGCCACACCCGGTCTCGCCGCCCGCTGCAACCTCGCCGAACTGCCCGACGCCGCGGGCGCCCCGCTCCTGGGCCTCGTACCGGAGGGCTCCGGCGCACTGCCCCCGGACGCCTTCCGCACCGCGGCGCCCGGCTGGCTGGCCCCCGAACTGGGCGGCTCGGACACGTTCCGGATCCCGGCCTGACGGTGGCCGGGGCTCGGCGTAACGGCGGCCGGGTTCCCGCCTGACGGCGGCTGGGTGAGGCATGCCGCGGGAGGGCGGGGAGATGGTCCGCCGGCGGCGCCGACCGGCCTCGGCTACGTCCGGGCCTGCTGCTCGCCCCGATCGCAGGAGAGCACCCGAGTGATGGTCCCGTCGTCCTCGGCGATATCCCGGAGGTGACGAAACCCGAGCCTGCGAAGGACCGTCAGCGAGGCGGTATTCGGCTCCGCCACGGTCGCGTGGACCTGCTCCAGGTTCAGCGTTCCGAAGCCGTGGGCGACCACCGCCCGCGCCAGCTCGGTGCCGAGACCGCGCCCCCACATCTCGGGTGCGAGGGCATAAATCAGCTCATGCCCCTCGACGACCTTCGCCGGCTTGATCTCCGCGTGGCCCACCAGGCGGCCGTCCTGGCGCACCACCCAGACGTCGAAACCGTCGCTTGCGTAGGCGTGGTCGAAGATCCGGGCGAACGTGGCGCGATAGTCGGCCTCGGGCCAGGGCCCGTCGCCCATCCACCTGGAAACCCGGGCATCCGTGAAGAACGCCACGAAACCGTCCTCATCAGCGGGTACGTAGGGCTCAAGCAAGAGTCGGTCGGTGCGCAGCGTGGGAGTCATGGCGAGCGACGCTATCCGTCACGGATTGCGCTCGGCAACGGACTTACTTCTGCCGCCGGAGTCCGTTGCCGGTGCCGAGGCAGAGACCGACGGAGCGCGGCAAGCTATCGCAGTTGACGTCCCGCGATGCGCCCGGTTTCCTGCTGCGATGACCGATCTTCGTATCGCGCCGGTGGACGGCGACGCCATGCTTCAGGACTGGCGCTACGTCCACAACGCGATCATCCCCACCGCCGCGTTGTCCCTCGACGAGGTGCGTGAGCGCGTCCTGCGCAACCGGTTGGCGGTCGCGTATCTCGGGGACGTTCTCGTGGGCTGCTCGACGGTGCGTCCGCCCACGAACGACGCGTCGGTGGCCACCGTGATCGCCCGGGTGCTCCCCGCTCACCGGCGGCAGGGGTTCGGCGGGGACCTCTTCGCACAAGGGCTGGCGCAGGCGCGGAAGCTCGGCGCGGACCTGGTCGAGACGGTCGTCCTGGCCTCCAACGTGGACGGCCTGCGGTTCGCGCACGCGCACGGATTCGTCGAAGTGGACAGATATCTGCTGCCGGGTGACAGCGTGCCCTTCATCGATTTGCGGCTGGCCTGAACCGGGCTCCGGCCGTCCCGCGCGGCCGTGCTCCGGCCTTCGCCGTGCGTAGAACGACCGGCCCGCACTGACGGTTCGGCCCCGGGCCGACGAGGTCACCGCGCCACCGCGCAGGAAGCGCGCGGTCGGGTCCGGGCGGTGAGCGGGTCGGCCCGCAGGGCGCGGGCGTATGTCTCGTCGGTGCCGGGGACCGGGAATCGCCCTCGCATCCGCGGACCCGGCCGGCGGCCCGCGCCGGTTCTTCCCGTACCGGAGGAACCGGCGCGGATCGGCGGGGCTCGGCGGGGATCGGGTGCCTGCGGATCGTCAATCGCCGGGGGCGCGGCGGCTTGGCCTCCGGTCCGGTGTCGGTAAAGCAACCGCCGGGGAGGACGGGCCGGTGGTACCGGAGCCGCTCTCCGCGGCCGGGGACGCCGGTCGGACGGCGCCTTCTCCGGTCGCCGGTCCCGCGCAGTCCGCAGCGACCGCGCATACGGCATCGAGGAGACCGGCCAGTTGCGTGGAGAGTTCGCTCGGCAGCGGAGTCTCATCGCGTACGGCCTGGGACAGGCGCCACTCCTGCGCGGCGTCGATCACCGGGCGGAAACGCGGCCACCGGGCACGCACCCGGCGCGCGGCTTCGGCCTTGCTCGCCTGCCTCGCCGTCGTCAGCGTCAGCAGGGCCCGGCAGGCGGTCAGGACCACGTAGGCGTGTCCGCCCCGGTGGGTCACCCGGGAAGCCCCGGTACGGAGCGACAGCACGTCGCGGGCCACGGCCTCGCGCACCAGCCCCGCGGGCACCCCGGCCACCGCCGATTCCACCGGACGGCCGTGGAGCGTGATCCCCGTGTCGTGAACGAGCCGCCGGTTCAGAATCCAGCCTTGCGCCGCAGGGCCCGTCCGGAACGGTGAACCGGGTGACACCGTGGCCAGAACCGGCGGTTCATCCACGGCACTCAGCTCACGGGAGAGGGACGCGGCAGGCAGATAGAGGATGTCGAGTCGGTCGAGGAAATCCGGGTGCCCGGCCCAGAAGCGGCGGTGGCCGGCGTCCAGCGAGCTCAGAGTGCCGGGCCCCAGGTCGTCGGCGACGGCTGCCAGCAGGTCGATGTCGCTGACCCCCTCGTCGTAGTCGCCGCTCACCGCCGACCCGTACAGATACAGGCCCACCAGCCGGTCGCCGAGCACCGACCGGATCTCGTGCAGCAGGTCGGGCAGCACCTCCCGCACGGTGTGCGGGAGGTCCACGTCCGTCAAGCCGCCTCCGGCCACGGCACGGGGACGGTGCGGCAGTTGTCGATCCCTGGGGTCGTCCACCTCGCCACCGTGCCACGGCTTCGCCCTCGATCGCGGTGTGTTGCCGGGCGCAGTGCGTTGCCGGGCGCAGTGCGTTGCCGGGCTCACCCGCACGTGTACCGGACGCCATCGTGTCGCGGTATCGCCTGAGTGCGGCAAGTGCCCCGGCCGCGCCCCGCCCGGCCCGCGCCACGATGCTCCGGCACGGCGGGCGGGCACGGCAGGGTGGGGTGGGAGCCCTGGACGGTACGGCTCCCGGCCCGTCACCCCGCGCTTCCCGACAACTGCGGCGTACGGCCCTTCCGGGGTGGCTGTGGCGAGCAGCTACGACGAACGGTGCAGCAGGGCCGTGGCGATGGCGATCTGGGCCGGTCCCAGCGCGGTCTTGCCGTCTTCGATGTCCCACAGCGCGTTCTGCAACACGCGGCCGAGAGTCCAGCCGGCGGCCCGCCGCCGGTCCAGGCCGACGACCTCGGTCAGCAGGTCGAAGCAGCGGAGCACCGCCCGCGCGATGTCACCCGTCGCCAGCACCTCGTCCCATCTGTTGTCCAGCGCCGGCAGCAGCTCGAATCCGGGGTCGCCCGCCAGCGGTTCGGGGTCGATGGCCAGCCACGGCTCCCGCTCCCCGGCGAGGACGTTGTCGTAGTGCAGGTCCCAGTGCAGCAGACGGTCACCGGGTTCGCCGATCAGCTCGGCCACGGCGGAGGCGCAGGTGCGCACCAGTCGCCGTTCCGCGGGGTCGCGCAGGGCCGGCACGGCCTGCGGGGTCCGGTCGAGCATGGCGGCGGCGAGGTCGGACAAGCGGCGCAGGCCCTGGGGAGCGGGCACCGTGGTCAGCCGGGCCATCAGCTCGGCCAGGACTTGCACGGCCACCTGGTCGTCGGCCACCGAGGACAGGGGCCGCGCCGCGTCCAGCCGTTCCAGCAACTGCGTGCCGCTCGCCACATCATGGTCGAGCAGGCGCACCATGCCGTCGCCGCGCCATGCCCGCAGACCGGTGGCGACGCCGGCCGTCTCCTCGCGGAGCTGCTGGAGCTTGAGGACGGCGGGTGCGCCGTCGGCCTGGAGCACGGGCAGGACGAGCGAGGCCATGCCGTATGCGGCCGGGCCGTCGAGCCGCAGCCCCCAGCGCTCCAGGAAGTCGCCGCCGAGACGGGGAAGTTCGGCGATCCAGGCCCGCGCCTCGGCACCGTGCGCGCCGTAGGACGCGGCGAACTCGTCGGGGACGTCGATGAGAGTCGACGTGTTCATGGGAAAAGTCTCCTTCGTGGGTTCGGAGTCGGGATGCGACGAACGAAGGAGGTCCCGGAGGCGCCCGGATCTCGGGCAGGCGTCAAAGCATGCCGCCACTTTAACCACACGCGATCCCAACGGATCGGGGAATACCTGCGGGGTGATGCGGTACCCATGGGGTGATGCTCCGGAGTGATCTCCGGGAACGTGGACGCCCTGGGACGCGGCGACGCTTCGCGCCCCAACAGGGGCGGACCGGTGAGGAATACGCGATACCGCACCCAGGGGCGGACTGTCTCACACCCACGTTCGGGGACTCGGTCGCCCGTCGGCGGGGAGACTGACAGCGAGCGCAGTGGCCGTCGTCGCCGGAAGGGGCCGTCATGTGGCAGCGCAGGAAAGTTTCACGGGAAACCGTGCACCATCCGATCTTCGCCCGCTACTACGCGCGCTGCGCGGCGGCCGCGGAGGGACGGGCGGGGCTGGCCGCGCTCCGACGTGAGCTGCTGACGGGGGTGATGGGCCGGGTCATCGAGGTGGGCGCGGGCACCGGACTGAACTTCGCGCACTACCCGGGGACGGTGTCGGAGGTGGTGGCGATCGAGCCGGAGCCCACGCTGCGGCGGATGGCGCGGACGGCGGCGGCGCGCGCCGAGGTGCCGGTCGATCTGGTGCCGGGTGTGGCGGAGCGACTGCCGGTCAAGAGCGAGGCGTTCGACGTGGCGGTGGCGTCGCTGGTGCTGTGCTCCGTGCACGATGTGCGGCGGGCGCTCGGCGAGTTGCTGCGGGTCCTGCGCCCCGGCGGTGAGCTGCGGTTCTTCGAGCACGGGCGGGCGTCCGGCGGTGGGCTGGCGGCGGTGCAGTGGTCGCTGGACCGTACGGTGTGGCCGCTGCTGACGGGCGGCTGTCACTGCTGGCGCGATCCGCTCGGGGAGATCCGGGCGGCGGGGTTCGAGGTGGTGGGCGTGCGGCGGCTCAACGTGCCGGAGCGGGGCCCGCAGTTGCCCATGTCGCCCGCGGTACTGGGCACGGCGCGGCGGCCGATCGGCTGAGCGGACGGCCGGGGTCGGCGCCGCTCGGTACGTGTTCCCGGGTGAGGCAGATGCCGGGTGGCGGGTGGCGTCACACGGTCCAGGTGCGCAGTTCGTTCGCGATGGTGTGTACATCCGTCGCGCCCGCCCTGATGAGGTGGGCGAGGTCGCGGACCCGCTCGGGGGAAGTGGCTATCTTCAGGCCGCTGGCGACGAGGTAGCCGTAGGCGACGGCGGTGGCGAACATCGCGTTGGAGCCCTCCAGCGCGGGCACCTGGAGCAGGAGTTGCAGGAGGGCGGCGGCCCGGTCCTGGGGGTCGGGGTAGACGGGGACGCCGAGGATCTCCGCCTCGTGGCGGCTGACGGCGGCCACCAGGGCGCCCCAGTCGGTGACCTGGGGATCGCCGGGGGTGTGCTGTTCGGCGATCAGGAGGAGCCAGGCGAGATCGATGCGGACCGTCACCTCGCGCCCGGGTGTCCTTCCCGGCCGGTGGACCGTTCCCGGCCGGTGGTCCGTTCGCGGCCCCGGTCTCCGCCCGGGTCGAGGCCGAATTCCTCCGCGAAGACCCGCTCGTACTGCTTCATGAAGTCGGAGGCGGCCTCGACGAAGGTCTGGCCGACCTCTCCCGCGTCCTTGAGGACGAGCTCTTCGATATAGCGGTTCACACTCACTCCCCGCTGTAGAGCGCGCGCCCGCGCCGCCTCGGCGGTGGCTTCGTCCACACGGACGTTCAGCTGTGTTTTCGCCACTCCTCCAAGCTAGCGCGCATCCGCTAGCACCAGCAAGCAGCCAGGCTCCGACGTCCGGCCCGGCCCGCACCCCCTTCCCCCGATTGCCCGTCCGGCGGCCACCGCCTCCCGGTCCGTCCCGGCGGCCACCTCGATCGTGCCCGCTGCCACCGGCGTCCGGCCGGCGGTCCCGTACCAGGTCACCGCTCTGTCAGGGGCGGACGGAGAGCCATGGTGTGATGGCGTCGTGAACCGCGCCGTGGAAGAGACCAACCGCCGCATGCTTCGGGCGCGGGATGCGATGGACCGCGCCTACGCACAGCCGCTGGACGTGCCGGCCCTGGCTCGGATTGCCCATGTCTCACCGGCGCACTTCGCCCGCACCTTCCGGGCCACGTTCGGCGAGACACCGCACCGCTACCTCCAGCGCCGCCGTGTCGAGCGTGCGATGTTCCTGCTGCGGGAGACCGACCGCAGCGTGACGGACATCTGCTTCGAGGTCGGCTTCGGCAGTCCGGGAACGTTCAGCCGCACCTTCCGCGCCATCGTCGGCCGGTCGCCGCGGACGTACCGCAAGGAAGCGACGCCCTCGGGCGTGCCGACGTGCTTCACGATGGCGTGGATGCGGCCGAGCGCCTGACCGCCCGCGCGGCCTGCGCCGGCCGTCGGCTGAGCGTCGGCGAGCTGGGCCTGGAGGCCGGCGCCAACACTCACGGCGGTGTCGGTCGCCACGGAGCCGCACCACCGGGCCCGGCCCACCACTGGGCCCGACTCACCGCCGTGGGCGGCCGCTGACCTCGGGGGCCGGGGCGCAGGCCGGGGCGACATCATCCCGGCGGGCGGCAGTGCCACCCGGTGTCCGGCCCAGCGCGTGCGCGCACAGTCCGAGGACGATGAGCGCCAGTCCGGCCCAGCCCGCCGCCGTGGGCGCCGCGACGCCCACCACCAGCGCCTCGCCGAGCAGGGTGAAGGGCACCTCAGCCGCCTGGGTCGCCTCCACGGCGCCCAGCGCGGCGGGGTGGTGGCGCACCCGGTCGGTGGCGCGGAAGAAGAGGGTGGTGGCCACCACGCCGGACATCAGGGCGACCGCCAGGCACTGCACCAACTGGCCGCCCGTGGGCGGGCCCTGGGTCACGGCCGCGGTACCGGCCAGCGCCAGCCACAGCGGGAGCGAGCCGAGCGTCATCGCCAGGGTGCGCTGGACGCCGTCCAGGCCGTCGAGCCCCAGCAGCCTGCGGTTGCCGAGGGGGTAGGCGACGGCGGCGACCGCGACCGGCAGCACCACCTGGAGGACCGTGCCAAGCCCGGTACCGCGGGCGTGCTGGAGCTGGGCCAGGGCGACGCCGACGACGATCAGTGCGGAGACGCCCAGGGTGCGCGGCGGGATCCGGCCGCCGCCGAGGGCGCCGATGACGATGCCCGCGACGATCACCAGCTGCCAGGTGGAGGCGACCAGCCAGCCCGCGCCCGCCTCGCCGGCCCAGGTCAGCGGGGCGTAGAAGAGCCCGAAGCCGACGGTCGACCAGACCAGCCAGACCGTGGGGCGGGCGCGCAGGCTGCGCAGTACGCCGGGCAGCCCGCCGCGGAGGGCGACCAGCGCGACCATCGGGACGACCATGAAGAGATAGCGCAGGCTCGCGCTCCACATCCAGGAGCCGCCCGCGACGCTCATCCAGCGGTTGAGCACGAAGGTGGTGGCGAAGCAGGCGGCGGCGGCGATGCCCAGCGCCATGGGGCCGGCCACGCCCCCACGCGCCGGTGTCCCCGCCCCGGCGCTCCCCGGGTCCACCCGTGGTGCGGTCCGTTCCCTTGCCGGTATTCGTATCGGCACCGCGTCTCCCCCGCCCTCTCACCGCTGACCTGCCCCTGGACCGGTGTCCGCGGCTGGCGCAGCACAGCTCCGGGGCAATTGACATCTGAAATGTTAGTGACCACCCGAACGGTCCCGACGGGCGGGGTGGGCGCTTAGGATCGGGGCGTGACCGCACTGGAACCGGTGCCGAGAAGGCTGCTGCGCGACGAGGCGTACGACGCGCTGCTGGAGGCGATCGTCTCCGGCGAACTGCCTCCCGGGCAGAAACTCAACGACGCGGAACTCGCCGAGCGCCTCGGGCTCTCCCGCGCTCCCGTCCGGCAGGCGCTCGCCCGCCTCGCCGGGGAGCGGCTGGTGGTGTCGAAACCGCAGAGCTTCACCCGGGTCGCCCCCGTGGTGGCACAGGAGATCCACGACGCGCTGGCCGTCGTCCGGGCGATGCACGCGCTGGCCGTCCGGACGGCCGTCCCGCGGATGACCGAGGCGCACCTGGCGCGGATGCGGGCGGCCAACGCCGCGTTCGTCCGCGCGCTGGACGCCGCGGACCCGACGGCCGCCATCGCCGCCGACGACGCGCTGCACGCCGTGCCCATCGAGGTGTGCGGGAACGCGGCGCTGGCCGAGACGGTCCGGCGCTACACCCCGCTGCTGCGCCGACTGGAGCGCCGCCGGTTCTCCAGCACCGCGGCACGCGCCTCGGCCGCGCGGCACGACGCGCTGATCGACGCCTGCGCGGCGGGTGCACCGGACGCCGCGGCGGAGCTGACGGGCGAGATCTGGGGCGAACTCGACGCGGTGGACGGTCCGGAGGCGTGAGGCCGCCCAAGCCGGGGCCCGGATGGGGCCGCGCCGGATCCCGGCCACCGCTGTCGCGCGCAGGTGGTTGCATGGGGGCGGGCGATCACGATCGGCGCTGCTGATCTGCGGCCGACGGACTCGCGCGGCGGCCCGCCCGAGTCGCCGCCCCGGAGCCGCCCTACGGCCGACGGCGGGAACGTGACGACAGGCCCTAACGCCCGCCCCCGCGCCGGAGCTCTGCCGAGAGGTGGTGCTGGAGCGGCTGGCCGACCGCCCCGAGGTCGTGGACGAAGGTGAGCGTGTCCTCGTCGGTCAGGGTGTAGCGGCGGCGGGTCGCGTTCACCTCCTTGGCGGTGGGTGTGCGCGCCACCTCATGGGTGGTGAGGTCGGCCGTGGCGCCATCGGCGTGACCGACCAGGATCTCCGCGATGCCCGTGGGCTGGGTGATCAGTGCCTCCACGTGCCCACCGGGCTGCAACCGCCACCAGCCGCTCTCCCGGGCCGACGGCCGCAGCGGGGCACCGTCCGCGTCGAGCAGCCAGGCACGCGCCTCGTAGCGGAGGAAGGGCCGCCCGTCGTGGCTGAAGGTGACCTCCTGCGCGTATGTGAACTCCTCGGCGAGCGTCGGATACCCACCACGGCCCCGGCCGGTCCAGGTGCCCAGGAACCCGGTCAGCGGCGCGAGCAGTGCGTGCGGCGCGGGCGTCTCGTCCGGCCCGAGGGCGTCGGGATACGGGTGCTGCCGGGCCGGTTCGAACATGATGTGCGCTCCTGGGTCGGGGCCGGTGCCGGGTGGCAGCCTAGAGGCTGCCCCTCTCCGGGAACCACAGCGCGCCGGAAGCGACGAAGTCAGCGGTTCCCGGGAGACCGAGCTCCGCGGCGAGCAGCACCAGGAGCCCGGCCTCGTACGCTCCGCCAGCAGCCGCGGTCCCCCATAGCGCAAGATCCCAACAATGCCGCTGGTCCGGGCGCCATCACTGGAGCCGCCGGGTCAGGCACCTCGATGCCGAGGCCGTCGGGACCGTCCGTCGGCCGCCGCTCCGCACCCGGCCGCTGCTTTGCGGGTCCTTTACCATGGTGTTTCCCCCTCCCCGAGTGAAAGGTGTGTGAGCGTCCAACCATGGGCGAACCTCCCAGTAGTCGAGCATCCTCCCGACATAGCGCGAACCTCCCGGTCCTGTTCGATCACAGGGCGGAGGTGACCCGATGACCGAGCTGCTCCTGCTGGCCCTCGCGCTCCTGCTCACCCTGGCCTGTGGTGTCTTCGTCGCGGCCGAGTTCTCGCTGACGACCGTGGAGCGCAGCGATCTGGAACGCGCCGCCGAGCGCGGCGAGCGCGGTGCGGACAGCGCCCTGAAGGCCGTCCGCGGCCTCACCTTCCAGCTCTCCGGTGCCCAGCTCGGCATCACCGTCACCGGCCTGGTCATCGGCATGCTGTCCAAGCCGGCCATCGCCGCCCTGCTGGCCGGACCGCTGGACGCGACGGGTCTGCCGCGCTCCGCCGCGGATTCGGTGGCCGTGGTCCTCGGTACGGCGCTCTCCACGGTCGTCCTGATGGTCATCGGCGAGCTGGTCCCGAAGAACTGGGCCATCTCCAGTCCGCTGGTCGTCGCGAAGAAGGTCGCCACCGCGCAGCGCGGTTTCAGCGCCGCCTTCAAGCCGCTGATCGGTCACCTGAACACCACCGCTAACCACATGGTCCGCCGGATGGGCATGGAGCCCGCCGAGGAACTGGCGTCCGCCCGCGGCCCGCAGGAGCTGGTGGCACTGGCCCGGCACTCCGCCAGGGAGGGCGCGCTGGAGCCGGACACCGCCGAGCTGTTCGTCCGTACCCTCAACCTCGCCGACCTCACCGCGGAGAACGTCATGACGCCGCGGGTGCAGGTGACGGCCCTGGACGTGCAGTCCACCGCCGAGGACGTCGCGCACGCGACCCGGGCGACCGGTCTGTCCCGCTTCCCCGTCTACCGCGGCAGCCTCGACAGCGTCGTCGGCGTCGCGCACATCAAGGACGTGCTGGCGATCCCGGCCGAGCGCCGCCCCCGCCATCCCGTCTCAGAGCTGCTGCGCGAGCCGCTGCTCGTCCCCGAGACCCTGCCCGTGAACCGGCTGCTGGACCGGCTGTCCGGCAAGCGCACGATGGCCGTGGTCATCGACGAGTACGGCGGCACCGCCGGCGTCGCGACGCTGGAGGACATCGTCGAGGAGGTCGTCGGCGAGGTCCGTGACGAACACGACCCGCTGGAGATCCCCGACCTGGCACCGGCCGGCACCGACACAGACGGCCGCGGCCTGTTCCACGCCGACGGCGCCGCCCGCACCGACCAGCTCCAGGGCATCGGGCTCCGCCTGCCCGAGGGCCCGTACGAGACGCTGGCCGGCCTGATCGCCACCGAGCTCGGCCGGATCCCGGTGGACGGCGACCGCCTCCAGGTGGCCGGCTGGTCGATGGAAGTACTCGACGCGTCCGGCCACCGCGCGGCGCGCGTGCTGTTGCGCGCCCCGCTGCCCGGCAGCGCCGACGCCCGGGACGCGGAGGCCGGCCGATGACCGCACTCCAGCTCTTCGTGGGCCTGCTGACGCTGGTCGTCAACGCCTTCTTCGTGGGCGCCGAATTCGCGCTGATCTCGGTGCGCCGCAGCCAGATCGAACCGCACGCCGAAAGCGGCGACCGCCGCGCGGACAGCGTGCTCTGGGGTCTGCAGCACGTCTCCGCCCTGCTGGCCGCCGCGCAGCTGGGCATCACCCTGTGCACCCTGGTGCTGGGCGCGGTCGCGGAGCCGGCCATCGCCCATCTGCTGGAGCCGGTGTTCAACGCCGTCGGCATGCCGGACGTGCTGGTGCACCCGCTCTCGTTCGTGATCGCGCTGGCCGTGGCGACGTATCTGCACATGCTCTTCGGCGAGATGGTGCCGAAGAACGTCGCACTGGCCGACCCGGTGCGCAGCGCGCTGTTGCTGGGCCCGCCGCTGATCGCGCTGACCCGGGCGCTCCGCCCGGTGATCTTCGCGGTGAACAAGCTCGCCAACAGCCTGCTCAAGTTGCTGCGGGTGGAGACCAAGGACGAGGTGGCCGCGACGTTCTCGGACGACCAGCTCGCCAAGATGGTCGAGGACTCGCGGAACGCCGGGCTGCTGGACGACCGCGCCAAGGAACGGCTGCGGGACGCCCTGGAGCTGGGCCGCCGCCCGGTCCGGGACGTCGTTCTGCCCGTCGAGAGGGTGGTGTCGGCGCGGCTCGGGATCACCCCGGAGGGCCTGGAGCGGCTGGCCGCCGATTCCGGTTTCTCGCGCTTCCCGGTCGTCGACGACACCCGTCGCATCCTCGGCTATCTGCACGTCAAGGACGCGCTGGACAACATCCCGCGCGAGGAGCCGTTCCCGGTCGCCGCGCTGCGCCCGATCGCCCGGGTCCGGGCCGCGACGCTGCTGGACGACGTCCTGACGGCGATGCGCGGCTCCCGTACCCATCTGGCCGCGGTGACCGGTGACGACGGGAAGCTGGCCGGGCTGGTCACGATGGAGGACGTGCTGCGGGAGCTGGTGCTCCAGCAGCCCGCCGTCTGACGGCCGGAGGCCGGTAGCCGACGAAGAGGTGGCGACGCGCGCCCATGGCAGCGTCGCCACCTCCTTTTGAGAGGCGACATTGTCATGAACGCAACACCCCCTCTCTCGCTCCGACCACCTGTCGCACCCCACCACGCCCCACCGTCCAACCAATCGGTTAGATTACTGACCGATCGGTTAGTCGCTCGTATCGCGCTGCCGGTCCACCCATCCGTACGCGACAAGGGAGCAACGGCATGAACCGCACGACGTGCTGCATTGTGGGCGGCGGACCGGCAGGCATGATGCTCGGCCTGCTGCTCGCCAGGGCCGGTGTCGAGGTGACGGTCCTGGAGAAGCACCGGGACTTCCTGCGCGATTTCCGCGGCGACACCGTCCACCCGTCGACGCTGCGGCTGCTGGACGACCTCGGGCTGGGCGAGGCGTTCGCGCGGCTGCCGTTCCCCCGGCTTGAGGAGATGCGGGCACAGCTCGACGGCACCACGGTCGTCATGGCCGATATGCGCCGCATCCCCGGGCGGCACAAGTACTTCGCGATGGTCCCGCAGTGGGACTTCCTCAACCTGATCGCGAGCGCCGCCGCCGAGGAGCCGTCCTTCACCCTGCGGATGCGCACGGAGGTCACCGGGCTGCGCACCGAGGGCGGCCGCGTGACCGGGGTCCGTTTCGTGGACGAGGACGGGGTGGCCGGTGAGATCGCCGCGGATCTGACCGTCGCCTGCGACGGCCGCGACTCGGCGGTCCGGCACGCCGCCGGGCTCCGCCAGGACCTGTTCGAGGTGCCCATGGACGTCTGGCAGATACGGGTGGACGCGCCGTCCGACGGGCTCAAGGAGGGGCGGGTCTTCGCACGGTTCGGCGGCGGCCAGGCGGCGGTCACGATGGACCGGGGCACGTACTACCAGACCTCGTATCTGATCGGGAAGGGCCGGGACGCGGAGCTGCGGGCCCGGGACATCCAGTGGCTCCGGGACCGGCTGGGCGCCCTGTTCGGCTGGGACGCCGGGGTGACCGGCGCGATCCGGTCCTGGGACGAGGTGAAGCTGCTGGAGGTGACCTTCGGACGGCTGCGGCGCTGGTACCGGGACGGCCTGCTGTGCATCGGGGACGCGGCGCACACCATGTCGCCGGTCGGCGGCGTCGGCGTCAATCTGGCGCTGCAGGACGCGGTCGCGGCGGCCCGGATCCTGGCGGCGCCGCTGCGCCGGGGCACGGCCGGCACCGCGGACTTGGCACGCGTGCAGAAGCGGCGGCAGCTGCCGGTGACCGTCGTCCAGCAGTCCCAGCGGTCCGAGCACGCGCTGATCCGCTCCGCACTGGACGGCACGCTCGACGGCGACCGGCTGCCGGTGCCGATCCGGCTGCTGCGGCGGGTGCCGCCACTGCGGACCGTCACCGGTTACCTCGGCGGGGTCGGTATCCGCCCGGAACGCACCCCCGTCTTCGCCCGGCGCCCGGCCTGAGCGCCGACGGGCGCGCCGCCGCCGGTGCGACCGCGGCGCGCGGCGCCGTCAGCCGCGGCGTTCGATGGCGTACAGGGTGAACGTCTCCAGCTCCGCGGCGGCCGCGTCCAGATCGAGGCCGGGGTGGGCCAGCCAGTGTCCGATCACCCCGTCGATCGCCCCGCCGATCGCGAGCGCGAGGGTCTGCGGGTCGAACTCCCGCAGTACGCCCGCCCGCTGGCCGTCCGCCAGGAGAGCGGCGAGGGTCTGCCACCGCTCGTGGGTGTCGTGCGCACCGGGGGTTTTCAGCCGGGTGCCGCCGTGGTCGTCGAGGAGCATCTCGGTGATCACGCGGACCTGGCGGCGGTTGGCCTGCTGGTAGCCGATCATCGCGCGTACGTAGGCGATGATCGCGTCCTTCGGGTCCGCGGCCCGCGCCACGCGCTCGGTGACGTACGCGCCGAACTGCTCCAGTACCCGGTCGAGCGCCGCCCGGGTGAGGTTGTCCTTCGAGGTGAAGTGGTAGAGGACGGCGGCCTTGGAGAGTCCGGCCCGCTCGGCGATGGCGGAGAGCGAGGCCGCCGGGTACCCGCGGGTGGAGATCAGGTCGATGGTGCACTCGATGAGCTGCTCGCGGCGGGCCCGCTCGGTGAACGTCAGCGCGTCGGGGTCAGCGCTCCGGCGCGGAGTCATCGCACGTCCACCTCTGCCCGTCCTCGCACACCGCTCCCTCTTCCCCGCATCGTCCCTGCGTCCGCGCCGCGTGTTCCGCACCGCGCATTTCCGGCTGTCGGCCCGGTGCCCCCGACCGGCATCCGACCGTACACCGCGGGATAGGATCGCCGCGCCATGGAGATGAATGCCCACTACACCAGTTTCGTCGCGGTCGGCGACAGCTTCACCGAAGGCATGTCGGACGGTCTGCCGGACGGCTCCTACCGGGGCTGGGCCGATCTGCTCGCCGCGCGGCTGGCCGCCCGGTCACCCGGCTTCCGCTACGCCAATCTCGCGGTGCGCGGCAAGCTCATCGGGCAGATCGTCGACGAGCAGTGCGGCCCCGCGGCCGCGATGGGCGCGGACCTGGTGACCCTGGTCGGCGGGCTCAACGACGTACTGCGGCCCTCGTGCGAGGTGGACCGGGTGTGCGCGCTGCTGGACCGGGCCGCGGCGCGGCTGGCCGACGGCGGCGGACAGCTGGTGCTGATGCGCAGTCCGGGCCGGCGCGGACCGGTCCTGGAGCGCTTCCGGCCCCGGATGGAGCAGCTGTTCACGCGGATCGACGAGGCGGCGGAGCGGCACGGCGCGGTGGTCGTCGATCTGTACGGATCGCGGACGCTCGGCGATCCGCGGCTGTGGGCGGACGACCGGCTGCATCTCAACGCCGAGGGGCACCGCCGGGTGGCGGAGGCCGTCTGGCAGGCGCTGGGCCTGGACGCGGAGTCGGACTGGGACGCACCGCTGCCCGCCGCGGCGCCACCGGGCTGGGGTACCCGGCGGGCGGCGGATCTGCGGTTCGCGCGTGAACACCTGGTGCCGTGGGTGGGCCGGCGGCTCACCGGGCGGTCGTCCGGCGATGGCCGGCCCGCCAAACGGCCCGAGCTGCTGCCCTACAAGGGCTGAGGCCGCCTCCGCCGTCCGGCCGCGCCTTGGCGGATCGCACAACCGGGACCGGGGCGCTGGCCTGCGTAAACGGACAGTAGACTCTGGCCACGTGACTGCTGTGTCTGCGAAGCCTCGCATCCCCAATGTCCTGGCCGGCCGCTACGCCTCCGCGGAGCTGGCCGTGCTGTGGTCCCCCGAGTACAAGGTCAAGCTGGAGCGGAAGCTGTGGCTCGCCGTGCTGCGTGCCCAGAAGGACCTGGGGGTGGAGGTTCCCGAGCAGGCGCTCGCCGATTACGAGCGGGTTCTGGACACCGTCGACCTGGCCTCGATCGCCGAGCGCGAGAAGGTCACCCGGCACGACGTGAAGGCCCGGATCGAGGAGTTCAACGCGCTCGCCGGGCATGAGCAGGTCCACAAGGGCATGACCTCCCGCGACCTGACGGAGAACGTCGAGCAGCTCCAGGTGCGACTGTCGCTGGAGCTGGTGCGCGACCGTACCGTCGCGGTGCTGGCGCGGCTGGGCGCGCTGGCCGCCGAGCACGCGGAGCTGGTCATGGCGGGCCGCTCGCACAATGTCGCCGCGCAGGCCACGACGCTGGGCAAGCGCTTCGCCACCGCGGCGGACGAACTGCTGGTGGCGTACGGGCGGCTGACGGACCTGCTGGCCCGCTACCCGCTGCGCGGTATCAAGGGCCCGGTCGGCACCTCCCAGGACATGCTCGACCTGATGGGCGGCGGCGCCGAAGGGACCGCCAAACTCGCCGAGCTGGAGCAGCGGATCGCCGCGCACCTCGGCTTCGGCCAGGCGTTCACCTCGGTCGGGCAGGTCTACCCGCGTTCGCTGGACTACGACGTGGTCTCCGCGCTGGTGCAGCTGGCCGCCGCGCCGTCGTCGATCGCCAAGACGATCCGGCTGATGGCCGGGCACGAGCTGGTGACCGAGGGCTTCAAGCCCGGCCAGGTCGGTTCCTCGGCGATGCCGCACAAAATGAACACCCGCTCCTGCGAGCGCGTCAACGGCCTGATGGTGATCCTGCGCGGCTACGCCTCGATGGCCGGCGAGCTCTCCGGCGACCAGTGGAACGAGGGCGATGTGTCCTGCTCCGTGGTGCGCCGGGTCGCCCTGCCGGACTCGTTCTTCGCCCTGGACGGCCTGCTGGAGACCTTCCTGACCGTGCTGGACGAGTTCGGCGCCTTCCCGGCCGTCGTCGCCCGTGAACTGGACCGGTATCTGCCGTTCCTCGCCACCACGAAGGTGCTGATGGGCGCCGTACGGGCCGGGGTGGGACGCGAGGAGGCGCACGAGGCCATCAAGGAGCACGCGGTCGCCTCGGCGCTGGCCATGCGCGAGCAGGGCGCGGAGCGCAACGAGCTGCTGGACAAGCTGGCGGCGGACCCGCGGATCCCGCTGGACAAGGCGCAGCTGGACGCGCTGATGGCGGACAAGCTGTCCTTCACCGGCGCGGCCGCCGGTCAGGTGGCCGCCGTCGTCGCCCGGATCGAGGAGATCGTGGGGCAGCACCCCGAGGCCGCGGCGTACGCCCCGGGCTCCATCCTCTGACGTGGCCTTCACCCCCGAAGAGTTGCAGGCCGCTCGCGACCACCTCGTCCCGGACGTGGCCGCGAGCGGGCTGCGGGTCCTCTTCTGCGGTATCAACCCCGGGCTGATGACGGCCGCCACCGGCCATCATTTCGCCCGGCCCGGCAACCGCTTCTGGCCCGTCCTGCACGCGTCCGGCTTCACCCCGCGGCTGCTGCGCCCCGCCGAGCAGGAAGAGCTGCTCGCCCATGGTCTGGGCATCACCAATGTCGTGGCGCGGGCGAGCGCCAAGGCGTCCGAGCTGACGGCGGAGGAGTACCGCGAGGGCGGGCGGCTGCTGGCCGAGAAGGTGGCCCGGCTGCGGCCGCGGTGGCTGGCGGTGGCGGGGGTGACGGCCTATCGCGTCGCGTTCGACGACAAGCACGCCGTGATCGGGCCGCAGCGGCGCACCCTGGGCACCACCCGCGTCTGGGCGCTGCCCAACCCGAGTGGTCTGAACGCCCATTGGACCCTGGCCACCATGGCGGAGGAGTACGGCAGGCTGCGCGCGGCGGCCTGGGAGGACGCGTAGGGCGGGGCGCCGGAGTGGCGCCCCCACCGGCGGCACCGCGCGCTCGCGTATACCTACGGCACCTCCTCCACGGTCCCCTCCCCTATCGCCGCCAGCAGCCGGTACGGCAGCTCCGGGCCGCCCTGTCCCGCGCCTATCGCCACCCAGCGGCCCCCGGCCTGCCAGGTGTGCACCCGTGCCACCTGTCCGCAGAGGAGGTCCAGCGGCGGACGGACCGGCAGCCCCCACGCCAGCCGCTCCAGCCGGCCGGCCAGCTCCACGACGGTGGGCGGGCCCCACCGTAACGACAGCACGGCCGTCAGCGCCGCCAGGCCGGCCGCGCACTCCTCGCGTATCTCCTCGGCGTCGGCCGGGTCGGCGTCCCAGAGGGGCGGGCCCTCCCACAGCTGCGCCACATGGCCGCCCGGCACGCTCCGGACGGGCTCGCCCGGCACACCGCCGGCCGTCGCTGCGAGGTCGTGGTGCGCCGGGAAGGGGCGGTCCCGCAGTTGGTCGATGAGGGCCAGCTGCCGGGCCGTGGTGCTGTGCGGTGCGGACGTCATACCGTCAGTAAACCGCCGGGGTCTGACAATTGGCCGCCCGTCAGCGGCGGGCGGCACCGGCGGCGCGTCCGCGGCCGGCCGAGGCGAGGCCCCGGGGGCTCGCGGGGCTCGCCGCGCACCCACCGACCGGCTACGATCCGCCAGACACGCGAAGCGAGGGAGACGGACGTTGGGGCGGCTCACCGGCGGGGATCCGTCCCTGCTGCGACGGATCAACTCCGCGGTGGTACTGCACGCGCTGCGCGCCGCGGACTCCCCCACCCTCACCGATCTCGTCCAGGTGACGGGCCTGTCCCGGCCGACGGTCGAGGGCGTGGTGGAGGGGCTCATCGAGACCGGGCTGGTCGTCGAGGCGGCGGCCGAGGGGGGCGAGACGCGCCGCCAGGGGCGGCCGGCCCGCCGGTTCCGGTTCCGTACCGAGGCCGGGCATCTGCTGGGCATCGAGATCGGACCGCACCGGATCGCGGCCCTGCTGTCCGACCTGAGCGGGCGGGTGCTGGGTTCCGCACAGCGCCCGGTGGACGAGACCGCGCAGGCCGACGAACGGCTGGAGCGGGTACGCGCCGTGGTCGCCGAGCTGCTGCGCCGCGCGGGGGTGGCACGCGGTTCGCTGCGGGCGGTCGGCGTGGGCAGCCCCGGCATCGTGGAGGCGGACGGCACGGTACGGCTGTGCACCGCGCTGCCCGGCTGGACGGGGCTCCCGCTCGGCGAGCGGCTGCGGCGCTCCTTCCGCTGCCCGGTGCTGGTGGAGAACGACGCGAACGCCGCCGCGGTGGCCGAGCACTGGAAGGGCGCGGCGACCCACTCCGACGACATCGTGTTCGTCCTGGCGGGCCTGAGCCCGGGGGCCGGTTCGCTGATCGGCGGGCGGCTGCACCGCGGGTACGGCGGGGCGGCGGGGGAGATCGGCGCACTGCATCTGCTGGGGCGCGAGGCAACGCCGGAGAAGCTGCTGTCCACGACCGGGGAGCCGCTGCACCCGCTGGACGAGGCGCAGGTCGCCACGGTGTTCGCACTGGCCCGCGAGGGCGATGCGCGGGCGCGGGACGCGGTGGACCGTTTCCAGCAGCGGCTGGTGCACGATGTCGCGGCCCTGGCGCTGGCGCTGGACCCGGAGCTGGTGGTGATCGGCGGCTGGGCGGCCGGTCTGGCCGACGTACTGGAGCCGCTGCGCGGCGAGTTGGCGCGCTACTGTCTGCGTCCGCCGCAGGTCGCCCTGTCGGTGCTGGGCGAAGCGGCGGTGGCCACCGGCGCGCTGCGGCTCGCCCTGGACCATGTCGAGGGCGAACTCTTCGCGGTGGAGAGCACGGTGACCGGCCGCCGGTGAACCGGCGGCCGGTCGTCCAGGGCCGTGGCCCGGTCGGCGGCGGGCCGTTCAGCCCGCGAGCAGCGCGACCGGGTCGCTCGCGCCGAAGGTGAGGCGGCAGGTGTCGGCGCGGTAGGTGGAGACCGCGACTGCGGTGGTACGGCCGTCGGCGACATAGCGCGTCGTGACGACGAGCACCGGGGCGCCGGGCAGCCGGTCCAGTTGCCTGGCGTCCTCCGCACGGGCCGAGCCGAGCTCGACGGTACGGTCCTGGCTCTCCAGCTCCAGGGCCTGCAACGCGTGCAGGACGGCGGCGGCGCGGGCCGGGGCGCTGACCGAGGCCACACCGGAGCAGTCGGGGACCGCGTCCGCGCGGACGTACAGCAGCTCGGCGGCGACCGGCTGGCCGTGGGTGACGCGGCTGCGGCGCACGATGTGCACCCGGTCGCCGGGGGCCGTCTCCAGGAGGCGGGCGACGGCGGCGGGCGGCGCCTCGGCCTCGGCCGCGTCCACCGGCTGCCAGTCGTCGCCGGGGGCGCCGGGCCAGGTGTGGCGGTCGGGGTCGACGGCGATGCCGACGCGCGGCGGGGCGACCGTGGTGCCCACACCGCGGCGGCGCTGGAGCCTGCCTTCGAGCTCCAGTTGCTCCAGTGCCTGCCGGAGCGTGGCGCGTGCGACGCCGAACCGGGCCGCCAGGTCACGTTCGTTGGGCAGAATCTCGCCGACCCTGAACTCCGAGTCCAGCGCATCGCTGAGCACGGTCTTGAGGTGCCAGTACTTCGGCTCCGGCACCGTTTCGAGCTGCGTGGTCCCCACCCTGTCCTCCGCACTGGCCGTTGCCCCGCGGGGCGGCGCCCCCACCGCATGCGGGCTCGCACAGGAGCCGGTATGTGAGCGCTTCTTTATTAAAGGTTGTTGCAGTATCCAGACGATATGGCCGCCCCCACCCTTGGTCAAGACCAATCCGGGATCCGTTACGGACTCGGCCGCCGCACCGGGCCCACCCTCACCACCTGCGACGACGGTCGCCACGCGCAGGGTCGCGCCCGCCCTCCGGTGCGGCGGGCGGGATGGCCGGGCCGCCGGGTCCGCACCCCGGTCCGCGGGGCGCCGCGCGGGACTCCGCGGGCAGGGGCCGGAGCCTGGGGAACCGTACGAGGGTGACGCGCGGGCGCGTTGCCCCCGCCGTCCGTCACACCTTTCGCTCCGTCATCCGCTCGGCGCGTGGCCGGCGAGTCCGGCACCGGGCGGCGGGGCGGGCGGGTGACCTACGGCGCGGTGCCATGCGCGGGACGGGCGCGGACCGGCCACTTCGTACCGGCCGGTAGACCCGCCCCATACCGATCGGTAACCATTGCTGGCATGGTGTCCCCGCACGTCCCGGTCACACCACCGTCCACATCGTCCCCTGAGGAGTCCCCCATGGCCGCCCCGGTCTCCTTCGCCCGCGTCAGCCCCGCGGACCGGCCGTCGTTCACGGTCGCCTACGAGCGCAAGGGCTCGGGCGAGCCCATCGTGCTGCTGCACGGGATCGGCCACCATCTCCAGGCATGGCGGCCGGTCTGCGACATCCTCGCCGCGTCCCACGAGGTCATCGCCCTCGACCTGCCCGGCTTCGGCGCCTCGCCCGCGCTGCCCGACGGGCTGGCGTACGACCTGCCCTCGGTGATCCCGCTGCTCGTCGCGGCCTTCGCCGAGCTGGGCGTCGACCGCCCGCATGTGGTGGGGAACTCACTGGGCGGACTGCTCGCCCTGGAACTGGGCAGCGCGCGGGCCGTACGGTCCGTCACCGCGCTCTCCCCCGCGGGCTTCTGGACACCGGCGGAGCGCCGCTACGCCTTCGGGGTGCTGCGCGGGATGCGGGCCGGCGCGCACGCGCTGCCGCGGCCGGTGGTGCGGACGCTGGCGCGCTCCACGGTGGGGCGGGCCTCACTCACCGGCGCCATCTACGCCCACCCCGGGCGCCGGTCGGCCGATGCGGTCGTGGCGGAGACCCGGGCGATGCGCGAGGCGCCCGGGTTCGCGCCGGCACTGGCGGCCGGCCGCGGGGTGCGGTTCACCGCCGATGTGCCGGACGTGCCGGTGACGATCGGGTGGGGCAGCCGGGACCGGGTGCTGCCGCGCCGCCAGGGCGTGCGCGCCAAGCAGGCGATCCCGGGTGCCCGGCTGGTGCGGCTGCCGGGCTGCGGGCATGTGCCGATGAACGACGATCCGGCGCTGGTGGCCCGGGTCGTCCTCGACACGGTGGGCTGAGCGCCGCGGCACGGTGGGCTGAGCGCCGCGGCACGACGGGCGGCGCGCCCGGCGGTCCGGTCGCGCCGGGTGCCCGGAGCGCGGTTCAGGAGTTGGACCACTCCCGTTCGCAGAGCACCAGGCGGTAGCCGTCGGGGTCCTCCAGGGTGACGCCCCATTCGTCCCAGTAGGGGTTGTAGGCGGCGACGCGTCTGCCGCCGGAGCGCTCCAGCCGGGCGACCAGTTCGGCGGGCACCGGCTCGCCCAGGTAGATCACGAGCAGATCGTCCGGAGTGGGGGACGGTTCGAGGTCGCCGGAGGGGTCCGTGGTCAGCTCCAGATGCCAGGCGGCGTCCGGCCGGCCGAGCATCAGCAGGCCGTGCTCCCCCGCCTCGGGGGCGTGCCGGAAGAGCTCCGACAGCCCCAGGCCCGTGCGCCAGAAGCGTTCGGCCGCGGCCAGGTCGTGGGTGGGGCGGGCGATACGGATATGCGCGGAACCGTTGGCCGGCATCGGGTTTCCCTTCCCATGCGCCGCCGTCCGGCGGCACGTACCCGGACTGTAGGGGCGGGGCCGGCGCCCCGGCGATCGGTCGTTGGTCGTGCGACCACGGTCCGGGGCAGGGGCCGCGGGACGTAGGGCGGGCGCCAGCGGGACGCAGCCCCGACAGCGTTCACCGGGCGTTCGCCCGCGCGGCACCGGACGGCCGTACGACCGGGTTGTCATCGAGGCCGGACGAACTACGGAGGTTGGAGATGGCACAGGGATCCGGCGGCGGTTTCGGACGGCGGTCGCTGCTTCAGGGCGCGGCGGCCGGTTCGGCGGCGCTGGCGCTGCCCGCCCTGTCCTCCGCCGCGCCCGCGCAGGCCCGCAGCGGGCGGCCGGGGGCCGGCTGGGGCGTGCAGACCGGGGATGTGACGGCCTCCTCCGGTCTGGTGTGGGTACGGTCCGACCGGCGGGCCCGGATGATCGTGCAGACCGCCGCAACCGAGTCGTTCCGGCACGCCAGAACCTGGCACGGCCCGGTGGTCGGGGCGGGCGGCGACTTCACGGGCGTCACCGCGCTGCACGGCCTGCCGGCCGGTGAGCAGATCCACTACCGGGTGCTGCTGGCCGACCCGGACGACCCGCGGCGCACCGGCGAGCCGGTGACCGGCACCTTCCGTACCGCGCCCGACCGCCGCCGTGAGAACGTCCGCTTCCTGTGGTCGGGCGACCTCGCCGGACAGGGCTGGGGGATCAATCCGGACCGCGGCGGCTACCGGATCTACGAGGAGATGCGGCGCCGGAATCCGGACTTCTTCCTGTGCAGCGGCGACAACATCTACGCCGACGGCCCGATCCCGTCCCGGGTGACGCTGCCGGACGGCCGGGTGTGGCGGAATGTGACGACGGAGGAGAAGGCGAAGGTCGCGGAGACGCTCGCGGAGTTCCGTGGCGCGTTCCGGTACAACCTGCTGGATGCGAATCTGCGCCGGTTCAACGCCCAGGTGCCCACGATCGTGCAGTGGGACGACCACGAGGTGCACAACAACTGGTATCCGGGGCAGCTGCTGGACGACGACCGGTACACGGAGAAGAACGCGGATGTGCTCGCGGCGCGCTCGCTGCGCGCGTTCGGCGAGTACTTCCCGATCCGTACGCTGCACCCGGACCGGGGCGGCCGGGTCTACCGGGTGGTGCACCACGGCCCGCTGCTCGATGTGTTCGTGCTGGACATGCGCAGCTACCGCAACGCCAATTCGCCGGGCCGGCAGACGGACGACCGGCAGGGGATCCTGGGCGCCGAGCAGCTGCGCTGGCTCAAACGTGAGCTGTCCCGCTCGCGTGCGGTGTGGAAGGTGATCGCCGCGGACATGCCACTGGGCCTGGTCGTCCAGGACGGTGCGACGGACTTCGAGGCGGTGGCGCAGGGGGATCCCGGTGCTCCGCTGGGGCGCGAGCTCCAAATGGCCGAGCTGCTGCGGCACATCAAGCGCGATCGGGTGACCGGTACGGTCTGGCTCACGGCGGACGTCCACTACACGTCGGCGCAGCACTACGCGCCCGAGCGGGCGGCGTTCAAGGACTTCGAGCCGTTCTGGGAGTTCGTGTCGGGGCCGCTGAACGCGGGCGGCTTCCCGGCGGTGAAGCTGGACGGAACATTCGGGCCGGCGCAGCCGTTCGTCAAGGCACCGGACCGTGCCAACACCTCGCCCGCGGAGACTCCGCAGTACTTCGGCGAGGTCGATATCGACGGGGGCAGCGGGGAGCTGACCGTGCGGCTGCGCCAGGAGGGTGGACAGGTGCTGTTCAGCAAGGTGCTGCAACCAGGACGGGTGGGACAGTAGAGGCCAATGCATCGATTACGTGTTTTACCCGTCGGACACAAGGTGTTGGCGGCCAGGCAACACCGGTCGGCGAGGCTGCCGGTATGACCGAATCGCAGACTGCCCCTTCCCGCCCCCACCACTGGCGCCGGGACCTCGTCGAGCTGGCCGCCCTGTTCACGGCCGTGGCCGTGGCGGACGGCGTCGCCAATGCCGTGGCCCACGGCCCCTCGGGCCCGGTGCTGCTGTGCGCCGCGGCCGCCGCCCTGCTGGCCACGTCCGCGTTCCACGTCTGGTGGTCCCGCCGCCACGGGCACGCGCCACCGCCGACCGCGGCCGATACCGGCGCCACGGCGCCCGCCCCGGCCGAGGCACCCCGGACCGGCCGGCCGGGGACGGCGCTGTGGCGGATGCGGACCACGGTCCGGGACGAGCCGGGCAGCCTGGCCGCCCTGTGCGGGGCGCTGGCCGCGCGGCGGGTGGACATCCTCAGCCTCCAGACCCATCCGCTCTCCGACGGCACGGTCGACGAGTTCCTGCTGCGTGCACCGGCCGATCTGGCGCCGGCCGAGCTGACCCGGGCGGTGGCGGGTGCGGGCGGCGCGCACAGCTGGCTGGAGCGGGCCGATGCCCACGATCTCGTCGACGCGCCCACCCGGATGCTGAGCCTGGCGACCCGTACCGCCCTGGACTCCGCCGAACTGCCGCTGGCACTGCGGCAGTTGCTGGGCCGCTGCACCATCCACTCGGTGCCCGCGGGCGCGCCGCACGGCCGGCCGCGCACCGCGCAGGTGCCCGCCGAAGGCGTGCTGGCCGAGCACACCATGACGTTCCGCGACCCCTCCGGGGGCTCCCTAACCATCGAAAGGCCGCAGTTGCCGTTCACGCCCACCGAATTCGCCCGGGTACGCGCACTGGTCGACCTGGACACCAGGCTCGGCCAGCGGGTGCCGCCGCGGCGCGACGTACTGACGCTGCCGGCGGGCAACGCCCTCACGGTCCGCCGCGCCGGTACCGCCGACCGGGCCGCCGCCCGCGAGATGCACGCCCGCTGCTCCGCGGACACCCTCGCGCGGCGCTACCACGGCCCGGTCTCCGACGCGGACCGCTATCTGGGGCATCTGCTCAGCCCGCGGTTCGGCCGCACCCTCGCGGTGGAGACCGCCTCCGGCCGGCTGGTGGCGCTCGGGCATCTGCTGTGGGACGGCGACGAGACCGAGGTGGCGCTGCTGGTCGAGGACGCCTGGCAGCGGCGCGGGATCGGCGCGGAGCTGCTGCGCCGGCTGGTGGCGATGGCGGCCGACGCGGGCTCCGAGAGCGTGTACGCCGTCACCCAGGCGTCCAACACCGCGATGGTGGCGGCGATGCGCGGGCTCGGCGTCCCGCTGGACTACCAGATCGAGGAGGGCACGCTGGTGATCACCGCGCGGCCGTCGGGTGTACCCGTCCTGCGCGGCGGCCACGGGCCGGTACAGGTGCCGGACGGCTCCGCCCGCCGCTGAGCGCGGCGGTGGGGCCGGGGCGCGCCCGGCGCCACCGGCAGCCGGCACGACTGGTGCATACCGAGTATTCCGGGTGACGGGACGGGGGCGCCCGTATGAGGATGGCCGCATGTCCCACACCACTTCTTCCGACGGCCCGCTGCCCCGCCAGGTCGCCGACGCCTACGTCGACGCCCTCGTCGGCCTCGACCCGATCACCGGTACCTACCTCGGCATCGCCGAGAGCTCCGGCAGACTCCCCGACTTCTCCCCCACGGGCCAGGAAGCGGTGGCCCAGCTCGCCCGCACGACCCTGGAGAAGCTCACCGAGGCCGAGGCGCGGCCGGGTGCGGACAGCGCCGCCGAGCGGCGCTGCGGGCGCCTGCTGCGCGAGCGGCTGACGGCCGAGCTGGCGGTGCACGAGGCGGGCGAGCACCTGCGTACGGTCAGCAACATCAGCTCGCCGCTGCACCACATCCGCGAGGTCTTCACCGTCACCCCCGCCGACACCGACGAGGACTGGGCGGCCATCGCCCGGCGGCTGCGTGCGGTGCCCGCCGCGCTGGAGGGCTACCGCGCCGCCCTCGAAACCGGCCGCGAGCGGGGGCTGCTCGGCGGACCGCGCCAAGTGGCCACCGTCCTCGACCAGCTGGACGAATGGATCGGTACGGACCGCGGCTGGTTCGCCGAGTTCACCGACCCGGGCCCGGAGCGGCTGCGCGGCGAGCTGACCGAGGCCGCAGCGGTGGCGACCGGCGCGCTGGCCGAACTCCGCGGCTGGCTGCGCGACAGCTACGCCCCGGCCGTCGCCGGTGCCCCGGACGTGGTCGGCCGGGAGCGCTACGGCCGGCTGGCCCGCTACTACAACGGCGCCGACCTCGATCTGGACGAGGCGTACGCGTTCGGCTGGTCCGAGTTCCACCGGCTGCTGGCCGAGATGGAGAAGGAGGCCGGCAAGGTCCTGCCCGGTGCGCGGACCCCGTGGGAGGCGCTGGCCTGGCTCGATGAGCACGGCGAGGCCATCGAGGGCGTCGAGGAGACCCGGCAGTGGCTCCAGTCCCTCATGGACGAGGCCATCGAGGCGCTGGACGGTACCCACTTCGAGCTCGCCGAGCGGGTGCGCCGGGTCGAGTCCCGGATCGCCCCGGCGGGCAGCGCCGCGGCCCCGTACTACACCGAGCCCTCGCTGGACTTCTCCCGGCCCGGCCGCACCTGGCTGCCGACGATGGGCGAGACCCGTTTCCCGGCGTACGACCTGGTCTCCACCTGGTACCACGAGGGGGTGCCCGGCCATCACCTCCAGCTGGCGCAGTGGGCGCATGTCGCCGACGACCTCTCGCGCTACCAGACGACGGTGGGCGGCGTCAGCGCGAACGCCGAGGGCTGGGCGCTGTACGCCGAGCGCCTGATGGACGAGCTGGGCTTCCTGACCAACGCCGAGCGGCGGCTGGGCTATCTGGACGCGCAGATGCTGCGGGCGATCCGGGTCGTCATCGACATCGGCATGCATCTGGAGCTGGAGATCCCCGCGGACTCCCCCTTCCACCCGGGCGAGCGCTGGACGCCCGAGCTGGCCCAGGAGTTCCTGGCCCGGCACAGCAGCCGCCCGGCCGACTACATCGAGAGCGAGGTCATCCGCTACCAGGGCATGGCCGGCCAGGCCATCGGCTACAAGCTGGGCGAGCGCGTCTGGCTCCAGGGCCGGGCGGCGGCCCGTGCGCGGCACGGCGCGGACTTCGACCTCAAGGCGTGGCACATGGCCGCGCTGTCGCAGGGTTCGCTGGGGCTGGACGATCTGCTGAGCGAGATCTCGGCGCTCTGACACCGGCGGCCGCGCGGCGGCCCGTCCCGGCGGCGGCCGGTCACCCCACCTCGTGCGGTGACCGGCCGCCGCGGCATCCGAGGCGTCACCGTCATTTCACGACGACCGCGGCCCGCCACCGGATGACGATGCGGGGGCACACATGGCCGGGAGCGGCGACGCAGCGCCGGTAGGCGGTGACATCGCTGGTGCCACGGCCCACCGCGCGGAAGACCGCGGACGCGCCGCCGTCCGGTGAGGTGCCGCCCCGGGAGCGCCGGAGGACACCGGGCGCGGTGGCGGCCGGCTCGCTCCACGCCCACCTGACACCCTGGTCCCGGATGCCGGTCAGCTTGACCGTGACCGTGTCGCCACGGGCCACGGTCACGGTGCGGCCGTCGTCCGCGTTCGTGAGGGTGACGCTGCGGGCGGCCCGGATCTGGTGCGGGTGCGGCGCGGCGGTCGCGTCCCCGGGGACGGCGGCCGTGGTCGCGGCCAGCGCCATCCCCAGGGCCAGCGAAGCGGTCAGACGGGTGGCGGTTTTCATGGGATCTCCCCCGGAGCCGGACGAACAGGTGGCGGTCGTCATACCCCTCCTTGCCGGCCCGTAGAGCCCTTCTCCCTCCACTTCACCCCAATTCGTGAGCTCTGGGGCTTATAAGAAGAACTGGCGCCAACTGAGGTCCGCGGTGCCGGAGTTGAGGTAGTTCACGGGTGCCCCGGGACCGGCGGGGGTGACGACTGCTTCGGCCTCAAGGTCGCCACCCGGTCGATGAGGCCTCTGGAGGAGGTGTCGGGCCGGATCGGCGCGCTCGGCCCGGTGACGACCAGCGTCGTCCACTCCTCACCGCTGCCGCCGCCGCCCGGTCGGCCGCTGACCGGGCCCCGCCCCTCCCCGGCGGCTCAGGCCCGGACGCGGTGCCGGACCGTGGAGCCCGTCCGGTCCTTGACGACCTCCAGCTGGACCGGGATGCGCGCCCTGAGGTCGGCGACATGGCTGACGATGCCGACGCTGCGGTCCCGTTCGCGCAGCGAGTCCAGCACGTCCAGCACCTCGTCCAGGGTCTGCTCGTCGAGGCTGCCGAACCCCTCGTCGATGAAGAGGGTGTCCAGCCGGGTGCCACCGGCCTCGTCGGTGACGACATCGGCGAGCCCGAGCGCCAGCGCGAGCGAGGCGAAGAACGTCTCGCCGCCGGAGAGGCTGGCGGTGTCCCGCTCATGACCGGTCCAGGCGTCGATGACGTGCAGACCGAGGCCGGAACGCCGGGCGCCGCCGGCCCGTTCGTCGGAGTGGACGAGGGTGTAGCGGCCGGCGGACATCCGGTGCAGCCGCGCGCTGGCGGCGGCCGCGACCTGTTCGAGCCGGGCGGCGAGTACGTAGGACTCCAGCCGCATCCGCCGTTCGTTCTCGGCGGAGGTGCCGGAGGTGAGCGAGGCCAGCCGCGCGATGCGGTCGTACGCGGCGCGCAGCGGGGCCAGTGCGCGGGCGTCGGCCTGCGCGCGGGCCGAGAGCCGGTCGAGCTCGGCGCAGCGTTCGCGGGCCGCGGCATGGGTCGCGGAGGCGGTCCGCAGCCGCGCTCCGGCGGCCTCCAGCGCGGTGCGCGCGGCGTCCGGGTCCACGGGTGGCAGGGCCGCCGCGGCGACCGCGGCCGGATCGGCCAGCTCCGCCGCCACCGCGGCCGATTCGGCCTGCCAGGCGTCGAGGCGCTCCTGCAACGCCCGCCATTCGCCGTCGTGCAGCAGCGCCGCCGCGGCGTCCTCGGGGGTGTCGAATCCGGCGCGCCGGGCGGCGTCCGACAGTCCGGTGCCGGCTTCCGCGGACCGCTGGGCGCAGGCGTCGGCGGTACGGGACGCCTCGGCGGCGGCGGTGAGCAGGGCCACCTCCCGCTCCAGCCGTCCGGCCCGTTCGGCCACGCTCGCGCAGTCGCCCCGCGCCCGGTCCAACTCCGTCTCCAGCGCGGTCCGTTCGCGCTCCAGGGCCTCGCGGTGGGAGGTGCGGGCGGCGGCCCGGCGCTCGGCGCGCTGCTGTTCGGTGCGGCGCCGTTCGTACTCGCCCTCCGCCCGGCCGAGGGCTTCGCGCGCGGTGTGCAGCTCCGCGCCGGCCGCCCGGTCGCGGGCGAAGGACTTTCGCAACTCGTCGGCGTGCGCGGCGAGTTCGGCCGTCGGCGTGTCTCCCGCGGTGGCGGCCGCGGCGGCCAGTGCCTCCTTGGCGGACTGGCAGCGCGCCGCCGCTTCCTGGCGGGCGTCCTCGGCCCCGCGGTGGGCGGCCAGGGCGGCTTCCTCGGTCGCGCGGTCGATGTGGCCGGCGCCCGCGCGGGCCGGGTCGGGGTGTTCGCGCGCGCCGCACACGGCGCACGGCCGCCCGTCCTGGAGGCCGTCCGCGAGTTCGGCGGCGATCCCGCGCAGCCGTCGGTCCTTGAGGTCGAGCCAACGCTCATGGGCGGCCGTGGTCCGCTCCCGGGCGGTGAGCAACTCCCGTTCGGCGGAGCGGACTTCGCCGGTGAGGGCGTCGCGCCTGCGGGCCGCCGCCAGCCGGGCGGCGGCCGCCTCCAGCAGGGTGCCGAGCTGTCCGGTCCGGGTCGCGGCCTCCTGGGCCGTCTCGATGCGCCGCTGGAGGGACTGCCGGGTGGTGTCCCAGTCCGCGAGCCAGGCGGCGGCGTCCAGCAGGGTCTGCTCGTCGGCGCGCGCCTCGCGGTCGAGTCCGGCGCGCTCCAGGCCGATGTCGGCGGCCCGCCGTTCGGCGCGCCGGGCCGCCGCGAGCGACCCGAGGTCTTCCCGCGACCGCCGTTCCCGCGCGGCGAGCCGGTGCCCTTCGGCGTCGGCGAGGCCGGGCGGCAGTGCGCTCCGGTGCCGGCGTTCGGCCTGGCGCGCGGCGGTCAGTTCGCGGCGGGCGGCGTCGTCGAGGGCGAGCGCGGGGGCGACGTCCGCGGCGGCGCGGGCCCGCACCAGCCGGTCGCGGGTCCGGTCCCGCTCCGCGGTGCGGGCGTCGAGCTGTGCGGCGCGCCGACGGGCATCCGCGTGGCGCTGTTGCAGCCGGTCCCGTTCCCGGGCCTCCTCCAGCCACCGCTCCGCCGACCGCGCCGCGGCCTCGGCGGCCCCTGCCGTGGCCTGCGCGATCTCCAGCCGCTCCCGGGCGCCGACCCGGGCCACCGCGGCCCGGACCAGCACGGCCTCGGCGAATCCCGGCTCGCCGGGGCCGGGCGCGTCGGCAGGAGCATCGGCGCCCCGCCGTCCGGTGCGCGCCGCGGGCCCGGTCTGCCTCGGTACGGCCGCGGTCGCCGCGCCGCCCCGGCCGCCGCCGGACGGGGCCGGGAGCGCGGGGTCGGCGAGATCGGGGTGCTCGCCGGCCGCCTGCGCCATCCGGTGCGCCAGCGCCAGCAGCCGTTCGTCGCCCGCGGCGACCCGGTCCGCGGCGGCCTTGCGGCGCGCGGCGAGCCGCTCTTCGAGGGCGGCGAACCGGCGGGTGTCGAAGAGCCGGCCGAGCAGCCGGCCGCGGGCCTCGGCGTCGGCGCGCAGGAACCGGGCGAAGTCGCCCTGCGGCAAGAGCACGACCTGGCAGAACTGTTCCTTGCTCATGCCGAGCAGCTGGCCGATCTCCTCGCCGATCTCCTGGTGGGAGCGGCTCAGCGCCTTCCAGTGCCCGCCCGACCCGTCGCCGGTCGCCGCCGGGACGTACTCCCGCAGCCGGCTCTGCGCCTTCTCCCGGGTCGTGCCGCTGCCCCGCTTCTTGGGGCGCACCTGCTCGGGCAGCCGAGTGAGCTCCAGCCGCCGTCCGGCCACGGTCAGTTCGAGAACGACCTCGGTGAGGGTCAGCGGGTCCGCCAGATCGCTGCGCAGCGCCTGGCCGCTCTGCCGGGCCCCGGGCACCGACCCGTACAGCGCGAAGCAGACGGCGTCCAGCACCGAGGTCTTGCCCGCGCCCGTCGGCCCGTGCAGGAGGAAGAGGCCCTCCCGGGTGAGCTGGTCGAAGTCGACGGTCTGGGTGCGGCCGAACGGTCCGAAGGCCGTGACGGACAGCCGGTGCAGCCTCATCGCGCCACCTCGTGCACCGCGTCGTCGAGTCGTACCTCGTCGATCGCCGAGCGCAGTTCGGCCCGCTCCGCCTCGTCGGCCGCGCGTCCGGACCGCACATGTGCCACGAAGTCCTCGGCGATCTCCTGGTCGCCGCGGCCGCGCAGCCGCTGAGCGTACGAGGCGAGCGAGCGGGCCGGTCCCTCGTCCGGGTCGAAGACGAGGCTGACCAGATGCGGGAAGCGTTTGCCGAGCCGGGCCATCGGCTCGTGCGGGCGGGCGGTGTCGGTGAGCGTCGCCTCGACCCACGCCTGTTCGTGCGCGCCGAGCGCCGGGTCCGCCAGCAGATCCTCCAGCGGGCCGCGGATCCGGGCCAGCGGACGCGGTACCGGGCAGTCGATCCGTTCCGCGTGCACCGCGCCCGCCGCGTCCAGGTCGATGAGCCACGACGACTTGCGGTGCCCGGCCTCGGAGAAGGAGTAGGCGAGCGGCGATCCGGAGTAGCGGACCCGGTCGCCGAGCGTCTGGCAGCCGTGCAGATGCCCGAGGGCGGCGTAGTCGACGCCGTCGAAGACGGCCGCGGGGACGGCGGCGACCCCGCCGACGCTGATGTCGCGCTCGCTGTCGCTGACGGTGCCTCCGGTGACGAAGGCGTGCGCGAGCACCACGGAGCGCGTCCCCGCGGGCCGGCCGGCGAGGTCGGCGCGGACCCGGTCCATGGCCGCGCCGAGCACCTCGGCGTGCGTGGCCCGTCCGGCGCCGAGCTCGTCGCGCACCATGGCCGGTTCGAGGTACGGCAGGCCGTAGAGCGCGACCGGGCCGTGGCCGTCGGCGAGCAGCACCGGGGTGCCGCAGTCCGCCGGGTCGGTGCGCAGGTGGATCCCGGCCCGGCGCATCAGGCCGGAGCCGACGCCGAGGCGGCGGGCGGAGTCGTGGTTGCCGGAGATCATGACGGTGGGGACGCCGAGGCCGGCGAGGCGGTGCAGGGCGTCGTCGAAGAGTTCGACGGCGGCGAGCGGGGGGACGGCACGGTCGTAGACATCGCCAGAGACGAGCACCGCGTCGATCTCCCGGGTGCGGACCGTCTCGACGAGGTGGTCGAGGAACGCGCGCTGGGCGGTGAGCAGGCTCACGCGGTGAAAGGACCGGCCCAGATGCCAGTCCGAGGTGTGCAGGATCCTCACCGCAGAGCTCCCACCCGCACCGCCACGCCTCCGCCTTCTCGTGCTTCGCAAGAATCAGCATCCGGCCGGCGCACCCGGCGCGGGCCGTTCCTCAGCTCCGGACACTCTAGCCGCGGCCGGGGACCCCGCCCCCGGCGCCCTCGGCGTCCGGATCGGCGCCGTGCAGGTACTCCTCGCTGATCCGCTTCGGTCCGAACGGCCACTCCTTCTCGTGGCGCGCCCACAGCAGGAAGGCCACGGCGCCCGCCGCGGCCCACACCAGTGACCATTCGATGGGGTGCCGGCCCGGCGAGCTCTCGTCCGCGTAGCCGTAGATCACCAGCCAGCCGACGAGCGCGACGAGGCTCGGCAGCGGGTAGCACCACATCCGGTAGGGGCGGCGCAGTCCCGGCTGCCGGCGGCGCAGTACGGTCACCGCCGCGACCTGGGCCAGGGCCTGCACGATCACCATGACGGTGGTCAGCAGCTGGATGATGGTGGCCAGGTCCGTGTGCCGGCCGATGAGGAAGCCGACGGCCATGACGACGCCCATGGTCAGCAGCCCCAGGACGGGGAAGCGGTGGCGCGGGTGCAGGGTGCCGTACGCGCGGAAGAAGACGCCTTCCCGGGCGGCGTCGTAGGGCACCCGGGAGCCGCCCAGCAGTCCGGTGAAGACGGAGGCGACGGCCGTGACGAGGATGAGCACCGTGACGGCGACGGCCGCGCCCCGGCCCCAGGTCTTCTCCAGTACGGCGGAGGCGACGGAGGTGGACGCCACGTTGCCCGGGTCGAGCATGTCCCGCCAGTCGACGACCCCGAGGGTGCCTATCTGGAGCAGCAGGTAGATCGTCATGATGCCGAGGATCGAGTAGACGATGGCACGCGGGAGGGTGCGGCCCGGCTGTCTGATCTCGGCGCCCATGTAGGCGGTGGTGTTGTAGCCGAGGTAGTCGTAGACCCCGATGGTCAGTCCCGCCGCGAAGCCCAGCCAGAACTGATGCGAGGTCAGCTCGACGGCGTGCGCGGGGTAGGTGAAGGCGCGCTCCGGGCTGAAGTGGGTGAACGCGGCGGCGATGACGAGGGCGACGGCGGCGATCATCACCGTCCACAGGACGACCGTCAGCCGGGCGATGTTCTCCACCCGCCGCCACAGCAGCGCGATGATGGCGGCGGTGACGACGAGCCCGACGGCATCGCCCTGTCCCTGGCTCATCTCCGGCCACAGATAGCCCAGGTACTGCACGAATCCGATGACGCCCGTGGACATCGCCAGCGGGATGAACAGCATGGCCGTCCAGACGAACAGGAACGGCATCAGCTTGCCGGTGCGGTACTGGAACGCCTGCCGCAGATAGACGTAACTGCCGCCGGCGCCCGGTAAGGAGGCGCCCAGCTTCGCCCAGATCAGCCCGTCGGCCAGCGCCAGGACCGCGCCCGCGGCGAACCCTATGACGGCCTGCGGCCCGCCGAACGCGGCGACCATCAGCGGGATCGTCACGAACGGCCCGATGCCGCACATCTGGCTCATGTTGATGGCGGTGGCCTGGAAGAGGCCGATCCGGCGGACGAATCCCGCGCGCGTGTCGAGCCGGTCGGACATGCATCAGCCCTTTCGCAGGCCGGCTCTCGCGCCGGTGCGCGGCCGGTGGTGCCGGGCCACAGGCTGACACGCCCGGCGCCACCGCGCACCGGTCGTGACCGGACTTTTCCGCGGCGCCCGCTACCGGGCGCGGTGCGGCGGGGCCGTCACAGGTCCCCGTACGCCTCGCCGCCGACTTCCAGGAGCGCCGTCCCGGCCGTCGCGTCGGCCAGCCAGCCGCGGAAGGCGTCCAGCTCGGCCTCCGGGAGCCCGACCTCGATGCGTACCTCGGCTCCGTATGTCACCTCGCGGACCGCGCGGCCCGTCGTCCGCAGGTCGTTCTCCACCCGCCCCGCCCGCTGGTGGTCGACGGTGACGGTCACCAGCCGGAAGCGCTGCCGGGTGATCGTGCCGAGCACGTCCAGCGTCTCCCCGACGACGCCTCCGTACGCGCGGATGAGGCCGCCGGCCCCGAGCTTGATGCCGCCGAAGTACCGGGTGACGACGGCCACGACGTAGCGCACCTCGCGGCGCACCAGCATCTGGAGCATCGGGACGCCCGCGGTGCCGCCCGGTTCGCCGTCGTCGCTCGCCTTCTGGATACCGCCCTCGGCGCCGATGACGTAGGCGAAGCAGTGGTGGCGGGCGCCGGGGTGCTCCTTGCGGACGCGCGCGATGAAGTCCTGGGCCTCGGTCTCGGTCGCGACGGGCGCGAGCGCGCAGATGAAGCGGGACTTGTTGATCTCGGTCTCGTGGACGCCCGCGCGCGCGAGGGTCCGGTACTGGTCCGGCATCGCACCAGCCTATGCGGCCCCCGGAACGGGTGGACACCGGCCGCTCCCGCCGCCGCGCCGCGCTGCGGTGTCCGCCGTACGGGCGCAGTCCGCGCGTCCAGGCGGCGTACCCGCGCGGTCCGCTCGGTGCGTCGGAACGACGTCCGTGCCGCTCGTGGGCACTGTGAGCCCCGGGCGAGGGCCTCGGCATCCGGCCCCGCTCACGTACGCAGGAACGGAACGGCGGTCTGGCGGAGGGCTTCATGGACAAGGACACACAGTCGGAGACGGCGGCGGGCGTTCCCGTGACGGGCAGTGCGATGCCCGAACCGCCGCCGGAGGTCGTCGAGGCGGCCCGGCAGGCACCCGATCACTGGCTGGCCATGGTGGATCTCACCTGGTCCGGCGAGGGACCGCCGCCGCAGTGGGCGCTGATCGGGCAGTGGCGGTCGGGGCCGACCGGTGAGATCGAGGAGTGGCAGGACAATCCGGAGTACCGGCCCTCCCCGCAGATGCTGGACTGGCCGGATCCGGCCGACGCGGTCGACAGCGCGGTCCAGCTGGCCGCCACCGGCTACGGCCCGGCGCAGGACGTTCCGGCGGCGCTGGCGCGCGCGGAGGTCTCCGTCCTGGTCAGCGCGACCGGGACGCCGCTGACCGCGGCCTCCCCCGAGGGCACGCCGGTGGTGCCCGTCTACACGTCCGCGGTCTATCTGGAGTCCGTGGGGCGTCTGCTGTACGACCGGCGGCCGGTGGCCGAACTCGTCGACCATCTGCCGCCGGGCCATGCCCTCTATCTCAACCCGACCGGCCCGGTGAGCATGCTGGTGGAGACCGAGCAGCTGCGCGCCGCACTGGCGGCCGTCGGCACCGGGCCCGGGGGGCAGGCGGGCGAGGCGGCGGAACCGGCCGCCCCGGGGACGCTGCGCCCGGGGACGGCGGCGGCCGGGGCCGAGCCGGTCGGCAGCGGGATGGCGATCGGCAAGCCGGCCCGCGCCGCGGTCGGGGCCACCGTCGTGGGGGCGGGGATGGCGGGCAGCGGGATGGCCGGCGGCCAGAGCTGACCATCCCGCGCAGGACTCGCCCCGCCCGTCTTCCCCTTCGGGCGGGGCGTCTGCGTGTCCGGGGACTCCGCACGGGGGCTCTGTCCGGGGGCGGGGTCCGGCAGCGCCCCGGGGCCCGGCGGCTCCCCCGCCCCGGGGCTTCCCCGGTCGGCGCGGGAATCTCCGGACGGCCCTGTCCGTTGATCGGCACAGGACCCATCCCCCTCCGCAGGAGGCAGCACGTGTACGGCGACCCCCGCACCATCCGCCGGATTCTCACCGGGTCCGGCGAGACCTGGGCCGTGGTCGGCCTGTCCGGCAACGAACGGCGGGCGGCGCACGGCGTGGCGGAGCTGTTGCAGCACTACGGCAAGCGGATCGTGCCCGTGCACCCCAAGGCCGAGACGGTCCACGGCGAGCGGGGGTACGCCACCCTCACCGACATCCCGTTCCCGGTCGATGTGGTCGATGTGTCCGTCAACAGCGCGCTGGCGGGCGCCGTCGCCGACGAGGCCGTGGCGATCGGCGCGAAGGCCGTGTGGTTCCAGCTCGGGGTGGTCGACGAAGCGGCGTGGGACCGGGTGCGCGGGGCCGGTCTCGACATGGTGATGGACCGCTGTCCGGCCATCGAGATACCCCGCCTGGGGCTCCGCCCCGCGTGCGCTAGCGTCCGTTCATGATCACACCACGTGCCGCCCGCCCCGAAGACGCCGCCGAACTCGTCCGGCTGCGCCGCCTGATGTTCTCCGCCATGACCGGCCGGGACGAGCCCGGCGGCTGGGAGCGGGACGCCGAGGAGATGGCCCGCCGGCAGCTGACCGGTCCGGATCCGGTGCTCGGCGCGTTCGTGGTGGACGGTGACGCGGCCGGCGCCGCCCCGCATCTGGCGGCGTGCGCGGTCGGGCGGATCGAGGAACGGCTGCCGGCCCCCGGCCACCCCGCCGGCCGCTTCGCCTTCGTCTTCAACGTCTGCACGGACCCCCGCTACCGCGGCCGCGGCCTCGCGCGCACCACGACGGAGGCGCTGCTGGCCTGGTTCGCCGAGCGTGGCGTCACCCGCGTCGATCTGCACGCCACCGACGACGCCGAGCCGCTCTACCGGAGCCTGGGCTTCGCCGAGCACTCCACGGCTCTGTCGCTGGACCTGCGGACCCGCGCGCGGCCGTAAGCCCCGGCCGTCCGGGCTCCCCGACGGTCCCGGCGGTGGCCGTCAGGCGACGCCCAGCCCCGCCAGCACGGTGACGCCGGGCAGTTCGGCGAGCGCCTTGCCCGGCACGATGAGCTTGCCGCGGCGGCCGCCGCTGCCGATCAGCACGTACGGGGCGTCGGCGACGGCGGCGTCCACCAGCAGCGGCCAGCCGGCGGGCAGGCCGATCGGGGTGATGCCGCCGTACTCCATGCCGCTGTCCCCGACCGCGGTGTCCATCGGCGCGAACGACGCCTTGCGGGCGCCCAGTTGGCGGCGGACCACCCCGTTGACGTCGACGCGGGTGTGCGAGAGGGCCACGCAGGCGGCCAGGCTCACCTCGCCGCCGCGCTTGCCCGCGACCACGACGCAGTTCGCCGACTGTTCCAGCAGCCAGCGCCCGTGGTGCTCGACGAGGGCGTCGGTGTCGGCGATCGCGGGGTCGGTGTCGACGTAGCGGATCTCCTCCACCGGTACGGATCCGCGCCAGCCGCGGATCGCGGCGGCAACGGGCTCGGTCAGCAGATCCAGGCACGCGGTGGCGGGCCTGACCTCGTCGAAGGCATCCATGGGCACGGGCATGCGCGTCAAGCTAACAGGTGCCCCGAGCGGCCCGGCGGGCGGTCCCGGCAGGGGCGGACCGGCTCAGCGGGCGGGCGGAATGATCACCGACATGGTCATCTCGACGGGCTCCGCGGCGTCGTTGCGGTAGCCGTGCGCGACCTTGGCCTCGAAGGTCGCCGAGGTGCCCGCGGGCACCGTGTGCGGCGCGCCGTCCACGATGAGCGTCAGCGTGCCGGCGCGGACATGGATCAGCTCGACGCTGCCGGGCGGATGCGGATCGGAGACGCTCTCGTCGCCGGGCATCAGGCGCCAGTCCCACAGTTCGAAGGGCCCGGGTGCCTCGGCCCCGACGAGGAGGGTGGTGTGGCTGCCCGCGTCGGTGGACCACATCCGCACGGCCTCGCCCGGTGCCACCATCCGCACCTGCGGCCCCTGTTCGTAGTCCAGGAGCGTGGTGATGCTGACGCCGAGCGCGTCGGCGATCTTGACGGTGGTCCCCACGCTCGGGTTCGTCCGGGCCTGCTCGATCTGGATGATCATGCCGCGGCTGACGCCGGCCCGCGCGGCCAGCGCGTCGAGGGTGTATCCGCGTTCGGTGCGCCAGCGTTTGAGGTTGCGGGCGAGCGACCGGGTGAGCTGTTCGAGGTCGGTCACGGTCCGTCCCGGTTCACTGTGTCGAATGCCGTTGCCGAGCGCGTCGCCGCACTACGGTCCGGTGCACTTCCGCGTGCAGCTCACTGTACTGCGTGGGGTCGCCGTGACCGCGGGTGGCGCCGCCCGGCTGACGGCCGCTCAGGAACCGCCCGGCGCCGCGTCCGCCGCCGAGCCGTCCGGGAGCGCCCGGTCCGCCTCCCCGGCCGCCGCGTGCTCGGCGAGCGCGAGCAGCTGCTCGGGGGTGACCCCCTCGGGCACCGGCACCGGGGGCGGCGTACGCAGCGGCGGCTGCCAGCCCGTCTCCCGGTCCCAGCTGCGGACGACCCTGGCGGGTGCGCCGGCCACCACCGCATGGTCGGGGACCGCACCGCGCACGACGGCGCCGGCCGCGACGACCACGTTCCGGCCCAGCCGGGCGCCGGGCAGGATGACCGCCCCCGTACCGATCCAGCTGCCGGGGCCGATGCTGACCGGGTCGGTGCGCGGCCACTGCTTCCCGACCGGCACATCGGGGTCGTCGTAGCTGTGGTTGGTGGTGGTGACGTAGACCCCGGGGCCGAAGAAGCAGTCGTCGCCGATCGTCAGCCGGACATCCGCGATCACATGGCTGCCACGGCCCAGCACGACGCCGTTGCCCAGCGTCAGGATCGGGGCGGGCCCCAGGTCGAGGTCCGGCATCATGCCCGCCGTCAGGGTCACGTCCTGGGCGATGATGCAGTGGTCGCCGATCTCGATCCAGGGGTCGCCGAAGACGGTGCCCTGGGGGTAGGCGAGCCGGGTGCCGGCGCCGATCCGGCGGAAGCGGTACGGTCCCGGCCGCTCGGCCGTGACCGCCGCCGCCTGCCGCACCCAGCGCGCGCCACGGTGCACGGCGCGCGACACGGCCCGGCGCCGCCAGGCCGCGACGGATGAGAACACGTTCTGGTTCGTCGGCACCCGCACACGGTACTCAGCGCGCCGCGCGCCGTCCCCGCGATCCGCTGTGATCTTCGCCCCACCACCGCCTTCCCCGCTCGTCCGTCCGCCCCGGTGTCCGTCGTCTACGGTGCTGTGGACGCGGCGACCGGGCGGCGACGGCGAGGGGAGAGCGGCATGTCGGGGCAGGCATTGATCTCAGCGGTGGGCGGCAAGGAGCCGGTGGTCGATCCGGCGGCGTTCACCGCCCCCACGTCCGTGGTGCTCGGCGAGGTCACCCTGGCCGCGGGCGCCAGTGTCTGGTACCACGCGGTGCTGCGCGCCGACTGCGGTCCGATCGTGCTCGGCGCCGACAGCAACATCCAGGACAACTGCACGGTGCATGTGGATCCCGGCTTCCCGGTGACCGTCGGCGCGCGCGTCTCCGTCGGGCACAACGCGGTCCTGCACGGCTGCACCGTCGAGGACGACGTCCTGGTCGGCATGGGCGCGACCGTATTGAACGGTGCGCACATCGGCGCCGGTTCGCTGGTCGCCGCGCAGGCGCTCGTCCCGCAGGGCATGCGGGTGCCGCCCGGTTCGCTGGTCGCCGGGGTGCCGGCGAAGGTCAGACGGGAGCTGACCGAGGAGGAGCGCGCGAGCATCAAGCTGAACGCGGCGATGTACCTGGAGCTGGTACGGCGGCATCGAGCGGCGGCGGCCGGCACCGAGGGCTGACCCGCAGCGGCCCGGCGCCGGCCCTCGTCAGGGGCGCCGCGCGGACTCGGCGGCCACCAGCACGGACGCCAGCAGTTCGGCGTCGAAGAGGGTGGCGTCCGCGAGGCGGTTGGCGCCCGCGTACGCGTTCAGCATCATCTTGGCGCTCCGCAGGGCCGCGGGGGACCTGCGGACCAGCGGCCCGGTCCACTTCGCTATGACGTCGTCCAACTCCTCTTCCGGGACGGCCTTGTGGAGGAGGGACAGTTCCGCCGCCTTCGCCGCGTCGAACCTCTCGCCGGTGAGGATCAGCTCCCGGATCCGGGCGGCGCCCGATTCGTTCAGCAGCCGTGGCAGGACGCCGCCCCAGGCGGGCGGCAGCCCGAGCGCGAGTTCCGGCAGCCGGAAGCGGCAGGTGTCCGCGCCGGCCCGCAGATCGCAGAAGACCGCCAGCGCGATCCCCGCGCCCACCACTCGACCGTGCAGCCGGGCGATGGTCACGGCGTTCGCGGTCGCGAGCGCGTCGCACACCCGCCTGGCCTTGTCGCCCATGCTGCGCAGACTCGCCCCGGTGCCGTCGGCGGCGAGGGACCGGGCGAAGTCCCCGCGGTCGCCGCCCAGGCAGAAGTCCGCCCCGGCGCCGGAGAGGATCAGCACCCGGACCTCCGGCGCGTCCTGTGCGGCGCCGAGCACGGTGAGGAGGTCGTCGAGCATCGGCCCGGAGAGTGCGTTGCCGGATTCCGGGCTGTTCAGCCGGACCGTGAGCACGGGCCCCTCGTGGGCGACCTCAAGGGTCTTGAAGCTCTCGCGCACGGTGTCGTTCGTCATCGGTACCTCAGGGGTTGATTACGGGCAGCGTCACCAGGCGCCGGAAGGCGACGCGCGGCGCCCATTCCGGCGCACGGCCGAGGCGCAGACCGGGGAACCGCCCGAGCACCGCGGTCAGCAGCGTGGTCGCTTCGAGACGGGCCAGCGCCGCACCGAGGCAGTAGTGGATGCCGCCGCTGAAGCTCAGATGGGTGGCCTTGCGGCGTACGTCGAAGACATCGGGGTCGGTGTGCTGCGCCGGATCGTGGTTGGCGGCGCCGACCATGAGGTGCACCATCTGGTCCTTGGGGACGTGGACCCCGGCGACGGTGGTGTCCTCGCCCGCGACCCGGCTCACCACATGCGTGGGGGCGTCGTGGCGCAGCACCTCCTCGATCGCCCCGGGAATGTCCTGCGGGTGGGCGCGCAGCCACGCCTGCTGCCGCGGATGTTCGGCGATCAGCCGCACCGTGGTGGACAGCAGGGTCGACGTGGTCTCCAGCGCGGCCAGGACGACGAAGAGCGCGAGGCGGTAGACGGCTTCGTCGGCGGCGTCCCGGTCCGGTTCGAGGCCGTCCCAGGTGCGAATCCATTCCGAGACCGGATCGTCACCGGGCGCCCGGCGCCGTTCCCGGACCAGTGCGGTGAAGTACTCGCGCAGCCGCCGGGTCGCGGCGTCGGACTGCGCGAGCTGGCTCGCGGACGGCAGCAGTTCCTGTGCGAACACCTGGTCGTGGGTGAGCGACCTCAGCAGCGGATAGTCGGCGGGCGGCAGCCCCAGCCATTGGCCGATCGTCGCCACCGGCAGTTCATCGCTGACCACGGCACCGAAATCCGCTTCGCCGTCCCGCAGTTGTTCCGCAAGCCTGTCCAGGAGGTCTTCCGTTGTCCTCTCGACGGAATTCTTGAGGGTGTCCAGGGTATTCCGGTCGAACATATTGCCCACCGAACGCCGGACCCGTGTGTGGTGCGGCGGGTTGAGTCCGGGCAGTGTTTTGCTCATTTCGCGCGACGAGGCCGCACTCCAGCGCGTCGCATCACCTTGCCGGGCCCGCCATTCACTGTCGGGAACCAGCCAGGTTCTGTCGCGCACTATCTGGTCGCACAGTTCGTAGGAGGTCACCAGGTGGCCGCCCCAGGGAGCCGGAACGAACTCCCCCATCGACCGGAGTTCCGCGTAGTAGGGCGAGGTGTCAGCTTGCCCGTCCGGTGTACGCAAGCGCGAAAAGAGCCTTACCACGGAACGGCGGTCGACGGTCGGGACCACGGGTGGGGCAACCACTGCGGCTTCCACGGCGGCGACTCCTTCGTTCAATACATCCGGGCAGATTGGCCTGATCTGACTACCCGTGAGGTTGAACGTTTATGCGACTGGATGTCACCTCACCCTGTTGCGAATGTCACACCTTCCACCAGGTCAGGAACGAACTCCACCAGCTACCCTTCTGCGGCGCTTTCTGCTGGTGCTGGGACGGGGCATTTCCGGCGGCGTTCCCGAACGACGGGTACGCTCCGCCTGCCCTTTTGTCGGGCCGTACCGGGGTGAAGCGGGCGGGCAGTGCGTCGAGTGCCCGGTGGAACGGTCCCGGCCGCCAGGTCAGGTTTTCCGCGGGCGTGGCCAGGTCGATATCCGGCAGGCCGTTGAGGAGTTTCTCGATCGCCAGCACGGAAATCAGCAGCGCGGGATCCTTGGCCGGGCAGGCGTGCGCGCCCGCGCCCCAGGCGAGATGGGCCCGCTTGCTGAGCGTCTGCCGGCCCACCGAAAGGTTCGGGTCGGTGTTCGCCGCCGCGAAACTGACGAGTACCGGATCGCCGGCCCGCAGCCCGCTGCCGAAGAGGTCCACGTCCTGCACGGGGTAATGCACGGCGTAGTTCGCGATCGGCGGGCTGTTCCACAGCACGTCGTTGATGGCATCGTCCACCAGCAGGCCCGCCGAATGCGGGCCGCCCGCGTACTTGTCGTCTATCAGCAGCAGCCGGAGCGCGCTGGTGATGATGTGCTGAGTGGGTTCCGTGCCCGCCGCGATGAGCGTGACGAGCTGATGAATCATTTCCTCGTCGGAGAGCCTGGACTGATGCTGCATCAGCCAGGACGTGATGTCCTCACCCGGTGTCGCCCGCTTGAGCGCGACGAGTTCGAGCAGGGCTTCGGTGAGGACCTCGTTCGCCTTTTCCGCGTCGATTCCGTCGAAAATCCCGGAGATACCGAAGACCAGCCGGTCACCGATCTCGGCGGGGCAGCCGAACAGATCGTTGAAGACCAGCAGCGGCAGCAACTGCGCGTAGTCGGACACCAGATCGGCCCGGCCCCGGCCGCTGAACTGGCTGATGAGATACGTGGCGACACGGTCGACGTGCCGGCTCAACCGGTGGGTGTCCACCCGGGCCAGGCTGTCCGTCACCGCCTGCCGCAGCCGCATGTGTTCCGCGCCGTCGGAGAAAAGGCAGTTGGGCCGGTACGCCATCATGGGCAGCACCGGGCTGTCCATCGGAATGTGCCCCTCGTTCCAGGCGCGCCAGCGGCGCGAATCCCGTGCGAAGGCATCCGGATTCTGCAGGACGTGCAGCGCCGCGGCGTAATCCGTGACGAGGGTGGCCTCCACTCCGGGGGCCAGCTCGACCGGTGCGCCGGCGCCGTACTGCCGCATGTTCTCGTAGAAAGCCTCGGGAGCGGCGGCGAATTCGGACCCGTGCATGGGCAGGCGCCCGCCACCGTTGTGCGCGGGGCAGCCGGGCGGCGCCTGGTATTCCGAGTGAGATTGCATGCCTGAACTCCTAGTTGAGGCGGGACTGGAGATAACGGACGAGCACGATCAGCGAATCCGCCGACGATCGCTGGTCACGCGCGTCACAGTTGACGACGGGCGTCTCGGGGAGCAGGTCCAGAGCCTCCCGGATTTCTTCGAGCGAATGGCTCGGTGTCCCGTCGAACTGGTTCACGGCGATGGTGTACGGAATGCCGTAGTGCTCCACCAGGTCCATCACCGGGAACGATTCTTCGAGGCGTTCGGGATCGACCAGCACCAGTGCTCCGAGTGCCCCCCGCGACAGGTCTTCCCACACCTGAACGAAGCGCTGCTGACCGGGTGTTCCGAACAGGTACAGGACCAGCTTCTCGCTGAGCGTGAGCCGGCCGAAGTCCATGGCGACCGTCGTCGTGGTCTTGCCGGGAGCGCCCTTGGGATCGTCTATTCCCGCGCCCGCCTGCGTCATGACTTCCTCGGTGCGCAGCGGCGGAATCTCGGACATCGTTCCGATGAACGTCGTCTTCCCCACGGCGAAATGCCCGACCACGAGGATTTTCGCGGCGGTCTGCACCGAACTGCGCAGGTAGACACTGTCATCCAAATCGAGCCTGGAGCCCATTCAGCACCTCCTCAAGAATTTGCCTGTCGACGAGTTGGGCGCTGGGTATCGGCGCGCGAGTCGAGAGGTGTCCTTCCGCCGTGAGGTCGGACACCAGAATCTTGACGACACCCACCGGCAACTGCATGTGCCCGGCTATCTCGGCGACCGAAAGGAAACCCCCCGCGCACAGCTCCAGCAGGCGGAGTTTCTCCGGGTCGAGAGGCTTTGTACGGGGCGGCTCCCGGTGCATGGTGACCAGTGTGATCAGTGAGAAATCACTGTCATCGAGCAGGTCGCGGCCGTTCGTGATGACATACGGCCGTACCAGTTCCGCTGTTTCCTGTGCCAGCTCCGGTTCGTCCGAGGTCGTCATGGTTGGATGTCAGCCCTCTCGCGAGGGGGGCTGGTCAGTGCTTTGCCGAGTTGTCCGACCAGCTGCTGCATACGGAAGGTGATCTCCGCCATGTCGACATCGGGCGTCGCCGAAACAGCGAGATAGGCGCCTTCGCCGGCCGAAATGAGGAAAACCCAGCCGTGGTCGAACTCGACCAGCGTCTGACGCCACTGCGGCCGCTCGTCGGGGCTGCCGCAGAAATCGGCGACCGTACGGCTCAGCGACTGCATACCGCTCATCGCGGCGGCGACGGTGTCGGCGTGGTCCCGGCCGACCCCTTTCGAGCGCGCCATGAGAAGGCCATCGGCGGAGACGAGAATCGCGTGCTGCGCTTCGGGCACTTCCAGAGCACTGTCAAGCATCCACGAAAGATCGTAGTTCACGGAGTCTCATGCCCTTCACTGCTTGCATTGGTGGAACGACGGCCCGATTGTGTCCCGCGCTGAAAGGCGCCCATGACGGAAGCTGTCGTCGCGCTGTCACGGGCCGGGCTGTTCGCGCTCTCCGACTCGGTCGGCACGATCGATATCGCGCCTCGGCGGCGGCGTTTCGGCAGACCGCCGGCCGTCGTTACGGGAGCCGCCGGGCGAGGATTGTTCTCCTCCGGCGGCATCGGGGTGGACGCGGCCACGGCTGGACTCTCCTCGGGCTCATGCACGGACGTGAGTAGATCGTCGGGGAGCAGGACGACCGCGCGCACGCCACCGTAGGGAGAGGTGGAATCCACGGACACGCTGAAGCCGTAACGGGCGGCGAGGACACCGATGACCGTGAATCCGAACTGCGGCGGGTTACCGAGGCTGGAGACGCCGGGCGAGTGCTCGCTCGACAGGAGTTCGGCGGCCCGCGCCTTCTCCTCCTCGTTCATGCCGACACCGGCATCGTCGACCACGATGCAGACGCCCTTGGGCACCGGCCGGATGTTGATCTCGATCATCGTTTCCGGCGCCGAGTAGCTGGTCGCGTTGTCCAGCAGTTCGGCGAGGGTGAGCGCGACCGGTTCGACGGCGCGGCTCACAATGGCGAAATTGCTCTGGGAACGGATCTCGACGCGCGTGAAGTGCCGGATGCGGCCCTTCGCGCTGCGGACCACGTCGTAGAGCGAGGCGGCGTTGCGCCGCCTGCCCAGCCAGCCGTCGCAGAGCACCGCGATGGACTGTGCTCGCCGGGCGAACTGCGAGTTCATGTGGTCGATATCGAGGAGGTCCTGGAGAATCTGGTGTTCGCCATACGCCCCCTGCATCTTGGAAATCGCCAGCTGCTGCTCACTCGCCAGGCCCTGAAGAGTCCGCATGGCGGCCTTCAGCGTGTTCTTCGTGGCCTCTTCTGCTCTGTCCTTGGCCTCTTCCACGGCCTCTGTGTAATGATTCTCCAGGTTGGCGTAGTGCTGCTTGAGCTCAGCCTTTTCGTTGCGTAGCTCCGCGATCTTTTTTCTGCCGCGAACAATCGCGGTGGCGGCGGCAGGGGTACCAACGATCAGACCCCAGAGCGCTGGATCCTGGAAGTATGGCGTCATAGGACTCTCTTCGGACGACGGAGCCACGAGCTGTCAAATATCGGGATGTTGCGTTCAAAATCAGTCGCGCCCCCCGGACATACCTGAACGGCCGCGCACGGTCGCCTGCCGGAATACCGTCCACGGCCCGGCAAATGGCATAACTCTCCCCGGGGTGACGGTTTTCTCAGGGCAATGCGCGGATTTTATTTTGCCATAGCAGGATATTAAAGCGCTTGGCAAGTGCGATGATCTTAGCATCACGGCCACGCCCGACGTCCACGCAGATCCGCTCCGTTCCGTGACCTGACGGAGATTCAAAAATGGTCCACTTTGGTGATATTGGGGGCCGTTGCCGGACTCCCGGGCGGCCCCGGCAACCGCGTACCTGACGGACCGTGATGCGAACCCCCGGCTTGGCGAAAGCAATGACGCCGACCCCGGCCCCGCCCGCCGTCCCACCGCCCCAAGCAGCGGCAAAGGACGGGTCAAAGGTGCCTGGCCGAACCCGTCCGCCGGTTCACCGCCCACTGCGGCCGCTCCTCCCCCGTATCCGGCAACAGCCCGACCCGGGCGCCTCATGACGAGGTGTCAGACGGACGGGACGGGGCCCTGCATCCGCTCGCTGATCCAGTGCAGCGAATCGGCCATCCGCTGGATGTAGGTGTGGCCGCTGTGCACCCCGTCGGGTATCTCGAAGAGCGTGGCGTGGATCGGCCCGCCGGTGTACTCCTGGATGAAGCGCTTGACGTCGGGCACCGCGGCCTCCTTGGTGCCGAGTTCGAACGCCAGATAGACCTGCGGCCCCTTGTGTGCGACCAGTTGCCGCGCCAGCCACCGCGGGTCGTTGGCGCGCATCTCGGCGGGGTGCCCCTGCCACATCGGCGAGTCCGGCGCCGTGTCCGGGCCGTTGGCGATGACGGCCTTGAAGCGGTGCGGGTACTTCAGCACCGCCTTGAGCCCGGCGAAGCCGCCGGAGGAGGACCCCATGAAGGCCCAGCCGTCACGGCTGTCGTAGGTACGGAAGTTGGCGCGTGCGAAATCCGGTACGTCCTGGGTGAGCCAGGTCCCCATCTTGGGCTGCCCCGGTATGTCGCTGCCGTCGTAGTACTTCTTCCCCGGGTTGAGCACCGGCATCACGACGATGAACGGCAGCGTCTTGCCCTGCTGCGACCACTCGGCGATCCGCTCCTCCAGCGCGAAGGGCGCGCTCGCCCAGTAGTTGGCCGGGTAGCCCCAGGAGCCGGGCAGCGCGATCAGTACCGGAAAGCCGCTCTTGAGGTACTTCGGCTGGTTGTACTGCGGCGGTACCCAGGCCCATATGTCGCCGGTGAAGCCGGACTTCCGGCCGTGCCACCTGGTCTTGACGACCTGGGTGCCGTCGTCGCCGGTCGTACGGAACGGGGTGAAGGTGGCGCGCGGGCCGGTCGGCGGCACCATCCGGGGCCTGCCGTCGCTGGCGTCCGCGGCGTGCGCCCGCAGCCGCGGTACGTCGGACGCGTCCACGGCGTCCGCGCCGGGATTGCCGCAACCGGCGAGCAGTCCTACGGCCGCCGCACACATCACGGCTCTGACGCGCAGACACTTCATCGGGACGTACTCCTAGGAGGCTCGGGACCGGGCGCGGGCGCCGCACGGTGCCACCCCGCCAGGCCGGACGAAGGACACCACAATAAGATCAACTAGAGGGTGCGAAAGACCGGCCCCGGTGACCGACGGCCGACGACAGACCCCGGCGCGCACCCCGGGCGAACGTGCCGGTACCCGTATCCCGCACGGCCACGGACCGAGTCCCTGGGACCTGCGTCGGAGCGCGGCGAGCGGCTGCCCAACGACACCTCCGAGTGTCACGCGGTGTGACGGTGCGGATGCGGCCGGAGTGCGGCCGCGGCGGACCGGGCGCACCCTGGAGGAATGAACCGTGCCCCGGTGATCGTCCATCCGCCCTGCGCCGGCGGCCGCCGCGTCACGCTCCACGGACAGGATCTCGGACGGGCACGGCGCCCCGGCGAGGTCGCCGCGATCCTGCGCCGGGCGGGTTTCTGCGCCGCGGGGCCTCCCTGGGACGACGCCGGTCTCGTCGAATGGCGCGACGGCGGGCCCGACATCTGGTCGATGCCCTGACGGGGATCACGTCCGGTACCCGCGCCGCGTCCGGACGGTACGACAACGGCCCGGCAGCGAGTGCTGCCGGGCCGTAGCTCCGCGTGCCTGGCCGGAAGGGCCGGGAGGTGTGGTGTCCCGGGCCGTCAGTCGGCCGCCGTGGCGACCGGGGCCTCCGCCTCGTGGGCCGCGGCCGCCTTCTGCGCCCGGCGCTTCATGACGAGGAACGAGCCGACGCCGAACAGCAGCGCGGCGACCAGTCCGAGCCAGGAGAAGCGCTTGAGCCACGGTTCGGCGACGATGCCGACGCTGTAGATCAGCGCGGTCGTACCGCCCGCCCAGACGATGCCGCCCAGCACATTGGCGATCAGGAACTTCCAGTACGGCATCTTCAGTACACCGGCGAGCGGGCCGGCGAAGATCCGCAGCAGGGCGACGAAGCGGCCGAAGAACACCGCCCACATCCCCCACTTGTCGAACTTCGACTCGGCCATGGCGACATGATCGGGGCCGAAGTGCTTGGGGAACTTGCGGCCGGCCCAGTCCACCAGTGGCTGGCCGCCCTTGCGCCCGATCAGATAGCCGATGGAGTCACCGATGATCGCGCCGGCGGACGCGCAGGCGCCCAGTACGACCGGGTCGATGTGGTCCTGGGTCGCGGCGAGGATCGCCGCGCTGACGAGGACGATCTCACCGGGCAGCGGAATGCCCAGGCTCTCCACCCCGATGACCACCCCCACCAGGAGGTACACGCTCACGGCCGGTACCGATTCCAGCCACTCCTGGATGTGCAACGCCGCTTCCTCCGCATGGTGTCGGGCCCCCGTGGGCCAATGCCCGGCGGCACCGGCACTGGTGCCCGTCGATCCCCCGGGCGCGCCGCAACGGCGCGCCCGGGAAGCCTACTCGATGGCCGCGGCCGGACGCCGTTCTCCGGACCGGCCGGGCGCCGGGACCGCCACCGGGCCCGCCGGGGCCGCCGTCGGGGGCCGGGGCGGCTCAGGCGTTGGGGCGCAGTGTCCAGATGATGCGCAGTTCGGCCGTGACGGCCTCGTCCGCGCGCCGGATGGCGACGTGGACCGGGAATTCGGGGCGCCGGCCGGCATCGAGTTCGGCGACCACCTCGGCGACCGGACGGCCGAGCTCCGCGGTCGCGGTGACCGGCCCCATGGCCAGCTTCTTGTAGTCGATCTCCGCCCGTACGGCGAGGGGCACGGCGCGCGAGAGCTGGTCGCCGAACGCCCCGATGACGATGGCACCGCTGGCGGACTCCCCCAGCGTGAACATGGCGCCGGCGTGGGGGCCGCCCACGTGGTTGTGGTACTCGCTCTGGTCGGGCAGGCGCACCACGGCACGCTCGGCGGTCGCCTCGACGAACTCCAGATTCAGGGTGCGGGCCATGGGCACGGTGGCCAGAAGCATCTCGCCGATGTTCGGCAGGGTCTCAGACATGGCCAGAGGTTACCAGCGGGTAGCAAAGGAGGGGAAGGCCGGATTCTCCCCCTCCTAGGACGGGGAAGCCGCAGCTCGGCCTGTGCGGGCGGGGGTCCCCGTACATAGGGGGAACGGCCGTACGGTCCGCAGGCCGGCCCGCCTATCGTGGACGCCCATGTGGCCAGAACAGCAGCACACCGGGGACGCGCCGACCGCGCACCCGGCACACCGGGCGACGGGCGCCCCGTACCCCGTCGCCACCCGGTCCGCCGGGGCGCCGGCCCGGCCGGTGCGGTCCCGGTGACGGGCCGTCCCGCCTGGGCGGGGCGCAACTACCTCCTGCTCACCGGCGCCACGGTCCTCTCCGGTCTCGGCGGCTCCGGGGCGCTGATCGCGGCCGCCTTCGCGGTGCTCGGGGCCGGCGGCTCGGCCACCGACGTCGGACTGGTCGCCGCCGCCCGTACCGTCCCGCTCATCCTCTTCCTGCTGGTCGGCGGCGCGCTCGCCGACCGGCTCCCCCGGCATCGCGTGATGGTCGCCGCGAACGCGCTCAGCTGCGTCTCCCAGGGCCTGTTCGCGCTGCTCGTGCTGGCCGGGGAACCGCGGCTGTGGCAGATGGCGCTGCTGGCCGCGCTCGGCGGCACCGGGCAGGCGTTCTTCACCCCGGCGGCCGAGGGCATGGTGTTCGCCAGCGTCTCGGGCGAGCACTCCGGCCGCGCGTTCGCCGTCTTTCGGATGGGCATGAACGGCGCGAACATCGGCGGCGCGGCGCTCGGCGGCGCCCTGGTCACGGCGGTCGGCCCCGGCTGGGTACTGGCCGTCGACGCCGCCTCCTTCGCCCTCGCCGGGGCGCTGCGCGCGTTCCTCGACGTCAGCGGCGTCCCCGAGCGGGCCCCCGGTGGCGGGATGCTGCACGATCTGCGGGACGGCTGGCGGGAGGTGGCCGCGCGGCCCTGGCTGTGGGGCGTGGTGGTTCAGTTCGCCGTCGTCAACGCGATGGTCGCCGCGGCCGAGGCGGTCTACGGGCCGGTGGTCGCCGAGGAGCAGTTGGGCGGCGCCGGTCCCTGGGGGCTGGCGCTCGCCGCGTTCGGCGCCGGCACGGTGGGCGGTGCGCTGCTGATGACCCGGCTCACCCCGCGCCGTCTGCTGCTGACCGGTGTGCTCTGCGTCTTCCCGCTCGCGCTGCCCTCGGCCGCGCTGGCGGTGCCGCTGCCGACGGCCGGGCTCACCGCGATCATGTTCGGCACCGGTATCGCGGTCGAGGTCTTCGCGGTGACGTGGATGACGGCGCTGCACCAGGAGATCCCCGAGGAGAAGTTCTCCCGGGTCTCCTCCTACGACGCGCTGGGTTCGCTCGCCCTCGTCCCGGTGGCCACCTCGCTGGCCGGCCCCGTACAGGATCTCGTCGGCCGGACGGCCGCGCTGTGGGGCTGCTCGGCTCTGATCGCACTGCTGACGGCGGCCGTGCTCTGCGTCCCCGATGTGCGCCGGCTGACGCGACGGACGACGGCGGGTATGGTCCCATGGCCGACGGCGCCAACAACTCAGAAACCGCCGACGCATCAGACATCCCAGACGCCTCAGGAAGCGCGGACCTCGCGGCCGTCCCGGTCGTAGTCGCCGTCGCGCCGCCTGGCCGTTGCCGCAGCCGCGGCGGTCACCGCGGGCTCGGTCGTCACGGCTACCCGGTTACGGCTAGCAGCGCTCGGTCGTCACGGCCGCGGGCCGAGCCCTCGTACGCGACACCGCTATCGCCATCGCCGTCGCTATCGCCGTCGAGACGGTTCACATGCGGCGGCGACGGCAGGCCGCCGGGGGCAACCGCCACTGCCCGGGTCGGGTCGGTCCGGGTCAGGTCAGGTCAGGTCAGGTCAGGTCAGGTCAGGTCAGGTCAGCCGATGCTGAAGGCGCCGTCCGGTGGTACGGGGGACGCCACCGCCTCGGCATCGTGTACGGGAGCGGCGTCCGCGATCAGCCGCCGCAGCGCCGCGCCGTGCTCCACCCGGGCCGGGAACGCGTCACCCGCCGCCCGCCGGGCCAGGGCGCCGAGCGGCAGTTCCGCGCGCGAGGCGAGCAGCACGGCGTTGCCGAAGCGGCGGCCGCGCAGCACCGAGGGTTCGGCGATCAGCGCGAGATGGCCGAAGACCGTGGCGAAGTTGGCGAGTTGGCCGCGCAGGAAGCCGAAGGGCGCGCTGTCGGCGAGGTTCGCGGCGTAGACGCCGTGCGGTCGCAGCACGCGGGCGGCGGCGTGCGCGTACTCGACCGAGGTGAGATGCGCGGGCACCCGCGAGCCGCCGAAGACATCCGCCACGATGATGTCGGCGCTCTCCGCCGGTGCCGTTTCCAGGGCCGTACGAGCGTCCTGCGCATGCACCTCGACACCGGAACCGGCGGGCAGCGGAAGGTGTTCCGCCACCAGGGAGAGCAGCCCGCGGTCGGCCTCGATGACGGTCTGCCGGGAGTGCGGACGGGTCGCGTCGAGATAGCGCGGCAGGGTCAGCGCCCCGCCGCCCAGATGTAGCGCGTCGAGTGGGCGGCCGGGGGCGGCGGCCTCGTCCAGAACGTGGGCGAGCCGCCGCACGTACTCGAACTCCAGGTGCGTGGGCGCGTCGAGATCCACGTACGACTGCGGCGCACCGTCCACCGTCAGCAGCCAGCCGCGCGGACGGTCGATATCCGGCAGCAGCTTGGCGGTGCCGCAGTCCACGTCCCGGGTGACGGGGATCGGCTCGGGTACCGCGTCCACGGTCCGGGGAACGGCTATCGGCTCGGGTGTTTCGTCCACGGTGCCATTGTGCCGGTCGGGGCGGATGCCCTGTTCAGGGCGGTGAGCACCCGGCCGGGCCGGGGGTGCTCAGCGCCGCCGGGCCGGGCGCCGTCCGGTTCCCGTCGGGGCGCCGTCCGGTCGCGGCCGGGCCTCGGCCCGCTCAGCCCACTGCGTCCACTCCGGCCGCCCGGCCCGGCGCCCTGCCGCGCTCCATCCGGGCCACCGGCAGGGCAGAGCAGGGCATGGCCCGGCAGAGCGGCGCTCCTCACGCCGACCAGACCCGCCGGATCTCCGCCACATGCGCGGCCGCCTGCCGCCGTCCCGCACGGGCCGCGTCCGCGCGCTTGGCGGGGTCCAGGACGTTGCGGCCGAACGCCGCACGGGCCTCGCGGTCCGGGTTCACCACGCACACCCGCGCACCAGCCCGCGCCAGCGCGTCGCCCTGCGCGGTCGGCGAGGCGATCGGCCCGCCGCTGACCGCCATCGGTGCCACGACCACCACCCGGCCGTATCCGGCGGCCAGATCGGCATTGGCGCTGGAGTGCACCCCGCCGTCGATCCACCGCCGCCCGCCGATGGTGACCGGCGGAAAGACGCCGGGTACCGCGCAGCTCGCGCCCACCGCGTCGGTCAGCGTCACCCCGCTCGTGTCGTCGAAGGCCGTCCGCTCCCCCGTCGCCGCGTCCACCGCCGTGATCACCAGGCGGCGGGCGGGCCAGTCGGACGAGGCCAGAGTGCGGGCGATCGCCGCACGCTGAGCGGCCTCCGGGACGGTACGGGCCGCCAGCGCGAGCCGCCCCATCCGCGCACCGAACGACACCGTGTCCCGGGAACTCAGCGCGATGGCCGCGAACCGGGCCATCGCCGTCGGCCCCAGCCGGCCGGACGCCCGGCTCTCGGGCGCGGCCAGCTGCCGCTCGTACATCTCCGCCGGTGTGAGGCGTTCCGCCGTGAGATGGGCGCCGACGATCGATCCGGCGGAGGTGCCGATGACGATCTCCGCGTCGGTGAGATCGATGCCCGCCTCCGCGAGACCGGCGATGATGCCGATCTCCCAGCCGATTCCGGTGAGCCCTCCGCCGCCCAGGACCAGTGCCGTACCCGTCATCCGACGTCCCCTTCCCTCACCGGCCGCCCGCCTCGGTCACCGTCGCGGCAGGGTCAGCCGCATCGACCGGTCCGGCCGGGCCAGCAGTCTCGCACTCCGCCCGCCCGGCGGAACAGCACGCGTGCCCCGCGCCACCGCGCCCCGTACCTGTGCGAGGTACGGGGCGCGGCGTACCTGTGCGAGGTATGGGGCGCGGCGCTCATGTCAGGGCTTGGTGCGTACCCCGTCTCACTCCTCGACGGTGCGCACCGTGCCCGCGCCGACCGTCCGGCCGCCCTCTCGGATGGCGAAGCCGAGGCCCGCCTCCAGTGGCACGTCCCGGCCCAGTTCGACCGATACGGTCACCGTCTCCCCGGGGCGGGCGACGGCCCGCTCGCCGAGGTCGAGGTCGCCGACCACGTCCGCGGTGCGGATGTAGAACTGCGGGCGGTAGCCGGTGGACAGCGGTGTCCGGCGGCCGCCCTCCTCCGTGGACAGTACGTACAGCTCCGCGGTGAAGCGGCGGCGCGGTGTGACGCTGCCCGGCGCCGCGACCACATGACCGCGCCGCACCTGGTCCCGGTGCAGACCACGCAGCAGCAGCGCGACATTGTCCCCGGCCTCGGCGGACTCCATCGGTTTGCCGAACGTCTCCAGACCGGTGACCGTGGTCTCGGTCTCCGCGCCCAGCACGGCCACCCGGTCACCGACCCGCACCGTGCCGCGCTCGACGGCACCGGTGACGACCGTGCCGCGGCCGGTGATGGTCAGCACGTTCTCCACCGACAGCAGGAACGGCGCGTCGACATACCGCTCGGGCATCGGGACATAGGTGTCCACGGCGTCCAGCAGCGCGTCGATCGCCTCCGTCCAGCGCGGGTCGCCCTCCAGCGCGCGCAGCCCGGAGACCCGTACGACGGGCACATGCTCCCCGTCGTAGCCGTGCGCGCCCAGCAGTTCGCGCACCTCCAGCTCGACCAGGTCGGTGAGCTCCGGGTCGCCGGCGTCGGCCTTGTTGAGGGCCACGACGATGTGCCGGACGCCGACCTGCTTGGCGAGCAGCACATGCTCGGAGGTCTGCGGCATGATCCCGTCGAGCGCGGAGACGACGAGGATCGCGCCGTCGAGCTGCGCCGCGCCGGTGACCATGTTCTTGATGAAGTCGGCGTGGCCGGGCATGTCCACATGGGCGTAGTGCCGGGTGCCGGTCTCGTACTCGACGTGCGAGATGTTGATGGTGATGCCGCGGGCGGCCTCCTCCGGGGCCCGGTCGATCCGGTCGAACGGGACGAACGTGCCGCTCCCCCGGTCGCTGAGCACCTTGGTGATCGCGGCGGTCAGCGTGGTCTTGCCGTGGTCGACGTGGCCCATGGTGCCGATGTTCAGGTGCGGCTTGGTGCGTACGTATGCCGTCTTGGGCATGGTGTTCTTCCTCGCGACAATGCGGTGAGTACGGCGACTTGACGCCGTGGGAGCCCCTGAGCCGGTCCGACCCTCCCCCTGTGGGGCTCACCGGACGTTCCGGGAAGGGTCAGCTTCGCGCGCCGCCGGCCGCGGGCGCTGCGGGGGCAACTGCTGCCGGGGCAGTTGCTGCGGCGGCTGCGGGGGCAGTTGCTGCGGCGGCTGCCGGGGCAGCAGTTGCCGCTGCGGCTGCGGCTGCGGGGGCAGCTGCGGCTGCGGGGGCCACGGCAGCCGGGAGAACGCCGATCGGCGCCCGGTCGACTGCGGCGAGGGCCGCGAGAGAACAGACGGCAGCCTTCGGCCCGTCCGCGACTGCGGACGAGAACGGAAGGAAGGCGTGCCGGAACATGTGTCACAGCGTGCCCGCCGGGCGGCCCGGCGTCGAATGAATTTCCTGCCGGTCGTTGTTCACCGGCCGTTGTCCGCTGGCCGCTGCCCGCTATCTACCGGCACTGTCGTACCGGCCACCGGCACCCGGCCCCGGCCTCCGCCCAGACGCCCGACAACCTGATGGCTCGCCATATGCCCCGCCGGCGCCACCGCGCCTACCCCGCCCCTTCATCCATCTACTACTTCACCTTCTCTCCATGCACTCACCCAGCCCGCTTTCCCATCTCCCGTTACCCCTCCCTCCTCTCCCCTCCCTTCCCCTCCTTCTTGAAGGTGTCGGGACCGTGCCGCGGAGGGACGGCGACCAGTTGACACGCTGGTCGGTTAGGCTCCCGAAATGCTCGAACCCGCCGCAACGCCCGACGGCCTCGCCGCGCGCTGCACGCGTGTGCTCTTCTCCCCCTGGTCCCGGCTGACCCTGCTGCTCGCCCTGCTGGCCTGCGCCGCGATCGCGATGCTGCTGTGGCGGCCGCAGCGTCTGCTGGCCGACGGCTGGCCCGCACAGTTGTCCGGCCCGACCGCCGTCGTGATCTTCGCGCTGGCGTATGGCGTATGCACCACCGCCTTCGTACCGCGCCCGGTACTGAACCTCGCCGCGGGCGCCCTCTTCGGCAGCCAGGCCGGCTTCGTCTCCTCGCTCGCCGGCACGGTCCTGGGTGCCGGCCTGGCTTTCGGGCTCGGCCGGCTGCTCGGCCAGGACGCGCTGCGACCGCTGCTACGAGCCCGCTGGCTCACCGCGGCCGACCGGCAACTGAGCGAACACGGCTTCCGCTCGATGATGGCCATCCGCCTCTTCCCCGGCCTGCCGTTCTGCGCCACGAACTACTGCGCCGCGGTCTCCCGAATGGGCTGGCTCCCCTACCTTCTGGCGACGGCACTCGGCAGCATCCCGAACACCGCGGCGTACGTCGTCGCGGGCGCGCGGGCCTCGTCCCCCACCTCACCGGCGTTCCTCATCGCGACGGGCTTCATCGTCCTCAGCGGGCTGGGCGCACTGGCCGTGGCCTGGCACAAACGCAAGGCGTTCCGAGGGCGCTGAACGGGCGGGCGCCCATCATCGACACCGAGACCGGCCTCGACCACGGTTACGTAGACCGGACCGCCCTGGACATCGTCGCCCCTGAGTGGACTCATTACGGAGCGGACTCGTTACGGATTCGCGGACGAACCTCGTTACGGGTTCGCGGACGAACGACGTGCGACGGACGGCATGCGGCGGACGGCGTGCGGCCCACGGGCCGAGAACAGACGGACCGGCAGACCGCCCGACTGCCGGATCGCCAGATCGCCAGATCGCCAGATCGCCAGATTGACCAACCGACCGATGGACCAGTGGCCCTGTGGCCCGTTGGCCCGTTGGCCCGTTGGCCCGTTGGCCCGACCAACGACAGATCCGCCACCGAACTGCTGCTCTCCGGCCAGAGTCCTTTGGCTTTCCTGACACCTTTGGCCATTACTCTGCCCCCGTCGGCCGGTGATCACATCCGCCGCGCAACCTCACTTAGACGTCTTATCCCCTCATCTCCTCACCTCCTCCTGCGCCGGTAAGCGCTTGATCACCCTTGGATTGCGTACTCTCCATGACTTGGTTTGAATCATTCGTCCTCGGACTCGTCCAAGGACTGACCGAGTTCCTGCCCATTTCGTCCAGTGCGCATCTCCGGCTGACCGCGGCGTTCGCCGGCTGGCACGACCCGGGCGCGGCCTTCACCGCCATCACGCAGATCGGCACCGAGGCCGCGGTCATCATCTATTTCCGCAAGGACATCGCACGGATCATCTCGACGTGGGCCCGCTCACTTGTCAACCGGGATCTGCGCCACGACCATGACGCCCAGCTGGGCTGGCTGGTGATCGTGGGCTCGATCCCGATCGGCGTGCTGGGCATCACGCTCAAGGACGCCATCGCGGGCCCCTTCCGCGACCTGCGGCTGATCGCGACCACTCTCATCGTGATGGGCATCGTCCTCGGCATCGCCGACCGGCTGGCGGCCCGCGACGAGACCGGCGGCCGACACCGCGCCGTCCAGCAGCGCAAGTCACTCACCGACCTCAACGTCAAGGACGGCCTGCTGTACGGCATCTGCCAGGCCATGGCGCTGATCCCCGGCGTCTCCCGCTCCGGCGCCACGATCAGCGGCGGCCTGCTGATGGGCTACACCCGCGAATCCGCGGCCCGCTACTCCTTCCTCCTCGCCATCCCCGCAGTGGTGGCATCAGGCGCATACGAACTCAAAGACGCAGGCCAAGGCCACGTCGCCTGGGGCCCCACCATCTTCGCCACGGCCATCGCCTTCATCGTCGGCTACGCCGTGATCGCGTGGTTCATGAAGTTCATCTCCCACAAGAGCTTCATGCCCTTCGTCATCTACCGAATCCTCCTCGGCATCGCCCTGTTCGCCCTGGTCGGAGCGGGCGTACTGAGCGCCGACGCGGGCGAATCGGCGGGGTGATAACCCGGTTGTGCGGGTCTTGCAAGGCCCTCGAAGTCGGACGAGCTCAGCTCTGATCGGGCACCAGGAAGGCCCGGTTTCGCAAGATCGTCTACCTTCCGTCCCCCGGTCAATCACGCAAGCAACGCAGAAGCCGGTCCTTGATCGCCCGGTCATTCTGGGGGTATAGCTGCGATCCGCGGTCAGTAAATTGCCCACGTAGCAGGCAGCTGGAGATCGCGCGAGAGCGCCCGAGGGAGTGCACGGCGCTCGCCCCTCCACATACAGACGGCGCCGGACGCATATGGCAAGCGGGCGGCCGGTACTGGAAACTCAATGCTGCCGATTCCGAAGACGATACGGATGATGCTGTGGTGCGCGGCGCCACTGCCCAGGCGCGTGTCGCTGAGCACTTCCTGCATCGCGGGACTGTCCCCCGCGTGCGCGGGGACCACTCGGAGTCGACTTGGCCGCGGCGGCGCCGCTCGGGACCATCCCCGCACGCGCGGGGACCACGGTTCGGCGAACCCAGCGGAACCACGAGGGTGGGGACCATCCCCGCACGCGCGGGGACCACCCGCCCCCGACCCCCATCGCGCTCAGCGCTGCGGGACCATCCCCGCACGCGCGGGGACCACAAGGCGCGACCTGCGGTTTCACCTCGGGCCAGCGCGGATTTTGGATACTTCCACAGAGTCCGACCTATGGGGCATAGCGGACACATGCGGGCGCTCTCCCGCTAGTCCTGACCAGTCGAGTGGGTGTGCCCGAGCCAACCGCATCCACATGCATCGACACTACCTCCGCCCCATCCAGAGAGACGCCCGGAAGAAGGCACCCGCCAACTGCCCACGCCATCGGCTACCCAGTAGCGACGGAGGCTCCGAACTCGGCTCTGCGGGGGGATCTGTCCGCCCGCGATCAACGACAGCGCCGACCGCATCGTCTACCGCGATGTCACGGGCCGGCATCGGGCAAGCCCTGCATCATCTCCGCTCCGTCACGCCCTGGACTCAACAGCCTCCGCTTGGCGACCGCGGCCCATAGCGAAATCGCCGCAGCCAGCATCCTCATCGCATCGGGCACGGCCATCTGGTGGAGGCGGGCCTGCCGCTCACACTCGCGCCGGACCCGCTCCGCCAACCGATCGCCTCGAACTCCCGCTACAAGGCGCCGCGGGCATCCCGCCCCTTCTGTTCATCCTGCGCCGGCAACACAACTGCCATGGCGGCGAGTTACCCCATCGTCGTAAGGAGCACCAGCAGGCTGTCCTGGACGTCCACACAGGAAAGCTCTGTGTTCAGCCTGTCAGCGATGTTCCGAAGAACCCCGAGAAATCCCCCTCCGATCACCTGCGCAGTGCTGAAGATGCTGCTGACCATGCCAGGGGCGTTACTCACCGCACTCATCAGCGGCCCGAGGAGGATGATGAATACCTCCTCGATCGCACACCCCATGGCACCGGACTTGATCGACTCGGTCATCTTCGCTGACGGGCTATCCAGAGCCTGGCCACCGAACTTCGACGGGCATCAGAACGCCAGCTGCGGCGCCGACCTGCACGCGGCCCTGTACGCCACTCCGGGCAGGCGCAAGAACGGCCGGAAACCCGCCGTCACACCGGCCGGCGCCGTCCACGGCGTGCCTGTCTTGTCGGCGGTCCGGGCCATCGACGGCGCCCCCGGAGAACGAGCGGGTCACCATCCGCCACCACCGCGTCCACGACCACACGGCCAGCCCGTTCCGGCTGTGTCAGCCATGAGTCGGTCGCGTGGGTGACCTGGTTCAGGCAGTAGCTGCGCGGGTCCAGCGGCCCCGCGTCCGGATCCCCGTACCCGTTCAGCGGGCGCCGCCGATCGCCCCGCCGCCTGCCCAGTCTGCCGAGCCGCCATCCGCGGTGGCCAAACCCTCCAAGAGGGATTGCTCGTCAGACAGGTCCGTCTCCGGAGGTGCCTCGCAGTGGTCGAACAGCAGGTCATCACCCGCTGTGGTCTTGCCGTCGAGCCGGCTCTTTCGCGCTCCGAACGACCGCTCTGCCAGGCCCCCGGCGCACCAGGGACGAACGCATTCGGCGTCTCAACAGAACAGCCTTGGCCTTGCCGAGGCTGCGGCGAATGACATCCGCCAGCCGACGCGCGCCATTCGTCGGCGTCCACGGCTCGGTCTGATCCAGCGCCGACAACACCGGCCGGAACCCCGCATGCGACGTGCCCGATATGCCCACCGGATCGATCCGGCCTCGCGGCACGTTCACGAACGTGTCCAGCGGTTCGATGTCTAATTTCCCGTTCGCCGTCGCGTTGCGTTCTGTGTTGCCTCAGCAGCGGAATGCAGGCGTTCGCCGTCTGATTCGGGCTGACAGCGACGATCTGTGCCTTCGCGTCGAACTTGCTCCCCGAAGAGGGCCACGGCCGACCGCCTGGTTCGCCGTCCGCGTCCCGGCCGTCCGGCAGGGCATCGGCGGGACCCCCGACCAGCACAGAGCAGCCGCCAGCGGCGAATTGGCCCCAACCGGCGGCCGGGAAGGCACCGAGCGGCCGACCCGCCGGTCGTTGTTCAACGCCCGTCCGCCAGCCCCGATCCCTCGAACCGCAGATCGATCGCGTACAGCTGAAGCACGAACGTCGCCTGCTCGTCGGTGAACCCCAGCGGCTCACCGGCCGCCTACCCGTACGGCACGATCGGTACTTCGGCATTGCAGCCCAGCGCCGACTGAACCGGCGTGGGCGGTTCGCCGGGGTACGAGGGTCCGCTCCAGGGCATCCTTCCCCGGCCGGTTGTCGGCTCCCGCTGCGTGAAGGTGTCCGCCTACCGTCCCGTCATGCAGTGGACAGCGCTTGTCAGCGCGACCGTCGGGGCAGTCATAGCCACCCTCTCCAGCGCATACCTGGACCGCCACCGGTGGCGTCGAGATCAGCGCGATCGCATCAGCGATACCCGCCGTGCCCTCTACGGCGAATACCTCGCGAGCTTGTCGAAGGCACGTAACGTCTTTCGTAGTCTCGCCCGCGACGCGGACCTCGGTCCCACGGAACGGGAGAGGGCCGCGCGCGACGGCTTCGCTCCCTGCTACGAGATTCGCTACCAGATGTCGATCACAGCTTCCGTTGCCGTCGTTGCGGCATCGGAGGACGCGTTCCGACGCCTCCGCGACGTACGGGATCACGCCGCTGCCGGGGCTCTGGCGGGAGACGAGGCGTACTCGGGTGGCCGAGCGGAGTACGAAACGGCGCTCACGAAGCTACGCGCCGCCATGCGTCACGAACTCGGCGCCGAACAGCTGGAGTAGCGCCAAGGCCGTTGCCGAACGCCCGATCCATCGGAGCTGGTCTGCGGCTTGATGGCGCGCAGTTCCGCGTACAGGCGCTAGGTTCACGTCCGCGCCAGAGGATGCCTTGCCGCCGTTGGTCTCGATGTCCTCGTCGGTCTCGTCGGCCTCGTTGGCTTCATCCTCCTTGTCTGCCTCGTCTGCCTCGTCGAACGTCATACGAGGTCGGGCCCCGCCCTCCGGCGTCGCATCGCAGTTCGCCACCCGCGGCAGCCGCAGTTCAGCCGCGGGCAACAGGCCACCGAGCCCGTACTCCGCGTAGATATCGCCGTGTTGAGGAGAAGTCCCGGTCCGTTCCGCCGAAGTGCTCAGCCCGCGTGCAGGCACGCCACATTTCCCACCGCTCGACCGTCCAGGCGGGCCGGCCGAACGCGACCAGAAACCCTTCCAGCTCGATCTTGAAGGCCGGAAGGGCTGGCGCCTCGGCTCGCTCGCCTCGGGATCCTCTACTCCGCCCCCTTGTGGTGACGCACCCGCCGGCTCGGAACCTCGGGCACCGGTCCTGCCCCGGCCATTTCGGCGGCCATGCTCTCGCGGCCGCAGGGCCATATGAGCGATATGCGCTCCCCGATGACCCGGAGTCCTCAGACCCGTACAGAACCGGAACCGGAGCGCCTATGGCTTACGGTCGCGATTTCGTGATCACTGAGTCCCTCCCTGGGTCTCGCCGAGATCAACATGCATGAAGTACATGACGACGCGGTGATTGGCGCAGCCCTGGGACGTGCCTCGGTCAGCCTGACGCGTCGCGGCCGAGGTCTGCGCCACCGACAGCCGCCGACTCCTGCGGTCTTCTTCTCTCGGCGCCATGAGCAGAGCACCTCAAGGCTGTTGTCGTGGCGGCCACGACGCTCGCCGATGTGATCGACCTCAGAGCAGTGGTCGCAGGGCAGCATCCGCCGTCGCGCGCGATGGCAACGCACGGACGGCCGTCCCCGGCGAGGATGCGCCGCCGGATCGCGCGCCGGTCGGAGGGAAGTTGAGCATTCCGGATGCTGCCGTTCCATGCCACGCCAGCCTGCTGGGTCAACCTCGGATTCCGATTCCGGCATCCTCTATGAAATTAAGTGATCATTCGAATGAAATTTCAATCGAACGGAATTACCCGGCTATTCGGGTGATACGTCAAAAGAGTGACGGGTAGAGCATCTTCGTCCCATCACAACGCGCAAGGAGACAAAGATGCGCAAGCTCGTAGGACGTGCCGTCGCTTCGGCAGTTCTCGCAACGGCTGCTCTCGTCCCCCTGTCCGGCATCGCGGCAGCCGCCGCTCCGACTCACACGCCCGTCCAGTCAGTCACCCGGGCCGCGGACTCCGACCGGGGGCACCACGGTTGGGAGCACCATAACTGGGAGCACCATGGCTGGGGGCACCATGGCTGGGATGGCTACGGCCACCGGTGGCACCACGGCATCGGCTTGGGCCTTGGACTTGGCTTGGGCCTGGTTCTCTGACCGCGATCCGAACAGCTGCGGTGCGACGCGCGTGAGCGCTCAGCGACTGCACGGCTAGCTGTCGACTGACCCATATCTGGGGCCGGCGCCGTTCCACCGCCAGGCTCCGCCTCTGAGTACGACGAAGGTCCCGATCAGCTTGGTCGGGACCTTCGTTGTGTCGAGGATCAGCGATACGCCCGCACGCCGAAGACGCCCCGAGTGCTACGTCTGCACGTGTGAGATCAAGCAGCCGTTGTCGGTTGGAGTTCGGCAATGGCTACGAGCAACCGGCCGGTGCCGTTGTGGCCATTCCTGCGGACGATTCCGGTGAGTTTGCGTCGGTGGCACCGTACGCGGATGACGCCGGGTCAAGCTCCGGTGCCGGCATGGACGGTATGGATGTCAACTGCTCCCGGCCGACAGAAGGGCGTGTTGCCGGGGCGGAACCCATCGTCTCCCGAGGTCGCACCGGCTCAGAGCTTGAGCATTCAGTTCTGCGGTTTGGGACGACAAACACTCCTTCTTCTCAAGGGGGTTGGGGTAGCTGAGCCTTCGTCAGCGCACTCGCGCAGTCACTCGGCGAGACCACCGTAGGCGCGACAGGCCGTCCAGCCCTGGGAGGGTATCGGCCGGCCTCCGGCAGGTGCGTTCAGTCCCTGCTGCTCGGCTCGGTGCGGATCGTGTGTCCGTGTGGTCTCAGTCGCTGCCCCCCTGCATCCAGGGTGGTTGTTGTAGGGAAAGGCGAGGATTTTTAGCACCGTCTCACGGACTGCTTGCCCCCTTCTGCCCGTCCGGTGCGGCACCCCTGTCTCACGTAGCACGCCCGTCAGATCGTGGCGGACGTTGCGCCCCGATCCCTATTGCGCCCAGCGGTGGCGACGCGGCCGAGAGTGCCCCACGTGTACGTGCGTGGGGAGCACTTGAGCTGGGAGCTGCATGCACTCCGTGTGCCGGGAGCATCCCCGCATGCGCGGGGACCACCAACGGCCGCGGGGCCGCCGGAGGTACGGCCCGGGAGCATCCCCGCATGCGCGGGGACCACAAGGCGCGACCTGCGGATTCACCACCGGCCGACGCGAGTTTCAGGCACTTTCACGGAATCCGGCGAACAGGGCATAGCGGACACATCCGCATTCCCCTCCGCCCATCCTGACCAACAGAGCGCGTACTCCCAAGCCAACCCGCCACCCCGAAACGCCCCCACCGACCCTATCCACAGCCCAGCCACCACGCAGTACAGGTCCCGAATTCAACGCCGCCCCAACCTCAGCGCAGGAATAGCCACTACCAGCGACGGGGCACAGCCGTCCCGCTGTGCCCCGTCGCCATGAGCACGGTTGCAGCAGTGCGTCAGGCGTTCTGGGCGCCGTTGTAGACCTGCCAGGCCGCGTCGCGGTAGTAGGCCCAGTAGGCGTCGCCCCAGGAGCCCATGTAGCTGGCGGTCTGTACGGCCGAGCCGTCGGGCTGGTAGTTGACGACGAACGGGCCGCCGCTGGCGCCGCCCGAGAGGCCGTTGCAGACCTTGAGGCTCACGCCGCCCTGCTGGGCGTCGTAGGGTGCGCCTTCGCACCAGACGGCGTAGTCCTTGTCGCCGGGGATGCCGAGGGCGTGGGCGTAGTTGTGGGAGTCCCAGTTGAAGCCGATGCCCGTGCCGCCGACCACGTCCTGGACGTGCCGGCCGTCGTTGCCGCCCGTGCTCAGCACGATGAAGGCGTTGTCGCCGCCGGCGGACTTGTCGTCCACGCGCCAGCCCATGGAACGCCAGTTCCACCAGCCATGGGGCGCGTTGCCGCGGTCGTAGGTGGGCGCGAAGCGGAAGTTGGTGTAAGTCTGGCCGGTGTCGATGTCCATGACACAGTGCCGGGCCGTGGCGAGCACGTCGTGGTTGTTGCTGTTGACGACGTTGGCGGTGCAGAGGTAGTCGCCCTTGCCGGGGATGCTGAAGACCAGCCGTCCGACGGTGGACCAGACGCTGGGGCCCGCGGCGGCCTTGGTGTTGGCCTCGGCCTTGGCGCGCAGGTCCGGCCCGCCCTTGGGAGCGGCGGCGGGGACGAGTCTGGGCTTGCCCGGCTTGGCGTCGGGTCTCTCGGCGGCCTCGACGGCCTTCGGCTTGGGCAGGACGAGCGGCTTGGCGTTCTTGATGCGCTGCGGCGTCCAGTAGGCGTCGAGCTTCGCGGCCGACGCCTGGTTGGTGGCGGTGACGACCGTCGAGGCCGGGGCGGAGTGGGCTGGAGCAGAGCCTGTCGGGGCCGCGCTGGCAGCGGTCTGGCCGAGGACGACCACCGTCGTGGTGGCCGCGCAGACGGCGGTCAGTGCTATTCGTCGCATGAGCTTCCCTGCTTTCCATACGGAAGGGGATGAAGCGAAAGGGAGATACAAGCGGAAGGGAGATGCACTGGAACGCCGTGAGTATGGGCAGAGTCATTCAACTTCCGATAAACGAGCGATCAACATCGTGAACCGCCCACGCCTGGTTGCCTATTCGGGCGGGGACTGACTCTTGATCACCGCCGCTGCTTGGAATCCGTACGAGGCGGCCGCATCGAGAGTGACGCCTGCAGTCGAAGTGCCGTGATCCAAGGCGGTGTTGATGCCAAGGGAAGCGCCTGAAGGGGCGCAACGGGCTCGTGCGGGATCGGCGGCCGTCCGGTACTCATCAGTGGAGCAGGCAAGTTGTCGGCCATGGGCCTGCCCCCTGAACCCGTGCGGACGGCGGCACCTGCCCCTCACTCAAGCCGCTCAGCCGCACAGACCAAGCCGCCGGCCCGCCGGTAGTCCGACCCACCGGTCAACCAACCCACCGGTGGTACGACGCGCTCACACAGATCGTGACCAGCCCACAGCCGACAACCGAGACGTAGGGAGGGACAGGGAGGGAGCGAGCGAGCCCCGCCCCCGTGCGCTGTCACGGGGGCGGGGCCGGGTCCGAGTAGCGCCAGCAGCTCGGATGGTGACGGGAACCACGGTACGGGCGACCACTGACAACGGCGGGTCAGTGCGGGGCGGAGGTCTGGGACGTGTGGTGGAGGAGGGCCGGTACAACGGTGTCCCAGAGGGATGGCGGGAGCTCGTGGCCGGTTCTGGGCATGATCAGCAGTTCGGCTTGCGGAAGGAGGCGGCACAGGGCTTCGCCGTGGGCGAGCGGGAAGACGGGGTCCTGTGCGCCGTGCACCACCAGTGTGCGGATGGTGATCTCGTCCAGGCGGAGGCCGGTCAGCGCGCCGAAGTCGATGACGAAGTGGTTGGTCAAACACGAGGCGAGATCGCGCGTCCGGGCGACGTCGCGGGCGGCCAGGGCCCGCACACCGGCCTCGTCGTAGTGCGGTGAGCCGCCCGCGTAGATCCGCAGCAGGCCGACGATGAACTCCACCACGGCCGCGGGGTCCGCGGGATCCGGGCCGCCGGCATCGACGTAGTCGGTGAACTCCTTCGACATCGGTGGCAGGTCCGGGCCGCCCGGACTGGTGGAGACCAGGGTCAGGGACGCCACCCGGTCGGGGTACCGCTCCGCGGCCAGCAGCGCGATCCCACCGGCCATCGACCGTCCCACGAGGTGCGCGCGGTCGATACCGAGGGCGGTCAGGATGCCGATCGCGTCGTCCGCCATATCGGCCAGCGTGTACCCCGGCCGGCCCGGCGGGTAGCTGACCGATCTGCCGGTGTCCCGGTTGTCGAAGCGGATGACGTACCGGCCGCCGGACGCGATCCGTTCGCAGAGTGCCTCCTCCCACCACAGCATCGAGGCCGACGCACCGTGGATGAGCAGGATCGCCGGATCCGCCGGATTGCCGAATGCCTGCGTGCAGAGGTCGATGCCGTTGGCCTCGATGATCTTCTCGGCGCTGTTCGCCATGCGTACGCTCCTTCTCTGGTGGGGACCAGCCTGCCCGGACGGCGTGGCTGCGGCGTCCGGCGCGCCGGAGAGTGGGGTGTGTCGCGGCGGCGCGTCGCGAACGAGGCGGTGCGACGCAGCGAACGGTGGGGCGGCATGGCGTGGGAGGGAACGAGCCCGGCGGTCCGTCCGGGTGAGGGCGAGGGGACGGGCGGCGAGGGCTGATGGCGAACGGTGGCGAGGTGGCTGCCGGCAGGCCGCGGTGCGTGCTGGCGACGGTGGTCTTGGACTGTCCGGACGCGCGGGCGCTCGCGAACTTCTACCGGCGACTGCTGGGGTGGGAGGTGAGACTGAGCGAGCCGGACTGGGTGCTGCTCGGGCCGCCGGAGGGCGGCACGGGGATGTCGTTCCAGTCCGAGCCGGACTATCGGCCCCCGGTGTGGCCGGAACGGCCCGGGGAGCAGCAGAAGATGCTGCATCTCGACATTCGCGTCGACGATCTCGACGAGGCCGAGGCGTACGCGGTCGGGCTGGGTGCGACGCGGGCCGGGTGGCAGCCGCAGGACGACGTACGCGTCTGCTTCGACCCCGCGGGGCACCCGTTCTGCCTCTTCGTCCCGTGATCGCTCGCGCTCCGCGTCCGGTGTCCGCTCGGTGGCGCGGGGCCGAACGCGGAGCGTGTGGGACTGAACACATGAAGGCAGGGCAACCGGGCCGAATGCCCGATGATCTCCGCAGGTCAGAGAGGTGAGAAGGCGTCAGGGCCGCAACGGGGGTGCGTGTCCGGGGCGTTCGGCCGGCGCACGGGACGGTGCATTGTCAGTGGCTGCCCCTAGCATGTCTCACATGTCCCCAACTCCTTCTACCCCTACAACTACGGTCGTTCCGGCCTCCGAAGCGAACGAATCGATCCGGCGTTTTGTGCGCACCCGGCGCGGTGCGGCGTGGACGGCGCAGGACATGGCGGAGTACGCGGTGCTGCTGGAGGTCTGGACGCACGCGGCGCGTAAGCCGGTCGTCGAGGCGGCGTAACGCGCCACGGCGATGCCCGGTCGGGCGATGGGCAGACAGGCGACACCCGGACAGACGATGGTCGTGGCGGTGTGCGGGTCCCCCGACGGAGCCGGGGTCGGGAGGGGCAGGATCGTGGCCGGCCCGCAGACTCCGCCGGACAGGGCGGTGGGCCGAGAGCAGTCGGCCAGGTCCTTCTCCCAGGGCGGCGCCCGGCGACCGCGTTAGCCGGACGTTAGGGAGCGACCGGCCGGGCGTTAGTGGATCAACAGTGGCTCCGCCCAGACTGATGCATGTACACGGCACGGAGATGGCCGGGAAGACACCGGATCTCCGAGAGCCACCGAACCACCATGCAGTCGCCTGCGCGCAAGGGGGATCCCATGTCCTGGAAGAACACCGCCACCACCGACACCGCCGCCACCGGCACCACCACCGCCCGCTCGTCGCTCCGGCGGGGGCGCCGGATCGCCGCAGCATCGCTGATCGCCGTCGCCGCGCTGTCGCTGACCGCCTGCCAGAACGATCGGGACGGCGTCAAGGCGAGCCCGGACGCGTCCAGCCCCGGCACTCCTGGTCAGGCGCCGTCCGACGGAGCTCCGGCCACACCGGCCAAGAACGGGTCCGACGGCGGCGGCAAGTCGCCGGAAAGCGGGCAGAGCCACGGGAGCGGAGCGGGCGCCACCGGCGGCGGCAGTGGTGCCCGGCACTCCGGAGCGAGCGGATCCGGTGCCGGGGCGGGGTCCTCGAACGGTGGCGGGTCCACGAACGGTGGCGGCTCTGCGTCCCGGGGCAAGGGAGTGGTCGGCACCTGGGAGGGCGTCCTCAACTACCTGGCGCCGGGCAAGCTGACGGTCACCCCGTCGTCCGGCCCCGAGCAGGCGTTCTTCATCGGGCCGCAGACCAAGACCCTGGGCGCCGCCGGGATCTGCGCCTCCAACGGCAACGTCACCGTGGACAGCCACGGCTACGGCACCTCGCCGTGCACCGAGGCCCAGTTGGAGAAGGCGTCCAAGATGGACGCTATCCGGGTCCGGGTGACGGTCCGGGATGGTCTCGCCACCGAGATCGCGGAGCGCTACCACCCCTGAGGACACACCCCGGGCGGGCCGTTGCGGCCCGCCCGGTCGGCTGCCGTCGCGGAAACCCCCGTCCGCGGCGGCAGCGTCATCTCAGGATGCCGGGCGGCCCGGTCGGCCACCCGGGGACGAAATGGGTTTCGGTACCGGGGCCGTTGCCGCTGCCCGGATTGCCGCCGGGGTCGCATAGGCGGTCCCGAGCCAGCTCTCGTCGATGCGCAGCCGCCGGTAGCGCTTGGTGTCGGTGGCGGCCGCGTGGGTGCTGAGGACTTCCAGTCGCAGGTGGCGGGTGGTGGTCGCGGGAAGGTCGATGAAGGAGACGCCGCGCCGGCTCGGGAGCGTGCCGCTCGCCACGGGGCTCCCCCAGTGTTTGCCGTCCTGGCTGGCGTACACCCGGTAGTCCTTGATCCGCGCGGACTGCTCGGTGTCCGAGCGGGCGTAACTGACCGAGTCCTCCCGCTGGTTGAGGCCGAGGTAGCGCACCTTCCGGGCGGCGCCGAGGTCGTAGTCCAGGGAGACCGGCAGGGTGCGGTCGTTGTCCCAGTACGTCAGGTAGTCGCCGTCCGCGGCCGCCGCGGCGGGGTGTCCGCTCGCCGCGGCGCCGGCGCTCATCGTGTACGAGGAGGCGGGCAGGATGCCCTGGCGTCCCGCGGTACGGACCTTGAAAACGGTGTCGTACGAATCCCAGTCGCCGAGGCCGGTCAGGGAGAGGTAGCCGCCGGACTGGGTGAAGGGGATCCGCGCGCCAGTCCGCAGGTTGGTCACCTCGGCCACCCGGTATCCGTTGTCGCGCAGCCGGAGGGTGGGCTTCGACGGCGGGGTGATGACGTGAAGGTAGTGGCGGTCGGGGTCGGTGGCGCTGACGGTGGTGACGCCGTGGGCGCCGTCGTTCCAGAAGCCGGGTGCGAGGCCGCCGTGGAGATAGCCGCCGCCTTCGGTGCCGTGCAGGGACTCCCAGATGGCGTCGAGATAACCGTCGGCGAAGGCGTTGAAGGCTTCCTGCTTGGCCGGGAAACGGCCGTTGACCTGCGCGGTCTCGGCCATCAGGGCCTTGATCGAGGAACCGGCGTTGGTGACCAGGCGGCCCAGGGTGAGCTTGCGGTCGACGTCCGGATCGGATCCGTCGTACCACCAGGCCCCGGTGGCGGGGAGTTTGAAGTCCGCCTCGGTCAGCCGGGGTGCGGCGGTGTAGATGGCCTGCGGATAGTCGTAGGCCGGGGACATGCCGGTCTTCTGCTCATTGCTGATCATGTCCATGATCGGCGTGTCCTCGTTGTTGTTGCTGAGGGTGTAGTCCGGGCGCTTGCTGTAGATCTGCTCGTAGAGGTGGTGGGTCAGCCAGTAGTCGTTGTCGTTGTCGATCCAGAAACCGCCCAGCTGGGGGTAGCGGTCCATGACCTCGAAGAAGTTGTCGTAGGAGAACTCGCCGAAGCCCTCCCGGGTGGTGAGGTCGATATCGCGGCCCTTGTGGCGGGAGTAGCCGGCCGAGTCCAGCCATTCATGGCCGCCCTGGTCGTGCCACTGCGGGTCGTCGGTCATATAGAGCATGACCTTCAGACCGCGGGCCTTGGCCGCCGTGATCAGCTCGCCGAGGAAGTCCCGCCGGGTGTGGCAGCTCCCCGGGATGTCCGACGGCCAGGGCCTGGCGTAGCCGAGCCGGCTGTGGAAGGTCGCCAGCACCAGGTACTGGGCGTGCAGTTTGCCGGCCTCCTTCACCCAGTAGTCCGGATTCCATCCGCCGTCGGTGACGTCCTTCTCCCAGCCGGCGCAGCTGGTGTGCTGCGGCGCGGTCCGCTCCCCCCAGTGGAGGAAGAGCCCGGAGACCGAACCGCGCAGGAACTCCTGGCGCGGGTGCTGGAGATCGGCGTGTGCCGTGCCGGGCAGCGCGAGCGCGCCGAACAGCAGGGTCAGTACGGCCAGGAGCACCGTGGCCGCCTTGGTACGCGGAGCCGCGAGGGCCGTCCCTCGTCTCATGTGCGTCACCTCGCCCGCAGTTGTTCCGACATGATCAGGAAGGCGCCCAGACCGTGGAAGTCGTTGGTGGCCCGGGTGCGGTCGATGTAGTAGGCGTAGTCGCCGACATTGGTGCCGACGGTGATACCGGTGAGGTTGGTACGCCCGTCGGCGCCGAGCGAGATGCTGTGCAGCACGCCCGTGTACGCCCGCTGGGCGACCTTCGTGTAGTGCGGGTCCAGATAGCCCTGCTGCACCCCACGGGAGAGTGCGAAGGCGAACATGCTCGTACAGGAGGTCTCGGTCCAGTTGCCGGGGCGGTCCCCCTTGTCCATGACCTGGAACCAGCGGCCGGTGGCCGGGTCCTGGGTGCGTTCCAGGCCCGCCGCGAGCTTGCGCAGGATGCCGGTGAGCCGGGCGCGGCGCGGATGGCCGGCGGGCAGCGCGTCCAGCACGTCGACATCGGCCATGGCGTACCAGCCGACGGCGCGGCACCACTGTTCGGGCGCCTGTCCGGTCTTCGGGTCGGCCCAGCCGGCGGTCCCGGACTCGTCGTAGGCGTGGCGCAGCAGGCCGTTCGGGCTCTGCAAATGCGTGCCGTAGACGTCGAGTTGGCGGGCCGCCTCGTCGTCGGCGTACTGCGTGTCGCCGAATTCCCTGCCGTATTCGACGAGGAAGGGGGTGACCATGTAGACCCCGTCGCCCCAGAGCTGGTGTGCCCGGCTGCTCGTGGTGGCGTGCCAGAAGCCGCCGTCGGCGGTGCGCGGATAGCTGTCCAGGCGCTTGCGGATCTTGTGTGCGGCGATCCGGTAGCGGTCCGCGCCGGTCTCGTGGTGCAGGATGACCAGCAGCCGGCCGGCCTGCATGCTGTCCAGGCTGTTGAAGCCCTGGCCGATGTTGCCCGCACTGTCGACGAACCGGTCCACGTACTCCTTGAGATAGTCGAGATAGCGCTGCTGGTGGGTGCGCAGGTAGACGAGGTACTGGCCGTAGAGGTAGAGGCCGACCGGGTAGGACCAGCCGCCGATCGTCGCCGGGGTGTAGCGGGCGAGGGTCGAGTCGATCAGCGCCACGGACCAGTCGGTGGCCGCTCCCGGCCGGGTGGTCGCCGCCTGCCGCGCGGGGGTGCCCGGCTCCGGATGCGCCGCCGCGGCGGGCGGGCCGGGGAGCACGAGGGCGGCGCAGGCGAGGAGCGCGGCGGTCAGCGCACCGCGGAACCGGGCGTTCATCTCGCCCCCTTCGGGGCGGCCGGGGCGCGCCGGGCGGGTTTGCGCGGCCGGCCCAGGCCCGCGGAGGCCCCTTCGGGCGGGGCGGCCACGAGGTCGCGTACGAGGGCGTGGTCCGGGGAGAGCCGGCAGGCCGGGTCGGTCGCCGCGGCGTCGCCGGTGAGCGCGAACGCCTGGCAGCGGCAGCCGCCGAAGTCCTGTTCGCGCAGCGCGCAGCCGCGGCACGGTTCGCGCATCCACTCCGTGCCCCGATAGCGGGTGAACGCCGGGGAGTGGTCCCAGATCCAGGCCAGCGGCCGGTCCCGGACGTTCGGGGCGTCGAGTCCGGGGAGTACGGCGGCGGCCGGACAGGGCAGCGTCGTTCCGTCGGGGGTGATGGTGAGCGAGACGGCTCCCCAACCGCCCATACAGGGCTTGGCTTTGCCGTCGAAGTAGTCGGGGACCACCCAGACCAGCTCGGTCCGTCCGGCGAGCTCGGCGCGGCGGCGCCGTACGGTCCGCTCCGCGCGGGCGAGCTGCTCGCGGGAGGGCAGCAGTTCGGCGCGGTTGCGCAGCGCCCAGCCGTAGAACTGGGTGTTGGCGAGTTCGATACGGTCCGCGCCCCAGGCCGTCGCGAGATCGATCAGCTCGTCCAGCGCGTCGAGGTTGTGGCGGTGCAGGACGACGTTGAGGCCGAGCGGCAGCCCGGAGTCCTGGACCAGGGCGGCGGCCCGTTCCTTGGCGGCGAAGGAGCGGCGCCCGGCGATACGGTCGTTGGCACCCGGGTCGGCGTGCTGGACGGACAGCTGCACACTGCGCAGCCCGGCGTCGGCTAGGCGGCCGAGGCGGTCGCGGCCGAGGCCGACGCCGCTGGTGACGAGCTGGGTGTGGATACCGGCGCCGTCGGCCGCCGCGACGATCTCCGCCAGATCGGACCGCAGCAGCGGTTCCCCGCCGGAGAGATGGGCGCTGACCACGCCGAGACCGGCGGCCTGGCGCAGTGCGTCCACCCACTGCTCGGTCGTCAACTCGGCGGATCTGCGGGTGAGTTCGAGCGGATTGGAGCAGTAGGGGCAGTGCAGCGGGCAGCCGTGGGTGAGTTCGGCGAGCAGCGCCCAGGGGCGGGGCGGCAGGGGCGCCCCAGGCGGGGCGGCGGGCTCCGGCGGGCGCTCCCCGGGCGCGGTCATCGCAGCCAGCCTTCGGCGCGTATCCGGCCGAGGAACGCCGGCACCTCGGCCGCCACCGGAGCATCCGGGTACCGCACGGCCAGCTCCGCCACGATGTCCGGCACGGCGCGCACCCCGTCACAGAGCCGCAGTACGGCGCCCGCGCTCCCTTCGAGGACGACGACCCGCTCCGGCAGGAGCAGCAGATCGGTGTCGCGCACCTGGTCGTGGCGCAACTGGACGGCGGGGGCCAGGGCGGGGCACCACCGTGTCATGGCCGCTCCCCGCGCTCGACGGCGTCCAGCAGCGACCACAGCACCTGGCATTTGAAGGTCAGCGCGGCGACCGCGAGGTCCTGTTCGGCGTCGGTGCGCGCCCAGTCCAGGACGAGGGCCAGCGCTTCCTTGCTGTCCCGCCGCCCCTGGGCCTGCCGGCCCCGGAAGTAGGCGAGCCCCTCCGCGTCGATCCAGCCGTAGTGCCGTTCGAAGGCGTCGATACGGGTGCGCATGATGTCCGGGGCGGACAGTTCGGTGAGCGAGGCGGCGACCGCCTCCAGCGGGGAGCGCAGCCGGCAGAAGTTGACGTAGCCGTCGACGGCGAGCCGTACGCCCGGCAGCACGCCCGCCTCGTCCAGCAGCAGCGCCCGGTCGAGTCCGGCCGCTTCGCCGAGCCGCAGCCAGCGTTCCAGGCCGCCTTCGCCCTCCCGCTGCCCGTCGTGGTCCTGGATCCGGCGCAGCCACATCCGGCGCAGCTCCGGTGTGCCCAGCTTCGCGGTGATCAGGGCGTCCTTGACGGGGATGCAGCGCTGGTAGTGGAACCGGTTGCGGATCCAGCGGCGCAGCTCCTCCGGCGTCAACTCCCCCGCGTGCATGCGGAGGTTGAAGTGGTGTCGGTCGTGGTAGCTGTCGCGTGCCACGGTCCGCAGCCGCTCCTCGAAGGGCGTGCTCATAGGGCGATCTCCATGCCTTCCGCGGCCACCGCGAGCCCCTGTTCGGCCAGCCGCTCGTGCTGCGGCGCTCCGGGGTCCACGAGGGGGTTGGTGTTGTTGAGGTGGGTGTAGAGGCAGCGGGCGGCGAGCGGGGCGAGCCGGCGGGCGGTGCCGGCCGGCCCGTCGATGGGCAGATGGCCCATACCGGTCGCGGTCCGGGTGGAGAATCCGCTGCGGCGTGGTTCGTCGTCGTCCCAGAACGTGCCGTCGACCAGGACGCAGTCGGCATCGGCCAGCGCGTCCTGGAACGCGTCGGACCAGGCGGCGAGCGCGGGCGCGTAGACGGCGGTGCCGCCGGTGCGGCGGTCGTGCAGACGCAGGGCGACGACCCACGGTTCGGGGCCGGCGTCGGGTCCGGCCGGGCCGGGGGCCGCGGCCGCGTAGCGGGGGCGCTTGGCTGAGACCGGGACGGCGCTGATCTCGACGTCGAATCCCTCGCGCAGCGGAACGGGCCGCGCGCCCAGCTCCCGCCATACGAGGTCCGCGTACGGCGTGAGGACGGCGTCCAGGTGCGCTTGTTCGCAGAGTGCGGTGCGGACGCGGCCGGTGGCGAGGACCTCGATGCGGTCGGCCTCGCGGAGCCGGGCGATGCCGAGGGTGTGGTCGAGTTCGGCGTCGGTGAGGACCACGCCCGCCACCGGGGTCCGGCGCGCGGCGGGGCCCGGGTGCAGCGCGGCCGTGCTCTCGATCTGGTCGGCGATATCGGGGGTGGCGTTGATCAGATACCAGTGGTCGTCGTCGGCTCGTACGGCGAGCGAGGCGTGGCGGCGGCGCCGGTCGGGATGGGCGCGTGCCCCGGTGCACCCGGGGCACGCACAGTTCCACTGGGGCACGCCGCCACCCGCCGCGGTGCCGAGCACCCGCAACAGCATGGCGGGGCGGTCAGCGGGCGTTCAGGGAGTAGGCGGTGACTTCCAGCGCGGTCTCGATGACCGTGTAGTCCGGGGCCTGCCAGGCGGTCTGCTCGCCGTGCGGCGCGGCCGGGCCGGGGGTGTGCGGCGGCTGCGAGTTCCGCGGGGGCTGCTCCATGGCGTCGTTCATGTGGGGTCCAGCCTTTCGTGTGGGGGTCGGTCGCGGTCGCCCGCACCGCGCTCGTCCGAGGGTCGTCGCCCGCCCGGTGGCCGGGGACGGTGGGCCGGGGCGGCCGACGCCGCCCGGTCCGCGGAGGGGGCGCGTGCCGCTTGCGCGTCCGCCGACGGCCCGGTCCGCCGACGGCCCGGGGGCGCCGGCCGCCGGCGGATCGCCGGCCATGTCGTGTGGCGGTGCGTTGTCATGGCGTTGCCGTGTGTTGCATGGTGCTGCTCTGCAGAATCCCGAGCTTGGGGGGCGCGGTCAATGGGGCGGAACAAAAAATGATCCGACCTATGGAGCGATCACGTCTCTGCGGTGAACTCCCCGCACCGGCAATCCGCCTGCTCACCCCGCACTTCAGCAGCATCTCCCACGGCACACACCCGGTCCGAAGATCTTCGGACGCCAACTCACCCCGACGTGCGGGGAGATACGTCCTACCTTCCCGTCCCTTGACCCCTGCCCATGGGCGCAGTAGTTTCCGGGCCGGACCATTAGGAAACTTTCCTATCAGCCTGGCGCCGCTGATGCCCGCCCCCGAGGGAACACCCCGTCACATCTGCCTGACCGGAGGACCCCCCATGCGCATGCGCACCACCACAGCCCGGCACGCCTCCCTCACCGCGGTGGCCGCCGCCACTCTGGCCACCGGCCTGCTCATCGCCGCGGCCGGCACGGGCGGCGCCGCCACCGCCCCGCACAGTGCCGCCACGACCACGACGAACAGCGCCACCGGAGGCGCCGCCGCAGCGACGGGCCGTGCGGCCGCCGCTGCCACGGCGCCCGGCCTCACCTCGGCACCCGGCTCGATCAAGACCATCTCGTCGGACTGGTCCATCCCATGGGGCCTGAGCTGGCTGCCCGACGGCTCGGCCCTGATCACCGAGCGCGATACGTTCAAGGTCTTCACGCTCGCCCAGGACGGCACGAAGAAGGAGATCGGCAAGGTACCGAACGTCGTCACCACGGGCGGCGAGGGCGGCCTGCTGAGCATCGCCGTATCGCCGTCCTGGAAGACCGACCACTACGTCTATCTGATGCACACCGCTTCGGAAGGCAACCGCATCGCGCGGATGACCTTCAACGGCGGCAAGCTCAGCGGCTACAAGGTGCTCGTCGACGGCATCAAGAAGAACAAGTACCACGACGGCGGACGCCTCAAGTTCGGCCCCGACGGCTACCTCTACGCCACCACGGGCGAGGCCCAGGACCGAAAGCTGGCCCAGGACAAGTCCTCGCTCAACGGCAAGATCCTGCGGATGACCACCGACGGCAAACCGGCCCCCGGCAACCCCTTCGGCACGCTGCTCTACTCCTACGGCCACCGCAATCCGCAGGGCATCACCTGGGACGCCCAAGGCCGCCTGTGGGAGGCGGAGTTCGGCGACGCCAAGTACGACGAACTGAACCTCATCGAGCCTGGGAAGAACTACGGCTGGCCCACCTGCGAAGGCACCTGCTCCGTCGACGGGATGACCAACCCCAAGCGGCAGTGGCCGGTCAGCGAGGCATCGCCCAGCGCGGTCGCGTACGCCGACGGAGCGATCTACATGGCGGCCCTGCGCGGCCAGCGCCTGTGGCGCATCCCGGTCGACGGCACCACCGCCGGCACCCCCAAGGCGTACTACACCGGCGACTACGGACGGCTGCGCACGGTCGAGACCGTCCCCGGTAAGAACTCCCTGTGGCTGACCACCACCAACGCCGACAACAACGGCAAGGCCGGGCCCGGCTCGGACAAGGTGTTCCAGGTCGATCTGAAGTAGCGGCGGTTCCGTCCACCACTGGCACCGGTCTCACGCGAAGCCCGTACGGCGGTGCGGCGCGCCCTCGGCGTGCCGCACCGTGGCGTCCGGCGGCGGACCGTGGCTTCCCGTGAGGTCCGGTCGACCGCCCACCGTGACGTCCGATTTCCGCCAGCCGGGCCGCCCCCGGACCCGCAGACTGGAAGAGAGCCCAGGCGACCACCAGGCAGCCGACCGCGGGGGCGCGGACACGACCGCGCCGCCGCGCACGAGGCTCCGCCGAGCGACCGCCCGGCACCCGGCGGCCGCCGCCTACCTCGGGCGTCTTGGCCCGGACCGCCGCCCGCGTGGCACGCTGATATGAGCAGCGGGACGCGAGCGGCGGCGTGGTGCGGCGGACCGGTACCCGGCGGGACGAAACGAGAGCGGCGGACGAGGGGGACGAGACGGGTGAGACACGTATGAGCACACCGCTCCCCGGTTTCGAGGACTTCGGGGGACCCGTGGGTTCAGCACCCGCCGGAGAGGCCCTCGGCGAAAGTTCCGGCGCTGGCTCCGGCGGCCGTGGTGCCCCGGCGGCCGTCGGCCACGCCCCGGGCCGTCGGCAGCTGGCGCCCGGCGCCGTCCACGTCCCCGGTTGGCTGACCCTGGCGCAGCAGCGCGAACTCGTCGCCGCCTGCCGCGGCTGGGCGCGCGGTCCGGTCCCGATCCGGCACACCAGACTCCCCCGCGGCGGCACGATGTCCGTCCAGACGGTGTGCATCGGCTGGCACTGGCAGCCGTACGCGTACACCCGCACCGCCGACGATGTGAACGGCGCCCGGGTCGCCGCGTTCCCGGAGTGGATGGTCGGGCTGGGCCGCCGCGCGGTGGCCGAGGCGTACGAGGACCCGGCGGCGGGTGACGGCTACACACCGGACACCGCGCTGATCAATTTCTACGACGGCCAGGCCAGGCTCGGTATGCACCAGGACAAGGAGGAGCGGTCCGACGCACCGGTGGTCTCCCTGAGCATCGGCGACACCTGTGTCTTCCGGTTCGGCAACACGCAGACGCGTACCAAGCCGTACACCGACGTCGAGCTGGCCTCCGGTGACCTGTTCGTCTTCGGCGGGCCGTCCCGGTTCGCCTACCACGGGGTGCCCAAGGTCCGGCCGGGCAGCGGCGACCCCGCGTGCGGTATGGCCGGCGGCCGTCTCAACATCACGATGCGGGTCACCGGGCTGGGCTGAACCACGCCCGCCGCCGCCCACGGGTGCGACCGCCCCGCATCCGAGCCCGGCGCCCCGCATCCGGCCGCCGGGAGGGAGACTGGAGGCATGTGCCGCAGTATCAAGACCCTCCGTCCGCCCGTCACGCCCGAGGTCACCGAGGAGGACATCCGGGCCGCGGCCGTGCAGTACGTGCGCAAGGTCTCCGGATTCCGGGCGCCGGCCGCCCACAACCGCGAGGTGTTCGACCGCGCCGTGGAGAGCGTGGCGGCCGCGACGCGGGAACTCCTCGACGGCCTGCGCGTCCGCGGCTCCACCGCCTCCCGCCCCTGACCCGCGCGCCCGGCCCCCACGGGTCACCGGTCGAGCAGCGCCTGCACCGGCAGGTGATCGCTCGGAAACCGGCCGTGCTCGGCGAACGTGTTGATGGTGGCGCGCCGGGTCCGCACCCCCGGTGAGGTCAGGATCCAGTCGACCCGGTCGCCGTCCGGTACCAGGGGCCGGTAGCCGTGAAAGGTGCCGTACTGCGCGCTGCGCCGCGCGGCCGTGTCCCAGCTGTCCACGAGGGTCCCGCCGCCGAGCATCGCGTCGTAGACGGGGTTGCGGTGCGCCGCGACATTGAAGTCCCCCGTGACGATCCGGGGCAGTGCGGGATCCAGGGCGGCGAGCCGTTCGGTGATCAGCGCGGCGGACCGCTCGCGCGCGTACTGGTGGGCGTGGTCGAGGTGGGTGTTCAGGGCGTAGAACTCGCCGCCCGCGTGCAGGTCCCGGAAGCGGACCCAGGTCACCATCCGTACGACGGTGTTTCCCCAGGTGGCCGAGCCGATCAGGAGTGGCGTGGCGGAGAGCCAGAAGTGGTCGTACTCGACCGGTACGAGTCGGTGTACGTCATAGAAGACCGCCACGAACTCGTCCCGGCTCCCGCCACCCCGTCCCGTCCCCACCCAGTCGTACCGGGGGCCGAGATCCGCCGCGATATCGCGCAGTTGCCCGTACAGCCCCTCCTGCGTCCCGAGCAGGTGCGGGGCCTCGCGGCGCAGCAGTGCCCGCATCACGGGGCGGCGCTCGGCCCAGGAGTGCGGCGGGGTGTCCGACGCATACCGCAGGTTGAAGGTCATCACCCGGAGCCCCGGCCCGCGGTCGGCGGCGGACGCGGGCCCGGCTCCATACGCCGCCACCGGCGCGGCCACCGCCGTGGCGGCCGCCGCCCGTAGCGCGGAGCGGCGGCTGACCGGCGCCGCCGCGGGAGCGGGGTTGGGTGGATCTTCCGGTGCGGCAGCGAGGACGGGAGCGATCACGGCGACTCCAGGGATCCGGTACCCGGCGGGCCCCGGCGAAGGCCGGCGCCCGTCACCCCAGCGTCCCGGATACCGCGCCGCGCCGGAAGTGGCCGCCGGGCGAAGCCGATCGGAACAGTCGGCCGGCCTCTCCCCTGCTGCTCACCGGCCGCCGTCAGGGCCCTGCCAGTCCGCGTACCGGATGCGTGCCATCTCCCGGACCTCGCCGAGCGTGCCCCACTCGTTCTTGCCGAGCCGCGACAGGGGCCGCAGCCGGGTGATCGCGGGGTGGCCGTCCACCAGCACGTCCTGCGCTACGGCCGCGTGCACCACCCGTCCGAACACGATCGTCGAGTCACCGATCCCGAGCGTGCTGTACGCCTCGCACTCCAGCACCACGGGCGAGGCCGCGACCCGCGGCGGCTCGACCCGCAGGCTCGGTTCGGCGGTGATCGCGGCCGCCTCGAACTCGCTCGTCCCGTGCGGGAAATCGACGGCGGAGTCGTTGATCTGCTCGAACATCCCCTCCGGCGCGAGGTTCACCACGAACTCCCCGGTGGCCTCGATGTTCCGCAACGAATCCTTGCGGCCGACAGAGGTGAACTGCACCACCGGCGGCGCCACGCTGGCGATGGTGAAGAACGAGTGCGGAGCCAGGTTCGCGACGCCGTCCGGGCCGATGGTCGACACCCAGGCGATGGGGCGCGGCACGACCACCGCGGTCAACAGCCGGTAGAACTCGTTACGGGGCAGAGCGGCGGGGTCGAAGTCGGTACGCATGATGACGAGTATCCCGGAGGGCGGCCCCGGACCCCAGGGTGATCCACGGCGCTGCCCGGCGAGAACACCGCGCGCCGACACCTCTCCGCCGCCCGTGGGGACGACCCGGGGCGACCCACCTGCCGCGTCCCGCGCAGGTCACCCGCCGTTCCGTGACGCCATGGCGTGGTCGGGCAGGTCGAGCGCTTCCGCGGGCGGGCTGAACAGTGCTCCCGCGCCGCCTACGAGCCGGTTGGCCAGGGGGCTGGCGGCCGCCCGTAGTCCGGCCCAGACCAGCGAGCGCTGCAGTCGGGTGCGGGGGTAGAACATGTAGGGGAACCCGGGCCGGAGTTGCTGGGCCCGCTCGGCGAACGGGCGCATGACCGCCTCGTAACGGGCGAACGCGGCCTGCGGATCGGTGTGGCGGGTGAGCTCGCCCGCCAGAACGTAGGCGCCGGTGACGGCCAGGGTCGTCCCCATACCGCTGACCGGCGAGGCGCAGTAGGCGGTGTCCCCGAGCAGGGCGATCCGGCCGCTGCTCCAGCGCGGGAGCCGAGCCTGACCGAGCGATTCGAAGTACAGCGGGCTGTCGTCGAGGGCGTCGAGGATCCGGGGGGTTTCCCAGCCGATGTCGGCGAAGGTCGCGCGCAAAATCGTGACGATGTCCGCGCGGTCGAGGCGGTCGAGTCCGCGCGTGGCGCTGTGCATGTTCAGCGAAGCCCGAATGGTCCCGACGTCGTCCGGCCGCAGGGTCACCCCACGGCCGCGGTCGGCGATCAGCCACCGCCACCGGTTGTCGTCGGCGTCGGTGCGCGGGATCGTGAAGTAGGCGCTGTAGAGGCCTAGTTCGCGCAGGCGCACGTCCCGTATCACCAGCGAGCGGGTGCGCGAACGGAGCCCCTCGGCGATGACCACCGCGTCGAACCGGCGGGCCGGCCCGTGGCGGAACTCGACGTCCACACCGTGCCCGTCGTCGTGCAGCGCGGTGATCTGGTCACCGAAGACGTATGCGGCGTCGGCGGACGAGTGGTCGTGGAGGATGCGCGAGAGTCGCCCGCGCAGGATCTCCAGTTCGGCGGTGCCGCCCGAGGTGTCGTCGATGCCGGCGGCGATACGCGCGACCGGCCTGCCCCGCTCGTCGACGAAGTCCAGGCCGGTCTCGTGGGTGTGCGCGGCGCGGACGACGTCTTCGAGACCCATCCGGCGGAGCACTTCGCGGCCGGTACCGCGGATGTCGATGTTCTGGCCCTCGTCGCGCAGCTGGTCGAAGCGTTCGATGACGGTGACGTCCCAGCCGGCGGCGCCGAGCCAGGAGGCGAGGGTCGGTCCCGCGATGCTGGCGCCGGAGATGAGGATGCTCGGAGTGCTCATGGTGGCGGACCTTCCTGTCCTGGTCACGGGCGCGAAGCCCGGTGGCGTCGCGCGCTCATACCTCCCCCGCGGGTCGCCCGGGGCGGCAGCGGTGGGCGGCCGCTCCGCCCGGCCACGGACCGCACCGGCCGCTCGGCGCGCCGGGCGGCCCCGATCCGCCGGCGAAGACGGGGCGGCGTCCCGGTTCGCCGCCCCCATACCGCCCGGTGCCCCCCCGGATCCGCAGAAGTGCGGGTCCGGCGGGGGTGTCGACATCACACGCCCGCTCTCGGTGGAATGTAGGCCAGTCCGTGAGCGCCTTGATTGTGCGTGTTCTTCGAGAACTCCCCGCCTGGGTCGCCGAGGTCCACTTCGAGAGTGGTGACCGGGGTGTGGGCGTCGAGGTCCACCACGGTGACGGTGCCGGCGATGAGGTGGGAAACGAACGCGAGGTGCCCTTCGACGGCGGAGATGATGTTGATGGGGGTAATGCCCACGTTCAACTCGCCGAGGTACCGGTAGGTTTCGGCGTCGAGGATCGACAGGATGCCCTCCGCGAACGGATTCGCGCGGGAGCCCGACAGCGGCCAGCAGCCCACCAGGAGTTTGCCCGTGCCGGTGACGTGCGCCGGGCCCGGTGTCGCGGGCAGCGCGATCGTGGCCAGGGTGGTGAGGGTCGTGGTGTCGATCACCTTGACGGCGTGTGGTGCGGTGGGGTCGGGCGGAGACAGAGCGGTCGGCGTGGCGATGTAGAGCCGGTCGCCCCTGGGAGACAGTGCGAGGCCCTCGCTGCCGGGGACCGGGATACGTCGCACGGGAGTCCGGCCCGTCAGGTCGATCCTCGACGCGAAGAGCGCGCTCTTGTTGGTGGTGTAGGCGGCCGTGCCGTCGGGTGCCAGCACCGCCCAGTGCGGCACCGGCGCGTCGGCGGAGTACCGGGCCACCACTTCGTTGGTTCGCAGGTCGATGGCGACCAGTCCACCCGGACGGGCCGGCCCCTCCTCGACGCTCACGTAGAGCAGGTCTGCCGCGGCATCAAGGGCGAGGGCGTGCGGACCGTGTTCCGGAGCGAGGTCGATCACCTCGACGACCTGGTGGGTGTCGACATCGATCACGCTGACCTCATGGCCCTTTTCGTCATGCGCGGCGAAGTGGCCCGATCGGTAGGTATGGCTCGCGTAGAGGCGCCGCCGCACGGGGTCGAAGCAGAGTTCGTGCCCCTCGGGCAGTACGGGCACGATGTCGCTGCGGCGGCCGGAGGCCAGATCGAAGAAACTCAGCGTGTGGCCGCTCTGGCTCAGCACCGCCAGCTCGGCGCCGGTGGGAAACGAGGTGCTCAAGACTCCCCCATCAAGAGTTGGGACAGATCACGGGCCTCTCCGGCCGTACCACGTGATCACGCACTACGTGGCCTGGCCATCCATATCAACATACGTCAAGGCTCTTTGCTGGTGAGGGATTTCGCGCCATGGATGATGTTGCCGCCGGCCTGCTCGGAGTCCTCGACGTGTGGTGATCGACCAGCGGCGTGACTTGGCAGCTGGCCGGACGAACACCTCGCCGCCGGTGGCAGCGGCGAGCCGTAGCCTCGCGAGGCTGCGGGGACCACGGGCGATGCCTGCCGGTTCGCGGGGGCGGGGTCAGGCGGCCACCTCGGCCTTCTCCGGCACCCCCGACCACATCCGGGACCGCATCCGGGACCGACTCAGCGCCTACGCACGGGGCGGATCACCGAGATCGTCTACCAGCCCACCCGCCCCGACATCCCCGGCGAACTCGAACGCTGCATCGCCATCGCCCGTGACGTATAGCGGGCTTGTCGGTCGTTGCGGGGCAGGGACCGAATCGCACCTGCGGTGATTTTGCGGCCGCAGCGGACGCCGCTCCGGACGCACTGCCCGCAGCGGCCCCGCACCCCTCCCGCCACCGCTGTTGGGCGGACAGCCCCGCGGCAGCCCCCTCAACCCGTCGGGCCGGCCGGATCCGAGGCGGTTTCGTCCCGTCTCTCGACGGTTCTCATATGACGCTGTCGGTTCGCAACGGGCCGGCGGTGATGTGCAGGGTCCTGATACGCGCGGGCTCCGCGCCGTCGAGACGATAGATGTGCATGAACGGGGCGCGCACGACAGCGTCGGGGGCGGTCTTCTTCGCCATGGTGGCTTCCCCGCGCAGGATGTGGACGCCTTGGGCTGCGGTCCAGTACTCGACGACTTCGTGGGTGATGTCGAGGGGTTCGTCGATCTTCACGAAGAATGCCTTGATGGCCTCGACGCCGACCACGTGCGCGGTGCCGAAGTACATCTCGGTCTCGTCGGTCATGCGGGCGAATCCCTCGCCGAAGGCGAGCGTGTCGATCTCGTGCATGATCTGGAGCACCCAAGTGGGCGGTGCGGCGCTGGTCGCGGTGGGGGTCGGTGTCATCGCTCCGCTCTCTTTCAGGCTGCCACGGCGGACAGGCCGGCGAGGTAGGCGTCAACTTCGGCAGGGGCCTCGCCCGGGTCCTCGGGGGCGGCGAGGCGGCCGGTGCGCGGCAGCACCCGGAAGGTGATCCCTCTGGTGGCGTCGGCCATCTTCCGTACGGCGTGCGCGGGGAATTGACCGGCTTCCGCGCCCGCGATGACGAGGACGGGAACGCCGGCGGGGACCATGCGGTGGGTGGGGACGAAGTGCTCATACTGGTACTGCCGCATGGCGCCGCCCGTTATCGGGCTCGGCTGGCAGACCATCGCGGGGCCGTCGACGCGACCTCCCGCCCGCACATTGATCAGTCCGAACGGTGTCGGGATCAGCTTCTCGGTGAGGCCGTCCAGCCACTTCGCTGCCGCCATGACCACTCCCCTCGGGGGCGGTTGACGGAAGACCTCCACCCATCGCTACTAGTAGCCTACCGCCACTAGTAGCAAATGTGTACTACCTCTTCTCCATCTCGCTCTGCCGCTCAGCCAGCGGCTCCAGGGCGGAGGCGAGAATGGGCTGGTGGCAGCTGCTGCACGCGAGATAGGGCTCGGTCTCGTTCCCGCAGGTGGTGTGGAGGAGAGGTCGGGAATCGACCGCCGCACCGGCCGACCGGCTCTCCGCCCAGCGCGTGATCGCCACGACGGCGGGTACGACCAACTCCCGTGCCGCATCGGTGAGCCGGTACTCGTACCACGGCTTGTCGGGCCGATAGGCCCGCTTCTCCAGCAGCCCCAGCTCGGTGAGGTCGTTCAACCGGGTCGTCAGCATGGTCGCCGAGATCCCCAGGGTGCGCTTGAGTTCGCCGAACCGCCGGACGCCGAAGAAGACCTCGCGCAGGATCTGGTAGTTCCAGCGCTCCGCGATCGCAGCGAGAAACGACTGGCCGTGCTGAAAGGTGATATGCGGGGTTCGTTCGGCCATGACCCGTCCTCCAGGTAGCAAACAAGTACTAGTTGGTGAAATGTATCTGCTGGGCCCGCCTTGGCCTCTGGTACGGGGCGGGTCGGTCGGTCGGTCGGTCGGTCGGTCGGTCGGTCGGTCGGTCGCCAACGCCTCGTCCTCGTGGGCGGCAACGCGCAGGACTTCCCCGGTGACCCGGACGACAGGGCCAGGCGCGTCCGGCGACGCGGGGTCACGCGACCCTCTGCCGCAGCGGCTGATCGAGCGACCGCGGGAGTCCGTGCTCGAAGGCGAGAGCACCGATCACCTCGGCTCCGACGAGCGCGACCCGGCGAGCCGGAACGGTGGCAACTCCCGCAACGGCAACCGTTCCGAGACCGTGCCGCCCGATGCCGACGCGGCTGAGACGGCCGCAGCCTCGACCAGGGCTCAGAGACCGGGGCTCAGATCACCGTCCGGTTCGCCCATTGCCGGACTGCCTGGACTCAGGCCGGACCTGAAGGCGGAGCCAGGAGACGAATTCGAGACATCCGAACGACTTGAGGCCACAATTGAAAATGACATCACCCAAGACGCAGGCAATCAGCTATCGGAAATTATTCCTGAACCACTCGAAAAGCCGACGGTTCATAGACGGCAGGAGATGAGCCATTCCGGACTTGGGCGTATCGTGGCCGGCGATGGGATCGGCCCACAGCCTCCGGAACGCGGGATTGACGGCCTCGCCCTACGGCCCCTGTCTGCTTCGCTGCGACTGAACAAATGTCGCGCGCCCCAACCGCTTCAGCCCTCCACGCGGAAGGATCAGCAATGAGCACGGTCACCACCAGCGACGGCACAAGCATCTTCTACAAGGACTGGGGTCCGCGCGACGCCCAGCCGATCGTCTTCCACCATGGCTGGCCACTCAGTGCAGACGACTGGGACAACCAGATGTTGTTCTTCCTTGCGCATGGCTACCGGGTGATCGCCCACGATCGACGTGGCCACGGGCGCTCCACCCAGACCGCGACCGGTCATGAGATGGACACCTATGCCGCCGATGTGGCTGCGCTGACCGACGAGCTCGATCTGCAAGGAGCCTTCCACATCGGGCATTCGACCGGCGGCGGTGAGGTCACGCGCTATGTGGCGCACGCCAAGCCCGGCCGTGTCGGGAAGGCGGTGCTCGTCAGCGCGGTGCCCCCGATCATGGTCAAGTCGGCCACCAATCCCGGTGGCCTGCCGATCGAAGCCTTCGATGAGATGCGCACGGCCCTCGCCGCCAATCGCTCGCAGTTCTACATCGACGTACCGACGGGTCCGTTCTACGGCTTCAACCGGCCCGGTGCGAAAGTCTTGCAGGGGCTGATCGACAACTGGTGGCGGCAGGGGATGAGGGGTGCGGCCAATGCCCACTACGAATGCATCAAGGCGTTCTCCGAGACCGACTTCAATGAGGACCTCAGAAAGATCGACGTACCGGTCCTCGTCGCCCACGGCACCGACGATCAGATCGTGCCGTATCCGGATTCGGCGCCATTGTCGGCCAAACTCCTGAAGCACAGCACCCTCAAGAGCTACGAGGGGCTTCCCCACGGCATGTTGTCGACCCATCCGGATATCCTCAATCCCGACATCCTGGCGTTTTTGAAGGCGTAGAGCCCGAAAATGAGACACGGCCGGTTTTCCTTGAGCTGTCGCCGGCAGCTGAGACGGGAGACCAGTACGCGCAGGCCCGTAAATGACCTTTCCCGTGCCGGGCCTGATCTTTCTCGCGGCGGTGCGGCATAGTCAGGCCGGTTCCCCGGTAGGCGTCATCCACGATCACGGTGGAACGTGGTCGATCACGTATGGATGATTACGTGTCTGTGGACTCTGCGAAACCCGTCCGGCGTCGCTGTCGGCCGCTCCCGTACGCGGTGGCGCCCTCAACCCGTCGCGGCCGTCCGATAGGGGCGGAAGAACGCCCGCAGCTCCTCCCCGCGTAGGGCTCGGGCTCCTCGAACGGCGCGAAGCGTCCGCCGCGCGCGGGCTCGGTCACGCGCACGACGTTCGCCGTGCGTTCGAGCCACGCCCGCGGCGGGCGGACGATGTCGCCGGGGAAGAGCGAGAAGCCGGACGGCACCTCGACCCGGCGGACCTGCTGCGCGGGAGAGATCGCGGCGTTGACGTGGTACCTGCGCATCGACGAGCCGATCGTCCCCGTGAGCCGGTAGAGCGTGAGGTTCGTGAGGGGCTCGTCCTTCGTGAAGCTCCGCTCGGCGTCGCCATCGCAGTCGCAGTTGCCATCGCAGTCGCTCCATGCTCGGAGTTTCTCGACGATCCACGCGGCGAGACCGACCGGCGAATCGGTGAGCCCGAAAGCGGCGGTCTGGGGCCTCGTGCGATGCATGGCGGGCGGCATAGGCGCCCTCATTCCCGTCCCAGGCCGCAGCGCCCTCCAGCCAGGCACGCCCCTCGGGCCGACGTCCACCGGATCGCCGGATCGCCGGATCGCCGGTGAAGAGGGGCAGGCCCGCGTCCGTACGGTACTCGGCGACGACCCGGTCGGGGGGGGCGAGCCCGAGGTGACGGCTCACATGGCTGCCGATGTCCCCGCCCGCCGCGCCGAACCGCGCGTCGCAGAGGACGCCCATGAGTTGAGCCCACAGACCGGCGACAGCGATGACATCAAGGGGCGTGACAGGCCCCAGCCCCAGCCCCAGCCCCAGCCCCAGCTCAACGGTCGCGGATCGTGCTGGAGTGCGCTGAGGGGCAGTCGACTCATGCCACCGACACCCGCGCCGGTACGTCTCCCCCGTCGACGACGGCTATCCGCCGGACTTCAGGGCGTCCAAGTGCCGTCGGAGCACCTGGCGCAGCCGCTCCGGCGGCACGGGGTCCGGGAGGAGTGCCGCTCGCAGGGTGAGGCCGTCGAGCAGGGCGGTCAGGCGCTCGCTCTCCAGATCCAGATCCAAGTCGGCCGGCAGTCCGCCCGAGCTCTGGGCCTCGGAGAGCACGCGGGCGACGAGGGCGCGCATCTCCTGCTGCATTTCGGCCGCGTAGGGCCGCAGTTCGGCGCGGGTGTGGGTCGCGGCGGTGAAGGCGATCCAGAGGACCGCCTCCTCCCGGCGGGCCTCGTCGAGGGGGAGGAACTCGGCCAGGAGTTCCTCTGTAGCCGCGCGGCGGTCGGTGTCGCCGTCAGGGGCGAGGAGCCGATCGGCGTGCGCGCGCAGACGATCGCCGATGCGCTTGCTCAGCTCCCGCATGGTGAAGGTCATCAGCTCGTCGTGGTCCGCGAAGTAGTGGCGGACCGAGCCGATGGCGAGGCCGGCCTCCTCGGCGACGTTGCGGAGCGAGGCGTGTTCCAGACCGTGCCGGGCGACGACGGCCAGGACGGCTTGCGCCACGGCGCGGCGGCGGGCTTCGGGGTCGACAATCTTCGGCATGTTGTCGTTATAGCACGACCGAGCTAATATCTTTTTAGCTCGCCCACGCCATAAAGGATTTACGGCGAGGTGTGACAACGTCTGGATAGGTGGTACGTGCGTGAATCCCTGGCTGCTGACGGCGATCATCGTGGTGCTCGTGGTCGCTGTTGTGATCAAGCGGCGGATCGGTGAACCGGTCAACGTACGGGAGCTGTTCGGAGCACCAGTGATCCTCACCGGTATCGGCGTCCTGTCCCTGGTCAAGATGACGGGGGTGACCGGCACCGACTGCGCGTGGGCCGTCACGGGCTCCGTACTGGGTATCGCCCTCGGGGCGCTACGAGGCACGAGCATCGAACTCACCCACCGGAACGGGGCTCTGTGGCAGCGCTATACCGGGCGCACCTTCCTCGTCATGGTCGGCAGTCTCGTGACCATGGCGGGCTTCAACTTCCTCGCGATGAAGATGGGCATGCACGAGAGCGCCCGCCCGATACCGCTCTCCGTCGGCGTGAGCTTCCTCGGGGAGTCGTTGATAGTGGGGCGGCGCGGGATGCTCTCCGGCATTCCGTTCGCACCGGCGGCACGGGGGCGCTGACGCCTGTTCCCACGCTGGCTCCGACTCCGGACTCCGGACTCCAGCTCCGACCGTGGCTCCGGCCCTGACGGGGCGTCGTCCGCGCCAGGAGGGGGAGCCGCCTCGTGCGACACCGCTGCTCTGGACACTCACCGGCCAGCGGATACTCGGGAGCGGAGCAGTACCGACCACGCTGCGGATGCACCCGCGTCACGCGACGGCGAAGGCTCGGGCGCCGCTGGCAGTGACGCACCACCAGGACGCGGTGACGCGGTGACGCGGTGACGCGGTGACGCGGTGACGGATGATCTCCCGCAACGATCAGCGCCCCGCGCCGGGGGGAAATCCGTGCAGTTCCGGGTGATTCGGTGGTTCGGGACCAAAGTCCCTATGCGCTGCGAAAGATCGCCGATTGCATAGCTCACCACGACGATTCACCCGTGCCGCCTCATACCGGATTGGGACCTCCATGAGTCATGTCTCCAGACGGCGCGTTCTCGCCTTCGCTCCCGCTGTCGGCCTCGCCGCGGCCGTCCCCGCTTCCCTCGCCACTGCCGGTACCGCGGCGGCAGCCTCCGGTCAGCCGAGTGCCCCACAGAGCGCCCCGAAGCGCAAGGTGGCCGCCCGTCCGCTCCAGGAAATAACGGACGAGTGGGGGAAGTGGATGGCCAGGGAGCGGTTCCCCCGCTCCAACGGCTGCCGCTTCACCGCGTCCACGGACTACGGCCGGCAGAGCGCGCTCGGCGATTACCGCAAGTACCAGGTGGTTGCGAAGTACAGCGGTATCACCTACGACCCCAGCGCGCCCTCGCCCATACCGGGCCAGGTCAGCTCGGTGACCACCAACTACCGCAACGGTTCGACGGTGGAGCAGGTCGTCACGTACAAGCAGAGCAGGACGACCGAGCAGGATCTGCGGATCTCGGTGACGGAATCGCTGAAGATCGGCGTCACCATGGAAGTCTCGGCGGAGATCCCCACGGTGGCGAAGGTCAGTGAGACCACCTCGATCGAGACGAACCTCTCCTCGACGCAGGAGTTCACGCACAAGGAGACACAGAACTGGAGCGTCGACCTCCCGCTCAGGATTCCGCCGAAGTCGTTCATCGAGGCGTCGCTCGTGGTCGGCACCCAGACGTACGACATCGACTGGACGGCCACCGCCGGTATGACGGGAAGCGTGGCGATCTGGTTCGAGGAGAAGGTGGATCTCAATCACGACGGTGACTACCACTGGCTGTGGTTCGTCCCCATCGAGGAGGTGTTCCGCGACTGCCGCACCCACTCGATCGTCGACACCACCGGTTACGAGATCACCGCGGACGGCGTGGACGCCTTCGCGAGCGGAAAGTTCGGTGGGGGCCAGGGAGTGGCCCTCAACGTGAACGTCGTCCAGAAGGATCTCGACGGCGGAGAGCAGCGCAACGCCCCCCAGTCGATCCCGATCCCGCTCACCCAGGACGGGAAGAAGGTCATCCGCGCCGGTCACTGACCGGTTGACCACATCTGAGCTCTCCGGCCCATGACCATGGAGCGAGATTCACCATGGAGTTGCCGGTGAGTGCGGTGGTGTGATCGACCATTGGGGTACTCACGCTGCTCGGGGCGGTGGTCGTCGCGGAGAGATCACCGTCACCGCGCCCAACTCCAGCCCCCGCAGCCGCGCGCACAGGTGCTCGTAGCGGGCGCACATGATCTCGCCGGCGGTGTCGCGGCGGGCCGGCGAGATTCACAGCAGCCTCCCCAATTCAAGGGCTGCGGCAGGTAGCGGCCGGATCCGGTCCGTTTGAGCCAGCCTCGCGCGGCCGATGCTCACGACCGGGCCGTCGTCTGAGATGCGGAGCGGGGTACGGGCATGAGGGATCGTACGGTCACCAGCCGGCAGCGCGGCGATCGGCCACCGCGCGCACAGGCCGCGTTCGGCGTCGGCGTCATCGTTCTGGACGAGGACGGCCGCGTACTGCTCGGGCGGCACCGGGCCGGGACCTGGGAGCTACCCGGCGGCAAGATCGAGCCGGGTGAGAGCGTGCAGGTCGCCGCAGCAAGGGAGTTGGCCGAAGAGACCGGGCTGCGCGCCGAGCCGGCCGATATCCGTGTGTTCGCGATGCTGCACGATGCGGTCCACGGCCTGAACCGCATCACCATGGCTTCGGCCCTCACCACTTACGGCGGCGTGCCGTACGCGGCGGAGCCCGATCTCGTCAGCGCATGGGAGTGGCACTCCCCCACCGGCCTGCCCAGCCCGCTGTTCACGCCTTCCGCGCAGATTCTGGCGGCGTGGTACCCGGACGTGGACATCGCGTATCCGGCGGCGCACCGGTTGACCGTGACGGAGGTCGACGGCACCCGGTCTGCCAAGTCGGAGCTGCGTCGGGGGTGATGGACCAGTCGCCTTGGCCGAAAGTCTCCGCCGTTGTCGGCAACCGATGCCTGGCGGGCTGCCCTTGACGGCTGGATGCATCGATGCACGACGGCACAGGCTCTGGCTCTGACCCTCGCTCAGAGATCTCGGATCGTGCTGAAGTGGCGCTGCGAAGGCGGCCGTGACGAGCCGGGACCAGGCGTCGAGGTGCCGCCGTTCCGACCGATCGTCAGCGGACAGACGGCCGGTGCCACCCGCCGAGCATGCCGCGCTGTCGCCCACCCCACGGTGTCGTCCACGACCTGGCGGGCGGGGCACTGAGCCCGCCCCCCGCGCCGCAGCGGCGTCAAAAGCGCCCTGCCGCACCGAACAGGCCGCTACTCGGCACCGCCGCCGGAATCCGCAGTGCTCGCGGTCTTCGAGGCCGGGCTCAGGACCAGTGGCAGGTATACATCGTCGATGATTTCGGTGATGGTCTCGTCCTCGATGGGCGCGCCGAACATCAGGAACTCGTTGCGCAGCAGGTCGGTCGCGACCGTGGCCCGTCGGGAATCCAGGATCCGGCGCTCGACCTCGCCGCGCTCGACGGCCCGCTCCAGGATGACGCGGATCGTCGCGGGACCGGCGGTGTGGACCTGTTCCCGGATCAGCCTGGCGAAGTCGGGATCGCGCGTCATCTCGGCGAGCAGGCCACGCAGGATGCCGCCGAACGGGCTGGTCATCTTCGCGGCGACCTGCCGCAGGAGGGCGATCATGTCCGTGCGGAGCGCACCGGTGTCGGGGAGGTCGATGTCGGCGACGCGATGCAGCTTGCACGCGTCCACGACCAGTTCGGCGCGGCCGGGCCAGCGGCGGTAGAGGGCGGCCTTGCTGGTGCGGGCCCGGGTGGCCACCCGTTCCATGGTCAGCGCGGCATAACCCACTTCGGTGAGTTCCTCCAGCGCCGCCGTCAGGATGGCGCTTTCCAGCTCTTCACCGCGGCGGCGGGGACCTTTGCGGTGGTCAACGGCCGCTTCGACGGTCTGGTCGACGTTCGGTGACAGCGTGACTCCTGAGAGTTTGCCGAGGGGGCCTTGCGCTCCTTGTGGGAACACCCTAGCCTCTGAATTAGAGAACTCACCGTTCTTTAAATGCGAGACTTCGAGGGGACCGATGACCGTGACCGCGACGACGCCCCAGACGCAGGACGCCCCCGCCTTCCCGAGCGACCGCACCTGCCCGTACCAGCTGCCCGACGGGTACGCCCGGCTCCGGGACGAGCAGGGCTCGTTACGGAAGGTGACCCTCTACGACGGTCGTCCGGCCTGGGTGGCGACCAAGCACGAGACGGCGCGCAAGCTGCTGGCCGACCCCCGGCTCTCCTCCGACCGCACCCACGCCGACTTCCCCGCCACCTCGCCCCGTTTCGAGGGCCTCCGGGACCGGCGCCCGGCGTTCATCGGCATGGATCCGCCGGAGCACCAGGCCAAGCGGCGGATGACGATCAGCGAGTTCACCGTCAAGCGCATCAAGGGCATGCGTACGGACATCGAGCGGATCGTGCACGGCTTCATCGACGAACTGCTCGCCGCGGGTCCGCCCGCCGACCTGGTCAGCCGGTTCGCGCTGCCGGTGCCGTCCATGGTGATCTGCCGGCTGCTCGGCGTGCCCTACGCCGACCACGACTTCTTCCAGGACGCGAGCAGGCGGCTGGTGCAGGCGACGGACGTGGCGAGTGCGGTCGCCGCGCGCGACGACTTCGAGGAGTACATGGACGGGCTGATCACCAAGCTCCAGGCAGAGCCCGGTCCGGGCCTGCTCGGCAGCCTGGTCGCCGAGCAGCTGGCCAACGGCGAGATCGAACGCGAGGAACTGATCTCGACCGCGCTGCTGCTGCTCGTCGCCGGCCACGAGACGACGGCCTCGATGACCTCGCTCAGCGTGATCACCCTGCTGGAGCACCCCGATCAGCACGACATGCTGCGCGCCGACCCCGGCCTCGTACCCGGCGCCGTCGAGGAGTTGCTGCGCTACCTCGCCATCGCCGACCTCGCGGGCGGCCGCATCGCCACGGCCGACATCGAAATCGACGGGCAGCTCATCCGGGCCGGTGAGGGCGTGATCATCACCAACTCCATCGCCAACCGCGACGGTTCGGTGTTCGAGGACCCGGACACCTTCGACGTGCACCGCTCGGCCCGCCACCACCTCGCCTTCGGCTACGGAGTACACCAGTGCCTCGGCCAGAACCTGGCCCGTCTGGAGCTTGAGGTGATCATCACCGCGTTGTTCGACCGCATTCCGACGTTGCGTCTGGCCGTCCCCGTCGAGCAGCTGACGCTGCGACCGGGCACGACGATCCAGGGCGTCAACGAACTCCCGGTCACCTGGTGACCCCGGAGAAAGGAGTGGCCATGCGAGTGACCGCCGACCGGAATGTCTGCGTGGGCGCCGGCCTCTGCGCCCTGACCGCACCCGAGATCTTCGACCAGGACGACGACGGCCTGGTCACGGTGCTCAAGTCCGACCCCGACGACGACAGCCGGCCCGCCGCGCGTGAGGCCGGCGTCCTCTGCCCGTCCGGCGCCATCCGGATCACCGAATAGCCAGGCCCGGGACCGGCCCGCCGATGGGATCCGGTCCCGGCCCGACCACACCCGGCCCGCCAGATGCCGCGCCGCCCACGTCCGCCGGCACGGGCGCACCGACACCACGCACATCACGGCCGCCACCCGCCTGCGTTCCGGCTCGCCCCGGCTCGGACCGCGCGTACAGCCCCGGCTCGCGACAGCAAGCCGCACGCCCACACCACTCATGACCACGGCTACGAACTTCCGTCGGCCGCCACCGACTTGACGTCGGCTACGGAAGGCTCCGGCACCGCCCGCCACAGGGCCTGCAAGTGCATCACCGGCTGGTGGGAAACGCCGCTCCTGCGGCAGCGGCGCCCGTGGGCCACGCGTCGACGGCCGGCCGCGCCGAGGTCCGTCGCGGGCCCCGGCCGACCGGGGCCCCCAGGAGCGACCGGAGTTGAGGGGCCTCGCCCCACCGGGCGGAGCGGCCCGGACGGCGCGGCCTGTCGGGGGTACCGGGGCCTCCTCACCGGGGCGCGGCGGGTGCGGCGTTTCCCGCTCGCGGCCCGTTTCACGCCTGGCGGCCGCGTGTCTCACCTCACCATCCGCATGCTGGACGTGGCCGTACGCACCCGCGCACGGCCACGTAGGCTGGCAGGTGCAGCTGGTTCGCCCCGTCCGCCAGGCGGGACGCGTCGTAAGAGGGAACCCGGTGGGAATCCGGGACTGCCCCGCAGCGGTGAGTGGGAACGACCGCCGTCACCACGCACTGGGCCCGTCCGGGCCTGGGAAGCGACGGCCAGTAGATGTCCTCCTCGGGAGGACGTGCCCGCGAGTCCGAAGACCTGCCCGCTGCCCGTGTGCGAACACCTCGTGCGCGGACATCCCGGTGACCTCGTGGGCGGGTCGGCGTACATATCAGGCGGACGACCGTGCCATGCCGCGCGAGGTCGTATCGCCCGGTCTGTCACCCCTTCGCGCTCTCGTCCCCGTCTCCGGGATCTCAGGGATTCATCTCGCGAAGGAGATCTCCGTGACCACCAAGCCCGCAGCCGCGGCAGCACGGGCCACCGTGTACGGCTACCCCCGCCAAGGTCGGAACCGGGAACTGAAGAAGGCGATCGAAGGCTATTGGAAGGGCCGCGTCACCGCCGACGCCCTGGAGGCCACCGCCGCCGGACTGCGCGGCGCCAACTGGCAGCAGCTCGCCGAGGCCGGCGTCCACGAGGTGCCGACCGGCGACTTCTCGTACTACGACCACGTCCTCGACACCACCGTCATGGTCGGCGCGATCCCCGAGCGGCACCGCGCCGCCGTCGGCACGGACGCGCTGGACGGCTACTTCGCGATGGCCCGCGGCACCCAGGACGTGGCGCCGCTGGAGATGACCAAGTGGTTCGACACCAACTACCACTATCTGGTGCCGGAGTTGGGGCCGGACACGGTGTTCGCGGCCGACTCGTCCAAGCAGGTGACCGAGTTCAAGGAGGCCCTCGCCCTGGGCTTGAGCGCGCGGCCCGTCCTCGTCGGACCCGTCACCTACCTGCTGCTCGCCAAGCCCGCGCCCGGTGTGGCCGCCGACTTCGACCCGCTCACCCTCCTCGACCGGCTGCTGCCCGTGTACGCCGAGGTCCTCGCCGACCTGCGCGCCGCGGGCGCCGAGTGGGCGCAACTCGACGAACCCGCCCTCGTCCAGGACCGCACCCCGGCCGAACTGGACGCCACCGAGCGCGCCTACCGTTACCTCGGCGCACTCACCGACCGCCCGAAGCTGCTGGTCGCCTCCTACTTCGACCGGCTCGGCGACGCGCTGCCCGTACTGGCCAAGGCGCCGGTCGAGGGGCTCGCGATGGACTTCACGGAGGCCGCCGCCGCCAACCTCGACGCGCTCGCCGCCGTCGGCGGGCTGCCCGGCAAGCGCCTGGTCGCCGGTGTCGTCAACGGCCGCAACATCTGGGTCAACGACCTGGAGAAGTCCCTGGCCGTGCTCGGCACGCTGCTGGGCCTCGCCGACCGGGTCGACGTGGCCGCCTCGTGCAGCCTGCTGCACGTCCCGCTCGACGCGACCGCCGAGCGGGATATCGCACCGCAGATCGTGCGCTGGCTCGCCTTCGCCCGGCAGAAGACCGACGAGATCGTCACGCTCGCCAACGGCCTCGCGCGCGGCACCGGCGCGATCGCCGCCGAACTGTCGGCCAACCGCGCCCACCTGGCGTCCCGGGCCGGCTCCCCGATCACCGTGGACCCGGCGGTGCGGGCCCGCACGGCGGCCGTCACCGAGGCCGACGCCCGCCGCTCCCAGCCGTACGCCGAGCGGACCGCCGCCCAGCGCGCCCACCTCGGCCTGCCGCTGCTGCCGACCACCACCATCGGCTCCTTCCCGCAGACCACCGAAGTGCGCACCGCGCGCAGCGATCTGCGGGCCGGGCGCATCGACACCGCCGGGTACGAGGAGCGCATCAAGGGCGAGATCCGGGAGGTGATCTCCTTCCAGGAGAAGGCCGGGCTGGACGTCCTGGTACACGGCGAGGCCGAACGCAACGACATGGTCCAGTACTTCGCCGAACAGCTCACCGGCTACCTCGCCACCCAGCACGGCTGGGTCCAGTCGTACGGCACCCGCTACGTGCGGCCGCCGATCCTCGCCGGGGACATCTCGCGCCCCGCGCCGATGACGGTGCGCTGGACGACGTACGCCCAGTCCCTCACCGACCGCCCGGTCAAGGGCATGCTGACGGGCCCCGTCACCATGCTCGCCTGGTCCTTCGTCCGCGATGACCAGCCCCTCGCCGATACCGCCCGCCAGGTCGCCCTCGCGCTGCGCGACGAGGTCAACGACCTGGAGGCGGCGGGGACTTCGGTCATCCAGGTGGACGAGCCCGCCCTGCGCGAAACCCTGCCGCTGCGCACCGCCGACCGGCCCGCCTATCTGGGGTGGGCCACGGAAGCCTTCCGGCTCACCACCGGCGGGGTGCGTCCGGCCACCCAGATCCACACCCATATGTGCTACGCGGAGTTCGGCGACATCGTCGAGGCCATCGACGATCTGGACGCCGATGTCATCAGCCTGGAGGCCGCCCGGTCCCATATGCAGGTCGCCCGGGAGCTGGCGGCCCATGGCTACCCGCGGGAGGCCGGCCCCGGCGTGTACGACATCCACTCCCCGCGCGTGCCGAGCGCCGAGGAGGCCACCGCCCTGCTGCGCACCGGACTTGAAGCCCTCCCGGCGGAACGGCTGTGGGTCAACCCCGACTGCGGCCTCAAGACCCGTGGCTGGCCCGAGACGCGCGCCTCGCTGGAGAACCTGGTCGCCGCGGCGCGCACGATCCGCGGTGAGCTGTGAGATGTGAAGTGTGAGCTGTTGACGTACTGACCGCGCGTGATGCGGGGGCGAGGCCGGGGCGCATCGTGCGCTCCGGCCGTGCCTCCGCGACGGTGTCGGCCGAGAATGCGAGAGGGCCCCCGGATCGTTCCGCGGGCCCTCTCCCCGGTGGCTTCGGGTCGTTCAGTCCGAGGCGGCGACCGCCGTTCCCGGGGGCGCCGTCGCGGGCTCGGGGGCCAGTAGCCGCTCGGCGAGTTCGCCGAAGGCGAGGCCGAAACCGCCCCACAGGGTGATCTGTATGGCGAGGGCGGAGAGGCGGAACCGCCACAGCAGGGTCGCGGGGAAGTTCTGCGGCACCTCGTTGATGACGGGCAGGAGGGCGTACGCCAGACCGATCACGAGGGCGAAGGCCGCCACCGCGACGACCGTGGCGTACCAGGTGCCCAGGTGGGGGGCGAGCCGCTTGCCCAGGAGGGTGGCGGCGATCGCCAGGAGCACGCTGAGCAGCATCATCAGGAAGTACAGGGTCGTGCGCTTGCCGATGGTGTCGGGCTCGCCGACCGACGGCGGGTTGGCCGGGTACTTCAGGAACGGCACGACGTACACCGCGAGCAGCGCACAGCCGGACAGCAGCAGTGCGGTGGCCCGCGGGGTGAGGCGGCCGACGCGGCCGAGCGCGAAGCAGTAGGCGAGCGCGGCGATGCCGCCGAACGCGACACCGTAGACCAGGACACCGGTGGCGAGACCGGCGGTGGACTGGAGGCCGCGGGAGACGAGCTCGACCTCGTGCTCATGTGCCGGGGCGTGGGCCTCCTCGAAGCCGATGGCGCCGTCGACGTTCGGCTCACCGAGGAAGTAGGCGACGATCAGGGCGAGCACACCGGCCGTGAGACCGGCGAGCATGCCCCGCACGAGCAGGTTTCTTACCGTTGCGGAGTTCATGGGTATGCGGCATCCCTCGCGTCAGTGGCAGGGGAAGCCGAGCAGGTGGCGTCCGTCGTGTACCCATTCGTGGACGTCCGCACCGCTGATCACGGAGGTGGCGCCCTGCTCGGCGCCGACGAAGTACAGCAGGACGAGCATCAGGATGCCGAAGAAGACCGCCCAGGGGGCAATCGCTGTCAGCGGCAGCTTGGCGGGTACGACGGGGGTGGTGGCAGTCGGCTGGGCGACATGCTGCGCCATGGCAGGGCCTCCTCTGGGAGTTCGCGTCCCATCTCGGTGGTGCACAGGACGAGGGCGGCGTGTCTGACTCACGTGACGGCCCGCCCGGGGGGCTCGCCGTCTCGCTCACAGTGGCGCGACCGTGCCGGATTTCCACCGGCTTCCGCCACACCCTCGTCGATATCGGACCGACGGTACCCCGTGTCGGGTACATGGCCAAGAGCGGGCCGGTGGTCGCGGTCCGCGGGAGCGGCCGGTACGTCCGCGTACGTCCCCGGTAGCTGCCCCGGTGCGGGGCGGCGGTTCCCGGTCGGCCACCGGCACCGTCCGGCCGTCGCGCGGTCCGTGACATGACGTCGGCCAAGTACCGGGTGCCGGGAACCGGGAGGCAGGTCCGGCCGACTACCTGTGCCGGGTCGCGTCCGTGGCCCGTCGGCTGGTGAGTGGTAGAGGAGATGGTCCATGCGTCCCTGGAAGATGTGCGGGCTCGCAGTGGTTGTCGCGGTGGCCGCCACGGCGTGCGGTGGCGGCGGTGCGGCGGAGGGCGGCAAGGGGACCGGTCCGGCTGCCACGGGGAGCGGCGGCTCCGGATTTCCGGTACGGGTCACGGACTGTCAGGGCGTGCCGACCACGTTCCCGGCGGCGCCCGCCAGGATCGTGACGAGCAATGCCGCCGCACTGGAGATGCTGCTCCGGCTGGGGGCGGGCGACCGGGTCATCGGCACGGGATTCCCGCCCGGCAAGGGCACTCTGCCCGCGGATCTCGACGCGCGGGCGCAGCGGGTGCCGGTGCTGGGGAAGATGGTGATTCCCAAGGAGAAGCTGCTGGGCTCCGGGGCGGATCTCTACATCGACACGTTCGCGTCGATGGAGCACATGGGCGGGGCGGGTGACGCGCCGACCGCGCAGGAATTCGCGTCGGCGGGGATCCGGCACCTCTATCTGGCCTCCACCGCCTGTGCGCCGATGGCCAAGGAGCCGCAGCGGGACCTGTCCGGTGTGGAGGGCGATCTCACCCGGCTGGGGGCGGTGACGGGGACCTCGAAGCGGGCGGCGGAACTCGTGTCGGGGATGCGGGCGAAGGTCGCCGCGGTGCACAAGGCGATCGGTGAGGTGCCGCCGGAGCGGCGGCCGGGCTACTTCTTCTTCGACTTCGACGCGGGGACCAAGCAGCCGATCGCCGTCTGCGGCAAGCAGGTCGCCAACGCGGTGATCAACCAGGCCGGGGCCCGCAATGTCTTCGACGGCTGCGACGGCGCCTTCCAGCGGGTCTCGTGGGAGGACGTGGTCGGCAAGAACCCGGACTGGATCCAGTTGGCCGTGCGCAACCGCGGTGACGCGGCCGCGAACCGCAAGGCGTTCGAGGAGGCCGCGGCCTTTCTGAAGGGCTTCCCCGCCACCAGGGGGCTCAAGGCGGTGCGGGACGGGAAGTTCCTGCGGATCGGCTCGGAGCGTACGACGATCGCCGGGGTCGGCAATGCGGACACGGTCGAGGAGATCGCGCACACCCTCTACCCGGCCCAGTTCGCGGCGGCCCGGTAGTGGGGGCGCGCCCCGCGGTGCGGGCCGCCGAGAAGCCCCCGGCACGGCGGCAAGACCTCGTACGAAAGGAGATCCCCGTGCGCGAGGACGGCCCCGTACGGGACGACACCGCCGGGCGGGCCGGGCGCGGTGTGCGGACGGGGGTGCTGGCGGTGGGGCTGGGTGCCGCCCTGGTGGTGGCGCTGACCGTCGCGGTGTCCCTGGGCGCCACGGACATCGCGCCGGACCGGGTGTGGTCGGTGGTGTTCCGGCGGCTGGGGGGTGCGCCGCCCCGGCCGGGTACCAACGATCTGATCGTGTGGCAACTCCGGCTGCCGCGGGCCCTGTTGGCGGCGTGCGTCGGTGCCGGGCTGGGCCTGGTGGGGACGGCGACCCAGGCGCTGGTGCGCAATCCGCTGGCGGACCCGTATCTGCTGGGCATCTCCAACGGCGCGTCGCTCGGCGCGGTCGGTGCGATCGTGCTGGGGGCGGGCACCGGCGGTCTGCTGGGGCTGGGGCTGTCGGCGGCCGCCTTCGCGGGGGCGCTCGCCGCGTTCGCGCTGGTGTGGTTCATGGCCCGGCGGGGCGGGGGCTTCTCGCCGCTGCGCCTGGTGCTGGCCGGGGTGGGGATCGGGCAGTTCCTCTCCGGATTCACCAGCTATCTGGTGCTTCAGGCCGGTGACGAGCAGCAGACCCGCAGCGTGCTGTTCTGGCTCATGGGGAGTCTGAGCGGGGCGACCTGGCAGGTGCTGTGGCCGCCGGTCCTCGCGGTGGCGGCCGGGCTGCTGGCTCTGCAGGCGCGCGCCCGTGCGATGAACGCGCTGATCATGGGTGACGAGACGGCCGCCGGGGTCGGTGTGGACGTCACCCGCCTGCGCCGGGAGCTGTTCGTGGTGACCAGTCTGCTGACCGGTGTGCTGGTCGCGGTGTCCGGGGCGGTCGGCTTCGTGGGGCTGATGGTGCCGCATCTGTGCCGGCTGGTCGTCGGGGGCGATCACCGGCGGCTGCTGCCGCTCTCCGCGCTCACCGGGGCGCTGTTGCTGGTGGTGGTGGACATCGTGTGCCGTACGGCGATGGATACCCAGGAACTGCCGGTGGGTGTGGTCACCGCGATGATCGGGGCGCCGGCCCTGTTGTTCCTCCTGGACCGGCGGATGGCGGTGGGCCGGTGAACGTCGGGATCGAGGATCTGCATGTCGCCTACGCGGGGCGGAACGTGGTCGCCGGGGTGCATCTGATGGCCGCGGCGGGCGAGATCGCGGGGCTGGTCGGGCCCAACGGGAGCGGCAAGTCCACCGTCCTGCGGACCGTCTACCGGCATCTGCGGCCCGCCGCCGGACGGGTCCTGCTGGCCGGCGCCGATATCCGCACGCTGACGCCGGGGCAGACCGCGCGGCATGTCGCCGCGCTGCCGCAGGAGCGCGGCAGCGACTTCGAACTGGCCGTGCGGGAAGTGGTGGCGATGGGCCGGACGCCCTACAAACGCGCCTTCGCCGGCGAGGACCGCGACGACCGGGAGACGGTGGCCCGGTCGCTGGCCGCCGTCGGCATGGCGGGGCAGGACGCCCGCCGCTTCGCGGCGCTGTCCGGCGGCGAACGCCAACGGGTGCTGCTGGCACGGGCGTTCGCGCAGGATCCCGATGTGCTGGTCTTGGACGAGCCCACCAACCATCTCGACGTACGGCACCAGGTGGAGCTGCTGGCCCTGCTGCGGGCGCAGCGCCGTACGACGTTGATCTCGCTGCACGACCTGAACGCCGCGGCGTCGCTGTGCGACCGGCTGCATGTGCTGCACGGCGGGCGGGTGGTGGCGTCCGGCGCGCCACGCGCGGTGCTGACGCCCGAGCTGCTGGCCGAGGTGTTCGGGGTGCGGGCCGCGGTGACCGAACACCCGCTCACCGGCGACCCGTTGATCGCCTTCGACCACCGGCGGCTGCCGCCGTCCTCCCCCGCGTCCGGCGGAGGGCCCGACGGCGAGGGCTGAGAGCCTGCCGGGTGGCCGGCCGTGACCGGTGAGTGATCAGGCCGGCAGGTGCGACGGGTACGGCGGAGGCTCCGGAAAAATCGCGTGGTCGCGCGAACGTGCCGCCCTTCACCCAGCGGCGGAAGCGGGTACGGAGCGTGGCCCGGGGGCCGTACGGCTCGGGGACGTCCCGCCGAGCCGTACCCGTCCGGGACTGCCACCCGGTCCCGTTGCGGAGCATCCGGTCGTCCAGCCGTTGCCACCCCGCTCTCGCCAGGGCGGCAACGGCTGCACGAAGGCCCGCTCCGCATCGGACGGTTCATGGCGGCGTATCACCCGGGCGTGATCCCCGACTCGGGATGATTCGACGCCAGAACCCGGATCGTCTCGATGCGGCGCGGGGACCGGCAGTTCAGGGTTACTTGCCGAGGTAGAGGTCGCGGAGGAGCTCTCCGGCCGCGGGTGCCTGGCACAGGCCCGTACCGGTGAACCCCGTCGCGTAGAAGAAGGGCCGGGAGGGGTCCCGGCCGATGAGAGCGGTGCCGTCCTTGCTGGAGTCGAAGGAACCGGTCCATCCGCGACGGAGGCGGATGCCCTCAAGGGCCGGGTAGGTGGTGCCGAGCTGCCGGGACAGCCGCTGGAGCCACGCCTCCCGGGATTCGTCCTGCCGGGGGCGGCCCATTCCGACGAGGATGCGGTCCTTCCAGGCGCGGATCCGCATTCTGGTGGGGTGCAGGGTCATCGGCAGGTTGGTGAACGGCACCGCGGGAGGGTCGGCGAGGAGCAGTTCCGTGGGCTCCGGAGTCATCGGGAGGTGGACGCCGGCCATGTCGCCGACCGTCTCCGACCAGGGGCCTGCCGCGCAGATGATGTTCTCGGCGAGGATGCTGCCTGCGGGGGTGTGGACCCGCCCGTCGGGGTCGATGCCCGTGACGGGGGACTCCGTGCACACGACGGCGCCGGCCTCCTGGGCGGCCGCGGCGTAACCGCGCACGATCGCGGTGGGGTCGCAGGAAAAGGCATCGGGCGACCAGGCCGCCGCCAGGATGGTGCGCTCGTCGAGCAGCGGGTTGAGGCGCGCCGCTTCGGCGGCGCTCACGAGCTCGACGTCCACTCCCGCGGCCTGCTGCGCGGCGTGGTCGCGGCGGAACTTCGCCACCTGCTCCTCTTCGGTGAACAGCACCATGAACCCGACACGTTGCAGGCCGAGCGGGGTTCCGGTGCGCTCGGCGAAGGCGTGGTAGGCCGCCATGCTGCGGGCGGCGAGGCCGCCGGTGCGGGCGTCGTTGGGGAAGTAGGTGCGTACGACGTTCGCCGTGGCTCCGGACGCCCCCGATCCGAGCGTGCCGCGCTCCAGCAGGACGGTGCCGACGCCGGCCTCGGCGAGATGGCAGGCGATCGAGGTGCCGATGACCCCTCCGCCGATGACGAGGGCTTCGGTGCGTTCGGGCAGCTCGCTCATGCCGGCTGCCCCACTTCGGCGCGGCGCTGCTGGCGCAGCGGGTCCGCGGCGTCCCACGGGAACAGATGCAGGTTCCAGCCCCCCAGGCAGTTGATGTAGAGGGCCATATGCCTCGCCACGGCCAGGAAGTCGTCACGGTCGAGACGGTCCAGGCAGGACATGAAGCGCTGGGTGAAGTCCCACAGCTTCTCCAGACCGCAGTAGCCCAGGAACTCGGCCGGGACACCGACCAGCAGGCGTGCCATCTGGCGCACGGAGTCCATCGGCATGTCCGCGACGGCGGCTCGGATCAGGCCGCCGTAGGCGGCGTACCCCAGCGGGCGGGTCTCACCGTTGACGAACAGAAGGGTGGGCAGGACCGTCTCGTTGGTCCCGGCCCTGGAGGGGATCAATCCTCGGTGCATATCGCCGAGCTCGGCGGGTTCGGACAACCAGATCCGCTCCGTCTCGGCGTGCACGTCGTGGATCAGCTGGTTCGCCTCGGCGTCTGCGGCGGTCAGCCGGGGGATGCGGTGGCCGCCCGCCTCGCCCGCCCTGCGGACCTCCACCAGGATCTGCTTCTTCGTCGAGTAGACCGCCTCCCAGACGGCCTGTCCGGCTTCGAGCAGGGTCGATATGTCCTCCGCCAGGACCTGACCCACGGGGGCCGCCGGCATCGGTTCGGTCAACTCGCCGTACTTGATGCCCAAATGCTGAAGCGCGGAGCAGAACACCGTCCCGTCGGGCGCCTCGCGCCGGTCGGCGATCTTGTAGGACGCGTGCGTGTGCAGCAGCGAATGGATCGGCGCCACGTGATACAGATGCTCTCCCGCCACCAGCGCGTGCCCCTGGAGGCTCTGGTAGGGCAGCGATTCCCACAGTGCATCGGCCAACTCGGGGTTGCGATCGTCGAGTTCCGCGGTGACGGTGAAACCCACACCGGGCCAAGCGATCTCAATGCGCCGTCCGGGTAACGTCTCAGACAAGGTCTTCCCCTTACGTTTCGATGAGATGTCACCTTCCCTGTCACGGGAGACGGGGAAGGTGCTCCAAGCCACAGTTGTCACTTCCGCACGAGAACAACACGCCTTCCCCACCCGCCACAAGAAGAAATCGGGCCGCCCCTTGCGTGCCCGCGCCCCTCAGCCTGCGGGCTGTCCCCCACGGGCGACTGCAATCCCAAGGAATCGACCCCGCCCCGCCCTGCGTCTTGGCGCTGGCGCGTGCGTTCACGCCCACAATCCAAGAGCGGGCTCCGCCTGCCGACTTTCCGAGTGAGGAACAGCGCACGCTTTTCGGTCACTTCACCGAGGAATCGGACGAGGGACAGCTCGCCCGGGTCCTTCCTGCCGGGTCGGACCGCACGGCGCCGGGCGATGGCCGCGCGGGGAGGGCCGATGGCCGCGCGTGCCGGCTCGGAACCGGATCGGCTGAGCCGTGCCGATGGGCACATGAGCCGCTGGCGGACCCGGAGTTGTCGCACGAGCACACACCTACGCAATCATTCCGGGGCCTCCGCCATACCCGACGCACCTGCGAACCTGATCACTCACCGATCACGGCCGGCCACCCGACAGGCTCTCCGCCCTCACCGGCGCAGACCCGGCGACCGGCCCCGCACCGGTCACCGGTCGTCCCGCCCCGGTCGCCGGTCGCCGGTCATCCCTCGCCGGTGGCCTCGTAATGGCTCGGCCGTCCCTGGCGCAGGACCAGGCGGCCGAGCCGTTCGGCGTCGGCCCGCCGCATCAGTTCCCGCCGGCCGTCCGTGTGCCGGAGCAGACAGGAGTGCCAGGGCGTCAGCCATACGTCGGGGGCGTCGAGCAGGCGTATGCCGAACTTGGCCGAGCCCCGTGGCTGCGGGTGGATGGAGAGCCGGCACGCGTCGGGGTGGTGTGCGGCGATCAGGTCGCCCCAGGCGCGGCTGCGCTGGATGACGCCGTACGCGCGGGTGCGGCAGTCGCGCTGCAGCGCCGAGCGGGAGCCGGTGAAGGAGACGGTGTCCTCGAAGAGGAACCGGGTGATGCCCTGGTAGAGCCGCCGGGTCGGCTCGTCACCGCGTGTCTGGGCGCGCAGGGTCTCCAGGGACGGTGCGTGGCGGGCGTGGATCCGGGTGCGCTTCGCGTCGTTCGGCAGGTCCCCGTAGACGTCCCGCAGGTCGAAGACGTCCAGGTGGGTCAGGCCCTCGTCGCGGATCAGGGCGCGCAGCGCATCGCCGTAGGCGTCGATATGCCGGTCGGGGACGTGGACAAGGTCGCTGAAGACATGCCCGTCGGAGCAGATGAGTACCCGGGCGCCGGGCGGGTGCACGGCCGTGACGCGGGCGCAGAGGTCGTCGAGGAAACGCAGCGAGAGCCGTTCGCCCTCGTCCGGGAGGTGGCCGAGGACCTTGGCCGGGTTGGGGGACTTGCAGGGGAAGCCCGGCAGGGTGAACAGGACCGGCGCACCCGCCGCGACCCGCGGGGCGAGCTGGCGCAGTTGGGCCGGGTACGCGTCGGGGCCGAGGTCGTGGCCGGTGTCCAGCGTGCGCCGGTACGGCAGGAGGGTGGCGAGGATGGCGTGACAGGTGGCCAGGTGTGCGGCGGGGGCGCCCGGTGGGGGCTGGGGAGGGGTGACGGTCGGGTGGACGGGCGCGATGGCGGTCGCGATGGTGGTCGTGGTGGCGGGTCTGGTGCCGGTCGGTGGCATGGGGGCTCCTTCGGTGGCCGGAGGCGGTGGCGGGGCGGCGGCCGAGCTGCGGCCGGGGGTGTCGCGGGAGGGTGGGGCGGCGGGCGGCCGGGTCAGCGGTCGCCGCGCTCGTGCCCGGCGGCGGCCCCGTGTCCGGTGACCGGGCACCGCGCGGGCGGGGCGGCGCCAGTACCGGCGCCGGGGCCGGGCCGGTAGGTCACCGGCAGCCGGTCGACCCCGCGGGCCAGTACCGCGGGGGTCCAGCGGAGTTCCGCCTCGGGGACGGCCAGTTGGAGGCCGGGCAGTCGGCGGAGCAGGGTGCCCAGGGCGATCCGGAGTTCGACGCGGGCCAGCGCGGCGCCGGGGCAGAAGTGGGTGCCGTGGCCGAAGGCGAGGTGGGTGCGGTGGGGGCGGTCGAAGTCGAGGGTCTCGGCGTCGGCGAAGTGCCGGGGGTCGCGGTTGGCCGCGCAGAGCGAGACGATCACCGAGTCGCCCGCCGGGACCCGCGTCCCGTGCAGGTCGGCGTCCTCGGCGAAGAAGCGCCAGGTCGTCAGCTCGAACGCGCTGTCATGGCGGAGCAGTTCCTCGACGGCTCGGGGCAGCAGTTCCGGGCGGCGGGCGAGGGCCGCGAGGTGCCCGGGGTGGCGCAGCAGGGTGAGCAGGGCGGTGGTGATCTGCTGGGTCACCGGTTCCTGCCCGGCGACCAGGAGCTGGAAGATCATGGAGTCCAGCTCCTCCTGGTCGAGCCGGCCGCCGTCGCGGGCGGCCACCAGCCGGGAGAGCAGGTCCTCGCCGTACTCACGGCGTTTGTGGACGACCAGGTCGGCGATGTACCGCTGGAGCCCGCGCAGCCGGGCCTCGTACGCGGCCCGGCCGGGGTCCGTGGGGCCGACGGGCTGGACGACCTTGCCCCAGTCCCGGTCGAAGCGCCGCTGGAACTCCGGTGGCAGCCCGATGACTTCGGCCAGCACCTGGAAGGGGAAGCGGGCCGCAAAGGCGTCGACGAGGTCGGCGTGCCCGGTGGCGGGGAGTTCGTCGAGCAGCGCGTCGGCGAGGGCCTGGAGGCGGGGGCGGAGGCCGTCGACGCGCAGCGGGGCGAAGGCATCGGTGATGAGGCGGCGCAGCGCGGTGTGCCGGGGCGGGTCCTGGTGGAGCAGATGCACCTGGAGCTGGGAGTGCTGCGGTTCGGGCATGATCGACGCGCGGGCCCGCCAGGCGGCGTTGCCGCGCGAGTGGTGCTTGCCGAGCCGGTCGTCGGTCAGCGTCCGGCGGGCGGCTTCGTACCCGGTGACGAGCCAGGCGCACACTCCGCTGGGGAAGCGGACCCGGTGGACCGGACCGCGCTCGCGCAGTTCGGCGTAGAGCGGGTACGGATCGCGCTTGTAGTCCGCCCCGTACAACTCGACGGGGTCGGGGATTGCGGCCATGGCGGCCTCCTCACGGGGGTGGGTCACCGGGTGCTGCCGGGTTGACGGCGCGGGCCGGTGGTGTGGACCGGGCCGGGACGGCACGGCGTTGGAGAGGTCGGGCGGGACGCGTGTCGAGTTCCCGCCGGGACCGGAGGTTTTCGTCCGCGCGGAGGTGAACGGCGCGGGCCGCAAACCCAGTTAGTCGCGGCCGGGGGCGCGTCGGTTCCGGCGGGGACGGAGGACAAACCTCACGCGTCTCACCGGCCGCTTTCGTGCGTCCGGGCGGGGTCGCGGCTGCCACCATGACGCCATCGGACGGCTGTTGCCACGCGCACCCCCGCCCCCTCGTTCTCCTCCCCTCCCCCACTCCTCCCTCCGAGCACTGGAGCGGCGATGTCCTCGTCCCCGGCCGACCGCCGTCGGCCCGTCCTTCCCCCGGCCGTTCAGCGGCTGCTGCCCGCCCGGCCGGTGGCCGGCTTCGCCGTCCTGCTGGCGGTGCTGTTCGCGCTGTCGTACGCGGCCGGCTCCGCCGCCGGACCGGTGGCCCCCGGTCTGCGTCCCGGGGGCGGTGCCGGTACCGGTGGCACCGATCCGGCCGGTGGCGGCGGTATGGGCGGTATGCCCGGCATGGGTGCCGCCGCGCCGCGGGCCGGCATCGTGGGAGGAGCGCGGTGACCACGCAACCGCACGACTCCGCCACCCCGCCCGCGCCGTCACGCACCACCACCCTGGCGGTCGGCGGCATGACCTGCGCCGCGTGCGTGGGCCGGGTGGAGCGGAAACTCGGCCGGCTGGACGGCGTATCGGCCTCGGTGAACCTGGCCACCGGCCGGGCCACCATCAGCCACCCCGCGGCGGTACCCGTCAGCGCGCTCGTCACCACCGTCGAGGCCGCCGGGTTCACCGCGCACCTCCCCGAACCCGCCGTGGCGCCCGAGCGGCCGGACGGTCCGGATGCCGGGCACGCCGGGCGCCGGGACGACGGCGCCCGCGCCGCGCGCGACCGGCTGCTGGTGACCGCGCTCCTGTCGCTCCCGGTGCTGGTCCTGTCGATGGCGCCCGGCTGGCAGTTCCGCAACTGGCAGTGGCTGTGCTTCGTACTCGCCGCGCCGGTCGCCGTATGGGGCGCGTGGCCCTTCCACCTCCGTGCGCTGCGCGGTCTGCGGCACGGCGCCGCGACCATGGACACCCTGGTGTCCCTGGGCGTCGCCGCGTCGTTCATCTGGTCCGCCTACGCACTGTTCTTCGGCGGGGCGGGCGAACCGGGCATGGCCATGCCGTTCTCCCTGCTGCCCACCGCCGATGACGGGACCGCGCACCTCTATCTGGAAGCCGCCGTCGGCGTACCGCTGTTCGTCCTGGCCGGCCGCCGGATGGAGGCCAGGGCCCGGCGCGGCACCGGCTCCGCGCTGCGCTCGCTCGCCGAACTCGCCGCCAAGGACGTCACGGTGCGGGTGGACGGGGACGAGATACGCGTACCGGTGTCCCAACTGAAGACGGGCGATCACTTCGTCGTCCGGCCCGGCGAACGCGTCGCCACCGACGGCACCGTCACCGCGGGGCGTTCCGCCCTGGACCTGTCGCTGATCAGCGGGGAGAGCCGGCCGGTCGAGGTCGGTCCCGGCGCGGCGGCCGTCGGCGGTGCGGTCAACTCCGGCGGTCTGCTGGAGATCCGGGCCACCGCCGTGGGCGCCGACACCCAGCTCGCCCGGATCACCCGGCTCGTCGAGGACGCGCAGACCGGCAAGACCAAGGCCCAGCGGCTGGCCGACGCGGTGGCGGCCGTCTTCGTCCCGGCCGTGCTGACCGTCTCCGTCACCGTCCTGGGGTTCTGGCTCGGGGCCGGTGCCGACCCGCAGGCCGCCGTCACCGCCGCGGTCGCCGTCCTGGTCGTCGCCTGTCCGTGTGCGCTGGGGCTGGCCACCCCGACCGCGCTGCTGGCCGCCACCGGCCGCGGTGCGCAGCTCGGCATCCTGGTCAGCGGGCCGCAGGCGCTGGAGCGGCTGCGGCGGATCGACACCGTCGTGCTGGACAAGACCGGCACCCTCACCACGGGGCGGATGAGCGTCACCTCCCTCACCCCGCGGGCCGGCGGCCTCGATCCGGCCGACACGCTCCGGCTGGCCGCCGCGGTCGAACAGGGCTCGGAGCACCCGCTGGCCCGCGCCGTCCTCGCGCACGCCGGCAGCCTGCTGCCCGGCCAACCGCCGCTGCCCGTGGCCGACTTCACCGCCACCCCGGGTTTCGGCGTACGCGGCGGCGTGGACGGCCGCCGGGTGACCCTCGAACGGCCCGGCGACCTCGACGCTCTGCCCGCTCCGCTGCCGGCTGCGGTACGTACCGCGGAGGGCGCGGGTGACACGGCGGTCCTGGTCACCGTCGACGGCACCGCGGAGGCCGTCATCGCCATCGGCGACGCGCTCCGCCCCGACGGCTACCGCGCCGTCGACCGGTTGCGCCGCCTGGGGCTGCGCCCGGTGCTGGCCACCGGGGACCGCGCGGCCACCGCCCGCGCGGTGGCCGGTCACCTGGCCATCACCGAGGTCCACGCCGAGGCCCGCCCGGAGGACAAGGCCGCCCTCGTCACCGCCTTGCGGGAGCAGGGCGGGCGGGTCGCCGTGGTGGGCGACGGCGTCAACGACGCGGCGGCCCTCGCCCTCGCCGACCTCGGCATCGCCATGGGCAGCGGTACCGACGCCGCGATCGGCGCCGCCGATGTCACCCTGGTGCGCGAGGACCTCCAGGCCATCGCCGACGCCGTGCACCTGGCCCGCCGGACCCTGGGCACCATCCGCGCCAATCTGCTCTGGGCCTTCGGCTACAACCTCGTCACCGTGCCGCTCGCCGCCGTCGGACTGCTCAACCCGATGCTCGCGGCCGCCGCGATGTCCGCCAGCTCACTGCTCGTCGTGGGCAACAGCCTGCGCCTGCGGTCGTGGAAACCGGGGCCCCCTGCGAAGCGGGACAGCACAGCGAAGCGGGATAGCACAGCGAAGCAGGACAGCCCGGCACCGCGGGGCAGCACGGCGCGGCACGAAGGCACGGCGAAGGCGGCCCGCCCGAACGAGGGTTCCGGCGCGCGGCCCGCCCGTACGCACACCTCCCGGAGGACGACATGAGCCGACTGCGCGGCGCCGCCGTACCGCTGCTCACCTGTCTGGTGACGCTGGGCGCGCTCACCGCCTGGACCACGGCCGGCCGGGCGGGGTCGCCCGCGGAGCTGAGCGCCGACGAGGGCCGGGTCCTGGTCCCCTTGAGTACGGAAGCCACCGCGGCGTTCGTCACCGTCCGCAACACCGGCGGCGCGGACGACGTGCTGACCGGTGTCACCGGTCCGGCGGGGCACACCACGATGCTCAGCCGCACCGTCGACATCGGGCGGAACGCGGCGCGGATGGAGATGGCCGGCGCCGTCACCGTCCCGGCGGGCGGCTCGCTGCGGATGTCCCCCACCGGCCTGGACATCATGGTCAGCCCGCCGCCGCGGCTCGCGCCCGGCGACCGGCTCACCTTCACGCTGCACTTCCGCGACAGTCCCCCGCTCACCGTCCGGACGCGGGCCGTGCTCCCCGGTCGGTGACGGGCGGTCAGTGACGGGCTTCGGGGCCGATCCCACGGGGCCGATCCCACGGGGCCGATCCCACGGGGCCGATCCCACGGGGCTCATGGACAGGCGACCGCCGTCCATGAGCCCCGTCGGCGTACCGGGAGCGGCGCGTCAGGCCACCGCGCCCGCGAGGTCCCGGGGCCGGTCACCCGGCCACGGTCCGGCGTCACACACGGCTCCGGGGTGCGGCCGGTCCGCCAGGGCCTCCGCTTCCGCCAGCAGCGCGACGAGCGTCTCGCGCGCGCGGGCCACCCGGGAGCGCACCGTCCCCACGGGGCAGCCCATCACCCCGGCGGCCGCCGCGTACGGCAGCCCCAGCAACTGGGTGAGCACGAACGCCTCGCGCCGCGCCGGCGCCAGCGCGGACAGCAGCTCCGCCAGGGCGACGCCCTCCTCGAACCCCGGCACACCGCGCGGCTGCACGCGCTCCGCCGCCGTCTGCCAGTCGTCGGTCGCGGCCAGCCGGGGCCGGGCCGCGTGGGAGCGGATACGGTCCGCCACGACCCGGCGGGCGATGGTCAGCAGCCAGGTCCGCGCCGACGACCGGCCCTCGAACCCCGGCAGACTGCGCAGCGCCCGGACGTAGGTGTCCTGCGTCAGATCGTCGGCGGCCTGCGGGTCGCCGCTGAGGTGCGTCACATAGCGGCGCACATCGAGCTGGGTGGCCCGGACGAACTGTTCGGCCGCCGCCTCGTCGCCGGTCCTGGCGACCAGCGCCCAGGCCGTCACCGCCTCGTCATCGCGCATGCCGCGGCCGCCCCTCGCCGCGGGCCCCCGGGTTCGGGGAGGATGGCCGCATGCTCTGTTCGCGCATTCGTACGGCTCTTTCCGCACGCCTCGACGGCGAGGAACCGCCGCCGGGCCACACCGCCCGCGGGCTCAACGGCCATCTGGCGGCGTGTGCGGACTGCCGCGACTGGGAGGCGCGGGCGCGGCGGCTGGCGGCGTTGACGGCCGGCCGGGCGTCGGCGGACGGCCGGGAACCGGGGGCGTCCGCCGACGCCTTGCTCGCCCGGCTGCGGGCGGTGTCCGCGCTCCCGGGCGCCGAGGACGGGGACAGGAACAGGGTCGGCGAACAGGCCGGCTGACCGGGCGTGCGGGTGCCCGCCCCGCCGTCCGGTGGACCGGTTACGGACGGCGGCACCTGGGATGCCGGCTTCCGGACAGGAGTCATCATCTGGAGTCCTTCGCGTGGTCCGGTCGCCGCCGTGGCGGCACCGGTGACGTCAGAGCCCGGGGCGCCCGGCGCCGACGACGCGGCGCCGGGTCCGGCCCGGGGGTACGACCGTGCTGTCAGACGACAGCCGGTCCACGCGGCGGACCCCGCAAGGAGATGACATGAGCCAGCAGAACGGTGCGCACCGCACGCCGCGGCTCCGGACGGCGGGGGCGTACGCCGGGCGGGGCGTCGGGCAGCACGATCCGCCAGACCAGTACCAGCGGGGCGACCAGGAGCGCCGACACGGTCCGGACGACCCGGAAGGCCGCGCGCTCCCCGCCCCACAGCCACCACGCGCTCAGCAGCGCGACGAGCAGATGCGCCGCGAGCATGCCGCTCGCACTGCCGTGCATCCCGCCCTCCGCCATCGGGTGCGGCATCGGCTGTGACATGCCCGGCAACTGGTCCAGCAGGGCCTGGCCGCCGTGGTGGCCGGAACCCGCCGTGCCGGTGGCGGCCGCCGCGGCGAGCGCGCGGCCCCCCGGTCCCACCTCCTGCGCCCGGCGGGCGGCCTCGATGTCGGCGAGCGGCATCCCCTGCGCGCCGCACAGCCAGGCGTTCGCCCACTGACGCGCGAGCGAGAGCCGCTCACCGCCCGCGTCGGCGACGGCCTGCCCGAAGGAGAACGCGCTGTGCAGGGCCGCCTGGGCGCCCACCGTCAACACGCCCACCAGCACCGGTCCGCGCTCGCGGCCCGCGACACACCAGGCCGCGGTGGTGCATCCGGCACCGGCGGCGAGCAGCGTCCACCAGGGCACGACGGCATCCGACATCGCCATGTGCCCCAGCGCGGCGAGCAGCACACAGACCGCCGCGAACACCGCGGCGCGCAGCCCCCTGAGAACGTGCCCCGCATCCATGACGGCCCCATCGTCCCACCCCGCCCCGCACGGGCGACGGGAGGGGCACCGGCCGGCGCGGGACCCTGCGGAACGCGGTGCCACGCGCCACCACCGCACACCACCGTCGGGTGGCCCCGCCGACCGGTCACAGCCCGCAACACACGGCCGCGACCGGCGCCTTCACCACGGCCCCACCGGCACCACGAACCCGCCGGCACCGCGACGCGGCCAACGTCCCCGCCCGGCCCGGCGGACGGTGCCGCCTTCGCGATGCCCCCCTACGGCTACGACGGGAAGGTGACGACAGGCCCTGCGGACGGCGCCGCCCTAGCGGATCTCGCTCGTCGTACGCCGGTAGGTGGACCGCCGGTCCTCGATGGCGGACCAGCGGTCGCCGTAGACGGTCTGCGTGATGCCCGGTTCCCGCAGGAAGTCGTGCGGGAATCCGAGCGGTACCGCGCTCGCCGCGTCGAGCCGTTCGACGGCGTCGGCGTCGAGTTCGACCCCGACGCTGGCGAGATTGTCGGCGAGCTGGCTCTCCTTGGTGGCGCCGATGATCGGGATGATGTTGCCGGGCCGGCTCCGGAGCCACGCCAGCGCCACCTGCGCCGGACTCCAGCCGCCCTGCTCGGCGATCTCCAGCACCGCGGTGATGATCTCGTCCTCGTTGTTGTGCTCCGGGCGGCGGTCCCAGAGCCCCGTGTCCAGCCTGCCGGACTCGCCACGGCGGTACTTGCCGGTGAGTTTGCCCGCGGCGAGCGGGGCCCAGGCCAGTACCGCCAGATCGAAGGCGCGGGCCTGCGGGAGCAGTTCGCGCTCCGGCGTCCGCTCCAGCAGGTTGTAGCGCAGCTGCGAACCCGCGAAGGAGGTCCAGCCGCGCAGTTCGGCGAGCGTGTTCGCCTGCGCGATCTCCCAGGCGGGCCAGTCGGACACCCCGATGTAGAGCACCTTTCCGGCGCGTACGAGGTCGTCCAGGGCGCGCATGACCTCCTCGACGGGGGTGAAGTTGTCCCGTGCGTGCACCCACAGGACGTCGACGTGGTCGGTGCGCAGCCGCCCGAGGCTCGCCTCCACCGAGTGGACGAGGTTCTTGCGGTGGTTGCCGGCCCCGTTCACATCGCCCGGCCGGGTCGCGCAGGTGTACTTGGTGGCCAGGACGAAGCTCTCCCGGCGACCGGTGAGCAGCTCGCCGAGGATGCTCTCCGAACCGCCGTCCGAGTAGTTGTTGGCGGTGTCGATGAAGTTGCCGCCCGCGTCCGCGTAGGCGTCGAGGATCCGACCGCTCGCCTCCTTGGCGGCGCCCCAGCCCCAGGCGTCCCCGATGGTCATGGCGCCCAGGCTCAGTTCGCTCACCCGCAGGCCGGTCCTGCCGAACAGTGTGTAGTGCACGGTGTTCCCCTTCGGTCGGGTCGTGCCGCAGACGCTAGGGGCTGGAGCACACTCCAGCGCAAGCGGCGACGCCGCGCCGCGCGGTGCGCCCGGCTGTGGCCCACCGGGATGCGCCTCCGAGACGGACCTCACCATGGCGCCGCCCGGCCGGGTCCGGGGACTTCCGCGGCGGGGCCGTGCCGCGGAAGTCACCGGCCGCCGGTCAGCGCAGGCCGCGCCGGGGGCTCACGCGGACGGGCCGGACGCCACGGTGGTGGCCGTCGCCGACCGCTCCGACACCTTCTGATCCGCCACCCGCTGTGCCTCCTTCTGGACCAGCGCGCGCAGTTTCTTCGGGGTCAGCGAGGTGCCGGCGCCCGGGACCGGTACCTCGTTCACCGTCACGACCGGGGCGTCGTCACCGAGCGCCGCGGCGGCGAACTCCGCCTGGGACGCGGCCACCCAGCCCTGCCGTTCACCGGTCTCGACGCAGGACCGGAAGGTGCCCTCGTTGATCTTCCCGGCCTTCTTCGCGAGCGCGAAGAGCAGCTTCCGGTTGCCGAGCCCGTCGTGTGCGAGGTCCGACTGGTGCTGCCAGACCTGGTCCACGAACTGGGTGAACCGGCCCTGGTCCTGTGCGCAGGCGGCCGCGGCCGCGGCGGCCTTGGCCCCGCTGCCGCCGTACTGCTTGTCGCTCTGGGTCACCAGGCGGTAGTCGATCTGCACCTGGCCCGAGGCGAGGAGCTGGGTGAAGGTGTCGGCGTACCGCTGGGCGAAGGCCCGGGAGGCCGGGCTGCCCAGGTCCTCGTAGACCGTCAGCGTCACCGGGACGGTCGGCTTCACCGGCAGCGCCAGCTTCGTCTTTCCCGCGGGACCCGTCGCGTCCGCGGGCGCCACGACCGCGTCGGCCTTACCGCTGCGGACGTACGCGCCCAGGGTCGCGGCCGCTCCGTAGACCACCGCGAGCCCCACGACGATCACGGTGTAATGACGCCAGTTGTCCCGTCGGCGCCCGCGCCGCGGCGCGCCCTTGCCGGACTGGTCATTACCTTCTTTGAGTTCCGTGGAACCCGCCATGCGAAACCGCCTTGTCACCATGCTCCGCGGTGGCGTACGCACACCACCACATTCACCGACCACCGCGGCGTCATCCCGACCGCCACGTCAACGTCTCCACTGTGCCAGGTGAACCGCCCCGCGCCCGCCGACGGGTGGCGCCCGCACCACCGCGCGGGGCGCGCCGGGTCCTCCACCGCAAGGGGAAAGAAGCACGCCAAGTCGGTGCGGCCCCCTTGCCAAGGCGAGATAGTACGTGTTCGGATCATTTCCGTCGGATACCGCGATCCCCGTGCATCACCGCAGATCAGAGCATGCCCGCAGGCCGGAGAGAGTTGCCGCGTCGCCCTCCTGGCCGACTGCCCGTCAGCCCCGCCCGCCCGTCACCGGCCCGCTTCCGCCGCCGGCTCCGTCCGCCGCCCCCGCGGCCCGGAGCGGCGTCCGCCCTCCCGTCCAGGAGGAACATGAAACCCGCTCCCTTCCGCTATCACCGGGCCCGCGACCTCGCGGGCGCCACCCGGCTGCTCGCCGAACTCGGGGAGGACGCCAAAGTCATCGCCGGCGGCCAGAGCCTGGTCGCGATGATGAACTTCCGGCTGGCCCGGCCGCAGCACCTGATCGACATCGCCGGGCTGCGCGAACTCGACCACCTCGGCACCGACGCCGACGGCGCGCTGCGCGTCGGGGCGCTCACCACCCATCACACGGTCGAGACCGCGCCGCCCGGCACGCTGGGGGCGGAGTTCGAGGTCATCCGCGCGGCGATGGGGTGGATCGGGCATCTGCCGATCCGTACCCGGGGCACGGCCGGCGGCAGCGTCGCGCACGCCGACGCGACCGCCGAATGGTGTCTGCTCGCCGTCGCGCTGGACGCCGCGTTCCTGGTCCACGGCCCGCGCGGGCGGCGCCGGATCGCGGCCGGGGACTTCTTCCTCGGCCCGTACACCACCGCCCTCGATCCCGATGAGCTGCTCACCGAGATCGTCTTCCCGCGGCCCGCGCCGTACGCCGCGCTCACCGAATTCGCCGCCCGCCGGGGGGACTTCGCGATCGTGTCGGCGGCGGTGGACCTCGATGTCCAGGGTGCGTCGGTGCGCGGCGGCCGGGTGGCGCTCGGCGGTGTGGCGCCGGTGCCGGTACGGGTGCCCGAGGCGGAGGAGGTGCTGGCCGGCGGCGGCTCGTTCACCGCGTGCGCGGCGGCGGCCGCGGCCGCCGTCGAGCCGCCGGACGACGCCAACGGCAGCGCGTCCTACCGGAAGCAGTTGATCGCCACGCTGGTCCGGCGCGCCTGTGAGGAGGCGGTGTCCCGATGAGAGACGGTCCGATGCCGGGTGTCCCAGGGGCGGGGGTCCCGGCGGCGCCGGGGCGAGGCGGGCGGCTGGTCGGCCGGTCGGTTCCGCGCCGGGAGGATCCGCGGCTGCTGACCGGACGCGGCCGGTTCGTGGACGACATCGCGCTGCCGGGCATGCTGCACGCGCAGTTCGTGCGCAGCACCGTCGCGAACGGCGTCATCGAGGCGATCGACCTCACCGCCGTGCACGAGGTGCCGGGGGTGGTCGCGGCGTTCACCGCCGGGGATCTGGCGCTCAGCGATATCGTCGCCCAACTGGAGCGCCCGGAGCCGGAGTTCGTGGAAACGGCGATGCCGGTGCTGGCGCGTGACCGGGTCCGCTATGTCGGCGAGCCGGTCGCCATCGTCATCGCCCGGGACGCGTACGCCGCCGAGGACGGGCTGGAGGCGGCCCGGGTCAGCTATACCGTCCGCCAGCCTGTGACGAGCGCGGCGGCGGCGCTGGCGGCCGACGCGCCGCTCGTCCACGAGGAGGCCGCGCACAACACCCTGGTCGATGTGTCGCTGTGCGCGACGGACGGTATCGACGAGGTCTTCGCGGCCGCCGACCGCGTCGTCCGGGTGGACACCCGCACCGGGCGGCAGAACGCGCTGCCGCTGGAGACCCGGGGTGCGGTGGCGCACTGGGACGACCGGGAGGAGCAACTGGTCGTGCAGACCTGCACCCAGGTGCCGCACCAGGTACGGACGGTGGCCGCGCGCTGTCTGCGGCTGGCCGAGCGGGCGGTGCGGGTGGTGGTGCCGGACATGGGCGGCGGCTTCGGCCAGAAGTCGGTGGTGGGCCGCGAGGAGATCGCCACCGCGGCGGCGGCGCTGCGGCTGCGCCGGCCGGTGAAGTGGATCGAGGACCGCAAGGACGCGCTGTCGGCGTCCTTCCTCGCCCGCGAGCAGCACTACGACGTGCGTGCCGCGTTCGACGCGGACGGCAGGATCCTGGGGATCGACGCGGACGTGGTGTGCGATATGGGCGCCTACTCCTGCTATCCGTTCACCGCCGGTATCGAACCGCTGATGGCGTCGGCGGAGCTGCCGGGCGTCTACAAGGTCCCCGCCTACCGGGTGCGGGGCCGGGCGGTCGCCACCAACAAGGCGCCCACCGCGCCGTACCGGGGGGTCAGCCGCCCGCAGTACGTGATGGTGGTGGAGCGGCTCTTCGAGCGGGCCGCCCGGGAGCTGGGCCTGGATCCGGTGGAGATCCGCCGCCGCAATGTCATCACCGATTTCCCGTACACCGGCGTCAACGGCATCACCTACGACCCGGGCTCCTACCTGGAGTCGCTGGACCTGTGCGCGCGGACGCTGCGGGACGAGGGCTGGTACGAGCGGCGGACGGCGGCGGCCGAGGAGGGCCGGCATCTCGGCATCGGCTACGCGTGTTTCAGCGAGCGCACCGGCTACGGTTCCGCGGCCTTCGCGCAGCGCAGGATGGCGGTGGTGCCGGGGTTCGACATCTCCGAGGTCCGGATGGACACCAGCGGCGCGGTGACCGTGACCACGGGCACGATGAGCCATGGGCAGAGCCACGAGACGACCATGGCGCAGATCGTCGCCGACGAACTGGGCCTGGACATCGGCGCCGTACGGCTCCACCAGGGCGATACGGACCGCATCACCTACGGCTGGGGCACCTTCGCCAGCCGCTCGATCACGGTCGGCGGGAGCGCCGTACGGCTGGCCGCGGGCAAGCTCGGCGAGAAGCTGCGCCGTATCGCGGCGGACCGCTGGGGCATCCCGTGGGAGGAGACCGCGCTCGGCCGCGGCCGGGTGCACCGCCGCGGGGACCCGGCCGTCACGATCGGCTACCCGGAGCTCGCCGACCTCGCGTACCTCAGGGCCCATCTGCTGCCCAAGGACATCGAACCGGGGCTGTCGGCGACGGCCACCTTCGACGTCTTCAACGACGGGACGTTCTCCAACGCCACCCACGGTGTGGTGGTGGAACTGGACGAGGGCACCGGCCGGGTGGAGATCCTGCGCTACGTCTGTGTCGAGGACTGCGGTGTGGCGATCAATCCGCAGGTGGTGGAGGGCCAGTGCCGGGGCGGTATCGCCCAGGGCATCGCGGGCGCGCTCTTCGAGCAGGTGACGTACGACGCCCAGGGCGAACCGTCGGCGACCAGCTTCCTGGACTACAAGGTGCCCACCGCCCACGAGATCCCGGAGGTGACGATCCACCACCTGGAGACGCCGTGCGCCTTCTCCGCGACCGGGGCCAAGGGCGCGGGCGAGGGCGGCACGATCGGCGCGCCCGCCGCCGTGCTGAACGCCGTCAACGACGCCCTGCGCGCCACCGGCGTCGAACTCGACCGCACCCCTCTCACCCCCGAGACGGTGCACCGCGCACTGCGCGGACTCCCGGAGCCCGCCGCATGACCCCCGGCCAGGAACACACCGCGTCCCCAGGAGCCCCTTCATGACCGACACCGACACCGACGCCGGCACGGACAGCGACACGGGTGCGGACTCACTTCCCGTCGATTCTTCCCCCGTGATCGGCCGGGAACTGCAACTGATCACGCTCGAAGTGAACGGCGAGGAGTACGAGGTGATCACGGAGCCTCGCCGCACGCTGGTGGACATCCTCCGCCACGAACTGCGGCTGACCGGTACCCATGTCGGCTGCGAGCACGGCGTCTGCGGTGCCTGCACGGTGCTGCTCGACGGGCGGCCGGTACGGGCCTGTCTGATGTTCGCGGCGCAGGCGGAAGGGGCCGCGATCCGCACCGTCGAATCACTGTCGGACGGCGCCGACGGAAGTGAACTGAGCGATCTGCAACGGGCGTTCCGCTCCCATCACGGATTGCAGTGCGGTTTCTGCACCCCCGGCTTCCTGATGCTCGCCGAGGGCTTCCTCGCCGAGCGGCCGCAGGCGACCAAGGCGGAGATCCGCGAGGTGGTGGCGGCCAATCTCTGCCGGTGCACCGGCTATCAGTCCATCGTCGAGGCGATCGACAGTTGCGCCGCCGCCCGGCGCGAGGGAGAGGAGAAGTGATGCGGCTCAGCAACACGGTCCCGGTGCCCGCCGCACCGGACGAGGTGTTCGCCCTGTTGAACGATGTGGAGCGGGTGGCGTCCTGTATGCCGGGCGCGGTGCTCGACGGGCGGGACGGCGACTGCTGGCAGGGCAGGGTGAAGGTCCGGGTCGGGCCGGTCACCGCCGCGTACGCGGGCACCGTCCGGTTCCTGGAGGCCGACGCCGGGCAGCGGCGGCTGCGGGTACAGGCCCGCGGCGCCGATACGCACGGCAGCGGCGACGCGGAGGCGGAGGTGACGCTGACGGTGGCCGAGGCGCCGGAGGGTGCCCGGCTGGAGCTCTCCACGGACCTGGTGATCCGCGGAAAGCTCGCCCAGTTCGGCAAGGGCGCCATCGGCACCGTCTCGACGCGGATCCTCCAGCAGTTCGCCCGGAATCTCGGCGGCCTGCTGGATGGTGAACGCACCGCGGAGACACCCGCCGAGGGACCCGCCGACGCACCCACGGCGGCGGCCCGTCCGGCGGCGGTCGCGCCCCCCGCCGCCACCGCACCCGCCCCCGCCCTCGACGGGCTGTCGCTGCTCGCCGGGCCGGCCCTCGCCCGGTACGGCCCGGTGGCCGCGGCGTTCGCCTTCGGCGTGTTCGAGGGCTGGCTGCTGGGCCGGCTCGCCTGTCAGGCGCGGCAGCTCAAGGCGGTGGGGCGGGGGTGAACGCGAGCCGTTGCGGGGCGGCCACCGGCCGCGCCGCCGCGCGCACCGGATCCGGCGCCATGGTGCGCCCTGTCGTGGACCGCTTCCCCGGCCGCGCCGCGGACCGTTTTCCGCCGCCGAGGTGCCCCTTGGCCATGACCGGACAGGCCCGCCCTGACGCCGGATCACCGTGATTGAGTTGCCCCATGGCTGATGAGACCGATTCTTTTGGTTCCCTTGGTTCCTCCGGTTCACGTGGTTCCTCGGGATCCCTTGCTTCCCCCGAGTCCCCCGGTTCCGTGGGGACGCCTGTTTCTCCCGCTTCCCCCGGTGCCGTCGGGACGCCTGTTTCCCCCGCTTCCCCGGCTTGCCTTGAGTCCGGTCCCGCGATACCGCCCGCCCTGACCGCCGCCCCCGGCTACCAGGTGCGCCGTCTCTACCAGGCGTATCTCGCGATATGGGTGCGCGCGGTCGACACGACCCTGACCGGTCCGCAGTACGCGGTGCTGACGGCCGTGGACGCGACGCCGGGCCACGATCAGCGGTCGATGGCGTCGGCGGTGGCGCTGGACACGTCCACGATGGCGGACGTGGCCCGGCGGCTGGAGAACCGCGGGCTGATAGTGCGCCGCACCGCCGCCGCCGACGGGCGCCGCAAGCTGCTGTATCTGACCGAGGAGGGCGAGCGGGTGCTGCACGCCGCCCGCGACCGGGCGCGCCAGCTGGACGAACGGCTGCTCACTCCGTACGAACCGGGGCGGCGCGACGACCTCATGCGGCTGCTGACCTCCCTGGCCGACCACTGGGAGGGTCTGGCCCAGGACTCCTGAGCGCACCCGCCCGGCCGCCGCGCCGCCGGTGTGCGCACCGGCCGTGCGGAACCGCCCGGCGGCGCCCGCCCCCGGACCGCGGACGGCAGCCGGTGGTGAGCGCCGCCGATGCCCGGACGGACCGCTCCGCGGCCTGGGACCCGAACAAGCCGGGTCCGCTATGGCCTGAACCAGCCGGTAAATGGCGCGACTTGGGACCGTTGGGCCGCCCGGGGCGGCGGCGCGGGCCGGGCCGTACGGGCGTCCCGTCGCGGTGTACCGGCGGGCCTCAGACCAGGCCGGGCAGTTCCGCGGGGTTGTTCCTGATGAGGTCGATCAGTCCGGGGAAGCGGGCTTCGAGGTCCGTCGTGCGGAGCGTGGCCATCCGGCTGTTGCCCCGGTCGGTCTGCCGGATGAGCCCGGCTTCCCGCAGGACACGGAAGTGGTGGCTGCGCGTCGACTTGGAGACCGGCAGGCCGAAGGACGTGCAGTGCCGTTCGGCGCCCTCCGGTTCCCGGGTGAGCCGGGAGACCACCTCGTAGCGCCGGCGGTCGGACAGGGCGTGCAGGACGGTGCGCAGCTCCATCTCCTGGGGCTCGGGGTGTCCTTCTGCGTCGGGCATCGTGACGGCTCCTTCGGATGCGGTGATCGGCGGCGAGGAAGCGGGTGCCCGGCGCATGGCACCCGGGCCCCGCCCACACTGTAAGGACCGATCACCCGTCCCCCGGCCCGCTCCGCGGACGGCTTCGCTGCGCACGGAGCGTGAGTTGTCCACATGATTGCCGATCCATCCCCGGCTTCCCCGCGATGCGGGTCGTTCGCAGGAACGGGGGTGCGGGCGGCGCCGGTCAGCCGAGTCCGACGGCCGTCAGGTAGGGGCGGACATCCGCCGGGTCGTGGGTGGCCAGGCCGACGTAACCGTCCGGGCGCACCAGGAACAGCCCCTCCCCGTAGATCTCCGCCACGGCGTCGTCGTGCACCGAGTGGGTGCGCACGCGCGCGGAGACGGACGGCGGTTTGACGCCGATGGCCAGCAGCGTGAACTGCGGACCCCGGAAGACGTCGAAGAGCCGCCGCGGATGGCCGGCCGCCCCGGGGAGTGCGACGTCGGGGGCGCGGTCGCCGGCCCGGAGGGCGCCCTCGGGCAGACGGTCGCGGGCCTCGGCCGTCATGGGGCTCTGCCGGTAGCCGACGCCCAACTGGTTGGTGGCCCTGCCGCGTCGGGCGGCCTCGCCGGCGCTGCCCACCTCCGGTTTGCGGCCGACGCGGTAGAGCCGGGTGCTCAGCTCCAGCACCTCGGCGGCCACCGGCAGCCGCTCCGCCTGGTAGCTGTCGAGCAGCCGGGGCCGCGCGTCGTGGCGCAGCACCTGGCCCAGTTTCCAGCCCAGGTTGTACGCGTCCTGGACGCTGGTGTTCAGTCCCTGTCCGCCGCCCGGGGGGTGGACGTGCGCGGCGTCGCCCGCGAGGAAGACCCGGCCGCACCGGAACCGGGGGGCGAGGGCCGCGTGCGGCTGGTAGTACGAGGCGCACCGTACGTCCGTCACCGCTCCGGCGAGCAGATGGCTGCGGGTCGCGATGATGCCGCGCACATCGCGGGAGGTGTCCGAGTCGTCCGTTTCGAACTGCGCGGAGAACTGGAAGTCGTCGGTGCCGGGGAGCGGGCACAACAGCATCGAGCCGCCGGGGGCCTTGGGCCAGACATGCCAGTTCTCGCGGTCCAGGCCGTCGATGCGGACATCGGCGACCAGCGCGGGGCGCAGGCCGCTGTCCTTGCCGACCATCGCGATCCCCAGTGCGTGCCGTACCGCGCTGCGGCCGCCGTCGGCGGCGACGAGGTAGCGGGCCGTGACGGTGCGGAGCGTCCCGTCCCGGTGCGCGAGTTCGGCCGTGACGTCTTCCGCGGTCTGCCGCAGATCGAGCAGTGAGGTGTCGAACTCCACGTCGCCGCCCAGCTGTCGCAGCCGTTCGTGGAGTATCTGCTGGGTGCGCCACTGCGGGATCATCCACACGCTCGGGTAGCGGGAAAGCGGGCTGCCGGGTGCCTGTCCGATCAGGTGCCACGCCCCGCGGCGTTCGCCGTTCTCCCAGCTCATCATCGGCGGGAAGGGGGCGCCGGCGGCACGTATCGCGTCGCTCACGCCGAGATCGTCGAAGACCTCCTGGGTGCGCGGCTGGAGACCCTTGCCACGCGAACCGGGGAAGAGCCGGTCGGACTGTTCGATCAGCCGGCACCGGACACCGCGCCGGGCCAGATCACAGGCGAGGGTGAGCCCGGTCGGTCCGGCACCGACGATGAGCACCTCCGTGGTGGTGGCGCCCCTGTCGTCAAGCTGGCTCTCGGAGGTCATGAACACCACACCCTTCGCCAACACTCCAGGTATGTGACAGGGTCACACAGCTCGGCGCCGCTGTCCTGTGACGCCGCTGCGGCCCGGGGCGCACCGGGCGCGACCGGTCATGACGGAGTGGAGCGCGGCGGCCGAGGACCGCGCGGGCCGATCTGCGCGCGGCCCCGCCTCCCTGGATCATCGGGACATGGCCCCGAGCGACGGGCGTGGATCCGCTCCGTACCCCGAGATCCGGCCGATGCTGGCCACTCCGGGTCCGCTGCCCGGCGGGGGCGAGGACGCGGCGTGGGCGTTCGAGACCAAATGGGACGGGGCGCGCTGCGTCGTCGGCACGCCGGGCGACGGAACGGTGCGGCTCGTCACCCGGGCGGGCGGCGACGCGACCGCGACATACCCCGAGCTCGGCGCCCTGGGCGAGCAGCTGCGCGGCCGGCCCGCGGTGCTGGACGGTGAGGTCGTGGTCCTGGACGCCCGGGGGCACCCCGACTTCGGGCTGTTGCAGCGCCGGATGGGCGTGGTGAACCCGCGGCGGGCCGCCCGGCTGGCCCTGGCGCACCCGGCCCACCTCGTGCTCTTCGACCTCATGTACCTGGGCCGCCCGTTGCTGGACGCCCCGTACCACGAGCGCCGGTCCGCACTGGCCGCCCTGGGTCTGGGCGGCCCGAACTGGTCGGTGCCCGCGTACGCCGAGGGCCACGGGCAGCAGGCGTGGGAGGCCACCCTGCGCGGCGGGTTCGAGGGCGTCGTGGCGAAGAAGCTCACCTCCCGCTACGTCCCGGGCGTCCGGTCGCCCGAATGGCGCAAGACGAAGCATGTACGGACCCTGGATGTGGTCATCGGCGGCTGGACGGAGGGCCGCGGCGGCCTCGCCGGTCTGCCCGGTGCGGTGCTGGTCGGTGTCGCGGAGCCGGCGGGACTGCGGTACGCGGGCGCCGTGGGCTCGGGGCTGTCCGGCCGGGAGCGGCGCGAGCTGGTGCGCTACCTGAGCGTGATCCCGGCCGGCCGCTCCCCCTTCGCCGGCCCCGTCGACGTGCCCGGCGCCCACTGGGTCGAAGCCCGGCTGGTCGCGGAGGTCACCCACTCCGGCTGGACGCCCGCCGGGCGGTTGCGCCACCCCGTCTGGCACCGGTTGCGCCCCGATCTCACCCGACTCGGCTGACGGCGGCGGGAGTTCACGCCGTCCCGCCCTCGGCCACCGCGGCCGCTGGTGGGGCGGGGCGCCCGCCACGCCCACCATGGGGTCAACCCTCTCCCGGCCTGGTTCTTCGCGCTATCAACGTCTCGAAGCCGACAGCGTCGGCTCCGTCAGGTCCATCGGGCAGGAGGCCCCTTCCCGCCCGGACGTGGCGAACCGGTCGGGCGACGCCATCGGGGTCTCGCCGCCGGGGCCGAAAGGGGTGGGACATGCCGGTAGGGACAGCGCCGCGAACGGCACCCGGCAGGCGGCGTCGCGCGCACGGTGCCGCCGTGGTGGAGTGGCTGACCACCACGGACCACAAGCGGATCGGCACCCTCTACATGGTCACGTCGTTCGGGTTCTTCCTCCTCGGCGGTCTGCTGGCGCTGTTCATGCGGGCCGAACTGGCGCGCCCCGGAATGCAGATCCTCTCCAGCGAGCAGTACAACCAGGCGTTCACGATGCACGGCACGATCATGATGCTGTTCTTCGCGACGCCGCTGTTCGCGGGATTCACCAACTGGATCATGCCGTTGCAGATCGGTTCTCCCGATGTCGCCTTCCCGCGGCTGAACATGTTCGCCTACTGGCTCTATCTCTTCGGCGCGCTCATCGCCGTGGGGGCCTTTCTCACGCCGGACGGCGCCGCCTCCTTCGGCTGGTTCGCCTATACCCCGCTGTCGGACGGGGTGCGCAGCCCCGGACTGGGCGGCGATATGTGGATCATGGGCCTGGCTTTCGCGGGATTCGGCACGATCCTGGGCGCGGTCAATTTCATCGCCACCATCATCTGCCTGCGCGCGCCCGGGATGACGATGTTCCGGATGCCGATCTTCACCTGGAACGTCCTGCTCACCAGCGTGCTCGTACTGATGGCCTTTCCGGTGCTGGCGGCCGCCCTGTTCGCGCTGGAGGCGGACCGGAAATTCGGTGCGCACGTCTATGACCCGGCCAACGGCGGCGCGTTGCTGTGGCAGCACCTCTTCTGGTTCTTCGGGCATCCCGAGGTCTACATCATCGCGCTGCCGTTCTTCGGCATCATCTCGGAGATCATTCCGGTCTTCAGCCGCAAACCGGTCTTCGGCTACATCGGGCTGATCGGTGCCACGATCAGCATCACCGGGCTGTCGATCGTGGTGTGGGCGCACCATATGTTCGTCACCGGCGCCGTGCTGCTGCCGTTCTTCTCCATCATGTCGTTCCTCATCGCCGTGCCCACCGGCGTGAAGTTCTTCAACTGGATCGGCACGATGTGGCGGGGGTCGCTGTCGTTCGAGACGCCGATGCTGTGGAGCGTGGGCTTTCTGGTGACGTTCCTCTTCGGCGGCCTGACCGGGGTGGTGCTGGCCTCCCCGCCGTTGGATTTCCACGTCAGCGACACCTATTTCGTGGTCGCCCATTTCCACTATGTCGTCTTCGGCACGGTGGTGTTCGCGATGTTCGGCGGATTCTATTTCTGGTGGCCCAAGTTCACCGGAAGAATGCTGGACGAACGCCTCGGGCGCATCCATTTCTGGACGCTCTTCATCGGTTTCCACACCACCTTCCTCGTTCAGCACTGGCTCGGCGTCGAGGGCATGCCCCGCCGCTACGCCGACTATCTGGCGGCCGACGGCTTCACGGCGCTGAACACCGTCTCCTCCATCGGCGCGTTCCTGCTGGGGCTCTCCACCCTGCCGTTCCTCTACAACATCTGGCACACCGCACGGCATGCGCCGCGGACCGAGGCCGAGGACCCCTGGGGCTACGGCCGTTCGCTGGAGTGGGCCACCTCCTGCCCGCCGCCCCGGCACAACTTCCGTACCCTGCCGCGGATCCGCTCCGAATGCCCGGCCTTCGACCTCCACCACCCCGAGATCGCCGCGCTGGACCGGGCCCTGAACCCCGCCCACGGGGGCCGGCCGGACGCCCCGGGTGCGGGCCCGCGCGCGGACGGCGAAGGCGGCTGAGCCGCCCCCGGCGCCCGCCGTTCACCAGACCGGCCGGAGCCCGGTCCGCCGGCCGTCCGGCAGGTGGTCGACGTAGGCGCGCAGCGCGTCGTGGACGGCGGTGAGGCGGTCGGCGCCGATGAGGTCGGCCCACTGCTGTTCCGCCTCCGCCCACAGGGTGTCGGCCAGCCGGACGTACTCCTGTCCGCGGTCGGTGAGCCGGAGGATCTGGGCGCGCCGGTCGGTGGGGTGGGGCCGGCGCCGGAGGTAGCCCCAGTCGGCCAGTTCGCCGACGGTCTTGGAGGCGGACTGCTTGGTCACCCCCAGGTGGGCGGCGAGGCCGACCGTCGTGGCGTGCGGATGGTCCGCGAGGTAGCGGAAGGCGTAGCCGTGCGCCGGCCGCAGCGGTTCGCGCCCGAGTTCGGCCAGCCGGGTGTGCAGATGGTCGCTCATGTCACGGAAGACCGTGGCGAGCAACAGGGGTACCTCACCGGGGCGGCGGCCCCCGGAGGCGGTGGCCGGGCCGGCGTTCTCGTCCATGGCGTCCCTCGGAAGCGGCTGCGGGGTGCCCGCCCATCATAGTCAACCAGGTTGACCTTCTCCACCCCGGGACATACCGTCAAACAAGTCAGTTCAGTTGACTACTTTCGGAGGAACCCATGCCCCTGTCGACCCTCGCCGATGCCCCGGTTTTCGCCCGCGACGGCTTCACCTTCCGCCCGCTGGCCGTACCGTCCCGTGGCAGCTCGGAGCTGGCGGTCTGGGCGCTGGAGATCGCACCGGGGTCGGCCGGCGAGGTCCACTCTATGGACCGCGAGGAGGTGTTCGTCGTGGTGTCGGGCAAGGTGTCGGCCACCGTCGCGGACCAGGAGATCAGCACGGCGAGCGGCGACGCCGTCATCGTCCCGGCCCACCACACGCTCCGGATCCGCAACGCCTGCGCAACGACCCCGGCCACGCTGACCGCGGTGACCTCGGCCGGTATGCGGGCCACCGTCGGTGACGCGACGTTCCCGCCGCCGTGGGCCCAGTGAGCCGATACGGAACCGCCGGGGGGCGCGGGCCCGTCGCGTTCGCCGATCGGTCGCATTGCTCATTCGCCGTCCGTCACCACCGTGCCGGACGGAACCCGGCCGCCGCGCCACGAGGGCGGGACGGGGCCGGGTTCCGAACGAACCAGGGGCCGGGCGGACCGACCGGGTCCGGGCGGACTAGAGAATGTCGAGCAGGCCGAGACCGGCGAGGCCCCTGTCGAAGCCGAGGCCGTCACGGCGGCCGAACTCGAAGCCGTCGCGGCGGCCGAATCCGAAACCGTCACGCCCCTCGCACCGGCAGCCATCACCCCGGCCCCACCGGTCGCCTCGGTCGCCCCGACCCCAACGGTCACCCCGGTCACCCCGGTCCCGCCGGTCGTCCCGGTCACCCCGGTCGCGCCGGTCCCCCCGGTCGCGCCGGTCGTCGTGCCTGCCGGAACAGCCGTCGTGGGTGGCGCACATGACGGTCCGGGAGTTGCTCGGGGCCGCGATCGCGGCGCCGGTCATCGGGACGACGAGGGCCACGGTCAGACCGGCGACGGCGAGCCCACGGGAGATCGAACGGAGCATTCTTCCACCTTCACTCAACTCGGAGCGGGATGCGGACATTTTCCGCATAAGTGACGATAGGTCGAATGCGGCACCCCGACCGACGACCCACCGGGCGGCGCCGGAGGGTCACCGGAACGCACCAGAGGTCCACGCGGGGGCGTCGACGGACGGTCAGCCGGCCGGCTCACGGGCCACTGCCCGTCCCGCACGGGCCGTCGTCACCGCCGTCGGCCCGGGTGCCGCGTCCGCCCGGGTACGCGCCCCGTCCCGGCGCACCACGCCGCGCCACAGGACCAGTTGGAGGACGGCCAGCAGCACACCGGTCAGCGCCGCGCTGTGCCAGAGCAGCGCGTCCAGCCGGCCCGCGGACAGATAGGCGCCGACGGCCACCGCCGCCAGCGCGCACACCCCCCGGTCCACGATGCTCTCGACGGACAGCAGCGTGGCGCGCGGGGCGTCCGCCGGAATCACGTCGTTCACCAGCTTGCGCTGGACGGGATAGGCGAAGCCGGTGCCCGCGGCGAACACGCAGAGCAGCGCGATCACGGCCCAGGGCCCGCCGACGGTGATCCCGGCCAGGGTGCCCGCCAGCGCGAGGCTGAGCAGGGACACCCAGGCCACCGGCGACAGCCGCCGCCCGAGCCACTGGGGGCGCGCCGAGGCCACCGCCTCCGCCACCGTCATGGCCGCCAGCACCCCGCCGTGCGAGGTCTCGGCGATGCCGTGGTCGAGCAGGATGGGCTGGAAGAGGTTCACCTGGCAGATCCGGGAGAGCGTGAACACGGCCACCCCCTGCACCATGACCAGGGCGAGCCAGGGGCTGGCCCGTACGCACCGCAGCGCGGCCCCGGCGTCGCGCAGGAAGGCCCCGTAACTCCGTCTCTCCTTCCGGCCGTCGGGTGCCCCGGCCGCCGGTAGGCCGCGCCCGGGACCCGCGAGCCGGGGCAGCGCGACGGCGCAGACGAGGGAGCCCGCCGCACTCGCGGCGCTCAGCACGTACGGCGCCGCGTGGGCGAGCGCCATCAGCGGGCCGACCAGCGGCCAGCACAGCACCTTCGCGGCCAGACCGAGGGCGCGGGCGGTGCCCTCGGCCTTCAGGTAGTGCTCCCCCGCGCCCTCGGCCCGCAGACCGTCGTAGAGGTAGGCGCTGGCGGCGCCCGAGGTCAGGGAACGGCCGGCGGCGATGGCCAGGAAGTGGACAAGGAAGCCCGCGTAGCCGGGGCTGACGACCGGTGCGAGGTTCGCCGCGGTCATCACGACCGCGCCGGCCCGCAGGCAGTTGCGGGTGCCGATGCGGTCGGCGACGATCCCGGTCGGGATCTCGAACAGGCAGAACGCGACGTAGTAGATGCTCTGGATCCCGAAAATCTGCCCGTCGGAGAGCCCCGCCTCCCGCTGGTAGGCGTAGAACACCGGCATCCACCACAGCAGGTTGAACAGCAGCTGGAAGCCGTTGTTCAGGCGGATGATCCGGCGGGCCCGCGGGGACGGCGGCGGGCCCGCGCCCCGCCGCCGCGAGGCGCGCCGCGGGCCGGGCGGCCGGCCGGTCACCGCGCGTAGGGGCGGATCTGGACCAGGCGGAACGCCCCCTGGCCGGTCATCAGCCACTCGATGTCCAGCGGTCCGTCCCCGGCCGCATCCCCGAAGTGGGACTGCAACAACCTGCCGGTGAGGGCCAGGTCGGCCAGCCGGCGGCGCGTCCCGGCCGGCAGGTCCGTACCGGCCGAGCCGAGGGAGACCGTACGGCCGCCGCCCTCGACGGTGTTGTAGAGGTATTGCAGCGGCAGCACCGTTCCGTCGACGATCCGCTCGGGTGAGCCCGCGGAGCAGTTGAGGTAGACGTTGCGGAAGTCCGCGCGCCTCGTCGGGTCGCAGGTGACCAGGACGCCGCCGAGTTCCGCGGGGACGTACCGCTGGATGATCACCCCCATATAGGTGTCGTCCGGGGCGATACCGGCCTGGTGGCGCAGGAGCACGCCGCGCGGCGAGAACAGGGAGGCCCATACCTGGCGTACCGCGTCGAGGAGTTCGCCGGTGCCGTGGACGGCGGTGACCGAGGCGTAGACCCCGGCCGCGGAGAAGCCGGGCAGGTCCTCGGCGTTGGCGGAGGAACGCACCACCAGGCGGTGGGGGCCGGTGAGACCGGGCGGGAGTACCCCGGTGATCCGCCGGACGATCCCGTCGGGCACCGGGGTGTGGCGGATGAGGTGTTGCAACTGCCGGCAGAGCGGGTCCAGCGCCTGCGGTGCGGGGGTGGCGAGGGCGTCCTTGAGCCGGCGGACGGCCTGCCGCAGCGCCGGGGAGGAGATGAGGAAGCGGTGTTGCAGGGCGAACGGCAGGGCGATCCCTTCGGGGGCCGTGACGGTACGGGCGGCGAACTCGGCCGCCGCCCGCCGGAGTTCGCCGGTGGCGTGCCCGGTGCCGTCGCCGGGGTGCGCGCCCGGCAGGCCGAGGCGGGACGCGAGGTGGCCGTACAGGTCCCGGCGGGGCGGCCGCGGCCGGCCGTAGTAGGCGGTGAGATCGGCGGTACGGCGCTCCAGGACGTGGTGGAGCTCGCCGAGCTGGGCGGCCTTGGTGCCGTAGCGGTCCCGGTCGGTGCGGCGCAGCAGGTGCAGGGGGAGCGCGGGCGCGTCGGCGAGCCGCGGCGGCGCCAGCCGGATCCGCGGCCGGGGCCGGTCCGCCGCTCGCGGGGCCGGGGCCCCGGCCAGCGGTACGAGGGTGATCTCGTCGTCGCCCACCCGGTAGCGGACCCAGGCGCCGTTCAGGCCGTCCCGTTCGATGATCCGGTCCAGGTCGCGGACGATCGCGTTGGGGATGCCCCAGCCGGCGGCGAGGACATTGGTGTGGGAGAGCGGGGTGCTGGGCTCGGTGTGGAGGAACCCGGCGACCCGCGGTACGTCATCCGGCAGACAGGCCATGGCCACGATGTCCGCCCGGCCGAGTCCGGCGGCGGCCGCCGCGTACTCCCCGGCGGTCCGGAAGTGGCGCAGCCGGCCGGTGGCCTCGCCGGGGTTGAGCGGTGTCCTGGTCCGGTTGCCGAAGAGTTCGTGGGCGAGGATCCGCGGCACCCGGTCGTCGCCGATCGCGGTGAGTTCCTGCTCCTGGCCGTGGTTCGCCGGTTTCAGCAGCAGCGGCAGTGTGTCGTCGACCCGGTGGCGGACGAAGCCGTAGAACTCGTCGAGAAGGGCGCCGGACATGGTGTCGGCCTCGGTCGTCTCCAGGACGAGGAAGGGGCGTTCCCCGGCTTCGGTGTGGGTGTGGGTGTGGGTGTGGGTGTGGGTGTGGGTGTGGGTGTGCAGCGAAAGGACGCCCAGCAGGAAGCGGCGCTCCGGGGCCGTGTACACCGAGGCGTTGAAGTCGTCCAGGCAGGCGTCCAGCGCCGCCAGGTCCATACCGAGGACGCGGGTGGCGACGTAGTCGACGTGGAAGGGGTGGACGGCCGTGTCGAGCAGATGCCAGGTGCGCTCGGCGCGGTCCACGACGACCTTCAGGTACGGGTGGCCGGCCAGGACGCCGGAGAGGGTGTGGAAGAGCGGCAGTGACAGGCGTCCGCCGACGGCCGTGCGGTCGGTGACGGGGCCGGGCGCGCCGACGGGGAGGGCGGCGGTGGTCATATCCGGGCACCCCCGGTCCCGGCCGGAGCCGTCGGCAGGACGTGCGGCAGGGCGTCCACCAGGGTGCGGAAGTCGGTGAGGACGGTCCGCGGGTCGGCGGCGGAGAGCAGGCAGAGCGCCGCCATGGTGTTGGCGCCCGCGGCCGGGTCGTAGACCGGCACCACGGTGCCGTCGGGCAGTGAGCTCTCGGCCACCACGGAGAGCCGACTGCCGTCGCTGACCGGGACGGCGTCCGCCACGGTCGGGAAGTCCCAGATCCGCCGGCCGGGCCAGGCGTCGCCCGCGCCGTCGACGGCCAGCACGACGAGCGAACCGGCCGCGCCGCGCGCCTCGTTCGGGGTGCGCACCTGCGCCGGCCAGGTGACCGGGCGTCCCAGGAGGTGGTCGGTGAGCAGGCCGATGAGGTCGATACCGAAGACCTCCTCGGTCTGCGGGACGGTCATCGCGCCGCCGAATCGGGCGGCGGTCTCGATCACCCACATGCGGCCGCCGGCCCCGAGCTTGATCTCGGTGTGCGTCCCGCAGTTCTCCAGGCCCAGCGCGTCCACGGCGTCGCGGGCCAGGGCGACGACGCGGTCCTGGGCGGCGGGCGGCAGCGCGGCGGGGGTGATCCCGGCGCGCTCGGTGAACGGCTCGACCGTGGGCATCCGCCCGCTGAGGCAGACGGGATGGAAGTGGCCGTCGGCCACCACGCCTTCCACGCTCACGTAGTCGCCCCACCCCGGCTCGTCGAACCAGTCCGCGGCCGAGCCCCGCACGATCTCCTCGACGAGGAAGTCGGCGCCGGCACCGGCCACATGGAGTTCGGCGTAGCCCAGTTGCGCGGATTCGGCCATGACGTCCCGGGCCCGGGACCAGGCCGCCGGTATCTCCGCCGCGGACCTGATGATCCGGTGCGCCGTGGAGCCCGCGCTCCAGGCCGCCTTGAGCAGCAGCGGGAAGGTCAGCGCGGCGGCCGCCCGGTGCAGCTCCCGCTCGGTGGCGACGGGGCGGAACCGGGGCTGGGAGATGCCCCGTTCCTGCCAGGTGCGCCGCATCAGCCGCTTGTCGCGGGCGAGCGTGCAGGAGTCGCCGGCGCCGGGCAGGCCCAGTTTCGCGCAGGCTTGTGCGACGGCGACGACGGCGTACTCGGAGAAGGTGACGACCGCGTCCGCGCCCACCTCCTGGGCGTGGTCGACGATCAGCGACACCAGGTCGTGCCGCTCGGGCTCGGCGGGGGCCACGACCGAGGCGCACAGGCGCTCGGCGGCGGCGGTGGGCGGCAGCGCGCTGAGCGCCAGCACGTGCACGACCGCCTTCGCGGCGACCCGGGACAGCGCGTACCCCGGCGGCGGGCCACCCTTGGCATGGACGAACAGCACCGTGCTCACAGAAATCCGACTCCTCGAACGTGCGGAAACGGGCGGGGGAAACGGCGGGACCAGGCGGACATACCGCCCGCGATCCCTCTGCTCCAGCCAACCAGCCGGGCGCCGCCGCACACTCCGCTTCCGGCGGTGCGCGGTCAGGCAAATGCCTTAGTTGCAGGAGCCGTTGAAGTGCTGTGAAGGTTTTGTGATGACGTATGGCGGATGTGACCGTTGCGTCGCAGACCTGCGTAGGCCAGGTCGGCCGAAAACCGGGCATGCCCGACGACCGCCGGGGATACGCATACCGATGTCACCCCGGGCAAACCGGTTGAATCTTTCATGACAGAGAGGCCGTCGTGGACAAGACCAGTCTCCGCTCGCTGCTCGCGCAGCTCCCCGTGCTCTGGTGGGAGGCCGACGGGCAGCTGCGCACCGTCGAGAGCGGCGGTGGCGCCTTCGGCGACGACATCCGCACCGCGCGGCGGTTCCTCGACACCCTGCGGCAGGACATCGCCGCACCCTGGCGCTCCCCCGGAACCCGCCACTGGCAGGTGCGGTTCGAGGGGCGGGTCTTCGACGTGAGCTGGCCCCTCGGCGACGCCCCGGCCGACGGCCGGACCCGCGGTGTGGCCGCGGTGGCGGGCGCGGGCACCACCGCCGCCCGCCGTGACGGGGCGTTCGCGGACTTCGTCCCCGCCCCGGCCTTCATCCGGGACCATGACGGCCGCTATCTCTGGGCGAACCACGCCTACGCCCACCGCTACGGCACGACGCCGGAGAACGTCATCGGCAAGACGGTGCACGAACTCCACTCCCCCGCCGCCGCGGCCCAGTTCCTCGCCCTGGACCAGGACGTCCTCACCCGCGGCAAACCCCTGCGGCACACCTTCACGTACCAACGCGACGACGGCGGCAGCGGGCAGGCCGCGGGCCACCGGTTCCCCTTCCGGGAGGGCGCGCAGACCCATGTGGCGGGCATCTACGTGGACATCACCGACTGCACCCGGGCGGTGAACCAGCGCCGGGAGGCCGAGGAGAGCCTGCGCGCGCTGCGCGACCACAGCGGACTGCCCTGTGCGCTGCTCTCGGCGGGCGGCCGGATACAGCAGGCGAGCACGGCCGCCGCCGAACTGCTCCAGACCCGGCTCTCCGACCTCGTCGGCCGCCGGGCCGACACCCTGCTGGCCCCGCTGCCGGAGCTCGACGGGCTGCACCACCGATGGCATGACCTGATATCCCGTCGCAGCAGGCGGGTCCAGACGTCCGCGGTCTTCGTCGACGCCCGGGGAGCGCAACGCCGCGCCCGGCTGCATCTGACGACGGTCGGCCGGAGTTCGGCCCGTGCGGCGAGCGTCTGGGCGGTCGTCACCCACCAGGGGCTGGCCCACGAGCCCCAACCGCCGCTCACCGCCAGCCAGCTCCGCATCCTGTCGCTGCTCGCCGGCGGTCGCAGCAACGGCGAGATCGCCACCTCGCTGCGGCTCTCCCGCCAGACGGTCGACTACCACCTCAGCCGCCTGCGGGCCCTGCTGGGCGCCACCACCCGCCCCGCCCTCGTCGCCCGCGCCTACGTCCTGGGCATCCTCGCCCCCCAGACCTGGCCCCCGCGCTCCGCCACAGCCACCCATCCGCAGAGCTACGCCTGACGCCGGTGGCGGGGGCGTGGACCCCGTCGGCCCGCGCCTCGCACCGGCATCACCGCCCCGGACCCGCCCGCGCCCGGCCATCGGGACACCAGGGCGGGCGCGGACCGCACTTGTACGGCGCACCAAGCCCCAACTCCCCAACATCCCAAGGGAACTGACCGACAGTCGGTGCAACTGCATGCGCGCCGAATACGTCTCGGCATGTGGGTCTCCACGGCTCATCTCAACCGACCGGACACAAGGGGGAACGTATGCGGACGAGGAAGGCGCTCGGCGGGGTTCTGGCCGCCGCCACGCTCACGGTGGGGCTGGGTTTCGCGACCGCCCCGTCGGCGGCGGCCGCGAGCAACTGCTGGCCCGGCGAGAGCAACAGGTGGTACTGCAACAACGTGTCGGGGGCACCGGTCTACGGCATCATCGGCAACAACCACTCCTACCCCGACCCCGACACGGTGGTGGGGTACATGAACTCCAACCCGAGCTGGTTCTACTGCAAGGAGGACGGCCAAGCCTGGGTGGGCGGACCTCACCCGACCCGCTGGCTCATGACCGTGGCGGACAACGGCCGGCTCGGCTTCATGAAGGACACGGCCATCTCCAGCGAGACGGACCCCGTTCGGGACTGCTGACGCACCGCGCACCCGCGGGACCGCCCGGTGGACGACACCGGGCGGCCCCGCGCCGCACCGCGGTCCGCTACCGCCCCGTGCTTGTCCACCCGGCCGACGCGCCCGGTCCCGTACCGACGCGCCCCGGCGAACACGCCCGCCGGGCGTGTGGTCCGTGCCAACGGCGCGGCGGTGGGGGCGGCTTCCTGTCCGGCTCGGCCATCCGGCGGATGCGGTGGTGCCGGGGTGGTCCGCCCCCCGCGGCCATTCCGGTGATCGGCGCCCGATAGCCGGAAGGCCGGTGTGATCCTGCCGCTCCGTTCGCGTAATTCGCCCGATAATGGGGCATCCTGGCACGGCTCAGCCGCGTCCGGTCCCGTCCCGAGAACGCGCCGCCGACGCCCCGTGCCTCATCCTCACCGGAACGAGGGGTGCATGCCGCATGGAGATGCCCACCGCCACCGCGCCCGAGGATCCGGGGCTCAAACGGGACATCGGGCTGATCGGCCTCGTCTGGGCCTCCGGGGGATCCATCATCGGGTCCGGGTGGCTGTTCAGCGCGCTGCTCGCCGCGCAGGCGGCCGGCACGGCGGCGCTCGTCTCCTGGGGGATCGGGGCGCTCGCCATCATCGTGCTGGCCTTCGTCCACGCCGAACTGGGCGCCATGTACCCGGTCGCGGGCGGCACCGCGCGCTTCCCGCACTACGCGTTCGGCAGCGCCGCCGGTGCGTCCTTCGGCTGGTTCTCCTGGTTGCAGGCGGTCACCGTGGCGCCGATCGAGGTCATGGCGTCGCTGAACTACCTCAGCATCCACGCCCCCTGGGTGCAGACCGGCAGGAACCATCTGACGGCCGGTGGATACGCCCTGGCCGTCGCCTTCATGGCGTTCTTCGTCGTCGTCAACTTCTTCGGCATCAGATGGCTCGCGCACACCAACAGCGTGGCGACGTGGTGGAAGGTGGCCGTCCCGCTCGTCACCGTCATCGGCCTCGCCGCGACCGCCTTCCACGGCGGCAACTTCGGCTACCAGGGCTTCGCCCCGTTCGGCGCCAGGGGCGTGCTCTCCGCCATCAGCACCAGCGGCATCATCTTCGCGCTGCTCGGCTTCGAACAGGCCGACCAACTGGCCGGCGAGAGCCGCAATCCGGCCAGGGACCTCCCGCGCGCGGTCATCGGCTCGATCCTCATCGGCGTCCTCATCTATGTGGCGCTCCAGGTGGTCTTCATCGCGGCCCTGCCACAGAGCGCGTTCGCGCACGGCTGGGCCAGTCTCACCTTCCCCGGCAAGACGGGCCCGTTCGCCGGGCTCGCCACCTCGGTCGGCCTCGGATGGCTCGCCGTTCTCGTGTACATCGACGCGGTCGTCTCGCCGTCCGGTACGGGGCTGATCTACACCACCGCCACCTCACGGGTCTCGTACGGGCTGTCCCGTAACGGCTATGTGCCCGCGGTCTTCGAGCGCACCACCGCGCGCGGGGTCCCCTGGGCCGGTCTGCTCTTCGCCTTCGTCATCGGGCTCGTCGTGTTCCTGCCGTTCCCCACCTGGCAGAAGCTGGTCGGCTTCGTCACGTCCGCGAGCGTGCTGATGTACGCGGGGGCGCCGCTGGCCTTCGGGTGCCTGCGCAGACAGGACCCGGACCGGCCCCGCCCGTACCGTCTGCCCGGCGGCATGTTCTGGGCACCCGTGGCCTTCATCGTGGCGAACCTGATCATCTACTGGGCGGGCTGGGACACCCTGTGGCGGCTCGGCGTGGCGATCGCGCTCGGCTATCTGCTGCTGGGCGGCTCGGCGCTGCTGGGGCTCAACCCGCGCACCCCGCACATGGACTGGCGCTCCGCGCAGTGGCTGCCGGTGTATCTCGCGGGCATGGGCGTGCTCTCCTGGCAGGGCGGATTCTGCAGTACGGGCCCGGCCTCGGCGGCGTCCTGCGGGGCGACCGACGCCATTCCGCTGTGGTGGGACATCGCGCTCATCGCCGCCTTCAGCCTGGCGATCTACTTCTGGGCGCAGTCCGTCCGGCTCCCGGACGCGGAGACCCGGGAGTACATCGGCTCCGTCGAGGTGATCCCCGGCGGATGACGGCCGGTCGGCGAACGGCACCCCGTCGAGCACACGACGGTTCCGGGGACGGTGGCGGTGGCGGTGGCGGTGGCGGGGATACGGTCCGCGGGCCATTCGGAGGCTTCCGCCCGCCGCCTCGCCGACCGGCGGGAGCCTCATAAAATATGGGGCTCAGCACCGGAAGAATGCGCTTTCGTCATCGCGCACCCGGGCCGCAGGATGGCGGCGAGCCTGCTTACGGGAGGAACTGTGTCGTCCGTCATCGCAACGGGTCTGCTGCCCCGCACCGCCGAGACCCGGCCAGGAGGACTGGCCGTCGGCGGGGTGCTGCTCACCGAACTGGCGCGGCGGTTCGGGACGCCGCTGTTCGTGTACGACGAGGAGCATCTGCGGCAGCGCTGCCGGGAGGCGGTCGCCGCCTTCGGCCCGGACGGTGTCGCGTACGCGTCCAAGGCGTTCCTGTGCACGGCGATGGCCCGGCTCGCCCATGAGGAGGGGCTGCTGCTCGACGTCGCCTCCGGCGGCGAACTGCGGGTCGCCCGGCACGCGGGGGTGCCGGCAGACCGGATCGTGCTGCACGGCAACAACAAGGACGAGGCGGAGCTGCGCACCGCGATCACCGCCGGGGTGCGGTACGTGGTGGTCGACAGCTTCGACGAGATGGACCGGATCGAGCGCCTGCACGCCACCGAGGGCCTGCCGCCGGCCCGGGTCCAGCTGCGGGTGGCGCCGGGGGTCGCCGCCGGTGCCCACGAGGCGATCCGGACCGGCGGCAACGACTCGAAGTTCGGCTTCGGCCTCGCGGGCGGCGTGGCCGCGGCCGCGGTCCGGCGGGCGGCCGCCTCCCCGGCGATGATCCTGGAGGGCGTCCACGCGCACGTCGGCTCCCAGGTGCTGGACGCGGCGGAGCTCGCGGCGGGTGCCGCGGCCGTCGCACGGTTCGCGGCGGAGGTGGGCGCCCGCCGGCTCACCGTCGGCGGTGGGCTCGGGGTCGCGTACGAGGCGGGGCAGCGCGCACCGTCGTTCGCCGACTGGGCGGCCGGGGTGCGGGCGGCGGTGCGCGGCGCGGGCTGGGACGGTGCGGTGACCGTCGAACCCGGCCGTTCGATCGCGGCACAGGCGGGCCTGACCCTCTACCGGGTGGGGACGATCAAGCGGATCGAGGGCGTGCGGACGTACGTCAGCGTCGACGGCGGGATGAGCGACAATCTGCGCCCCGCCCTGTACGGCAGCCGCTACGAGGTGTTCCTGCCGCGCTGCCCCGGCGCACCGCGGCCGCTGCGCGCGCGGCTGGTCGGCAAGCACTGCGAGAGCGGCGATGTGATCGTCGACGATGCCGCGCTCCCCGCCGATCTGCGGGTGTCGGACGTGCTGGCCACACCGGTCACCGGTGCCTACGGGTACGCCATGGCCTCCAACTACAACAAGCTGCCGCGCCCCGCCGTGGTCTTCGTCCGCGAGGGCCGGGCCCGCACCGTGGTGCGCCGCGAGACCGACGAGGATCTGCTGCGGCTGGACGTGGCCGGGCCGGCGGAGCTCGCGGCGCCCGGCCCGGTCCGGTCCGCCGGGGCGGACACCGGAGCGCCACGGTGACGGCACGCCCTAACCTGTCCCGATGCTGAACAGTGCCCGTCTGCTCGTCCTGCTGGAGATCGCCCGCCGGGGCACCATCGTGGCCGCGGCCCAGGCGCTGCATCTGAGTCCGTCGGCGATCTCGCACCAACTGGCGCGGCTGGAGCGGGAGCTCGGGGTGGCGCTGGTGGAGCGGGCGCCGCAGAGCCTGCGGCTGACCGCCGCGGGCGTGCGGCTGGCCGAGCACGCGCAGGCCGTCGCGGATCTGATGGCCGTCGCACAGGACGATCTGCGGGCGCACTCCGAGGGCGAGGCGGGGGTGCTGCGGGTCGGCTTCTTCGCCTCCGCGGGTCTGGAGCTGCTGCCGCGGGCACTGTCGGGCTTCGCGGCGAAACGGCCGCAGGTCGAGCTGGAGCTGATCATGGGCCAGCCGCACGAGCTGATACCCGATCTGGAGGCGGGCCGGCTGGATGCCGCGGTGGTCTTCGAGCATCCGCTGGATCCCTGGTGCCGGCAGGCGGCCGTGGCGGTGCAGATGTTCTTCGACGAACCGCAGTTGGTGGTGGTGCCGCTGCGGCACCGGCTCGGCCGGCGTGCTGCGGTGCGGCTGGCCGCGCTGGAGGGCGAGAGCTGGATCGGTACGCACGGCGGTCACACCGGTGAGCCGGTGCTGGAGCGCGCGTGCGCGGCCGAGGGCTTCCGTCCCCGGGTGCGCTGCCGCAGCGACCACTACCAGGTCACGGTCAACCTGGCACGGGCGGGGATGGGGATCGCGCTGGTCCCGGCCCTCGGGCTCGGCGACACCGCGGGGGTGCACGTCTGCCGTCTGGACCACCCCCAGTTGCACCGGCGGATAGGGGTCGCCACCCGGGAGACGAACCGCAATCCGCTGCTGCGGATATTCCTGGCGGAGCTGCGGTCGGCGGCCGAGGAGATCCGGTCGCTGCTGGAGATGCAGTGGGCCTGACCGGCGCGAGCGCCGCCGGGCGGAGTCGGCGGCCGGGCCGCGGGCCGTGAGCCGGCCGCCGCCGGGCCCGGACGGCCGCCGCACGCGGAGCGGATCCGCGTGCGGCGGCCGTCGGTCATGCGGGGGCGCGGCGGTGGGCGCAGGCCGCGAGGGTCCGGCCGACATCCCGGATGGCGTGCACGGCGGCCCGCTCCGTACTGGCGCCCAGGGCCGTGTCCCAGTGCGCCACCACCGCGTACGCCAGGCGGCGCGCCCCGATGATGACGCCCGCGTCGGCGCGGACCCCGGTGTCGGTGCCGGTCTTGTTGGCCACCAGCAGGCCGTCGGGCAGCGGTATGGGGAAGCCGGGTGCGTAGGGGTCGTGGCCGATCAGGGCGGGCACCAGGCCGTGGTCGGTGTTGGCGCGCATCCACCGCAGCAGGCGGGCCGAGGCCGGCGGTGCGTGCAGGGTGCCGCGTACCGCGTGGGCCACCAGGTGTGCCAGGTCCCGTGCGGTGCCGGTGGCGAAGACCGGCGGCAGGTCCGGGCCCCGGACGTCGCGGACGCGGTCGTGCAGGGTGAGGTGGGCGAGCCCGAGCTGCCCGGCCAGGTCGCCGGTGGCCTCGCGTCCCACGAGCCGGAGCAGCGCGTTGGTGGCGGTGTTGTCGCTGACCGAGGCGGTCAGCCAGGCCAGGTCCTCGACCGTCCAGCCGGTCCGGCCCAGCCGGCGCAGCAGACCGGTGCCGTCCGCGAGGTCCGCGTCGAGGATCTCGACGCGCTGCCCGGCGCCGACTTCGCCGGTGTCCAGTCGCCGGGACACCTCCGCGAGCAGCAGCAGCTTCGCGGCGGACGCGACCGGCAGTACGGTGCCGTCGTCGACGCCGACGCACTCGTCACCGTCGACGTCGATGGCGGCGACGGCGAGGGTCAGCGGCAGCGCGGCCGAGCGGCGGGCCGCCGCGGCCACCTGGGCCAGGCTCATCGGACCCGCACCACCTCTCCGGCCCGTACCGCGGTCGGGCGGCCGTCGCGCACGGCCAGTTGCCCGGCGACGACGACGGTGCCGACGCCCTCGGGTGCCAGCAGCGGGCGGTCGAAGGTCGCGGTGTCGGTGACCGTCGCCGGGTCGAGGACGACCAGATCGGCGCAGGCGCCGTCGCGCACCACACCGCGTCCGGTCAGCCCGAACCGCCGGGCGGGCAGCCCACTCATCTTGTGCACGGCGGTCTCCAGCGACAGCAGTCGCCGGTCCCGGCCGTAGTGTCCGAGGACCCGGGCGAAGCTGCCCGCCCAGCGGGGGTGCGGCCGGCCGGGTTTGGGGACGCCGTCCGAGCCGATCATCGACAGCGGGCTGGCCAGCACCCGGCGGACGTCGTCCTCGCGCATCGAGTGGCTGATGATGGTCACCTCGCCCTGTTCGGCCAGCAGCAGATCGCAGACGTAGTCGACGGGGTCGGTGCCCCGTTCGGCGGCGAGAGCGGCGATCCGCCGGCCCTCGGCCTCGGGGCGGGTACGGGCGGCGGCCACCGCGATGAGGTCCCAGCCGCCGTTGCCGACGGTGTTCTCCCAGCCCTCGACGCCCGCCGCGATGTCCGCCCGGATGCGGTCCCGCGCCTCCGGCCGGCGCAGCCGTGCCAGCAGTTCGCCGACGCCGCCCTCGCTCGTCCACGGCGGCAGCATGGCGTGCAGGACGGTGCTGCCCGCGGTGTAGGGGTAGACGTCGCAGAGGACGTCCACGCCGTCGGCCCGTGCCGCCTCCAGCCGGGGCAGGGTGCGCAGGGTGGCGCCCCAGGCGTGGCGGCCCGCGGTCTTGTGGTGGGAGACCTGGAGCGGGGCGCCGGAGCGCACGGCGATCTCCAGGGCTTCTTCCAGGGCGGCTTCCACCTGTGACATCTCGTCGCGCAGATGGGTCACATAGGGCTTGCCGTGGCGGGCGGCGACCTTGGCCAGGGCGACAATCTCGGCGGTGTCCGCGTAGGTGCCGGGCGGATAGATCAGTCCGGTGGACAGGCCCGCCGCGCCCTGGCTCAGCGCCCGGTCGAGCAGGTCGCACATACCGCGCAGTTCGTCGGGCCGGGGCGGGCGGGCCGCGAAGCCCATCACCCCGGCCCGCAGGGTGCCGTGGCCGACGAGCGAGGCGATATGGGTCCGGCGCAGGGCCGGGTTCTGGGCCGCGGCGAAGGCGTCGAAATCGGCTGCGGGTTGGACGGGTCCGAGCCCGAAAGTCACCCGCAGATGGTCGGCGAGGGCCGGCAGGCGTTCCGGGAGCGAGGGGAACAGGCTGGTGCCGCAGTTTCCGCAGATCTCGGTGGTGACGCCCTGGAGCAGGGGGGCCAGGCGCAGGTCCTCGATGGAGTCCGCCGGCTGCGCGGTGGCGTCGGGGCCGTGCGGCGCCGCGAGGGCGTCGGAGTGGGTGTGCACGTCGATGAAGCCGGGCGTGACGACCTGTCCGGTCGCGTCCACGGTCTCGGCCGCCCGGACGGGGGTGCCGGGGGAAAGCACGGCGACGCGTCCGCCGGTGACCGCGATATCGGCCTCCCGGGCGGGGGCGCCGGTGCCGTCGATGAGGGTGCCGCCGCGCAGCAGCAGGTCGATGGGTCGGTTCATCACAGCACCGTCGACAGGAAGGCCCGCGTGCGGTCGTGCCGCGGGGCGGTGAACAGTTCGTCCGGGGGGCCGGCCTCGACGGCGGCGCCCTGGTCCATGAACAGGACGCGGTCGGCGACTTCGCGGGCGAAGCCCATCTCATGGGTGACCACGACCATGGTCATCCCGCTGCGGGCCAGGTCGCGCATGACGCCGAGGACCTCGCCGACGAGTTCCGGGTCGAGCGCGGAGGTGGGTTCGTCGAAGAGCATGAGGGTGGGTTCCATGGCCAGTGCGCGGGCGATCGCCACGCGCTGCTGCTGCCCGCCGGACAGCTGCCTCGGGTAGTGGTCCGCCCGGTCCGCCAGTCCGACCTGGTCCAGCAGTTCGCGGGCGTGCTTCTCGGCCTGGGCGCGGGGCCGCTTCCGGACGGTGACCGGTCCCTCCATCACGTTCTGCAGCGCGGTGCGGTGCGGGAAGAGATGGAAGCGCTGGAAGACCATGCCGATCCGCTCGCGCTGCCGGCGGATGTCGCGGGCGTGCCGTTCGCGCAGGGTGCGGCCGGCGGGGCCGTGCTCCTCGTAGCCGACCAGTTCGCCGTCCATCCAGACGCGTCCGGCGTCGATCTGCTCCAGGTGGTTGAAGCAGCGCAGCAGGGTGGATTTCCCGGAGCCGGAGGGTCCGATGACGCAGAGCACCTCGCCGGTGCGGACTTCGAGGTCGATGCCCTTCAGCACCTCGGTGTCACCGAACCGTTTGCGGACGCCGCGGGCCCGGAGGATGACGTCGTTCACGATGCGGTCTCCTTCTTGGCGCGCCCGGGTGTGAGGTTGGCCAGGACCCGGTGTCGCAGGGGCGGGGTGGCGCGGGGGCTGTAGCGGCGTTCGACGGCGTGCTGGGCGACGCTGGCGATGGTGGTCAGGACCAGGTACCACAGGGACGCCACCATGAGCATCGCGACCACCTCGAAGTTGGCGAGGTAGAGGTGCTGGGAGACGGTCATCAGGTCGGCGCCGGCGATGACCGAGACCAGGGAGGTGGTCTTGAGCATGGAGATGAACTGGTTGCCGAACGGCGGGATGATGACCCGCATCGCCTGCGGCAGGATGATCCGGGAGAGGATCCGCCGGTTCGACATGCCGATGGAGGCGCCCGCCTCGCGCTGGCCGGGGTCCACGCTCTGGATACCGGCCCGCACGATCTCGGCCATATAGGCGCCCTCGTTGATGGACAGGCCCAGCAGCGCCGCGACGAATCCGGTGATGAGCTGGTTGGACTGCCAGCTGATGAGCTTGGGCCCGTCGAAGGGCACGCCGATGCTGATCTCCGGGAAGATCAGGGCCAGGTTGAACCAGAAGATGAGCTGGACGAGCAGCGGGGTGCCGCGGAAGAACCAGGTGTAGGCGCCGGCGGTGAGGCGCAGTACGGGGCTGTCGGAGAGCTGCATCACCGCGATGAGGACGCCGATGGTGATGCCGACGGCCATGGAGATGAGGGTGAGTTGGACGGTCACCCACAGGCCGTCGAGAATCACACCGTCGAACTGGTACTTCGCGACGATGTCCCAGTGCAGGTTGGGGTTGACGATGATGGTGTAGGTGAGCCATCCGGCGAACAGGACGGCGGCGATGACGGCGAGCCAGCGTCCGGGGCGGGGCCGCCGGGTCACCTGGAGGGTGAGGTCCTCCTCCTGCGCCGTGCCGCCGGTGGCGGGTGCCGGTGTGCCGCCGGGGGCGGCGCCGGTCGTGTCGAGAGGGGTCATGTCCGCGCTCACTGCCCGTCGTTGATGGTGGCCTTGGACACGGCGCTGCCGCCGACCTTCCACGTGTCGAGGATCTTCTGGTAGCGCCCGTTGTCGATCAGTTCCTGGAGGGCCTGGCGGACGGCGTCGCGCAGGCCGCTCTGGTTCTTCGCCGTCGCGATGCCCCAGGGCGCGGTGCCGTACTGGGCCGGCAGGACCTCGTAGGCGCTGCTGCGGTCGGTGAAGGTCTGGGCGACGGGGTAGTCGACGATGGTCGCGACGGCGCGTCCGGTGTCCAGTTGCAGCAGCCCGGTCGGGGCGTCCTCGCTCTGCGAGATCTGCATCTTCTCCCGGCACTTGGCGTTCTGCTCCTCGCCGATGTGCAGGTTGGAGCTGCCCTTGGCGAGGACGACGGTCTTACCGCACAGGTCCGCGAGGGTCTTGATGCCCTGGGGGTTGCCCTTCTTCGTCATGATGACGCCGCCGGTGCGGAAGTAGTCGGTGAAGTCGACCGCCTGGCGCCGCTGGGCGCTGTCCGTCATCGAGGACATCACCAGGTCGAACCGGCCGGATCCGAGGCCGGGGATCAGGCCGTCGAAGGCGGCGTTGGTGAGTTCGAGCTTCAGTCCGAGCCGCTCGGCGATGGCCTGGGCGAGGTCGGGGTCGACGCCGGTGAGCCGGGTCGTCCCGGTCTCGTACATCTCCATCGGCGGGTAGCCGACCGCGGTGGCGACGCGCAGGACGCCCTGCTGCTGGTACCGCGCCGGGAGCAGCTGGGCGGCGGATGTGCCCGCGGCGGCCCGCGGGCCGCTGCCGGCGGGGCCGCTGCCCTGGGTGGAACGTCCGCAGGCGGTGGCCGCGAGAGCGACCACCGCCAGGGCTGCCAGACAGCGCAGAGGACGGGGGCGTGTCATCGGAATCTCCCTCACACGGTGGCGGTGCGCAGATGCTGGCAGCCGTGCGTCGGTGAATGGAAGATGATGAAGCTATTCCTGCCTGAGCATCGGAATACGTACCGCTCCCGCCCTTTCCCGGACACGGCGGACGCGTGCGGTGCGGGCCCGCCGCCGGGTAGCGGTCCGTGCGGTACGCGCCGGTTGGACGCACAGTGGAAGTACGGCGTGCCGGTGGCCGGGCGCTGCCCAGGACCGGCGGACGGGCCCGCCGGTCACGGGGTGCCGGACCCGGCGGGCCGGGCGGACGGGCGGCGCGGTGGCCGTCGGCACGGGGTGCCGGTCCGTCCGGTGGGCGGCCGGCGCGGGCGCGGCGCGCCGGGTCCGCTCCGTGACGAGGAGGTCGCATCGTGTTCTTCGCGAATCGGCTCGACGCCGGCCGGCGGCTGGCCGCCCGGCTGGGACATCTCCAGGACGCCGGGGTGGTGGTGCTCGGTCTTCCCCGGGGCGGGGTGCCGGTCGCCGCGGAGGTCGCGGAGGCGCTGGACGCACCGCTGGACGTGTGCCTGGTGCGGAAGCTGGGCGTGCCGTTCCGGCCGGAACTGGGCATGGGGGCGCTCGGCGAGGGCGGCGTCCGGGTGATCAACGACGCGGTGGTGCACGCGGCCCGGGTCACACCGGCGGAGCTGGCGCAGGTCGAGGCCCATGAGCGGACGGTGCTGGCGGAGCGTGCGCGGCAGTACCGGGGTGACCGGGAGCCGGTGGCGCTGGCGGGCCGGACGGCGCTGGTGGTCGACGACGGGGTGGCCACGGGTTCGACGGCCCAGGCGGCCTGCCGGATCGTCCGGGCCCGCGGGGCGGCGCGGACCGTGCTGGCGGTCCCCGTGGCGCCGGCGGACTGGACGGACCGGCTGGGGGCGGAGGCCGATGAGCTGGTCTGCCTGGGCACACCGCGGGACTTCTTCGCGGTCGGTCAGTTCTACGAAGATTTCTCGCAGACCGAGGACGGTGAGGTCATCGCCTGCCTGGACCGGGCCGCGGCCCGGCTGCGCGCGTCCGGCCGCCCCGCGGGAAGCCGCCGGGGACCGTCGGAGGCGGCGGTGCCCGAGGGGCGTGAGGCGCGGATGCAGGCGGGTGCGGTGGTGCTGCGCGGGCGGTTGACGGTGCCCGCCGGTGCGCCCGGCGTGGTGGTGTTCGCCCACGGCAGCGGCAGCAGCCGGCACAGCCCGCGCAACCGGTTCGTCGCCGACGGGCTGAACCGCGCCGGTCTCGGCAGTCTGCTGTTCGACCTGCTCACCGAGGAGGAGGAGACCGACCGGGCCAATGTCTTCGACACCGGACTGCTGGCCGGCCGCCTCGCGGACGCCACCGCCTGGCTGCGCGAACAGCCCGAGGCCGAGGGGCTCGCGGTGGGGTACTTCGGTGCCAGTACCGGGGCGTCGGCCGCGCTGTGGGCGGCCGCGGAGCCGGGCGCCGGTATCGCCGCCGTCGTCTCCCGGGGCGGTCGCCCCGACCTGGCCGGACCGCGGCTGCCCGCGGTGACGGCCCCCACTCTGCTGATCGTCGGCGGCGACGATCCGATGGTGCTGGATCTCAACCGGCGGGCCCAGGCGCAGTTGCGCTGCGAGAGCGAGCTCGCGGTCGTCGCCGGCGCCACCCATCTCTTCTCGGAACCCGGTGCCCTGGAGGAGGTCACGGACCTCGCCCGGGACTGGTTCACGGAGCACCTGGCCCCGGCGCCGTCGTAGCCACCCTGCGGGGGGGGTGCGTCCCTAGCTGATGGCCCCGGGCGAGAGCGCGGTGAACCAGAGCAGGACGACGGTGAGGATGCCCATGATCGGGGTGAGTATCTCGGTCTCCAGCTTGTTGCCGCTGCTCTTGATCACCACGATCTCGTAGCGGGTCTTGATCGGCCACAGCCAGGGGGCGCCCCGCTTGGTGATGGAGTCCCCCAGCAGGTGTGCCACACAGCCCAGTCCGACGGCGTAGGGCAGCCAGCCCGGCGCCGACGGGATGAACTTGGCGATCACGCCGGTGCCTATGCCGGCCATCGCCACGATCGTGCCCCAGGCCGAGAAGCCGTGTCCGGGCGGGCAGAGGTTGAGCGCCCGGACGGCCAGTGCCAGCAGGAAGAAGGTCATGCCCAGCGTGAACGGCCGCCCCAGGTAGGTCACTCCCGCCCAGGTGCCGAGGGTCATGAAGGCGACGAAGAACAGCGAGTGCGTGGCATGGCGGTGGCCGCCGGAGGCCCAGGCGACGAAGCGGCACAGGGTCTTGGAGACCGGGCCGAGGAAGTTGGCGATGGTGCCGTCGTGGTGGTCCAGGTCGGGCAGCAGTGCGGCACCGGCGCAGAGCACGGTGCCCATCAGAATCTCCTCCGGCGCCAGGTGCGCGTTCATCACCAACGGCGGCAGGTACGGCGCGGTGCCCGCGAAGAGCAGCGCACCGCTCACCGCGTGTGAATGGCCCATCATCGTGTGGTCGTCCTCCCCCGGCCCAGCGGCACGACGGTCTCGTGCCTCCCCATCCGGCAGACGCTACCAGCAAGATCCAACTGGGCATGACAAAGCGGCGTCCCCGGCACCGATGCCGCCGCGTGCGCCGTCCGGCGCACGGCGAGGGCGCGCGCCCGCACGGCGCGGCGGGTACCCGGCGGCCGCACACGGGGGCCGGTGTCCGGGAGGGGCGGCCACGAGATATCTTGATATCGAGACGTTGTAGACGTGAAGCGGAGTACTGGTGACTGACTCGACCATCATCTATACGCACACCGACGAGGCCCCGGCCCTGGCAACGTATTCGTTCCTGCCGGTGGTCCAGGCGTATGCCTCGACAGCGGGTGTCCGCGTGGAGACGCGCGACATCTCCCTGGCCGGGCGCATCATTGCGAGCTTCCCGGAGCGTCTCGAGGAGGGCCGGCGCATCGACGACGCCCTCGCCGAGCTCGGCCGGCTGGCCAAGACCCCCGGGGCCAACATCATCAAGCTGCCGAACATCTCGGCCTCCATCCCGCAGCTCAAGGCCGCGATCGCGGAGCTTCAGCAGCAGGGCTACGCGCTGCCGGACTACCCGGACGACCCGAAGACCGACGAGGACCGGGACGTTCGCGCGCGGTACGACAAGATCAAGGGCAGCGCCGTCAACCCGGTGCTGCGCGAGGGCAACTCCGACCGGCGGGCGCCCGCCTCGGTCAAGAACTACGCCAAGGCGCACCCGCACCGGATGGGTGCCTGGACGGCCGACTCGAAGACGAACGTCGCGCACATGACGGCCGACGACTTCCGCTCCACCGAGAAGTCCGCGGTCATCGCCGAGGACGGCGCGCTCCGCATCGAGCTGGTGGGCGACGACGGCAGCACCACGGTCCTGCGCGAGTCGGTGCCCGTGCTCGCCGGTGAGGTCGTGGACGCGTCCGTGATGCGGGTGGCGGCGCTGCGCGAGTTCTTCGCGGCCCAGGTGGCCCGCGCCAAGGCCGAGGGCGTGCTGTTCTCGGTGCACCTCAAGGCCACGATGATGAAGGTCTCCGACCCGATCATCTTCGGCCACGTCGTGCGCGCCTTCTTCCCGGAGACGTTCGCCCGGTACGGCGAGGCGCTCACCGCGGCCGGCCTGAGCCCGAACGACGGCCTCGGCACCATCTTCAAGGGCCTGGACTCGCTGCCCGAGGGCGCGGCGATCAAGGCCGCGTTCGACGCCGAGCTGGCCGAGGGCCCCGCCCTGGCGATGGTCGATTCCGACCACGGCATCACCAACCTGCACGTGCCGAGCGATGTCATCGTCGACGCGTCCATGCCGGCCATGATCCGCACCTCCGGCCACATGTGGGGCCCGGACGGCAAGGAGGCCGACACCCTCGCCGTCATCCCCGACAGCAGCTACGCCGGGGTCTACCAGGTCGTCATCGACGACTGCCGCGCGCACGGCGCCTTCGACCCGTCGACCATGGGCTCGGTGCCCAACGTCGGTCTGATGGCGCAGGCGGCCGAGGAGTACGGCAGCCACGACAAGACCTTCGAGATCCCCGCCGCCGGCACGGTCCGGGTCGTCGACACCGCCGGCCACGCCGTACTGGAGCAGCCGGTGGGCGCCGGCGACGTGTTCCGCATGTGCCAGACCAAGGACGTGCCGATCCGCGACTGGGTCAAGCTCGCGGTCAACCGCGCCCGCGCCACCGGCGACCCGGCGGTGTTCTGGCTCGACGAGGGCCGCGCGCACGACGCGAGCCTGATCGCGAAGGTCAAGGCGTACCTGCCGGAGCACGACACCGACGGTCTCCGGATCGAGATCATGGCGCCGGAGCAGGCGACCGCGTTCTCCCTGGAGCGCATCCGCCGCGGCGAGGACACCATCTCGGTCACCGGCAACGTGCTGCGCGACTACCTGACCGACCTGTTCCCGATCCTGGAGCTCGGCACGAGCGCCAAGATGCTCTCCGTCGTCCCGCTGATCAACGGCGGCGGCCTGTTCGAGACGGGTGCCGGCGGCTCCGCGCCCAAGCACGTCCAGCAGCTGCTCAAGGAGAACTACCTGCGCTGGGACAGCCTGGGCGAGTTCCTCGCGCTCGCGGTCAGCTTCGAGCACCTGGCGCAGACCACGGACAACCCGCGTGCCCAGATCCTCGCCGACACCCTCGACCGGGCCACCGGCACCTTCCTCAACGAGGACAAATCGCCGAGCCGCCGCCTGGGCGGCATCGACAACCGCGGCAGCCACTTCTACCTCGCGCTTTACTGGGCGCAGGAGCTGGCGCGGCAGACCGATGACGCGCAGCTGGCCGAGGCGTTCGCCCACCTCGCCGGCACGCTGACCGAGCAGGAGCGGGTCATCGTCGACGAGCTGATCGCGGTCCAGGGCTCGCCGGCCGCCATCGGCGGCTACTTCCAGCCGGTGGTCGCCAAGGCGGCGGCCGTCATGCGTCCGTCGAAGACCTTCAACGAGGCGCTCGCGACCCTCGGCTGATAGTCCACGCAGTACGGGGAGAGGTCCCCGGGCCCGGTTCGCCGCTCAGCGGCGGCGAGGGTCCGGGGACCTTTCTCGTGTCACGGCCCGTCAGATTAGGTCCGGCCGTCCACCGCGGACGCCTACACTCCGGAATTCCCAAATCGGGATAATCAGTGACATAGCTGGTAATTTCTTCCCGATGTGAATGCCCCGGCCCGGTGCCGCCCACGTTCGCGGGCCGGGGGCCGGGGTGACTGCCGGCGCGGAACGCGAGCAGGCGCGTTCCGCCGGGGCGCTGCCGTGGTCCGGAGGTGTGGCGAACGAGTTCTCGACCGACTCGGATACCCGGCCGCTCGGCCGCCTCCCGCCCCGTCGGGCCACGGACCGCACACCGCCCCGCGCCTCCCCCGTTCACGCATGGCGCCCCGTGCGCGCCCGCTGTCCCCTCCGCCGTACGGCGTCCTCGGCCGCGCCGGTCCCGCCGCGCGCGGGCGCTGCGGCGCCACCGATATGACGGCTCATCAGGTCGAGCCGGTCGCGGAGCGGACCGCCCGCCGGCAGGAGCGACCGGCCGCCCCCGCACCAGCCACAGAGAGCAGGTACGACATGGCCCAGGGCGCCACCGCCGGATCACCACCGGCCGCCAAGCTGACGTTGATGACGCTGACCGCGATGGTGGTCGGCTCGATGGTGGGCGCCGGGGTGTTCTCGCTGCCTCGGCGTTTCGCCCAGGAGACCGGTGTCGCCGGTGCGCTGATCGCGTGGCTGATCGCCGGCACCGGCATGCTGATGCTCGCGCTGGTCTTCCAGTTCCTCGCGGTCCGCAGACCGGAACTGGACGCCGGTGTCTACGCCTACGCCAAAGCGGGCTTCGGCGAATACCTCGGCTTCTTCTCGGCGTTCGGCTACTGGGCCAGTGCGTGCGTCGGCAATGTGACGTACTGGGTGCTCATCATGTCGACGATCGGCGCCATCGCGCCGGCGCTCGGCGACGGCGACACCGTCCTGGCCGTGATCCTGTCGTCGGCCGGCCTCTGGGCGTTCTTCTTCCTCATCCGCCGCGGCGTCAAGGAAGCCGCGGCGGTCAACAGGATCGTCACGGTGGCCAAGGTCGTCCCCATCGTGGTCTTCGTCATCCTGGCGCTGTTCTTCTTCAAGCCGCATGTCTTCGCCGAGAACTTCGGCGGCGCCGATTACGCCGGGCCACTGTTCCACCAGGTCCGGGAGACCATGCTGGCCACCGTCTTCGTCTTCCTGGGCGTGGAGGGCGCCAACGTCTACTCGCGGCACGCCAAACGGCGTGCGGATGTCGGACGCGCCACCGTGCTGGGCTTCCTGAGCGTCTTCGCCGTCTTCGCGTCGGTCACCGTCGTGTCGTACGGCATCCTGCCGATGGGCGAGATCGCCGAGCTCCGCCAGCCGTCGATGGCCGGTGTGCTGGAGGCGGCGGTCGGCACCTGGGGCAAGGTGTTCGTCAGCGCCGGGCTGATCGTCTCCGTGCTGGGGGCCTATCTGGCCTGGTCGCTGATGGCCGCCGAGGTGCTGTTCGTCGCGGCCAAGGACAAGGACATGCCCCGCTTCCTGGCCCGCTCCAGTGCCGGTGACGTCCCGGTGCCGGCGCTGATGATGACGACCCTGCTCTCCCAAGTCGTCCTCGTCATCACGCTGTTCTCCGGCGACGCGTTCAATTTCGCACTCGATCTGACCAGTGCGCTGTCCCTGATCCCCTTCCTGCTGGCGGCGGCGTTCGCCCTCAAGATCTCGCTGCCGCTCGCCGGCGCCGCCCGGGAGAGCGGCCGGACCACCGGCCAGCTGATCATCGCGGCGCTGGCCACCGTCTACACGGCCTTCCTGCTCTACGCGGCCGGGCTGAGCTACTTCCTGATGTCCTTCATCCTCTACGCACCGGCCACGTTCCTGTTCGTGCAGGCCCGGCGCGAACAGGGCCGGCGGCCGTTCTCCCCCGCCGAGTCGGTCATCTGCGCCGTCTCGATCCTCGGCGCCGTCGCCGGCGTGGCCGCCCTGGCGACCGGCTGGATCAGCCTCTGACCGCGGCCGTGCCCGTCGCCCGAGCCGAGTCCCAGAAAGGGCCCATCATGACGAACGACACCACCGCCGCCCCGCCGGTTCTCGGCGTCCACTCCGAGGTCGGCAAGCTGCGCAAGGTGCTGGTCTGCGCGCCGGGGCTCGCCCACCGCCGGCTCACCCCGACCAACGCCGACGACCTGCTCTTCGACGATGTGATGTGGGTGGAGAACGCGCAGCGCGACCATGCCGACTTCGTCAACAAGCTCCGCGGGCGGGGCGTCGACGTCGTCGAACTCCACGATCTGCTCGCCGGGACCATGGCGATTCCCGACGCCCGGGAGTGGCTCCTCGACCGCAAGATCACCGCGAACGAGGTCGGCCTCGGGCTCATCGACAGCACCCGGGCCTTCTTGGAGACACTCGATCCGCGCGGCCTCGCCGAGTACCTGATCGGCGGCCTCGCCGCCGCCGACCTCCCGGACGAGTTCCGGCCCGACTACCTCGGTCTCGCCCGCGAGTCGACCGGCGTGCAGGAGTACCTCATGCCGCCGCTGCCGAACACCCTGTACACCCGCGACACGACGTGCTGGCTGTACGGCGGCGTGACGCTGAACCCGCTGTACTGGCCGGCCCGCCACGACGAGACGCTGCTGATGAAGGCCGTCTACCGGTTCCACCCCGACTTCACCGGCAGCACCGTGTGGTGGGGAGACCCCGAGCGGGAGTGGGGGCAGGCGTCGTTCGAGGGCGGCGACATCATGCCGGTCGGCAACGGCGTCGTGCTGATGGGCATGAGTGAACGGACGTCCCGGCAGGCGATCACGCAGGTGGCGGCGGCGCTGTTCGCGAACGGTGCGGCCGAGCACGTCATCGTCGCGGGGATGCCGAAACTGCGGTCGGCGATGCATCTCGACACCGTCTTCACCTTCGCCGACCGGGACGTCGTCACCCTGTATCCGAAGATCATGGACAGTGTGCACACGTTCTCGCTGCGGCCGAGCGACAAGGCGCCCGGCCTCACGATCAGCGACGAAGGGTCCCGCACCTTCGTCGAGGTGGTCACCCGGGCGCTCGGCCTGCCGGGGATGCGGGTGATCGAGACGGGCGGCGATGTGTACGCGTCCGAGCGGCAGCAGTGGGACAGCGGCAACAACGCCGTCGCCGTCGAACCGGGCGTGGTCTTCACCTACGACCGCAACACCCAGACCAACACCCTGCTGCGCAAGGCCGGTGTCGAGGTCATCACCATCGTCGGCGCCGAACTCGGCCGGGGGCGGGGCGGCGGGCACTGCATGACCTGCCCCCTCATCCGGGAGCCCGTCGACTTCTGAGCCCCGGCCCCGGGGCGGCGGCCGTCCCCGACGCTCCGCGCGTAACTCCCATAACAGAATAAAATTGGATATAGGGTCTGATTGCTTCGCACGGCACGCACCACCCCGGGGCCATTTCCCTCAGCCGGCGATCGCCACCTCACACACCACGAAACGGCTGTACTCCAGGCAGTCCACCCCATCCACGCCATCCACACCGTCCGTGCCACCCACGCAGTCCACCGTCCAAGGGAAGAGCAACGGCGTCTCCGCCGGAAAGGGCCTCCATGCACCCCGTTCTCAGTCCTGCCGTCCTCGCCCGGCTGCGCAAACCGCGTCCGTACCCGGCGGTCTCCATCGTGCTGCCGACCCACCGCCGCGAACCGGACAACACGCAGGACCCCATCCGTCTGCGGAACCTGCTCGCCGAGGCCAAGGAGCGGCTCGCGGCGGACCCGGCCGTGACCCGGGAGCGGCGGACCGACGTCATCGGGCAGTTGGACGGTGCGCTCAAAGAGATCGATCTGGCGCACGCCGAGGACGGGCTGGTCATCTTCGCCGCGCCCGGCGAGCATGAGGTGTGGTCGCTGGGGCGCACGGTGCCCGCCCGGGTGGTGCTCTCCGACACGTTCCTCACCCGGAACCTCGTGGCCGCCCACGCCGCCGAACCCTCCTTCTGGGCGCTGGTCATCTCGGCCGACCGCATCTCTCTCTGGAGCGGCGGCGCCGAGCACGTCACGGAGCACCGCACCGGGGACTTCCCGCTGACCCGGGATCTGGAGGCCCCGGACTCCGAGCGCAAGGAACAGATCGGCGATCTGCCCAGCACCTTCCGCGACGAGCAGACCCGCCAGTTCCTGCGCACGGCGGACACCGCCGTGGAACACCTGCTGGCGTCCGCCCCCCGGCCGCTGTACGTACTCGGGGAGGCGGCGGCGCTCTCGCTGCTCGACGAGGTCGGCACGGTCGCCCGGCACGCCACCGCCCATATCCCGCACGGTGGTCTGAGCCGCGCGTCGGCCGAGGCCGTCCGCGCGGCGGTGCTGCCGGCCGTCGCGGCACAGGCGCGGCAGGAGGTCGACGCCGTCCTGGCGGACCTGACGGACGCCCAGGGACGGCAGAAGTTCGCCGCCGGGATCGACGAGGTCTGGCAGTGCGTGTCCGAGGGACGGGTGCGGATCCTCGCCGTGGAGGAGCACTACCGGGAGACCGTCCGGGCGACCGGCGACCATCTGGTCCCGGCGGAACCGGGCGACCCGGACTCCCGGGACGACATGGTCGACGAGATCGTGGAACAGGCCCTGGAGACCGACGCCCGGGTGACCTTCGTACCGGACGACACGCTCGCCGGTATGGGCCGGATCGCCTGCGTCCTGCGGTACTGACCCGGCGGCGGTACCGGCCCGCCGGTGTGGCGGAGCCCCGGCGCCCGTCCGGTCGGCACCTCAATGGATCAGCAGGGTTCGCGGCTGGCGGGCGGTACACCCAGCATGGACGAGGCGGACCCCGACAGAAGCGCCGGCGGCAGCGGCCGGGGCGTCGCGGTGAAAGGACGGGACGCGATGAGCAGGACCTTCTCCCCCGGCGCCGGCGCGCACCGACGACGGCTGCCCGCGGCCCTGGTGTGCGTACTCGCCACGGGGTCGCTCGCGGGTGCCCTCGTCTCGTGCCACAGCGGCGGCGGCAACGGCGGTGCCTCGTTCAGCCCGCGCCCGACACCACCCCATACCGCCTCGTTCTCGGGCACACCGCCGTCGTCCATCGCGTCGAGCGCCGAGTCCGCCCGCGCCTCCGCCTCCGCCGCGGCCTCCTCCGCGTCGGCGGCCGCGTCCGCGTTCGAGGCATCGGTCTCGGCCGAGTCGGCCCGCGCCAACGAGGCGGCGGCGGCCGAACTGAAGAAGGTGCACGACCGGGGCAACGCACTGTCCGACGTGTCGCTGACCGGTAAGCCGCGGGCCGAGACCGCCGGTCTGCTGGTCGCCGTGGTGAACATCGTCAACCGGACCGACAAGAAGGCGTCGTACGCGGTGCAGGTCGACTTCGTGGACACGTCCGGGAAGACGGTCGAGAGCAGGACCGTGGGGGCGGAGAAGCTCGGTCCGGGGGAGCGCGCGCAGCCCCTCGCCGTCAGCGACAAACCGGCCGATGTGAAGCTCACCCCCCGGGTCGCCAAGGCTCAGCGGTACTGACGCCGGTCCTCCGGGCACCGGCTCGCCGTCCGCGCGGCACCCGCCGTCAGGGCGCGAGGTGGCGGATGTGCTCCGCGAAGCGGGTGAAGGCGGCCTCCTGCCGCCATTCGAGGGTGGCCTTGGGGCTGTTGGCGAGGAAGTGCGCGCAGCTCTGCCGCGGGGCCCGGGTGCCGGGCCGCTCCCCGCGGCAGGGGACGGCCGGGGTGAAGGCGCGCGGTCCGTCGCGCCCGGCGTCCCACAGGCTGTCACCCGGGAGGAAGGCGTGGTCCAGCGAGGCACGGGCCAGATCCTTCAGCTCGCGGTAGTCGAGCCGGTAGGTGCGGGCCGCATAACGGTACTCCTCGCCGATGTCGGTACGGGAGATACCCGGGTCATCGGTCGAGAGCACGACCGGGACGCCGTAGCGACGGTAGAGCGGGAAAGGGTGCTCGGCTCCGTGGACACCGAGGATCTGCCGGTTGCTGGTCAGCGGCACCTCCACCGCGATCCCCCGCCGGGCCATGGTGCGCAGAAGGGCGGCGGCGTGGTCCTCGTGGGCCACGTCGACGCCGTGGCCGATGCGTTCGGCCCGGCCGGTGCGGACGGCCTCGCCGATGTGGAAGCGGAGGTCGGACGGGCCGACGAGGCCGGCGGTGAGTTCACCGGCGTGCAGCGTGATGTGGGCGCGCGGGTAGACGCCGTGCAGGTAATTCAGCATCCGCATCTGGAGACGGTAGTCGCGCAGCGCGTTCGCCCCGTCTTCCGGCTGCACCAGGTTCACGGCGACGAACCGCGGATCGCGTTCGGCGAGCCGCATGCCGAGGGCGAGCTGGGTGAAGACCCGCTCGGGTGAACTTCCTCGGGACGTCTGGTAGATGAAGCGGAAGGGCAGCCGGCAGCCGGGGTGGGGGTGGCCGGTGCCGCACTCCCCCGCCGCGCGGAACTCCGCCAGCGCCGCGTCGGTCTCCCGCTCGGCCCGGCGTACGAGGCGGTCCAGTTTCCCGTCGGCCAGGAGCAGCCGGTGCAGCCGCGCGAGGTCCGGATGGAAGCCGACGTCCGCCGCGAGTTGTTCGCTGCCGGTGGCGGCGGGGGCCACCATGGTCTCCAGGTAGAACTGGTGGTTCCGGGCGGCGGTGTCCGCCACCTCGGCGAGCAACCTGCCGATGTGGGCATCGGAGACCGCACGGAACTTGTCGAAGGCGCCGAAGAAGTGGTCGTGCCCGGACTCCCCCGGCGGGAAGTCCTGCATCGACCAGGCCCGCAGGATCCGCCGCCGGAAGCCGGCGTCCGTCCGGGCCTGCGTGGCCGGGCGGGTGTGCCGGCCGCAGGGCGCCAGCCGGGCGGTCAGGGTCCGTTCGTCGACGCAGAGTCCGTCCTCGCCGGCGAGCCGGATCAGCAGTTCGGTCGAGGCGGCTCCGGAGAGGTGGTTGTGCAGATCGGCGCCCTTGGGCAGGTCCCGGAAGAAGGCCCGGAGCGCCGCCGGCCGGTCCTCGACGGCCTTGAGATAGGCGGAAACGCGCTGGTCGGCGGCGGGCGGCGCGGCCGGCTGCGGGGCGGGCGCGGCGGCGGGCAACAGCGACAGCAATGCCGCACAGCCCAGGACCGGCAGGAGCGGGGTGCGGCGGTGGCGCCGTCGGCGCGTGCGGGGGGTGAGGGTGGGCACAGGCGCATCTTGCCGATACGGCACACCCATGGGGGACGAATCCGGTATGACGGCCTCGATCGGATGAGCGGGCGCCGCGCCCGGGGCGTATCCCTCCCTGCGGGAAGCGCGGTCCGGCCGTGTGGTGACCGGTCGGCCCATCGGCCGCCACCGTCTTCATGCCCCTGCGTCGCCCCGTCCCTCGGCACCCGGCCGCTTACGCGCCGCCGGTGCGGCCGGGGAAAGTGGCAGCCGGTCCCGGGGTGCGGCACCGTGGGAGGAAGGCGGCGGGGACGGCCCGCCAGGACGGAGCGGTGCCCGCCCGCCGGGCCGGAGCGGTGCCGTCGGCCGGGAAGGAGCGGTGCGTGGAGCCGGTCGAGGCGCTGGAGCGGATCGCCTTTCTGCTGGAGCGGCAGGGCGCGGTGACCTATCGCGTACAGGCGTTCCGTACGGCGGCGGCGGTGATCGGCGAGCTGTCCGGCGAGGAGGTACGGCGGCGGGCGCTGAACGGGTCGCTCGCGCGGGTCAAGGGGCTGGGCCCCAAGACCAGCGGGGTGGTGGAGGAAGCGCTCGCCGGGCGGGTGCCCGGCTATCTGGCGCGCCTGACGGCGGAGGCGGGCGGCCCGCTGGTGGACGGGGAGCGGGGGCAACGGCTGCGGCGGGCGCTGCGCGGCGACTGCCATCTGCACTCCAACTGGTCGGACGGCGGCAGCCCCGTCGAGGCGATGGCCCGCGCCGCCCGCGACCTGGGACACCGGTGGTGCGTACTGACCGACCACTCCCCCCGGCTCACCATCGCCCACGGGCTGACCGCCGACCGGCTGCGGGAGCAGCTGACGCTGGTGGCGGCCGTGAACGAGCAACTGGCGCCGTTCCGGCTGCTGACCGGGATCGAGTGCGACATCCTCGACGACGGCCGCCTCGACCAGGAGCCGGAACTGCTGGCGGAGCTGGACATGGTGGTGGCCTCGGTGCACTCCAAACTGCGGATGGACGCCGCGGCGATGACCCGGCGGCTGGTGGCGGCGGTCGGCAACCCGCTCGTCGATGTGCTCGGCCACTGCACCGGCCGACAGCTCACCGGCACGCTGCGGCCGCCGTCGCAGTTCGACGCCGGGCTCGTCTTCGCGGCCTGCGCGGCGTACGACACCGCGGTGGAGATCAACTGCCGTCCGGACCGCCTCGATCCGCCGCGTCCGCTGCTGCGGCAGGCGCTCGACGCGGGCACGCTGTTCGCCATCGACAGCGACGCCCACGCGCCGGGCCAGCTGGACTGGCAGATCTACGGGTGTGCGCGGGCCGAGGAGTGCGGCGTGCCCGCGGACCGGATCATCAACACCTGGACGGCCCGCCAGGTGACGGCATGGACCGGCACCGGCAGCACCCCCGGACGCTGACGGGGCGTGGGGCGGCACGGCCGCCAGCGTCGCCACCCGCCCCATCTCGCCGTCACACAGGCCCCTGGGGCACCTCTGGCCCCTGTGGTGCGAAACCCGTTATTAGGAGGAATTTACCGGTGAGAAACCCCACGCACCCGATTGGCCGCTACGGGTAGTGCGGACCCCTCGACGGAGAGATGGTCGCTACACGCAACCGTCTCCGTAGGAATGAGGCTGATAGCCGTGTGCGGGATAACCGGATGGATCTCCTATCGACGTGACCTGACCGCTCACCAGGAATCCGTCGATGCCATGACCGAGACGATGTCCTGCCGTGGACCCGATGCCCGGGGCACCTGGGTGACGCCGCGGGCCGCGCTCGGCCACCGGCGGCTCGCCGTCATCGACCTCCCCGGCGGCGCGCAGCCCATGGAGGCGGGCACCGACGACGGCGCGGTCGCGATGGTGTACTCCGGTGAGGCGTACAACTACGTGGAGCTGCGCGAGGAGTTACGGCGCCGCGGCCACCGCTTCACGACCGACTCCGACACCGAGGTCGTCCTGCGCGGCTACCTCCAGTGGGGCGAGGAGGTGGCCGGGAAGCTCAACGGCATGTACGCCTTCGCGATCTGGGACACCCGGACCGAGAAGCTGGTCATGATCCGCGACCGGATGGGCATCAAGCCCTTCTACTTCTACGAGACGGACGACGGTCTGCTGTTCGGCTCGGAGCCCAAGGCGATCCTCGCCAACCCGCTGGCCACCGCGGAGGTCGGCCCGGACGGTCTGCGGGAGATCTTCTCGTTCGCCAAGACTCCCGGGGCCGCGGTGTGGGAGGGGATGCGCGAGCTGCGGCCCGGACATGTGGCCGTGCTGGACCGCAACGGCCTGCGTGAGCACGCCTACTGGCAGCTGACGGCGACCGAGCACACGGACAGCCGGCAGGAGACCGTGGCGCACGTCCGCGAGCTGCTGGAGGACATCATCGCCCGCCAGCTGGTGGCGGATGTGCCGCGCTGCTCGCTGCTCTCCGGCGGCCTCGACTCCTCCGCGATGACCGCGCTCGCCGCCAAGCAGCTGGGGGAACATGGCGAGACGGTCCGCAGTTTCGCCGTCGACTTCCCCGGCCAGGCCGAGAACTTCCGCGCCGAGGACATCAGCCCCACGCAGGACACCCCGTTCGTGCACGCCGTCAAGGACCATGTGCACAGCGACCACAGCGACATCGTGCTGGACGGCGCGGCGCTGTCCGACCCGGCCGTGCGGCGGGCCGCCGTCGGGGCCCGCGACCTCCCGGTCGGGCTCGGCGACCGGGACAACTCCCTGTTTCTGCTGTTCAAGGCGGTCCGCGAGCAGTCCACCGTGGCGCTGTCGGGCGAGTCCGCGGACGAGGTGTTCGGCGGCTACCCGTGGTTCCACGACGCACGGCGCGAGGCGGAGACCTTCCCGTGGCTGGCCGGGCTCGCGCCGCTCGACTTCCGGGGGACGCTCTCCGCCGACCTGGCGGACCGCCTCGACCTCGGTACGTACCTCCACGACAGCTACTCCTCGGCTGTGGCGGACACCCCGCTGAAGGACGGCGAGAGCGGGCTGGAGAAGCGGATGCGGCAGGTCTGCTATCTGCATCTGACGCGGATGGTGCAGGCCCTGCTGGACCGCAAGGACCGGATGAGCATGGCCGTCGGCCTGGAGGTCCGGGTGCCGTTCTGCGACCACCGGCTGGTGCAGTACGTCTTCAACACCCCGTGGTCCCTCAAGACGTTCGACGGACGGGAGAAGAGCATCCTGCGGGAGGCCACCCGTGATCTGCTGCCCGAGTCGGTCGTCCAGCGCAAGAAGAGCGGCTACCCCGGCAGCTTCGACCCGAACTATGTCTCGGCCATCCAGTCGCAGGCCGCCGACCTCCTCTCAGCCGGTCACGCGGCCCTGGACCTCTGCCATCGCGAGAGGCTGCGGGAAGCCTCGGTGGCCGACGGCGCGACCATCACCACGGGCCAGCGCGCCCAGCTGGAGCGGGCGCTCGACCTGGCGGCCTGGTTCGACCTGCACAAGCCGGTGATCAAACTGAACTGACACCGCCGCACGGCCCGCCGGGGCCGGGGGCGCACCGCCCCCGGCCCCGGCCTCGGCACGGAATCAGAACGGTTTGATGGGCAGGTACTTACCGTCGAGGGTGATGACGGCGCGGGAGCCGCCCTCGGGGTCGTCGACCTTCCGCACATCGAGCTTGAAGTTGACCGCGCTGATGATGCCGTCGCCGAACTGCTCGTGTATCAGGGCCTTGAGGGTGGTGCCGTAGACCTGGAGCATTTCATGGAAGCGGTAGATCGTCGGGTCCGTGGGGACGCCGCCGGGGATGCTGCCGCGCAGCGGGATCGTCTGGAGGAGCAGCGCGGCGTCGTCATCGAGACCCAGCCGCTCGGCGACGGCCCGTGAGGCGTCCGCGGGCAGCGCGTGCTGGCCGAGGACGGCGGCGGTCACGAACGCCACCGACAGGCCGGCGGCGTCGGCCAGCTCCTGCCAGCTGACGTCCTTGCGGGTCTTGGCCTCGACGGCCGCGATGGCCAGTTCCTGACGGGCCTGCGGGTCGGTCTGCGCATGCACCATGGGAGAGAGCCCTTTCGGTGGGTCGATCGGTGGGTGGTGGCGAGGCGGGCGAAGAGCATCGCCGGGGTGGGGAACACATCGCGCCGGAAACGCCGGACTCCCCCGGCGAGGACGCACATGGTCACTCCTGCCGGCGGCGCGCCGGCGGGGCCGATGTGTTCCACCATGCGTGACCGGTACCTATAACACCCAAGCCGCAAACCCTACTTCTGCGATTGCTCCTGCCTATAGCCGACCCATGGCCGCGGAACCGCACCATCTCGGGTATCCGCTCACGCCGGCCGAGCACGCCGATTTCACCCCCGCCACCGAGGCCCCGCTCATGTCACAGCCGGCCCTCTCCCAGCAGATCAGGCGGCCCGAACACACCACACAGGCGCAGCCACTCGACCGCTCGGGCCATTCGGTGCTGCCGACCGACACCGGCGCGAGCCACGCCCGCCACGCCTTGCGGGATCTGACGGCGGCGAACGCGCCCCCGGCCCGACCCCCACGCCGGCAGTCCACCTCGGGTCGCCGCAACGCTCCGCCGAATCACCCGAGTTGGATCTTCCGATCGGCAGGGGCTACCCTGCTTTTGGTTGCCCGTGGCAACCAAAAGCTCCGCCCGGGTACGTGACCGGGCATGCCCGCCCCAGGAGGAACCGCCATGTCCACAGAGGCCCAGATCTTCCCCACGTACGTCACGGAGAACCTCGACGCGCTGGAGCGCGACCCCGGGCACGACGCCTTCTTACACCAGGGACGGCGGGTCACCGCGGGCGAGTTCCGCGCTCTCGTTTACCGGATGGCCCGTGCGCTGCGCGACCAGGGCATCGACCGCGGGCAGACCGTCACCCTGCTGAGCGGCAACCTGCCGGAGACGGTCGCCGCGCGTTACGCCGCCAACCTGATCGGCTGCCGGGTCAACGAGCTCTACGGCGGACTCTCGGCCGAGTCCCAGGCCGCCATCGTCCGCGACGTCGAGACGCGCGCCCTGATCGTCGATCCCCGCTGCGCGGAACGGGCCGCCGAGATCACCGAGTTGGCGCCGGTACCGGCCGTCCTGGTGCTCGGCCCCACCCAGCTGGGCACGGACCTGCTGGAGCTCGCCGCCGGACACTCCGCGGAGCCGCTCCGCAGCCTGGCGCGAGCGGAGGACGTGTGCACCATCCGCCACACCGGCGGCACCACCGGCCACCCCAAGGGAATCTGCAGCACCTTCGGGCAGTCGCGCGGGCTGCGCGCCATGCATCCGCCGGAGCCCGTGGAACGCCGCCAACTGGTCTGCACCACCCTCGCGCACGCGGCCGGTCTGCTGGCCGACGCCACCCTGGGCGCGGGCGGCACCGTGGTACTGCTCGACGACTTCGACCCGGCGGCCGTGCTCGCCACCGTCGAACGCGAGCGCATCACCGACCTCTTCCTGCTGCCGCCGCTCCTCTACCAGCTGCTGGACCACCCGGACCTGGCCCGTACCGACACCTCCAGCCTGCGCACGCTGGTCTACGGCGGCTGCCAGTCCTCCCCGGCCCGGATCGCCGAGGCGGTACGGGCCTTCGGCCCGGTGCTGCTCCAGATCTACGGGCAGAACGAAGCCGGCGGCATCAGTGTGCTCACCCCCGCGGACCACGACCCGGGGCGCCCGGACCGGCTGCGCTCCGCGGGGAAGGTGCTGCCCGGGGTGGAGGTGGCGATCCGCGACGAGCGGGGCCGCGACCTGCCGGCGGGCGAGCACGGCGAGGTCTGCATACGCTCCGCCGGCATCATGAAGGGGTACTGGAAGCAGCCCGAGCTGACCGCCGAGGTCCTGCGGGACAGCTGGGTGCACACCGGTGACCTCGGCTTCCTCGACGCCGAGGGCTATCTGACCCTCGTCGACCGGCTCAAGGACATGATCGTCGTGGTCGGCGGCCATGTGTACACCAGCGAGCTGGAGGAGCTGCTCACCTCCCATCCGCAGGTCCGGCAGAGCGCCGTCTTCGGAGTCCGCGACGCCGACCGCAGGGAACGCGTGCACGCCGCCGTGGTGCCCGAACCCGGCAGCGGAATCGACGGACAGCTGCTGTGCGGCCTGGTGCGCGCGGAGCTCGGCGCGATGTACGAACCGGCCGCCGTCACGTTCGTCGACGCGCTGCCGCTGACCGATGCGGGCAAGCCGGACAAGAAGCTGCTGCGGCGGCAGGCCGAACGGGCGCTCGGCGCCGCCTGACACCGGTCCGCGGGCGGCCCCGGCGTCATGCGCGCCGGGGCCGCCCGTCCTCAGCCCCGGGGAACGGCCACCGCGCCGAGAGCCGCCAGCACCGGGCGGAACAGCGGATGGGCCTCGGCGCCGCGGCGCACCGCCGCGAAGACACGGCGGGTGGGCGCCACACCGTCGACCGGGCGCACCACCACCCCCGCGAGGTCCATACCGCGCAGCGCCGAACGCGGGACGAGCGCCACACCCGCCGCGGCCGAGGCGAGCGCGACGACGGCCCGGAAGTCGTCGGAGGAGTGCTCCAGATCGGGCGCGAAACCGGCGTACTCGCAGGCCAGCACGACCACGTCATGGCAGGGGTTGCCGGGGTACGGGCCGATCCACGGGTCTTTCGCGAGGTCGGCCAGCGCCACCCGCGGCGCGCCGGCGAGCCGGTGGCCGACCGGGAGCACGGCGTCGAACGGCTCGGCGTACAGCGGGACCCGGGTCAGCCGCGGATCGTCCTCGCCGGGGGCGCCGCGGTACTCCACGGCCACCGCCACGTCCACCTGCCGGTCGAGGACCATCAGCAGGCTGGCGTCGCCCTCGGCGTCCCGGACGCGGACGCGGATACCGGGTGAGGAGGCGGCCAGCTCCGTGATCGCGGGCGCGACGACCAGTCCGATGCCGGTCGCGAAGGCCGCGACGGTCACCGTGCCCGCCTCGCCCGAGCCGTACGCGGCCAGCTCCGACTCGGCCCGCTCCAGCTGTGCCAGGACGGCGTTGGCGTGGCTGAGCAGGATCTCGCCCGCGGCGGTCAGCCGGGCGCCGCGGGCACCGCGTTCCACCAGGTGGTGGCCGGTCTCCTGCTCCAGGGCGGCCAACTGCTGCGAGACCGCCGAGGGCGTGAGATACAGCGCGGCGGCCGCGGCCGTGACGGTGCGGTGGTCAGCCACCGCACGCAGGATGTGCAGCCGCCGCGCTTCGATCATGCCCCCAGTGTTACAGGGCGGACCTCGCGTCGACGAACGCGTCGACCGCGCGATTGACGTCCTCGGTGGAGTGCGCCGCCGACAGCTGGACGCGGATCCGCGCCTGGCCCTGCGGGACCACCGGGTAGGAGAAGCCGATGACGTAGACGCCGCGCTCCAGCAGCAGGTCCGCCATGCGGGCCGCCTCCGCCGCCTCGCCGATCATCACCGGTGCGATGGCGTGCTCGCCGGGGAGGACGTCGAAGCCCGCCTCGGTCATCCGGGAGCGGAACAGCGCGGTGTTGGCGGTCAGGCGCTCGCGCAGGTCACCGGCCGACTCCAGGAGGTCGAGCACCTTCAGCGAGGCGGCCGCGATCACCGGGGCGAGCGAGTTGGAGAAGAGGTAGGGACGCGAGCGCTGGCGCAGCAGGGCGACGATCTCGGCGCGGGCCGCGACATAGCCGCCGGAGGCGCCGCCGAGCGCCTTGCCGAGGGTGCCGGTGATGATGTCCACCCGGTCCTGCACACCGTGCAGCTCGGGGGTGCCGCGCCCGCCGGGGCCGACGAAGCCGACGGCGTGCGAGTCGTCGACCATCACCATGGCGCCGTAGCGGTCGGCCAGGTCGCAGATCTCGGGCAGCGGGGCGAGGTAGCCGTCCATGGAGAAGACGCCGTCGGTGACGATGAGCGTGCGGCCGGCGCCCGCCGCCTCCTTCAACTGCCGCTCCAGGTCGGCCATGTCGCGGTTGGCGTAGCGGAAGCGGCGGGCCTTGGAGAGCCGGATGCCGTCGATGATGGAGGCGTGGTTGAGGGCGTCGGAGATCACCGCGTCGTCCGCGCCGAGCAGCGTCTCGAAGACGCCTCCGTTGGCGTCGAAGCAGGAGGAGTAGAGGATCGTGTCCTCCTGGCCGAGGAAGCCGGAGATGCGCCGCTCCAGCTCCTTGTGGACCTCCTGCGTACCGCAGATGAAGCGGACCGAGGCCAGTCCGTAGCCCCAGCGGTCGAGTGCTTCGTGGGCGGCGGCGACGACCTCGGGGTGGTCGGCGAGGCCCAGGTAGTTGTTGGCGCAGAAGTTGAGGACCTCGCCGGGGCGGCCGCCCGCGGTGACCGCGACGGTGGCGGACTGCGGGGTGCCGATGACGCGCTCGGGCTTGTGCAGCCCCGCGGCGCGGATCTCATCGAGGGTGCCGCGCAGTTCGTCGCGTACGGAGTCGAACATGAGGGGTGTCTCCAAAGCGGGGAGGGACAGGAGCGGGTGAAGAACGGCGTGGGAAAGGGCGGGTCAGGTGGTCCAGTCGAGGATGACCTTGCCGCCGAGGCCGCTCGCCGCGTCCTCGAAGGCGGCCTCGAAGTCCTGGTGCGGGTACCGGCCGGTGATCACCGGGGAGAGGTCGAGGCCGCCCTCCAGCAGGACGGACATCGCGTACCAGGTCTCGAACATCTCGCGGCCGTAGATGCCCTTGATCGTGATCATCGAGGTGACGATCCGGGCCCAGTCGACGGGGAACTCCTGGGCGGGCAGGCCGAGCATCGCGATCCGGCCGCCGTGCGTCATGTTGGAGATCATGTCGCGCATCGCCTCGGGCCGGCCGGACATCTCCAGGCCGATGTCGAAGCCCTCACGCAGGCCCAGCTCCCGCTGGCCGTCCGCGATCGGGCGCTCGGCGACGTTGAGGGCGAGGCTGACGCCGACCTTGCGGGCCAGCGCCAGGCGCTCCTCGCTGACGTCGGTGATCACCACATGGCGGGCGCCCGCGTGCCGGGCGACGGCCGCGGCCATGATCCCGATCGGTCCGGCGCCGGTGATCAGGACGTCCTCGCCGACCAGCGGGAACGACAGCGCGGTGTGCACGGCGTTGCCGAACGGGTCGAAGACGGCGGCGATGTCGAGATCGACGGGGACCCGGTGCACCCACACATTGCCGGCGGGCAGCGCCACGTACTCGGCGAACGCGCCGTCCCGGCCGACGCCGAGGCCGACCGTGGCGCGGCACAGGTGGCGGCGGCCGGCCAGGCAGTTGCGGCATTTGCCGCACACCAGATGGCCCTCACCGCTGACCAGGTCGCCTTCCTTGATGTCGGCCACATCACGGCCGGTTGCGACGACCTCGCCGACGAACTCGTGGCCGAGGGTCAGCGGGGTGGTGATGGCCCGCTGGGCCCAGCCGTCCCAGGAACGGATGTGCAGGTCCGTACCGCAGATCCCGGTGCGCAGGACCTTGATCAGCACGTCTCCCGGGCCGATGGCCGGTTCCGGCACGTCCATGAGCCACAGACCGGGCTCCGCCTTCTGCTTGACCAGTGCCTTCACCGCGACGGCTCCCGTACCTCGGATTGCTGTGACTTCGGAATGCTGCGACTTCCGCATGCTGTGACCTGCCGGGCAGGCGCCCGGCTTCGCGATCTACGGCAGGAAATCTTCCGTACCCCGGCCGTCCGGTCCATCGAGGATTTCTTAACCACGGCCACAGCTGCCCTTCACACCCCACGGGCACCGGGGGTGCCGGGCGGTCACGCGGATGCCCTCACCGGCCCCCGGCACGGGTTGTGCCGGTCCTGATCCCGCTCGATGCTGTAGGTACCGAACCGGGCTGGGCTGATGCCATGAACGCTGGGAACGCGGCCGAGAGCGCCGATTTCCGTGGTCCCCTCGACGTCACCAGGGCGGCCACCGCGGTGCTGGACGCCCGGAGCCTGGTCATCGGCTGGAGCCCGGCGGCCGAGAAGCTCCTCGGGTACGCGCCCGGGGACGTCATCGGGCGCCCCGTCGACACGTTCCTGGCCCCCGCCCCGGCGGGGGCCGCGCCACCGGGGCCGCTCAACGGCAGCGAGGCCCGTACGGCGCGGCACCGGGACGGCCGGCCGCTGCGGGTGGCGGTCACGGTCTGCCCACTGGCCGACGGCGGGGCGGGCCCGGCGCGCCTCCTGGTGCTGACCGGGCTGGACGCGCTGCGCAGATGGGAGTCGTGGCAGGCCATGCTGCACGGGCTGGCCACCCAGTCCCCCGTCGGCCTGGCCATCTACGGCACCGATCTCCGTCTGACCTGGTCGAACACCGCCTATGAACGGGAGGTCGGGCAGCCGCTGCCGGAGTACCTCGGCAAGCGGGCCGACGAGCTGTATTCGGCCGGCGTGTTCGTGACCGAGGGGTATCCGACCACCCTCGACGCCGTCATGCGGTACGTGCTCGCCACCGGTGAGCCGATCCTCGACCTGCACTTCGTCGGCGAGCCGCCCACCGATCCGGGGACCGATCACGTCTGGTCCTGCTCCTACTACCGGCTCCAGGACGCGGGCGGCACGGTGCTCGGCCTCTGCGAGGAATCCTTCGACATCACCGACCGCTACCGGACCCAGCGCCGGCTGAACCTCCTGGTGGAGGCCGGCCGGCGGATCGGCACCACCCTCGACATGACCGCCACCGCCCGGGAGGTCACCGAGGTGGCCGTCCCCGCGTTCGCCACCCTCGTCACCGTCGATCTGGTGCAGGCCGTGCTGGAGGGCGACGAGCCGGGCCCCGGCGACGGGGCGGCGCCCGTCCTCATGCGTGTCGCGTCCCGCGCCGACCCCCGGTACGGCGACGCGGCGGCGGACGGGCCCGCGCCGCGGCCGCACCCCGTCAGCTATCCGCCGGGCTCACCCCAGTACCGCAGCCTGTCCTCGGGCGGTCTGGTGCAGGCGGAGCACACCGTCGTCGTGCCGCTGCGGACCGGCGGTACCCCGCTGGGGGTGGTCACCTTCACCCGGGCCGGGCATCCGGCCTCCTTCGACCGCGACGAAACGGTGCTCGCCGCCGAGCTGGTGGCCCGTACCTCGGTGTGTCTGGACAACGCCCGCCGCTTCACACGCGAGCGCCGCGCCGCACTCGCCCTCCAGCGCAATCTGCTGCCCCAGCGGCTGCCCAAGCAGTCCGCGGTCGAGCTGGCCCACCGTTATCTGCCCACCGACGCGCGGGCCGGGGTCGGCGGCGACTGGTTCGATGTGATCGCGCTCTCCGGTACCCGGGTCGGGCTGGTCGTCGGCGACGTGGTCGGGCACGGCCTCCAGGCGGCGGCCACGATGGGCCGGCTGCGGACGACCGTGCAGGCCCTGGCCCGGCTGGATCTGGCGCCCGACGAGTTGCTGGGCCGGCTGGACGACCTGGTGGGGCAGCCGGCGGCGGACCGGGTCGTGCCCGGTTCCGAGGACCCCGGCGTCGATGACGCGGCCACCGGCGTGACCTGCCTGTACGCGGTCTACGATCCGGTCTCGCGGCGCTGCACCATGGCGCGGGCCGGACATCTGCCCCCGGCGATCGTCGATCCCGAGGGCGGGCTGTACTTCCCCGATCTGCCGGCCGGGCCGCCGCTGGGGCTGGGGGGCCTGCCGTTCGAGTCGCTGGAGATCGAGCTGGCGGTGGGCAGCCTCGTCGCCCTGTTCACCGACGGGCTGGTCGAGGCCCGCGACCGTGACATCGATGTGGGCCTGGACATCCTGGGCCGGGTGCTCACCGATCACCGCAGGCCGCTGGAGGAGCTGTGCGACCGGGCGCTGGCCGCGCTGCTGCCCGGCGGGGCGGGCGCCGACGACTCGGCGCTGCTGCTGGTGCGCACCCGTGAACTGGACGTCCGTCAGATCGCCGGCTGGGAGCTGCCCGCCGAGCCGGCGGCGGTGGCCCACGCCCGTGAGCTGGCCACCGGCCAACTGCGCGCATGGGGCCTGGAGGAGCTCGCGTACACCACGGAGCTGGTCGTCAGCGAGCTGGTCACCAACGCCGTCCGGCACGCCGCGGGGCCGCTCCATCTGCGGCTGCTGCGCGATCGGACCCTGCTGACCGAGGTCTCGGACACCGGCCACACCTCGCCGCATCTGCGGCACAGCGAGAGCGACGACGAGGGCGGCCGGGGGCTGTTCATCATCGCGCAGCTGGTGCAGCGGTGGGGGACGCGCTACGCGCCGTACGGCAAGACCATCTGGACGGAACAGTCCTTCCCGCCGGACTATCCCGGCGCCCCGCGCCCGGTGGGCTGACCGGGCCGGCGCCCGCTACGGCGCCTGTCGTGCGGCGTTTGGGCCGCAGCCCCATGATGGAACCAAGCGCCCGTCCCAGCGCCTGGGCGGACGCGACACGAGGAGGTCCCGTGACGAGCAATGGCAGGGAAAGCTCGGCCGAACAGCGGCCGAAAGTGCTGTACACCGGTGGCGAGCGGCCCTTCGATCCGGAGGACCTGGTGATGGCATCCGGGCGCGAGCCCACCCCCGCGAGCCTTGAATGGGCCAGGAATCTCATCGAGGAGGACGGCGCGGCGGCCATCGAGCGCTATCTGCCGTAGCCGCGACCGGCAGACCACGGGCTGCTCCCCGGGCGCCGCCGTCGCGGACGGTGCACCACGGCGCAGTACGAAGCGGGCCATGCGGAGCCCGGGGACCGGCTCGAAGTCGGCGGCGCGGGTGAATCCGAGCCGCCGGTACAGCGTGACGGCCGGCTGGTTGGCGGCGCCGGTCGTCACCACCATGTCGCGGTCCGGGGCGATCTCGTGCATCAGGTGGTCCAGCAGCCGGGTTGCCAGACCGCGGCGGAACCACGCGGGGTCCACGCAGACCCGGTCGATCTCGACGGCCCCGGTCGGTGGCCCCTCGTCCTGCCAGGCCACGAACGCGGCAACCGTCCCCGCGGCGGGCACCGCGCCGAGCCAGCGCAGCGGACGCGCCCGCAGCTCCGCCAGGCTCTCCCGGAGCGCCGGGATACCGTCGAAGCCGATGAGTCCGGCCTCGACGGCGTAGGCACTGCGGCCGGTGCGGTGCACGGCGGCGGCGGTCGGCCCGTCGGTCAGATCCAGCTCGCGTATCGGCGGGACGGGCCGGGCATCCGGTGCGGGCGAGTGGGTGATCTTCGGCATTGGGCGATGCTAGCCCGCCGGATTTCCGCGGGCGTCGGCCGCCGCCGCGGGGCGGGACCGGAGGCGGGGCGGGTCGGTGCGCCGGCGGTCCGCCCGCCGGAGGAGAAGGTGCCGGACCTCGGCTCTCCTCGTGTCGGGCCCACCTCCGGATGGCCGCCGTACAGCCGTCCCGCCCCGCCCCGGGCCCCGGCACCCGGCTGCCCGGCCGGGGCCACGGTGACGGCCCGCCCTACCCGAGTTCGAGGCTGGTGACGCCGTAGGTGTACTCCTCCCGGACCGGCGGGACCGGGCCGGTGTACATGCGGATGGTGTGCGAGCGCGGGGTCAGGCCGCGGGCCGTGGCGAGCGCCTGGGCGTCGCGCCGGGGTTCGGGGATGTCGAGGCTGACCTCGTCGTCCGGGCCGAGGTGGGCGGTGAGGCTGTCGAAGAGCGCCTCGGCGTCGCCGGGGGTGTCGGCGAAGAGCGGGCCGATGCGGTGGCCGTCGCGCGCGGACCTGATCACTCCGTAGCCGGTGATCCGGCCGTCGCGCAGGCGGACGCGGGCGGTGTGGCCGTCGGCGGTGAGCCAGCGCGCGAGGAAGGCCCGCCGCTCGGCGGGGAAGCAGCGCAGGTCGTACGCGGCGATCCCGTCGAGGAGGGCCGGATCGAGGCGGGACGCGTCGACGGGCACGATGCCCGATGGCGTTGAGGCGGTGCCGTCGGGGCGCTCGGGGCGTCCCCCGTACCGGAGGGTCTCGTAGGCCGCGGTGAACCCGGCCCGCCGGTAGGTCGCTTGCTGGGCGGGCACCGCGTCGAGCCCGACGGTCCGCCCGTCGGCGTGCGGGAAGGCGGCGCGCCAGGTGGCCAGTCCCCGCCCCTGCCGGCGGTGGGCGGGGTGGACGAGGTAGTAGCCGAGGAACGCGAACTGTGCGGAGTAGTTGACGACCGAGACCGCGGAGACCGGCCGGTCGTCCAGGCTGCCGATGAAGAAACCGGCCGGGTCGGTGGGGTGGAAGCAGGCCGTATCGCCGTGTCCGGGGTTCCACCCTTCTTCGGCGGCCCACTCCTCCACCTGGCGCCAGGCGTCCAAGGAGGCGGTGGTGACGGTGAGTTCACCGGTGTGCGGGGCTGTGTCGTGCGGGTGCATGGCGGGGTGCGTCCCTTCTGGTCTGCTGCGGGCGGCGGGATCGGGGGCGACGGCGGGCAGGCCACCGGCCCACCGGTCGGTGGCCGGTGGGCCGGTGGCCTGCGCGCGCGGTCAGATCAGGTCCATGGCGGCCACTTCGTCGGGGCGGCCGTAGCTGACCGGGCCCTGGAAGCGCCGGCGGGCGGTGGTGAACCACCAGACCGTGGCGATGAGCAGCACCACGCCCAGGGCGATCGGTGCGTAGTTGAACGATTCGGCGGTGATCGGGGACGCCTGCGGCAGCATGAACAGCACGTTGCTGATGACGATCCAGGCCACCGCGATGGCCGCGACGGGCTTGCCCCAGCGTCCCAGGTTCCACGGTCCGGCCTGGAAGTCGTCCAGCCGCAGCCGCAGGAAGATCGGCACGCCGTAGGCGAGGAAGAGCCCGACGACATTGATGCTCACCACGGCGGTGAAGGCGGTGTGCGACCACCAGCCGGGCAGGACCAGTACCAGAGGGCAGGCGGCGGCGAGCCAGACGGCCTTGACGGGGGTACGGGTGCGGGCCGACACCGAATGCCACCAGCGGGAACCGGGCATCGCGCCGTCCCGGGAGAAGGCGAAGATCTGCCGGGTATTGCTGGTCATGTTCGCCAGACCGCAGAACAGCATGGCGCCGATCACGATCAGCAGGAGGAACTTGGCGGTGCCCACGCCGAGTGCGTCGATGAGAATCTGCACCGGCGGCGCCGACGCGCTCGCGGCGTGGCCGTAGTCACGGATCGCGTAGATCAGGGCGAGCATGAGGACCAGTCCGGCGAGCGCGGAGTAGAGGATCGCGCGCATGATGCCCCTGGGGGCGTTGACGGTTGCCTTCACGGTTTCCTCGGACATGTGGAAACTGCCGTCGAAGCCGGTGAACGTCCAGCTGGTGACGAGCAGTCCCAGCATTCCGCCGTAAAGCCCGTTGGTGAAACCGGTGTTGTTCACGAAGTGGGTGACGAACGAGGGCGACTGGTGGTGCGCGGGGATCAGCGTCAGGGCGGCGACGATGACCACCATGCCGATCAGCAGCCACCACACGGATATCCGGTTCACCACCGCAACCAGCCGTACCGTATACGTGTTGGCCAGCCCCTGGAGGAGCAGGATTGCCGCGGTGATGCCGACGGTCTGCTGGGGTGTCGGCTCATAGGACGGCCACTGCATCACGATGAATGCCTGAATGAAGGTGGCGGCGGCGAAGTTGGTCGCGGCCGTACCGCCCACCTGCCCGACGAAGTTCAGCCAGCCGGTATACCAGGACCAGGCGCCGCGGTGCCGCTTGGCGAGCTTGCCCGCGGAGAAGTAGAGCGCGCCGCTGGTCGGGTAGGCGGAGGCGATCTCGCCCATCGCGGCGCCGACGAACAGCACCATGATCGACACGCCGATCCAGCCGAAGACAAGAATCCGCGGACCGCCGGCCCCCATACCGAAACCGAAGGAGGAGAAGATCCCGGAAATGATGTTGATGATGGTGAAAGAGATGGCGAAATTGTCGAATGCGCGGAATCTTCGGGTGAGTTTCCGCGGATATCCCATCGCATGGAGTGTCGCGTCGTCATCGAGAGCGACGGCGTCCGCGTCCCGGGAGTTCTGCACACGTGGGGGGGACGTACGCTGAGCCACAACCGTAACCTTTCTGCTCTGGCGGGTGAGACGTTAATGGCGTGAGCTGGTCGAACTTTTCGAGCGGACAGCAGGACTCCGGCACTGGATACGCAGTCGTGCTGCCGGTACGCGTCAACGTCAGGCTTTCCGGGCCTTTTCGAGCCTTTCCGGCCCTGCGGTTCTTTCGGCACCGGCCGCGCTGACACCGACGCGGTTCAGGGGGCGCTGGGAATCGGAAGTCCGCAGGAACGCCGCGCTTTGGTCAATTGCTCCTCGGGATCACCGAACACACTCCAGGGCATGCGCGAGGCGTACGGCCCCATGGCCGTGAACACCTCCCGCGCCTCGAACTCGCGCTTCGCCATGAAGAGCGCGTGCCCCAGATACGCCAGGTCCAGCACCGGGGCGAACCGGTAACCGGCCACCTGCGGGAACCAGTTGTGGTGGATGCCCAGCGCGGTGGTGATCCACTGGGGTTGCTCCCACGTCCGGTCCGCCAGCAGCGCCGACGGGTTGTAGTCCTCGACCAGCGCCACCAGCGGCAGCAGTCGCAGCGGCGAGGAGGCCGGCGCCCGCTGGCTCAGGAACGCCGAGACGTCCCAGCTCGCGCTCGACGAACCGCCGTAGCGGGTGAAGAAGAACGACAGGAACCGATGGTGCGCCTCCCGGTGCCAGGGGTCGAGCCGGAGGATGTGCGCGAACAGGTACCACGGACCGGTCGGCGCGGTGAGCAGCCCCTGCGGGGCCGGGTCCTGCGGCCGGTTGAGGCGGGTCAGCGCCAGCTGGGCGACCCACGGGGTGGGGTCCGTGGGCAGCAGTTGGGCGGCCCGTTCGCACGCCGTCTGCGCTATCCGCACCAGGGCGTCCTGCCGGCGGTCGCGGGCGTCGGCCATGTGCAGCGCCCGGAGCATCGCCACCCGGGCCCACAGCAGGGCGGCCTCCGGGCTCGGCTCCTCCGCTAACCAGCGCTCCGCCAGATCCGAACCCGCCGCCTCCGAGGCGAGCACCAGGGAACGGTGGGCCCGCACCTCGAAATCCTCGCGCGTCTCCCGGAGGACCTCGTGCGCGCTGAAGTAGCGGCCGGCCCTGATGTCCATGCACGCGCTCGCCAACTGCCGGTCATTGGCCGCTGGACTCCATACGTACTGCCCCTCGAAAGCGCCAGCCGCCATGATCCCCTCCCGATCCTGAAGGCGTCATCCCACCCGCATACATTCCGACCGCGCCGAATTCGGCAGGATCCCTTCCGGAGATCCATGCGGCAGCGGGCCACACCCTACTCACCATCAAGACGTAGCGAAAATAGTCGCCGGGTATATCAGGTTCCACACCATTTAGCCGCTATGGGATTACGGCGGAAACGGCGCTCTCTCCGTACCGTCCGAGATCCACCGCCGCACTGTTCACCGGGGCACCGGGAGGCTGTTTGGCATATTCATTCCTTCACGCAACCATCACAACTGAAACAGCGTCAGAAGCGGCGCCGGGACCGGCCGCGGGCGCCGGACGGCACCACCGCCACGCAATCGCGCGAGCACCGCCGCGCGCCCCGGCACAGCCCCGCCGCCCCGGCACCTCCCGTCACCGGACAGCGCCCCGCGGCCGCATCAACCGCAGCGCCGACAGCCCGCCGCCGACCCCGATGACGCCCGCGAGGAGGAACACCGCGTCGAGGCCGGCCGCGTACGCCCCGGGCGGGGCGCCGTCGCCGGTGCCGGGCACATACCGCTGGAACACGGTGCCGAGCAGTGCGATGCCCAGGGCGAGGCCGAGTTGGCGGGCGCTGTTGGCGGCCGCGGCGGCCGCGCCGCTGTGTTCCGGGGGCGCCGCGGACATCGCGAGAGCCGGCAGGACGGGCGAGACGAGTCCCGCGCCGACGCCGGTGAGCACCAGCCCCGGCAGCAGCACCGGCCAGGAGGAACCGGGCTGGACGGCGAGCAGCGCCAGGTCGCCGACGCCGGTGAGCACCGTGCCACCGCCGATGGCCCACCGCGCGGGGATCCGGCGCAGGGCGCCGCCGGCCAGCGCGGAGGTGGCGAAGAAGGCCGCCGGCTGGACGGTGATGACCAGCGAGGTGGCCAGCGAACCGAGGCGGACGCCGTTCTGCAGCCAGAGCGAGAGCACCGGCAGGAAGCCGAAGGCGGCCAGGTAGTAGCCGCAGGCCGCGATCAGCAGACCGTTGAAGGCGGGCGTGCGGAGCAGCGCGAGCGGCAGCATCGGATGCGTCGCGGCGCGCTCCGCCAGGAGGAACGCGAGCAGCGCGCACGCCCCGACGGCGAAGGCGAGCAGCGTCGAGGGATCCGCCCAGCCCCGCTCGCCGCCGCGGACGCAGCCGAAGGTGATGCCCGTCGCGGCCAGCGTGAAGGTCACGATCCCGGGCCAGTCGATACGGGCCGGTGTGCGGGCGTCGCGCACCAGGACCTTGACGGACAGTACGAGGGTGGCGGCGCAGACCGGTACCGCTCCGTAGAAGATCCACGGCCAGGACAGGAACTGGGTGAGCAGCCCGCCCAGGACGTTGCCGACTCCGGCCGCCGCACCGGCGACCGCGCCCCAGACGGCGAATGCCCGCGCCCGGTCGCGCCCGTGATAGGTGAGGCCGATCAGCGGCAGCAGCGTGCCGAACATCGCGGCGCCCGCGACCCCTTGGACGGCGCGGGCCGCGATGAGGACCTGCGCGTTCGGGGCCAGACCGCACCCGAGGGTGGCGAGCGTGAAGACGGCGAGGCCGACCACGTACAGGCGCTTGCGTCCGAAGGCATCCCCCAGGGAGCCCATGCCGAGCAGCAGCCCGGCCAGGGCCAGCGTGTAGACGTCGACGATCCATTGCAGAGCGCCGAACCCCGCATGCAGATCGTCGGCCATGCGCGGCAGCGCCACCGTCACGATCGTCGCGTAGACGAGCAGCAGGAACGTGCCGAGGCAGGTGGCGACGAGCGGCAGCCAGCGGCCCGGTGCGGGCTTCGCCGGGGACGCCGGGGGCTGTTCGGGCGGGGTCGCGGGCCGTCCCGGCGCCGGCTGCGCGCCGGAGCCGGGCCCCTGGCCGGCCAGTGGTGAGTGATCCATGGAGCCACCCTGCTGTAATGGTCTTATACAACTGAACCCTTACGGGGAGGACCCGGTCCGCTTTGTGGTCGAGCTCACCAACACACCGCCGGCCGACGCGGCGGAACTGGCCGAGCGCTGCGTCGCGGCGGGCCTGGTCCTGGACCGCCCGGTACGGGACGCGGACCTGACCGAGGTACGGGACTTCCTCCGCCGCTGGGCGGAGGTCGTCGACGCCACCACGGACGAGCGCCGCGCGGCCCTGCTCAACGCCCTGCTGTCGGACGCCGCCGCGCACCCCCGGCTGACCGACCACGCCGACGGCGGCTGGCACATCCACTACCGCGAGGACGATCTGAGCCTGGCCGGACTGCTGCGCGCGGTGGTCTCGGTCGGCACCGCACTGCATCTGACCGGTCTGGGCATGCACCGGCTGGGCCGCTGCGCGCTGGCCGAATGCGACCACGCTTACGCGGACTTCAGCCGGGCCGGCCGGCAGCGGTACTGCTCACCCGCCTGCGCCAACCGCGACGCGGTACGCCGCCACCGCGCCCGGCGGTCCACCTGACCCGATCGCGGCGCCGAATACGACACCGGACATCGCCACCGGGCCTGGCACGCGGCCCGAACGAGGCTGGGCCCCGGCCCGCCCGGGAGGGACCAAAGTCCCCACCCCGGGACCAAAGTCACCCAACATCTGGTGTCGGCGTGTCGCTCTACGCACCAGATGTAGTGTTGCGGCTGCCGGTTCGGCGACGCCCCTCGGGCCGTCGCCGAGGCAAGAGGGAACCCGGTGGGAATCCGGGACTGCCCCGCAGCGGTGAGCGGTAACGACCGCCGTCATCGAGCACTGGGTGTGCGCACCGTCGCACGCGGCCCGGGAAGCGACGGCCAGTAGGAGGACACCCGGATGTCCGTGACCACGAGTCCGAAGACCTGCCGGCCACGCCGCACACGTCCGTGCGCGGCGGATTCCCGATGCCTCGTGGGAGGGCTGACGTGACCGCAGTCGACGCCGTCGATACCGTGACCGAATACCTGGAGCGCCGTGACTGGCGCGTCAACGCCAACGCCAATCAGGGCTATTCGCTGGGCGGCCTGATCCTCAACACGGCGGGCAAGCTCATCGCCAACTACTGGCTGGACCAGGTCTATCCGCCCGCCGTCGGCCACGCCCACCGGACCGGCGAACTGCACATCCACGATCTCGACATGCTCTCCGGCTACTGCGCGGGCTGGTCGCTGCGCACCCTGCTCGCCGAGGGACTGGGCGGGGTACCGGGCCAGATCGACTCGGCCCCGCCGCGCCACTTCTCGTCCGCCGTGGGCCAGATCGTCAACTTCCTGGGCACGTTGCAGAACGAATGGGCCGGCGCCCAGGCGTTCAGCTCCTTCGACACCTGCATGGCGCCCTACGTCCGCCTCGACGCGATGACGTACGAGCAGGTCAGGCAGTGCATCCAGGAAATGGTGCACAACCTGAACGTACCGGCCCGCTGGGGCACCCAGACGCCGTTCACCAACCTCACCTTCGACTGGACCTGCCCCGCCGACCTGCGCGCGGAGGTACCCGTCATCGGCGGCGAAGAGGCGCCCTTCACCTACGGGGACCTCCAGGCGGAGATGGACCTGATCAACCGCGCGTACATCGAGGTCATGACCGAGGGCGACGCCTCGGGACGGGTCTTCACCTTCCCCATCCCCACGTACAACATCACCGCGGACTTCCCCTGGGAGAGCGAGAACGCCGAGCGGCTGTTCGCCATGACCGCCAAGTACGGGCTGCCGTACTTCCAGAACTTCATCAACTCCGAGCTGTCCCCGCACCAGATCCGCTCGATGTGCTGCCGCCTCCAGCTGGACCTCACCGAACTGCTCAAACGCGGCAACGGGCTCTTCGGCAGCGCGGAACAGACCGGTTCGCTGGGTGTGGTCACCGTCAACTGCGCACGTCTGGGCCATCTGCACGCCGGCGACGAGGCCGCGCTCCTCACCGACCTCGACCGGCTCCTGGAACTCGCCCGGGACAGCCTGGAGATCAAGCGCGTCACCGTGCAGGGGCTGATCGACGACGGTCTCTACCCGTACACCAAGCGCTATCTCGGAACGCTGCGCAACCACTTCTCGACCATCGGCGTCAACGGCATCAACGAAATGATCCGCAACTTCACCGCAGACGCCCACGACATCACCAGCCCCGAAGGCCACGCGCTGGCGGTACGGCTGCTGGACCACATACGGGCCCGGATGGTGACGTTCCAGGAGGAGACCGGCCACCTCTACAACCTGGAGGCCACCCCCGCCGAAGGCGCCACCTACCGGTTCGCCAAGGAGGACCGCCGCCGCTTCCCCGGCATCCGGCAAGCGGGCACGGCCGACCGCCCCTACTACACCAACTCCTCCCAGCTGCCCGTCGGCTGGACCGACGACCCGTTCCAGGCCCTGGAGATGCAGGACGAACTCCAGCGCAAGTACACCGGCGGCACCGTGCTGCACCTGTACATGTCCGAGCGGATCTCCACCGCCGACGCCTGCCGGCGCCTCGTACGCCGGTCACTGGAACGCTTCTCGCTCCCCTATCTCACGGTCACCCCGGCCTTCTCCCTCTGCCCCGGACACGGCTATCTGTCCGGCGAGCACACCACCTGCCCGCGGTGCGGCGAAGACTGCGAGGTATGGACCCGGGTCATGGGCTACCACCGCCCCGTCTCCTCCTTCAACATCGGCAAGAAGGGCGAGCACGCCGAACGCCTGCCCTTCCGCGAGGCCGCCGGGGCCGGCGCGTGATACGGATCGGCGGCTGGTCCCGGCTCTCCACCTGCGACTGGCCGGGCCGGCTGGTCACCACCGTCTTCTGCCAGGGCTGCCCGTGGCGCTGCGGCTACTGCCACAACCCGGAGCTGCTGCCGGTCCGCGCGGCGGCACCGGTGCCCTGGCGGACGGTCACCGACCACCTGACCCGGCGCCGCGGACTGCTGGACGGCGTCGTCTTCTCGGGCGGCGAGCCCCTGCTCCAGCCGGACCTGGCGACCGCCCTGCGCGAGGTCCGCGCGCTCGGCTTCGCCACCGGACTGCACACGGGCGGCGCCTTCCCGCGCCGCTTCGCACAGCTCCTCGCGGCCGGCCTGGTGGACTGGGTCGGCTTCGACGTGAAGGCCACCCCCGACGCGTACGAGAAGGTCACCGGCGTCCGCAACAGCGCCCGGCCCGCGCAGCGCAGCCTGCGCCTGCTGCTCGACTCCGGCACCGCGCACCAGCTCCGTACGACGGTCGATCCGGCCCTCCTCGACGAGGCGGAGTTCACCGCTCTCGAACGGTGGCTGGCCGCACAGGGCGCCCGTGGACACGTCCGCCAGGAGGCCCGGCCCGAGGGCCAGTCCGTCGGTCCGCGGCCCTCCCCCACGGCGGAGCGGGCCAGGAGGCCGGGCGGCTGATCCCGCTCGGCGGCGGTACGGGGCGGGACGGCCGTCGGTGGGGCCGGTCGGATGGCCGTCGGCCGGGCCGGCAGGTGGCGTCCGTACGGGGTGATCCGCACCATGTCGCGTCGGCGGTTCGCGGGGCCGGGTTACGGCTCCCGCCGCCCCCGCGCTGTTGTCCCGGCCCATAGTGGTCGGGACAGCAGTCCCTACGCCCGCCCCTCGCGGATGGCCGGCCACGGCCGCCGCGGCTCCGGCGTCCGGCGTCCGGCGAGCACCCCGGCACCCCGGCACCCCGGCACCCCGGCACCCCGGCACCCGGGCACCCCGGCACCCCGGCACCCCGGCATCAACGGCCCCACCGGACCCGGAGCCACGTCGCTCAGACACCCCGATCACCTGCGAAGTGTCCGTCGCGTCCCTCCTATCCCTCGTATCCCTATCGACTCCTTTCGGCCGCTTTTCCTGCCCACGCGCCCACCGCCCTCGTATGCCTGTCGCACACCCCTCGCGCGCACCCTGGCGGCTCTGGCGCGCCGCCACCCCGACCAGCCTGTCGCCGCACGGCGGACCCCCGGCGCGAAATCAAGTCAAGGTCAACCCCTCGCACCGGAAGCTACTTTCCGGAATCAGACGATCACATGTAGCGTTCATTCGGACCGAAGCTACGACTGCGTCGCCACGTCACGGCCGGGAGGACGCGGGGCCGTGGGCGTTGCGGCACATCCCGCTCCGCCCGTCGGACACCACCATGTCTGTCCGTACACGCCTGCTTTGCAAGAGGAATGGGCCCAGACCATGTTTCTGCACTCCTCGACGACCCTCACCGCGCAGTCGGCGGCCGAGTACCGCCGGCCGACGGATGCCGGGCCCGGCGACGAGCCCGCCTGGGCGGTCGACCGGCTCCCGGACGGCAAGTGGCAACTGACCCTGCGCGACCTGGAACCCGTATCGGTCCGCCGGCTCCCCTCGGACGAGGTCCGCATCATCCTGGCACCGGCACACACCGAACCGGCCCGCACCGTGGCAGCCACCGGTCTCCCGCATACCGCCGACGCCCCGCCGGACCCGATCCAGATCAACGCCGCGGCCCGGACCGTATCCGTCGAAGGACACCAGCTCCTCCTGCCGCGGCTCGAATTCGATCTGCTCGCCCACCTCGTCCGGCACCCGCACCGCGCCTACACCCGACAGCAGCTGATGGCCGCCGTCTGGCCGGACTCCCGGTCCAGCACCCGCACCGTCGATGTGCACATCGCCCGGCTGCGCCGCCGCCTGGGACCGCGCCGCCGCGCATCCATCACCACGGTGTTCGGCATCGGCTACAAGTACCTGCCCCTCCCGTAGCCCATGCTTCACGTCCCCGTAGGCCGTAGGCCCGTATGCCTGTAGGCCATGGGCAACCGGACTCGGCTCACGGGTACGGCACATGACACACGGCACACGGCACCGATCACCGGCGCGCAGCGGGTCCCGTACGGCCGTCCCCCCCCCGGAGACCAGCCCCGGCTGGACGGCACGATCAGCGGCAGTACGACGACCGAGGGCACCTGACCGGGCATGGCATCGGCCCGGCCCCCTCGCCTAACCTCGCCTCGTCCCGACGATGCGCCTTCAGACTGCCGCAGTCGGCCGGCCGCGCCGAGGATCCCCATCTCGCCGCCCTGCCCGGAACTTCCTCACGCTCGCGACAGACGGCACACCCCTGCCTCACAGGGTCCCGGGAGCGCGATCGAACGCCAACAGATTGCTTTCCTCCATTTCGTTGTCCGCCTGACCGGCTGCACAGGATCACCCGCGCCCTGCCTCCTGCGCACATGTTTGTGGGACTGATCTGCGGTGAAAGGTGGTCAGTGGAGACGGCAGGCCCGCCCGGACCGGCCGATCAGTCATACGGCAGAGTCGATACGGGCCAGTCAACACGCGCTCCTCGGTGCCTGATGGGTGCCGTTTTGTCAGGTGGGCAGGGAAAGGGTGCTGAGCATGGTGGAGCCGGAAGACTGGATGGCCGCAGCCAGTAAGCCACCGGTCGAGCTGCACACCGACAGGCCCCACGCGGCGCGCGTCTACGACCTTCTGCTCGGCGGCAAGACCAACTATCCCGCCGACCGCGAGGCGGCGAAGGCAACGCTCGCCGTCCTGCCCAACGCCGCCATGATCGCCCGGCAGAACCGGTCCTTCATGCACAGGGCGGCTCGCTATCTGACCGTGGAAGCCGGTATCCGGCAGTTCCTCGACATCGGCACCGGGATTCCGACGTCGCCCAACCTGCACGAGATCGTCCAGTCGATCGCTCCGCAGTCCCGGATCGTGTACGCGGACAACGACCCCATCGTGCTGGCTCACTCACGCGCCTTGCACACCAGCCACCCCGAGGGACGTACCGCCTACGTCCAGGCCGACCTGTGCTCTCCGGAGAGCATCCTCGACGACCCGCGACTTCGACAGACCCTCGACCTGACCCAGCCCGTCGCGCTGACACTCCTGGCCGTGCTCCACTGGCTGCCCGCCGAACACGACCCGTACGCCATCGTCCGCCAGATCCTCCGGGCATTTCCCGCCGGCAGCTATCTGGCACTGACCTACGTGACGAACGACTTCGACCCCAGCGCGCTACGGGACGTCTCCGACACGTTCCGGGCCAGGGGTTCCCATGTGAACGCACGCAGAAAGGACGAGGTACTGCGGTTCTTCGACGGCATGGAGCTGGTCGAGCCCGGCCTCCAGGTCGTCCAGCGATGGCGCCCGGACCCCACAGACCTCGGCGCGGACGCCATCGCCGACACCGACATCCCCCTCTACGCAGGCGTCGCCCGCACGAGCTGAAGCACGGTACGCGAAAGCCCAGTTGCTGCCCATACCGCTCCGCACTCCGCATGCGCTCTGTGTGCGGGGCGATGCCGGAGTTACCCAGGTCGTCCCCCGTGCGCACTCCGCGTGCGGAATCACCGTTGCACCGCCGGATCCCCGCGGTGTGGGGCATAATCTTTGGGCCGTCCGCCCCTGCCCTCATCCGGGCGCCGCCCGTGGTCATCGGCTGGTCGCCGAGGCCCTCGCCGACGAGGGTCCGCGGACACGGAACGGCTCGGCGACGAGGCGAACGACGAACTGACCGCCGCCCTGACCCCCGTCGAGCGCGAACAGCTCATCGGCCTCCTCACCCGCATCATTCAGCCGGAAGAGCCCTGCCGCGGCACGAGGCACACCGGTCCATAGCGGCACGGCGGCCCGTCACACGGCATCGGAAGAACCCCGGGAACCCCACACAGGCAGCCGCGAGGCGACGATCCATCGCCCCGTCGAGGTTCCGAGCCGAGTCAGTGGCCGTCGGCCGCACTCACCACGTACGCGTCGTAGCGGCGGAGGCGGGGGCGTCGTCGCGCGAAGGGGGTGAGACGGCCGCCCAGACCGCCTTGCCGCCGACATTGGGGGTGGTCCAACCCCAGGATGCGCTCAGGTAGTTGACGATATGCAGGCCGCGGCCGGACTGGGACAGGTGGTCGGGCTTCCTCAGCACCGGGACGGCTGTGCTGTGGTCGCAGACCGTGCACAGGACGGTCCGACCGCGTCGCAGCAGACCCAGCCAGACCGGGCGGCGATCAGCACGGTGGGCCGGAGGGTGTACCAGGCCGTACTGGAGCGCGTTGCTCAGGAGCTCGGACACGATGAGGGTCGCGTTGTCGATGAGCGGATTCAGCCCCCAGCCGCTGAGGGTGGACCAGGTGAACCGACGGCCCTCGCCGGCCGCCTGCCCGTCGGCCATCAGGGCGCAGGCCGCGAACCCGGTGGCTCCCCGCATGCTCGCTTCGTCTCCCAGGGCGTCGGGCGACGCCTGCGCCGGCCAGTGGCCGTCGGCCGTTCCGGGTAAGTGGGCATGGGTGTTTCCGGCCCGGTGGGGTGTCATCACGATCTCCGTGGAGCCTCTCAGGCAGTCGTCACGAACGGGTGATTCGGGGCCACTATCCCCTGCGACGGCTAGTGCTGCAACTGCATCTGCAATTACAGTTGCCGCCAACGTAATTGCACCGGTAAGTGCATATGCAATTGCGTACCAGGTAAGTGCCTGTTCAGGCACGTGTGTTCGCAAGGGAGCGACGTGATGCAGAAGATCGACAACGGAGTTCAGTCGGACCGGATCGCAGGAGCGGTCTGGACGAAGAGTCTGCACAGCGCCCCGGGAGGCAACTGCGTCGAGGTTGCCCAGCTTCCGGACGGGGAGATCGCGGTGCGCAACTCGCGTTTCCCTCAAGGGCCCGCGCTGATCTACACGCGGGCGGAGCTGGCCGCGTTCATCGACGGGGCAAAGGACGGCGAGTTCGACGCGCTGGTGAGCTAGGGCCGCATCGGGCGGCATCCGCTTCGACCGCGGCGGCTCGTGGGCCACCGTCTTCGGCAGGGGCGGTTTCGCCAGTTGAGGTAGCGGTGGATCACACCGCCCCGTTCCTGACGGGTGGCGTGGTCGGTGCCGTCAAGGGTGATGTAGCACAAGGGCGGTGAACTGGGCCTCGACGACGTCGAGTCGGCACCTGATGGTCGGGGTGCAGGAGATCTCGAAGTTGTTCGTCTTGGCCCAGTCACTGAATTATTTGAGACGCCGGAGTCTTCTTTCTGATCACGTACGGGAAAAAGCTGTCACAAGTGATCGCTATCCGGATGTCCGTGGTTGGCGTGCGTGCGGATAACGGCGGCGCTTCACGACATGGGGTCATTGCACCCCGGTAAGGACCAGTTCGCCGACTACCTGATCACCGCTCTTCTCTCCCGTCGGGTGAAATCCGAGCCTCAGGTAGAACCCCTCGGGCCCGCGTTCTCCCGGCGCCCAGGTCATCGTTGCCCGCGTCAGCCCGCGCCTTCGGACCTCCTCGCATACGGACTCCACGGCGAATCGGCCGTATCCCCGGCCTTGTTGGCCTGCGGCGATGTTCAGCCGCCAGAGTCCGGAGCGCGGCCTGTCGTCCGGATCGTCCGGATGAAAGCGGACCGAGAAGAAGCCCATGACGAAGCCCACGAGTTGCTCACCGTCGAAGATCAGTCGAGGCCAGGCGATCCCCGGTTGCGCGTACGCCTCGGCGAGTGACCAGGCGACCGGAGCCACGAAGCCCTCCTGATCGGGCCGCACCTTCAGCCGGCAGGCGGCTTCGACGTTGTCCGGCGTGATCTTCTCCAGGCGAAGTGATGAGGACATCCCGGCACCCTAACCGGCCGCCCCCGAGCGCTTGAGAGGTCACGCTTCGGCCGAGTACGCCTCGTTGGGCAAGGTATGCGCCCCGTCGGCTACCCGGGCGGTCGTTCGGTCGTCCGCGGTCAGGGCCGTCCTCGGCGGGTTCCTGTGGATGGCGACCGGGTGGGAGAATGGCCCACCCGCACAGACACCGACGGGAGTTTGCATGTCCGCCATGATGCGGCCGAGTACTGAGCTGTCGATACGGCGTTACCTCGATGCGCCACAGGTCCGGCCGACGGCCCTGCGTATCGTGCTGGGCACCCAGCTGCGGAGGTTGCGGAAGGAACGCGACATCTCCCGTGAGGATGCGGGCAAGGCGATCCGGGGCTCCCACGGCAAGATCACTCGCCTGGAACGAGGGCAGGTCAGCTGCAAGGAACGCGACCTGAGCGATCTGCTCACCCTCTACAAGGTGCTGGACGAAGCGGAGCGAGCCGACTATTTCGAGCTGGCCCGCCAGGCCAACACCTCCGGCTGGTGGCACCAGTACAACGACGTGCTGGAGGACTGGTTCGAGCTGCACATCGGCCTGGAGGAAGCGGCGTCACTGATCCGCACCTATGAAGTGCAGTTCCTCCCGGGCCTGTTGCAGACGCAGGAGTACGCCCGCGCGGTCAGCCGGCTGGGCTACCCGAGCGCCTCGGAAGACCGGCTCGACCGCCTGGTGGAGCTCCGGATGAAGCGGCAGGAGCTCTTGACCCGCCCGGATGCGCCCAAGGTCTGGGCGGTGGTGGACGAAGCCGCTGTGCGTCGCCCCTTCGGCGGCCGGGAGGGCATGCGCGCCCAGCTGGAGCATCTGCTGAAGGTGGCGGAACTGCCGAATGTGACGCTTCAGGTGGCCCCGTTCAGCGTCGGCGCGAACGCGGCGGCCGGGGCTCCGATCACCATCCTGCGGTTCAGCGAGCCGGACCTGCCGGACAAGGTCTATCTGGAGCAGCTGACGGGCGCGATCTATCTGGACAAGCAGGATGCCGTCGACCAGTACACGTTGATCATGGACCGGCTGTGCGCCGAGGCGGACCCGCCGGAGGAGACCGACGCCTTCCTCAAGAAGCTGCTGCATCAGTTGGTCTGACCGCTGCAGCGGTGGCGCCGTGGCGGCATGCGGCGTGCCGTCGGCGCGCATTGCGCCGAGAGCACGCATCGTACTGAGGGGAACATCGGGCGGTGGCGCGCCGTCGCGGTGGGAGGGGGCGGCGCCTCACAGCGCGTATGCGCACTTCTCCGGTGTGGCGGAGCGGGATATGACGTCCGCGGCGTAGGAGAGGAAGGGGCGCCGGAGGCGGCAGCCGAGGTCCTCACCCAGCCGCCGCTGTGCCGCGCGCAGGCTGTACGCGACGGCGGCCCGGTCACTGCCCATGAGATCGGCGACTTGGTCACTGGTGAGGTCCAGGAGGTAACGCAGCACCGCGACATCTGCCTGCCCCTCGGGCAACGCCCGGTAGACGAGTCCCAGCAGAGCCCTGGCCGGGCGTGGCCCTGTCTGCTGCTGCCGTTCGCAGTCGGAGATGCGCCGTTTGAGGGCACGCCAGGCGATCTCCGCCGGGCAAGGACTGCTCAGCACATGGGGCCAGATGATCGCCAGGTCCCCCAGGCCGGCCCGCACGGTCGCCTCGGCGTGGCCCCGATCGGCCAGGCGCAGGCGGGCGTACTTGAGGAACAGCTCATAGCGCAGTTCGCAGAAGGCGGTGAAGTCGATGGGCAGCGCGACGAGGTGGGCGGGCGCCGCCGGATAGCCGGTGCGCGCTGCCCGTTGGGGCTGCGGCCGTGTGATGGCCCGGTGGGCAGGGCCGTGCCGGTACGTCATGGTCTTCCTATGGGCGTCGGTCGCGAGAAGCCGTTGGCACCGGCCGTCCCGGCCTGGGCGGGCCGTTGTTCGCGAGTGACGGGTGGCAACAGCTGTGGGGTCACGTGGCGGGCATCCGGCCGCCGGCCTCGCCGTCGGGGACGGTGACGAGCCGGTCCCACAGCGCGCAGACCTCATCGGAGCGTCCTTGCAGGCAGGCGGCGTGCGCATGGGCCACCGGCCAGGCGAACGAGGTGATGCTCCGGCCCGCCGGGCGCTCGAACGTACCGTCTTCGGTGAACGCACCGAGCCGGCCGACCGCCTGATCCATCCGCTGCATGGCCGCCTGCATCAGGGTGGCCGCCTCCGTGAGGTCCGCACGCCGCGAGGGGCCCTCGCCCTCCGCGGCATTTCCGTAAACCTGGTCCCACAACGGCCTGATCATCTCCAGGTCGCCGTCGCAGGCGAGGGTGAACCGCTCGGCGACCTTCCAGGACGGGCGGCGTTCACCACTGAGCAGCCGGGACACATAGGACGGGGAGATACCGATCTCACGCGCGAGTGCGCGCACGGATTTCGTCGACCCGCGCTGGAGACCGGACAGCGCGCCGGCCAGTTCCCGGCCTGGTGGCCCGCTCTCACCGCCGGCGGCCGCCTGGGGTGGCGGCGCAGCGGAGTTCGGGGACCGCGGGCGGCTGCCGCGCTTCGCCCGCTGCTCCAGGGCGCGTTCCACCTGGCCGGCCGACCAACGGTTCCGGGCCGCGTCACCGCTGACGCCCAGGACCTCACCGACCGACTCCCAGTTGGCCCCGTACTCGCGGGCCTGCCGCACCAGCACGGCACCGAGATCGTGCACGTCCCGCACCAGCGCCGCGTACAGCTCCAGCACCTGCAGCTGCTGGGACGGGTCGAACGTGCGGGACCGGCGGTGCAATCGCTGGGACCGGCGCAGGACGGCCTCGCCGATCCGCACCACGGCAGCGTCGTGTTCCGCCGGGACGGCCCGGACGGCATGGGATGTCCTGCCGCGGAACGCCGCGGTGCGGCAGGCGTCCTTGCAGTACTCGGGTGGACGGCCACGGGGACTGCGGCGGGTGAACGAGGTGCCGCAGTGTCGGCAGGTGCGGGTGAGCGAGTTCTTGCTAGCCATCGGAAACCTCGACAAGGGGTTCTCGTTCAGGGGGAAGGCCAGGAGTGCTGTTGCCGAATTTCGTTACGTATCCGGCCGCGATCTGCGAAGGGACGGCGAAACGACTGACTGTCCGTCGGTTCCCGGTGGCGGCCCCGGCCGTGGCCGGCACGGCGTTCGGCACACATGTGGCGGCGGGGAGGGTTTACACCGCGCCGGCCCTGCGATGGTGAATCGTGACGCGCTGCGCGGCCGACGCGGCGAACCGCTGCAGCGGGAGGGTCGCCGGAACCGCGGGGGCACCGGAGAGGAGAACGATGTGCGCCACCGGGCGGACGAGGAGGGCACCCCCTCGCATGTTGACCGATCCGTCGACAACGCCACCACGGCTGCGGCCCGTCTGCGTAAAGGTGTTACCTTCGAACCCGCTGCTGAGCGAGCGATGTGTGAGCCCAACAGTCTTCGGGTCACGGGGCATCAAGTTCTCCTCTGACTCGTCGAGATGGAAGAAAACGGCAGGGCCCTGGTTCTCGGTTGCTAGGCCACCCAGGGCCCTTCCGCTGCGTTGACCCTAACCGCTGATCCGCACGGAGCGCGAACACAGCGTTACGTAACGGAATTGTTTTTCGGATGATCCAAATAAGACCCGAGACGGACAGCTGAACGGTCAAAAACGGTCACCGTTCGACCTCTTTCGGGCCACGGAGACGCGTACGGCCATCTGCCGACGCATACAGCCATGTACGGACACGTACAGGCATGTACAGACACGTAACGGCAGCAGGCGCCGGGGCGCATGCGGAAGCGAGCCGCGGCCCCACACTCGGGGCGGCGGCTCGGTCCAGGGATTCGGTCGCCAAAGCGGCTGTCGTGAGGCCCTGTTGAGGCGTGGTAGCTATGGGCGATGCCGAACGAAGCCCTTGACCCGATAGGTCATCGCCCGTCCGGTCCCCGGCGGGCGGTGCGGGCTGCTCGACCCGCCGATCGTGAACACGGCGGGCGGAGCGGGGACTTCAGTGAGGAAGAAGGCGGGCACGATGGTCTTCCGCGCAGGCGGCCATGGGAATGGAGACGCGTGCGCGGTGTGGTGGTGTGGGAGGGGCGGGCGGTGACGGCGCTCGGTTACGGGACGAGGACGACCTTTCCGGCGACGGTGCCCGACTCGGCCAGGCGGAGCGCTTCGGCGGCGCGGGTCAGGGGGAGTTCGGCGGCGACCTGGGCGGTGATCTCGCCGTTGCGCAGGGCCGTGAACACCTGGGTGAGGTCGGCGCGCAGACGGGACCGGAAGCGGTTCTTGGCGAGGGTGCGGCCGGCCCAGATGTTGAAGAAGTAGGCGCGGCGCCCGTTGGGCAGCCGGTTCCACAGCCATACCCGGCCCAGGAGTTTGAGCACGGGCCACTGTCCCGACCCCGTGCCGTCGCGGGTGGCGGCGCTCCCGTAGGAGAGGAGGGTGCCGCCGGGGGCGAGGAGGTGCCAGGAGTCGGTGATACCGCGCCCGCCGACGTGGTCGAAGACGGCGTCCACCCCGTCGGGGGCGAGTTCCCGGACACGTCCAGGGACGTCGCCGCCCCGGTAGTCGACGGGCTCCACCCCGAGGGCGCGCAGTCCGTCGTGGTGGCGGGCGGCGGCGGTGCCGATCACCCGGGCGCCGGCGCTGCGCGCCAGTTGGACCAGGATCGATCCGACTCCGCCGTTGGCGCCGTGGACGAGGACGGTCTGGCCGGCGCGCACGCGGGCCTTGCGGTGCAGCATCTGCCAGGCGGTGATGCCGTTGACGACCGCGGTCTCGGCTTCGGCCGCGCTCACGCCGGCGGGCACCGCCACCACGTCGGCGGCGTCGAGTACCACGTGGCTGGCCCAGCCCCCGGTCTTGGTCAGGGCGGCCACCCGCTGGCCGGCCAGGTCCCGGCCGACGCCTTCGCCGACGGCCAGCACCGTGCCGACCAGGTCGTATCCGGGGACGAAGGGGAACGGCGGCTGGTCGTAGTACCGGCCGCGGCGCATCTGCTGCTCGGCGAAGGACACTCCGGTCGCCTCCATGGCGATCACGACCTGTCCGCCCGCCGGTGACGGCACCGGGCCGTAGCGGAGCTCAAGGCCCTCCGGCTCGACCTTGCCCGGCAGGACCACCTCGACGCGCTCGACGGTGCTCATCACGATCTCCAGTGCGTTTGATGTATTTATTTTCGTTAGATGCTGTAACTAGCATGAGTGCCTATGGGGAAGGTGTCAAGCGGTCGGGCCGCGCGGCCGCGAAGGGGTGTGCCGTAAGTGATAGCCTCTCGCTCCCTGATGGCGCGGTAGCGAGAAGTGCGAGGTGGCGGTCATGACCGGGAGCCCGGCGACCCCCCGTGAGCGGTACCGGCAGCAGGTGCGCGCGGAGGTCAAGGAGCGGGCCTGGGGGCAGATCGCCGAGGCCGGCGCGTCCGCGCTCTCCCTGAACGCGATCGCCAGGCAGATGGGCATGAGCGGACCGGCCCTGTACCGGTACTTCGCCAGCCGTGACGAGCTGATCACCGAGCTCATCAGGGACGCCTACCGCAGCCTCGCCGACACCTTCCGGGACACCGGCTCCCCCGAAGGCACCCACCCGGCCGCGTTGGCGCAGGCCCTACGCCGCTGGGCGCTCGACGACCCGCAGCGCTACTTCCTCGTGTACGGCACCCCGGTGCCCGGCTATCACGCGCCGCAGGACATCACCGGGATCGCGTCGGAGATCATGTCGACGCTGCTCGACGCCTGGATGGCGGCAGGTCCGGGGGAAGCCCCGGCAGGTGCGGCGGGCGCCCTCGACGAGTACCTGGCGGACCATCGCCCCTGGGCCACCGGACACCCGGCCGCGCCGCCCGCGGTCCTCCGCCGCGCCCTGACCTTCTGGAGCCGCCTCCACGGCATGTTGTCCCTGGAACTGGCGGGCCACTTCACCGGGATGGAGCTGGACCCGGAGCTGTTCTTCGCGGCCGAGGTGGACGCCCTGAGCGCCCGCTGAACGGACGCTCCCCCGGCCGGATCGGATCGTCCGCACGGCACGTCCGAGGCGATTTCAGGAGTGACGGGCAGTCAGGGTGAGGCGCCGCGCACGCACTCCGGGGTCACCGCCGTCAGGGGCCGGCGGGTGGGAGGCGGAGCTCCAGCAGGGCGCCGCGCGGGCTCGGTGCCACGCGCAGGGTGCCGCCGTGGGCCTGTGCGATCTCGCGGGCGATGGCCAGGCCCAGTCCGGTGCCGCCGCTGCCGCGGTTGCGGTCCGCCTCCAGCCTGGTGAACCGCTCGAAGACCTGCTCGGCCGCCTCGGGCCGGATACCGGCCCCGTCGTCTGCGACGCGGAGCACGGCGGTGCCGTCCGCCGGATCGGTTCCGGTGGTGACCTGGACCTCGGAGTCCGCGAACCGTTCGGCGTTGTCGAGGAGGTTCGCCAGCAGCCGCTCCAGTTGGCCGCGGTCCCCGCGTACGGGCACCGGGTCGTCGCCGTCCAGGCGCAGCGGGACCCGGGCGGAGCGGCGCCGGGCGATCTCCTCCGCCGCGAGCAGGGACAGGTCTACGAGGTGGGCGGGCGGCGGCCGTTGGGCGTCGAGGCGGGCCAGCAGGAGCAGGTCGGCGGCGATCCGTTCCAGGCGCAAGGTGCTGTGCAGCGTCTGCCGGAGGGAGGCCGTGGTTTCGGGGTCGGGCCGGCGGAGCAGCGCCAGTTCCAGTTCGGCGCGGGCCGCGGCGATGGGGTTGCGCAATTCGTGCGAGGCGTCGGCGACGAACTGCCGCTGCCGGGTGACCGAGCGTTCGAGGCGTTCCAGGGTGTCGTTGACGGTCCGGGCCAGCCGGGTGATCTCGTCCTGGCCGCCCGGGGCGGGGACGCGGCGGCCGAGCCGGTGCGCGGTGACGGCCGCCAGCTCCGCGCGGATGGCCTCGACCGGGCGCAGCGCGGCACCGGTCACGGACCAGGCGATGAGGCCGGTGAGCAGGACCACCAGCGGGCCGCCGGCCAGGAGCGTGACGGCGAGCGCGCGGCCGGCGTCGGCCACGTCGTTGAGCATGGTCAGCGCGTAGACGTAGTGTCCGCCGGCCGCCGAGGGGGTGCGGACGACGGCGACCACGCTGTCATGGCTGGTCAGCACCTGGTCGGCGGAGAACACCCGGACCGCCGAGTCGCTGCCGGCGGCGGGCCGGAAGTCCGCCAGCCGGGCGGCTCGGGCGGCGGGTGCGGGAGCGGTGCTGGCCACCGGGTGGCCGTGGGCGTCCAGGACGAGGACCGCGTCGACCCCGCCGGCCGGCTCCGGCAGCGGCACGGGGTGCACCGGGGAGGCGGCGGGGAAGGTGGTGATCTTGCGGGCGGCGAGTTCGGTGCGGGCGCCGGCGTTGTCCAGAAGGTTGCCGCGCAAGGTGAGATAGAGCCAGCCGCCGCCGGCGGTGAGGGCGAGCACCATCGTCAGCGCTGCGGCCACCGTCGTACGGGCCCGCAGCGTGCGGGGCCACGGCGGACGGGGCCGGGACAGGCGGGACCGGAACCCATGGGGCCGGAACGTACGGGGGCGGCGCGGCCGCTCGGAGGCCGGCGGCGGAGCGGGGACGCGTGCCGGGTCAGGGCTCATCGGGTGCGAGCCGGTAGCCGGCGCCGCGTACGGTGCGGAGGGTGTGCCGGCCGAACGGCGCGTCGATCTTCTTGCGCAGCGAACTGACGTAGACCTCGACGATGTTGGGGTCGAGGTCCGCCGGTGAGTCCCAGACCTCGTCGAGGATGTCCTGTTTGGAGACCGTGCCGCCGGCCGCGGCCATCAGGCGGCCGAGCACGGCGGCCTCCCGCGCGGTCAGCTCGACCGTCCGCTCATCGCGTTTGCAGAGCCGGGCGGCGATATCGAGCGTCAAATCGCCGACCTGCAAGGTCGTGGGGCGCTCCCGTCCGGCCCGGCGCCCGAGGGCACGCAGCCGGGCGAGCAGGATGATCAGCGAGAAGGGCTTGGTCAGGTAGTCGTCGGCGCCCGCGTCGAGTCCGTCGGCCTCGTCGTACTCGCCGTCCTTGGCGGTCAGCATGAGGACGAGGGTGTGGTCGTCCAGTTTCCGCAGCCGTCGGCAGACCTCGTCGCCGCTCGGTCCGGGCAGCATCAGGTCCAGCACGATCGCGTCGTAAGCGCCGGTCAGCGCCAGCTCCAGGCCCCGGTGACCGTCATGAGCGACATCCACCCAGTGACCGTCCGAGGAGATCGCCCGGCGCAGTGTGTCGGCGAGTGCCTGCTCGTCCTCAATGACCAAGATTTTCACCGCTTAAATATCGCATGCCCCGGCATATGGTTTGCGCATGCCTCCGGCCGTGCGGTGGCGTATTGCACGCACCGGGCGGGACGTTCCTTCATGACGGTCTCCGCTCCCGGCGGCGCGGGCGTTCCGGGGCCGACGGGCGCGGTCATTTACCATTTCCTTCGGCGGACCACGAAGAGGAATTCACCGGAGATCTTCGGCCTTTCTCGCAGCGCACCGGATTCCCCTTTTCACGGGTTCCCCGCACTGCCGGCTCCCCTCCGGAAGCCGACGCGGAGTCCCCGCTCTCCGCTGCCGGTCAGCGGTGGCCGCCACCTGGTCAGAGGCGGTCGCACCCGCGCCGTCCCGTGTGCGGCGGAGCATCACCCCCTCATGATGCCCAACACTTCCTGAAGGAAGTCTGAACTTGCTGAATTTCTCTTCAGGTTTCCTTCCGGGACGGCCGGCCGCTGCCGCTTTCCGGTGAAATCCGAGAGGTCACGGGGGCTTTCCGTATGCGGTTTGACCGGGCCGCGCGCCATGTGCCATGGTTTTTCCCGTTGCCGAGTCGGCCGCTCACTGGAATGCGGGCCGGCGTTCAGGCAATTGCCGTGGCGTACCGCAGAGCATGACGAGCTCGCGCGTACCGAAGCAACCGGAGGAGGTGGTCGTTGTGCTGTACGGCGATCCTCCTAGTTGCGCATTCCGCCGTTACCGGTAAACGGCATTCGCCGATTCCGGTGACCGACGTGCCGCACGGCGGCCGATGTCCGCAGGGTGGCCGATGTCCGCAGCGGCGCCCGGCCGCCGCTGCCGACTGCTGCCTGACGCGGGCCGCGCGCCGGTCCGCCCCGCGCGCCGTCTGCTGCCTCAGCTCTCCTCCGCTCTCCCCGCTCTTCCCGTCCCGGGCCGCGCCCGGCGGTGCCGCACCGCGCCGCCGCCGTCCTGCGCCATGCCCGCAACACCTCTCGGGTACCCCATGTCGAAACTCCGTCAGTTTCCCTCCCGCAGCGCCCTGCGCGTTGCCCGTATGCGCCCCGTCGACGTGCTGGTGCTGTTCGGCATCGTCGCGGTCTTCTATCTCGTGGTCCGGGTCGGTGCCACGGCCGACCAGCCCTTCGACGCCGGCAAACCGCCGGTCGTCTCCACCGATCCGGGCGACCTGCCCTACTACGCCGCGCGCTCCCTGCTGCGGATGTTCGCCGGGCTGGTGCCCGCCGTGCTCTTCACCTTCGTGTTCGGCACCTGGGCCGCCCGCTCCCGGCGCGCGGCCAAGGTGATCGTGCCGGCCATCGACATCCTCCAGTCCGTACCGGTCCTGACGTTCCTCAGCATCACCGTCACCGGTTTCATCGCGCTCTTCCCGCACTCCACGCTGGGCCTGGAGTTCGCTTCGATCTTCGCCGTGTTCACGGCGCTGGTGTGGAACATGGCGATGGCCTTCTACCAGTCGCTGACCACGCAGTCCAAGGAACTGGACGAGGCGGCCCGGCTGATGCGGCTCACCCGCTGGCAGCGGTTCTGGAAGGTGGACGTGCCCAGCGGCATGATCGCCCAGGTCTGGAACGGCATGATCAGCTTCGGCGCGGCGTGGTTCGCGCTCTCCGCCTCCGAGACGATCAGCGTCAACGGCAACGACAACGCGCTGCCGGGCGTGGGCTCTTACGTGACGCAGGCGCTCGGCAACGGCGAGGGATGGCGCGTCGCGCTGGCCATCGTCGTCATGATCACGATGGTCATGTCCGTCAACTTCTTCTTCTGGCGGCCGGTCACCGCCTGGGCCGAGCGGTTCCGCACCGAGGACTGCGAGATCGCCGAGCAGCCGCGCAGCTGGTTCCTGGAGCTGCTGCGGCGCTCCACCGTGCCGACGCGGCTGGGCAGCGTCCTGCGCCCGGCCGGTGAGCGCCTGGACCGTGCCATGCGGGTGCTCGGCACCAGCCCCGGGCATCTGCGCCACGATCCGGTCCGCCGCAAGCGGGCCGACCTCGTCTTCACCGTGCTCTACGCGGTGGCCGTCGTGGCGATCGTCGCGAAGGCGTGCTCCTACGTGCTGGACAACGTCCCGGTCGGCGAGGTCGGCGAGGCGGCCTGGCTCGCCCTGATCACCTACGGCCGGGTCATCGTCCTGGTGGTCTTCTCGACCGTGGTGTGGGTGCCGGTCGGCGTGTGGATCGGGATGAACCCCAAGGTCAACCGGATCGCGCAGCCGATCGTGCAGGTACTGGCCTCCTTCCCGTCGAACTTCCTCTTCCCGCTGGCCGTCATCGTGCTGGGCGCCTCCGGCATCTCCCTGAACTGGGGCTCCATCGCCCTGATGGCACTGGGAGCCCAGTGGTACGTGCTGTTCAACGTCATCGCGGGCGCCAGCGCCATCCCCGGCGATCTGCGCGAGGCCGCCGCCGACCTGGGCGTACGCGGCCTGCTGCGCTGGAAGACGCTGATCATCCCGGCGATCCTGCCCTCGTACACCACCGGCGCGCTCACCGCCTCCGGCGGCGCCTGGAACGCCTCCATCCCCGGCGAGCTGGTCACCTACGGCACCACGACGCTGACCGCGGTCGGCATCGGCGCCTACATCACCCAGGCCACCGACGCCAACGACTTCGCCCGCAACTTCCTCGGCGCGGTCCTGATGAGCGTCTACGTCGTCATCATCAACCGGCTGTTCTGGCGCCGGCTGTACCGCTTCGCCCAGCGGCGCTGCGCGCTGTGACCCGCCGCCCCCGCCACCACCACACCACTCCCCTCAGGAGCCACCCCGTGAACACCCCCGTCATCACCGTGACCAACCTCCACAAGGACTTCGCCGGCCCCACCGGGGGCATACTCCCGGTCCTCCATGACATCAACTTCACCCTGAACGAAGGGGAAGTCGTCGCCCTCCTGGGCAAGTCCGGCTCGGGCAAGTCGACCCTGCTGCGCCATGTCGCCGGGCTGCTGGCCCCCACCAGCGGCACCGTCCACTACCGCGGCGCACCCGTGACCGGCCCCAACCCGGGCACCGCCATGCTCTTCCAGTCCTTCGCCCTGATGCCCTGGCTGACGGTCCAGCAGAACGTCGAACTCGGCCTCCAGGCACGGGGCATATCGCTCATCGAGCGCCGCGGCCGGGCCCTGCGGGCCATCGACATGGTCGGCCTGGACGGTTTCGAGAACGCCTACCCCAAGGAGCTCTCCGGCGGGATGCGCCAGCGCGTCGGCTTCGCCCGCGCCCTGGTCGTGGAGCCGGACGTGCTGCTGATGGACGAGCCGTTCTCCGCCCTGGACGTGCTGACCGCGCAGACTCTCCGCAACGAGCTGCTGGCCCTGCTCGCCCACCCGGACACCGCCACCCGCACCGTCCTCCTGGTCACCCACTCCATCGAGGAGGCCGTCCAGCTCGCCGACCGCATCCTCGTGCTGGACACCAACCCCGGCACCCTCAAGGCCGAGCTGCGGGTGGCGCTGCCGCGCCCCCGTGACCGTCGCGTCCGCGGCTTCGAGGCCCTCGTCGAGGAGGCGTACGAGGCCCTGACGGGCGAGCGTGCCCAGGCCCCGTCCCCCCTCGTCGAACACGATCCGCTGCGCGCCGCCGCACCCCTCCCGCACGCCAACGTCGAATCGCTCACCGGCCTGCTGGAGGACCTGGACACCCGCGGCGGCGCCGTGGATCTGGCCGTACTGGCCGACGCCCTGTCCTACGAGGTCGACGATCTGATGCCGCTCGTCGAGGCCGCCGAGCTGCTCCGCTACGCCCGGGTCGGCTCCGGCAGGCTCCATCTGACCACCGCCGGCCGGGGTTTCGCGCGCGCGGACATCCTGCCCCGCAAGCCCCTCTTCGCCGCCGCCGCGCTCGCCAACATCCCCCTCATCGCCACCATCCGGACCCTCCTCATGGCCTCCGACAGCGGCCGTCTGCGCGAGCCGTACCTGATCGACCGGCTGTGCGGGAACGTCTCGGAGCGCGATGCGCAGCAGCAGTTGCGGACCGCGATCACCTGGGGCCGGTACGCCGAACTCTTCGAGTACGACGCCGAGGACCGCGTGCTGCTGCTGCCCGCGGAGTACCGCCGCGCGAGCGCCGCCTGAACCGGGCGCGCCCCCGCGGCGCGTCCGATGCGGACGCGGCCCGTCCGCCCCGCCGATCCCGCCGATCACTTCCGGAGGTGGCATCCCATGACCACGCAGTACCTTCCCCGCCCGCGCCCCGTGGCCGGGCGGGCCCCGGCACGCACCCTGATACGCGCCCTGCGTGCCGCGTTCGTCCGGCGTCTGCTCGGCGCGTCCACCGAGGCCCGCCGCCCGGCCGCCGCGCCCGCGCCCGTCCGCCGTCCGCTGCCGTCCTGCCAGGAGCGCCACGATGACCACGCGTGAGACCGTCCGAACGGCCTTCGTACTGGCCGGGTTTCCGGCCCTCCTGCTGGCCGTTGTCGCCCTCGTCCCGTCGGAGGCGTCCCGCTTCCTCTGCGCGGCGCTGCTCGGCGCCTCGGTGACGGCGGTGTGCTTCGCCCTCACGGGCCGGCATCTGCTGTCCCGGCGGAAAGGAGGCGGCAGGTCGTGACGGAGCGTGGGCGGGACACCGGCCGCGCCGGCGCGGGTGGCACGGCCGGCTCGGGCGAGCCAGGCGACCCAGGCAGCTCGGACGGTACGGACGGGACGGGGCGCTCGGACGGTGCGGACGGCGAGGGTGCCGCCGTGCAGCGACCGGTTCGCCGGAAGGGTACGGGGACGGCCACCGGGCGGCCGACGGCGGGCGGTCCGGCGAACCGTCCCCGGTACGGCCTGCGCATCGCCGTCCCCGCCCTTCTCCTCACCGGGCTCCTGGCCTTCCCCGGCTTGCTGCCCAACACTCCGGGCCACCTAGGGAGCCTGGCCGAGACGGCGCTGCCGTGGGTCGGCGCCGCCGTCCTCCCCCTCCTCGGGTGGGCGGCGGTGCGCCGCTCGCCCGCGGGGGTGGCCGCCGCCCTGATACCGGCGGTGACCTGGTCCTGCCTGTTCCTTCCGGGACTGTTCCCCGCACCGGACACCGGCCGGGCCGACTTCCACGCCCTGACCCTCAACGTCGGCGGCGACCGCACCTCCCCCGAGGCCGTCGCCCGGAAGGTCATCGCCACCGGCGCGGACGTCGTGGCCCTGGAGAAGGTGCCCCCGTCGGCCATGCGCGCGTACGAGCGGGCACTGGGCGCGACCTACCGCCACCACGCGGTCCACAACACCCTCGGCCTGTGGTCCCGTTACCCGCTGCACGGAGTCGACGCCCTGCATCTGGGCGGCGCATGGCCGCACGCCATCCGGGCGGTCGCCCGCACACCCGGCGGGGACACCGCCTTCTACGCGGTCCGCCTGCCGTCCGTCCGGCTGCGCGCGGACCAGGGCTTCGCCGTCAAGGCCCGGAACGCGAGCGCGGCCGCCCTCGCCGACCACGTCTCCCGGGATCCGGCCGCGCGCCTGGTACTGCTCGGCGACCTCAACGGCAGCCTCCGCGACCGGGACCTGGCCCCGCTGGCGCGCCACCTCACCTCGGCCCAGGAGGAGGCCGGCCGGGGCTTCGGCTTCACCTGGCCCGCGCCGTTCCCTCTCGTCCGCATCGACCACGTCCTGCTGCGCGGCCTCACCGCGACCACGACCACCGTGCTCCCCGACCTGGGCAGCGACCACCGCCCGGTCCTCACCGGGCTGAGCGGTGCCGGGGGACGTACGGGCTGAGCGGGGGCGGAGGAGGCGGGGCCCGTTTCCCGCCGAGCCGGTTTCATCAGCTCGGCGGGGAACGGCAGATCCGCGATCGAGGGTGCGTCACTCCCCCGTGGCACCGCACGCCATATACGGCGTCCGCGGCAGACCGGCTACCTCAGCGGAAGAGCCGCTTCCAGGTTTCCGGGCCGGGGTAGCCGTCGGCGTCGGCGCCGCTCCAGCCCTGGGCCCGCTGGAAGGCCTCCACGTTCCTGCGGTCGGACTCGGACCATTTGGGGCCGGGGCCTTGGGAGTAGTGCTTGCCGAAGCCCTTCTTCACCAGCTGCTTCCCGAGCTGGGTGACATAGTCGTTGTTCACCCCCGGACGGAAGTACTTGGTCCCGGGAAAGGCGGAGGCACTGCCGCCGCTGCCACCGGTCGCGCCGCCACCACCACCGGTCGCGCCGCCGATGCTCTTGCCCTTGCCCTCGACCAGGTAGCTCCAGGTGGCCTTGCCGGGGATACCGTCGGCATCCGCGCCGCTCCAGCCCTGGGCCTTCTGGAACGCCTGGGTGGCCTTGCGGTCGGATTCGGACCACTTCGGGCCGGGGCCCTGCGAGTAGAACGACCCGCCACCACGCTTGACCAGCATCTGGCCGAGCTTGGTGACATGCGCGTTGTTGGCGCCGGGGCCGAAGGCGGACGCGCCGGGGAACGCGGTACTGCTGCTGCCGCCACCGCCCGGCTGACCGCCGTTGCCCGACTCCCCGCCCGACGTGGTGACGTTCTTGTAGCGGTACGGAACGTACTTGGCGGAGTTGGAGGTGTAGGCGTAGGGGATGGTCCGCTTGACCGCGCCCATGCCCGCGGCGCTCTCCATGACCACGTACCGGGTGTGCGAACTGTCGGTCCAGCCGGCGAAGAGCACCACGTGCGAGCCCTTCTGGGGGTTCGCCGGGTTGTGGTAGAGCAGCATGTCGCCGGGTTGCAGCGCGTCCTTGGAGATCCGCACGCCCCAGTTGTGGATGTCGCCGGTCCAGTGGTTGGCGGACAGTCCCCAGGCCATCGAGATGAAGCCGGAGCAGTCCTGCCGGTAGCCGTCCGACCAGTAGCCGTTCCACACGTACGGCACCCGTGCGTCGACCCAGGTCTGGGCGCGGGCGAGGATCTGCTGCCGGGTCAGCGACATGTCGTGGGTCGCCATGCGGCTGAGGCTGGGCCTGCCGCCGAGCGGGCCCGGCTGCCCCTGCGGGTTCTCGTTGCCCGAGGCCGCGGTGGCGGATGCCTTCAGGCCGGCGGCGGAGGCCGACGACGCCGACGGGGCTAGGGCCGTCGCCGAAGACGCCGCGAACGAGGCTCCGGCCCCGCCCAGCAAGGTGGCCCCGGTCAGGGTGGCGACCGCGGCGATACGGCGGCCGTGTGCGGCGCGGCAGGCGGCGTCCGGGACGTTCCGGAGCCGGCACCCGGGGCAGGTGCACGCTTCGACACGTATGTCCTCGAAGGCGGGGGCGGCCGTCATCGGGTGCCTCGCTTCCCGCAGCGGCTGCCGGGGCGCTCCCCGGTGACGCTGTCCAGGTGGCCCGTACCGCGGCAGGCGGCCGGACGGTTCCGGTCGGTGGAGTGGGTGTGGTGGGGCGCGATCCGTCCGCCGGCCCCGGCAAACGCGTGAGGGGCGGCGGCGACCGCACCCACCGCGGTTGGCGTAGCAAAGCCAGACATCTAGCTCACCTCGCAGTCCAATGAGCGCGCGCGGCCCCGGCCCTGGGGAAGGCCGGCGCCGCGCACATCCATGATGATCATGATCCGGATCAATACTGGAATGTCTGGAAAGCGGAAAAAAGGGACTTTAGTCCTTTTGTTGGCTGATTACGTGATGTGGGGTGTCCGGTAAGCGGTCGGATGCCGACGGCACCGGGGTGCCGGCCACCGCCTTGACCTGCCGTCAGCCCAGGTCGTAGGCGAAGGTGTAGGCACAGGACGGTTCGCCGTGCCGGGCGGTGAAGCTGCCGGTGCCGCGGAGCCCGGCCAGCTCCCCCGTACCCGTTCCGGACACCACCTCGAAGGTGCAGACGGTGCCGTCGGCGTCGAACAAACCGCGTTCCTCGACGACGAACGTGCCCTCGCACCCGTCGAGCCGGCCGGCCAGCACCTCCATGCCGGTGAACGTACCGGTCGTCTCCGTGCCGTAGGCGATGGTGTATTCGCAGGTGGTGTCGGTGGCCTCGATACCGCCGGTGAAGGTGTTGGTGACGGAGGCGTGGCCGAGTCTCGGGTACCGCTCGCTCGGACCGACCTCGCGCTCCTCCCAGTTGGCGTAGGTGAAATGGCCGCTGGTCTGCCTGGGCATGGGGGTGTCCTCCCGGTCAGCGCACGGGCTCTCCCGTGCGGTGTGTGACCAGCCTGTCCGCCGTACCTGACACCTTCTGTCAGGTACGGCGGGGCAATGACCACAATGACCTCATGCGCGCCGACCGGCTTCTCTCCCTGCTTCTGCTCCTCCAGAACCGCGGGCGGATGACCGCGCCCGCGCTCGCCGCGGAGCTGGAGGTGTCGGTCCGTACGGTCTACCGGGACATCGAGGCGCTCGGCGCGTCGGGCGTCCCGGTCCTCACCGACCGCGGACCGGCCGGCGGCTACCGGCTGATGGACGGGTACCGCACCCGGCTGACCGGGTTCACCGACGCCGAGGCCGACTCGCTCTTCCTCGCCGGAGCCCCCGGGCCGGCCCGCGACCTGGGCCTCGGCGCGGTGCTGACGACCGCCCGGTTGAAGCTCCAGGCCGCGCTCCCGGCCGAACTGGCGGAGCGGACGCGGCGCGTTCAGGACCGGTTCCATCTGGACGCGCCGGCCTGGTTCCGGGACGCCGACCCGGTTCCGTATCTGGCGCCGGTCGCGCAGGCGGTGTGGGAACAGCGGGTGCTGCGTGCGCACTACCGGCGCTGGGGCGGCGAGGTGCACCGGGAACTGCACCCGCTCGGCATCGTCCTCAAGGGCGGTATCTGGTACCTGGTGGCGCTGGCGGAGGAGGCGGTACGGACCTATCGGATATCGCGGCTGCTGGCCGTGGACACCACGGGAGAGGTCTTCGAGCGGCCGGCCGGATTCGATCTGGCCGCCTACTGGGAGGAGTCCGCCCAGCGCCTGACGGCCATGCTGCACCAGGGAACCGCGCGACTGCGGATCTCACCCCGGGCGCAGCGGCTGCTGCCCATGCAGTTCGGTGCGGCGGGCACCCGGGCCCTGGACGGCGCCGGGCCACCGGACCACGAAGGCTGGGTGCACGTGGAGCTGCCGGTGGAAACGGAGGCCGTCGCGGTCGGCGACCTGCTCAGGCTCGGCGCGGAGGCAGAGGTACTCGGCCCTCCCGAGCTACGACAGGCCATCGCCCAGGCCGTAGCCGTCCTGGCACACCGCTATGCGGCAGGGCCTTGAAGCGGCAGCGCCTTGAACTCGGACCGGTGCCGGCTCAGCCCGTACCGCCGGGACGGCCGGTGTGATCGGGAGGGCTGAGCCGCCGGAAGGGCCGGGCAGAATGCGCGAAGTGCCCTGCCCTCAGGGTCAGTTGTCGTTCTTGATGTTGGGGTAGGCCGCGCTGTACCCGTTCGGGCAGTAGAGCTTGTCGCTCCCGTCCCCGGTGTGCCACTGCCCCTGGACCGTTATCCGGATCGAGGGCGCGGCGTTGTTCTGGCAGACCAGCTGCAGCTGCCAGTGGTTCTTCGGAGCTGTGGTCTGGCAGTTGGCCGACCCCCAGTTCGGCCCCTGATCGGTGAAGCAGTACGACGTCTGCGGAGCCGCCGATGCGCCGGGCGCCACCACCGCTCCCGCCGTCAGCATGACCGTTCCCGCCGCCAGTACCGTTGCCCATCTCCGCATGTCGTCTCCGCCCTCTCCTCGTCACCCCTGGCGTGTACGTGCCACAGCATGCCAGTGACTGGGGACTATGCCCCCGTCAGCGACAGAAATGGCAGGAACATGCACTGGGCCAACGGGTCGCTCCCGGCATGCGGGGGCGAAGAGCGGTCACCCCGGCCCGGGTCTGCCGGTTCGGGGAAAAGAGTTCCGTGCCCGAGGCCCTGACCTGGGCAATGAACTCTGTCTCACGCTCGGGCAACAGTGGTCAGCCGGGCGGGAGATGGAACAGTTCACGGACACGGCCGATAAGAAGGGGGGTGCCGAGGACCGTGACGAGACCGCCGGCCCCGACGAGTTCGGTGGCGTGGCGGACGGCGTCAGCGGTCTCCTGCCGTACGTACAGTTCCCGGCGTGCCGCCAAGGCGGTGCGCATCGCGTCCGGGGCCGCTTCGTTGGGGTGTCCGACCCGGGTCAGTACCACTGGCCAGTCAGCGGGCAGCGGCTCAAGCATGGTTGCCACGTTCTTGTACCGGAGGGTTCCGAAGACGAGGGCCGTGCGCTCGGCGGCGCGGGATTCTCGCAGGATTTCCGGGGCCACGGTGGCTGCACCCTGGTGGTTGGCGGCCACGTCGAGCAGCAGGCGGCCGGTCCAGGAACCGAGGCGAGCCGGTGCCAGCAGTTCGAGGCGGCCGGGCCAGCGGGTCGCGGCAAGGCCGCTGCGCAGGGCCTCCTCCGGGATGCCACGGATCAGTCCTCGTTCGGCCAGCAAGTCGACGCCGGCTACCGCAAGCGCCAGATTGTGATGCTGGTGTTCTCCGCGGAGCGGACAGGGCAATTCCCGGTGGACGGCATGCGGGGTGACGACGTCCAGCACGGTGCGGCCATCGCGGGCCATGCGTGGCCGGTAGCGGACTTCCCGGTGGATGCGCCAGACGGTCAGCTCCGTGTGGTTGCGGAGGACGGCATCTATGGCCTCGGCAGCCTCCTCGGGCAGCTCGCCGAGCACTACATGGTCGCCGTCTCGCACAATGCCTGCCTTGTTCCGTGCGATCTCGCCCAGGGTGTTTCCCAGCAGATGCTCGTGGTCCAGTCCCACTCCGGTGATGACCTTCACTCCGGGGTCGAAGCAGTTGACCGCGGTGCGCCGGCCGCCGATGCTCGCTTCCATGACGGCCAAGTCCACTTCCGAGCGGGCGAAATGAACCGCGGCTGCGGCTGCGTGCACTGCTCCTGCATTGACCAGAAGGCCCGTACTTTTCAGGGTGTCGTCGACCTGCGCGAAGGCTCGGTGACATGCGGTGGGAGAGATGGGCACTCCGTTGATGCGGATGCGTTCGGTGACCCGCTGCAGGTGCGGGCTGGGCATGCTGCCGATCCGCAGCCCGGCCGCAGCCAACGCTGCGACGGCGAACGCGCAGGTCGAACCCTTCCCGTTGGTCCCGACAACGGTCATGCCCCGCAGGTTGCGTCCCGGGTCACCAAGGGCTTTGAGAAGTTGGGGCATCGCACCGGTGCCCGCTCCGTTGAACTGATATCGACCGGTGATCTCTTCACAGGCCAGTTCTTCTCTTGTTGCCAACCGTGCCACCTCGCAACCAGTGTGGGGAGGGGGATGAATTCGTGCTCGAAATGTGGTCAACCGGCGTCCGGCTTCAGGATGGCCCGAGCGAGAGCTACCACCTCCCATGTGTCGCAGTCGATGGACACTCCGCCGATATCAGGCACGTACCGCAGGACAAGAGAATGGGTCAGTACACGGATCGGCAGGCCCGTCAGCACTCCGTGCCGAGCGAGGGCCAGCGCAAGACCTCGTCGCACAGCCGCGGTCCGATACGCGGCGAACAGCGGATTGTCCCGCCCCTGCGTCTCCAGCATGACCGCGCCCTCGGTCCCGGAACCAGCCGCCTGACGCAGCAACTCCGTGACCGTCTCCTGCCGTACGAAGGGAAGATCCGCGGCCAGCACCACCACGAACGGTGCGCGCACCCAGCGCACTCCCGCAGCCAGCGCCGCGAGCGGCCCGCCGCGCACCGGACTCTCCTGCACATGATGTACGGGGCGGACGGTGGCCCGGTGCGGGCCCACCACCATCGTCCGCCCCGCCCCGCCGCATGCCTGAAGTGCCCGATCGAGCAACGACATGCCACCAACGGACACCATCGGCTTGTCCGCCCCGCCCAGACGCCGGGCTCGCCCGCCCGCCAGCACCACCGCGTCGTAGCACTCACCCGTGTCGTCCGCGGACATCTCCTCACCGCTGTCGAGGAGAGAACTCCTTACCGCCCTGTCGCCACCACGCACACAAGCCCCATTCCGCCTTGCCTGGATACGCGAAGGCGTCATTGCCGTTCGGAGAATCGAAGGCTCGGCTCAAGGCAGGATCGGGCCTGTGAGGTAGAGATTCCACCTGTTCCTGGCCAATCTCGACGGCCCCGGCGCACCGGTGCACGCAGCCTTCGAGACAAGCCCGGCATCGGCCTGATGATGGCGACTACCGCAACACACCGCGTAACCAACACACCGAACAGTTCACTGCGCTACCGAAGTGCCACCTGACCTCTTTCGTGCACTACTCAACTATTCACCGCTGTTCAGCAGAGTCCGACCTGAGAGGTACAGACATTCATCCTTCATGATGACCAAAAGCGATGTTCGCGGACATTTCAATGGATGACATGAGTCGTAGAAAGAGTGGCTTCGGGTGTGGCGCACTGACGGTGGTGGCCGCACTCGTGGTGCTGGCCGGCGCCTACACCCAGCGGGACGCCCTCACGGGCAAAGCCTGGAACGTCACCTACCGTGCCGTAGGCAGCAAGACCGAGCCGGTATCGGTGACGTACCAGGACACCCAGAGCCGCTACCTCTGGGGCGACCGGTCCCTCAAGGAGCACGTCGAGAAGGGCGTACGTACCGGGTGGTCCCGCGAGGTGATCCTGGCGGCGGACCGGCAGGCCAAAATCACGGTCACGCCCGCCCCCGGCGCGACCGCCCGCTGCCAGATCCTCCTGGACGGCAAAAAGCCTCTGGCCGAGAGCAGCTCCCCCGCACCCGGGCAGCCCGCGGTCTGCATCGCAGACCTCAAGGGGTCGAAGAACCTCTGGGAATGAGGACCGACGTCGGTCGCAGTGCGGACCACCGGGTGACCACCCCCTGACAGCGGCCCCCCTGACAGGGACATTTCGCACTCACCTATGCTTTACGCGATATTTAATAATCCTTTTCTGGGAAAGTGGGGGTACGCGTGAAGCTGTCGCGTATTTCATCCGTTGTCGCGGCTGCCGCAATAGCGCCTGCCGTCCTGTTCGCCTCTCCGGCGGTCGCCGCCGACACCGCCACATCGCCGGCCAGCTCCGCCCCTGATACCACACCGGACGCGAAGCCGGACACGCAAGGGAACGCGAAGGCCGACGAGAACAACCGCTTCGCCATCCTCAAGATCATCGACAAGTCCAAGCCCGGCAGCCGGGTCTACGAAGCCGCGCAGGCCGCCATGAACGGCTCCCCCGAGGACCGCGTGCGTTTCCTCGACGAAGGCTACGAACTGGCCCAGTTCGCGGACGACAAGCTGCGCACCGCTCAGATCTTGAGCATCGGCGGGAAGGGCGTGCGGAGGGAGGCCGGCGAAGCGCTGAAGAAAGGCACTCACGAAGCCCTCCGCCAGTTCCTGGAGGTCGGCCAATATCAGGCGCGCGACGAGGACAACGCTGTCGAAATCACCAGCATGCTCGTCACGGCCAAGCCCGGAAGCGTGCTCTACGACGCGATACAGGAGGCCCTGGACGGCAGCCCCGAGGAGCGCACGCGCTTCCTCGAGGTGGGCCAGCACGCAGCCCGCGAGACCGACGACCGCATCCGCGCCACCCGCATCGCCATGACCGGCGGCCCCCATGTCAAGGAAGCCGCCAAGAAGGCGCTGCGAAGCGGCAAGGCCGAGGACATCCGCCGCTTCCTGGACGTCGGCCAGTACGAGGCCCGCAAGCTGGACGAGGCCGAGGCCGCCAAGGGCAAGGACAAGAACAAGGACAACGGGAACGCCAAGGACAGCCAGGAGTCCAAGGAGGGACAAGGGGCCAAGGACGGCAAGGACAGCAAGAACGGCAAGGCGATCGACGGCGACGAGCAGAAGCGGGACGGCGCCAAGGAACCCAAGGAGTCCAACGGCACCACCGGCGTCCAGCCCGCCGTAGCGACCTCCAGCACCGGCTCCTCGGACGTCCAGCTGGCCTCCACCGGCGCCGGCTCGACCACCCCCTGGGTCATCGGCGGCAGCGCCGTCGCCCTCACCGCCGGCGCCGGCCTGATGCTGACCGCTCGCCGCCGCGCCTCCAGCGAGAACTGACACCGAACGCCGGCCCCCATACAGGAAGAGGCCGGGGCGGCCGCCCGCACAGGGGCTGCCGCCCCGGCCACACCTCGCCCGGCGGACGCCTCGGGGAACGGCTGTTGACGCTCCTTGTCAACGGTGGTGCCATACGAGCGTGTAGCGCCAGAACAGCCGACGGCGCAGTCGCGCGTCGGGCAGGATCGCTTGGGCCTCCCGGACGATGTCGGGGAAGCTCATGTCCGCGGGTCGGGTCGTGGCCGTCATCGCGACCGGGCGAGGTGCCGTGCGACCCCGGTTCTTGAGCCAGCCCGTGATGGCGTTGAGTGGGCTGGCCACGGCTCCGAGCAGGTAGTCGCCCGGAGTCGTCGGACGGGACAGCCCGAGAATCACGAGGGTTCCGCCGGGCGCCAGGTGGCGGCGGAAGACGGTGAGAGCAGCCGTGAACGGCAGATGGTGGATCGCGGCGACGCAGGTGATGACGTCGTAGGAGTCCGCGGGGATCCCGGTCAGCGCGTCCGCGGCGGTGAAGGTGGCGGGAGTTCCCTGAGAGGTCAACTCCTGTGCCTGGGTGGTGATCTCCGGGTCGGAGTCGATGCCGTGCGCCGTGCCGGCGCGCCCGGCCAAGAGCCTGGCCAGGTCGCCGCTGCCGGAGCCGACGTCCAGGGCACTGTCGAAGCGTTGGGGGAGCTGCCGCAGGATCCAGGGGTGGTAGTGGGCGTTGTGGTCCCAAGGGTGGGCGGCATTGAACTGGTCGAGAGCCCGGAGGGCGCGGTGCGGCAGTGTCGTCATGCCGTCACTCCATCAAGTTCCTGTTGCCTGCGGCACTTCGATGGCTGATCGACTGCGGTCGCGGTGGGGGCAGTTGCCGGATTCGCCGAGCGGGTCGCGGGGCTGACGCGTCGGCGCTGCCGGCGGACCGGACGGCTGGGATCGGCACCGGCCGGGGCGGGCCCGGCGGGCATGGCCAGTCGGCCGCGCGTGCGGAGCCGACAGGACCACCCCCGCCGGACTCCCGTATACATCTGTCGGTCGCATCGTGCGGAACGTTCGACATCTGCCGATTGATGTCGCCGACCGGCACTACGCACCATGGAGAGGCGGCTTCCCCGCTCCGCAACGTCCCGTGTGGTGCCCACGATGTGACACGGCAGGTATCTCTATGTTTCGCGCGCGAAGAATCTGCCGGGAAAACGGATCCCGGCTTCGGTGCCGCGACTGGCCAAGGCCGGAAGCCCGCAAAGCCCGCAGGCCCTCCCCCGTCATCACCGCGGAGACATCCTCGACTTCGCCCGTGGTGCCCCACGCACAGCGGATTTCCTCGATACCCCTCGCGCCGCTTCGTACCGGTAGTCGCCCCGTCGAAGATATGCGGGCGTGGCGCATACGCGAGGGCACAGAACGCCCCGCCCTGCGCCTCGGTCTCACGCTCACGCGCCTTTCCGGAGTTCACGGAATGGGGCCGGCTTCCAGGCAAGGGACCGGAGGACGGCGCAGGCGCTCAACGCGGCGACGGTGGCGAAGCCTGACACCGTCGCGGAATTCTCCATGACGGCAGAACCACCGCAGCAGGAACAACTTATTCATTCCTCACCATTCACCTGGCCGCACAGCGCTGCGGCGGAAAGGACGGCCCATGGACCGTCGGCCGGCCAACAGGAAAGAGCGGGCACACCGGAGCGAGGGGGCGTTCCCCGACCTCACGTCGGCGAGTTGGGGCCCGGGTGAGCGCGACCGGTTCGTCGCCTCGCAGCAGGCATCTCGTACCGGCGCCGCCACGGCGTCCGGCAGGAACGGCGCCGTGACCGTCGCCCACGGTTCGTACGCGGCGCGCGCCGGGCTGGAGGCGATGAAGCAGGGCGGCAACGCCGTCGACGCGGCGCTGACGACCGCACTGACCCAGGTGGCCCTGACCGCTGGGGCTCCGATCAGCTACTTCGGCATCATGTCGCTCGTCTGCTTCGAGGCGAAGACGGGCCGGGTGCACACCATGAACGCGGAATGGAACACGGTCGCCGGCGAGACCGACCCGCTCTCCATCCCCGGCGGCCTCGACTTCTCGTCGACCGAGTCGCTGCTCGGCCGGGGTCGGCCGAGCGGCCGTACGGCGCTGGTCGGCGGGTTCATGAAGGGCGTCGACGCCGCTCACTCCCGGTTCGGGAAACTGCCCTTCGCCAGTCTCTTCCAGCCGGCGGTCGAGGTCGCCGAGCGGGGCATACCGGTCGACGAGGGCCTCGCGTGGATGTACGCGCTGCGCCGGGACGATCTGGCCCGGCTGCCGGAGACCCGGGAAGCGCTCCTGAAGGCCGACGGGTCCGCCTACCGGCAGGGCGACATCCTGCGTCAGCCCCGGCTGGCGCAGACGCTGCGGCTGGTCGCCGAGCACGGCAGCGACTACATGTACCAGGGGCCCTGGGCGGCGAAGCTGATCTCCGCCGTCCAGGCCGAGGGCGGCAGGATGACGCTCCAGGACCTCGCCGACTACGAGGTGACCTGGGCCGACGCGCTCGTGGCCGAGGTCGGCGACGGCTACTCCCTCGCGACCTCGCCCTGGCCCAACGCGGGCGGCGTCGCCCTGATCGAGGCGCAGCATCTCGCCCACGCCGCCGGACTCGTCCGGGGCCCGCACTTCACCGAGTCGTCGGAGGCGCTGCGGAAGGCCCTCGACATCACTCAGATGCAGATGGTGGGACACGTCTCCCCGGAGGACGCCGGAAAGCTCTTCCCCGGTCTCGATCTCTCCCCCGAGGCCCGGGTCACGCGGGCGCACGCGGAGAAGCTGTGGGCGCTCCTCAAGGACGGCTCTCCGCTTTCCGGATGGAAGCGCACCTCGCCGATGCACTCCGACGACGTGGTCGCGGCGGATGCCGAGGGCAATATCGTCGCCGTCACGCACTCGATCAACTGTGCCCTGTGGGGCAGGACGGCACTCAATATCGACGGCATCTCGATCGGTGACCCCGCCTCGTACCAGCAGGCGCAGGTGGCGGCGGTTCCCCCGGGCGGGCGGCTGCCGGCGCCCACCGAGACGGGTGTCGTCCTGCGGGACGGCAGGGCGGTCCTGGGTTTCGCCTCCATGGGGGCGGGGCTTCATCAGCGCACGTTCCAGGGCCTGTTGAACTACCTGCACTTCGGCATGACCGTCGAGGACGCGGTCAACACCCCGGACTTCTTCGCTCCGGCGACCGATCCCACCACCTTCGAGGCCACCGCCGTCTTCCCCGCCGGGAAGTTCGACCCCGCGGTCCTGAAGGGCACGGGAGTCGCCTGGCGGGAGGCCGCGGCCGAGGATGAGCACGCCCTCCTCGGCGGGGAGGGCTACTGGGTCGCGGTGGAACGCTCCCCGGAGACCGGCGTGATCAGCGCCGCCTCCCACAACGGCCACAACAGCGACGCGGTGGCGTTCTGAACCGTCGCGGCCCAGGCCGAACGACCGTGCCCCAGCACGTCGTCCGCACCGGCCGGCCCCCGGAGCGCTTGACCGCCGGGCCCGGCCACCCCGGCGGCCCGTCCCCGGTGGCACGGCCCACCGCGGCGCCACCGCTCACCCGGTGGCGCCGCGGTGGGCCGGGTACGCGGCGGCCGGGCGACAGATGTCGCCCCGCGCCGTACAAGCCGCGACACCTGCCGCTGTCGGCGCCGGGGGCGGGTGGGCAACAGTGGCCGGAACGCCGGAACTTCAGGGAGGGTATGTGACCAGCACCATTGACGGCCCGCACACCGTACGTGGCCGGGTCGGGCCCAAGGCCACCGTCACCGGCAAGCGCGCGGTCGCGTCGAGCCAGCACCCGATCGTGACGACGGTCCTGCTCGACACGTTGCGGGCCGGGGGCAACGCGATCGACGCGGCGATCGCGGGCAGCCTGGTCCAGGCCGTCGTGCAGCAGGACATGACCAACCATGCGGGTACGGTCTCCGCCCTGGTGTACGAGGCCGCAACCGGTCAGGTGCACGAGCTCAACAGCATCGGCACGATCGTGCCGGGGCTGCCGCGCTTCGCGCCCGTCCCCGCGGGCAAGGGACTGTTCGCGAGCTTCCCGGGCGGACCCATCGCGGTGACACCCGGCTTCATGCCGGGGCTGAAGGCGCTCCACGACCGGTTCGCCACGAGGTCCTGGGCGCAGGCGTGCGAGGCCGCCGTGCACTGGGCGGAGCAGGGCCACCCGGTCACCTCGTTCGAGCACCTGGTCCGGGCGCAGACCGTGGACTTCTTCCTCTACACCCCCTCGGGGCGTCGGCACTTCGCCCCGGACGGGCACCTGCCGCAGGTCGGCGACCGCTGGCGGTCCGCCGAACTGGCCGGGACGATGCGCCGCCTGGCGGCCGACGGGCCGGACCACTTCATCACCGGTGAGTGGGCCCGGGACTTCGTGACCCGGGGCAATGAACTCGGCTGGCCCGTACGGCTGGAGCATCTCGCCGCGATACCCCCGCGCTGGTCCGCGGGCTACCGGTGGGAGCACAACGGGCACACCGTCGTGCAGCAGTCGCCGCCCGAACGGCAGGGCGTGTTCTGCCGGATCGTGCTCGGGATCCTCCAGGAGCTCGACATCGTGTCGCTCGGGCACTGGTCGCAGTCCGCGGAGGCGCTCTACTACCTCGCGCACGCGCTGCGCCGGGCGAGCCTGGAGACGGGGCTGCTCAACGATCCCGCCGTCTTCGACGACGCGAGCGCCGCGATGACCTCGAAGCAGCTCATCGCCGGTTTCGCAGACATCCTGCGCCACGCCAAGGCCCGTGTCGATCTGACCGAGCATGTGCGGCTCGTCCGCGGCAACCCCGCCGTGGCCGCCTCGGGCGCCGCCGAGCAGCCGGTCGGCAGCTGCGAGCTCAGCGTGGTGGACGGGGCCGGCAACTGGGTGCAGATGATGAACACCCTCCAGAGCGGGGGCATCCCCGGTGAGGTGGTCGGCGGTGTGCCGATGGTCGGCAGCCACCAGATGAACGGTCTGGGGTCACCCTTCGAGGGCTGGCACAGCGGCGGCGGACGGCCGCGCTCCACCCTGTCCAGCACCATGGTGCTGCGCGACGGTGCGCCGTGGCTCGCGCTCGGCTCACCGGGCAATGTGCACTGCACGGTCCCCCAACTGCTGTCGAACATCCTCGACTTCGGCATGCGCCCGTACGACGCGGACGACGCGCCGCGCTGTCTGCCGTACGAGGACGACCACACCATCTCGGTGGAGAGCCGCGTCGCACCCGAGGTGGTCACGGGACTCGCCCGCCTCGGTGTGCTGGTCAACCCGCTGCCGGAATACGACTACCACATGGGCACGTACCAGATGAGCTGGCGGCAGGAGGACGGTGCCCTCGGCGCGTGCAGCGGTCCGCGCCGCGAGGGGGTGGCCGACGGCCTGTGAGCCGGGTCCGCCGCGGAACCACCGAGAACCGGCACCGGCGGACGGTTCGGCCGGGACGGCACCCGTTGGTGCACCTTGTTCTCGTCGTCCGGCGGCCGGTGTCTCATCCGCGCTCGCGGAGGTACGCCTCCAGTTCGGCGGCCCCGGTCAGCAGCGCCCGCCCGCGGGCGGAGAGCCGGCCGCGCCAGTCGGACAGCGCGGCCTCCAGCGGCGCCGGTCCGCCGGCCGCCCGCACCTGGGTGATCAGCGGGGCGATCTGCTCCAACAGGTAGCCGCCCCGCCTGAGTTGGTGGACCAGCCGGGCGTCCCGTACGTCGGCCTCGTCGTAGACGCGGTACCCGGTCAACGGGTCGCGGCGCGGGCGCACCAGCCCGGCGCCCTCCCATTTGCGCAGCGTCGCGGGCCGGATTCCGAGCGTGTCCGCCAGCGGCCCGATGAACGTGCCGCCGGGCCCGGACACCGCCGCGTCGGGTGCGGACCCGGTGGTGGGCGCCAGGTCGCGGAGGGCGCGTTCCACGGCCTGGAGGGTCCGCCGGTCGTCCAGCAACTGGGCGTGGCTCTCGTCGATGAGGCGGCACGCCTCGTCGACCGCGCCCCGGTTCACGGCCCGCATGACCGACGTCGCCGTCCGGTGGCCGTGGCCGGGCAGCAGGGCGAGGAACGCGCCCAGGGCCATCGCGTGCAGCGACGTATAGGCGCGGTATCCGCTGGGTGTGCGTGCGGCGGCCGGGAGGATGCCGGCCTCCTCGTAGTTCCTGATGGCCTGCGTGGACAGACCGTGCCCGCGCGCCAGGTCAACCGGCCTGAGCCGTCCGCCGTTTTGAAGGTTTCGTCCCACGGGCCCGACGATATCGCGGACAAGTTTCCACCGAAGGTTCAACGATACCGTTGAAGGCATGGCTACTGACATCAAGGACACCGTCCATGCCGTCGAGGCCGCCGCCGTCATGGGGCTGCTGCCGGCCCGGCCGCGGCTGCTCGCCCTGGGCGAGCCCACCCACCGCGAGGACACGCTGCTCGATCTGCGCAACGAACTCTTCCGGCAACTCGTCGAGCAGGAGGGCTACCGGACGATCGCGATCGAGAGCGACTGCCTGGCGGGCCTGACCGTGGACGACTACGTCACCTCGGGCACGGGCACCCTCGGCGAGGTCGTGGAGCGGGGAATCAGCCACGGCTGGGGCGCCTCCGCGGCCAACCGTGAGCTCGTGCGCTGGATGCGCGCCTACAACGTCCGCGCCGCCAACGACGGCCGGCCCGCGTCCGAGCGGCTCCGCTTCGCCGGTTTCGACGGCCCGCTGGAGATCACCCACGCCGCGAGCCCCCGGCAGGCCCTCACCGCGCTCCACGGCTACCTCGCGGCCCGGGTGGACGCGGACCTGCTCCCCTGTACCGCGGAAACTCTCGACCGCCTGCTCGGCGCCGACGACCGGTGGACCGACCCCGCCGCGATGATGGATCCGTCCCAATCCACGGGGCGGTCGGCAGAGGCCGGCCAACTGCGGCTGCTCGCCGACGATCTGGTGGCGCTGCTCGACGCGCAGACGCCGCATCTGATCACGGCGGACTCGCCGGACGCCTGGGACCGGGCGCGCCTGTACGGGCGCACCGCGACCGGCCTGCTGCGCTACCACCACTGGATGGCCGACACCTCACCGGCCCGCATGACACAACTTGCCGGTGTCCGGGACCAGATGATGGCTCACAACCTCCTCGCCATCGCCGGACGGGGCCCGGCACTCGTCCACGCCCACAACAGCCATCTCCAACGGGCCAAGAGCTCGATGCGGATGGGCGGGAGGCCGCTGGAGTGGTGGGGCGCCGGTGCGCTGGTGAGCGCCCGGCTCGGCGAGGAGTACGCCTTCGTGGCCACGGCCCTCGGCACGATCCGGCACCAGGGCGTGGACACCCCGCCGCCGGACACCGTCGAAGGGCTCCTGTACGCGCTCCCGGAGGACCGCTGCGTCATCGACGCCCCGCGGCTTGCCACCGCCCTCGGCGACACGCCGCCCGCGCCCCGCGTCTCCCCCTGGTTCGGCTACGCCCCGCTCGACCCGGCCCACTTGGCGGACAGCGACGGCATCGTGTTCGTCAAGGACGTGCCTCGGGAACGGTAGGGCTTGCCCGGGGAATCTTGGTGGGGCCCGGCGCCGGACGGAAGTGTTCGGCGGCCGGGGTTGACGGGCGGCGGGCACAGGCCCGTCCCGTCACCCGTCCGGGGGTACTTGCGGCGCTCGTGGGCGAACGCGGTCCGGTCTGCGTGTGAGCAAAACCGGATGAGGCAAGGCGCCACTTGCAGGGCGCTCTCCGGGCGTACCGGCCCAGGCGAGCGCCGCAGGTCCGGTGAGAGGCAGGACAGATGAAGATTCGCAGGCTCGCGGTCTCCGGCATCGTCGGTGCCGTCGCGTTCGGCACCCTGGTATGCGTCGCCCCCACGGCGCAGGCAGCTTCGGTGCCGGCGGCGGGTACGTGTTCGGACGCGGTGCGCATCACCAAGCAGCATCTGGCGCAGGCCGGTGCCCCGACCGGCGCCAACGATTGGCAGTCCGTACGCAACGCCGCACAGAACTTCGTGAACAGCCACCCCGGCGGCGGCTCCGGCGTCGAGGCGCTGAAGAACGACGTCAACGACCTGAACAGGCTGTGCGCGCCCTAACCGGGATCTCCGCCGCCGGGCGCGGGCCGTGTCCTCACTGAAGGGCGTGCACCGCCGCCGCGAAGACGGCCGGCAGCCTGGCCGCGGTCGGTACGATCCGCCGGGCGGCGGCGGGATGGCCGCTCGCCCGGACGAGTGCCTCCGTCAGCAGCCGGTGGCGGCGCGACAGACGGCGCCACCGGCTCTCGTACGCCTCCGGGCGGCCCGCCGCCAGGCAGCGGACGGCGGCGGCCGCCGATGCGAGGGCGAGGGCGATGCCCTCACCGGTGAGGGCATCGACGTAGCCCGCCGCGTCACCCACGAGCAGCACCCGGCCCGCGGTGCGGCGGGCGACCCGCTGACGGAGCGGGCCGGCCCCGCGTACCGCGCCGTCCGGGGGGCCGGCCAGGAGCGGCGCCAAATGGGGGAAACCGAGCAGCAGGTCGTCGAAGCCGCGCCGGGCCGTGCCGAGTACGGCCACGCCGACCAACTCCTCGCCGACCGGGGTCACATACGCCTCACCGCAACGGGACCAGTGCACCTCGATGAAGTCCGACCACGGTGCCACGCGGTAGTGCCGCCGCAGGCCGTAGCGCCGGGGACGGGGGTCGGGCAGGTCCAGGCCGAGGGCGCGCCGGACGGGTGAGTGGAGGCCGTCCGCGGCGACCAGCCAGCGCGCCCGCAGGCCCGCGGCGTATACCCGGTCGGCGCTCTGGCGTACCTCGCCGACCCGGCCGGGCAGGATCGTGACGCCGGCTTCGGCGGCCCGCCGGGACAGCGCGGCGTGCAGCACCGTACGGCGCACGCCCAGCCCGGTGCCGCCGCGGAAGGACGCCTGCGCGCGGTGCGCTCCGTCCAGGTAGCGGACACCGCGCAGCGGGTGGCCGGTGACCTCTGCGCCCAGGTCGGTCAGGGCGCGTACCCCGCCGGGCATGATGCCCTCGCCGCACGCCTTGTCCACCGGTGTGCCGCGCGGTTCGACCACCACCGTCTCCATCCCGGCCCGCGCCGCGTGCACGGCGGTGGCCAGCCCGGCCGGTCCGCCGCCCGCGATCAGCAGGTCGATCACTGTCCCGAGTCCGGGGTAACGGCCGGTGCACGCAGGCCCGTTGACATGCGGCTGCGGACGAGTGCCCGGTTCTCGCACCGGATCCGTACGGTCAGCAGCGCGGCGTTGAGGACGCCGAAGGCGAGTGCGGTCAGCCAGGCCCCGCGCACCAGGGGCAGGGCGAGCCCTTCCGCCACCACGGCCACGTAGTTGGGGTGGCGCAGCCGGCGGTACGGGCCCGCGCTCACCAGGGGCAGACCGGGCACGACGAGGACGCGGGTGTTCCAGCGCGGTCCCAGGGTGCGGATGCACCACCAGCGCAGCGCCTGCGCGGCGGCCACGACGGCGGTCATCGTCCAGCCCAGTACGGCGTCGAACGGCCGGCCGGCCGTCCACGCTTCCACCAGGCAGCCGGCCAGCAGTCCGCAGTGCAGGGCGACCATGGCCGGATAGTGCCGGTGTCCGGCCTCGATGGCGCCGTGGGCCAGGCTCCAGCGGGTGTTGCGGCGCGCGACGGCGAGTTCGGCGATCCGCTCGGCGCCGACGGCGAGCACCAGCAGGGTGTACCAGATCATGTGTCCCCGTCCCTCCGGGTCAGGTGTCCGCCGTCCCGCCGGAGCGGGAGTCCGCCGTGCCGTCGCATCAGGTGTCCGCCGTCCGGTCGGTTCGGTTCGGGTGTCCCCTTCCTGCCAGCCGTCCCCCTCCCTACCAGCGCAGCAGCACCAGTTCGGAGCAGAACCCGGGCCCCATGGCGAGCAGCAGCCCCGGGGTACCGGCGGGTGGCCGGCGCTCGGCCAACGTGTCGCGCAGTACGTGCAGCACGGACGCGGAGGAGAGGTTGCCCACGTCCGCCAGTGAGCGGCGGCTGAGGTCGAGGGCGCCGTCGGGGAGGGCAAGGGATTCGGCCAACGCGTCCAGCACCTTCGGGCCGCCGGGGTGGCAGACCCAGGCGGTGATGTCCGCGCGGCGCAGCCCGTGGTCGGCGAGGAAGGCGTCGACGTCGGCGGCGAGGTTCTCCCGTACGAGCTCGGGGATGCCGGCGCCCAGTACGACGCGGAAACCGGAGCCGGAGATGCCCCACCCCATCGCGTCCTCGGTGCCGGGGTAGAGCTGGCTGCGGCCGGCCACCACGGTCGGCCCGCCGGCCACCGCCCGGCGCGTACCGCAGGCGACGACGGCGGCCGCGCCGTCCCCGAAGAGTCCGGTGGCGATGAGGTTGGCCGGTGCCGTGTCGGCGCGCTGGAGGGTGAGCGTGCACAGTTCCACCGACAGCAGTACCGCCACGTCATCGGGCCTGCCGAGCAGGTAGTCGTGCAGCCGGGCGAGGCCCGCGGCCCCCGCCGCACAGCCCAGGCCGAAGACCGGCAGCCGTTTGACGTCCCGGCGCAGCCCGAGCCGGCCCACCAGGCGCGCGTCGACGGACGGCGCGGCGATACCGGTCACCGAGGTGAACATCAGCAGATCGACGTCGCGCGGTGAGAGCCCCGCCGTGTCCAGCGCCGCGCCGACGGCGTCGGCGCCGAGGTCCACCGCGGTGGTGATGAAGGTGTCGTTGGCGGCGCCGAAGTCGCCGAGGCCGGCATACCGGTCGAGCGGCAGCGTCATATGGCGGGCGCGTACCCCCACTCGCCGGTGCATCCGGTAGAGGGCGCGGTGGTCGGCCCCGACGGGCAGACAGGTCCGGGCGACCATGTCCGTGATCTCACGTTGGGCGTACCGGTGCGGGGCCAGCACTCCGTGGACGGCTGCGATGTGGGTCATCTGCGGTCCGGGGTCGGGAGAGGGGTCACCCCGCGACACATGCCCCTGGCCGCGGCCGCCCGACACCGCGCCCCTGCCGAAGTCGCCCGTCCGGCCGCAGCCGCGGTCCGCGGGGGCCTCCGAGGCGGCACGGGCGACGGGTGGGCGGCCCGCGCGTCCGGCCGCGGTCCGCCCGGATCACGTCGGCGGTGCCGGACCGCGGGGCCCGGCGCGCCTCGTCACACCTCCGGTCCGGGCCGGCGGCATGGCGCTGCGCCCCGGCCGTGGTGCGCATACCTAGCATGACCGCGTGGATGCCATGGACCGGGCGGGCACCGCCGACCGGGCGCCGGACGCCGGCGCGGCGGCGCGGGGTCCGTGTGCGCCGGACCGCCGCGGGCCACGGGCGGCGGGTGCGGTGTGCTCGTTGCTGAGGGCCTGTCACCCGGGGCCGGCCGCGGCGGTCACGCTCCTGACGGGCGGGCTGGCAGTGGCCGCCGGGCGGACCGGACCCGGAGTGCTGCTGGTGGTCGCCGCGGTGCTGGCGGGGCAGTTGTCGGTCGGCTGGAGCAATGACGCGGTGGACGCCGCCCGCGACACCGCCGTCGGCCGGCGCACCAAGGCGGTGGTGGCGGGCGCGGTGACCGCGGGTGCCGTACGGACCGCGGCAGGTGCCGCCCTCGCGCTCTGCCTGCCGCTCTCCTTCGCCTGCGGGCCGCTCGCGGGGGCGGTGCATCTGGCCGGGGTCGGCGCGGGCTGGGCGTACAACCTGGGGCTGAAGTCGACCGTGCTGTCCTGGCTGCCGTACGCCGCGGGGTTCGCCTCGCTCCCCGCCTTCGTGGTGCTGGGCCTGCCGGGCCGGCCCTGGCCGCCGTGGTGGACGGTCCTCGGGGCCGCGCTGCTCGGGGTCGGCGCGCATCTGGCCAATGTGCTGCCGGACATCGCCGACGACCTGGCCACGGGGGTGCACGGCTGGCCGCAGCGGCTGGGCCGGCACCGGTCGGGCCTGCTGCTGCCGGTACCGCTGGTGGCGGCGACCGCGGTGCTGGCGTTCGGGCGGCCCGGCCCGGCCGGTGCCGCCGGGCCGTTCGCCGTGGCCGCGGCGGTGATCGTGGCGGCCGGCGGGGCGCTGCTGGGCCGGACCCGGCCGAAGGTGCCGTTCGCCGCGGCGGTCGTCGTCGCGGCGGTCGGCGTCGTCCTGCTGCTGCGGCAGGGCATGGCCACCGGCTGAGGTACGGCGGTCGGCCACCGCGCCACGGCGGTGCGGGCACGTCGCCCGGCGGACCACCGTTGCGCTACGCGTACAAGGCCCCGGTGAGGGGAGGCGATGCGGAACCGGGAGGGGCGGGACGGGCACCGGGCCGTCGGTCCGTACGGGGTCGGCGTGCGCCGCCTCGTCCGGTCCCCGCCCGCCACCGGGAGACGGCGGGGCCGCACGTCGGGCAACGAGGACGGCCACCGCCGTCCCGGCCGTCACCATCGGCGCGCGGTCAGCGTGCGGCGCAGCACTCAGCCGGTGCCGTCGGTATCGCGATAAGTCGGGCGGCCCGCGAGCCAGGTGCCCAGGACGCGGATGTGCCGGATCCGCATCGGATCGACGGTGCGTGGGTCGTCCGACAGCCAGACCAGATCCGCGGGGGTGCCGGGCGCCAGCCGGGTGCGGTCGTCGGCGTATGCCTGGTGGGCCACGCCGGAGGTGTAAGCGTCGAGTGCCTGGCCGGCCGTCAGCCGCTGATGGGCCGTCCAGCCGTCGCGGGGCTCGCCGTCGAAGGTGCGGCGGGTCACCGCGACCTGGATACCGGCCAGCGGCTCGTGGGAGGAGACGGGCCAGTCGCTGCCGAAGGAGAGCCGCGTCCCCGCGCGCGCCAGATCCCCCATCGGGTACTGCAACGCCGCGCGCGCCGCACCCAGCCGCGGAATGCTCAACTCGGTCTGGAGCGGGTCCAGTTGGGCCCAGAGCGGTTCGAAGTTCGCGATCACGCCCAGGGCCGCGAAGCGCGGCAGGTCGACGGGGTCGGCGAGCTGCACATGGGTGATCACCGGGCGCCGGTCCCAGGCCGGGTTGGCCGCCACCGCGGCGGCGATCGCGTCGAGGGCGGTGCGTACGCCCGCGTCGCCGATGGCGTGGAGGTGCACCTGGAACCCGTCGGCGTCGAAGGCGCGGACGGCCGCGGCGAGTTCCGCCGCGGGCCAGACCGGCATACCGCAGGTGTGCGGGGCGTCCCGGTACGGCGCCAGCACCGCCGCGGTACCGCCCTCGATGACGCCGTCGCAGAAGAACTTCACGGTGCGCGCGGAGAGCAGGGCGCTGCCCGCGGCCTCGACCCGCCACCGGACCGCGGCGAACGGTGCCCGCTGCGCGCGCCAGCGGTCGGGGTCGGCGCGCTGGGCGAGGTTCACCCGGAACGCCAGGGCGTCGCGCCAGGCCGCCTCCAGGTACGGACGCACCATCTCCGGTTCGACCCAGGCGTCCTGGACCCAGGTCAGCCCCGCTCGGGCGTAGTGCGCGCCGGCCACCCGCAGCGCCTGGACCAGTTCGTCCACCGGCCGTGCGGGGAGCCTGTCGAGGACGAGGTCGCAGGCGTGCCACTCGCGCAGGGTGCCCATGGGGGTGCCGTCGGGGCGCCGGACTATCCGGCCGAGCGGCGGGTCGGGCGTCGTCCCGTCGACCCCGGCCCGGCGCAGCGCCTCGGTGTTGCACCACACCGTGTGGTAGTCGTCCGCGCGCAGGACGGCCGGCCGGTCGGGTACGGCCGCGTCCAGCCAGCGGGCGTCGAACTCGCCGTCGGGCGCGAGCGCCGGGTCGTAGGAGGCGCCGACGATCCACTCCTCGTCCGGGTGCGCGGCGGCCCAGCGCCCGACCTCGGAGACGACCGCGTCGACCGTCGCCAGCCCCTTGATCCGCGGTCCCGCCTCCTCCAGACCGCCGAACATCGGGTGGGCGTGGCCGTCCCCGAAGGCCGCCGTGAGCAACCCGCCGCCGAGGTCGACCAGTTCCGTGGCGGCCGGCGCCATGGCCTCGGCCTGCGCGCCGAGTGCGACCACCCTGCCGTCGCGTACGGCGAGCGCGGTGCTGTCGCCGCGGCCGTCCGCGCCGTCGCCGGTACGTACCGTCCCCCGGAAGAGCAGGGTCCCCGTCGTGGCTGCCATGTCAGCTGGTTCCTCTCGGTGTCGCGGTGTCGCACCGGCAGCGGTGCCGTGTGGCGTACGGTGCGCCGCTTTGCGACAGGAGTGAAGTGCCGCGTCGCGGCGGGCGGCGCCACACCACGGTGGTGTGTGGTGCCGGAGGTCAGCCGCGTTCGGCGTCCACCGTGGTGAGCAGCGCGTACCGCTGCGGGTCGCGGCGCCGGATGCGCAGCGCGACGGCCAGTCCGGCGGCGAACGCGAGCGGCAGGGGGACGAGGAGCGCGGCGTTGATCCCGGCCGAAGCGCCGGTCAGCAGGCCGAGGTTGCGGCACACCAGGACGATCAGCACGGCGAGCCCGGCGCCGGCCAGCAGTGGCGCCGCCACCACCCGCCAGGCGGGCAGCCCCCGGCGGTCGCGGCGGAAGAAGCCGTACACGGCGAGCGCGGCGAGCGCCTGCATGATCATGATGCCCAGGATGCCGGTGCCGTTGGTCCACAGGAAGGTGACGGCGTACGGGTCCGCTCCGGTGGCGATGGTGGCCAGCACCCCGGCGAGCCCGAGCGCGGACTGGAGGAGGACCGCGGCGGCCGGCGATCTGGTCCCCGCCGTCACGGTGCCGAGGCGGCGGGGCAGCAGTCCCTCGCGGCCCAGGGCGTAGAAGTAGCGGGTGGCGCCGTTGTGGAAGGCGAGGACGGCGGCGAACGCGCTGCTGATGACGAGCAGATGCATGGCGTCAGCGGCCCAGGCGCCGGCGAACCGCTCGGTGGCGGTGAAGACCATGTCGGTGCCGCCCGCGCCGTTCGCCACCGCCTGCACCCGGTCCGCGCCGAAGGCGTTGATGATCGTCCAGACCGTGAAGGTGTAGAAGAGCGCGAGGAAGCCGACGGCGATATACGTCGCGCGCGGCACCGAACGCTCCGGCCGGCGCACCTCCTCGGCGTAGATCGCGGTCGCCTCGAAGCCGATGAACGCGCCGACGGCGAGCACGAACATGCCGCCCACGCCCGCGTTGGCGAGGTGCTCGGGCGAGAGCGCGCCGAGCCGGGGGCCGTCGGGCCCGCCGCCGTGCGCGAACACCCCCGCCTCGAACACCAGCAGGACCAGCACTTCGAGGGCGAGCGCGACGCCGAGCACCTTGGCGCTGAGGGTGACCTTGAGATAGCCGAGGGCGCCGATGGCGGCCAGCCCCGAGAGCGCCCAGACCCACCAGGAGACGCGGACGCCCGTCAGCTCGTGGAAGCCGGACTCGGTGAACCAGCCGAAGACGGCGAGCAGTCCGACCTCGATGGCGTTGTACGCGAGGAGCGCCACATAGGCCGAGCCCACCCCGACGGCCCGGCCGAGACCGCGGCCGATGTACGCGTAGAACGCGCCGGCGTTGCGGACGTACCGGCTCATCGCGGTGAAACCGGCGGCGAAGACGATGAGCAGCAGACCGGAGATCAGATAGCCGAGGGGCGCAGCCTGGCCCGCCATACCGATCGCCACCGGGGCGACACCGGCCATCACGGTCAGCGGCGCGGCCGCGGCCACCACGAAGAAGACCAGGTCACCGGTGCCGATGGCGCCCTTTTCGAGCGCGCCGGCGGCGGTGGACGAGGCCGTGGACGGAGCGGTGGGCGATGAAACGGATGAATACGAGGAATGCAATGAATGCGATGAAGACATGGACGGCTGCGGGCTCATGCGCGACCCTCTTAACTAATGGCTTTAGTTTTGTGGGGAGACCGTACGCGGCACACGGTCCGCGGGGAAGACCTCGGGGGAACCGGATCCCGGCGGGCCGTCCGGGCCGCGCGAGGAGGGAAGTCGGGCCATGGGGAGGCCGCACACACCGCTGCTCGGCACGGACCGGATCACCGGGAGGCGCTCGCGCTGATCGACGCCGAGGGCGCCGACGCGTTCAGCCTGCCCCGGCTCGCGGCGCGGCTGGGGATCAGGACGCCGTCGCTCTACCACCACGTCACGGGCCGGGCGGCGGTCGTCGAGGGCGTACGGCGGCTGGTCACTCGCCGAGGCACGCGCCTGAGTCGCCGGGGCGGGTGCGCGGTGGCGGTCCGGCGTGCTCGCGCGCGCTCGCCCGACACGGCGGCGGAGCGGGGAAGATTGCGCGGCTCCGGGTTGTTGAGCGATCGTCATGACGGCCCGCGGCGGCCCGCCGCCGCGGCCCTGTGCCGATGAATCAATTCTTCGATGAGGGGACGGGCAGCATGCCTCTTGAGGGTGAGTACGAGCCGAGCCCTACGCAGTGGGTGCGCGACCAGGTCGCGTTGTACGAGAGCTCCGGCGGCACCGAGGGCACGACGTTGCGGGACATGCCCGTCATCGTCCTGACCACCCGGGGCTCGAAGAGCGGCAAGATCCGCAAGAGCCCGCTGATGCGGGTGGAGCACCAGGGGGCGTACGCCGCGGTCGCCTCACTGGGCGGCGCCCCCAAGCACCCGGTCTGGTACCACAACATCGTGGCCGACCCCCGGGTGGAGCTCCAGGACGGCCCGGTGCGCCAGGACATGACGGCGCGTGAGGTGACCGGTGAGGAGAAGGCGGTGTGGTGGGAGCGCGCGGTCGCGGCGTTCCCCGACTACGCCGACTACCAGCGGAAGACGGCCCGCGAGATCCCCGTCTTCGTCCTGGAGGCGACGCCCGCCGGCCACTGACCAGCTGCCTGGTGCCGCCGTGCCCCATGTTCCCGTCCCCGGGTCCATGGGGCACCGTGCCGTCCGGCGCCGGTCAGCGGGGGACGAGGGAGACTTCGGTGGCCTTGACGCCGGTCCACACCGGTACGCCGTCGGCCAGGCCGAGTTCGAGGGCCGCCTGCGGGGTGATCTCGGCGACGAGGTCGGGCACCTCGGTCGAGCTGATCAGGATCCGCAGCCGGCTGCCCGCCGAGGTGATCTCGCGGATGGTGCCCGGCCAGACGTTGCGCGGGCTGCCTCCGGGTTTGTCGCGGTGGACGGAGACGGCCTCGGGCGCGATGATCGCCAGCGCCCGGGTGCCGGCCGGGAGGCTCTCCGCGACGACGAGCCGGCCGCCGCCGGCCGGCGCGAGACCGTCGGCGGTGGCGGTGCCGGGCCAGGCGTTCCGGCCGAGCATCCGGGCGACCCAGGGAGAGTGCGGGCGGCGGGTGACCTCGGCGGGCGGGGCGTCCTGGAGGGTGCGGCCGTCCTCCAGGACGAGGACGCGGTCGGCCAGGGAGACCGCCTCGACCGGGTCGTGGGTGACGATCAGGCAGACCCCGCCGAAGCCCGCGAGGTGGGTGCGCAGAGTGTGCCGGACATGGGCGCGGGTGGTCTGGTCCAGGGCCGCGAGCGGCTCGTCGAGCAGCAGGAGCCGGGGCCGGGCGGCCAGCGCGCGGGCCAGCGCGACGCGTTGGGCCTGGCCGCCGGAGAGCTGGGCGGGCTTGCGGTGGGCGAGGTGGCCGACGTCCAGCCGGTCCAGCCACCACTGGGCCTCGCGGCGGGCCTCGGCGCGCGGGACGCGCTGCGCGCGCAGCCCGTACGCCGTGTTGGTCAGCGCGCTCAGGTGCGGGAAGAGCGCGCCGTCCTGGGGCACCCAGGCGACGCCGCGACGGTGCGGGGGCAGCGCGCCGGCGTCGGTGCCGCCGAGCCGCAGGGCCGCGCGGGCGCGCGGGGTGAGGCCGAGCAGGGCGCGCAGCAGTGTGGTCTTGCCGGCGCCGTTGGGGCCGACGACGGCGATGGTGGTGCCCGGATCGGCGTCGAGGGTCAGCTGGTTGAAGCCGGTGACCTCGGCGTGCAGCGGCCAGCGCTCCTGCGGGGCGGGGGGCTTCGGGGCCGCGGGTTCCGGGCGGGGGTGGCCGTCGTCCCCGGTGCGGTGCCGGTCGGTCCCGGCGGGCGGTGGCGGCGCCGGGTGCGCGTCGTCGGCGGGGCGTGCCGCGGCGCGCGGGGCGCGGCGGGGGCGGACGGTGGCGCCCCCGGTCCAGCGGCCGCGCAGGCCGATGAGGACGGCCATGGCGATGGCGAGCAGCAGCAGGGAGACGGAGGTGGCGGCTTCCGGGGAGTCCTGGAGCAGCAGATAGACCTGGAGGGGCAGCGTCTGGGTCGTCCCGGGCAGATTGCCCGCGAAGGTGATGGTGGCGCCGAACTCGCCGAGGGCGCGCGCCCAGGTCAGCGCGGCGCCGGCGGCGAGCCCGGGGGCGACCATGGGGAGGGTGACGGTGCAGAAGACCCGTACCGGCGAGGCGCCGAGCGAGGCCGCCGTCTCCTCGTAGGCGGGGCGCAGTCCGGCGAGTGTGCCCTCCAGGCTGATGACCAGGAACGGCATCGCGACGAAGGTGGCCGCCACCACCGCGCCCGAGGTGTGGAAGGGCAGGGTGAGACCGAAGGTGTCCTCCAGCCAGGGGCCGAGCAGACCGCGGCGGCCGAAGCCGAGGAGCAGGGCGACTCCGCCGACCGTGGGCGGCAGGACCATCGGCAGCAGCACCAGGGTGCGCACCAGGGTCTTGCCGGGGAACGTGACCCGGGCCAGCAGCCAGGCCAGCGGCACTCCGAGCAGCAGGGACAGCCCCAGCGCCCAGAAGGAGACGAGCAGCGAGAGCCGGAGGGCCTCGGTGACGCCGGGGCTGGTGAGGTGGGTGCCCAGCTCGCCCCAGGAGGTGCGGGCGAGGATGCCGATCAGCGGCATCAGCAGGAACGCGATCGCCAGGAGTGCGGGCACGGCCAGGGCGACCGGGGTACGGGTGCCGGGCGTGCGGGTGCGGGGGCGTCTCATCGGAGGTCCTGGGATCGGGGTCGGCGGACGGATCGGGGCGGGCGGACGGGACGCGTACGGCGGTGGCGCGGAGGGCGCGGGGTGCGCAGGGCGCGGGCCGGACGGCCGCACGGCGCTGTCCGGTCCCCCGATCCGGACAGCTCCGTGCGGCGTGCGGCGGTACGCACCGTGGGCCGTACGCCGTGGGGCCGACGGCTGCCTACGGCTTCTGGAAGCCCGCCTTCTGCAGGATCTGCTGTGCCTCGGGCGTGTTCAGCCACGTCACGAACGCGGCCGCGGCCGCGCTGTTCTTGGACGTCTTCAGGGTCGCGGCCGGGTAGTCGGCAACGGCGTTCTGCGCGTCGGGGATGTCGATGGCCTCGACCTTGCCGGGCGCGGTCGCGGCGTCCGTCTTGTAGACGATGCCGGCGTCGGCCTCGCCCAGTTCCACCTTGCTCAGCACGGCGCGGACGTTGGGCTCCTGGGAGACCGGGTGCACCGCGAGGTGCTGCTGGTCCAGGACCTTCTTGCTGTAGCGGCCGACCGGTACCTCGGGAGCGGCGAGGACGACCTTGAGGTTGCTGCCGGTGAGGTCCTTGAGGTCGTGGATCTTCTTCGGGTTGTCCTTGCCCACCGCGATGACCAGGCGGTTCTTGGCGATGACGGCCGGGGTGCCGGTGTCCGCCTTGAGCCCGTCCATGGTCTTGGTGTCGGCGGTGACCAGGGCGTCGGCGGGGGCGCCCTGCTTGACCTGGGCGGCCAGTTCCTGCGAACCGGCGAAGGAGAACTTCACCTTGGTGCCCGGGTGCGACTTCTCGTAGGCGGCGCCCGCGGTCTTGAAGACGTCGGTCAGCGAGGCGGCGGCCAGCACGGTGAGGTCCGCCTTGGCGGCGCTGCCGCCGGACTTCTCGGCACCGCCGGCCTTCGCGCCGTCGTCCTTGTTGCCGCATGCGGCGAGCGGGACGAGCAGCGCGGCGGTGACGATCGCGGCGGCGGCGCGGCGCCCGGTGAAGGCGAGGGACATGGGGCGGGACTCCTTGGGACGCGGGGCGACCGGTGCCGCCCGAGCGGGTAGGGACGAGCCGCGCCGGGGACGGCCGGCGCCGCTCGGTCGGCGCGGTGGCTCAGGTGCGGTCGATATGCACATTGGTGGACTTCACGCGGGCGGTGGCCTGCATGCCCACTTCCAGGCCCAGTTCCTCCACCGCTTCCCGGGTCAGCAGGGACACCAGGCGGTGCGGGCCCGCCTGGATCTCGACCTGGGCGGCCACATCGCCGAGTTTCACGGCGGTGACGATGCCGGGGAAGGCGTTCCGGGCGGAGGTGTACGAGATGTCCTCCTCGCCGCTGCCGTTCTGGGCGACCTCGACGGAGAAGGCGGCCAGGTCACGGCCGTCGATGAGGCGGCGGCCGCTCTCGTCGCGATGGGTCGCGACCTTTCCGGCGTCCGCCCAGCGGCGGGCGGTGTCGGGGCTGACGCCCAGCAGACGCGCCGCCTGGCCGATCGTGTAGGACTGCATATGCGACAACATATTCGCCATTGGCTGGTATTTGCAATTCATAAGACCATCTCGCCCAGCAGATGCCAGGGCATACAACGAAAGGGGCCGAGGGAGGAATCGGCGGCCCTTCCGGCCACCGCCCCTCCCCCGCGCTGTGGCCTCTCCGCCGGGCCGCTTCCTCACCGTTCTCCGGGACCGCCGTCACACTCCCCGGCGGCCTCCCAGGTCCCGACCCAGATGCCGGTGATCGCGCTGATGTAGCGCGCCCCGCAGCGGTCGGTGGGCACCACCAGCTGACTGCCCGCCGTGTCCAGTCCGCGCCCGTCCAGGGAGGCGGCCAGCAGCACCGGCGCAGCGCCGAAGTCGGCGTCGATCTCCGCCCAGGCCAGCACGGCGTGATGCCCGTCCCCGCCCGTGACGGAGAGCAGGAACCGGGAGCGGTCCTTGCGCCGCCGGACGTCGAAGGCGGGGCCCGCGTCGCCCACCACCTCCCGCAGCAGCGGCCCTTCGAAGGTGTGCCGGCGCGGCCCGCTGGTGGCGCAGTCGAAGACCACCCGGGCGCGGTGCTGCGCCCACCGCTCCCGGAGATCGGCGACGGTCAGCGAGGCCGGGCGGCACACCTGACCACCGATCAGAAGACGCCGGGGGACGGCGGCGCCGGGATCGGCTCCGGCGGCCGTGGCATCCACGGGCGCGGCACACCCGGACGTGGGGCATACGGGAGTGGGGCACCCGGATGTGGGGCATCCAGGCGTGGTGTCTATGGGCGAGGTGCGGGACGGCGTGCCGGTCCGGCTCATGGATGTCCCCCTCCAGGCGGTCCGCGCGGCGGCTGCCCCCCTGTGATGCCCGACCGCCCCGCCGATGAACCGCGTCTGCCACCTCCTTGCGCTTCTTTACCTCGCCGATGCGAGGTGAACCACCGCCTACGGGCGGCATGTCCGGGTTGACCCAGAGCGTCCTCCGGCCGTATGGGCAACGCGCAGACCCACCACGGGCGCCGCGGGGGGCCTCGCGGCGGACCGCCGGCCCTCGCGGGTCCGCCGCGGGGCCGGCCGACGTCGGCGCCGGTGCCCGTCGCATGGTTCACGAGGGAACCGGCCGCACACCGGCGCCCGCTTCGGTGGTCGCGGGCGCCGCGCCCGGCGGATCAGCGGCCCGGGGTACCGGCGGCGGAGGCGAGACCGGGCGGCGCGACGTCCAGGGCGTGGCGGATCGCCTCGACGAGGGCGAGCGCGGCCTCTTCGGTGAGTTCGACGGCCACCCGCGCCGCGGGGCCCTGCGCGGGGTTGAGGAAGTCGATGTTGACGGTGTGCTCGTAGGGGGCGTGCTGGGGGTGGTCGACGTAGACCATGGCCTCGCTGAGGGCGAAGTACCCCTGCGCGCCCTTGCCGCTGCCGTCGATCGCGATCTTCTCGGTGAGGTAGGTGCACATGGTGGCGGTGTCGCCTTCCGTGGAGTGCTGGTGTGGACGAGACGTGTGTGGCGGAGCGGGGTTCAGCCCGCGAGGTGGCGGCCGAAGAAGTCCAGGACGCGGCCCCAGCCCTCGACCGCGGTCTGCGGGCGGTAGCTGGGCCGGTCCACCGCGAAGAAGGCGTGCCCGGCGCCGTCATAGGTGTGGAACTCGTACGTCTTGCGGTGCGCCGTCAGCGCCTCCTCCAGTTCCGCGGTCTCGGCCGGGGACGGGTGCTGGTCCTCGGCGCCGAACAGGCCGAGCAGCGGACAGGAGAGGTTCTCGGTGAGGTGGAGCAGCGGTTCGGCCGGTACCGGGAAATCGTGGGGCGGGCGGCCGGCGACGAACGCCCCGTAGCAGTCCACGGCGGCCTGGAGATCCAGGCTGCACGCCGCGAGGAAGGACTGGCGGCCGCCGGAGCAGTAACCGATGGTCCCGACGCGCCCGTTGGCGGAGGAGAGCCCGCGCAGATAGCGGGCGGCGCCCGCCACGTCCCCGACCAGGCGTGCGTCGGGGACGCCGCCCCGGGCGCGGGCCGCGGCCGCCGCGTCGTCCGGGTCCGCGCCGGGCGCCTCGCGGCTGTAGAGATTGGGGCAGACGGCGGCGTAGCCCTCCGCGGCGAACCGGCGGGTGATCTCCTTGGTGGCCCGGTCGTAGCCGGGCATGTGGTGGATGACGACCACGCCGCCGGTGGGTCCGGGGGTGAGCGGGCGTGCGGTGTACGCCTCGATGGCGTCGCCGTCGTGGCCGGTGAGGGTGATGGTCTCGGCGAGCAGTGCGTCGTACATGGCGGATCCTCGGCTCGGGCACGGCGGCGGGGCGGCTGCCCTCGGCCGCCGGGGTGACGGGTTTCAGGAGGTGGCGTCGACGGGGTCCGGGGCCGGCCTGCGGGGGCCGGGCCGCTGCGCCCGTTCCGCGAGGTCTTCGAGGGCCGGGAGCGCCGCGTACAGCAGGCGCTGCCGGTCCTGGGGCAGCCCGGCTATCTCCTCGGCGAGCCGGCTGGTGGTCTCCCGGCGTACCGCGTCGAGCAGGGTCCGGCCGGCTTCGTCGAGGCTGAGGAGGGTGGCCCGCTGGTCGTCGGGGTCGGGCCGGCGGGCGATCCAGCCGCAGTCGTCGAGCAGATCCACCATGCGGGAGGCGGTGGACAGCGCGATGTTCATGCGGGCGGCGAGGCCGCTGACGCGCAGCGGGCCGTGGGCGGCGAGTACGGCGAGGGCGGTCAGCCTGCTGGGGGTGAGATCGGCGTGCACGTCATGGCCGCGGAGCAGCGGCAGCAGATGCTGTATCACCGCGCGCAGTCGCCCGGCCAGCTCCGCGGTCTCCGCCGGCCGCCCGGTGGTGTCCATCAGGGGCTCCCGGGGCGGTCCGGCGGGTTCCCGGGGCGGCCCGGTGCGGGGGGCGGCGCCGGGGCGGGGCCGGTGGCCGGACCGGGACCGGTCGCCGGATCGGGGCCGGTCACCGGGCCCGCGGATACGGCCGTGGCACCGGGTCCCCGCCCCCGCAGCGCCGGGTCCCCGGTCCGGTCGTCGTGACGGCGGTGGTCGTACGGCCCGTCGCGGCCGGTCCGGTCCTGGCGACGCTCCTCGTGGACCCGCTCGTCATGGATGTAGCGCCCGCCGCGCAGCAGCGAGGCGACGGCCGCGATCAGGCAGGCGGCGATGGCGAAGTCGAAGGCGACGGCCAGCCCGTCGGCGAACGGCGGGGAGATCAGCCGGGGGAAGAACTCGCGGCCGGTCAGGTACGCGGCGTGGCCGGCCGGCAACTGGCTCAGGACGTGCGGGCCGAGCAGGGTCTGCACCGGGTTGTAGCCCAGCAGGGAGGCGAACAGCACGCCCACCGGCGGCAGCGCCGCGACCTTGGCGGTGTCGGCCGCCGGGACGCCCTGCGCGGTCAGGCCGTGGGTGAGGGCGCCGGGCAGCGCGGATGCCAGCCCCGCGATCATCAGGGAGAAGAAGATGCCGATGGACAGCACCATGGCGGAGTTCTGGAAGGTGGTGCTGATACCGGCGCCGACGCCGCGCTGGTCGGGGGGCAGGCTGTTCATGACGGCGGCCCGGTTCGGCGCCGCGAACAGGCCCATGCCGATGCCGTTGAGCAGCAGGATCAGCGCGAAGCCCGGGTAGTCGAAATCGACCGGCAGCGCTTGCAGCGCGACGAACGTACCGGCCGCCAGCAGCATGCCGCCGGTGGCGAAGGTCCGGGCGCCGAACCGGTCCGAGGCCCAGCCGGACACCGGTCCGGCCACCAGGAAGCCGAGGGTCAGCGGCAGCATGTAGATACCCGCCCAGAGCGGTGTCTGGGTGAAGCTGTAGCCGTGCCGGGGCAGCCAGATGCCCTGCAGCCAGATGATCAGGATGAACATCAGGCCGCCGCGGCCGAGCGCGGCGAGCAGGCTGGCGAGGTTCCCCGCGGTGAACGCGCGGATGCGGAACAGGTCCAGCCGGAACATCGGTGCGGGCACCTTCGTCTCGATCACACAGCAGACGGCCAGCATCGCCACCCCGCCGGCCAGCGCGGCGACCACCGCGGGGCTGGTCCAGCCCATGGTGTGCCCGCCGTAGGGCTGGATGCCGTACGTGATGCCGGTCAGCACGGCGATCAGGCCCACCGCGAAGGTGAGGTTGCCCCACCAGTCGGGCCGGGCCGGGGTGCGGATACCGGTGTCGCGCAGTTTCCGATAGGCCCAGACCGTGCCGAAGACGCCGAACGGCACCGACACCAGGAAGACCAGCCGCCAGTCGACGGGGCCGAGCAGCCCGCCGAGGACCAGCCCGAGGAACGACCCGGCGATGCCCGCCACCTGGTTCAGGCCCAGGGCGAGGCCGCGCTGCCGGGCGGGGAAGGCGTCGGTGAGGATCGCGTTGGCGTTCGCCATCAGCATCGCGCCGCCGATGCCTTGCAGGACGCGCATGCCGATCAGCCACAGGGCGCCGGCCGTGCCGTGCTGCCAGGTCACCGAGAGCAGTACGGAGAAGACGGTGAAGACGGCGAAGCCCAGGTTGTACATCCGGGTCCTGCCGTACATGTCGCCGAGCCGGCCGAAGCTCACCACGAGGACGGCGGTGACGACCAGATAGCCCATGATCAGCCAGAGCAGCAGGCCCGTGTTCCCGGGCTGGAGGGGATTCACTCCGATGCCGCGGAAGATGTCGGGCAGCGCGATCAGCATGATCGACATGTTGATGGAGGCGATCAGCATGCCGAGGGTCGTGTTCGACAGGGCGACCCATTTGTAGCGCGGGCCGGGTACGAAGCGCGGCCCCGGGCTCGGGCCGGTCACCGCCGCGACGGTCTTTCCCACGGGACACCACTCCCATCGGGAGGTACACCGGGAGATTCACTTGCTTGACGTCAACCAATTTAGTCCCGCCCCCGGCGTCCGGCCAGCGTTCCGCATACCGCGTACCGCGCTCCCGGTGCCGGCGCGGCACCACCTGCCCGTCCCGCGCGGACGGGTGCGGGCGGACGGCCGCGCGGGCGGAAATATCCGGTTGGCCCGCCCGCGTCCCGGTGCTCCAATGTGCGGATGGATCTTGATGCGGTACGCGCCCTCCTCGACCGGCAGCTGCGGCGTGCGGCGCCGCCCGATTCCGCCGCCGCCCAGGTCGAGCGGACCGGCGGTGTGGTGCGCCAGACCGGCGGGCCCACCGACTGGAACGGCATCCTCTGGTCGGAGCTGACCGAGGCCACCGCCGACGCGGCGATCGCCGCGCAGGTGCGGCACTTCGCCGCGATGGACCGCGAGTTCGAGTGGACGGTGTACGCGCACGACCGGCCCGCCGACCTCGCCGCGCGGCTGCGGGCGGCCGGTTTCCAGCCCGAACCGGCGGAGACGCTGATGGTCGCCGAGGTGGCCGGGCTGCCGAAGGAGGTCGAACTGCCCCCGGACGTACGGTTGCTGCCGGTGACGGACCCGGCCGGGGTGGAGCTGCTGGTGCGGGTGCACGAGGAGGTGTTCGGCGCGCCCGGCGGCCGGCTGCGGGACCGGCTGCTCGCCCGGCTCGCGGCGGATCCGGACGCGCTCGCCCTCACCGTCGTGATGGCCGCTGACGAGCCGGTGTCCGGGGCGCGGCTGGAGTGGGTGCCGGGGACGGACTTCGCGGGGCTGTGGGGCGGCGGCACGCTGTCCGCCTGGCGCGGCCGCGGCATCTACCGGGCGCTGATCGCCCACCGCGCCCGGCTCGCCGCCGAACGCGGGGTGCGCTACCTGCGGGTGGACGCCTCCGACCAAAGCCGCCCGATCCTGCGGCGCCTGGGCTTCGCCGAGCTGAGCACGGCCACCCCGTACCTCCACCGCCCCTGACGGGCGGACGCCACCGACCCTGTACCGCAAGGGAGTTGGGCAGGGTGGCCGCCGTCGCACCGAGACCGGAGCGGGCGGGAAAATACCGCAGGGGCGGTTTCTACCGTTTGCGGCGAAATGTGCCGGATGTAACGCTGGGATCTCCCGTAGAAGGAGTTGATCGCATGATTACGGACCGCACAGCACCGGCCGAGTCGGTAACCCTTACCGCGGAGGTCGAGAATCTGGTGGACTCCGCCGAACCCGACGCCGTCTTCCGGGACACCCGCGAGTGCGGTGGAGGGCTACTGCTCCTCGGCCTGCTCCTGATCTCGCCGCCCACTCCGCGGCCGAAGACGGACGCCCGATAAGGGACCTGCGTTGGCTGAACAGGCGCAGGGAGCAGTCCCACTGAGCGCTGTGATCGCTGATGCTGCGACAGGGGTCGCCCTCGCCCTGCGGGGTGAGGGCGACCCTTACGCGCTGTCCCGCACCCTGCGGCAGGGGGACGCGCTGGCGCTGGCCGCGATCCGGGTGCTGGGCGCCGACGCGCTCGCACCGTACGCGCTCGGCCACCGGGCCGGACCCGGCGGCGAGGACGAGAGTGTGGTCAGGGAGGCGCTCGCGGCATATCCGCCGGGGGTGGCAGCCTCCGATGTGTCGGTGTGGAGCTACCGGGGCCTGATCGAGGCGTCGCACGCCTTTCTGAACGGTGGCGCGGACGGCTGGCCGCGTCCGCCCGAGGCCGGCGCCGGGTGGATCGGCACCGACCCGTGGCCACGGCTGTCCCACCGGGCTTCCCAGCTCGCCGCCCTCGCGCTCCCCGGCCTGGCGCCGGGGCTGGCCGAGGCGCTGGCGGCACGCACCGACGATCTCTCCCGCGGTTTCGTCCGGGCGGTACGCCGTCAGGACTGGCTCCAGGCGGCCGGTCTGGGCCGCTGGCTGGCCCGGCTGCCCGAGGTGCCGCCGACGCTGGGCCTCGACGGCGGGCTGGCCTTCGTCCGGCAGATGAGCGGCGGGGATGCCCGGGTGGCGCTGCACGTCGTGGCCGCCCGGCGGTTCCACGGGCGGGGGTGGTGACCGGCGGCCGGGGCGACCCGGCGCTGCTGGACCGGCTGGTCGGTGACGGCCTGGGGTGGCTGGACGGGGCGCGCGCGTCCTTCCGACTGCCGCCGGACGTGACCACCGACGCCGACCCCAACACGACCCTCAAACCCCTCGGTGAACTGGCCGAACTCACCGAGCTCACCCGGACGGCGCACCCCCGGCGCGAGATCCGCGAGCGGGCGGACGCCCTCTTCGCGTTCGCCTGGCAGGAGACCGGCGAGGGGGAGCTCTTCGCCGAGCTGATCCGCGGTGAGCCGCGGGCGACCTATCCGGTGGAGCTGTACGGGATCTTCGCGCAGGCCGGGCTCCGCCACGCCGCCGTGGAGGAGCTGCTGGTGACGACGACCGGGCTGCGGGGCTGGCGGGTGGCGCGCGAGGACCACACCCGTACGCTCGGCGTGCTCAACGCGGAGCGGCGGATCGGCCTGCCCCGGCACGCCGCCGCCGACGCCGAGTTCGCGCACACCGGGCTGGGCCTGCTGCCGGAGCCGTGGACGCTGGACCGCAAGGCGGCGTACGGCGTGACCCATGACGTCTTCCACCTCACCGACTGGGGCCGCGCCCGCCGGCGGCTGCCCGCGGCGCACGCCGGATATCTGCGCCTGTGGCTGCCCGCCTGGCTGGAGTGCTGGCTGGAGGAACAGCTGTGGGACCTGGTGGGTGAGTTGCTGGCGGTGACGGCCTGTCTGCCCGACGCTCCGTACGACGCGGCGGCCTGGCAGCGGCTGGCCGCCGCCCAGACCTCCGACGGCGCCGTCCCCGAGACCGGCACCGCCACCCGGTCCGCCGACCCCGCGGAGACCTTCCTGGCCTGCTACCACTCCACCCTGGTGACCGTCTTCGCCGGCACCCTCGCCCGGATCGCCGCCACCGAGGCCGCGGACGGCCCGGCGGCGGCCGGACGGCCCCCCTTCGAAAGCGAGGCAGCCCCGTGACCGTACCGACGGCCGCACCCCCCGCACTGCTGCACCAGGTCGGCGACCGCGCGCTGACCTGGCTCGACGCCCACCGCGAGCACTTCCGGCTGATGCCCGAGGACCACGCCACCAGCGGCGCGGTGATCGAACGGCTCAAGCCGATCGGCGAGTTGGCGATCAATATGCAGGTGCTCTTCCGGGAGGGCGTGGCGGGCTCCCGGCAGCACGCCCGCGCCGGACAGCTGCTCGACTTCGCCTGGCGGGAGCTGCTGGACGGCGGCAATGTGCTGGCCGCGCTGCAGCGCGCCGAACCGCTCTCCCCGGTGTCTCTGGAGATCTACGCGCCCTTCCACGAACTGGGCCACCGCCACCCCCAGCTGGAGGCGGCCATCGAGGTGTGCCGGCGCACCACGACGTGGTCGGCGCTGGAGATGGTGCCCAACCGGCGGCTCGGTGTGCTCAACGCCGAACGCAAGATGGGGCTGGCGCCCAGCGGCGACTTCGACCGGGCCGTGGCCCGCACCTGGCTGGGGCAGCTGCCCGAACCGTGGTCGGTGCAATACCACATCGCCTACGACCTCACCCACACCGTCTTCCACCTCACCAACTGGGGCGAGGCGCCCGGCCGGATCCCGCCGGCGATCGCCGCCTACCTCACGCGGTACCTGCCCGCGTGGATGGAGGACTGGGCAGACCTCGAACACTGGGATCTGCTCGGCGAACTCCTCGTCGTGGACGCCTGCCTGCCGCGTCCGACGCTGGACGGCGAGCTGTGGGAACGGTACGCCGCCGCGCAGTGCGGCAGCGGTGCGATGCCCATCCAGCACGGGATGCCGGCCGGTGACCCGGCGGAGGTCTTCGACCTCGTCCACCACCCCACCCTGGTCGCCGCGTTCGCCTCCGCGATGGCCACCTCCCGGGCGCTCTCCCCCGGCACCGCCCGATGAGCCCGCACGGCCCCGGCACCCGCCTCGCGGACCGCCTCACCCGGGCGCTCGCCGCCGTCGACGCCCCGGACACCGTGCTCGCGGTGACCCGCCGCGGTGAGCGCACCCTGGTCACCGGCGGCACCGCCTGCCCGCCGCCCCGGCCGCGGGAGGCACTGCGCTACGAGCTGGGTTCGCTCTCCAAGACCTTCACCGTGCTGCTCCTCGCCGACCTGGCGCGGGCCGGGGTGCTGCGCCTCGACGATCCGCTCGCCGCCCATCTGCCGGACCTGCGGCTCCCGCACCCCGCCTCGCGCCGGATCACGCTGTGCCATCTGGCCACGCACACCGCGGGGCTGCCGCGCGTCCCGCGCGATCTGGTGGCGGGTGCGCTGCTGCGCCCGTACCGCAGCGGCTACGCCGGGTACGACACCGAGCGGCTGCTGCGCACCTTCGCCCGTACCCGGCCCCGTCATCCGCCCGGTACCCGCTGGCACTACTCCAACCTCGGGCTGGCGCTGCTGGGCCCCGCCATGGCGCGGGCCGCCGGTGCCGACTACCGCACGCTGCTCACCGACCGCGTGCTGCGCCCGCTCGCGCTGACCGGCACCGCCCTGGGCCCCGGCCCCACCGGCACCGACGCCGTCGGGCACCGTGCGGACGGCCGTACGCCGGTGCCGGGCTCCGACATGGGCGGCTTCGCCGCCGCCGGGGCGGTCCGCGCCACCCCGGGTGATCTGCTGACCTACCTCGAAGCGCTGCTCTCCCCCGACTCCGCCGCGCTGAGCGGGCCGCTGCGCGACGTCCAGGTCCCGCTGCTGCGGCGCGGCCTGCGGCACCGCCACACCCACACGCTGACGTGGTACCAGCACCCCGCGCCGGGCGGGCCGCTGCTCTTCCACGCCGGGGCGACCTTCGGCCAGCAGGCGTTCCTGGGCTACCACCCGGTGTCCCGGACCGGCGTCGTCGCCCTCGCCACCCGCCGCGGCCGCGGCTGCCGGCTGACCGGCACGGCGTACGAGCTGCTGTACGCGCTCGGCGGCGAGCCCGCGCCCTGAGCCCGCCGCGCGGCGCCCCTACAGCTCGCCCGCCAGGACCCGGGCGAGGGATGCCTCGGGGCGTTCCTCGGTAGCCCGGCGGAAGGCGTCCGCGTAGGCGTGGTCGCCGATCGCCGCGCGGGCCCGCTGCTCGCACTCCTCGCGGACCGCGCGCAGCTCCGGTGTACCGCGCTGCGGGTGGCCGACGGTGCGCCAGAACGCCTGGCCGCTGCCGTAGATGAGGGCGGCGCCCTCGCCGTTGCCCTGTGCCGCCACCGCGGCGGCCAGCAGGTCGAGGCCGAGCGCGATACCGAAGTTGTCGCCGATGCCCTTCTTCCCGGCGAGCATCGCGCGGGCGTGGTCCGCGGAGTCCTTCGGGCGGCCCTGGAAGAGGGAGATCAGGGAGAGCTGGTAGTCGGTGTAGGCGCGGGTCCAGTACTCGCCCAGTTCCACACAGCCGCGGCGCAGTGCGGTCGCCTCGGTCCGCGCCTCGGCCAGCTTGCCCAGGCCGGTGAGGGCGAAGACCCGGATGAGATGGCAGCGCAGCCGGGCGGGCGAGTCGAACGGGGCGTTCACCAGCGGGCCGAGGGCCTGGTCGGCGACGCTGTACGCGGCCAGCGGCCGGCCCGCCATCAGGTGGGTGAGGCCGACGAGGTAGCCGGCCGCGAGCATCGCCTCCACGTCGTCGTCGGCGCGGGCGGCGCGGGAGCACTGGCGGCCCAGTTCGTCGGCGGTCTCCAGATCGCCCTGGAGCAGCACGCCGACGCCGAGCGCCCACAGCGCCCGGGTGCGGGCCGGGCACGGGGTGCGGTGCGCGACGAGGGCGCGTTCCAAGTAGTCCCGGGCCTCGTGCAGATGGCCGCAGCAGCTCCAGAAGAAGCCGACCGCGGCGCTCAGTTCGAGGGCGCGTTCCGGGTCGACGACGAGCAGGTGGTCCAGCGCGGTGCACAGGTCGATATGCGCCTCGGCGACCCGCCGGTACCACTGAACCTGGTCGGGGCCCAGCCAGCCGGTCTCGGCCAGGCGGCCGAAGCCGACGAAGTGCGCGGCGTGCCGGGCCGACAGGGCCGGTTCCTCGCGCAGTTCCGCCAGCCACATGCGGCCGTACTCGCGGAGCGTGTCGAGCATGCGGAAGCGCTGGCCCTCACGGGTGAGCACCGATTTGGCGGCGAGTCCGGCCAGTGCCGTGCGGACCCCCTGTGCGGAGAGCGGGCCGCCGGCGCAGACGGCCCGCGCGGACGTCTCGTCGAATGATCCCCGGAAGACGGAGAGGCGCGCCCACAGCAGCCGCTCCAGCGGTTCGCACAGTTCGTGGCTCCAGCCGATGGCGGTGCGCAGCGTCCGGTGGCGCGGGGTCCATGCCCAGCCGGCGCCGTCGAGGGTGTCGAAGCGGGAGTTGAGCCGCTCGGCAACGCGCTCGGGGGTGCTGTCCGCCAGCTGGGCGCCGGCCAGTTCCAGGGCCAGCGGGATGCCTTCGAGACGGCGGCAGATCTCGGCGGCGGCCGCCGTGTGCGACGGGTCGGTGAGCCGGAGCCCGGGGGACGCGGTGGCCGCCCGTTCCGCGAGCAAGGCGAGGGCATCGTTGTCACCCTCGACGGGCAGCGGTTCGATCTCGGTGACCCATTCGCCGCCGACCTCCAGCGGCTGCCGGCTGGTGACCAGCACGGTGAGCCCGGGGGCGGCGGTCAGCAGATCGCCGGTCAGGTTGCGGCAGGCATCGACGAGGTGTTCACAGGAGTCCAGCACCAGGAGCAGCTGTTTGTCGGCGAGCCATTCGCACAGTGCCGCCACCGGCATCCGGGCCGTGTGGTCGGACAGTCCGACGGCATCGGAGACGGTGGCCAGCAGCAGTTGTTCACCGTGGAGGGGTGCGAGGTCGGCCCACCACACCCCGTCGGGGTAATGCGGCAGCGCCGCTCCGGCGGCCCGCATCGCGATCCGTGTCTTGCCCACACCACCCGGCCCGGTCAGGGTGATCAGCCGGTGCCGCGCCAACTCGCTGTCCAGTCGGCGCAGTTCGGCCCGTCGACCGACAAAGCTGGTCGATTCCTCGGGAATATTGCTCTCCACCGGGCCAGTTTGCCGCACCTGCGGCACCGGGGTGAGGACGGCAAAGGCCCCCGCGGGCCGCCGGATACCGCCCCTGGCGCGGTGGTTTCGCGGTAGGGCGGGGGTGTCCGGCGGGCCCGGTGTCACCCGATGGTCTACCGCGACGAGGTTGACGGACAGCGTCCCCGGCCGCCGTCCGGCCGGGCCGCGGCCGGGGATTCGCCCGCCGTCACGCGTCCCGTGCGGCCGCCCCGCCGGCGCCGAGGCCGAGGTCCGGTCCGGCCGGCGGCGCGAAGTGCCGCGCGACCTCGGCCGCGGTCACCGCGGCCAACCGGTCCGGTGTCCAGCGCGGGTCGCGGTCCTTGTCGATGATCTGCGCGCGGATGCCCTCGACCAGGTCGGGCGAGGTCAGCATGGCGCACGCGATGCGGTACTCCTGGTCCAGGGCGTGCTCCAGGGAGCCGAGCGCGCGGGCCCGGCGCAGTGCGGCGAGGGTGACCTTCAGGGAGGTGGGAGACCTGGTGTACAGGGTCTCCGCCGCTTCCTTCGCGGCCTGTTCGCCGCTGTCCGCCAGCCGTTCGGTGATCTCCTCGACCGTGTCGGCCGCGTAGCAGCTGTCGATCCACTCCCGGTGGGCGGCGAGTTCGCCGCCGGGCGCGGTGGCGGCGCAGCGGGCCACGGTCTCCGGCACACCGGCGCCGGCCAGCCCGTCGGCGAGGTCCGACAGCCGCGCCGCGGGGACGAAGTGGTCGGCGAGCCCCAGCAGCAGGGCGTCGGCCGCGCCGACCGCGGCACCGGTGAGCGCGAGGTGGGTGCCCAGTTCGCCGGGGGCGCGGGCCAGCAGGAAGGTCCCGCCGACGTCGGGGACGAAGCCGATGCCGGTCTCCGGCATGGCGATCCGGGAGCGTTCGGTGACGATCCGTACCCCGGCGTGCGCGGAGAGGCCGACGCCGCCCCCCATCACGATGCCGTCCATCAGGGCGACATAGGGCTTGGGGTAGCGGGCGATCCGGGCGTTGAGGCGGTATTCATCGCGCCAGAAGGCCCGCGACGAGGCTCCGCCGCCGGCACCGGCGTCCCGGTGGATGGCGCGGATGTCGCCGCCGGCGCAGAGCCCGCGCTCACCGGCGCCGCGCAGGACGACGGTGGCCACCGCCGGATCGTGCTCCCATGCGGTGAGCGCCTCGTCGATGCGGCGCACCATGGTGTGGTCGAGGGCATTGAGGGCGCGGGGCCGGTTGAGGGTGAGGTATCCGGCCCGGCCTTCGGTGTGCAGGAGTACGGAGTCGTCGGCGCTCATCGGCCCGCTCCGCTCGGCGCCGGTGCGGCAGTGACACACATGGTCTCGTCGTCCTTTCCAGGATCCGCTGCGCCCGCTGGCCGCGGGCGGTTGCTCGCCCCCACTCCATCAGACGGTGGCGGCGGCTTCGCCGTTGCGGTCCGCCGCCGGATTTCGATCACTGGGCAATCCTTTAGGCTTAGGTTAGGCTCACCTTACTCGTCAGGGCGGTCTCCGTGCCGGACCGCACCGGTCCATGACGGCAACGCCGGCACGGCCGCGCCGGAACTCCGGCCGGACACCGCACTTCGCCCACCCGTATCGGTTCCCTGCACACCCCACACCGGTTCCCCGACGGGACCTTCGGAGAAATGGAGTCCCCGTGCCGACGGCACCCGAAGTCGCCACGCACGTCCCAGCGGCCGGCCCGGCCCACCCCGCCGTGGGGGCGGCCACCGCGCTCCTGGACGGCTACTCGCCCGGTGACCGCTTCCTGGCCACCCCCACCCGTACGCTGCTGGCGCACGGCGTGGAACGCGAAGTGCCGCACGGCACGGGCCCGTTGCCGCAACGGGTGGCCGCCGCGCTGGACGCGGCCCGCGCCGCGGGGCACCGCGCGCCGGTCGTCATCGGTGCCACCCCCTTCGACCACGCCGCGCCCGCCGCCCTGGTCGTCGCCGAGTCGGTGCGCAGCGCGCCGCCGCTCACCGCGGACCCGCTGATCGCACTGCCCGCCGAGGCACCGGCCGCGACGGACTGGCAGATACGCCCGCACCCCGCGCCCGAGGTGTACGGGGCGGGCGTCGCCGCCGCCGTCGAGCGCATGTGGCGCGGCGAGTTCAGCAAGGTCGTGCTGGCCCGCACCCTCGAACTCACCGCTCCCGCGCCGCTGGACATCCCCGCGATGCTGCAACGGCTGGCCCGCCGCGACCCGTCCGGCTACACCTTCGCGCTGCCCACCGCGCCCGGCCGCACGCTGCTGGGGGCCAGCCCCGAACTGCTGGTCTCCCGACGCGGACCGCGCGTCGTCGCCAACCCGCTCGCCGGATCGGCGCAGCGCAGCCCCGACCTCGCCGAGGACGTCCGCCGCGCCGCCGCGCTGCTCCGGTCCGCGAAGGATCTGCACGAGCACGCCGTCGTGGTGGACGCGGTACGCGAGGCGCTCGCGCCCTACTGCACGGCGCTGGAGGTACCCGAGGGGCCCACGCTGGTGCGCACCGCCACCATGTGGCATCTGTCCACCACCGTGCACGGCACCCTCGCCACACCGGACGCCTCGGCGCTCGAACTGGCCTGTGCGCTGCACCCCACCCCCGCCGTCTGCGGCACCCCGACCGACACCGCCCGCGAGGTGATCGGCGCGACCGAGCCGTTCGACCGCGGCTTCTTCACCGGCATGATCGGCTGGGGTGACGCGCACGGCGACGGCGAGTGGGTGGTGACCATCCGCTGCGCCGAGGCCGCGGAGCGCTCGCTGCGGCTGTACGCGGGTGCGGGCGTCGTCGCCGCCTCCGACCCGGCGGCGGAGACCGCCGAGACGGCCGCCAAGTTCCGTACCTTCCTGCACGCCGTGGGGGCCGAGCTGTGAGTGCCGTGCCCACGCCGACCTGGCCCGCCGAATTCGCCGCGCGCTACCGCGCGGCCGGCTGGTGGCGCGGCGAGACCTTCGGACAGGTGCTGCGGGACCGCGCCGCCGCGCACCCGGACCGGATCGCCGTCGTCGATCCGGCGGCCGGTGTGCGCCGTACGTACGGCGAACTCGACGCGCGCGCCGACCGGCTGGCGGCCGGTTTCCTCGCACGCGGTATTGCCAAGGGCGACCGGGTGGTCGTCCAGTTGCCCAATACCTCGGAGTTCTTCGAGGTGATCTTCGCGCTCTTCCGGATCGGCGCGCTCCCGGTCTTCGCGCTGCCCGCGCACCGCGAGAGCGAGATCGGCTACTTCTGCGCCTTCACCGAGGCCGTCGCCTACGTCATCCCGGCCGCACACGGCGGCTACGACTACCGGGCGCTGGCCGGGAAGGTCCGCGCGACATCGCCCGCGCTGCGCCATGTGTTCGTGGCGGGCGGCTCTCCGCCGGACGCGGACGACGGCTGCGAACCGCTCGCCGACGTCTTCGCGGAGCCCGTCGAGATCACCGGACCGCAGCCGCACGAGCTGGCGTTCCTCCAGCTCTCCGGCGGCAGTACGGGCATCCCCAAGCTGATCCCGCGCACCCATGACGACTACCTCTACTCGGTGCGCGGCTCCAACGAGATCTGCGGCGTCGACGAGCACAGCGTGTACCTGTGCGTGCTGCCCGCGGCGCACAACTTCCCGCTCTCCTCGCCCGGCACCCTCGGCGCGCTGTACGCGGGCGGCCGGGTGGTGCTCTGTCCGGAGCCCAGCCCGGACACCGCCTTCCCGCTGATCGAGCGGGAGGGCGTCACCCTCACCGGTGTGGTGCCGCCGCTGGCGCTGGTGTGGACGGAGGCGGCGGCCGCGTCCGCGTACGACCTGAGCAGCCTCGACGTGCTGCTGGTGGGCGGTGCCAAGTTCAGTGAGGAGGCGGCCCGGCGGGTCCGGCCGGCGCTCGGCTGCACCGTGCAGCAGGTCTTCGGGATGGCTGAGGGCCTGGTCAACTACACCCGGCTGGACGACCCCGCGGAGGTCATCGTCACCACCCAGGGCCGGCCGATCTCGCCCGACGACGAGATCAGGGTCGTGGACGACGCGGACCGCGAGGTGCCGACCGGGGAGGCGGGCCATCTGCTGACCCGCGGCCCGTACACCATCCGCGGCTACTGGCGGGCTCCCGGGCACAACGCCACGGCCTTCACCGAGGACGGCTTCTACCGCACCGGCGACATCGTCCGGCTCACCCCCACCGGCCATCTGGTGGTCGAGGGGCGGGCCAAGGACCAGATCAACCGGGGCGGCGAGAAGATCGCGGCCGAGGAGGTGGAGAACCATCTGCTCGCCCACCCCGCCGTGCACGACGCCAATCTCGTGGCGGAGGCCGATCCGTATCTGGGCGAGCGCACCTGCGCGTACGTCATCCTGCGGGCCGGGGCCGCGCCGCTGAAGCCGGCCGCCGTCAAGGCGTTCATCCGCCAACGGGGCCTGGCCGCCTACAAGGTGCCCGACCGGGTGGAGTTCGTGACCGCCTTCCCGCAGACCGGTATCGGCAAGATCTCCAAGAAGGACCTGCGGGCCGCGGCCGCCCGCACGGCCCGCGCACCGGAACGGGAGACCGGACCGGTGCCGGTGCCCGCCGTGGAGTGACCGGCGTACCCAACTGCTCACGAGGGCCCCGCGATGCCGCGCGGGGCCCTCGTGCCGTATGTGGTGGCCGAGGCCGGTGCGGGGGTGGTGCCGGCGCCGTCCGGCCGCGGACACGAAGGAGCGGCCGACGCCCACCGGCGTCGGCCGCTCCGTCCGTTCCCGGGCGTCGGCCTGCGGCCTTCCCGGCCGTCAGCGCGCGAGGGCGCTCTTGACGTTGTCCAGCACCGTCTGCGCGGCGATCGGGCCGCCCGCGCTGTTCCAGGCGGCGCCCTCGATGACCACGACATGGCCCTGCTTCTCGGCCTTCAGCTGGCCGAAGTTGGGCACCTTCTTGGCCTCCTCGTACGCCTTCTGGCCTGCGGCCTTGTCGCCGAGCGTGCCGAAGAACAGCCAGTCGCCGTCGATCGTGTCCAGCTTCTCCAGGCTCACCGGCTCGCTGTGGCCGGCGCTCTCGCCCTGCTGGTTCGCGGGGCGCTGGAGGCCGAGCGCGGCGAGGGTGGCGCCGACATGGCCCTTGCCCTTGCCGACGATCGAGGGCGCGCCGTCCTGCCAGCGGACCACACTGGTGACGGCCCCGGCGTTGCCCTTGAGTGCGGTCTTGGTGGTCGCCACCTCGGAGTCGAAGCGGCCGAGCCACTTCTCGGCGTCCGGCTTCTTGTTGAGCGCGTCCGCGGTGGCGGTGAACGCCTTCTTCCAGTCCTCGTTGAGCTTGGCGGTGAGCACGGTGGGCGCGATGCCCTGGAGCTTGTCGAGCACCCGCTTGGCGCCGACGGTCTCGTCCACCAGGATCAGGTCCGGCTGGAGGGTGGCGAGCTTCTCCAGGTCGGGTTCGGCGACGGTGGCGACGATCTCGGCCCCGCCCGCCTTGCCGGCGAGGTAGGTCGAGACGCCGTGCTGGCCGCGTCCGGCGGTGGCGCCGACCGGCTTGAAGCCGAGGGTGAGTGCCGCGTCGAGGGTCGGTTCGCTGAGCGTGACGACCTTCTTGGGCGCCGCGGGCACGGTGACCTGCTTGCCGTTGGCGTCGGTGACGCTGCGCGTACCGGCGGTCTTGTCCGCCGTTGCCCCGGCCGTACCGGACGTCGTCTCACCGCCGCAGGCGGTCAGCGCGAGGGAGGCGGCGAGCACGGCGGCGGGGAGGGCGGCCGCGCGGCGGACGGCGGATCGGTGCGGCTGGGAAGCACGCGGCATGGGGGTGGCTCCTGGTTCGTTGGGGAGGGGAGAGGGGACGGGTCGGAGGGTGCCGGGGATGCGGCGGGAGGGGGCCGGGCAGCGGACGCGCTCCCCGGAGTGGTCAGCGGCCGAGGAGGGAGACCAGGCCGTCGGCCAGGCCGCCGCGCCAGCAGGCGTAGTCGTGACCGCCGTTGAACTCGGTACGGGTGACGCGGTAGTCGCCGGCGCGCAGGATGTCGTGGAGCGTCCGGCTGTAGTCGACCATCGCGCCCTCGTGCAGCCCGACGTCGAGGTGGACCCGGACGGCGCGCGGGCCGGCGTCCGCGAACTGCTGCGCCAGCCAGGGGACACCGCCGGTCATGGCCTTCGGTACGCCGCGGGGCATACCGGGGCGCCACCACAGGGACGGCGACTGGGCCAGCGCGTTGCCGAAGCGGCCGGGGTGGCGCAAACAGGCGTACAGCGCGGCCAGCCCGCCCAGACTCTGGCCCGCCACCACCGTGCGGGCCGGATCGGCGGTGAGCGGCCAGCGGTCCGCCGCCCAGGGCAGCAGCGTGTGTGCCAGGAAGTCGGCCCAGGGGTCGCGGGCGCCCAGCTCCCGCCACCGGGTGGCGTTGTCGACGGCGTCCGGCGACAGCACCAGCAGCGGCGGGATCGCCCGGTCGGCGATCAGCGCGTCGAGGGTGTGCTGGATGCCGAGCGCGCCGAACCACATGTCGCCGTCGCTCAGGACGAGCACATCGAGCGGGGCGGCCGCGGCATGACCCGGGGGGACGTAGACCCAGATGTCGCGCTCGTCGCCGAGCGTCACGCCGGGCAGGCGGTGCCGTTCGGCCGTACCGCGTGGCGCGTCGGCGCGCCGCGCGTGCCACGGCTGCGGCGGGGCCTGCGGCAGGGCGAAGACCGAACTGTCCGGGGCTCCCCAACGGCCGGGAATGCGCCCGGGGTTGAGCGGATCGGGTGCCGCGTGCGCGGTCAGTGCGCGCAGGCGGTCCTGGAGCGGTCCGCCACCGGCCGGCGGGGGGCCGGGCGTGAGGTCGGCGACGATCCGGTAGGAGCCCCGGTGGTCGGCGCGCAGCCGCTGGGTGCGGTACCAGATGTCGGTGCCCGGCAGCCGGGTGAGCAGTGAACCGGCGAGGTGGTCGCGGTCCATGAGGCGGTTGGCGAGCAGCAGGACCTGGCGGGTGGCGCGGTGGCCGCGCCACAGGAAGGTGACGGCCCGGTGGTCCCGGTCGCCGTCGAGGGGTTCGACCAGCGGGGTGCCGGACCGTTCGGCCGCCGCCCAGAAGTCCGCGACCAGGGCGGTGCGTTCGTCCGGTGCGGCGGTGTCGAGGCGGTGGGCGAGCCGGGTGATCCGCGGACCGGCCGCGGGGCGGGGCAGCGGCCGGTCCGCGGCGGCGGTCCGCGCCCGCGGGCGCGCGTCGGGGGCGAGGGGTGCGGCGCCGTTCATCCGGCCCGCCCGTGGGTGCGGGCCAGTTCGACGAGGCGGCCGACGAGGTCGGCGGGGCTCGGCAGGGCGGCCATCTCGGCGGCCACCGCACGGGCCTGCGTGCGCAACTCCTCGTCGGTCAGCAGCCGTTCGACGAGTTCAGGGGTGCACGCGTCGGGGCCGGCCGGTACGAGTCCGCAGCCGCGGTCGCGTACCGCGGCGGCGTTGGCCGGGCGGTCCGCGCCCTCGCCCAGGACGATCTGCGGCAGGCCGGAGTCGAGTGCGGCCAGGGTGGTGCCCGCGCCGCCGTGGTGGATGACCGCGTCGCCGGCGGCGAGCAGTGCGTTGAGGGGGATCCAGTCCACCGGGCGGACGTTCTCCGGGAGCGGGCCGAGATCGGCGAGGTCGGCGCCGCCCAGGGCCAGGACGAATTCGGCGTCGACCGCGCGGGCCGCGTCCACCACCCAGCGCACCGGGGAGACGCCGTCCACGACGGGGCGGACGGTGCCGAGCGTGACGGCGACCCGCGGGCGGGCGGTCGGGGTGAAGAGCCACTCGGGCAGTGCGGCGCCGCCGTTGTAGGGCACATGGCGCAGGAACCAGCGATCGGGCTCCGTGGTGGCGGTCATGCTCGGCGGGGTGACGTCGAGCCAGGCGGCAAGCGGTTCGGGGCCGGTGAGGCCGTGCCGGTCGTAGGCGCCGGCGAGCGCGTTGTTCATCATCCGCACATGTGCGGCGGTGTGCCCGAAGCCGACGGCGTGCAGCACGGAGGGTATGCCGAGCCGCGCGGCCACCAGCTGTCCGACGACGCCGTTGGGGGTGTGGACGACGAGGTCGGGGCGCCAGTGCCGGGCGAGCGTCACCATGCGGTCGGCCATCTCGTCGCTGAAGAAGGAGAAGCCCTGGCCGCGGGGTGGTTCGCCGCCCTCCCCCGGTGTCGGCGGCCGCTTGCCGCGGCGGTCCCGCTCCAACTGCGCGTAGCGCGCGTCGGGGTCGAGGCCCGGTGCGCAGTCGACGGCGGGCAGGCCGGCCCGCACGGTGTGCCCCACCGCGGCGCCGCAGGTGCCCATGAGCACCTCGTGACCGGCCGCGCGCAGCGCCTGGGCCAGCGGCACCATCGGGTAGAGGAGCCCGAAGAAGGGCGGCCCGGCGAAAAGGACACGCATGTTGCTCTCCACTTCCGTCGTTGTCCGTCGTCTCGTCCCGTGTCGCCGCCGGCCTGCCTGAACTGCCGTCACATGGGCTCGCGGCGGGACGTGTTGCCGGGTGTCGTGCCGTCTCCGTCGGCCGGATCGGGCCACCCTGGAGCAACCGCTACTTAGCTTAGCCTAAGCTAAGTTCGTGCTTACCGGATCAGCAACGTCCCCGGGCTGGATACGTAGGCTCGCCGCCGCGTGCCGCCGCCATCCCCTCCTCCTGACCGCCGTCCTGCTCAGCTCCGTCTTCGGCACCGGACTGGAAGCCTTCGGGCCCCTGCTCGCCGGCCTCGCGGTGAACGACGCCGTCGCGGGCGACACCTCCCGCATCGGCCCGCTCGTCGCACTGCTCGCCGCGCTGGCCCTGGTCCAGTTCGGCGCGGAGTTCACCCGCCGGTTCGCCGCCGGCAAACTCGCCCTGGCCGTCCAGCACCGGCTGCGGACCCAGGTCTTCGACGCCGTCCAGCGCTACGACGGCGTCCAACAGGACGCCCTGCGTACCGGGCAGGTCGTCTCCCGCGCCAACAGCGATCTCCAGCAGGTCCAGGTCCTGCTGGGCATGCTCCCCATCCCGGTGGGCGTCAGCGCCCTGTTCCTGGTGTCGGCCGGCGCCATGCTCTGGCTCTCCGCGCCGCTCACCCTCGTCGCACTGACCGTCGTCCCCGCCCTCGCGTTCACCGCGGCCCGCAGCCGCGCCCGGCTGGTGCCGGCCACCCGCGGCGCCCAGGTGCGCGCCGCGGCCCTCGCCGAACACGTCGAGGAGACCGTCACCGGCGTCCGCGTGGTGAAGGGTTTCGGCCAGGAGGAACGGGAGACGGACCGGCTCACGCACGCCGCCCGGCGGCTGTTCGCCCACCGGATCGGCGTCTCCCGGCTCCAGGCCGCGGCCACCGCGACGATGGCCGCGCTGCCGGCCGCCGGACAGGTCGGCGTGCTGGCCCTCGGCGGCTGGCTCGCGCTGCGCGGCAGCATCGACGTCGGCACCTTCCTCGCCTTCGCCGGCTATCTGACGCTGCTGGCGGGCCCCGCCCGGCTGCTCGCCACCTTCACCGTCACCGCCCAGCAGGCCCGCGCCGCCGCCGAGCGCGTCCACGAACTCATCGACGCCACACCGGATGTCACCGACGCCCCGGACGCGGCACCGGTGGCCGACGGGCCGCTGGAGATCGAGCTGCGCGGGGTGACCTTCGGCTACGCGCCCGGCGACCCGGTGCTCAGCGAGGTGTCGCTGACCGTGCGGGCGGGCGAGACGCTCGCCGTCGTCGGCCCGCCCGGCTCCGGCAAATCCACCCTCTCCCTGCTGCTCAGCCGGTTCTACGACCCGCAGACCGGCAGCGTCCGGCTCGGCCCGCCGGGCGCACCGGACGACGTCAGAGGCATCGCGCTGGCCTCCCTCCGCTCGTCCGTCGGCACCGTCTTCGAGGACCCGTTCCTCTTCTCCCGCTCGCTGCGCGACAACATCGCCTACGGCCGCCCGGACGCCACCGACGCCGAGGTACGGGCCGCCGCCGAGGCCGCCGGGGCGCACGCCTTCATCGCCGGGCTCCCGGACGGCTACGCCACCGAGGCGGGCGAGCGCGGGCTGGCGCTCTCCGGCGGCCAGCGCCAGCGCGTCGCCCTGGCCCGCGCCCTGCTCTCGGCGCCGCGCGTCCTGGTACTGGACGACGCCACCTCGGCCGTCGACCCGGCGACCGAGGCCGCCGTCCAGGCCACCCTGCGCACCGTCACCCAGGACCGCACCACGGTGCTGATCGCCCACCGCAGGTCCACCCTGGCGCTCGCCGACCGGATCGCCGTACTGGACGCGGGCCGCGTCGTCGACACCGGCACCGAGGCGGAACTCACCGCCCGCTGCCCGCTCTTCCGCGAACTGCTGGCCGGCGCCAGCGGCTCCCTCGACGAACGCACCGCCACCGCGCCGGAATCCACCGCGGGCGTCACCCCCGACCTGTGGCCGCGGCGCCCGGAGGACGCCCGGCCCGCCGACCCGGACGACGGCGTACCGGACCACGACCCGGACCTCGACCAGGACCGGCTGCGGGCCCCCGACCCGCGTATCTCGCTGCGCCGACTGCTGCGCCCGGTACGGCTGCCGCTGCTGCTCGGCCTGGCCCTGCTGGTGGTGGACACCGCCGCCGGGGTAGCGCTGCCGCTGCTGGTACGGCGCGGTCTGGACGACGGGGTCGGCGCGCACGACGGCGCGGCGCTGACGGTGTCCGTGCTGCTGGCGGCGCTCGCGGTGGCCATCGGCTGGGCCGCGTTCACGCTCCAGGGCCGGATCACCCGGCGGGCCGGTGAACGGGTGCTGTTCGGCCTGCGGGTACGGACCTTCGCCCAGCTCCAGCGGCTCGGCATGGACTTCTACGAGCGCGAGCGCGGCGGCGCGGTGATGACCCGCGTGGTCAACGACATCGACGCGCTCGCCGCCTTCCTCCAGACCGGTCTGCTCACCTCCGTGGCCTCGCTGGCGACCGTCACCGGCGCGGTCTGCGCGATGGTCGCCGTCCACCCGCCGCTCGCCCTCGCCGCGCTGGCGCTGCTGCCGCTGGTGGTGCTCGCCACCGCCGTCTTCTGGCGGCTGTCGTCCGCCGCGTACGACGAGGCGCGGCGCCGCATCGGTGAGGTCAACTCCAGCCTCCAGGAGAACGTCAGCGGACTGCGCACCGCCCAGGCCCAGGTCCACGAGAAGGGCGCGGCCCAGGACTTCGACCGGCTCTCCGACGCCTACCGGGCCAGCCGGCTGCGGGCCCAGCGCTATGCGTCGGTGTACTTCCCCGCCGTCAACCTGTGCTCCGAACTCTCCCGGGCGCTGGTGCTGCTGGTCGGCGCGAACCGGGTGGCCGGCGGTGACCTCAGCCCCGGGGTGCTGGTCGCGTTCATGCTCTACCTCGGGATGTTCTTCGCCCCGATCCAGCAGCTCTCCCAGGCGTTCGACAGCTATCAGCAGGCGTCCGTGGGCCTGCGCCGGTGTGTGGAGCTGCTGCGCCTGGCGCCGTCCGTCCCGGAGACGGCCGACCCCGCACCGCTGCCCGCGCGGCTGACCGGCGCGCTCGAACTGCACGGCGTCACCCACACCTACCCGGGGGCCGACCGCCCCTCGCTGCGCGGGGCCGGGCTGCGGGTCGCGGCGGGCGAGACCGTCGCGCTGGTCGGCGCGACCGGTGCGGGCAAGTCCACGGTGGTCAAACTGCTGGCCCGGTTCTACGACCCGGGCGCGGGCCGCCTCACCGTCGACGGCACCGACATCCGCCGCTGGCCGGCGTCCGGCTACCGCCGGCTGATCGGCTACGTCCCGCAGGAGGCCCATCTGTTCACCGGCGACATCGCGGACAACATCCGCTATGGGCGCCCGGACGCCACCGACGCCGAGGTGGAGGCCGCCGCCCGCGCGGTCGGCGCGCTGGAGGCCGTCGCCGCGCAGCCCTACGGGTTCCACCAGCCGGTCGATGAGCGCGGGCAGTCGCTCTCCGCGGGGCAGCGCCAGCTGATCGCGCTGGCCCGCGCCGAACTCGTCGATCCCGGGCTGCTGTTGCTGGACGAGGCCACCGCCTCGCTGGACCCGGCCACCGAACGCGCGGTGGCCCGCGCCACCGAACGCACCGCCGCGCGGCGCACCACCGTCGTCGTCGCCCACCGGCTGGCGACCGCGGCCCGCGCCGACCGGATCGTCGTCCTCGACGGCGGCGCCGTCACCGAAGAGGGCACCCACGACCAGCTGCTCGCGGCCGGCGGCGGCTATGCGCGGCTGTGGCGGCACTACACGGCGGGCACCGGGGCCGACGCCCCGCCCGCCCTCGACGGCACGGCGCCGACGCCCGGCGCCCCGCCGGCACCGGACACCTCGCCCACATCCGACGCGACACACACCTCAGGAGTGAACCGACCGTGAAGGCACTCGTTCTGGCGGGCGGGACCGGCAGCAGACTGCGGCCCATCACGCACACCTCCGCCAAGCAGCTCGTCCCCGTCGCCAACAAGCCGGTGCTGTTCTACGGCATCGAATCGCTGGTGGCCGCGGGCATCACCGAGATCGGCATCGTCACCGGCGACACCGCGCCGGAGATCGAGGCGGCGGTGGGCGACGGGTCGCGGTTCGGCGCCCGTGTCACCTATCTGCCGCAGGACCGGCCGCTGGGCCTGGCCCATGCGGTGCTGATCTCCCGCGACTGGCTCGGCGACGACGACTTCGTGATGTATCTGGGTGACAACTTCGTCGTCGGCGGCATCACCGAGCTGGTGGACGGCTTCCGTGCCCGGCGGCCGGACGCGGGCATCCTGCTGACCAAGGTGTCCGACCCCAGCGCGTTCGGCGTCGCCGAACTCGACGCCGAGGGGCGGGTGAGCCGGCTGACGGAGAAGCCGCCCGCCCCGCGCAGCGACCTGGCGCTGGTCGGCGTCTACCTCTTCACCCCCGCCGTGCACACCGCGGTGCGGGCCATCGCCCCGTCCGCCCGCGGCGAGCTGGAGATCACCGACGCCCTCCAGTGGCTGGTCGCCCAGGGGTACACCGTCAGCCCCACCGTCATCACCGGCTACTGGAAGGACACCGGCAACGTCACCGACATGCTGGAGGTCAACCGCTCCGTCCTGGAGACGGTCGAGCCCGCCCGGCACGGCACGGTGGACGCGGCGAGCGAACTCGTGGGCCGGGTGCGCATCGAGGCGGGCGCGCGGGTGGTCCGCTCCCGGATCGTGGGGCCCGCGGTCATCGGTCCGGGCAGCGTCGTCACCGACTCCTACGTCGGCCCCTCGACCTCGGTGGCCGACGACTGTGTGATCACCGGCAGCGAGGTGGAGTTCTCCATCGTGCTCACCGGCTCCCGGATCGAACAGGCGGGCCGCGTCGAGGGCTCGCTGATCGCCCGCGATGTGCACGTCACCGGTGCGCCCCGGGCGCCCCGGGCGCACCGCCTCGTCCTCGGCGACCACAGCCGCGTACAGATCAGCAGCTGAGCGCGGCCGCGCCGCCGCACGTCCCCACCTCCTGCGACCGAAAGCCCCTACATGCGCATCCTCGTCACCGGCGGGGCCGGCTTCATCGGCTCCCACTTCGTCCGCACCCTGCTCGGCCCCGAAGGACCCGGCGACCCCCTCGCGGTCACCGTCCTGGACGCCCTCACCTACGCCGGGAACGTGGCCAACCTCGCCCCCGTACTCGACCACCCCTGCCTGGACTTCGTGCATGGTGACATCCGGGACCGGGAACTGGTCGAGGCGCTGATGCGCCACCACGACGCGGTGGTGCACTTCGCCGCCGAGTCCCATGTGGACCGGTCCATCCGCTCCGGCGCCGACTTCGCCGCCACCAACGTCCTGGGCACCCAGACCCTCCTGGAGTCCGCGGTCGCCCACGGTGTGGGGCGCTTCGTGCACGTCTCCACCGACGAGGTGTACGGCTCGATCGCCCACGGCTCCTGGACGGAGTCCCAGCCGCTCGCCCCCAACTCCCCCTACGCGGCGTCGAAGGCCGGCTCCGATCTGCTGGCGCTGGCCTACCACCGCACGCACGGCCTCGACGTACGCGTCACCCGCTGCTCGAACAACTACGGCCCGTACCAGCACCCGGAGAAGATCATTCCGCTGTTCACCACCCGCCTTCTGGAAGGCCGCAAGGTGCCGCTCTACGGCGACGGCCGCAACGTCCGCGACTGGCTGCACGTCGACGACCACTGCCGGGCCCTGCGCCTGGTCCTCGACGGCGGCCGGGCCGGCGAGGTCTACCACATCGGCGGCGGCACCGAAGTGACCAACACCGAACTCACCGACCGGCTGCTGACCGGCTGCGGCGCCTCCTGGGATCGCGTCGAGCGCGTCGCCGACCGCAAGGGCCACGATCTGCGCTACTCCGTGGACTGGACGAAGATCCGCGACGAACTGGGCTACCGGCCGCGGCACTCCTTCGACACCGGGCTCGCCGCGACTGTCGACTGGTACCGCACGCACCGGGACTGGTGGCAGCGGTGAGCGGCTGGCTGATCACCGGCGCGGACGGCATGCTCGGCCGGGAGGTGGTGGCGGCGCTGCGGCGGACCGGCGCGCCGGTCCTGCCGCTCGCCCGCCCCGACCTCGACCTCACCGACGCCGCCGCGGTGCACCGGACACTGCGCCGCGCCCGGCCCGCCGTCGTCGTCAACTGCGCCGCGTGGACCGATGTCGACGGCGCCGAGAGCGCCGAGCGGGCGGCGCTGGCCGTCAACGGCGACGCGGTACGCACCCTGGCCCGCGCCTGCGCCGGTGTCCGCTCCCGGATGCTGCACCTGTCCACCGACTACGTCTTCGCGGGCGATGCGGACACCCCGTACCCGGAGGACGCCCCGGCGGCACCGCGCTCGGCGTACGGCCGCGGCAAGCTGGCCGGTGAGCGGGCGGTGCTGGAGGAACTGCCCCGGCTGGGCACGGTGGTGCGCACCGCCTGGCTCTACGCCGGCCACGGCCGCAACTTCGTGACCACGATGGCCGAACGGGCCGCGGCCGGCGCCGAGGTGCGGGTCGTGGACGACCAGTACGGGCAGCCGACCTGGGCGCGGGACGTCGCCGGGCGGCTGCTGGCCCTGGGCGGGCTGCCGGCCGAGCGGGCGGCGGGCGTCTTCCACGCCACCGCCGCGGGCCGCACCACCTGGTTCGGGCTGGCCCGGGAGGTCTTCCGGCTGACCGGCGCCGACCCCGCGCTGGTCCGCCCGATCAGCACCGCGCAGCTGGGCCGGCCCGCCCCGCGCCCGGCGTTCGGCGTCCTGGGGCACGGGCGCTGGGCGGCGGCCGGGCTGGCGCCGCCGCGGCCCTGGGCGGACGGGCTCGCCGAGGCGCTGAGCGCCACCACCCGGCCCTGTCCGCCGCTGCCGTCACCGCCCCCGCCGGACGCGCCCGATGCGCCCGATGTTTCCGGTTTCCCCACGGGTACCTACGATTCCAAGGGAGTGGCCTGATGCGCCCGCTGAGCATCGAAGGGGCCTGGGTGCGCAGCCCGGCCGTGCACCGCGACGAGCGGGGCAGTTTCCACGAATGGTTCCGGACCGACGAGTTCGGCGCCGCCGCCGGGCACCCGCCGGTGCTCGCCCAGGCGAACTGCTCGGTCTCCCGGCGCGGTTCGCTGCGCGGTATCCACTTCAGCGAGGTGCCGCCCGGCCAGGCCAAGTACGTCACCTGTGTGCGAGGCACGGTGCTGGACGTCGTCGTCGACCTGCGGCGCGGCTCACCGACCTACCGCGCCTGGGAGGCGGTGCCGCTCGCCTCGGCCGAGGGCACCGCGGTGTACCTCTCCGAGGGGCTGGGGCACGCGTTCTGCGCGCTGACCGACGACGCCACGGTGGTGTACCTGTGCTCCACCGGCTACCGGCCGCGGCGCGAGCACGCGGTGCACCCGCTCGACCCGGACCTCGGCATCGAGTGGCCGGCGGACCTCGCGCCGCTGCTGTCGCCCAAGGACGCGGCGGCCCCCACCCTGCGGGAGGCCGAACGGCTGGGCATCCTGCCGTCGTACGAGGACTGTGTGCGCCACCGTGCGGACGCGGCCGCCGCGGGACGGGCCGGATGACGGCGGTGGCCGGCGCGCTCGGCCCCGCGGCGCAGGTCCCGGCGCCGCCCGGCCGGCGGGCGGCGCTACGCACCGCCGGGCTGCTGCTCGGGCTCGTCCTGCTGGCCGTCGTGGTGCTCGCGAGCCTGGCGATCGGCACCCGGCAGATACCGCTGCACGACGTGTGGTCGGCGCTGGTCTCCCCGTCGGGCACCGAGAACGACGCCATCGTCCGGCAGTTGCGGCTGCCGCGCACCCTGATCGGGATCGCGGCGGGCGCGGCGCTCGGCCTCGCCGGGGCGGTGATGCAGACGCTGACCCGCAACCCGCTGGCCGACCCCGGGCTGCTGGGGGTCAACGCGGGCGCCTCGGCGGCCGTGGTCACCGCGATCAGCCTGCTCGGGGTGGAGTCCTTCGACCTCTATCTGTGGTTCGCGCTGGCCGGCGCGGCACTCGCCGCGATCCTGGTCAATCTGCTGGGCGGCAGCCGGGCCGCCACCCCGGTGCGGCTCGCGCTGGCCGGGACCGCGGTCAACGCGGCGCTGTTCGGCTATGTCAACGGGCTGCAACTGGTCGATCTGGGCACGCTGGAGACGATGCGCCACTGGTCCGTCGGCACCCTTGCGGGCCGCGACGCGGGCCTGCTGGTCAAGGCGCTGCCGATGCTGGTGGCCGGGATGCTGCTGGCGTTCGGGCTCGCCCGGCCGCTCGGCGCGATGGCGCTCGGGGACGATTCGGCGCGGGCGCTGGGCGCCCATGTGGGGCGTACCCGGGTGCTGTCGATCGCCGCCATCACCCTGCTGTGCGGCGCCGCCACCGCCGTGTGCGGTCCGATCGGCTTCATCGGGCTGATGATCCCGCACGCGGTACGGGTCTTCAGCGGCCCCGATCCGCGCTGGCTCTTCCCGGCCTGTGCGCTGTACGCGCCGGTGCTGATGCTCGCCTCCGACGTGGTGGGCCGGGTCGTCGTCCCGCCGTCCGAGATCGAGGTGGGCATCGTCACGGCCTTCCTCGGCGGGCTGCTCTTCATCCATCTGGTCCGGCAGCGGAAGGTGGCCCAGCTGTGACCCTGTTCAAGAACGTGACCGTCACGCGCGGTGCGGTGCGTACCGGGGCGGGCTGGTCGCTGCGCTTCGACCGGCGCGCGCTGCTGGTGTGTACGGCGCTGGCACTGGTCGCGGCCGTGGTGACGGTGCTGGCCATCGGTACGGGGCGCTACGCGCTCAGCCCGTGGGAGGTGGTGCGCACGCTGGCCGGAGACGGGCCGCCGGGCGCCGACTTCATCGTGCGCGGCCTGCGCCTGCCCCGGGCCCTGGACGGGCTGCTCGTCGGCTTCGCGATGGGGATGGCGGGCGCGGTCTTCCAGTCGCTGTCACGCAATCCGCTGGGCAGCCCGGACATCATCGGCTTCGGCAACGGCGCCTCGGCCGGGGCGCTGGTCGCCATCATCGTGCTGAACGCGGGCGCCCCGCAGACGGCGCTCGGGGCGGTCTGCGGCGGCCTGGTGACGGCGGCCGCGGTGTATCTGCTCGCCTGGAAGCGCGGGGTGCACGGCTACCGGCTGGTCCTGGTGGGCATCGGCGCCGCCGCGGTGCTGGGCTCGGCCACCAGCTTCCTGTACGTCCGCGCGGAGATCGGCAAGGCCGCGCAGGCGGCCACCTGGATGGTGGGGTCGCTCAACGGGCGCGGCTGGAGCGAGGTATGGACCGCCGCGCTGGGACTGGCCGCGCTGGTTCCGGTGGTACTCGCCTACGCGCGCCGGCTGTCGCTGCTGGAGATGGGCGACGACACGGCGGCCGCGCTCGGTATCCGGCCCGAGCGCAGCCGGCTGGTGCTGCTGGCGGCCGGTACCGGGCTGACCGCGATGGCGGTCGCGGCGGCCGGCCCCATCCCCTTCGTCGCCCTCGCCGCACCCCAGCTGGCGCGCCGGGTGACCCGCTCCCCCGGCCCGAACGTGCTGCCCGCGGCCTGGATGGGCGCGGTGCTGGTCACCGGGGCGGACTGGGCCACCCAGCGGATCTCCCAGTCGGCGATCCTGCCGGTGGGCGTGGTGACCGGCGTCGCGGGCGGGGTGTATCTGGCCTGGCTGCTGCTGCGGGAGCGCAGGTCGGGGCGGCTGTAGCGCGCGGCCCGGAGCACGGGGAACGAACCGCCGCCGCCGACCGGGCAGTTCCGGTCGGCGGCGGCGGTTCGCGGTGTGCGGTCAGTTTCCGGCGGCCTCGGCGTGTGCCAGGCAGGCCGCGTACGAGGCCGGTCCGTGGACGGTGTGCCAGCCCGCGGGGACGGCGATATGGCCCGGCCACAGGGAGCGGTCGCCGTGCCCGTCGGCGAGCACCAGGTGGGTGGCGGCGGCGGACTCCGTCGGGTCGAAGGGCGCGGTGGGGGTCATCCGTCGAGTTCCTTCAGCCGGGCGGCGAGCACCGCCGCGATGGTGTCGAGGTGCGGTGCCTGGGTCATCTGCGGGTGCAGGCAGTCGATCTCGTGGGCGCGCAGCGCGCCGCTGACGTAGGGCGTCCACGCCTCGTGGGTCAGCCAGTCCTCGGCGCGGGGCGCCGCGGCGGTGAAGAAGAGCACCTCGCCGTCGAAGACGCGGTGGTGGTGGGCGCGCATCAGCCGGGCGTTGTTGACGACGATGTCCACGACGGCGGAGAGGGTGCGCTCGGAGAGTCCGGCCAGCGCGCTGCCCTCGCGCTGGAGCGTGCCGAGCACGTCCTCGCGGGTGAGTTCGTCGGTGCGGTCGAAGCCGGCCATCCGCAGCAGTGCGGTCAGCGCGTCCGTCTCGCCCGGTACGGCCTGGTCGCGCCACTGGTCGGAGGGGTAGGCGTCCAGCATGGCGAGCAACTCGACCCGCTCGCCCGCCTCCTGGAGGAGTACCGCGACGGTGTGCGCGAGGACGCCGCCGACGGACCAGCCGAGCAGCCGGTAGGGGCCGTGCGGCTGGACGCGGCGGAGCTGGCCGGCGTAGTCGGCCGCCATCTCCTCCAGCGTGGCCGGCAGGGGTTCGTCGTGGACCAGTCCGCGGGCCTGGAGGCCGTGCACGGGCTGGTGCGCGTCGAGGTGGGCGAGCAGCCCGGAGTAGCACCAGCTGATACCGCCCGCCGGGTGCAGGACGAAGAGCGGGGTGCGGTCGCCGTGGGGGCGCAGCGGCAGCAGCACGCCGAGGGCGTCGTCCGCGCTGCCGGTCCCGGCGCCGAGCTTCGTGGCGAGCGCGGCGGGGGTCGGCGCCTGGAAGAGGGTGCCGATGGTGAGGTCCGTCCCCAGCGCGTCGCGCACCCGGGCGACCAGCCGGGCCGCGAGCAGCGAGGTGCCGCCGAGGTCGAAGAAACCGTCGTCCACCCCGACCGACGGCAGGCCCAGGGCGTCGGCGAACAGCCGGGCGAGGGTCTCCTCCTGGTGGGTGCGCGGTGCCCGGTCGCCGGTAACGGCGGTGGGGGCGGGCAGCGCGCCGCGGTCCAGCTTGCCGTTGGGGCTGAGCGGGAAGTCGTCGAGGACGAGTACCGCGCCGGGCACCATGTAGTCGGGCAGCGTCGCGGCGAGCCGAGTGCGCAGTTCCTCGGGGTCGGGGGCGGGGGCGGGGTGCGCGGCGGTGACATAGCCGACCAGCCGCTGGTCGCCGGGCCGGTCCTCGCGGACCAGGACGCAGGCCCCGGTGACGGCGGGCGCGGCCGCCAGCGCCGCCTCGATCTCGCCGAGTTCGATGCGCAGCCCGCGCAGTTTGACCTGGTGGTCGGTGCGCCCGAGGTACTCCACCTCGCCGTCCGCCGTCCAGCGGGCCAGGTCTCCGGTGCGGTACATCCGGGTGCCCGGGGCGCCGTAGGGGTCGGCCACGAAGCGGGTGGCGGTGAGCCCGGGGCGGCCGAGGTAGGCGGTGGCGAGCTGGGGGCCGGCGAGGTACAGCTCGCCGGGGATGCCCGGCGGGCACGGCTGGAGGGCCGCGTCCAGGACGTACAGCCGGGTGTTCCAGACGGGCCGCCCGATGGGCACCGGGCCGTCCTCGCCGGGCCGGCAGGCGTGGTACGTGACGTCGACGGCTGCTTCGGTCGGGCCGTACAGGTTGTGCAGCGGCACTCCGGGCAGCACCCGGGCGAAGTCCTGCGCCGTCTCGCGCGCCAGCGCCTCGCCGCTGCAGAAGACCCGGCGCAGCCCGGTGCAGCGCGCGGCGTCCGGTTCCGCGAGGAAGACCTGGAGCATGGAGGGCACGAAGTGGCAGGTGGTGACGGCCTGTTCGCGGATGGTGCGGGCCAGGTAGGCCGGGTCCTTGTGGCCGCCGGGCTCGGCGACGACGAGGGTGGCGCCCTCGCGCAGCGGCCAGAAGAACTCCCATACGGACACGTCGAAGCCGGCGGGTGTCTTCTGCAGCACCCGGTCGCCCGCGGTCAGCGGGTAGGCGGCCTGCATCCACCGCAGCCGGTTGTCGATCGCGGCGTGCGGGACGACGACGCCCTTGGGGCGGCCGGTGGAGCCGGAGGTGTAGATGACGTACGCGGGGTGCCGCGGGGTCAGCGCGCGGGGCGGGGTGATGTCGAGGTGGGCGGAGAGGTCGAGCCCGTCGAGGACGACGGTGGGCGGGCCGGTCTCCGGCAGCCGGCCGGCGACATCGGTGAGGACGCAGACGGGTGCGGCGTCCTCGACCATGCCCACGAGCCGGTCGGCCGGGTGGTCCGGGTCGAGCGGCAGGTAGGCGCCGCCCGCCTTCAGGACCGCCAGCAGGGCGATGACCAGGTCGGCCGAGCGCGGCAGCGCGACGGCGACGACCGCTCCGGGGCGCACACCCAGCGTGGCCAGGTGCCGGGCGAGCCGGTTGGCGCGGCCGGTGAGCTGTGCGTAGCTGAGGGTCAGATCGCCGTGGACGAGGGCGGGGGCGTCGGGGGTGCGGATGGCCTGCGCCTCGACGGGGCCGATCAGGGTGGTCGCCGGCACGGCGCGGGCCGTGTCGTTGAACTCCGTCAGCACCAGGTGACGTTCGGCGGCGGTGGCGATGCCGTGGACGGCCAGCGGGGCGTGCGGGTCGGCGGCCGCGATCCGGTCGAGCAGATCCAGGAACCGGTCCTGGTGGGCGGCGAGTTCCCGGGCCGTGTAGAGGGCCGGGTTGCCGTCGTGGTCGATACGCAGTCCGCCGCCGTCGCCCCGGTCGTAGATGTTGACGGTCAGATCGTCGACCGGGCCCGCGGACAGGTTGTGGGCCGTGCAGGGGGCGCCGGCGAAGTCCAGCGCGTAGTCGAAGGGCATGACGTTGACCAGCGGGCCGGTGAGCGCCCGCCGCTCGCCGAGCAGTCCGAGGTCGCGCCGGATGTCCTCGTAGCGGTAGCGCTGGTGGCGGCGGGCGGCGCGGATGCCGAGGACGACCTGGCGGGTGAGTTCGGCGAACGTCGCCTGCGGGGTGACGGTCAGCCGCAGCGGCAGCACGTTCATGACCATGCCGGGGATACGCAGCGCGGCGGAGCCCAGCCGGCCCATCATCGGCAGGCCGAGGACGACCTCGGCGCTGCCGGTGGCGCGGGCGACGTACAGCGCCTGGGTGGCGATCAGGACTTCCGGCCAGGTGGCGCGGACGGCGCCGGCCAGCGTCTCGATCCGGTCGCGGACATCGGTGCCGAGCGTGCTGGTGCGGCGCAGGAAGGTACGCGAGGGCAGGGCGCCGCGCCCGGCCAGGGTGGGCACGTCGGGGCGGTCGGCGAAGGTGTCGCTCCAGTGCGCGCGGTCCTTCTCGTACGCCTCACCGGCGCGGTACGCGGCGTCCTCGGCGACGAGTTCCGCGAGCCGCCCGAAGGGGCTGGGCCCGGCCTCCTCGCCCGCGGCGAGGGCGCTGTAGACCTCGGCGACCCGACGGGCGACCAGCGCGTAGCCGAAGCCGTCCAGGACGATGTGGTGCACCCGCTGGTACCAGAGCCAGCGCCGCTCGCCCACCCGGAAGAGGGCGTGCCGGAAGAGCGGTCCGGTGGCCAGGTCGAAGGGGTCCGCGAGGTCGTCGCGCATCCAGGCGCGGGCGACCGCGTCCGGGTCGCCCTGGTCGCGCAGGTCCGCGGCGTGCATCGGGAAGCCATGCCCGGACGGTTCGATCTCCAGGGCGAACTGCCGTGGTCCGGCGGGGGTGTCCTCGATGCGGACGCGCAACGCGTCCGTCTCGCCGACGGTCCGGTGCAGCGCCTCGGCGAAGCGCGCCGGGTCCAGCGTGCCGTGGATCTCGACGCATTCCGCGGTGTTCTGCGCGGGGCTGTCCGGGTCGAGGGCCTGGGCGTACCACATACCGGATTGCGCGGCGGTGAGCGGTGCGCCGCCCGCGGTAGCGGTCCCGGCCGGGGCGGCGGTCATGGCGCGACCCCCAGCAGTGCCGCCCAGGCGTCGATGGCGGGGCGTTCGGCGAGGTCGACGAAGGTCGTCTCGATGCCGTGGTCGCGGCGCCAGCGGCCGATCAGGCTCATGATGCGGATCGAGTCGAGGCCGTAGTCCACGAGGTTCTCGTCGTCGGGGATGTCGGCCGGGTCCTCGCCGAGCGTCTCGGCGACATCGGCGCGTATCTGCTGCAGTGTCAGGGCCATCGCGGTCAGACCCCCTCGATGCCCTGGCACAGGGCGTCGGTGGTGGTGAGCCGCGCGCACTTGTCCGCCGCCCAGCGCAGCGCCTGCTGGTGGTCGGCGGCCGAGAAGTCGGCGACGGCGTCGGCGACGACGAATGCCTGGATGTCGCGCATCCACGCGTCGCAGGCCGTCATCAGTACGCCGATGTGCGCGTAGACGCCGACCACGACGAGCTGGTCGCGGCCGAGGCCGGCGAGCTGCTCGCCGAGGTCGGTACGGGCGAACGCGCTGTACTTCCACTTGGTCAGCAGGGTGTCGCCGGGCTGCGGGGCGACGGGTGCGGCGATGGCCGCGGCGTCCGCCGGTTCGGCCGGCAGTCCGGGGCCCCAGAAGTCCTGCTGGAGTCCGCGCTGGTCGGGGGTCTGGCCGGCGGGCTGCGCGGAGTAGACGACGGGGATGCCCGACGCGCGGCAGGCGGCCGTCAACCGGCCCACGTTCTCCAGGAGTTCGGTGAGCGGCGCGGCCCCTTCGGTGAAGGCGCGCAGGAAGTAGTTCTGGAGGTCGTGCACGAGCAGTACGGCCCGGCTGGGGTCCACGGTCCAGTCGACGCGCTGGGCGGGCAGCGCGTCGGGGGTGGGCATGGGGTACGGGGCGATGGCGGGGAGCGCCATGACAGGGCCTTTCGCTGGTGAAGGGGTGGGGGTGTCGGAGCTGCGGGGGCCGGGCGGCCGGGGCCGTCGTACGGGCGGTCGCCGGCGGGCGTGCGGGCCGTCGGGTGCGGGCGGCGTCAGGCGCGCAGCGTCGCGCCGCCGTCGACGTACAGATCGTGCATGGTGATGTGCCGGGCGCGGTCCGAGACGAGGAAGCCGACGGCCTCGGCGATGTCGCGGGGTTCGGCGATCCGGCCGAGCGGGATGCCGACCCGGTAGGACTCGGGGTCGCCGTCGATGATGCGGTCGCGGGCCTCCGGTCCGGTCCACAGCTGCCGCTGCATGGGGGTGTCGGTGGAGCCGGGCGAGACGACGTTGCACCGTACGCCGCTGCGGGCCAGTTCGAGGCCGAGGCATTTGGTGAAGAGCGTCGCGGCGGCCTTGGAGGCGGCGTACGCGGCCATTCCGGCGCGCGGCACCCCGGCCGCGTTGGAGCCCACGGTGACGATGCAGCCGCTGCGCCGGGTGGTCATGGTGCGCGCCGCGGCGCGGGAGAGCTGGAAGACGCCGGTGGTGTTCACGGCGAAGGTGTCGTCCCAGTCCTGGTCGGTGAGTTCCACGACGGGCGCGGTCCGCAGCACACCGGCGACGTTGACCAGGATGTCCAGCGGCCCGGCGGTGCGTTCGGCGTCGGCCACCAGGGCGTCGACGGCCGCGCGGTCGGTGATGTCGACGGCACGGCCGGTGATCCGGCCGGCGCCGTACTCGTCCTCCAGGGCGGTGACGCCGTCGGCGTCCCGGTCCACGGCGACCACCCGCGCACCCTGGTCGGCCAGCAGTCGCGCCACGGCCTCCCCTATGCCCCGGCCCGCGCCGGTGACCAGTGCCGTCCGGCCGGAAAGTTCGGTTTCCCGCACGCCGTTTCCCCTCACTCACGTCATCACTTAGGCAAGCCTAACCTAACACGAAGATCGCGAGCGCGGGCGCCGCCCCGGCCGGGCGCCCGGCCCGGTGGGTGTCAACGGCGGCCACCCGCAAAGACGTTGCACCCGGCCGGGTTCCGGTGCGGGCCCGGACCCCGGCCGGCCCTCCCCTACCGCGCCCGGTTGGCCGGATCGAACGCGTAGCCGACCTGCCGTACGGTGCGGATCAGCGTCCGGTGGCCGGGGCCGAGCTTGCTCCGCAGGCGGGCGATGTGGACATCGACGGTGCGCGTGTACCCCACGGGGGTCTGCTGCCACACCAGCTCCATCAGCTGCGGGCGGCTGTAGACCCGCCGCCGGTTGGCGACGAGATGGGCGAGGAGTTCGAACTCCATGCAGGTCAGCTCCAGTTGGCGCCCGTCGACCTCGACACTGCGGGAATCGCAGTCGACCACGAGACCGCGGACGCGGTGCACCGGGGCCCGGGGCGGTTCCGCGGCCCGTGGTGCGATGGCCGGCGGCCGCGGTACGGGGCGGGCGGGGTCGCCCCGCCGTAACTCCGCGGCCGTGGCGACGCGGTCGCGGTAAACGCGGTGGACCAATCGGTGACGCAGGGTCATAGCTGCTCCTGACGGGTTCGGTGGTGCGGGAAATCGGGTGCGGTGCGGGACCGGGCGGACCCGCACCGCCGGTATGGAAGACGGAAACGAGCGCCCGAGGCGTTCCACCGGGCGCCGGATCCGGCGCCCGGGTCAGGGGGCCCGGACCGCCCCACGGTTCAACCGCCCAGCGCCACTTGGACGATCTTGACGACGACCAGGATCATCGCGATGAACAGATAGGTCCGCAGGGTGCCCATGCCGATCCTGCGGGTGGTGGACATGGCCGGGCGGGTCAGGGTCTCCAGCGGCGGCATCCGCCAGGTGTCCCGGCCGGTGCGGTCGACCGGGTCCTGCCTGGCCGCGGTGCGGCGCCGGGTGCCGGCGTAACCGGCCGCGAGGATGCCGGCGGCGGCGCAGCCGGCCATGATGTCGATGATCGCGTCGGCGCTGATGTCGGGGAAGAGCACGGAGGCGGTCAGGACGACGGACAGGGACACCAGCACGCCCACCACGACGGCGGTGAAGGCGTTGGTACGGGGGCCGTTGACCCACGGGCCGAGGACCTGCTTGTCGTTGCAGAGCAGCAGCAGGAAGACCGAGGCGGACGGCAGCAGGACACCGGCGAGGGTCTGTACGCCCTCGGTGAGCAGGCCGAGCGGGGAGCCGGGGATCAGCACGATCGCGGCGGCCGCCGCGACCAGCCCGGCATAGATGGCGTAGAAGCCCTTGGCGCCCTTGACCCCGCGGTGCAGGGAGTGCTTCATGCCGAAGACGTCACCGATGGCGTAGGCGGTGGAGAGCGACACCGCGAACGCGCCGATGACGGAGGCGTCCAGGAGGGCGATGGCGTACAGGACTCCGGCGAGCTTGCCGGCGTGGACCTCCAGACCGTGGGCGATACCGGCGGCGTCGCCGAAGTTCCCGAAGCCGGTGGTGCCGGCGAACGCGGCGGCGGTGAAGCCCATCATGGCGGCGCCGCCGATGACGACGATGACGATGCCGATCCACAGGTCGGCCTTCTCGTAGCGCATGAACCGCGGGGTGATGCGCTTGTCGATGACGTACGACTGCTGGAAGAACAGCTGCCAGGGGGCGACCGTGGTGCCGACGATGCCGATGATCAGCAGTATGACGGTGGACAGCTCACCGGAGCCGCCGGGCAGGCCGGGGGTGATGAGGCCGAGCGCCATCTGCGAGGCCGCGGGGTGGACGAGGAAGTAGACCGGCACCAGCAGCAGGGACGCCGCGCACAGGCAGATCGCGATCCGCTCGAAGCGGCGGAAGGAGCCGGTGAACGCGGAGGCGACGATGACGAGCGCGGCCAGGACGACCGAGGCGGCCTTGGGCAGCCCCAGATATCCGGCGGCGAGGGTGATCCCGATGAACTCCGTCACCAGGGTCAGCGCATTGAGCAGGAACAGGTCGATCACGCTGAACGCGCCCCAGAACTTCCCGAACCGCTCCAGGATCAGCCGCGCGTGCCCCACCCCGGTCACCGCGCCGAGCCGCAGGACCATCTCCTGATTGACGTAGAGGACGGGGACGAGCAGCAGCAGGGTCCACAGCAGGTGGGTGCCGTAGTTCTGCCCGGCCTGGCCGTAGGTGGCGAACGCGCCCGCGTCGTTGTCGCCGACCATCACGATCAGGCCGGGGCCGACTATCGCCAGCAGGGTCTTGAGCTTGGCGGACAGGCCCCGGCGCGCGCCGTGGTCGTCGAGCCTGATGGTGCCGAGCGCGCCCTGGATGTCGCCGAGATGCGCGTCATCCAGTACGGCGGCGCGCTCCGCCGGTACCGGGTCGAGTGCGGTGTGGGTCATGGCAAGCCTCCCGAACCCCTTGACAGGGCGAGGTGTTGGGGGGCACGCGGCAGCGGTCCGCCGGCGGGCGGGCGCAGCCCGGCACCCCGGGGCGGCGATCGGCCGCACGGGGGCAGGGTGGGAGCGCGAACGCGCCGGTGGAGAAGGTGGTTACCGGGTGCCGGAGAAGAACGAGAACATGCAGAGTGGGGCGCAACCACGGCCCGGTCTACTGCCACCGCTGTCCATGCCGCTCGCCTCCTCCCGGCCGGGGACGCACTGGGCGTCACAGCGACTCGGCAAGGAGCGGACCGGCCCGCACGGCCGGTTCACCCCAACTCGTCAGAGCTTTGGCACTGCACGGCGTAATCCCTCGTCGAGGGCAGCCACTTGGGGTCACCCCTTAGGCCGGGGAGACCTGTCCTGACCCTGGGCGTCTCTCGATGTCGTGGGGTCAGTGGCCTGTGTCCGTGCAGAAGCCTCACCGAACGAGGTGCCTTTCTGCATTCGTCTGAAGAATAGACCCACACTTGCGCGTTGACGCAACTATTTGACGAAGACTTGGCGCGTTCGCCACCCCCTCGACAGCCAACACCGGCTCGGCTCAGACCGGTTCGGCCTCGATGAGCGAGAACGGGTTGGGCTTCGGGAGCGCCGTCACGGTGCGCACGGCGAAGCCCGCGGTGCGGCAGAGCTCCTCGAAGTCGTCCCGGGTGCGCTCCCGGCCCCCGACGTTGACCAGCATGTTCAGGTCGCTGAGGTACATGGTGCCGGCTTGCGACGGGTCCACGACGGGCGGCAGGACGGGCTCGACGATCAGCAGCCGGCCGCCGTCCGGGATGACCGCCCGGCAGTGCCGGAGGATGTCCGCGCACTGCTCGTCGCTCCAGTCGTGGATGACGCTCTTGAGGAGATACAGGTCGGCGCCCTCGGGAGCGGTGGCGAAGAAGTCCCCGGTCACCAGCGAACAGCGGTCGTCCAGCCCCTCGCGCGCCAGCTTCGGACCAGCCTGGGCGAGCCCCTCCGCACTGTCGAAGACGATGCCGCGCAGCGCCGGATGCGCCCGCAGTACGGCGGCCAGCAGCGTGCCGTCGCCACCGCCGATATCGGCCACGGTCGTGAACCGGCCGAAGTCGAAGGCCGCCGGCACCAGCGCCGCGGTATCCCTGGTGGCCTGGCTCATCGCGGCGTTGAACTCGGCGGAGAGCTCCGGGTGTTCGGCGAGATGGCCGAAGAAGTCCTTGCCGAAGACCTCGTCGAAGGACGTCTCGCCGGTGCGCACACTGTCGTCCAGGCGCTCCCAGGCCCGGAGCATGACCGGGTCGGTGAACATCCGGACCATGGAGTACACCGAATCCGGCCGGTCACTGCGGAGCAGGGCGCCGGCCTCGGTGACCGTGAAGCGCCCCGGGGCGCGCTCGGCGAGCAGCCCCAGTCCGGCCAGCGCGCGCAGCAGCCGGGCCATCGCCCGGGGCTGGGCCGCGCACTCCGCCGCCAGCTCGTCCGCCGTACGCTCACCGTCGCCGATCAGGTCGGCGATCCGCAGCCGGGCGGCGGCGCCGATTGTCTGACCGGCCATCGCCCCGTACAACACGTGGGCCAGCATGGTCCGGGGGTCGGCGGGCGCCCCGCTCTTCTGCGGCTTCTCCTGCGACATGGTGCGACCTCTCTCCTCGACGGCGTTGCGGTCAGGACGGGGCGGGCGATACGGGGCGGGGCGCGACACCACAACTCCGGTGATATCGCGGCCCGCCCGCCACTCCGTCTCAACTTAGGCAAGCCTAAGTTCGCACACCGTTCGGATCAACACCCTTTATTCGGCCATCGATTGAGGGCGACACGGTGACACGGCGCGGCGAGATGGCGGAGGGAGACGGCACGGGACGGCGGCGCAGGCGAGCGGCACAGGGTGAGACACGAGGCACGAGCCCCCACTTCGAACGGCGCCACAGCCTGCGGCACTACCGCCTCACCGAACCACCCATAACCCCCATTCCAGCCATTTTTGTTGCGTTAAACTACCTCTCGGGCAATACCGGGTGGTCTGCGCACCGTGCTGGGCGGGGACCACCCACTTCCGTTTTCGGGGGCGTTTCCCGGACCGTCTGCCGGGCGGCCGGTCGCCGCAGCCGTGGTCATGGTCGAGGAGGGCCGGAGATGCGCACAGCCATCGCGGCCGTCGCCGCGCCCGTGTACGGCACGGCCCGTGCCGCCGGCATCCGGCGCGCCCCCGCCGACGCACCCCGTCCCCCGTATGGTGCCGCGGGTGCCCGCGGCCGTATCGCCCCGTGCGCCCACCGCGGCATTCCCGATGCCGCCCACGTCAGCTGACGTGGTATCGACCGTGCGCGGCGGCCACCCGGCCCGGCCGCCGACGCCGCGTGATGCACAATTCCTGACCGTGGCCACCGCCCCGCGCGGCCCGGCCACCGTCCCAGGGCGCCTCGCACCGCCCGTACGCAGTCCCTGAATGCCCGCAATGGAGCGCAGTCACATGGAGCCATCGGCCCACGTCGCCAAGACCCCTCTCCCCGGGGTCGGTACCCGCTACGACCTCACCACCGAAGGCGGCCGGCATCTCTCGGTCGTCGTCCACCAGGACGGCCGGCGCATCCTCGCCTTCCACGACCCGGCGGACGAGGACAGTTGCAAGGACACCGCGGCGCTCGCCCCGCACGAGGCGATCGCGCTGTCCAAACTGCTCGTCCCCGATCCCGTCGCGCATCTGCGCCAGCACCTGGAGATCGATCTGGTCACCGAGCACATCCCGGTCACCAGCCGCTCCCCGTTCGCCGGCCGGACGCTCGGCGCCACCCAGGCCCGCACCCGGACCGGCGCCTCCATCGTCGCCGTCCTGCGCCGTACCGACGCCTTCCCCTCGCCCACCCCGGACTTCCGTTTCGCACTCGGCGACACCCTCGTGGTCGTGGGCACCCGGGAGGGCGTGGACGCCGTCGCCGCTCTGATCACCGGAGGATAGAAGCCCGTGCACGACACCACCGAACTGCTCATCGAACTCGGGGCCATCATCCTCGGCCTGGGCATACTCGGCCGGCTCGCGGGACGGGTGGGCTTCTCCCCGATACCCCTCTACCTGCTCGCCGGTCTCGCCTTCGGCCACGGCGGTCTGCTGCCGCTGAACGCCAGTGAGGAATTCGTCTCCACCGGCGCCGAGATCGGCGTCATCCTGCTGCTGCTCCTGCTGGGCCTGGAGTACAGCGCCTCCGAGCTCGTCACCAACCTCAAGACGCAGTACCCCTCGGGCCTCGTCGACTTCGCGCTGAACGCCGTACCCGGCGCCGTCGCCGCCTTGGTCCTGGGGTGGGGCCCGGTCGCCGCGGTGGCGCTGGCCGGCGTCACCTGGATCTCGTCCTCCGGCGTCATCGCCAAGGTCCTCGGCGATCTCGGCCGGCTCGGCAACCGTGAGACCCCGGTCATTCTCGGCATCCTGGTCATCGAGGACCTCGCGATGGCGGTCTATCTGCCGCTGCTGACCGCACTGCTCGCCGGGCTCAGCCTGGCCGGCGGCAGCCTCACGCTCCTCATCTCCCTCGGTACCGTCGGCGCCGTCCTGTATCTCGCGCTCCGGCACGGCCGCCTGATCAGCCGCGCCGTCTCCTCCGACAACCCCGAGATGCTGCTGCTGGTCGTCCTCGGACTGACCGTGCTGGTCGCGGGCGTCGCCCAGCAGCTCCAGGTCTCCGCCGCCGTCGGCGCGTTCCTGGTCGGCATCGCGCTCTCCGGCGAGGTCGCCGAGGGCGCGCACCATCTGCTGGCCCCGATGCGCGATCTGTTCGCCGCCGTCTTCTTCGTCTTCTTCGGCCTCAACACCGTCCCCGCGGACATTCCGCCGGTGCTCGTTCCCGCGCTGATCCTGGCCGTGATCACCGCCTGCACGAAGGTGGCCACCGGCTGGTACGCGGCCCGCCGGGCCGGGGTGAAAACCGCCGGCCGCTGGCGGACCGGCGGCACCCTGGTGGCCCGCGGCGAGTTCTCCATCGTCATCGCGGGTCTGGCGGTCGGCGTGGAGCCCCGGATCGGCCCGCTGGCCACCGCGTACGTCCTCATCCTGGTCATCCTCGGCCCGCTGGCCGCCCGCTGGACCGAGCCACTGGCCCGCCGCGGCACCCCGCTGGTCCGCCGTATCACCCGCCGCCCCGCGCCTCCCGCCCCCGCGGCACCGGCCCCGGAGCCGACGGACGCGGCGACCGCGCACGGCTGAGGGCCGCGCGTACGGCCCGGTAGCCCGGAGCGAAGGCCGGGCGCTCCCCCGTGGGGCCCCGGCGCGCACACCGTACGCAATCGCCGGCCTGCCCGCCGTACACGGACGGCGGGTGGGCCGGCGGCCGGTGGCTACCGCGCTCTCGGCGCGGCACCCTATGGTGTCGCGCGGCGGCTCCGCGACGCCACGGCGACGCACATCGCGCCCAGCAGGAACGTGAGCGCGCCGATGATGATGTTGTTCCACAGAACGCCCCGGTCAGGGCCGGTGCCGACGATCCACGGCGCGATGATCATCCAGACGCCGATCGCGCACATCGCCCCGCTCAGCCCGTACATCCGGTCCGGCATGACGGTGAACCCGAGCGCCAGGACGGCGATCGCGATACCGATGATGACGTTGTGCAGCACCAGTGCGGGCTGTGAGGTCGTGTAGTGCACGATCCACGGCGAGGCGGCGCAGTACAGGCCGACGAGGAACACCGGTCCGTCCACCAGCACCACATCACGTCCGCCGAGCACCCGCTCGTATCGCGCTTGCATCTCCGAAACGTCGGGATGACCTGCGAGATCACCCCTGCCGTGTGAGACGTGGGCCATACGACTCGCCTCCTTCGTCCGTAAGCCTGGGCCGCATCGCGTGGCATCGGGCCGCGCACTTTTTATTCTGCGCTTATGTCGTCTTTATGGGTAGATGTCGGAGTCTGAGAATTTCCCCCGGGCCCGACACCGCCCCCGGCCGCGCCCAGTGTCCGGCCCAGGCCCAGGTTCCAGCGCCCGCCCCGGCCACTCAGCTCGGTCACGGTCAGGGGCGGCACATCCAGCCACCAGAAGGCATCGGCCGGGACCCGGAGGGCGGCGAGCGCCGCGGCACGGACCACGTCCGGTTCGACGACGGCGAGCACCCGCCCCGGCTCGGCGCCCGCCCGCGCCAGCCAGCCCTCGATCCGGCCGCAGAACTCCCGCAGCGACTCCCCGCCGTGCCCCGCGAAGCCGGGGTCGGTCAGCCACGCGGACACCGCCTCGGGCTCGGCGGCGGCCACCTCCGCCAGGGTCCGCCCGCGCCAGCGCCCCATCGCGCAGCCGGCCAGTTCCGGCGCGGGCGCCGCCACCAGCCCGAGCTCCTCGGCCGTCCGGCGGCACCGGACGGAGGGCGAGACGGCGATCCGGTCCGCGGCCGGCAACGCCCCGGCGGCGGCCCGGCACCGACGCGCCCCGGCCGCGGTCAGCGGTCCGTCGTCATCGAAGCGCACCTCGCGCTGGGCCTCACCGGCGGCCGGCGAGATCAGCATCACCCGAGTTGTCATCCACCCATCCCTCACTCTTGCCCCACCACCCGGTAACCAGCGCCCCGGGTAAGGGAGTCGACAGTTCCGCCGCGCCGCGCCACGCCGGCTACTCCGAGGGCCGCATGTCTTCGGGTCGGTGCGCGGGTCGCGGTATGCCCTGACGGTACGGACGATGACCGCAGCGCCCGCGGCTCACACGACGGACGTGGTACCCGCAGTGCACATGGCTTCCGTGATGTCCGCCGATGTCCGCTGATGTCCGCTCGGTGTTCTCCGCCGGATACGGGCGTCTTCGCGCCCGGGAAAGACTGAGGGGAGGGGAAGCGGAGGGGGTTATGCCTCGGGATGCCCCCTTGTCGGCACGTCCCCTGACACGGCGGACGGGCTCCGTGCGGCAAATCCCGCGCCGCGAGTCCGCTACGGCCGCTCCGGTGCCACCGCTAGGTGCCCGCGTGCCGGCCCAGGTAGACCACCAGCACCATGAAGCAGAGAACGAGGATGGTGACGGTGATGTAGAGCAACACCCTCCGGAACAGGCTGCGTTGCGCCGCCCGCGCCGACGGCACCACGACACCGGACAGCCGCCGGGGCTGCGTGCGCAGACGGATCGCGATGGTGCGGGCCCGCCGGACACCGCAGCGCGGGGACGTCCGGCGCCGGATGGCGATCTCGGGGCAGGTGCGCCGGTGCCGGCGGGCGGTGCGGAGCGGCCCCCGGCCATGATGGTGTTCGCTGCCGGACCGTACGGTGCGCGGCCCGGCGGCCGCCCGTATACAGGTGCGTGACCGGACCGCCCGCCAAGGCGGCGGCCCCTTGCGTCTCGATGCGCCGGTCATCCGCGATCACCCGGATCCGTCGCCGGACGGCCGACGCCCGCCCCGGCCCCGGCAGTGCGTGAAGGACAGCCGGCCGGCGGCCTGACTGCGGAAGGTGCCCGTCACGACACCGCCCCCACTCCGCCGCCCTCGGCCGCCCGCAGCTCGGCGAGGAGTTCGTGCTGCCCGGTGAGCACCTGGGTCAGCAGTCGGCGGGCGGCGCGCATCAGCTCCGCGACATCGCCCCCGGCCAGCTCGTAGACGACGGTGGAGCCGCTGCGGGTGGCGGTCACGATGCCCGAGCGGCGCAGTACGGCCAGCTGCTGGGAGAGCGCGGACGGCTCCACCTCGATCGCGGTGAGCAGACTGTGCACCGGCAGCGGCCCGTCCTGGAGCAGTTCCAGGACCCGGATACGGACCGGATGGCCCAGCATCCGGAAGAACTCGGCCTTCGCCTGATAGAGCGGCACCCATGCGCCGTTCATGCCGCCCCTCCCCTGTCCGGGCCGGTACCGGCGCCCGGTGTGCCGCCGTCCGGTGCGACACCGGATCCGTCCGGCTCCGCATCCGGGTCCACGCCGACACCGAGAGCCACGCGGATCGCGTCATCCAGCTCGTCCTCCGCCACGGCCAGCGCGTACGCGTCGTCCGCCGCCCGCGCCTCCGCGACGGCGGCTCGCGCCGCCCGCACCCGTTCCCGTACCGACTCGGCGAATCCGCCCACGCATGTCCTCCGCAACCAGGCCGACCGGCCAGCGCGCCGTCTGCCGCATCGCGCCACCGTCAGATGGCGTGATCTGTCGCATCGCGCTGTCCGTCGCATCGCGCTGACTATCGAATTGAAGAATTCTGCAACTGTAGACGACGACGGCCGAAGGGTTGCACCGGCCCGACGCACCCGGCGCCAAGGTAAAACCGACAACACGAGCATGGCCGGATCCCGCGCTACCACCTGAACCCCGGGCAAACCCCGCGCCGGACCACCGCCGCTTCCCGGCAACGACAACTACCGCCCCGACCTCACCCCTTGCGGACGGCGCCCCACCGGCCTGCGCTACCGACGCCCCACCCGAAATGACGGAGGAAGCGGACGTCGAGACCACAGTCCCCATCGGCGGGCCGGACAGGCAGACGCTTCGACGGCCTGCCGATTCGGCGCGCGGCCGGAATCCTCTCGGCAATCGGGACCACGCCCCGGTCCGGCCACCCACGGTCCGCTCCCGGCCGACCTCCCCGCTCCCCCTTGCCCTCTTACACCCCCGCTCGCCTGCCTCTCCCGCTGAAGACGGCCATCACGGCGGAGTCCGGGATACGCGACGACCGCCTCCGCCCTGGTGGCAGAGGGCTACCCCGGTGGCCGGATCCGGCCCGAGGTGGCCGCCGCACTCCGCGAACGAGGACACCGGGCGGCGCCTCGTGTGACGCTCACCGGAAGGAGCCGCCTGGCCGGAACATGCTCGTCGGCCACCGCTACGGCACCGTCCGACCGGCTCCGGCCGACTCCGCCCGCCTCCACACAGCCGGACCGGCAGACCGATGCCCGCGGCCCGCGGCCCGACCCACCGACACCCCAGACACCAAAGCACCCAAGCGCCCGGGGACCCAGGCACCCGAGAACCCGATGGACAGCCTCAGCAACCCATCCCATAGTGATGCCCATGACTTCACTGGTCCGTCACACCACCATCGACTGCACCGACGCCTATCGCCTCGCCAGCTTCTGGGCGGAGGTGCTGGGCGGATCTCTGGCCTCGGACGATCTGCCGGGCGACCCGGAGGCCACGGTGACCGCCGAGGGCGGCGCGCTGCTGTTCATCACGGTGCCCGACACCAAGATCACGAAGAACCGGGTGCATCTGGATCTACAGCCGCAGGACCGGAGCCGGGACGAGGAGGTCGAGCGGGTGCTCGCCCTGGGCGCCACCCTGGTCGAGGACCATCGCAGAGCCGATGGAACCGGTTGGGCCACGCTGGCCGATATCGAGGGCAACGAGTTCTGCGTGGAGCGCAGCGCAGCCGAACTCGCGGGCTGATCCGGCGGCGCGGACGGCCCACGAGCGGACCGTCCGTCACCAGTTTCCGGCCACCGGCGGATCCGGCCACGGCTGATGCTTGACAGGAACCCCGCAGAGGCGTGAGGGGGGCGGGCCGTATCCGCCCCCGCCCGGCGCCGCGAGACACCCGCCCTGCCCCTGGCGTGGCGCCACCGCCAGCACGGCAGGTGACGCCACGTCGGGGGCAGGGCGGCACCATGCCCGGCCGGGGGCCCTTGCGGTGCAGCCACTCCACAGCGAGATCGGCCCGGGTCAGCCCGCCGCACCTTCAGCCCTCCGCCTCCTCGGCCGGATCGCCCGCCCTCCGCTCCCCACCCGCGGCTGGATCGCCTCATCATCCGAGGAATCACCACGTCAGCCCCCAACTGATGTCACACCAAGCGGAGTTGACCCCGCTCCCCTCCGACGTTTGTCCGGTCGGAGGGCTTTCCGTACCGGCCTCCCGCGTGCAGTATGCGACTGTCGGAATTCAGCGACACAGACTCCGTACACGTACATGACCGGCCCCCGCGCAGCGCCGGTCCGCGCGCCGCGCCCTCGCGGCCCGACCGGGTGGCGCGCGCACCGGTACGGCGCGCGTACGGGCACGACTGGAGGTCGTATGGCCGCTCCGTCCCCGTCCCCGTCCCCCCGGACCTTCCCCCCGTCCCGCCGCGCGCTCCTCGGCGCCGCCGCCGGGGCCGGAGCGCTGCTGACGCTCGGCGCCGCCCCGGTCCCGGCCCACGGCGGCGGGCGCCGGCTGCCGTATCTGTTCGACATGGTGCAGGCCAACCCCGGCGAACCCATGACGGAATCCCGCTACAACGATCCACGGACGCTGGCTGACTACGGATACGACGGCCAGGTGATCAACGAGTTCCGGCCGCCGCACACCGCCGCCACCTTCGACTCGTTCGACGAGCGGATCTTCCCGGCCGGATCGGCGGCCCGAGCCTGGGTCGAGGACACCGCGCAGCGGATCGACGCGCACATCCGACGGGCGCACGCGGCCGGTATCGGCGCGTACTTCTTCACCGACATCATCGTGCTGCCCCGGCGCCTCGTGGAGCTCCACGGCGACCGCGTCCTGGACGACGAGGGCCGCATCAGCCTGCACCGGCCGCTGACCCGGCAGATCCACCGGCTGATGCTGCGCGAGGTGTTCGCGCGCTTTCCCGGCCTGGACGGCCTGGTGATCCGTACCGGTGAGACCTACCTCCAGAACGTCCCGTTCCACACCGGCAACAACCCGATCACCGAGGGGAGTTCGAGCCATGAGCTGCTGATCGGCCTGCTGCGGGAGGAGGTCTGCGTACGGGCCGGGAAGCGGCTCCTCTACCGCACCTGGTCGACCGGCGGCGACCGGCTCCGGGACGATCCCGCGTTCTACCGTGCCGTCACCGACGCCATCGCGCCGCACGAACGGCTGCTGTTCTCCGTCAAGCACACCGCAAGCGACTTCTGGCGGACGGTCGCGTTCAATCCGACGCTGGGCATCGGCCGGCACCGGCAGATCGTCGAGGTGGAGTGCGCACGCGAATACGAGGCCAAGGGCGCCTGTCCCGACTACATCGCGGACGGAGTGATCAACGGGTTCGAGGAGTACGGGTCCGGGCCGGGCCCGCGCGGGCTCGCGGATCTCGTGGACAATCCGCTGCTCGCCGGGGTCTGGACCTGGTCGCGCGGCGGCGGCTGGCGCGGCCCGTACCTCGCCAACGAGCTGTGGTGCGATCTCAACATGCGGGTGATGGCCCGGTGGGCGCGGGACACCGGGGGCGGTGAGACGGGGGCGTTCGCGGCGTACGCCCGGCGCGTCGGACTGCAGGGTGCCGCGGCCCGCCGGTTCCGGCGCCTGGCGCTGCTCTCCGCGGCCGGCACACTGCGCGGCCACTACTCCGCGGTCGTCCCGGTGCGCTCGCTCACCTGGACCCGGGACCAGTTCCTCGGCGGCTCCGACAAGGACCTGACCGGGGACTTCGGCACGATCCTCGACCGCGGACTGATGTCCGCCGCGCTGGCGGAGAAGGACCACGCCGCCCGCATCTGGCGCGAGATCACCGCGCTCGCCGACACCCTCCCGCTCCACGACCCCGCCGACCGCCGCTATCTGCGCGTCTCCGCCCGCTACGGCCAGTATCTGTACACCGTCATCCGGCACGGCTGGCAGGTCATGCTGCGCGGCGTCGCGGGCGACCGCTCCGGCGGCTACGACACGGCCGCGATGGCCGCACATCTGCGGGCGTACGACGCGGCCTGGCGGGACTGGCGGCGGCTGGCCGCGCGCGAGCCGTCCTGCGCGACGCTCTATCAGCCGCTCGGCTTCGGCAAGAAGGACGCGAACGGCGTCTACGAGGCCGATCCGGAGCACGGTATGGGCCCGTCCGTCGACCGCTACCGGGCGCTGCTCACGCGCTGACCCCACCACACCGGCCGCGCGCACCGCCCGTCGACAACTTCCCCTCCCGCACCGCACCTCCCTCGCGACAGGAGGCACACCGTGCATCACCGTTCCCTGGCCCGCAGATCGCTGCTGGCCGGTGCCGCGTCCCTGGGCGCCGCGGCCGCCCTGCCGCCCCGGCCCGCCACCGCGGCGCCCCTCCCCCGGGGCGCCGCCGACCACCACCACCGCTACGAGCCGACACCGGAGTCGCTCGCCCGGCACCGCACCGCCACCTGGTTCCGGCGCGACAAATTCGGCATCTTCCTGCACTGGGGCGTCTACGCCGTACCGCACTGGGGCGACGACGACTGGAGCTCCGAGTGGTACCTCTACGCGATGAACGCCTCCGCCAAGGGCGGTGTGTACGAGCGGCACCGCCGCGTCTACGGCGCCGGCTTCCCCTATGACGCCTTCATCCCGCGCTTCACCGCCGAGCGCTACGACCCACGGTCCTGGGTCCGGCTCTTCGAACGGGCCGGCGCCCGCTACTTCGTCCTCACCGCCAAGCACCACGACGGCTTCCAGCTCTTCCCCAACACCGCCTCCGACCGCCACTCGGTGGCCCTGGGGCCGCACCGCGATCTGGTCGGCGACCTCTTCCGGGCGGCGCGCGGGACGCGGCTGAAGCGCGGCCTGTACTACTCGCTCGGCGAGTTCTACCACCCCGCGCTGGGGACGCCGCCGGTCAACCCGTACACCCACGAGCCCGTCCCGTACACCGGCTACCGGCCGGTCGACGACTACGTCCGGCAGTACGCGCACGTCCATCTGCGTACCCTCGTCGACCGCTACGACCCGGACCTGCTCTGGGCCGACGGCCAGGGCAGCCATGACTTCGCCGGCGGCGCGGGGCACATCTTCCGGCCGGCGCGCTGGGACTGGCGCGGTGACGAGATCCTGGCCCACTACTACAACCACGCCGAACTCCGTCCGCACCCCAAGGAGGTGGTGGTCAACGACCGGTTCACCGCCTCGCACGCCGACTACGCCGTGGTGGAGGGCGACAAACCGTCCTATCCGCTGCGGACCGGCCCCTGGGAGGCGTGCCTGACCATGAGCCGGTCCTGGGGCTACATGGATCCCACGTACCGGATCAAGCCGGCGGTGCAACTGGTGCGGCTGCTGGTCGACATCGTGGCGAAGAACGGCAATCTGCTGCTCAACATCGGCCCCCGCCCGGACGGCACCATCCCCGGCTGGCAGCGCGAGCGGCTGCTGGCGATCGGGGCCTGGCTGGCGGTCAACGGCCGCGCCGTGTACGGATCGAGGCCGTGGCACCGGGCCGAGGACGGTGCCGTGCGGTACACGGTGGGCGAGGACGGCGCGTTCCACATCATTCCGCTCAGCCGGCCGTCCGGCCGCCTCTCGCTCCCTGCCGATCTGCCGCTGCGCGACGGCGACCGGATCCGGCTGCTGGGCCATCCCGGCGGACCGCTCGACTGGCGCCGTACGGCGGACGGCTGCGAGATCACGCTGCCCACCGGCGGCCCGCCCGGCCCCGGGGGCCCGGAGTTCCCGGTCGTCCTGCACGCCGTACGGGGAGCGGACCGATGAGGCGGCAGGGCGGGCTGCGCCGTTCGGCCGCCCGCGTGCTGCTGCCGGTGCTGGCACTGGTCCTGACGGTGCTTCCGCTGCCGGGGGCGACCGCGGCACCACGGCCGGCGGTCCCGGGGCGGGCGGCGGTACCGTCCGGTGCCGTCCCGGCCGCCGCGCGCCCGCCGCACCACTGGGTGGGCGGCTGGGCCACCGCCCTGACCCCGCCCGGCAGCAGCGGCCTGTCCGCCACCGGCTTCGCCGACCGGACCGTCCGGATGGTCGTCCATCTCGCGGCCGGCGGCGACCGGATCCGGCTGCGCCTGTCCAACGCGTACGGCACCCGTCCGCTGGACCTGGGCGCGGTGACCGTCGCCCGGCGGTCCGCGGGCGCGGCCACCGTGCCCGGGACCCGGCGCGCGGTGACCTTCGGCGGGCTACGCTCGGCAGCCGTCCCGGTGGGCGCGGAGGCGGTCAGCGATCCCGTACCGCTGCGCGTCGCCGCGGACCGCGATCTGGTGGTGAGCGTCCATCTGCCGACGCCGACCGGCCCCACCACCTGGCACGGCTGGGCCAAGCAGACCAACTACCTCTCCACACCGGGCGACCACACCGGGGACGAGGACGGCACGGCCTTCCCCGAAGAGGCCACGTCCTGGTTCTTCCTCCACGGGGTGGACGTGTCCTCCACCGTCGCGGCGCACACGGTCGTGGCCTTCGGCGACTCCATCACCGAGGGCGGCGCCATCCCCGACGAAGTCAACCTCCGCTGGCCCGACATACTCGCCCGGCGGCTGGCCGACGGCGCGCGGCCCGGCCGGGGGCTCTCCGTCGTCAATGCCGGGATCGGCGGCAACCGGCTGCTGAGCGACGCCGGGACCGCGGTCGAGGGCCGGATCAACCTCGGGGTCAACGCCGAGGCCCGCTTCGCCCGCGATGTGCTCGACCGTCCCGCCGTATCGGCCGCGATCGTGCTGCTGGGCACCAACGATCTGGGGTCGGACAGCGGCGTGCATCCCGGCTCCGCGCTGACCTCCGGTGAACTGATCGCGGGACTAGCCTCGTTGGCGGACCGGGCGCACGCCGCGTGGATCGCGCTGCACGCCGGCACCATCACCCCGAACACCAAACTCACCCCCGCCGCCGAACGCATCCGGGTCACGGTCAACCGGTGGATCCGCACCGGGCACGCCTTCGACGGCGTCATCGACTTCGACGCGGCACTACGCGACCCGGCCGCACCACAGCGCCTGCTGCCCGGCTACGACAGCGGTGACGGCGTGCACCCGAATATCGCCGGTATGCGGACGATGGCACAGACGGTGGATCTGCCGGCGCTGAGCCGTCCGCCGGTGGCGGGCTGAGCGGTCCCCCGGCATGCTCCGGCTCCTTGCCGGGCCGGTCCGCGCACCGGGGAAGACCGGGGCCGGCGCCGCTGTGGGAACCGGTGCTGTCGGTCTCTGTCCGCACCCCGTTCCGAGGAGCATGACCGTGAGCCTGTACGACATCCCGCCACGCACCCTGACCGGTGAGCCCGCATCGCTCGCCGACTACCGCGGCCGGGCCCTACCGGTGGTAAACGTGGCGGCCAAGTGCGGGCCGCCCCGCAGCACTCCGGGCTGGAGCGGCTACAGGAGCGCCACGCGGACCGCGGCTGCAGCGTGCTCGGCTTCCCCAGCCACCAGTTCGCGGGCCAGGAGCCCGGCACCGCCGAGGAGATCGCCGCGTCCTGCGCCACGACGTACGGTGTCGGCTTCCCGTTGTTCGAGAAGACCGATGTCAATGACGTGGAGCGGCACCCGCGGTACGCGGAGCAGGCCGCCGCCGAGGACGCGGCGGGGCGTCCGGGGATGCGCAGGGGAGCTTCGACGTTCTCGGCGAGGTCGCGTAAGACATCCGCTACACCGGCGGCCCACCAACCGCGACCGTCCTCGACCGTGCCGTGCATGCCCTCGGAACTTGAGGTGTTCGATGCGGCCGCCGACACGTACAACACCGGGACGCGGACCGTGCCGGCAGGCTGCCGGCTCTGGGAAGCGAACCGCGCCCCACCCATGTCGCCACCGGCCGAGCCCGCCTCACCGAAGCCTTCTCAGCATGATCGGGGACTGTAGCGGAGTTAATACACCTGCCCGGCGTACGCACCACGTCGGGGCGGGAATGACTCCGACTGACAGTCAATGGCGTGTCCGGACACCCGAGTTGGAGGCAATCAAATGGCTGACAGGGTCAGTGGCGTAGTCCGGTGGTACAACCAAGCCCGGGGCGTCGGGTACATCGACGGGGACGACGACCTCGAAGTGCGGGTGGACCGCCGGTCCATCGAGCACGGAACCTTCGTCGTCGAGGGCTTGCGGGTGACCTACGTGCCCGTGGAAGACGAAAACGGCTGGCACGCGGAACACCTGACCATCGTCAGGCACTCCCCGGGAGCCGCCCACCACGAGTAACCCGCACATCCGGGTTCGTCGACCGACCGCTCGACATGACCGTGGCCGTACTCTCCGACACCCGGCACTTCTTCCACTCGTAACCGGCCGGTGAACTCGGCCGCATGTTGACCGCGCCGGCAACCAGGAGCGTTCCCGCACCATGACGGAATCCGCCGCCCGCATCCGCGAGCTGAACCTCTACCGCCGGTACTTCGACCTGGTGTCCACCGGAAAGAAGACCACCGAGGTACGGGTGAAGTACCTGTACCTCGCCGACCTCGCCGCGGGCGACGTGATCCGCTTCCGGATCAAGGGCACCGACGAGACATGCGACGTACTCGTGAAGAAGATCACGGAGTACCCCGACTTCGAGGCTCTGCTCGACGGCGAGGGAGCGGCGAACGTCGACCCGACGGTGACCCGTGAGGAACAGCTCGCCAACATCCGCACCATCTACCCGCCCGGAAAAGAAGCGCTCGGCACCCTCGCGATCAAGATCGAGCTGCTTACTCCCTGAGTACCGCGACTCCCTGGCTAACGCGCCGCTCGTGCTCCCCCGCGGGGGCGTCGCGGCTCCCGCAGCGCAGAGCGCCCCCGGCGTTGGCCGGGGGCGCCGTGCCGACTACCCGTAGGGCACTACGGCTCCGTGGCCTGGCCAGGTCAGCCCAGGTCACGGGGGGTGAGTTCATTGGAGAGGAAATCCGAGAAGGTCCTCGTCGGCCCCCGAGGCGAGATCGTGGGCCGCATCCGGCCGCGCGCCGATCCCGGGGGCAATGAGCTGGTCGAGGCCATCAAGGCGGCTCTCCCGGCCTGACCGCCAGCGGGAGGCACCACCGGGTGGCCGGTCCGTGCCCCAGGGGACGGGGACCGGCCGTACAGCCGAGCCGCCGCCCGGCACCGCGTCGGCGACACCGCAGTCCCAGCAGTCCCAGCGGCCCGAACGTCACTCTTACAGGCGAACTAGACTGTCCAAACCACCCGAAAGCGTGAGGTGCGCCCTGAAACCGCACGGCGAATGTGGCCGCGACCCGAATGGTCGTGGCCACGTCGCCGCCGAGGAGAAGCGGGACCGATGCCGCAGCCCCCCTACGCCCCCGATTCCACCGTCCCGCACGGGCACCCCGACGCCACCGCCGAGCTGGCGGAACGGACCGCGCAGAGTCTGCGCGATCTGGCCGGCGGCCCGATCTCCCGGCTTCCGCAGCTCCTGGAGGCGATGGTCGCGGTCGGCTCCGATCTGAACCTGCGGGGTGTGCTGGACCGCATCACGGAGACCGCCGCCTCCCTCACCGGTGCGCGGTACGCCGCCGTCGGTGTCCTCAACGAGGACGGCGACGGGCTCGCCGACCTGATCAGCTACGGCGTGTCCGCCGCGGACAAGGAGCTGATCGGGCGCATCCCGGACGGTCACAGCGGCATCCTCGGCGCCCTGCTGCACGGCGCGGACGCGGTCCGGATCGCCGATGTGCGGGACGATCCGCGGACCTCCGGCCGGCTGCCCAAGGGGCATCCGCCCATCCGGTCCTTCCTCGGCGTGCCCATTCAGGTGCAGGGCGAGATCTTCGGGAACCTCTACCTCGCGGAGAAGCCGACCGGCGAGTTCAGCGCCGAGGACCTCCATCTGGTGCGGGTGCTGGCCACCGAGGCCGGTATCGCCATGGGCAATGCCCGGATGCACTCCGCCGCCCGGCAGCGGCGGCGCTGGATCGACGGCGCCGCGTCCGTCACCACGGCGCTGCTGGCCGGCCCGGAGACCTGTTCGACGACCGAGAACGCGCTGACGGTCGTGGCGGAGAAGGGCCGGGAGCTGGCCGAGGCGGCGACCGGCGCGGTGCTGCTGCCGCACGCCGAGGGCGGTATGGAGATCGTGGCGATCTCCACCGAGCTGCCCGAAACCGTCCGTGACGAGGCGCACCACGGCACGATCCCGGCGCAGAGCCCCGTGGTGCAGCAGATACGCGCGGGGCTCACCGCCTTCTCCGACGACTTCGCCGCGGACCCGCGCTCGATCTCCCCGATCGCCCGCTACTACGGCCCGGCGATGCTGCTCCCGCTGCGCAGCAATGGGCGGGTACTGGGCGCCCTGGCGCTCTGCCGACTCTCCGGCGACCGGCGCTTCAGCCATTCCGAGCGGACCCTGGCGACGCAGTTCGCGTCCCAGGCCGCACTGGCGCTGGTGCTCGCCGACACCCATCGCGACCGCGAACGGCTGGCGGTCTTCGAGGACCGTGACCGGATCGCCTGCGATCTGCACGATCTGGTCATCCAGCGGCTCTTCGCGACCGGGATGATGCTGGAGAGCACGGCGCGCAGGGCCGTGACGCCGGAGGTCCGGGAGGGCGTCGACCGAGCGGTGGACGAGCTGGACGCGACGATCCAGGAGATCAGGACGGCGATCATCGCGCTTCAGCAGGGGCCCTCGGAGGCGCCGCCCGGACTCCGTACCCGCGTTCTCCAGCAGGTGGGCGCGGCGACCCCGGCGCTCGGTACCCGCCCGTCGGTGCAGTTCGTGGGCCCGGTGGACGCGCGGGTGGGCGAGGCAAGCGGCCACGAGCTGGTGGCGGCGCTGGGCGAGGCACTGGCGGACCTGGCCGCGGCGGCGCCGGCGGCCCGGACCCGGGTCGAGGTCCTCGTGGACGCCACCGCCACCCTGCCCGACGGCCGGGCGGGCGTCCGGCTGACGGTGTCGTGCGCGGCGGCCGGGGCGGAACCCGGCGGCGCGGCGGCCGCCGAGGGACCCGGGATGCCGGGCACGCCCGAGGCGCACCTGGTCTGGGAACGGCCCCTGTAGCCGTGGGGCGGGCCCGCCCGTCACGTACCGATGAGGTGCAGCCCCGCCCAGAGGCCGGTCGTGGCGAGCACCAGCGTCGCCGGCACGGTCAGCAGGCCGAGGCGGGTGAAGGACGGCAGGTCGGGGGCGCTGCCATGGTCGTGCAGGATGCGCCGCCACAGGAGCGTGGCCAGTGAGCCGACGTAGCTGAGGTTCGGGCCGATGTTCACCCCGATCAGCACCGCGAGGACCGGGCCCGCGCCGGACTGCGCCGCCACGGGCAGCAGCGCGAGGACCGCGGGCAGGTTGTTGATCAGGTTCGCGAGGAGCGCGGCGCACGCGGCGAGTGCGAGCAGGGCGGGCAGCGACGGGCCGGCGGGGAGGAAGCGGGCCACGGCGTCGCCCACGCCGTTGTCGACGACGGCTTCGACCACGATGCCCAGGGCCGGTACGAAGACGCAGAACAGCGGGTTCGCCGCCGAGACGAGCTGTGCCGGGGTGGTCTCCTTGCGGCGCAGCGCGCGGGCCGCGAGGACGAGGGCACCGCCCAGCGCGGCCCATGCCGGGTTCACCCCGGCGAAGGAGGTCACCACGAACCCGGCGAGGGTGAGGGCGAGGACCACGAGCGCGAACACCGGGAGCGGGGGCGCGGGCGGCGGGGCGTCCGGTGCCGGTGCCGTGCCGCCCTCCCGTATTCGCTCCCCCGTCCCCTCCGGTGTGCCGGGATCCGGTATGAGGTCGCGGGCGAAGAAGCGGCGGAAGACGAGGTACTCGACGGCGACCGCGAGCGCCCAGGGCAGCGCCATCAGCGCCGCGAACCGGGTGAAGGAGAGTCCGGCGGCGCTCAGCGCCAGCAGGTTGGTGAGGTTGGAGACCGGCAGCAGCAGGGAGGCGGAGTTCGCCAGGTGGGCGCAGGCGTACAGATGCGGCCGGGCGGGGGCGCCCGCGCGCGCCGCGGTGGCCAGGATCACGGGGGTCAGCAGCACCACCGTCGCGTCCAGGCTGAGCACCGCGGTCACCGCCGCCGCGAGCGCGAACACCCCCGCGAGCAGGCGGTCCGGCCGGCCGGTGCACACTCTGGCCAGCGCCGCGCCCGCCGCCTCGAACAGGCCCTCGCGCGCGCAGAGATGCGCCAGCGCCAGCACCGCGGCGAGAAAGCCGACGACCGGCAGCAGGCGGTGCACCTGGGACCACGCGGCGGCCGGTGCCACCGCGCCGGTCAGGACGAGGACCGCCGCCGCGGGGACCGCCGCCACCGCCTCTGGCGCGCCGCGCGGCCGCCGTACGGCGAAGGCCAGCACACCCAGCAGCAGCAGGAGGGAGAGGATCTCGGCGACGGAACGGCTCACAGCCGAAAAAACTACCGGCCTGACCGCGCACCATGACATCGACCCCCTTAGGCTTCTTTTGTCCCTTTTGTGGAGCACATCTATGGAGCACATCGAGTGAAGCGCCGTACCTGCGCGCAGCAGCCCGAGTGCCCGAAGAACCGGCAGTGAGGAATGCGACCGGCCATGTCCGCACCGGCAGCGAACACCCCCGACATCACCCTGCACACCCTGGAGAACCACCATCTGCCGGCCGTCCTCGAACTGGGCTCCCGGGTCTACGACACCGACGCCAAGCCGTACACCGGCTGGTCGCTGACCGCCGTCGCCACACATCTGGACGCCTCCGTCTCCGCGTGCCGGGTCGCCATGGCGGGCGACCGGCTGGCCGGGTTCGTCCTCGGGTCGATGACCTTCGAGCAGCGGGAGGACTGGGGGTACCTGGAGTGGATCGCGGTCGATCCAGCGTTCCAGGGGCGCGGGGTGGCCGGCCGGCTGGTGCAGGAGTGCTGCACCGTGCTGACCGAGGCGGGCGCGTCGTCGGTGGTCACCGATGTCGAGGCGAGCAACACCGCGTCGGCGACGCTGATGCGCCGCAATGGTTTCACCGAGGGCGTCACCGTCACCCTGTTCGTCCGGCCGGGCACCGGCACGCCGGCGGCGGGCGGCGGCATCTCGCTGCGGCACTTCGCCCGGACCGGCCGCCCCCGCCCGACACACCGGGACGGCCGCTGACGGCAGTCTTTGACGGCGTCCGCGGGCGGCGGGTGTACGGGCCGGCGGGCGGTACGGCCTTACCCGGGTGGGTGAGCCGAGGGCATTCCCTTGACCTCAATATTGGTTGAGGTCATAGGTTCCTGTCAGGTCGCCGGGCAGCCACGGCGGCCCCCGCCCACGACGCCCTGGAGAGCACGATGGACATGGAAGTCACCGCCTGGCACTCGCTGCACAGCTCGCTGACCGCGCAGCAGGACCGGCGGCCGTTCTCCCGCCGGACGCTGCGCCGGATCGCGGCCTTCGCCCGCCCGCACCGCCGTCAGCTGCTCTGCTTCCTGGCCCTGAGCACGGTGACCGCGATGCTCGCGGTGGCGACCCCGCTGCTCGCGGGCCGGGTGGTCGACGCGATCGTGCACCGCGACTCGGCCGGCCTCGTCCTGGGTCTGTCCGGGCTGATCGCCGTCATCGCGGTCGCGGAGGCCGGTCTGGGCCTGCTGACCCGCTGGCTGTCGGCGAGCATCGGCGAGGGCCTGATCCTGGACCTGCGCACCACCGTCTACGACCATGTGCAGCGGATGCCCGTCGCGTTCTTCACCCGGACCCGCACCGGCGCCCTGGTCAGCCGTCTCAACAACGATGTGATCGGCGCCCAGCGGGCGTTCAGCGACACCCTGTCCGGGGTCGTCAGCAATATCGTGACGCTGCTGCTCACCCTCGTGGTGATGCTCAGCCTGTCCTGGCAGATCACCCTGATCGCGCTGGTACTGCTGCCGGTGTTCGTCCTGCCCGCCCGCCGGGTCGGCCGGCGGCTGGCGGCGCTGCGGCGCGAGGGCGCCGACCACAACGCCGCGATGGGCACGCAGATGACCGAACGGTTCTCCGCGCCGGGCGCCACCCTCGTCAAGCTGATGGGCCGCCCGGCCCGCGAGTCCGCCGAGTTCGCCGCCCGCGCCCGGCGGGTGCGCGACATCGGGGTCCGCTCGGCGATGGTGCAGACGTACTTCGTCACCGCGCTCACCCTGGTCTCCGCCCTGGCGCTGGCCGTGGTCTACGGGCTGGGCGGCTTCCTGGCGCTGCGCGGATCGCTCGACGCGGGCTCGATCGTCTCGCTCGCCCTGCTGCTCACCCGGCTCTACGCCCCGCTGACCGCCCTGTCCGGCGCGCATATCGAGGTGATGAGCGCACTGGTCAGCTTCGAGCGGGTCTTCGAGGTGCTGGATCTCAAGCCGCTGATCGCCGAGAAGCCGGACGCCCGTGCGGTGCCCGACGGCCCGGTGTCGGTCGAGTTCGACTCCGTACACTTCGGCTACCCGTCCGCCGACAAGGTCTCCCTCGCCTCCCTGGAGGAGGTCGCCACCCTCGACACCCGGGGCGGCGCCGAGGTGCTGCACGACATCTCGTTCCACGTGAAACCAGGCCAGATGGTCGCCCTGGTGGGCTCCTCGGGCGCCGGCAAGTCGACCATCGCGCAGTTGCTGCCGCGGCTGTACGACACGGACTCCGGAGCGGTCCGGCTGGCCGGGACGGACGTCCGCGAGCTGACCGCCGCCTCGCTCCGCGACACCCTGGGCATGGTCACCCAGGACGGGCACCTCTTCCACGACTCGATCCGCGAGAACCTGCTGCTGGCCAAGCCGGAGGCGGACGACCAGGAACTGTGGGACGCGCTGGGCCGCGCCCGGCTGGCGGAGCTGGTCGACTCGCTCCCCGACGGCCTGGAGACCGTCGTCGGCGAGCGCGGCTACCGCCTGTCCGGCGGCGAACGGCAGCGGCTGACCATCGCCCGGCTGCTGCTGGCGCACCCCCGGGTGGTGATCCTGGACGAGGCCACCGCCCACCTGGACAACACCTCGGAGGCGGCGGTGCAGGAGGCGCTCACCGAGGCGCTGGAGGGCAGGACCTCGTTGGTGATCGCCCACCGGCTGTCGACCGTACGGGCCGCCGATCTGATCCTCGTCGTCGAGGCCGGCCGGATCGTGGAGCGCGGCACGCACGAGTCGCTGCTGACGGCCGGGGGGCGGTACGCGGAGCTGTACCGCACGCAGTTCGCCCCGGCGGACGGAGCGGGCGCGACGGTGCCGGCGCACTGATCCCGCGCCCGCGGGTCCCCGCCCCTTGGCGGGGACCCGCGCATGCCGAAAACTGAGGTGATGACGCAGCGCGCGGAACACACGACTGTCATGGACCGCCTCGCGATCGACGATCTGATCACCGACTACGCCATCGCCGTGGACGACGGCGACTGGCCGGGCTACCGGGCCCTGTTCACCGGCGACGGCCGCGCCGACTACCGCTCCGCGGGCGGCATCGAGGGCGGCGCCGGGGAGATCTCGGCCTGGCTGCGCACCACACTGGGGCGGTTCGCCGTCCGCCAGCATCTGATCGTCAACCGCCGCATCCGCGTCGTCTCGCACGACGGCGCGCCCGGCGACACGGCCACCGTCCGGGCCGACTACCTCAACCCGATGCGGCCGGCCGGTCCGGCGGCGGGACCCGGTGATGAGCCCGCCGACCCCGCCGGCCCCGCCGGTCCGCACTTCACCTTCGCCGGGCGCTACGACTTCGCCGCCCGCCGCACCCCGGAGGGCTGGCGGCTGACCGGGGTGGTCGTCCAGGAGAAGTGGCGGCAGATGCCGCCCGCCGCCGGGTGACCGGCCCACCGCCGCGCCCCGGCGGAGCAGTCGGCCCAACCCCCTTCCGCCGACCGGCCCGGCCTCGCCCACCGGCCGTCCGGCCAACGGAAACTGAACAGTGAGCAGCGGCAACCGGCAGGAGGGAAGACGGTATGCGCGGACCGTTCGGCCACTGGGCACGCCTGCTGGACTCCCCCTGGTCGCGGGGACCGGCCGCGGCGCTGGCCGGTGCGCTCCCCGTACTCACCTTTCCCGCGCCGTCCTGGTGGTGGCTGGCGTACGGCGCGCTCGTCCCGTGGCTGCTGCTGGTGCGCTCGGCGCCGACGAACCGGCGGGCGGCACTGGACGGCTGGCTGGGCGGCACCGGCTTCATGCTGGCGGTCCACCACTGGCTGCTGCCGAGCCTGCATGTCTTCATCCTGGTGCTGGCCCTGCTGCTCGGTGCGCTGTGGGCGCCGTGGGGGCTGCTGGTGCGCGCGCTGCTGGGCGGTGCGCCCGGTGCGAGGCGCCTCGCCGCCGCGCTGGTACTGGTGCCGTCCGGCTGGCTGATGGTCGAACTGGTCCGGTCCTGGCAGTACTTGGGCGGCCCGTGGGGGCTGCTGGGCGCCAGTCAGTGGCAGGTGCCGCCCGCCCTGCGGCTGGCCTCGATCGGCGGGGTGTGGCTGCTGAGTCTGCTGATCGTGGCGGTGAACACCGCGCTGACCGAGCTGATCGCCCGTCCCGCGGTGCGGCGGCCGGCCGTCGGCGGACTGCTGGTGTGCGCCGTGGCCGCCACCGTCGTCTGGTTCTGGGCGCCGGTCCCCCGGCCCGCGGGCACGGTACGGATGGCGGTGGTCCAGCCCGGCATCATCGACGGCCCCGCGGCCCGGCTGGCCCGCGGCGAGGCGCTGACGCGCACCCTGGCGGGGCGCGGGGTGCGGCTCGTCGTCTGGGGCGAGAGCAGCCTCGGCCAGGACCCGGCGGAGCATCCGGCGCTCGCCGCCCGCCTCGCCGCGCTGTCCCGCGAGACGGGCGCGGAGCTGCTGGTCAATGCGGACGCACCGGCCAGGCACGGGGCGGGCATCTACAAGACCGCGGTACTGATCGGTCCGCACGGGCCGACCGGTGACCGCTACGCCAAGATGCGGCTGGTGCCCTTCGGCGAGTACGTCCCGTTCCGCTCCGTGCTGGGCTGGGCGACCCGGGTGGGCAAGGCCGCCCCGGTCGACCGCAGGCGCGGTACCCATCAGGTGCTGATGCCGATCGCCACGGCCGGCGGACTGCGCATCGGCCCGCTGATCTGTTTCGAGACGGCGTTCCCGGACATGAGCCGCCGGCTGGCGCAGGACGGGGCGCGGGTGCTGGTCGCGCAGTCCTCGACCTCGACGTTCCAGCACAGCTGGGCGCCGGCCCAGCACGCCTCACTGGCCGCGCTGCGGGCCGCGGAGACCTGGCGGCCGATGGTGCACGCCACCCTCACCGGCATCAGCGCGGCGTACGGCCCGCGGGGCGAACCGGTCGGCGGCCGGCTGGGCACCGGCAGCAGCGCGACGGCCGTCTACGATCTGCCGCTGGCCGAGGGCACCAGTCCGTACACCCGCTTCGGCGACTGGCCGGTGTACGGCGCGGCGGCGGCCCTCGCCGCGTACGTCGGGTGGGCGGGGCTGCGGGCGGTCAGCCGGTCTGCGCGAGCGCGTCGGTGACCACGCGTTCGCACAGTTCGTGGGTGCGCAGCGCGTCCCGGGCGGACGGCTGCTCGCCCGCCCGGACGGCGTCCAGGAACGCGAGCACGATCTGCTCGATACCGCGCTGGCGGGCGACCGGCACCCAGTCGCCGCGGCGGCGCAGAGTCGGCTGCCCCTGGTGGTCGATGACATCGGCGAGGTTGACGATCTGGCGCCTGGTGTCCTGGCCGGAGACGTCGAGGATCTCCTCCGTGGAACCGCTGACCCGGTTCATGGTGCCGATGGCGGTGAAGCCGTCGCCGGAGAGCTGGAGCACGACATGCTGCATCAGTCCGTCGCGGACCCTGGCGCGTACGTCGATGTGCTCGATCTCGCCGGGGGCCAGGAAGCGGAGCGTGTCCACGACATGGATGAAGTCGTCCAGCACCAGGGTGCGGGGGTCCTCGGGGAGGCCGACGCGGTTCTTCTGCATGAGGATCAGTTCGCGGGCGTGGTCCAGGCACTGGGCGTAGCCGGGCGCGAAGCGGCGGTTGAAGCCGACGGTCAGCCCCACCCCGCGGTCCTCGGCGAGCCGCACGATGCGCTCGGTCTCCGCGAGCCGGTAGGAGATCGGTTTGTCGACATAGGTGGGCACACCGGACTCGATGAGCCGGGTCACGATCTCGGGGTGGACTGCGGTCGGCGCGTGCACGAAGGCCGCGTCCAGGCCCGCGGAGAGCAGGGAGTCCAGGTCGGTGTGGCGCCGCCGGGCGGCCAGCCGATGGGCGTCGCCGACCTGGTGGAGGGTGGCCGGGGTGCGGGTCTGGAGATGCAGCTCCACACCGGGCTGTGCGCCCAGTACGGGGAGATACGCCTTCCGGGCGATGTCGCCGAGTCCGATGCAGCCGACCTTCACCTGTGCTCCTCGCGTTGTGCCGCGGTCCGGGTGCCCCGCGTGCCGGAAGCATACGTGGCGGCCGGCGGGCGCCAGTCGGCGATGCCGTCCAGGGTGCGCAGGGCGAGATCGGGCGTGAGGCGGGCGTGCGTGGCCAGCACGGCGGTGCGCAGCGCGCAGGCCGGCCGGGACCGCCAGGTGGTGAACCGCCCGATCCGCTCGGCCCGGCGCACCACCTCCATGGTGCGCGGCAGCCGCTGCCGGGTGTAGGCGGCGAGCGCGGCGGCCGGATCGGCGTCCGGCGCGGCCTCGTGGGCGAGGACGACGGCGTCCTCGATGGCCTGGCACCCGCCCTGGCCGAGGTTGGGGGTCATCGGGTGGACGGCGTCGCCGAGCAGCGCGACCCGGCCCCGGTGGAAGGCGGGCGGCGGGGCGGCCGCGGTGTACACGTCGTTGCGGAGCACGGCCGTCGGGCCGGCGGCGGCGAGGAGGGCGGGGACGGGATGGTGCCAGTGGCCGAAGCGGCGCAGCAGTTCGGCCCGTTCGTCATCGACGGCCCGCCCCGCCGGCGGTACGGCCGCGGTGGCATACGCGTAGACGCGCCCGTCGTGCAACGGCAGGGAGCCCCACAGGCCGCCCCGGCCCCAGGTCTCGTGCGCCACGAACGGGCGGTCGGGCGCGGGGACGACCAGGCGCCAGGTGGTGAATCCGGCGTAGCGGGGTCCGGGGTGGCCGGGGAAGAGCGTGCGGCGGACGGCGGAGTGGATGCCGTCGGCGGCCACGACGAGGTCCGCGGACAGCTCCTCGCCGTCCGCGAGCCGCACCCGCGCCGGCCGGCCGGCCGCGCCCGTTTCCCCCATGTCGACGAGTTCGGCCGCGGCGTCGGTGCGGACGGCGCCCGCGGGCAGCCGGGCGGCGAGGAGGCCGACGAGTTCGGCGCGGTGCACGACGAGGACCGGGCCGCCGAAGCGCCGGACGGCCGCGGCATTGTCCGTACGGGCCAGCCGGCGGCCGCCGGGGAGGCGGATTTCGCCGGCGGCCTGCCGGGCGGCCCCCGCGCGGACGGCGTCGCCCGCGCCGATGGCGTCCAGGGCGCGCTGGGCGTTGGGGGCGAGGCCGATGCCCGCACCCACCGGCTCCAGCGCGGCGGCCCGCTCCAGGACGGTGACCTCCCAGCCGCGACATTCCAGTGCCACCGCCGCGGTGAGCCCGCCTATGCCGCCGCCGATCACGATCGCCGTCCGGTGCCGCATACCGCCACCCGCCCCTCTCGTTAACTACATCTGTAGTGACAGAGTACTACATCTGTAGTCGGCGCGTTAGGCTCCCTGCCATGAACGCCCGCAACGCGCCCCGCCATGAACTGATCGCCGATACGGCCCTGACCCTGCTCGCCGAGCGCGGGATGCGAGGGCTGACCCACCGGGCCGTCGACGAGGCGGCCGGACTGCCGCAGGGCTCCACCTCGAACCTCGCGCGCACCCGCGCGGCCCTGCTGGAGAGCGCGGTACGGCGGCTGGCCGAGCGCGAGGCCGCGGTGCTCACCCCGCACACGGTGCCGGGTGCCGCGGGCGGCATCGCACAGCCGGCCGCCGGCGCCACCACGGCCGCGGTCGCCGACGCGCTCGCGCGGGCCCTGCACCGCTATCTGTCCGGGCACCGCCAACTCCTCGTCGCCCGTTACGAGCTCGCGCTGGAGGCCACCCGCCGCCCCGAACTGCGGGCGGTCTACGACCGGGCCGGCCGGCGCTTCCGGGAGCCGGTGACCGCGATGCTCTCGGCGGCCGGCTCCGCCGAGCCCGAGCGCCATGCGCTCAGCCTGGTCGCCTGGTGCGACGGGGTGCTGTTCTCCTGCACCGCGGGCCAGTTCCACGCCGCGCTCCCCACCCACGACGCGCTCCGCACCTCCTGCGCGGAACTGCTCGACGGCATGCTCGGCCGCTGACCCGGGGCCGGCGGCCCGCCCGCACCAGCGTCGGTGATCGACCGCCGTCCGCGCGGCGCGCCGTCCTGCCGGGGCGTCCCGTCCGCGACGCGCCGGTCACCCCTGCGGGGCCTTCCCAAAGACATATACGGCCGGAAAAGTTGCGGAGGTGCACAGATTGCCCACATTCACGGTCCTGGCGGTGATGGCCGCGGCGACCGCCACCGGCTGTATGACCGTCGCCACTCCGCCGGCCGTCGAGGCCACGCCCCGTCCCGCACCGCCCGCCCCTTCCGTGGAGCCGCTGGGTCCCGCCGCCCGGTCCCCCGGCGGCGACCGGGCCACCGCGGCGCCCCCGCCGTCGCCGGGCCACGACCGCACGGATCCGGGATCTTCCCGGCCGGATGGCGGCGGGCAGCACCGGAGGTCCGGTGCCCAGGGCGGCCACCCGGCACCGGCCGGACACAGCCACCGGGATCCGGGCCCGGCGCACCACCACGGCCCGCTCCGCATCCCGCGCATCGGGGGCCTGCCCGCCGGCCCGTCCGGTACGGACGTCTGCGCACTGGGCCGGGCGTACGGGCACTGGCGGCAGGGCAGTGCGCAGCAGCGGCTCTGCGGCGCGTTCTACGACGACTGACCCGCGGCCCCGTCGATCCGCAGCGCCAGCCGGTCGATTGCCTCGCCGAACCCCCGGCGCTCCGCGTCGTCGGCGAGGGCGCCGACCGAGGCCCGTGCCCGCAGCAGCTGGGCGCGGGCCTCGGCCGGCCGGCCGAGTGCGGCGTAGTCGGCCGCGAGGCTGAGATGCAGGGCGGGGAAGAACGCGCGCAGGGCGACGACGGGGTGACGGCGGCCCGGCTCCCCGGCGTCGCGCGCTTCCCCGAGGGGCCCGGCGGTGCTCCCGGCCCGCTCCGCGACGAAGCCCTCGGCCACCTCCAAGGCCCTGAGGTCCCAGTCGAGTTCGTCCCAGGGGTCGTCCTGGGTGTCGGCCAGGTAGTGGGCGAGGGTGCAGCGGTGGAGAGCGTCTCCCCCGGGCCCGATCTCGTCCCACAGCAGCGCGAGACGGTTGCGCGCCTCCTCCCGGTCCCCGGCGCGGTGCAGCATGATCGCCTGGGCTATCCGGGTCGGGACACCGCCCTCGGGCGCCTGGGCCCGCTGTGTCTCCGCCATCGCCTGTGCACCGCCTTCGCTCGCCGCCCCCGCTGCTCTCCCCGACGCTAACCGCCGGGGAGAGGCACCGCGCGCCGTGCGCGACGCGCGGGACCGCATGGCTCAGCCGAGGTCCGGGATGCGCCAGTCGATCGGGGTGTGCCCCTGCGCGGCGACCGCCTCGTTGATCTGGGTGAAGGGGCGGGACCCGAAGAACTTCTTCGCCGACAGCGGGGACGGGTGCGCGCCCTGCACCACGGTATGCCGCTCCTCGTCGATCAGCGGCAGCTTCTTCTTGGCGTAGTTCCCCCACAGGACGAAGACCGCCGGGTCGGGCCGGGCGGCCACCGCGCGGATCACCGCGTCGGTGACCTTCTCCCACCCCTTGCCCTTGTGCGAATTGGCCTCGCCCTCGCGGACCGTCAGCACGGCGTTCAGCAGCAGCACGCCCTGGCGGGCCCAGGGCATCAGATAGCCGTTGTCCGGAACCGGCAGGCCCAGCTCGTCCTTCATCTCCTTGTAGATGTTCCGCAGCGACGGCGGTGTCCGCACGCCGGGCCGCACCGAGAAGCACAGACCGTGCCCCTGGCCCGCGCCGTGATAGGGGTCCTGGCCGAGGATCAGCACCTTCACCTGGTCGTAGGGGGTCGCCTCCAGCGCCGCGAAGACCTCCTCACGGGGCGGGTAGACCGGGCCCCGGGCCCGCTCCTGCTCGACGAAGTCGACCAGCTCCTTGACATAGGGCTTCGCCAGCTCCTCGCCGAGGACCCCGCGCCAGGACTCGGGCAGCATGTCGGCCATCACGTCAACAACCTCCGGTGTACGTTCCGTTCTCGTTCTCCGAACCTACCGGCGACCACTGACAATGCCGTCCGCGGGCCGGGAGCACGGCACCGGAGGGCGGGCTCCCGGCCCGCGCGGCGCGGCCGGGACCGGACCGGGCGGAACCGGACCGGCCCCGCCGTCGGGCGCGGTGGTCAGACGCCGGCGTTGAGGAACAGCCCGCCGTCGACGACCAGCGTCTGGCCGGTGATCCAGCCCGCGCCGTCGGACAGCAGGAAGGCCGCGGCCCCGCCGATGTCCTCCGGGACGCCGAGCCGCCCCATGGGGTAGCCGGCCGCCGCCTCCTCCTCACGGTTCTCGAACAGCGCGGCGGCGAACTTGGTCTTCACCACGCCGGGGGCGATGGCGTTGACCCGCACCACCGGCGCGAACTCATGCGCCAGCTGCAGCGACAGGTTGACCATCGCGGCCTTGCTCATGCCGTACGCGGCGACGAAGGGCGAGGCGTTGAGGCCGGCGATCGAGGCGATGTTGACGATCGCCCCGCCGTTCTCCTTCTGCCAGGCGTGCCAGGTGCGCTGCGCGAAGCCGAGTGCCGAGATCACGTTGGTCTCGTAGACCTTGCGCACGACATTGAGGTCGAGATCGGCGAGCGGGCCGAACACCGGGTTCGTACCGGCGTTGTTCACGAGGTAGTCGACGCGGCCGAACTCCTCCATCGCGCGCTGGACGGCGACCGCCTGGTGGGCCTCGTCGTGCGCCTTGCCCGCGACGCCGATCACCCGGTCCGCGCCGAGCCGGTCGACGGCCTCCTTGAGGGCGTCCTCGTTGCGGCCGGTGATGCAGACCCGGTCGCCGCGCGCGACCAGCGCCTGGGCGATGCCGTAGCCGATGCCCCGGCTGGCGCCCGTGATCAGCGCCGTCCTGCCGGAGGGGGCGGGGAGCGCGCTGTGCTGCTCGGTCATGTCGTGTACTCCTGAGGTCGGTGGGGCGGTCAGTTGAGCGGGCCGCCGGCGACGTACATGACCTGGCCGGAGACGAAACCGGCCGCCTCGCCGGTGAAGAAGGCGATGGCGTTGGCGATGTCCTCGGGGCGGCCGACGCGCTGCACCGGGATCTGGGTGGCGGCCGCGGCCTGGAACTCCTCGAAGCCCATGCCGACGCGTTCGGCGGTGGCGGCCGTCATGTCGGTGACGATGAAACCGGGGGCCACCGCGTTGGCCGTGACGCCGAACTTGCCGAGCTCGATGGCGAGGGTCTTGGTGAAGCCCTGGAGTCCGGCCTTGGCCGCCGCGTAGTTGGCCTGGCCGCGGTTGCCGAGCGCGGAGCTGGAGGAGAGGTTGACGATCCGCCCGAACTTGGCGTCCACCATGTGCTTCTGGCAGGCCCGCGACATCAGGAACGCGCCCCGCAGGTGCACGTTCATGACCGTGTCCCAGTCGGTGTCGCTCATCTTGAACAGCAGGTTGTCGCGGAGCACGCCCGCGTTGTTGACGAGTACGGTCGGCGCGCCGAGCTCGGCCGCGACCCGGGCGACCGCCGCCTCCACCTGCGCCGCGTCCGAGACGTCGCAGCCGACGGCGAGGGCCTTGCCGCCGGCCGCGGTGATCTTCTCGACGGTGTCCGCGCAGGCCGCCTCGTCAAGGTCGAGTACGGCGACGGCGCGTCCTTCGGCGGCCAGGCGGACGGCGGTGGCCGCGCCGATGCCACGGGCCGCGCCCGTCACGATGGCGACGCGCTGCTCGGTGGTGGACATGCGGGTTCTCCTCACCCTCGAAACCTCGACAAGCGGTCCGCCGCACCGGCCTCGCAGGTGAGCAACCGCTTAGTATCTTCAGCAGGGCTGACGCTAGAAGCCCGGCCACCGACTGTCAACGCCCCTTCGCCGCACCAACGCCCACCTCATCCGCGGTGCGAGCCCGGCCGTGGGGCGATCCCGCCGCACGGCCCGGCGCCGGCGCCCCGGTACGTCCACCGGGCACCGCCGCCGGGCCGTTCACCCGCCGCATCCGCCGCACCGGCCTCAGCGCACCAGCAGCTCCAGCAGCCGCTCGGCCTCGGCGGTGGGGTCGGCCGTCAGTCCGGTGTGCACCGGACCCGGCTGGACGATCGTGCTGCGCGGCGCGATCAGCCAGCGGAAGCGGCGCCCCGCGTCGTCCCCCGCCGCCTGCCCGGCCTGTTCGCCGCCATGGCAGATGCCCTCGACGGCGCCGAGTGCGGCCCGTACACCGCCGACGTCCACCGTGGGGTCCAGCGCCAGCAGCCGGGCCTCGTCCAGATACGTCCGGGCCTCGACGAAGCCCTTCGCGTGGCAGTACACGACCACCCCGGCATTGATCATCTCGCCGCGTTCGACGCGCGGCACGACCTTCAGCACCGCGTACTCGAAGACATCGCGCCCGTTGTGCAGACCGCTCATTTCACTGTCCTCCGCGGCGGCTTGCCCGCCAGCCACTCCGGTGCCTGCGAGGGCTTGTCCTTGCTGCGCTCGCCGAGGGTGATGTGGTCACCGATCGTCCGGGCACGGGCCAGCAGCGTGGTCACGTACACCCGGCGCAACGCGTCCGGGGAGTCGAAGCCGGGCTCGTCGGCCAGCCATTCGTCCGGGACATCGGCCGCGATCGCGGTCAGCAACTCCTCGGTGATCCGCGGCGCCAACTCGGCGGCGGCCGCGGCGATGTCCGGGCCGAAACCGGCCAGCACATGGTCGGAGGCGTCGTAGGGCTTGGCAACGGCCTTCTCCGCGCTGGGCCAGTTGTGGTGCCAGATCATCGTGGCGCCGTGGTCGATCAGCCACAGTTCACCGTGCCAGACCAGCAGGTTGGGGTTGCGCCAGGACCGGTCGACGTTGTTGATCAGCGCGTCGAACCACACCACACGGCCCGCCTCACACGCCCCCACCTCGAACGCGAGCGGGTCGAAACCGAGCGACCCGGGGAGGTAGTCCATCCCCAGGTTCAGTCCGCCGCTCGCCCTCAGGAGCTGCTGCACCTCCTGGTCGGGCTCGCTCAGACCGATCACCGGGTCGAGCTGTATCCGGACCAGATCGGGCACCCGCAGGCCGAGCCGACGGCCCAGCTCCCCGCAGATGATCTCGGCGACCAGCGTCTTACGACCCTGTCCCGCACCCGTGAACTTCATGACATATGTCCCGAGATCGTCGGCCTCGACGATCCCCGGGAGCGATCCGCCCTCACGCAAGGGCGTGACATAGCGGGTCGCGATGACCTCTTTCAGCATTTCCCAGACAGCCTGTCTCTTCAGCCTTGCAGTCCACGACCGAACTCGGAGGGGAGCAGCAGCGAGAATCGTCCCTCAACGGCCCTGGGGAGAATCTGGGGAGTTCCGACCGGCATGCGGACTTCCCCGCCTCCCGGTAGTCCGTCGATGGCCGTTCGCCCGTTGCTTCCGGCCTCCGGCATGAAGTGTGCATAGTAACCGAGGGTGATCGCCGGCGAGGAGTGCCCGAGCCGAGCGGTCTTTCGGGGCCGCCGGCCACTGCCGGGGTTCCGCTCCCTCGGTGCACGGCGGAATTGCGGCGCCTCGGGCCACCCGCACGGGCTTCGCGTGCACGGGGTTCCTGGCAAGCCGCTCTGTGGTGCCGGGCGTACGGTGAAGACATGGTCCAGGTCAGCCTGGGCCTGCCCCGCGAGGGCGTTCGCGGATCAGCGCGGCCCGGCTCGCGGCGGGGCGCGGCACTGCGGATGCGATACCGCGCCAGTACGTGGCGCAGCGCGTGGATCCGGCGGTCTGCCAGCGGCTCGGCGAGCTGTTCCGGGACGGGCACCGGCGGAGAGAGCTGCCGGCGCCGCCTGAGCTGCTCGGTGAGATCACCCGCGGCGCGTTGGAGCGGCCGCTCACCTCGCCGTTGGCGCATGAACTCAACCGCACCGTGGCCGATCTGGTGCGCGCGACCGTCGACGCCGTGCTCCACGGGGCGATTCGCCCAGCACGTCCCGGTATCGACGATGAACAGCTCCGGGCGGTCATCCCTACGGCCCGCGATGACAAACAGGAGGTGGTCCCATGACCGGGGCAACCGACAGGGTGGCATTGGTGACCGGGGCCAGCAGCGGAATCGGAGCGGCCACCGCGCGCCTGCTGGCCACACGAGGGCTGCGCGTGGTGGTCAACTACCTGCACAGCGCCGAGGCGGCCGCGGAGGTCGTGGCCGGCATCGAGGCCGCAGGTGGTCAGGCCATGGCCGTGCAGGCCGATGTGCGCGAGGCGACGGCGGTCGCGAGCATGGTCGAGCAGGTCCGGGCGGCATGGGGCGGTATCGACGTGCTGGTGCACAACGCGCTCACCCCGTATGCGGTCAAGCCCTTCCAGGAGATGACGTGGGAAGAACTGGGCGGCAAGCTCGACGACGAGATGCGTGCGGCGTTCGCGGTCACCAAAGCCGTCCTGCCCGCCATGGCCGAAACGGGCCGGGGACGCATCGTCTATCTCGGTACCGGTCTCAGCCGCCGGCCCCGGGAAGGCATGATCGCCCTGGGCACGGCCAAGGCCGCACTGACGCAGTTCGCCCGGTACCTCGCCCAGGAACTGGGCCCGCGGGGCATCACGGTCAACGTCGTCGAGCCCGGCCCGGTGGACGACACCCGCATGGCGGCGGACGTGTTCGACGCGGAGCACAAGCGACGGCAAGTGGCCGCTACTCCCCTGGGCCGCCTGGCGCACCCGGACGACGTCGCCCAAGCCGTCGCCTTCTACGCCGGCGAGGACAACGCCTTCATGACCGGTACCACGGCCGCGGTCAACGGCGGGATGTCCATGTACTGACGCCCCGCCGCCCTGCGCACACGGGGCCCTGCCGTCCCGGCCCGGCCGACGGCCGGACCACATCCGGCGCACCGTCACATGGGCACCATGAGCGTCAGCGGCCGAGCCCGCGGCACGGGCCGGCGCACAGCGGTGACACGATCAAGGAACACGTTCATGTATACGATCGATCTCGCCTACGTCGGGCGGGGCCTGCATGAGGAACTGGTCGCCTATATCGCCGACCAGCAGGGCTACTACGCCGACGAGGGCGTCCACGTCGCACTGCGCGATGGCTGTTCCTGGGACGAGGAGCGGCTGCGCCACGGCGCCACCATCGGGCTCGGCCGGGCGCTGCAGTCCCGACTCGCCAACGGCATCCCCTGGGTCGCGCTCCATGTCAACACCCACCACCCGCTGTTCTGGTTCCTCGCCCGCCCCGGCCCGACCACCCTGGCCGACCTGACCGGCCGACGGCTGGCGGTACACGCCGCCCACACCGCACCCGGGTGCTTCGCCCGGATCGTGCTGCGCCAGGCCGGCCTCGATCCGGACCGCGACATCCACACCGTCGTCCGCCCGCCCGGCGACTACGGCATGGACCTGCGCCGGCTGCACGACGGCGGGATCGACGCCGCACTGGTCGGCAGCACCATGGCACCGGAGGCGATAGCCGCCGAGCACGGCTGGCGGGTGCTGGCCTGGGTCGGCGACCACTTCCGGATCCCCACCGTAGGCGTGGCCGTCGACCCCACTCACATCCGCCCGGACGACCCCGCGGTCCAGGCCGTCGTACGAGCCCACCGGCGCGCCCTACAGGTGATCCACAACGATTCCGGGACCGCGGTGCGGCACATCCGGACGTTCCTCGGCCGGCACACCGCAGACGAAGCCCGAGCCCACTACGAGGCGTTCATCGCACCGTATTTCACCACCGACGGCCAGGCCGACCTCGGCATCGGCGCCACCGCGATCACCGCAGTAGCCGCCGAACTCGGCGTCCCCGCCACCGTCACCGCAGCCGAGTTCTACCGCACCGCGGCCACCTGTCCTCGCTGAGGGCCCTTTTGCCCGCGGTCAGTCGGGGCAGCAGCCGGGTCGCGCCGGACTGCCGGTGGATCCACTCGACCGCGTCGCCCTCGGCCGTTGCACCTGCTCCCCGGACTGCATCGGCCGAACCGGGCAAGGCCAGCCGGTCAAGGTCAGCCGGTCAAAATGAGTGGAACTGTTTACTCCACTTTGGGCGTCAATTAGTTGAATCGTCGTCCTTGAGGGCCTCCGAGTGCCCTTGGCCACGGGCGAACCGCCGAATGCTCGATCCCGAGGGAAGTTCATGCACACCTCTCCTGACCCCGCCTCCGGCCCCTTCGAACCGGTACCGGCCACGGGCGGCGGCACCCCGCCGTCCGCGTGTTCCGGCAACCGTTTCCGTGGTTGCTCATCCCGGCAGACAACTGCCGTGCTGCTACTGGTCTTCGGGGGATTCCTGCTGCCCGTCGTCGGCTGGCTGCTCGGCCTGGCCCTGTGGATACCGGCCCGTGGATGGAGCGTGCGCGCCAAAATGGCAGGGGTCCTGGTATGGCCTGTCGCCGCCCTGGGCCTGACGGTCACCAGCGCCGCCACGTACTGGCTCGTCCTGCCCCTGGGCGACCCGCTGTCGGCCATCGCCACCTCGCTGTTCCTCCTCGTCCCCAGCAGCTGGTTCCTGCTGCTGCTCCTGGCGGCCTGGGCACTTCTCGGCGCCTGCAACAGGGGGGCGCGCCGATGATCAGCCGCAGGATCGTCACCACGTTTCTCGGCGCGGGCCTGCTGCTCTCCGGCTGTGCGCCCGGGGACGCACCAGGCTCCGCCGGCCGTTCCGTCCCCCGCACTCCCAAGGCTCCGTCGATCGCTCTGGAGGCGGTTGCCGGCAAGGCTCTGCCGACGGTGTCACCGACCCCGCAGCAAATGCGCCGTACCGGCCCGGACCTGCCCGTGCCCCGCCTGGTGGACGTCCTCACCGCTGAAGGGGCGGACCCCCGCTGTGCGGATATCGTCGGCCGGGCGCTGCGACGCGCGGGCGCCGCCGACGTCCGCGTCAGCCCCGCCGGGTCGGCCCCGCGCTCCCCCCGCCCGCTGACCGTCGTCCTCGGCAACGCCGCGGCCCCGCCCATGGCCGGCATGCTCCAGCGCAGCAGAGCCTTCACCGCCGGGCCCTTGCCACCGGAGGGTTACCAGATCACCGCCGGCAGCCTCGGCGGCCGCACCGCGGTCCTGCTGGCCGGGGCCGACGATGACGGCGTCTTCTACGCCGCCCAGACCTTTGCCCAACTGGCCGGTGACCGCCGGATCGCGGGTGCCACGGTCGTCGACCATCCCGCGATGCCCCTGCGTGGTGTCGTGGAGGGCTTCTACGGCAAACCCTGGACCCACCAGGAACGCATGGACCAGATCGCGTTCTTCGGTTCCGTCAAGCTCAACACCTACCTCTACGCGCCCAAGGACGATCCGTACGAACGGGATCGCTGGCGCGATCCGTATCCCGCCCGCCAGGCACGGGAGCTGGCCGAGCTCGCCCGCCACGCGGCCGCCCATCATGTGCGCTTCACGTACGTCCTCTCCCCGGGCAAGTCCATCGGCTACAACGATGCCGGTGACCGCAAGGCCCTGACCGGCAAACTCCGGTTCCTGTACGACCTCGGGATCAAGGACTTCGCCCTCGCCTTCGACGACGTCCACCCCCTCCCCGTGTGGAACAGCGCCGCGGACCTGGCCCGCTACGGCACCGTCTCCGAACAGGCTGCCGCCGCCGCCCAGAGCGACCTGACCAACCGCGTCCAGCGCGAGTTCGCCGACCGCCATCCCGGCGTACGGCCACTGCAGTTCGTCCCCACCCAGTACAGCGACCTCGCGGACTCCCCTTACAAGAAGACACTGCGCCGCACCCTGGACAGCCGGGTGAAGGTGTGGTGGACCGGCGCCGACGTGGTACCCACCTCCATCACCAGCGGCCAGGCACGCCGGGCGGCCGATGTGTGGGGCCACGACGTGCTGCTGTGGGACAACTACCCCACCAATGACTACGACCGCGCCGCAGGACGCCTCCTGCTCGCTCCCTACGACAAGCGCACCCCCGAGCTCGGCGAGCACCTCGGCGGCCTCGCCCTGAACCCGATGAACCAGGCATCGGCCAGCAAGATCGCCGAATTCACCGGCGCCGACTACGCATGGAACCCCCGCGCCTACCGGCCCGCCGATTCCTGGCGCGCGGCCGCCGCGTATCTCACCGGGGGCAACCAGCAGACCACCCGGGCCCTGCTGGTGTTCCTCGACACCCAGCATCTGGCGCCCAGTTGGTCGGACGCCCCGTGGCAGCCACCCGCCCCGGCTCTCAAAGCCCGGCTCGACGCCGTCGAACGCTCCTGGCGAGCGGGCAGGAAGGACCGAGCGGTCGCCGCCCTGCGGGCACAGGTCGATGCGCTCGCGCAGGCCCCCGGCCGGATCCGCCAAGGAGTCACCGACCCCGGCTTCGTCACCGAGGCCAAGCCCTGGCTGGATGCCCTCACGCTGTGGGCCCAAGCGCTCCGGCACACTTGCAAAGCGCTCGAACTCCGCAGCAGCGGCCGCAGCACCCAAGCGACCCGCTCCTTCACCGCCGCCGCCGACGTCGCACGCCAGGCATCCGCAATCCGCACCCTCCCCGGTGCCACCAGACCGCAGGGCACAATCAAGATCGCCGACGGCGTCCTCGACACCTTCATCCAGCGCGCCCCCCAACTCACCTGAAACACCGGGGAGTTCGCCGCCCCGCTCCCCGCGCGGCGCGGGCTGCCGACCGTCGCGCCGTCCACCGGCCCCGAGCCGGGGCGCTCCCGCAGACGTGGGTGCCGCCGCCGGAGCCGGTACGGACGGGTGTCCTGCGCCCGCGCCGGAAGGTCTTCGGCGTCCGGGGCAGGGCCGCGCGGGCCGCTGCTTGACCTTGACACAGTGACAAGGTCTTCACTGTGTCAAGGAGGTGGTCCCGATGACCGTGCCGAAAGAGGACACGAACACGATGCGAGCTCTGCAGGGGCTGGAGAACGACAGCTCGTCGGTCCGGCTGCAGGCGGCGCTGGCGGTCGGTACGGCCCCGGAGCCGGCGTTCATCGGCAAGCTCATCGAGCGCTGCGCGATCGAGCCCGAGTTCTCCGTGCGCGAAATGCTGACCTGGGCACTCACCCGCCACGCGGCATCGATGACGCTCCCGGTGCTGCTCGACGAAGTCCGCTCGGAGCGTGCGCAGGCACGGAGCCAGGCGTTGCACACGCTGTCCAAGATCGGGGATCGGCGAGCGTGGCCGGCGATCACACCGGCGCTGGTGTCCGACGCCGACGACGAGGTGGCCCGGAGCGCCTGGCGGGCAGCGGTCGTGCTCGTGCCCGAGGGTGCGGAGCACGAGTTGGCCGTAGTGTTGGCGACACAGCTCGGGCGCGGCGAACGTGCGACGCAGCTCAGCCTCAGCCGGGCGCTGATCGCGCTCGGGGAGGCGATGCTGCCGACGGTGGGCGCCGCGACGGCGGATCCCGACCCTCGTGTGCGCACGCACGCGATCGCCACGGAACGGCTGTGGCGCGACCCGGATGCCGGATTCGAGTTCGCGATCGAGGAGGCGAAGCGCATCGTCGCCCTCGGCAGGGCCGGCCAGAAGGAGCGGTAGGCATTGTTGATCGGTGATGTCGCGCGACGGTCCGGGGTCAGCGCCCGCATGCTCAGGCATTACGAATCGCTCGGCCTGGTGCGGCCAACGGGTCGCACCGATTCCGGCTATCGGGAGTACTCCGGCGAGGACATCCGGCGCATCTTCCACATCGAGAGCCTTCGGTCATTGGGGCTGTCGCTGCGCGACGTCGGGCGCGCGCTCGATGACCCCGGCTTCGCGCCCGCGGAGCTCGTCGACGGCCTCATCCGCCAGACGCGAGACCGCATCGCGGCGGAGACGGAGCTGCTCACGCGACTCCGCCGGATCGGTGCCGCGGAGCCCGCGGGCTGGGAGGAGGTCCTCCAGATCGTCACGCTCCTCCAGGCGTTGGGGTCGAAGAGCGCGGGGGCGCGGCAGCGCGCGGCCCTGTCCGCGGTCGAGGACGTTCCCGTGCCGGTCGAAGCACTGGTCGAGGCCGTGCTGAGCGAGCCGGACCCGCACGTCGCCGGAGCCCTTCGGTGGGCTCTGGCGCAGACGGGCGAGGACGGGCCGGCACTGCTGGCGGAGGGCCTCGGCTCACCCGCGGCCGAGGTACGGAAACGTGCTGTCCGGTCCATCGCCGAGATTCCGAACGGTGCGGCGACCGCACTGCTGCGGGACGCCCTCGCCCACCCCGACATCGTGGTCCGCGGGTACGCGGCTCTGGCGCTCGGGGCGCGTGGAGTGGCGGACGCGGTCCCGACGCTCATCGACATGATCGTCGAGGAGAGGAACGATGCCGACGCAGCCGATGCGTTGAGCACGCTGGCGAGTGATCCCGCGTGGGCGGATCAGATCGCCACCGGGCTCGTCGACTGCCTCGCCCGCGGCACCCTTGGCGCGCCTGCACGTCGACGGCTGGCACAGGCGCTCGCGGACATCCCGGGGCTCACGACGTCACGTGCCCTCGCGGATCTGTCACATGACGAAGACCGTGCCGTCGCGCTCACCGCGACATACGTTCTCACGCTGCGCGACGCACGACAGTGAATCTCTCCTGAGGTGCTGTGTACGGGGCCAGTTGTTGCTGGTCAGCGCCGACAGGCCCACGGATGGACGTCCCAGCGAATGGTGGGGCGTCCACCCGGGGGCGTCGGGTGTGGCTCATGAGATGTCCGCCGTTCGCGGGCTCGTCCAACGGATGCGGGTGCTGCACAGGGCCACGACGAGCGCGGAGGCGGCGACGGCTCCCAGACCCCACACCAGGCTGCCGGCGTTCGCTATGAAGCCGATGACCGGCGGTCCGGCCAGCAGGCCCGTTGTGCCCATGGCGGCGACCAGGGTCAGCGCGTCCGAGCCCTGTCCCGCCGCGGCCACATAGACGCAGGGGGTCACGGCGGCGATGCCCAGCCCGACGCAGGCGAACCCGATCAGGGCCGGTACCACGCCGCCGCTCAGCAGGGCGAGCGCCAGCCCCGCGCCGGCCAGTGCGCTGCCGACCAGGACGATGCGCCCGTCGCCCCAGCGGCTGCGCCAGCCGTCGGCGAAAAGGCGGGCCAATACCATCATTCCCGAGACGACGGCGATGCCCATGGGCGCCAGTTCCACCGATGCCTTGGCGATATCTTTCAGATAGAGGGCCGACCAGTCGTTCATGGCGCCTTCGGTCACGGTGCCGAACGCCATGGCGCAGCACATCCACAACGTCATACGGGACGGCATGGTCCAGCCGCGGCGGCTCTTCTTCTCCTTTTCCGCGGCCGGCTGGTCCTCCGTCAGCAGTCCCGGTCCGGCAGAGGCGACCAGCAGCAGAAGGAGAACGGCCGCCACGCCGAAATGCACGGCCACGGTCGAGGTCACCGTGTTCATGGCCGACGCGAGGACCGCGGCGCACAGGGACCCGCCGCTGAACGTCGCGTGCAGTTTCGCCATGGCGTTTCGCCGGTACTTGACTTCGAGCGCGGCTCCCTGGGCATTCATGGCGACATTCAGGCACCCCACCAGGATTCCGTCCACGCACATGATCACCAGCGCGGTCGGATAGTTCGGGGCCGCGGCCAGGGCGAGGAGCAGTACGGCCAGGCAGAGCGCCGACGCGAACGCCAGGCGCCGGGAGCCCAGCCGTTTCATCAGCAACGCCACCAGCGGGAAGGACACCGCCGCACCCACACCGGCGGCCATCAGCAGCAGCCCCACTTCCCCCGCGGTGAGGCCGAGGTCCGTCTTGAGCGCGGGAATTCGCGACGCCCAGGTGGCGTACTGGAAACCGAGAGAACAGAACAGGGCGGCAATCGCCAACTGTGCTCTGCGGAACGGATCGTGAACGCGGAACACATGCATCAGCCCACTTCGCATTGCGATGAGGAACCGCTCGGCACCATGCCGGCCGGCTCCGGATTCCCGGCCCGGCCGGTCCGCACCGGCCGGAACATGTACACGGCGTTCGCGCCGTAGCTCTCCGCGGGCACGGCCTCGTCATGGGCGATGAATCCGTTCGCCGCCCAGAAGGCCGCGCTGCCGGCGACGGCGACCAGGGAGATCTGCTCATATCCCTGTGCGCCCGCCGTCGCCGTGACCTGGTACAGGAGATGCTGCGCCAGCCCCCTGCCGCGGAGGTTCTCCGCGATGACGAGATCGTGCAGATGCAGATTGCGCGAGGGAAAGACGGTCTCTTCCGTCCGGGTCAGATCCGGATACCGGAACGCCGGATAGGGCAGGGCCAACAGGTAACCCGCCAACTGCTGCCCGAGTTCCAGCACGAAGCAGGTGGACGGCGACGCGTGAACTCGGGACTCCAGCGCGGCCCGTTCCTCCGACAGCCCGAGGGCGGCATAGGTACGGGATTCCAGCGCGACGATGCCGCCCCAGTCGCCGTCGGAGATATGCCGTATACGCACATCGTGGCTCATTTACGGGTGCCTTCCCGGGAAGTGCCGGCACCGGGTGGCGGAACCTGGTGCCGCGGGCCGGGTGGCCCACCGCCCTCGCCCGGTACGCAGGTGTACGGAAGCGGGGTGAAGCCGTTGAAGCCCTGGGTCATATAGCTGGTGGCGTAGGCGCCGCAGGAGAGCACCCAGACCGGATCTCCCGAAGCGGCCGCTCGGGGCACCTGGACGAGACCGTGCTCATGCGCATAGGCGTCGTCGCTGTCGCAGGTGGGGCCTGCGACCACGGCCGGCACCGATGCGGCATCCGGGTGCGAGGGAAAGACGAGCCGGTACTGCAACTCGTCCATCTCATACAGGCCGTTGAACTTTCCGCAGCTCAGGTACAGCCAGTACTGACGTTCACCGTTCAGTTTCTGCCGCGCGGAGAGCCGGGAGACATGCGTCCGGATGGCACCGTGGTCGGCGACGAGATAGCGCCCCGGTTCCACGATGAAGTCCAGCTGGTGCCCGGGTATCTCCCTGAGCTGCTGCATGCCCTCGCGGATCACGGCGAATATCTTGTCCGTCGGCGGGTCCAGCGGTCTGCCCCGTTTGTCGAGATAGCCGAGAGCCGGCAGGCCACCGCCGAGATTGACGTGATCCAGGGATATCCCTCGCCGGTCCAGGACTTCGAGAACGTCCGCGAGGCGTTCGACGGCACTGCGCCAGGCTTCGGCCGTCATCTGCTGCGAACCGACGTGCACGGAAAGCCCCGACGGTGTCAGCCCCGTTTCGCGGGCCGTTTCCAGCACGCGCACCGCGTCCGCGGGCGAGCAGCCGAATTTGTTGCCGAGTCCCCAGAGCGCCCCGTCCCCCTCGGTGGCCAGCCGGCAGAACACCCGGGCACCGGGGGCGTGGCGGGCGATCGCCGTCACGTCCTCCAGGCTGTCGGTCGCGAAATCCCGGATGCCGAGGCGATATGCCTCGATGATGTGCCGGTCGGACTTGATGGTATTGCCGTAGTGGATTCTCTCGACCGGCACTCCGGTCCGGAGCGCCTGCGCGATCTCGTGGGGGCTCGCCGCGTCGAACCCGGCGCCCTTGTCCGCCAGACAGGAGAGCACCTCGTCCACCGGGCAGGCTTTCATCGCGAAGCGGACGGATAATCCCGGCAGCTCCCTCAGCAGGGTGTCGTAGGAGTCCTCGATTCCGGCGAGATCGAAGATGATCCGGTCCTCGGCGGCGGCCGCCAGCGCGGCGAACATGGACGTGTTCTCGTACGTCATCGACGGTCGCAGCCTCGCTGCCTCGGGATGTGGTGAAGGCCGGTGGCTCCGCTCGCGCTCATCATCGCTTCCCACACCTCGATGAGCAGGGCGAAGTCCTCCATGTCATGCCGGGCCTCGTCGAGCAGCCGCTCGCGACGCGACGCCAGGAGATCGGCGAACTCGGCATACCTGCCGCCCAGTTTCCGGTAGGAGACATCGAGGACATCCAGCCGCCGGACGTTCTCCGCCCGGTCCAGCCGGGTGCTTTCCCGGACCAGCTCGGCAACCACGGAGGCGCGCACCTGATACCGGTCGTCGAGCAGTGACTCGCCGGCCTGCGCCATCCTGTCGTAGAGGAAATTGAAGTAGAGCATGGAGAGGAAGAACTTCACGAACCGCATCTGGTACGCCAGGAATCCCGGACCGGTTCTGCGCTCCCCGGTGTAGAAATTCTCGATGTTGCGGTTGTGCAGCACACCGGGCAGCGCGGCGTCGTGGACGAGGTGCATGAGGAAGTAGTCGCTGCCGATGGTGTTGGTCGCGGGCGGCAGCGGCACACGTTCGTGCACCTGATGGAAGCTGATGTTGCACATGTCCACCCGCAGGGGATCGACGAGGGTCAGGATCGAATGGTCCCGGGTGAACGAATCGGAGCCGGCTCCCCGGAAGGACTCGTCGACGAGCTGCTTCTTCTCCTCGTCGGACCAGTCGGCGGGCGCCCAGAGGCCGACCATGTCGGTATAGACGTCCGGGTCGAGCTGATAGATCTCGCCGATGTCCACGGAAAGCTCGCCCACGAAGGAACTGCCCGCCATCGTCACCGGTTTGTCCGCGTGCCGCGGATCCAGCGTGGTCTCGGATACGCCGTGCACCGCGTCGCTCGCGCGTTTTCCGAGCGATCCGAGCTCATGATGGATGGGAAAGACGGGCGCGCCGTTCACGACCTGGTAGCGGCTGTCCGAATCCCTGCGGTGGATGGAATGGCAGCCGAGCGCTCCACCGATCAGGAACGCACGATTGGTGCAGGCGCCGTAGGAGACATCGGCCGGGAGCATGAGATCAAGCACCAGTTCGGGCTTCATGACGTCGGCGCGGTGGATGACCCGTTGCAGAAAGTCCCGCTGCTCCGTTTCGCCGAGATGGTGCACGACCACCCCCGGCACCCTGGGCAATTCCCGGACGGTTCGCGTGTGCCCGGCGAACGCGGATGCGTCGGAGGAGTCCAGGATCAGCAGATGGACCTCGACATCGAAATGCTCGGCCGCGTACACGGCCTCCTCGTTGACGGCCGCTATCGTCGCGGCGCATTCCCGGTTGGTGGGCAGCGTCAGGCAGATTTTGCGCATACCCGTTCCCCGGTCGACTCTTCGCTTTCCCGCCCGCGCCACGGTTCGAGGCCCAGCAGTCTGGCACCCAGGCCGTTCAGCGCGGCGGTGCCGTACCTCAGGGATTCATGCCGCCTGGCGTCACCGAGCAGCGTCCTGTTCCAGTCCGGTGTACTGAGCCGGCGCCAGGACTCGACCCGGGAGCGCCGCAGTTCCTCATGCGATTCCAGCGCGGGCATCATGGAGAGGTACTGGACGGCCCGCACCCCGTTCTCCGAGGTGTTGGGCGCCACACCGTGCGCCAGCGCGCCATTCCAGATCAGCAGGTCGCCGGCCTGGAGTTCCGGCCGGACCACGGGCATCTCCGCCCGGTCGAACGTGGGCCGGATCGGGTCCCGGTCCGCCGGCTGAAGGGCCTTCCACCGGTCGAACTGACGGAACAGCTCGGGCGCGCACTGGAAGCCGCCGTGCTCCGGCGAGGTGGCATTCAGCGCGATGATCCCCTGAACCCGCTGCGGCAGCACACCGAGCGAGGTGTCGATATCCCAGTGGAGCTCGATGTCGAACCCGCGCTCCGTGGCCGGAATGAGGGCGCGGTCGCGGTTCTTGATGTTGGGCGGGTTCAGGTTGAGCCGGTCCAGGGTCACCCAGAGTTCTTCGCAGTCCCAGACATCGACGAATGCGTCGTAGACCCGCTGTGCCTGCCGGCTGTCCCAGAGGAGTTGGTGGTGGTACGCCTCGACGAACCCGTAGATATGCAGTTCCCGGTCCAGATCCGACCGGAACTCGCGGTCCTCGTACCACGTGTCCGGCCGCGCCGGATCGAGCCCCTGGAAGTCCCAGGCGAACTCCAGCAGGCGCTTCGCCGCCGAGGCGGGTATCGCCTGCTTCACCACGACGTAACCGTAGGTTTGCCAGAAAGCGAAGTCCTCCTCGGACAGCACGCGAAGCCGCCGTGATTTCCGGAGGTCCCGCAGCGGTGTCTGCGCGAGATAGGTGTCACCGTCCGAGCTGAAATAGGGCACGTCCGAAGGGGCTCGGGACAGATGGCGTTCAGATGTCGGCATGCAGTCGCTCCAGAGCTCGAATTTTCCGTATGCCCGAGCAGATCGCTCCCGGACTGTTCGCGTACCGGGAATCGCCGGGTGGGTGGGGCATACGCAGTCGTATACGCGGTCGTATACGCGGTCGGCGTCGAGAACGGCCTCGGTACGGCCGTCGGCGCCCATGCCGCGGCGGCGCGCGGCGCGGCCGACGCCGTTCACCGGCGCGGACGTTGACGCGTGCAGCGGCAGAAGTCGTTTCGAGGAGGAAAGGGCAGGGGGTGAAAGGGCAGGAGAGAAAGGAGCAGGGGGCAGAAAGGATCAGTGCGGCGAGACCCGGAAGGGGCGCACCACCGCGCCGACCGGCCGTTCCGCAGAAGTCGTGGTTCTCGGCGAAACAGCACCGGCTTCCCGCACCGTTACGCCGTGTACGTGGTGCCCTTCACGGGCCATGGACGAAGTGTCCGCATGATGTCGGCCGGCCACATTCCCCCGCTGCGCCAGGGCCGGCACGCAACATCCATCACTTGCTGCGCTTGCGCCCCACTAAAATGGACTAGACCAACTTCCGGTGTCAATACCGAATTCCGGAGCGGCCGACGGCTTCCCCGCTCGAAACGACCATCGCTCGCACGGCGCCGGAGCAACCGGGGAAGCCGACCGGAGAGGCCACCCACGCACGACACTCACCCCCCGGCACCCCCACTCGACGCTCCCCGCACGGCACTTCCCGCACCCCACCCGACACCCCTCCGCACCCCGCGCCCGTTCCGTCATGAGGCGGCCCAGCCCGGCCACCCGGCGCCGAAGCGGGGTGAACGGGACCCTTGACACTGCGGATTGGACTAGGCCAATATTCGTTGGCCTGTACCAATGCTCGTCGCTGTGATCCATGCGCGCGCACTACCCGGAAGGCCCAGCCGATGTCCTCCAGCAAGCACAGCAAGGAGTTGCGGCGACTCGCGCTCTCCGTCCTGCAACCGGGTTTCGTGGGCACCGAGGCACCGGAGTGGGTACTGCGCGCCATTCGTGACGGGCTGTCGTCCGTCGTGCTCTTCACCCGTAACATCGCCTCCCCCGAACAACTCGCCCGGCTGACCGCGCAACTCCGCGCCGAGAACCCGGCGCTGATCATCGCGATCGACGAGGAGGCGGGCGATGTCACCCGGATCGAGTCCGCGACCGGCTCCACCCGCCCCGGCAACTTCGCCCTCGGCGCCGTCGACGACCCCGAGCTGACCGAGTCCGTCGCCCGCGACCTGGGCCGTCAGCTGCACGCCGCCGGGGTGAGCCTCGACTACGCGCCCAGCGTGGACGTCAACTCCAACCCCGACAACCCCATCATCGGCGTCAGGTCGTTCGGCATCGACTCCGCCGTGGTGTCCCGCCATACCACCGCATGGGTACGGGGACTCCAGTCCGCCGGTGTCGCCGCCTGCGCCAAGCACTTCCCCGGCCACGGGGACGTCGCCGTCGACTCCCACCACGGCCTGCCCAGCTACGACGCCGGCCTCGACCAGATCGCCGCACAGGCGCTGCCCCCCTTCCGGGCCGCCCTGGACGCGGGCGTGCGCGCGGTCATGAGCGGCCACCTCCTGGTGCCCGCCTACGACCCGGACCGGCCGGCCACCCTCAGCCACCGCATCCTCAACGGCCTGCTCCGCGAAGAACTCGGATTCGACGGCCTGATCGTCACCGACGCCATAGAGATGGGCGCCGTCACCCACCGCTACGGCATCGACGGCGCCACGGTGAAGGCCATCGCCGCCGGCGCCGACGCCATCTGCGTCGGCGGGGAGAACGCCGAGGAGGCGACCGCCGAACTCCTCGCCGGTGCCCTTGTCGACGCCGTGTCCCGCGGAGAACTCGCCGAAGCGCGGCTGGCGGAGGCGGCCGACCGCGTCCGGGCGTTCGCCGACTGGTCGATCGACCTGGGCCGGGCCGTCCCGGTCAACCCCATCAGCGGCGACATCGGCTTCACCGCCGCCCGGCGCGCCGTCCGGCTGAGCGGCTCCGTGCACGACACCCTCCCCCTGGCCGCCCCGCCGCACGTGGTGGAGCTGGTGCCCACCACCAACCTGGCCATCGGCAAGGAGACGCCGTGGGGCGTCGCCGCGCCGCTGCGCGAGCGCCTGCCCGGCACCACCTTCGTGCGCGTCCACCACCAGGAGCTGACGGCTCGCTCCGCCGTCCTGGAGGACTACGCGCTGGCCCCCGCCGCGGGACGGCCGATGGTCATCGTCGTCCGGGACGCCTCCCGGCACGCCTGGATGGGCCGCGCCCTCGCCGACCTCGCCAAGGCGCGCCCCGACGCGATCGTGGTGGAGATGGGCCTGCCCGGTGGCCCCGCCCTCGGCGCGGTCCAGATCTTCACCCACGGTGCCACCGCGGCCGCCGGCGTCGCCGCCGCGGAGGTCCTGGCCGGCGCCCGATAGGCCGTCACCTCGCCCCGGTGTCCACGTCGGCACCGACGGTCCCGCGCCGGCGGATCACGTAAGCGGATCACGACGACTGCCGGCAGACCTCGGCGAGGTCCAGGCGGCGTACATCACGCCGTTGCCCTCGGAGAGAAGACCGCCTCGCGCAGGCCGTCGCCCGATCGCGGCGGCGGCCTCGCGGGCGTCGGCCGCCAGTTCGGCGGCACCGGCCATGCCCCGCCCAGCAACTCCCGTTCCGCTGCCGGCCCGGCACAAGCGCCCGGCCACCGCGCCGCACGGTCCCGCTCCACGTACCTGGCCGTATACCAGCCATGACCGCATGTCAGCCGTGACCAAATGCCGCCCCCGGGCCCCGCTCACCGCCCGTCGAATGCCCCGCTCGGCGACCCCGGCCCCGGCCCGTTCATGATAATAAGTACGCAGGTTCGTCGGCCCCGACGATTCCGGGAGCGATCCACTCTCATCCGAGGCGTGCCGGAGCGCGCCACGGGGACCGGTCCGGCAGTCCCGGACGACGCGGTGGCGGCCACTTTCCCGATCGTTTTCACCCGGTCATGTATCAGCCTTTGTCCCGGTCACGTACCGGCCCTTCGTGCTGCCCGCGTACCGTACGGGCGGCCGCTGGACGACAACATTCTGGAGGACAGCGCCATGGACCACTCGACGCACCACCCGACCGACCACCCCACGGACCACCACTCCGTCAACGCGGCGGACTTCCCCCGCCAGTTCGCGCGCACCCGCCGCTTCTCCCTCGGGGCGCCGCGGCACTTCACCGTCTCTCCGGACGGCCACCGGATTCTCTTCACCCGTACCGGATCGGGCACCGACCCGGTGGGCCGGCTCTGGCAGTACGCGGACGGTGCCGAACATCTGCTGGCCGACCCTGCGCTCCTGGTGGGGGACGGTCCCGCGGCCGTTCCGGAGGAGGAGCGACTGCGCCGGGAGCGGGCCCGCGAGCGGTCCGTGGGCGTGGTGAGCTACGCGACCGACACCGCCGCCCGCCTCGTCGCCTTCACCTTGTCCGGTGCCCTGTGGGCGGTCCGTACGGACGGCGGTGCGCCGTTCTCCGTCCCGGCGGCCGGGCCGGTCGTCGACCCCCGCCCCTCCCCCGACGGCCGGCACATCGCCTACGTCAGCCGCCGTTGCCTGCACGTCGTCGAGCCGGCCGGGGCCGACCGGCAGCTGGCCCGCGCCGAAGGACCCGAGATCTCCTACGGGCTCGCCGAGTACACGGCCGCCGAGTCGATGGGCCGGCCGCGCGGCTACTGGTGGGCGCCGGACAGCCGCCGCCTCCTGGTGGCCCGGGTCGACACCTCCCCCGTGGCACGGCGCTACCTGAGCGATCCGGCCGACCCGGCGCAGCCGCCGCGGGTCATCCGCTATCCGGCGGCGGGCACCGCCAACGCCGAGGTCACCTTGCAACTGCTGTCCCTGGAGGGGGAACGCACCGAGGTGACCTGGGACCGGCAGGCGTTCGAGTACCTGGTCGACGCCGGCTGGGACGCGCACGGGCCCCTCATCGCCGTACAGAGCCGCGACCAGCGCACCCTGCGCACACTCGCGGTCGACCCGGCGACCGGCGCCACCGAGGTGCTGCACGAGCGGACCGATCCCGCGTGGGTGGAGATCGTGCCCGGCACGCCGGCCCGTACCGCCTCCGGCGCTCTCGTACTGCCCGAGGACGCGGGCGACACCCGGTATCTGACCGTCGGCGGGCGGCGGGTCACACCGGACGGGCTCCAGTTGCGCGAGGTCCTGGGGGTCGAGGGTGAGAGGGTGCTGTTCACGGCGAGCGAGGACCCGACGCAGACGCATGTGTGGCGTCACGACCCCGCCCTGGGCAACCGCCGGCTGACCCGCGATCCCGGTGTGTACGGGGCGACTTCGCGCGGCGGCACGGCCGTCCTGGCCGGGCTGACGCCGCGGGGCGCCGAGGTGAGCGTGGTGCGGGACACCGGGGCGGACACGGGGCCCGGTGACCCCGCGCCGTACGGTGTCATCGCCTCACACGCCGAGGAGCCGCTTGTCGCGCCGCGCCCCCGCCATCTCACGCTGGGCGAACGGGAGTTGCGCGGTGCGCTTTACCTTCCGTCGTGGTACGAGGAGGGCACCGGTCCGCTGCCCGTGCTGCTCGATCCGTACGGGGGCCCGTCCATGCAGCTCGCGGTGCGGGCCCGCGGCTGGTTCGCGTGCGTGTCGCAGTGGTTCGCGGAGCAGGGGTTCGCGGTGCTCGTGGTGGACGGGCGCGGGACACCGGGGCGCGGCCCGGCCTGGGAGAAGGCCATTCTGGGCGATCAGCTCGGGCCGGCGCTGGCGGACCAGGTGGACGCGCTGCACGCGGCCGCGGAGCGGTTCCCCGACCTGGACCTGACGCGGGTGGCGATCCGCGGCTGGTCGTTCGGCGGGTTCCTGGCGGCGGCCGCGGTGCTGCACCGGCCGGACGTCTTCCACGCCGCGGTGGCCGGCGCCCCGCCCACCGACCAGCGGCTGTACGACACCCACTGGAAGGAGCGTTTTCTGGGCCACCCGGAGGAGCGGCCGGAGAACTACGCGCGCTCCTCCCTGGCCGGGCACGGCCATCTGCTGCGCCGTCCGCTGCTGCTCGTCCACGGGCTGGCGGACGACAACGTGGCGGTCGCGCACACCCTGCGCTTCTCGGCGGAACTGCTCGCGGCGGGCAGACCGCACACCGTGCTGCCGCTGCCCGGCGCCACACATATGCCGGCCGACGACAGGGTCAACGAGAACCTGCTGCGCTTCCAGCGCGACTTCCTGCTCGACGCCTTGAGGGAGCGCGCCGCCGAGGGGTGAGGCGTACCCGGAGCGGCGGGCGGGGCCCGGCCGGGTGCGTCCCGTCCGGCCGGGTCCGGCCCCGGTCAGCGGGTGCCGGGCGGCTCTCGCCAGCAGGCCAGGACGTCATCGGTGCGGGTGACGGTGGCGACCAGGGCGAGCGTGTGGCGGACCAGCGCCGGGGTGTAGTCGGCGGGCACCCCGGCGATGGCGTCCGCGGGCACCACGGCCGTATAGCCGAGGTTGACCGCGTCGAACACGGCGTTGGGGATGGCCACATTCGCCGACACCCCGGTGACGACGAGCGTCCGGCAGCCGAAGTTGCGCAGCAGCGCGTCCACTTCGGTGCCCGCGATCGGCGAGAGACCGTGGAGGCGGCGCACCACCAGGTCGTCCGCCGAGACCGGTATCGGGTCGGCGATCCGTACGGCGGGGGATCCGGTGGTCTGCCGGACCGGCAGGCGCTCGGCCGCCCTGAAGAGGCGGGCGTTGCGGCTGGCGCCGCGGCCGTCGGGGCGGCGCTCGGCGACCGCGTGCAGCACCTGGACCCCGGCGTGTTGGGCGGCCGCGACGAGCCGGGCGACGTTCGCCAGCGCGCCCGATCCGCGGGCCTCCTCGGCGAGTTCGGGCAGTGCGCTGTCCGGGCCGACCACACCGCGCTGGCACTCGACGGTGAGCAGCACCGTCGACGCCGGGTCCAGTTGCCCGGCCAGTCGGGCGTCCGAAGGCATCGCATCCCCCTCTGTGGCGCGTTCGCGACCCCGTTCCGGGCCGGTGCACGGAGCTGCCGGAAGTGCGCGAGGCTATCGGCCATTGCGCCCGGCAGGAAGAGCCCGCATGCTTTCTGACACTTAGTCAGGTCGGGTGGTGAGGGCGGCCGGTGGTCGAGTGGGAGCCCGCGGGAGTCGTTCCCGGGCCGGCCGGCGGTCCCCGTACAGCGGGAGGCGATGACGGATGGCCGGTACACGGCCCGAGGCCGGCGCACAGCGGCGCGGGCGCCGGATCATGATGACGCGGGACGAGCGCGACGCGTTCCTGACGGCGCAGCGGACCTGCCGGATCGCGACGGTCGGCAGGGACGGCGCGCCCCACATCGGGGCGCTCTGGTTCGCCTGGGACGGGACGGCGCTGTGGCTGTACTCGATCACCCGCAGCAAGCGGTGGGCCCAGGTACGCGCGGACCCGCGGGTCGCGGTGGTCGTCGATGGCGGGCACGCGTACGGGGAACTGCGCGGGGTCGAACTGACCGGCCGCGCCGCCCTCGTCGGCGAGGCGCCGCGGACCGGCGAGCCATGCCCCGAACTGGCCGTTCCGGAGCGGCTGTTCGCGGCGAAGTACTTCGGCACGGCCGAGATGCCGCACGACGGCCGGCACGCGTGGCTGCGGCTGACCCCGGAGTCCGCGGTCTCCTGGGACTTCCGCAAGCTCCCGGGGTGAGGGGCGGGCCGGCCCGGGGTGAGCATGCCGCTGGGCCGGATGGAGCTCCGCCGACCGCCGAGGCTGGCGGCAGCCGGGCCGATACCGGAGGCGGGGCTTCCGGGCACAGGCAGCTGTCTGCGCCGGGTGGTAATGGTGCCCGGCTCCCTCGCACCCGGCGCCTCGACGCCGGATAACCGGGCGGCCGCCTGCGACCGGTCGCTCGCACTGATCGATGAGGCCGGCACCCCGGCCTCGTTGAACCCGTACGGCGGTCCGGCAGGGTCAGCAGTTCGCCGCTGACGACCCGTTACGCCGGAGCGGATCCCCCGGGCCGCTTCGACCCGCCGGGACCGCGCGGGCATCCCGGTCCACCCGTCCCCGGAGGGCGGGTCAGCCGTCGGGATGGAGGGCGGCCCAGCCGTGTTCGAGCAGGGCGAAGGACTCCTCGGCGGCGCGCCGCGGATCGGTGTGCCGCCGGACGAGGACACGGGCTTCCAGCGCGAACCGGGCCAGGGCGGCGCAGGCGACGTCACCTTCGGGCGCACCGGCCTCCGTGGCGATGGCCCGCGCCAGGGCCGCTTCGTGGCGCGTCCACATGCGGTGGGCGTGATCGCGCAGCGCCGGAGTGTCCTCCACCATGCGTGTGAAGGCGGCGAACCGAGGGTCCGCGGTGTGGACGGCGAGCCGGCTCTGCCCCAGCAGGATGTGCTCACGCAGTGCCTGCGGGATCGACCGGCCGGGGGTGCGTTCCCGCACGGCGGCGACGAGTGCTGCCTCGATGTCGTCGTCCTGGTCGAAGACCAGCGCTTCCTTGCTGGGGAAGTACTTGAACAGGGTGGTCACCGACACGTCGGCGGCGTCGGCGACGTCCTTGACGCCGACCTGGTCGTAGCCGCGGTCGAGGAAGAGCCGGAGTGCGGCATCGGCCAGGGACTGGCGGGTCTGTGCCTTCTTGCGCTCGCGGCGCCCGGTCGGTTCGGTCACCGGCACACCGTACCTCATGGTGAACCCAGTACGAAAATGTAGTCGTTGAACTTTTTTGGTGACTGTGCTTTCTTGGTCGTGCGCCACGGACCTCCTGGCAACTCACCCGCCCTTCGAGGAGACAGCCCCATGAACTCCACGCACGCCCCCCGCATCGCGGTCGTCGGCGCCGGCCTCGGCGGCCTTGCCTGCGCCCGCGTCCTCCAGCTTCACGGGCGCTCCGTCACCGTCTTCGAACGTGAGGCTTCCACCGGCGCCCGCTCCCAGGGCGGCAGCCTCGACATACACGCCGACACCGGTCAGACCGCCCTGCGCGCGGCGGGCCTGCTCGACCGGTTCCGCGCCCTGTCCCGCCCCGAAGGGCAGGAGTGGCGCGTGCTCGACCCCGCCACCGCCACCGCTCTGCCCTTCCCGGGGCCCGTCCACGACGAGGACAGCCCGGAGATCGACCGCGGCCAGTTGCGCGGCCTGCTCCTGGAATCCCTCGCCGAGGGCACCGTCCGGTGGGGCCGCACCGTCACCGGGGCCACCCCGCTCGGGGACGGCACCTGGCGCCTGCTCCTCGACGACGGCACCGCCGAGGACGCCGACCTGGTGGTCGGCGCCGACGGCGCCTGGTCGCGCATCCGGCCGGCCCTGTCGGACGCCACACCCGGCTACACCGGTGTCACCTTCATCGAGGCCGGCTTCGACGACTGCGACACCCGCCATCCCGCCCTCGCCCGACTCGTCGGCAACGGCACCCTGCTGGCGAAGGGCGACGGCAATGCCCTGTTCGCCCAGCGCAACAGCAACGGCCACATCCGCGCCTACCTCGCCTTCCGCGCCCCGCAGGACTGGCATCTGGCCGCCGGCGTGGAACTCGACGACACGGCGGCCGTGCGCACCCACCTGCTGAAGACGTTCGACGGCTGGGACGAGAGCCTGCGCTACGTCCTACGGCACCACGACGGCGGTTTCGTCAACCGGCCCCTGTTCGTGCTGCCCGCCCCGCACACCTGGGAACACGTCCCCGGCATCACCCTGCTGGGCGACGCCGCGCACCTGATGCCCCCGGTCGGGCTGGGTGCCAACCTCGCCATGCTCGACGGCGCCGACCTCGCCCACGCCCTCATCACCGAATCCGGCATCGAAGAGGCCGTCCGCGCCTACGAGAACCTCATGCTGCCGCGCTCGGCCGAGGCCGCCCTGGGGTGTGCCGAAGCACTCGACAACCTCCTTCCCCCGACCGGCTCCTGAGCGGACGCCACCCCTTCCACCGGTCCGCGATCACGCCATCGCACCGGCCATCAAGCCGACACGGCCCGGGGCTCGGTGCGGGACCGTCTCCGGAAACCGGTCCCGCACCGGCCCGGCCACGACGGCGGACGCGCTCCAACCACCAGGCGCAATCGGCCAACTGGAGCGGAACGTCTCAAGCGAGCACGATCAGTCCGCTGACCAGCGAGGAGAGAGCCGACGCGGTCTCTCCTCGGCCGTCGGTGCCGGTGCCGGTGCCGGTGCCGGTGCCGACAAGAGCGACCGTCCGGTCTCCACCGTCGCGGCCGGAACAGTGCTGCTGCCCTGGTCGGCCCGGGTAGCAGGCGTCGCCGGTCCCGACCGGTCGCAGCTGCCCGCCGACCGAAACGCTCCGCCCCGCCGACTCAGGTACTCCCACCAAGTGGGGCTCCGTCGAATCAACAGCCGCCGTGCATCCGGCCGGTGGCCGATATCCTGCCCCGGTGACGACCGTCCCGACCCCTCGCAGATGGCACGGCGATGATGATGCGGCGGTGGCGCTGTCAGTGGCCTCTGCGACAGTGGTGTGGGTCAGCCCGTTCTCCACCGCCACGGGTGCGGGAGCGGGACGGCTCCGGTCTTGACGGGCCGGGTGCCGACGAGGACGAAGGAGATCCGGTGAACGTACTCTTCCCCGCGCTGCGCGACGCTCCGTCCGCGCCCGCACTGCGCTTCGGCGACCGCGCGCTCAGCTATCGCCAACTGGCGGCGGTGGCGGGCCCGCTCGCCGACCGGATCGGCGGTGCGAGCCGCGTCGCACTCTGGGCGACCCCGACCCTGGAGACCGCGGTCGGCGCCGTCGCCGCGCTGCTCGCCGGAGTGCCCGCCGTACCGGTGAACCCGAAGATCGGCGAGAGCGAGCTGGCGCACATCGTGGCCGACAGCGCACCGTCGCTCGTCCTGGCCGCGCCGGACGCCGTGCTGCCGGACGCGCTCGCCGCCCTCCCCCGCGTCGCCGTCGTGGCGGACGCACCACCGGAGGGGGCGCAGCCGCCCCCGTTCCCGGCCGAACCGGGCGACGAGGCACCGGCCCTGATCGTCTACACCTCCGGCACGACCGGTCCGCCCAAGGGCGTCGTACTCCCCCGGCGCGCCATCGCCCGCACCCTCGACGCGCTGGCGGACGCCTGGCAGTGGACCTCCGGCGACGTCCTCGTGCACGGCCTGCCGCTCTTCCATGTGCACGGGCTCATCCTCGGCATCCTGGGCCCGCTGCGCCGCGGCGGCAGCGTCCACCACCTGGGGCGCTTCACCACGGAGGCGGTCGCCCGTGAACTGTCCGCGGACGGCACGATGCTCTTCGGGGTGCCGACGATGTACCACCGGCTGGCCACCGAGGCCGAGCGCGACCCGGCCCTCGCCAAGGCGCTCGCCCGCGCCCGGCTGCTGGTCTCCGGTTCGGCCGCGCTGCCGCTGACCGTTCAGGAACGGATCGCGGCGGCCTCCGGCCGGCGGGTGATCGAGCGCTATGGCATGACCGAGACGCTGATGAACACGAGCGTGCGGGCGGACGGCCCGGATGCCGCGGGGACGGTCGGCGTGCCGCTGCCCGGGGTCTCCGTCCGGCTGGTGGACGAGGCGGGCCGGGTCGTCGAGGCGAGCGACGGCGAGACGGTGGGCGAGATCCAGGTCCATGGCCCGAACCTCTTCACCGCATACCTCAACCGTCCCGACGCGACCGCGGCCGCCTTCGACGGGGAGTGGTTCCGGACCGGCGACATGGCCCTGCGCGACACCACCGGGAACTACCGCATCGTCGGCCGCAAGGCCACCGATCTGATCAAGAGCGGTGGCTACAAGATCGGCGCGGGCGAGATCGAGAACGCGCTGCTGGCCCACCCCGGGGTTGCCGAGGCGGCGGTCACCGGCGCACCGGACGAGGATCTGGGCGAGCGGATCGTCGCCTGGATCGTGGCCGAGACCGGCCCGGACGCCGGGCCGCCGCCCACCGCCGAGCAGCTCGCCGACCATGTCGCGAGCCAGCTCGCCCCGCACAAACGGCCGCGTACCATCCACTTCCTGGACGCGCTGCCGCGCAACGACATGGGCAAGATCCTGAAACGGGCACTCCGTGCGTGACGGCGGCGACGGCACCGGTAGCGCGGCGGGGGCCGCGGACGGCGACGCCGCAGCGGCGGATGCCGCCACCCCGCCCGGTGCCACGCCCCGTCCCGTGCCGGGCCGGACGGCCGCCGGGGGACGGCCCCCGGCGGCGGCCCGGCTCACGGCTCGTCAGGCCATCGCGGCGGTGGCCGACTCCTACGACGAAACGGCCCTGTACGCCGGACCGGCCGCGCCCGGTGCCCCTCCTTCCCAAGGTGTCCCCGGCGAGGCCGAGGAGCCGGACGGCCCCCTCGGCTGGCTCGGCTACGACGCCTCCCGGGCGCGCGCCCGAGCCCGGACCGGGGAGGACGAGTCGGTGATCACCGCCCTCGCCTCGATAGGCGGCACCGAAGTCGTCCTGATCGCCTTCGAGTTCGGCTATCTCGGCGGCTCCCTCGGCGAACGCACCGGTGACCGTCTGGAGGCCGCGTACGCCCAGGCCCGCGCGCGGGGCCTGCCGGTCGTATCGCTGATCGCCACGGGCGGCAGCCGGATGCAGGAAGGGATGCGCGCGCTGAGCCAGCTCCAGCGGGTGGCGGGGCAGTCGGCGCTGAACCGCGCCGCGGGGCTGCCGCAGATCGCCGTGGTGCGCGATCCGACGACCGGGGGCGGCTGGGCGACGCTCGGTGCGGGGGCCGATGTGATCCTCGGGCTGCCCGGCGCCCAGATCGGCTTCGCGGGCTCCCGGGTACGCCCCGGGGACGCCGATCCCTACGCCTACTCCGCCGAGGGGCAGTTCGCGGCCGGGCAGCTCGACGCCGTCGTCCCGCCCGACCGTCTGCGGGCCACCCTGCGGCGCTGGCTGCGGCTGCTCGCCGGCCCCCGGGAGCCGGCGGCGGTCCCCGAGGCGGCCCCGCCGCCGTACGCGCTCGGCGTGCGCGATCTGCCGGAGAGCGGCTGGGATGCGGTGGTCCGCGCCCGCGCCGCCGGCCGGCCGCGCGCCGAGGCGTATCTGCGCGCGTACTTCGACGACCGGGAGGAGATCAGCGGCGACCGCTGCGGCGGCGTCGACACCGGTATGCGCTGCGGATTCGGCCGTCGCGACGGCCGGACGATCGCCTTCGCGGCCCAGTGCGGCACGGCCACCCGCCCGGCCGGGTTCCGCACCGCCGCCCGTCTGGTGCGCCTCGCGGACCGGCTCGGCATCCCGGTCCTCACCCTCGTGGACACCCCGGGCGCCGCCAATGACGCGGCGGCGGAGCGGGCCGGTGCCGGCGCGGCCATCGCCGACACCTTCGCCGCACTGGCCTCGGCCCGTGCCCCCGTCACCTCGCTGCTCATCGGCGAGGGCGGATCGGGCGGCGCCCTGGCCCTCGCCGCGCCCGGCCGGCTCTGGGCGACGCCGGACAGCTACTTCTCCGTGATCGCCCCGGAACTCGCCGCGGCCATCCTCAAGCGCGACCCTCGGCAGATCCGGCAGACGGCCGGCCAACTCCGCATCCGGCCACAGGACTTGCTGGAGCTGGGAGTCATCCGGGGCATCGTCCCACCGGCCCGGCCGACACCGTCCCGCCCCTGACGGCCGGCCCGGCCGTCAGCAGTCCGCGACCCTCCGCCCCGCGGCCCGGAGGGCATCGGCGGCGGCACGGATCGACGGTCTGCGGTCGGCGTCCACGCGCCAGATGGCGTAGACATGGCGGCACATCCGGTGCCCCACGGGCACCACGCTCACCCCGTCCGGTACGGGCCCGCGGCCGAGGCGCGGGGCCACCGCGACGCCCAGCCCGGCCGCGATGAGGGCGAGTTGGGTGTGGTGCTCCTCCGCCATATGCGCGATACGCGGCTCGAAACCCCTGCTGCGCAGCGTGAAGGTCAGCCAGTCGTGGCAGAACTCGCCTTGCGGCCAGGAGATCCACTCGTCGTCGGCGAAGTCCTCCAGTTCCACGGACCGACGGCCGGCGAGCGGATGGTCCGACGGCATCGCCACATCCGCCGGATCGTCGAGCAGCGGGGTCTTGGCCAGCCCCTCGGCCAGCGGCAGGGGCCGGTTGTACCAGTCCAGGACGACGGCCAGATCGAGGTCACCGCGCACCACCCCCCGCACGGATGCGTCCGGGTCCAGTTCGGTGAGCCGGGTGCGGAGTTGGGGGTACGCGGCGCGGAGGGTGGCGAGCGCGGCCGGGAAGAGGCCGCGCGCCGCGGTGGGAAACGCGCCCAGCCGCAGTTCGCCCATCGCCTGGCCGCGGTGCGCTTCCAGTTCGGCCTGCGCCAGCTCGACCTGGGAGAGGATGCGTGTCGCGTGGTCGGCGAGCAGCCGTCCCGCGTCCGTCAGCCGTACGCCCCGTCCGTTCTTCGCCAGAAGCTGCTGCCCGGTCTCCCGCTCCAGTTTGGCGATCTGCTGCGAGACGGCCGAGGTCGTCACATGGAGTCCGTCGGCGGCCGCGCTCACCGAGCCATGGCGGGCGATCGCGCCCAGCGTGCGCAGACGATCAAGGTTCAACATGTAAGCAATGCTAATCGGTACGTGCCAGATATTCTCGCTTGTGCTACGGAATGACGCACCGCATCGTAGTGGTCATGAGCACCACCGCCGACGGATCCACCGCCTCCGCTCCCCCCATGAGTTCTTCGACCGCGACCACCACAGCCGCGTCCGCCGCCGCGACGACCGCTGCAGACCCCGCGGCGACCGCGGCCACCGGAGCAGCCGGCCCGGACTCCCCCGGCTCCGCCGCCGGACCCCGTCGCGCCATGGGCTGGCGGCTGCGCTTCGCCGTTCTCTGCCTGGTCTGGGGCTTCAGCTTTCTCTTCATCAAGGTGGGCAACCGCGGCTTCGCGCCGTTGCAGGTCACGCTGGGCCGCGTGGGCTTCGGCGCGCTGGTGCTGGTGGTGATGCTGCTGGTCACACGCGAGCGGCTGCCGCGCTCCGCCAGAGTCTGGGGCCATCTGGCGGTCGCCGCCCTGCTGCTCAATGTGCTCCCCTTCTCGCTCTTCGCCTACTCCGAGCTGACGATCCCCTCCACCCTGGCCGGTATCTGCAATGCCACCTCACCGTTGTGGGGCATGCTGCTGTCGCTCGTCGCGCTCTCCGAGGACCGCCCCACCCGACGCCGGGTCGCGGGGCTTGGCGTCGGGTTCCTGGGGGTGCTCACCGTGCTCGGCGCCTGGCAGGGGTTCTCCGGCACGGATCTCACCGGCACCGCGATGGCCCTCGGCGCCTCGCTCAGCTACCCCATCGGCTGGATCTATGTCCGCCGCACCCTGGCGGGCACCGGACAATCCCACCTCTCCATGACCAGCGCCCAACTGCTCCTCGCCACCGCTCAACTCGCCGTTCTGACGCCACTGTTCTCCCCCATGCCGACCTCCTTCCCGGTCGTGCCGCTGCTCGCCGTCTTCGCGCTCGGCGCGCTGGGCACCGGTTTCGCCTTCCTGCTCCAGTACGGCCTGGTCGCGGAGGTCGGCCCCACCACCGCCCAGATGGTCACCTACTTCATCCCGGTGATCGGCACGGCGGCCGGTGTGACGCTGCTGGACGAACAGCTGAGCTGGAACACACCGGTCGGCGCCCTCATCGTGCTCGCCGGTGCCGCCCTCACCCAGAGCCGGCCTCGGCGCACCACCCCCTCGCCCTGACACGCATCCCTCCCTCCCCGCACCACTCCCGGCCCGCGCCCCTCACTCGTACCGCCGAGTCTCACCCGGCCCCGTGGCCGATGCGACAGCGTCCGCCACGGGGCCGATGTCGTCGTCGGACAGTCCGGACACGGTGATCCGGACGCCCGGCGGGGACTGCATCCGAAAGCGTGCCCCGGGGGCCACCGCCCACCCGGCGTGCAGCAGGCGGGCCACCGCGGCGGTCTCGTCCGGGACCGGCACCCAGACGTTCATCCCGCTGCGACCGCGCGCCGGCACGCCCCGCTCGGCCAGTGCCCGTATCAGCGCCTCCCGCCGCCGGTCGTACGCTCCGGCGACCACCGTCGGCTCGATCGCGGACGTCCGCCACAGATGCGCGACGGCGTCCTGGAGCAGATGGCTGACCCAGCCCGGCCCCAGCCGCTGACGGCCGCGCACCCGGTCCACGGTCACGGCGTCCCCGGTGAGCACCGCCAGCCGCAGGTCCGGCCCGTACGCCTTGGCTGTCGACCGCACCAGCACCCAGTGATCGGTGACGCCGGAGAGCGGATGCAGCGGGAGATCGACGATGCCGTGGCCGTGATCGTCCTCGATGAGCAGCACATCGGGGTGGTCCGCCAGCAGGGCCCGGAGCTCCACGGCGCGCTCCCGGCCGATCACGGCTCCCGTGGGGTTCTGCGCCCGGTCCGTGAGGACGACGGCGCGGGCGCCGCCCGCCAGCGCCCGCGCCAACTGCTCGGGCAGCGGCCCTTCGTCGTCCAGCCCGACCGGCGCCGCCCGCAATCCGAGCGCCGGAATGAGATCCAGCAGGCTCCCCCATCCCGGATCCTCCACCGCCACGGCGTCGCCGGGCCGCAGATGCGCGGCCAGTACCCGCTCCATGGCGTCGAGTGAGCCGCTGGTGACGGCGACGGGCCCCTCGGTCACGCCGTCACGGCTGAACGCCGAGCGGGCCAGCGCCGCGAGGTCCGCGTCGACGGCCGGGGCGCCGTAGAGCACCGGCCGCCGTGCGCTGCGCGCCGCGGCCTCGGCCAGCGCACGCTCCAGCGGCGGCAGCAGGGCCGGATCGGGATTGCCGTCCGAGGCGTCCCGGACGCCCGGCGGGACCGCCACCCGCAGCGCCTCCCGCGCGGTGCTGGCCGGGCGCGGGCGCACCCGGCTGCCGCGCCGGCCCGCGGTCTCGATCACTCCTCGGTCACGCAGTGTGCGGTACGCGGCCGCGACCGTATTCGGATTGACCTCCAGGAAGACGGCCAACTCCCTTAGCGGGGGCAGTACTTCGCCCGGTTGGAGCGAGCCCGCACCGACGGCCCGCTCGACACTGGCGGCAATCTCCGATGCGCGCCGCCCTTCGATCCGATACTCTCCTAGCACAAACATGATTATGCACTAGTGCAATGGAGATGGCAATGTCCCTGGCCGAGCGGTACGAACCGACCGAACGCACCACCCTCACCCGCGCCCGCGAGCGCGCCACCTACGACCAGGAGACCGTGCACGCGATCCTCGACTCGGCCTACCTCTGCCACCTGGGCTACGTACGCGACGGCGCACCCGTCGTCCTCCCCACGCTCTACGGCCGCGTCGGGGACCGCCTCTACCTCCACGGCTCCACCGGCTCCCGTCCGCTGCGGATGGCCGGCGAGCCGGACCCGGGCCTGCCGGTCTGCGTCACCGTCACCCATGTGGACGGCCTGGTGCTGGCCAGATCCGCCTTCCACCACTCCATCAACTACCGCTGCGTCGTGGTCCACGGCACCGCACATCCGGTCACCGACCCGGCCGAGAAGTCGGCCGCCCTCGACGCACTCGTCGACCACGTCCTGCCCGGCCGGGCCGCGGACTCCCGGCCGGGCAACGCCAAGGAACTGGCGGCCACCGCGGTGATACGCCTCGATCTGCGCGAGGTCTCCGCCAAGATCCGCACCGGCGGCCCGAACGACGAGCCCGAGGACCTCGCGCTCCCCCACTGGAGCGGTGTCCTTCCGGTGGCACCGGTGTACGGCGCCCCCGTACCCTCCGACGATCTGGCAGCGGATATCCCGCAGCCCGCGTACCTCTCCGCCCGCTGAGGAGGCCCCGATGCTGATCCACCCCTGGGACGCCCCCACCGACGACACCGAGTGGCAGCAGTGGCTGGCCGCCCACGACTTCGGCCAGCTGGCCGCCAACGGCCCGGCCGGCGAGGCGCCCTTGGTGCAACCGCTGCACTTCGCGTACGACCCGGCCCGCCGCGAGGCCGTCACCCATCTCGCCCGGCCCCACCCCATCTGGCGCGCGCTGGCGGACAACCCGACGGTCCTGCTGAGCGTGGTGGACGACTACACCTTCATCCCCGGCCCCTGGCAGGCGGCCGAGGACCAGCCGCCCGAGCACGGCGTCCCCACCAGCTTCTACGCCGCCGTGCAGCTGACCTGCACCGCCCACATCGTGGACGAGCCCACCGCCAAGGCCGCGCTGCTGGCGCGCCAGATGGCCCACTTCCAGCCGGAGGGCGGTTCGGCCCCGGTCGCCGCGGGCGAGGAACCGTACGGCAGGCAGCTGTCCGGCATCCGCGGTCTGCGCCTCGAAGTGCGCGAGGTCCGCGCCAAGTTCAAGTACGGCGGCAAGCGGACCACCGCCGTCCAGCAGCGGATCTCCGAGCGCCTCGCCGTGCGGGACGCGCCCGGCGACGCGGCGGCCCGCGTCCACCAGCAGCGGCGTCTGGCCGCCGCCCCCACCACCCCGCCCGGCCCCTGACGGGACCAAGCCGCCCCACCGCGGCCCCGCCTCGCGCACCGGCGGGCGGCACGCCCCGTCGTCGTACGGCCGCGGCGCCCCTCGGGCCGTACGACGGCATCGCCACGACGGCGTACCCACGCCGATGGCCCCATGGCGGCATACGCACGACGACGGACCCGCGGCCGCGTCAGCGGACGACCCGCCACGGGACGGCGTCCGTACGGCGGCACCGCCCGCCCGGCGTACCGCACCGGGCGGGCGCCTCAGCCCACCGCCTCAGCCCACCGCCGCCGCGGACCGGGCCGCGACCGCGCCGCGGGCCTCGGTCATCGCCAGGGCGGCAACGGCCGCCAACAGCACGCCGGTTCCGATCGCCGTCGCCGCCGTGAGCCGCTCCCCGAGGAAGAGCAGCGCGATGGCCGCGGCGGACACCGGCTCGATCAGCGAGATCACCGACGCCGTCGCCGCGCGTACGGCCGCCAGCCCCGCGAAGTACAGCCCGTACCCGAGCGCCGTCGGCACGGCCGCGATATAGCCCAGCAGCCAGAGGCTGCGTCCCAGGTCGTGTGCGTGCGGCCACAGACCCTCCACCGCCGCGAGCGGCAGCAGACACAGCGCGCCGACGGCCAGCGCGCTGATCGTCGAGGCGTACGGATCGCTGCCGCCGCCCTTGCCCAGCCACCGCGTGGTGAGCGTCATCGTGGCGCATCCGGCCGCGGACAGCAGGGCGTAGCCGATGCCGGCGGGACGCACCGCATCGACGCCGGACCCGCCGAGGACCAGGATCAGCAGCCCGGCCAGCGCACCGGCCACGGCCAGGACACCGCCCACGCCGAGCCGTTCGCCGAGTGTCACGCGCCCGCCGATCGCGATCAGGACGGGCCCCGCCCCCATCGTGACGACGGTGGCCACGGCCAGTCCGGTGGCTTCCACGGCGGCGAAGTAGGCGGCCTGGAAGACGGCCAGGGCGATACCGGTCACCGCGGTCCGCAGCACCCGGCGGCGCATCGGCTCGGCCGGACGCCGGGTCGTGCCGGTACCGGTACCGGCACGACGGCGCAGCACCCCCCGTACGGCGAGCAGCAGCACCAGGCCGCCGCAGGTGCGCCAGAAGGTGAGGGAGACCGGACCGAGTCCGCTGCCGCGGTAGAGGAGCGCGGCGGCCGCGCCCGCCGTGCCCCAGGCGGTCGCGGCGATGGTCACGTACAGGAGCCCCCGGCCCACGGGCAGGGAGGAGGAAGGGGAGGTATGCATAGGAGGTGCACTCCGGGAAAGCCGATACGGCGCGGTGCGCCGTGGAATGGTCGCGTGGTCCCGTGTGCGGGCAGCGACGGTCGGCCCGGGAGCTCACCCGAGCCGGGTTTCCTTCGGAGGCCGCCGCCCGCGCTAGGCGGCGGGAGGGGGCAGCACGGTCGAATGCATGATCGTCACCCTATGCGGGAGGCGGCCCGGCCGACAAGCCACCCCGGGGCGTTCCGCGGCCGTCGCGCCGGACGCAGCCCCTCCCGTACCGCTGGCAGCCCCCGCACCGGCAGCGTCCCGTCACCGCGGCCTCCGCCACCCCGTCCGGCGGCTATGCCGCCCGTGCCGACGCGTCCCGCTCCGCCACTTCCTCCGCCACCGTCTTCGGCTTCGCCGACTGCGCGATGAAGGCGCCGACCAGTACGACCGCGCCCCCCACGAGCTGCGGCGCGGCGAGATGTTCGCCGAGCAGCACCCAGGCCAGGACGGTCGCGATCACCGCCTCCAGACACGACACCACCCCGGCCACCTGCGGCGAGAGACGGCGGATCGACACCACGCCGGTCAGATAGGCGAGCACCGTCGCGATCAGCACGATCCAGCCGAGCAGCAGCGCGGCGGGCACCTGGGTGCCGTTCAGCTCCGCGCTGCTACCCAGCACCGACCAGTCCATGCCCCACGGGCGGGCGAGCACCGTGAGCACCACGGCGCCGATCAGCAGGCCGTACGCGATCACCCCCAGCGGGTCCACCGGGTCGTCGCCGTCGGTGCCGTGGTCGGACAGCACGAAGTAGCCGACCTGGCAGCAGGCCGCGCCGAGCGCGAGGACGAGACCGAGGGCGTCGAAGGTCAGCCCGGACCACACCTGGACGACGCAGGCCAGACCACCGAGCGCGAGCACCACACCGACCGCCGCGGAACGGCTGACCGGCCGTTTCTGGACGAAGCGCACCCAGCCCAGCACGAGGGCGGGGGCCAGGTACTCGACGAGCAGCGCGACGCCGACGGGGATACGGGAGAGCGAGGCGAAGTAGCAGCCCTGCACACCGGCGACGGCGAGCAGACCGAAGCCCATCAGCAGGCCGGGGCGGCGGCGCACCAGATCGCGGTGGCGCCAGGCGAGCGGCAGCAGCACCAGGGCGGCGCCGGTCACGCGCAGCCAGGTGACATGCAGCGGTTCGAGGCCCGCTTGGATCAGAGGTTTGGCGGCGACACCCGAGCCGCCGAAGGCGCAGGCGGAGAGCAGCGCGATGCCGAGTCCGGCGCGCCGTCCCCGTGCGCCGCCGGGGTCCGCCCCGGCGTTCCGCCGCGCCGGCCCGGTACCGCCGGCCCCTGAAGTCCCGCTGCTCGAACCCGTCGTGGAAACGGCCGGGCTCCCCGAAGACGCATGCATCCGATCATCATGGCAGCCGCCGTCAGCAGCGTCACCCCCCACATTCCTGTCATTCCTGGCCGGAGCGGTCCCCGTCCAGGCGGGCGGCGAGCCGGTCGGTGTCGACGGCGGCCCGGCGCAGCACTTCGACGGCGCGCGACTCGGGATCGTCCACCAGGGCGGCGAGCAGATCGAGACAGTGGGCGCGTACGGCGTAACGGGCGTGGGCGCGGTCGAGGGCGCCGTCCATGGCGGCGGCCGCGGCGGGCGACCAGCCGGGGACGCCGCCCTCGGCGACGACGGGGACCGCGCCGGAGTCCTCGACGGTGCCGTGCCACTGGAGTCCGTAGCCGATGCTGCGCTGCACGAGGTAGCCGAGCAGCCGGGCGATCTGCGGCTCGCCGTCGAAGGCGGCGCGTACCGCGGGATCCGATTCCAGGAGGCCGTGCAGCAGATGCGCGGTGTCGACATGCCGGTCGCCGTCCCGGGTGGCCCGTCTGCGGGCAGCGGAGACCACCGACGCGAGCTCTACGGAGAGCTGCGCGTCGAGATCCTCTTGGGCGGGTCCGTCGCCACCGCTGTACGCGGTACGGTTTTGCACACTCCCCACCCCACCAGCCCGCCGCGGCCGGAGCATCCCCGGCGGGAAGCATTTGCGCGTCCCCCCGTGGTTGGGCACGCCCGCGCGCGATCTCATCCTTACGGAGGAGAGAGTGCGGAACGATGAGGGCGGGCACGGGCGGCATCCGGGCCCCGGGCACCCGCCCGCGCCACACCCTCGCCGACGCGGTTTCACCACACGCCGAGCCGCTCCACCACCCCGCGCGGCTCTCCGCAGAGCATGCCGGCCGGCTGCGTGAACGAGCGGCTGCCGGCGTACCGCGGCGACGGCGCCCGTACGGCACAGCCACCGGCGACGCGACCGGCGGCAGCTGCCGGTCGGCTCGGCACGCGGACCGCGCCCGCCATGGCGCGGACCGGCCGTCCGCCCCGTACCCGCCCTCGCAAGAATCTGACGGCTCATCAGCATTGAACCTTCGCCCGCGCGCGGCTACCTTCCGCGGCAGCAGCCAGGGACAGTCACCGAAGGGGTGGTCGCATGGCCGACGTCACCGCGCAGGCCCGTATCGAGGCACCGGCCGGGCGGATCTGGGACCTGCTCGCCGACTTCGACTCGTACGGCCGGTGGAACGCCACCCATACCGCCTTCCCCAAGGGCGGTCCGGAAACGCTTGAGGTGGGCGCCGGGTACGAGGAGAACATGAAGCTGATGGGCTTCCCGGCCGAGGTGAAGTGGACCGTACGGGCCCTGGAGCCGGGCCGGCTGCTCGACCTCACGGGGCGCGGCCCGATGGGCGTCACCCTGGGGATGCGCTACGCGCTCACACCGGACGGCGCGGCGACGACGGTCCGGATCGACGGGGTGTTCACCGGCGCCGCGGTCTCACTGATGGCGGGCAAGCTGCGGGAGTCGGCGGGCGCCGCCCTCCACGAATCGCTGCGCAAACTCGGCGACCTGGTGACCTGAGACGGGCGGACGGCTCGCCCCCACGCGCGGCGCCCCTGCCGGGCAGCAGCACGATGCGCGGGGTCACGACAGACGGAGGCCGTGGCCGGAACGCTCCGGCCACGGCCCCGTTGACCGGTGGACGGCCCTTGCCGGCGCCACCCACCGCCCCCTCCGGCGGCGCTCAGTCCTCCTCGGCGAGGATCAGATACAGCTCCTTGCGGGCCTTGTTGACCACTGCCATGGCCTTCTCCCGCTGTTCGGGGCTGCCGGTCGCCCACACCTGGCGGAATGCCTCAACCAGACCGCCGCCCGCCTTGCGGACCTCGTTCATGGCCTCCCAGTCGATGCCGCGGCCGGCGTCCTCCCAGGGCGCGTCCGAACCGCTCTCGGCTTCGGTCCGCCCGGCGTCGGTCAGCGAGAAGAGCTTCTTGCCGCCCTCACTGGCGTTGCTGATGAGGCCCTCGTCCTCCAGGAGCTGGAGGGTCGGGTAGACCGAGCCGGGGCTGGGCTTCCACGCCCCGCCGCTGCGCTCGGCGATCTCCTGGATCATTTCGTAGCCGTGCATCGGCCGGTCCCGGAGCAGCGCCAGGATCGAGGCGCGCACATCGCCGCGGCGCGCCCGCCCGCGCGGTCCGCCGCGGCCCCGGCCGCCGAAGGGCGGCCCGCCGAACGGTGGCCCGAAGGGCCCGAAGGCCCGACGGCCCTCGCCCCGGCCCTCGAAGTCGCCCCGGCCGCCGTGGCGTCCGGGCCCGCAGCGCTCGTGCCCGAATTCATGTCCGTGTTCATGGGGATGCATGATGACGTCCTTCCATCGTTGATCAGTCGCGATACCTCAACGATATATCGGGACTGTTCTTCTAGCAATCCCTTCCGGGTCCAATTTCCCGAGATTGGCCTTGGCCTGCGCCTTTACCGCGCCACTACGCTCCGGGCCATGAGGATTCGCATCGTGGACGCCTTCAGTGAGCGTCCGTTCGCCGGCAACCCGGCCGGAGTCGTGCTCCTCGACTCCGGCACCTTCCCCGACGACGCCTGGCTCCAGCAGGTCGCCACCGAGGTCAACCTCTCCGAGACCGCGTTCGCGCATCCGCTGCCCGAGGGCGGCGACGCCGACTGGGCGCTGCGCTGGCTGACCCCGGCCGCCGAGGTGAACATGTGCGGTCACGCCACCCTGGCCACCGCGCACGTCCTGCACAGCACCGGGACGGCCACCGGAACGGTCCGCTTCAGCACCCGCAGCGGCGTGCTCACCACGACGGCGGACGACCGCGGGTCGATCACCATGGACTTCCCCACCGCCCCGCTGACGCCCGTCGAGGTGCCCCGGGTCGTCGCCGAGGCCCTGGGCACCGACATCCTCTCCGCCCACGACACCGGCCCCTCGGTCGGCGATCTGCTGGTCGAACTGGCCGACGAGCGGTCCGTACGGTCCCTGTCACCGGACTTCCGGGCGCTGGCCGGGCACGGCGGGCGGGGTGTGATCGCCACCGCCCGCGCCGAGAACCCGGACGGCGGCTACGACTTCGCCTCGCGCGGTTTCTTCCCCTCCGTGGGCATCGAGGAGGACCCCGTGACGGGCAGCGCGCACACCGCGCTGGCCCCCTTCTGGTCGGCGCGCCTGGGCCGCACCGCGCTGGTCGGCTTCCAGGGCGGCGCACGTACCGGCCTCGTACGGACCGAGCTGCGCGGCGACCGCACCCTGCTGACCGGTACGGCGGTCACCGTCATCGACGGCGAACTGCTCGCCACCGGGTGAGCCGGGGCCGCCGCGCCATCGGGTGACCCCGGGACCGGCTCGCCGGACGTGGTGGTGACGAGGGGGCGCACCTCGGGGGCGCCCCGGGGGTTCACGGAGCCGCCGGAGCCCCACGCCCCGCCCGCCTCACGCCGTCGGCAGCCACCCCACCCGGCCCGCGAGCAGCGCGTAGCCGACGAACGCCACGATGTCGATCAGGGCATGGGCGGCCACCAGCGGCCCGACCCGCCCCCACCGCCGGTACAGCAGCACGAAGATCACGCCCATCACCAGGTTGCCGAAGAAGCCGCCGATGCCCTGGTAGAGGTGGTACGAACCGCGCAGCACCGAACTCGCCGCCAGTGCCGCCATCGGCCCCCAGCCCAGCTGCCCCAGCCTGCGCAGCAGATAGCCGACGACGATGACCTCCTCCAGCACGGCGTTCTGCACCGCGGAGGCGATCAGTACCGGGATCTTCCACCACACATCGGGCAGCGCTTCCGGGACCACCGTCAGATTGAATCCGGCCGCCCGCGCGCCCAGGTAGAGCAGCAGCCCGCTGCCGCCGATGGCCGCCGCCACCAGGGCGCCCCGGCCCAGGTCGGCGCCGGGCCGACGCCGGTCGAAACCGAGCGCACGCAGTCCGCCGGCCCGTTCCCGCAGCAGCAGATGCGCGACCAGCACGACGGGCACCAGCGCGGTCGCGATACCGAACAGTTGCCAGGCCAGGTCCAGCCACGGGCGGCCCGGCGCATGGGATCCGTTGAGCGTCGCGGCCTGGGCCTTGAGGCCGCCCGCCTTGGTCACCGAACCGATGAAGCTGATGAGCGCCGACACGCCGCTGGCGCCGAGCGAGAGGGCCAGCACGATCAGCGTCTCGCTCCGCAGGACACCTCGGGCGGGCCCCTCGACCGCCCCTTCGCGCCGCCGTGTGCCGGACCCCCGGCCCGGCTCGTCATCGGTCACGGGACCTGCGTCCGACTGCACAGCTGCCTCCACTTCCGCGCCACCGCGCTCCGCCACCACCGCCCCGCCGGGTTCCCGGCAACGGGTCCGCGGATCGCGCGCGACCGGCCGGGTACGGGCGCCCTCCGCAGGGCGCGCTCCCCGTCACCTCCCGACCGGGCGACGGACCTGCCGCGCCATGGACACCCGGAGAAGCACACCGCGATGGAACGTCACACTTTGCCCCACGGCTCCGGACCGCGGAGCACGGGGGCCCGCCGCGTCGCCGGCCGGGCCGGGTGGCTAGGCCGACCGGCGCACGCCCGGTACCCCCGGCTCCGCGACCGCCCAGGTGACCGGCCAGGTGTGCACCGGCTCCCCGGTGTGCATCAGCTCGCTGTAGCGCCGGGTCATCGCGGCGAGCGCGGCCTCCCGGTCCAGGCCCTGCCGCAGCGCGTGGCGATAGGCGGCGGCCTGCCAGGACGCCCCGTTCGCGCGGCGCGCACAACGCTCTTCGATGATGCCCAGATAGTGGTCCCGGTCGGTCGGTTCGACGCCCCAGGCGTCCAGCCCCGCCGCCGCCAACGGCAGCAGTTCCTGGCGTACGAGCCGGACCACCGGAATCTCGGCGACGCCCCCGCCCCGCCCGGACCGCGGCCAGTTGAGGGTGGCGTCGATGCCGTGCCGGCAGGCCGTGTCGAAGTTCTCGGCCGCGGTGGCGAACGGCAGCCGCGACCAGACGGGACGCGGCTCCTCGGCCAGCGCCCGCACCAGCCCGTAGTAGAAGGCCGTGTTGGCGATGACATCGGCGACCGTGGGGCCGGCCGGCAGGACGCGGTTCTCGACCCGCAGATGGGCGACACCGTCGGCCACCGCGTAGACCGGCCGGTTCCAGCGGTAGACGGTGCCGTTGTGCAGCACGAGTTCGGCCAGGTCGGGCACACCGCCCTCGTCCAGGACCCGCAGCGGCTCCTGGGGGCCGTAGATCGGCAGCAGTGGCGGGAAGTAGCGCAGGTTCTCCTCGAACAGGTCGTACGCGGAGTCCACCCAGCGTTCGCCGAACCAGGTGCGGGGGCGCACTCCTTGGGCCTGGAGTTCGGGTGCCCGGGTGTCGGTGGCCTGCTGGAAGACCGGCGGCCGCGACTCGCGCCACAGCTCGCGCCCGAAGACGAACGGCGAGTTGGCGCCGACGGCCACCTGTACCGCGGCGATGGCCTGCGCGGCGTTCCAGACGGCGGCGAAACGGCCGGGCGTCACCTGGAGGTGCAGCTGAACCGACGTACAGGCGGCCTCCGGCGCGATCGAGGACGAGCGGGAGACCAGCCGCTCGATGCCCTGGATGTCGATCGCGAAGTCCTCGCCGCGGGCCGCCCGCATCTGGTCGTTGAGCAGCACATAGCGGTCGATCTCGGAGAGGCTGGCGGTCGTGAGGTCCGCGGCGTTCAGGGTCGGCAGAATGCCGATCATCACGATCCGGGCGGCGACCTCCCCCGCCTGTCTGTCGGCGTAGGCGAGCCCGGTACGGAGTTCCTCCGCGAGCTGGTCCAGAACGCGGCCGCGCAATCGGTGCGGCAGGATGTTGACTTCCAGATTGCACTGGGCGAGTTCGGTCTGGAAATCACGGCTCGCGATACGTTCGAGAACCTGCGAGTTCATCATGCGCGGCAGTCCGTCGGCGTCGGCGAGATTCAGTTCTATCTCCAGCCCGATGAGATTCTTCGGCCGGTCGAACCGCTTCTCCTTCAGGAGTCTCGCCAGTCCCTCAAGACACCTGTGAAGCTTTCTTCGATAACGCTCCCGGTCCGCCAGGCCGATCCCGTCCGCGGCGACCTTCTCCCCCATCGAAGGGTCCTTCCCTGAGTGAACGGCCCGCGGCCACGGGCTGCTTGGGGCCGCCCCGGCGCCGCCGGGGCACACGCTACGGTCGATGATGCCCCAGCAATCTGATCGATAACGCCTCAGGGGCGTGCCGGTACCGATAAGCTCGAAGGGACGGAGAATCCGGCACGTTCCACGGACATACGCCGCAGGCTCTCTCCGTAGGCATTTCTCTCGTGGAAATCGCCGACGAGATCCGGCCTACCGCACCGGCGAGGGAATATGAGGTGGCGCCGCAAAGGCCCGGCACAAAAAGGCGGAAACCACCTCCGGCACGGGTCCGGAATCCGTCTTGCCGGAAATCCGCAAGGCCGCTAGCCGAAACACCACCAGAACATATGTCGTATAAACTTCGGTGACGAGGCAGAGAGTTGGCCCCCAGTGTTGTGGTGTTCTCACCGGTGCTGAGGCACAGCGGCTGACCCCATCGGGCCGCAGCCCCGGTCGGCCGACCTCTGACCCCGCACGCAGACAGCGTCGTTTGCACCTTCCCAGCTCCACCGTGTCTCCGAAGTGAGAGGCGACCCACCATGCCGCTGCATGTCCCCCCCGCTCCCGCGCCCGCCCTGCGCAGCGTCCTCACCGCCCTCGGCTCGCCCACCGCCGTCCGCGAGGCACCCACCTCCGCCTTGCGCGACCACCAGGGCCCGTTGAGCCCCGACCACCCGCTGCCCGTCCATGTCTGGGACGACGTCAGCCGTGCGGGCGGTCCGCTGCGCACCCGGCCGACCGGCTGGCGCTTCCTGGTCCGCGGTGGGGAGCGGGCGGTGGCGGCCGCCGAGGCGAGGCTGACCGCCGACGGCTGGACGTTCTCCCACTTCTGCGGCGGCCCCTACGTCAACGCGACCGAACAGGCCCTGCACCAGGCCGAGTTGCTCACCACCCCCTACCAACCGCGACTGCTGTCCGTCCCCGAGCTGTACATGCTCACACTGTGGCTGCACCACGACCTCACCTCGGACGGCGCCGACGGCACGCCCGCCCCCGGCGACCTGCTGCTGCCCCTGGCGCCCGCCCCGCCGGGCATCGCCGCCCACCGCCCGCAGCGCGTCGCCGATCTGCTCCCCCGGCTCGCGCTGCGCCTGACGGCCACACCGCTGCTCGGTCCGACGGCCCGGTCCGCGCCGGCCCCGGCCCCGTAGCACCACCGCGGCGCACGCCGTCGCACCGCCGAGCGCCCCGCGACCCCCTCCGGACGCGGGGCGCTCCGCCGCGCGCACCCACCGGCGCTCCTCGCCGCCGGCACCCCCAACCCCCTCCCGGAGTGGTGCATTTGGGAGCAACCGCCCGCATGGGTGACGCGTCCCTATCGAGTGCGTACCGCTGCTGCGAAATCCCTGCGGAATGCCGTCCGTAGGGCAACACTGGGACCGACAGGAAACGGGGGAGCGGCCATGACCACCTCATCGAGCCGTATACCGACATTCACCACATCGCAGCGAAAGACAACTTCCATGTGTCAGCACCAGCCGCCATGCCCGTCAGCAGACTCCAGCGACCGGGAAGCCGCGCACCCTGTGGCCCACCACCCGGAGCAGGGCTGGAGCCTGCTGTGCAACGGCGTCCTCCTCTTCGAGGACACCGGTGAGCTCCTGCCGGATGGGCAGGTCATCGCCCCACACCGGCCGCTCGGCGCCGTACGGGTAGGGAGCGCCGCCTGACCGCGACGCCACGTACGACAACCATGACAACAGGGCCCCCGGCACATGTGCCGAGGGCCCTCGATATGTGACGGTACGTCAGCCGTCGTACTCCGTCAGCGGCGGGCAGGAGCAGACGAGGTTGCGGTCGCCGAAGGCACCGTCGATACGGCGCACCGGCGGCCAGTACTTCTCCGCCGCCACCACACCGGCCGGGAAGACGGCCTCCTCGCGGGTGTACGGGTGCGTCCACTCGCCACCGAGCGCGCCGGCGGTGTGCGGGGCGTTGCGCAGCGGGTTGTCGTCCTTGTCCCACTCCCCCGAGCCGACCTTCTCGATCTCCGCGCGGATGGCGATCATCGCGTCGCAGAACCGGTCCAGCTCGTCCAGGTCCTCGCTCTCGGTCGGCTCGATCATCAGCGTGCCGGCCACCGGGAAGGACATCGTCGGCGCGTGGAAGCCGTAGTCGATGAGCCGCTTGGCGACATCGTCGATGCTCACGCCGGTCGCCTTGGTCAGCGGCCGGACGTCGATGATGCACTCGTGGGCGACCAGACCGCCGGGGCCGGTGTAGAGCACCGGGTAGTGCGGCTCCAGCCGCTTGGCGATGTAGTTGGCGCTGAGCACCGCGACCTGGCTGGCGCGCTTGAGGCCCTCACCGCCCATCAGACGGACGTACGCCCAGGAGATCGGCAGGATTCCGGCCGAGCCCCAGGGCGCGGCCGAGACCGGACCGATGCCCGTCTCCGGCCCGGCGGTGGGCTGGAGGGGGTGGTTGGGGAGGTACGGCGCCAGATGGGCGCGGACACCGACCGGACCGACACCGGGGCCGCCGCCGCCGTGCGGGATGCAGAAGGTCTTGTGCAGGTTCAGATGCGAGACATCGCCGCCGAACTTGCCCGGTTCGGCGAGCCCGACCAGCGCGTTGAGGTTCGCGCCGTCGACGTAGACCTGGCCGCCGGCGTCGTGCACGGCGGCGCAGATCTGGGTGATGTGCTCCTCGAAGACGCCGTGCGTGGAGGGGTAGGTGACCATGAGGACCGCGAGTTCGTCGCGGTGCTTGTCGATCTTGGCGTGCAGATCGTCGGTGTCGACCTCGCCGTCCTCACCGGTCTTGACGACGACGACCTTCATCCCGGCCATCACGGCGCTGGCGGCGTTGGTGCCGTGCGCGGAGGACGGGATCAGGCAGACGGTGCGCTGGTCGTCGCCGTTGGCCCGGTGGTAGGCGCGGACGGCCAGCAGGCCCGCGAGCTCACCCTGGGAGCCGGCGTTCGGCTGGATGGAGACCTTGTCGTAGCCGGTGACCGTGGCCAGCCGCTCCTCCAGCTCCTGAATCAGCGTCAGGTAGCCCTGTGCCTGGCCGGCCGGCGCGAACGGGTGCAGCTGCCCGAACTCGGGCCAGGTGACCGGCTCCATCTCCGTGGTGGCGTTCAGCTTCATCGTGCAGGAACCGAGCGGGATCATGCCGCGGTCCAGCGCGTAGTCCCGGTCGGCGAGCCGGCGCAGATAGCGCAGCATCGCGGTCTCCGAGCGGTGCTGGTGGAAGACCGGGTGCGTGAGGTAGTCGTCGGTGCGCAGCAGCGCCTGCGCCAGCACCTCGCCGGCGGCCCCGTCCAGCTGCTCGACATCGCCCTCGACGCCGAAGGCGCGCCAGACGCCGGCCAGCTGCGCCCGTCCGGTCGTCTCGTCGCAGGCGATGCCGACCAGGTCGGCGTCGACCTGCCGGAGGTTGATACCGGCCTCGCGGGCGGCGGCGACGACCTGGGCGGCCCGGCCCGGCACCCGCGCCGTGAGCGTGTCGAAGTACGCACCGTGCACGATCTCCACACCGCCGGCCCGCAGCCCCTCGGCGAGGACGGTGGCGTAGCGGTGGGTGCGCCGCGCGATGGCGGCGAGACCGTCGGGGCCGTGGTAGACCGCGTACATGCCCGCCATGACGGCGAGCAGCACCTGCGCGGTGCAGATGTTGCTGGTGGCCTTCTCCCGGCGGATGTGCTGCTCACGGGTCTGGAGGGCCAGGCGGTACGCCTTGTTGCCGTCGGCGTCGACGGAGACCCCCACCAGACGGCCCGGCAGGCTGCGGGCGAACGCCTCGCGGACGGCCATGAACCCGGCGTGCGGTCCGCCGAAGCCCATCGGGACGCCGAAGCGCTGGGTGGTTCCGACGGCGATGTCCGCGCCGAGCTCCCCGGGCGAGGTCAGCAGCGTCAGCGCCAGCAGGTCGGCGGCGACGGTGACCACCGCGCCCAGCTCATGGGCCTGCGCGATGACGGCGCGCGGGTCGCGTACCGCTCCGGAGGCACCGGGGTACTGGAGCAGCACGCCGAAGACGCCGCGGTCCGCGATCTCGGCGGGAATGCCGTCCGTCAGATCGGTGACGACGACCTCGACGCCGGTCGGCTCGGCGCGGGTCTTGAGCACGGCGACGGTCTGCGGCAGACAGTCGGCGTCGACCAGGAAGACGCCCTGCTTGACCTTGCCGACACGGCGGGAGAGCGCCATCGCCTCGGCCGCCGCGGTGCCCTCGTCGAGCAGGGAGGCGCCGGAGGTGGGCAGTCCGGTCAGGTCGGCGACCATGGTCTGGAAGTTCAGCAGCGCCTCCAGGCGGCCCTGCGAGATCTCCGGCTGGTAGGGCGTGTACGCCGTGTACCAGGAGGGGTTCTCCATGACGTTGCGCAGGATCACCGGCGGCGTGAACGTGCCGTAGTAACCGAGTCCGATCATGGAGGCCAGGACCTGGTTGCGGTCCGCGAGGCCGCGCAGCTCGTCCAGGACCTCGGCCTCGGAACGCGCCTGCGGCAGGCCCAGCGCCTCCGCGCTCTTGATCACGTCCGGTACGGCGGTGTCGGTGAGCTCGTCCAGCGATCCGAATCCGACCTGCGCGAGCATCTTCGCCTGCGCCTCGCGGTCGGGACCGATGTGCCGGCGCTCGAAGGGGGTACCGCGCTCCAGCTCGTGCAGGGAGATGCGATTGGTGGTCATCTGCGGGGGCCTCCTGGTCAATGCGACCTACGAGGGGCACCAAGGCGCTGGTGCCCGGACGGCCTCCCCCTCTGTCATCTCAACCTGAGAGCTTCACCGGACCGCCCGCGGCGACCCGGCTTTCACCGTCGGTGAGGAAGGGTTCCGGCATGGTGTCCGCCCGTGGCCCGCCCTGCTTTCCAGAGTGACCTCGTCCATGCGGTACGTGTGCCTGAGAGATTCCGGGGAGGATTTGCTCCTTCGGCGTCCCCCTGTCGCTGCCGACGGAGGACTCTCCCGCATGGGGTCTACAGCCATTCGCCAGCCTACCAGCGCCCCATCTGGGGGATCCCTCGAGTGGCCGGGGCATGAAATGTGCCGTTTGGTAGTTGTCACACGGCAGTTGCGACCAGTTGGAGGGACCGTGCAAACCGATATCGATCCACGGAGCCTGATCGGCCGCAAGGCATTCGACCGGAACGGCGCCAAGATCGGCACCGTGGACGAGGTCTATCTCGACGACGCCACCGGGGAACCGGAGTGGGCGGCGGTACGCACCGGCCTCTTCAGCCGGGACGCGTTCGTCCCCCTGGAGCCGAGCGAACTGGCCGTCGAGGGCCTGCGCGTCCCGTACGACCGCAAGCTGATCAAGGACGCCCCGGACTTCGGCGTGGGCCGGCATCTCTCGCCGGAGCAGGAGCTCCAGCTCTACCACCACTACCGGCTGGATATCTCCGCCCCGGTGTCCGACGCCCGCTCCCCCTCCCCCGGCGAGGATCTCGGCCGGGTCGCCGGGTCGCCGGACTGACCCTCCGACGGCGCCCCGCCCACCAGCGGCAGCGGCTCCCCCGGCCGCAGCGCCGGATCCTCGACGGCGAAGGTCCGCACCCGCCCCGGCGCCGACCACGGCTGTTCGAAACGCACGGTCACCCGCCCCACCCCGCTCCCCTGCACCCACCCGGCGCCATAGTCGTCGTGCACGACATCCGCTCCCGGATACCAGTGCCGCGGCCGCTCCTCCCCGGCCCGCTCGCCCCCGCTCCCGGCGACCGGCACCGGCGGCGCCTTCGCCGTCTCCTCGGCCTCCCGCTCGGTCGCCAGCTGGGCGAACAGGTCCTCCTGCGTGTAGTCGGCCAGCCCGCTCACCCCGACCCCCAGCAGCCGCACCCCGCCGGTGGTGTCCACCGTCTCCAGCAGCCGGGCGGCGGCCTCCCGCACCACCGCGGGGTCGTCGGTGGGCCCGCGCAGCGTCTCGGAGCGCGTCAGCGTCGAGAAATCGTAGTTACGGACCTTGATCACCACCGTGCGTCCGGAGCGCCCGGCCGCCCGCAGCCGCTCCACGCACCGGTCGGCCAGCCGCACCACCTCGGTCCGTACCCGCGTCCGGTCGGTCAGATCGACCTCGAAGGTGTCCTCGACGGAGACGGATTTCGCGTCCCGGTCGGCCACCACCGGGCGGTCGTCCCGGCCCAGCGCCATCGCGTACAGCCCTGCGCCGTGCGATCTGCCCAGCAGCCGCACCAGCTCGGCCTCGCCGGCCTCCGCCGTCTCCGCGACCGTCGTGATCCCGGCCCGGCGCAGCGCCTCGGCCGTCGCGGGCCCCACCCCGGGCAGCGTCCGCGTCGGCATCGGCCCCAGCAGCTCCCGTTCGGTACCGGGCTCGATCACCACCAGCCCGTCCGGCTTGGCCGCCTCCGACGCGATCTTCGCCAGCATCTTGGCCCCCGCGAGCCCCACCGACCCCGTCAGGCCCGTGGACCGCCGGATATCGCGCCGCAACTGCTCCCCCACTGCCCGTACCGCCGCGGTCTCGGCCTCGACCCCGCCGGCCTCCAGGTCCACGAACGCCTCGTCCAGGCTCAGCGGCTCCACCAGCGGCGACAGCGCGTGCAGCAGCTCCATCACGGTCTCGCTCACCTTGCGGTAGACGGTGAAGCGTGGACTGAGGTAGGCGGCGTTCGGACACAGCCGGCGCGCCTGGGCCGTCGGCATGGCCGACCGGACACCGAAGACCCGCGCCTCGTACGACGCCGTGGAGACCACCCCGCGCGGCCCGATGCCGCCGACCACCACGGGCTTCCCGCGCAGGCTCGGCTTGGCCGCCTGCTCGGCGGCCGCGAAGAACGCATCCATGTCCAGATGCAGGATCGTCGGCGCACGTCTCACACCACCGATGCTGCCGCATACCACTGACAACGGGCCCGGTGCCGGGCCGCGGACCGCTTCGGAGGCGCTCAGACCGCCCGGTTGCGCCGCCGCGCCAGCTCGTCGTGCGGGTTCTTCCCGATCAGCGTCTCACCGGTGTCCACGCGCTCACCGTGCAGCTGTGACAGGGCGTTCTCCACGTCCCGCCACACCACGCCGACGGCGATCCCGAAGACGCCCTGGCCCCCCTGGAGCAGATTCACGACCTGGTCCGGCGAGGTGCACTCGTAGACCGTCGCGCCATCGCTCATCAGCGTCATCCGCGTCAGATCGGCGAGCTCGCGGGTGCGCAGGTGCTGCACGGCGGTGCGGATGTTCTGCAACGACACCCCGGTGTCCAGCAGCCGCTTGACGATCTTCAGGACGACGACGTCCCGGAAGCTGTAGAGCCGCTGGGTTCCGGAGCCGTACGCCGGCCGGACGCTCGGCTCCACCAGGCCCGTACGCGCCCAGTAGTCGAGCTGCCGGTAGGTGATGCCCGCCGCCGCGCACGCGGTCGGACCGCGGTAGCCGATGGTCTGCGTCTCGCGATCCCCCGACACCGCGGCGACCTGCGCCGGTGTACGGTTCGCCGCCGCACCCGAGTGGAACGGCAACGCCTCTTCCGCCGCCCTGCCGTCGCCGGTGATTGCCACGCCGCCCTCCGTCCTCCACGTCCCGGACGGGACCTGCCTATCGAAGGTATGCAGTGGCTCGGAGTGCGTCAACGATCGCCGCGCTCGCCACGCCGAGTGATAATCACCCTACGAGTGGTTTCTCGTGACCTGGCGCGGGGAAGGTGTAGCAGGTTGGCCGGAACCAGACGCTCCGCTGGCCGGAGTCACTGACTGTTGGTCCCGAAGTCCTCGGGCGAGATCTGGTCGAGGAACTCACGGAACTTCTCCACCTCGTCCTCCTGCTCGTCCGGGATCGCGATTCCCGCGTCGTCCAGCACACCGTCCGTACCGAAGATCGGCGTTCCGGTACGCAGCGCCAGCGCTATGGCGTCGGACGGCCGCGCACTGACCTCCACACCGCTGGCGAAGACCAGCTCGGCATAGAACACCCCCTCGCGCAGATCCGTGATGCGGACCTGCGTCAGCTCCTGGCCCACCGCCTCCAGCACATCCTTGAAAAGGTCATGCGTCAGCGGCCTGGCAGGGACCATGCCCTGCTGGGCGAAGGCGATGGCGGTGGCCTCCCCCGGCCCGATCCAAATGGGCAAGTAACGATCGCCTCCCACCTCCCGCAGGAGCACGATCGGTTGGCTGGAAGGCATTTCCACCCGGACACCCACGACGTCGAGCTCGTTCACACAGCAACCCTAGGACGTGCCCGGCCGGTTTGGGTAGTCGGGCACTCGTTTGCTCATGGGAGGCGGACCCGCAATGCGGTCTGGAGCAGTGCCGCATGGAGCCGTACGGACAGCGTGGCCAGCTCCCTGGCGGTGGCCTCGGCATGGGCCCTGGTCTGCGGATTACGGTGCCGCCGAAGGGGTGCCACAACCTGTTCGACCAGGCCGGCCTCACGCTCCGCGGCCGCTTTCACGGCGCGCAGATGCCGGGGTTCGAGCCCGAAACGGCCCAGATCCGTGACGAGCCGGGCGATCGTGACGGCCTCGATGTCGTACGAGCCGTCCGCATCGGGGACGATGAGACCGTACGACTCCCAGTCGGCGAGTGCCGCCTCTTCCACCTCGGCGGCGGCCAGCAGCTCCGCCCGGCCGATCCGTGCCGCCGTGGGCCGCTCCTCGTCCGGTCCGTGCATGCCCTCGACGAGATCCCGGGAGGGTGCGGCGGGAGCCGGCAGCTGCACCTGCTCACCGCGCGCCAGGGCGTCCAGATGCTCCCGGATGACCTTGAGCGGCAGATAGTGGTCCCGCTGCATCCGCAGGACGTTCGCCAGCCGCTCGACGTCCTCCGCGGTGAATTTGCGGTACCCGGCGGGCGTGCGCTTCGGCTCGACGAGTCCCTCGGCCTCCAGGAACCGGATCTTGGAGATGGTGACCTCGGGGAATTCCTCACGCAGCTGGGTGAGCACCGTACCGATGCTCACCGGCTTGCCGCCCGAGGAGGCGGCGCCGGTGGAACCGGCACCGCCTGTCGGTGTGTGGCGCATAAGCCTTCCCTGCCGGTCAGATACCGACGCCTCGCTGGCTCGCGTAGAAGACCAGCCGGTACTTGCCGATCTGGACCTCGTCCCCGTTGGCGAGCGCGACCGAGTCGATCCGCTCACGGTTGACGTAGGTGCCGTTGAGGCTGCCGACGTCGGCGACCGTGAAGAGACCGTCCTGACCGCGGCGGAACTCCACATGGCGCCGCGAGACCGTCACATCGTCGAGGAAGATGTCGCTCTGCGGATGACGGCCCGCCGTCGTCAGCTCCCCGTCCAGCAGGAAACGGCTGCCGGAGTTCGGACCCCGGCGGACGACCAGCAGCGCCGAACCCAGCGGGAGGGCGTCGACGGCCGCCTGCGCCTCGGGCGACAGCGACGGCGTCAGATTCTGCCCCGTCGTCTCCGCGTCATAGGCTTCCAGCCCCGAAATGGAGATGGTCGAGGTCGTCTCGGACGCGCGCTCCGCCTGGACACCCGGACGCAGCGGCGCACCACAATTGGAGCAGAACCGGCTCGCCTCAGGGTTCCGGTGCCCACACCTCGTACAAACCGGCAAGGCCGATCCTCCGCCCATGCGTGCGGTTGATGGTGCCTCGGAACCTATGCGGCCGGAGCCGGAGGGGTCAACAGAACCCGCGCCGCGTCCCCCGGAAAGATCACCGGACGGACCTCCGACCTCGTCGCGGAAGAGCGGACGCTCCTCGCTCGAACCGCTCTCCTCGGGCTGGCGCGAGGCGCGGTGCCGCGCCGAGCCGCTGCCGCCCTCCTGGCGTGCGCTCTTGCCGAACAGCTTTGCAAACAACTTCACGGGCGATTCCCCTTGAACGAAACAGACCCGCCCGTGGGGCAGGACGAACCCTCGATACACACACCGGCCCACCCGGACATCCTGTGAACGTCCGTGGCCTCCAGACAGTTTCCACCACGCACCACACGCACGATGCGACGACCCCCCGCTACCTCATGCCCTACCTGGGACTTCGCCATACGTTTACGCCTCACTGCGATGACGACCGAGCGTAGTCAGGCCGCTTCGCCTCTCGCAAGGCATTCACGATGATCTTCCCCTCACGGGTCACAGACACCTTGGCCTGCTCCTTTTCCAGTGTCTGAACCACCCCGCCGGGGATGTTCAGCGCCGGCTCCAGATCCTCCGGCTTACCGATGACCTTGAAACGGTACGGCTGGCCGACCCGCTTGCCGTCGATCTCCACCCCGTTCCCGGAATCCGAGAGGTAGGTGTTGGCGACGATACGTACGTCATTGACCTGAATCGCCTCGGCGCCGGCCGCTCGCAGCTCCTGAATGGTGTCCAGGAGCTTGTCCGCCTCGACGGAATGCGCGCTGTCGTCGATGGTCAGGTTGATACCGGGCCCTTGGGCCGCGACGGTCCCGGCCAGCACGCCCAGCTGCTGTTCCTTCTCCACGGTCTGTTTACGGGCCTCCTCGGCCTGGTCCGAGCTGTTCTCCAGCTCGGTCTTCTGCCCTTCCAGGCGCCGCTCTTCGTCCGTCAACCGCTGCGAACGGTTGTCCAGCTCGTCCAGAATGCGCACCAGGTCCTCCTGGCGCGCACCCCGCAGCGCACTGCTGTCACTCGTGGAACGTACCTGAATCGCCAGGCCGAGGCCGAGAATGAACAGGAGCAACGCAACGATCAGTTGGGCCCGGGTCAGCCGCGGCGGCCACAGACTCGCCACCAGCCGCTGCCGCCCCGTCTCCGCACGCCCCGGAGTGCCGTCGTCCGCAGCCGTCCCCGGGGCGGTGTCACCCGCCGACGGGACCGAGGCCGCCGGTTCGCCGCCCGGCCCCCACGCGGGTGCGCTCTCCCCCGGTCCGGGCCGTCCCGGGACGGCCCGGTTCTCGGGAGGCATCGGCCTGCGGCCGGCCGGGCCGTGGCCCTGTGGTGGCTCCGGCTGTCTCGCCGGCTCCGGGTTCCCGTCCGTCACCATCCGCCTCACGCCCTGAAGACGTGCCGGCGGATCGCGGCAGCGTTGGAGAAGATCCGGATACCGAGCACCACGACGACACCGGTGGAGAGTTGGGCGCCGACGCCCAACTTGTCGCCGAGGAAGACGATGAGCGCGGCGACGACGACATTCGACAGGAAGGAGACGACGAAGACCTTGTCGTCGAAGATGCCGTCCAGCATCGCGCGCAGACCGCCGAACACGGCGTCCAGCGCCGCGATGACAGCGATCGGCAAGTAGGGCTCGACCACCGTCGGCACCACGGGTCGGACCACAAGTCCGACCACGACTCCCACGATGAGGCCCAGTACGGCGATCACGAAGTGCCCTTCCCTGTGTCGGTGCCGTCCGCCTTCGCGGCACCGGCCTGCGGTTTTGCTGTGCGTACGATCAAACTGGGGGCGGGCGGCAGTGTGACCTCGTGCTCGACGGAAATCTTGGTGCGTACGCCGTAGTTCTCCTGCAAGACGTGCAGATACTGACCGTCGGCGCTGTCCTGGAACGCGGTGCTGAGCCGCTGCCCGTCCCCCACTGCCAGCACCGTATAGGGCGGCACCAGCGGCTTGTTGTCGACCAGTATGGCGTCTCCCGCGGCTCTGATCGCCGAGAGTGACGTGAGCCGCTGCCCATTGACGGAGATGGCCTCCGCACCGGACGCCCAGAGGCCGTTGACGATGCGCTGCATATCCCGGTCGCGTACCCGGCCGGTGTCCGTGAAGCTACTGCTCCCCCGCGGCCCGCCACTGCCGCTGCCGGCCTCCTTGGCGTCGTCCACGACGAGTTTCACACCGGGCCCGGTGACTTGGGTCGAACCGGCCAGCAGCGCCAGCAGCTCCGCCTTGTCGTTGCCGTGCTTCTCGAGCGCATCGCGCTGCATCGTGCCGACGGCGTCCCGCGTCGCATCCACCCGCTGCTGCTGCTTGTCCGCCGCGCCGGTGCCCTTCTGGATGCGGTTGATCAGCTCTTCGCGCTCCTTGGCCAGCGTCGGCGCGGCCACCTGCGCCTGCGCCGCGCCGACCGTGACGACGATCGCCGCCAGCACCAGACCGGCCGCCAGGCCCAACTTCGCCCGCAGGGTACGCGGCAGACCGCGCACGCCCGCCTCGGACTGGCGCGCGGCGGCCTCGGCGTATCCGTCGTCGAGGCTGTGGTCCATCACGTTGGTCAGCAGCGACATGGACGCATCGGGGCGCGCAGCCGGCTTCTTGAGACTGCTCCGGTCGGGGGGCTGCTGCGACATGCCGCACATCGTCGCACGTCGGCGGCGCACTCTCCCAACGGCCCCACCGGCGTACCCCGCAGGGCACGCCGGTGGGGTCCGGCTCAGCGGCCGGCGCCGTCGACCACCGCGGACCACTCGTCCAGCAGTTGCTGGGCGGAGGCGTCGTCCGGCCCTTCCGCCCACAGATGCGTGACCGCCTCGGCCGGATCGGGCAGCACCAGCACCCAGCGGCCGTCGGTCTCCACGACCCGCACGCCGTCGGTGGTGTCCACCTCCCGTTCGCCCGCCGCCTCGACCACATGCCGCATGACAAGACCCTTGACCGCCCACGGCGTCGGCAGATCCCTGCGCAGCACATGCGCCCGCGGAATCCGCGCGTCGATCTGGCTGAGGGTGAGCTGCGTACGGGCCACCAGCCCGATCAGCCGGACGAACGCGGCGGAACCGTCGAAGACACTGCTGAACTCCGGGACGATGAAGCCGCCCCGGCCATCGCCGCCGAAGACCGTGGTCTCCGCCCGTCCGACCCTGGTCAGGTCGTCGGGCGACGTGGTCGTCCACTCCACCTGGGTCCCGTGGTACGCCGCTACCTGCTCGGCGATCCGGGTCGTCGTCACCGGCAGCGCCACCCGGCCGCTGCGCCGCTCGGCGGCCACCAGATCCAGCATGACCAGCAGCGCGCGGTCGTCCTCGATGATCCGGCCGCGCTCGTCCACCAGGGACAGCCGCTCGCCGACGGGGTCGAAACGCACCCCGAACGCGGCCCGCGCCGAGGCCACGATCTCGCCGAGCCGGACGAGCCCGGAGCGCCGGGCATCGGCGGTCTCGGTCGGCCGGGATTCGTCGAGACCGGGGTTGATGGTCAGGGAATCGACGCCGAGCCGCCCCAACAGGCTGGGCAGGACCAGACCAGCACTGCCGTTGGACGCGTCCACGACAACTTTCAGTCCGGACTCGCCGATGCCGGTGGTGTCCACGGCCCGCAGCAGCGACCCGGTGTACGAGTCGAAAACGCTGGACGGGAAGTGCAGATCACCGATCTCGCCGGGGAAGGCGCGCCGGTACTCCTGGCGCGCGTAGACCCGGTCGAGCTTGCGCTGCCCGGCCTGGGAGAGATCCGCGCCGCGCTCGTCGAAGAACATGATGTCGACGGAGTCCGGCACGCCGGGGGTCGTCCGCACCATGATCCCGCCGGCACTGCCACGGGCGGTCTGCTGGCGGGCGACGGGCAGCGGGACGTTCTCCAGGTCGCGTACGTCGATGGCGCTGGCCTGTAGTGCGGAGATCACCGCGCGCTTGAGCGCCCGTGCGCCACGGGAGTGGTCGCGCGCGGTGGTGACCGTCGCGCCCTTCTTGAGCGTGGTGGCATATGCGCCCGCGAGCCGGACGGCGAGTTCCGGCGTGATCTCGACGTTGAGGATCCCCGACACCCCGCGGGCGCCGAACAGATGCGCCTGGCCTCGGGACTCCCAGATCACCGAGGTGTTGACGAACGCGCCGGCCTCGATGGTCTTGAACGGATAGACCCGCACATTGCCTTGGACGATCGACTCCTCACCGACAAGGCATTCGTCACCGATGACGGCACCGTCCTCGATCCGGGCGGCCCGCATGATGTCGGTGTTTTTGCCGATCACACAGCCGCGCAGATTGCTGTGCTGCCCGAGGTACACATTGTCGTGCACCACGGCCCGGTGGAGAAAGGCACCGCTCTTCACGACGACGTTGGAGCCGATGACCGTGTGCTCGCGGATCTCCACATCCGCCTCGACCTTGGCGTAGTCACCGATGTACAAGGGGCCGCGGAGTACCGCGTCCGGATGGACCTCGGCGCCCTCGGCGACCCAGACTCCGGGCGAGATCTCGAAGCCGTCTATATCGACGTCGACCTTTCCTTCGAGCACGTCCGCCTGAGCCTTCACATAGCTCTCGTGCGTGCCCACGTCTTCCCAGTAGCCCTCGGCGATATAGCCGTAGATCGGCTTGCCTTCCTTCATGAGCTGCGGAAAGACATCACCGGACCAGTCCACCGAGACATCGGGCTGAACGTAGTCGAAGACCTCGGGCTCCATCACGTAGATCCCGGTGTTGACGGTGTCCGAGAACACCTGGCCCCACGTCGGCTTTTCCAGGAACCGCTCGACCTTGCCGCCCTCGTCGACGATGGTGATGCCGAACTCCAGCGGATTAGGAACCCGCGTGAGGCAGACGGTGACGAGGGCGCCCTTTTCCTTGTGGAATCGGATCAGATCGGTCAGATCAAAGTCGGTGAGCGCATCACCGGAGATGACAAGGAAGGCATCATCCTTGAGCGCTTCCTCAGCATTCTTCACGCTGCCCGCGGTACCCAGCGGCTTTTCTTCGTTCGCGTACGTGAGCTCCATTCCGAGCTCTTCCCCGTCGCCGAAATAGTTGCGAACGAGCGAGGCAAGGAATTGCACGGTCACGACGGTCTCATGGAGACCATGCCGTTTCAGCAGCCTCAGCACGTGCTCCATGATCGGCCGATTGGCTACCGGGAGAAGCGGCTTGGGCATACTGGACGTCATGGGGCGAAGGCGTGTGCCTTCGCCGCCGGCCATCACAACGGCCTTCATGTCGGAAGCGTCCTCCTCTAAGAGACGACGGTCTTGCCGACTTCACCACCCGTCCAGATCGCCCACTGTTCTCACGTACGGGCGCCGGGCCTTGGCATGAATCTGCTGGTTCGGCGAGCTCAGTCGGCCGTGGTGTCCGCCCTGATGATCCGGCGGACCTGGACCACGTAGAGGATCCCTGCCCACCAGTAGAGCGCCGTACCCCATCCGGCGAACGCCCATCCGAAAATAGCAGCGAGACTGTGAAGCCAGCCACTTCCGTCGCTCAGGAGGAGCAACGGGAAGGCATACATCAAGTTGAACGTAGCCGCTTTGCCCAGGAAGTTCACCTGGGGAGGGCCGTAGCCGTGCCGTCCGAGGAAACCGACCGCGATCAGCAGCATCAGTTCACGGGCCAGCAGCGCCGCAGTGAGCCAGATCGGCAGGATCTCGCGCCAGGTGAGGCCAACGAGGGTGGAGAGGATATACAGCCGGTCGGCCGCCGGGTCGAGGATGCGCCCCAGGCTGCTGATCTGATTCCAGCGGCGAGCGAGCTTGCCGTCCAGATAGTCGCTGACGCCGCTCAGCGCGAGGACCAGGAGCGCCCAGCCATCTGCCTGGGGGCCACCGAATTTCGGCCACAGGATCAACCACAAGAACACCGGCACGCCAATCAGGCGGGCCATGCTCAGAATGTTCGGGATGGTGAGGACGCGATCCGTCTGGACCCGCGTCTCCTGGACCTCCACGCGGAAGCCTCCTGTGGGAAATATGCCGATGATGCCCCCTGACCTTACCTGCACCGCCGGCCGCGCCACGCCGCGGGTCCTTGTTCCGCAAAACGCAAAAAAGCTCCGGTCTCTGAACCAAAAGGTTCAAAGACCGGAGCTTAAAATTTGTTCGGCGGCGTCCTACTCTCCCACAGAGTCCCCTCTGCAGTACCATCGGCGCTGAAAG